>NZ_JABWCS010000205.1 GCF_013359945.1 Paenibacillus agri | reverse complement strand
GTCCGCCGCTAACCATCAGGAGTGCAAGCACTCCATCAAGTCCGCTCGACTTGCATGTATTAGGCACGCCGCCAGCGTTCGTCCTGAGCCAGGATCAAACTCTCCAAATAGGTTTTTTCGAACGATCACTCCCCCGAATTACTCCGAGAAAATAACCATCCGAAAAATTATTGAAAAGAGCGATTGCTCATTTTGAAACTGACGATTCATTAAATGAATCTTGTTAAATCAACGTGTTCCATTTGTTCAGTTTTCAAAGAACTTGTTCCCTTGCAATTCATTATGTATGTCTTGCACAGGAATTATATCTTATCATGTTTCTTTATTCTTTGTCAACTTATTTTTTCAACGCCCTCGTTTCCGTTAGGCGATGTCTCATAAGCACAAGAGATAATATACCATGCAGATCTCATGATTGCAACACTTTTTTGAAAATAATCTATCGCACGTATATTTCCCACCCCTACAGCACAAATTGTTTCCCATAATCCATTGCATATGGCTAAAATAGGATCTATCGTAAACATTAAAAAAGAATACTAGCACACAATATGGAGAGGAGCCATGATGAAGAACAACTCAACAACCGCCGCCCCTAAGCCAGATCTTCCGGCTGCAGAGCAGCGCAATACGCAACAGGCCACGATTTACCGCATCCTACTCGCTGTCAGCTTTGTTCATTTGTTTAATGATTCTATTCAAGCAGTCATTCCGGCGATTTTCCCGATTCTCAAAGACAACCTGCTGCTTTCCTTTGCTCAGATCGGCTGGATTTCATTTGCCTTGAATGTAACTTCCTCGGTCATTCAGCCTGTTATCGGCTATGCCGCCGATCGCAAGCCGCGTCCGATTCTGCTCCCCCTGGGGATGTGCTGTACCTTTGCCGGGGTCTTTTTGCTGGCGTATGCCAACAATTATATACTCGTGCTATTTTCCGTTGTGCTTGTCGGATTCGGATCGGCTGCCTTTCACCCGGAAGGCATGCGTGTTGCCCATATGGCTGCAGGACTTCGCAAAGGACTGTCCCAGTCTATTTTTCAGGTAGGAGGGAATGCCGGGCAATCGCTCGGACCCATGCTGACGAAGTGGATTTTCATTCCTTTCGGGCAAATTGGCGCACTCGGCTTCACCATCGTTGCTGCTGCAGGAATCGCCGTGCAGACCTATGTAGCTCGCTGGTATCGTGAAATGCTTGATTCCGGCTATACCTTCCGTAAAAAGGCCGCGGCCAAGTTAATGGACCCTGCAAGGCGCAAAAGCATTCGGAATGCAACTATCATTCTTGTCTTCCTGGTGTTCGTGAGATCCTGGTACGGGGCTTCCATCGGCAGTTATTATGCATTCTACTTAATGGATAAATACCGGATGTCTCTGGATAGTGCACAGGTGTATATCTTTATGTACCTGGCAGCCGGTGCCGTAGGTACGTTCTTCGGCGGACCGCTCGCAGACCGTTTCGGGCGGCGTAACTTGATTCTCTTTTCTATGGTAGGTACGGTTCCCTTTGCATTGGCGCTGCCTTTCGTCAGTCACTTCTGGGCCGCGGTGCTGCTGCTGATTGGCGGCTTCGTACTTCTGTCCAGCTTCTCGGTTACCGTAATTTATGCACAGATGCTGTATCCCGGCAATATCGGAACCGTGTCAGGGCTGATCACCGGGCTTGCATTTGGGCTTGGTGGTATCGGCTCACTCGTGATTGGCAATCTTATTGACGTTATTGGCATTACAAAAGTATTTGTGGCCTGCGGATTCCTGCCTCTGCTCGGATTATTGGCACTATTGCTCCCAGGAGACAACAAACTGGAGGAATGGGCGGCCGAGTAAGGCCCCAATCCTGATAGGTAGCTCATCCGTTCTCTACTTAGAGGACAGATGAGCTTTTTTTATTTTCCAGCCTGCGCCAGAGCTTGGGTCATTACCTTAGAAAATAGTGCTGCCGCCATCCCGCTTCCAGCCGTCATATAATTCTGCTCATCCGTCCGGTCAAAACCGATCCATACCGCTCCGGTCCATTCCGGTGTATACCCGACAAACCAGAGATCCCGATTCCCCTTACGGCTCACTCCGGGCAGATCCAATTGGGTCGTCCCGGTTTTCCCCGCTACTGGGCGGTTCATCTGAGCCTTTTTTCCGGTACCTTCATTAACTACACTCCGAAGCATTGTGGTCATCCTGTCTGCTGTAACTGGAGAGATCACCTGAGCTGAAGATGACGTGTGCTTATAGATGACTTCTCCGCGGGCATTCTTCACCATCCGTACCAGATGCCCCTCATTGAATTTGCCCCCGTTTGCGAACACGCTGTAGGCCTGGGACATTTTTAGCGGAGAAATGCCTTTGTGCAGGCCGCCTAATGCGATTGCGAGATTATTGTCCCCCTCTGTTAATTCAATCCCCAGCTTGGCCGCAAACTTACGCGCCTGACCTATGCCTACCTGCTGCAGCAGCCACACCGCCGGCGCATTGATAGACTGTTTGATCGCCGTCTGCATAGTTACCTGGCCACGATAATCCCCGTTCAGATTCTCCGGCTGATAGTTTCCATAGGCCGCCCGCCGATCAGACAACAGACTATCTGGAGTGAATTTTCCACTTTCCAGCGCAGGTCCGTAATCAATGATTGGTTTAAAAGAAGACCCCGGCTGTCTGGCATCCATAATAGCCCTGTTCAGCCCCCCTGCCTTCGGCTCCCGCCCTCCCATAAGCGCTACAACCTCTCCGTTACGATGGTCCATAATCACCATAGACGCTTCCACTTGCCGGTCCTTCCCATCCGGTGGGAAAGAATCGGGTTGCAAAAAGGTCTTCTCGAGCACACTCTGGGCATGCACATTCATCGCTGTAACAATCGTATAGCCGCCACTCTGCAGTTCTTCTCTGGATTTGCCAGTCAGCCTGGACGCTTCCTGAAGCGCGGCATCGCCATAAGATATTCCAGCAGCCGAAAGCTGCGGTTCCACCGGTGGAGCCTGATATTCTTGAAGCAGTGCAGCATTCAGCTGTGCATGAGATATCAAACCCCGCTGCTCCATTATATGTAGAACAAGCTTACGTCTTTCGGCAGACCGCTCGGGATCATCCACAGGGTTGTAGATCGAGGGCCCTTTAGGAATCGCTGCAAGCGTAGCAATTTGCCAGATCTCCAGCTTATTGGGATCGCTAATGCCAAAATACCGCTCAGCTGCGGCCTTGATTCCATACTGACCTCGCCCCATGTACAACTGGTTGAGATATAACTCCAGAATCTCACTTTTGGACAAACGCCGCTCCAGCTCCAAGGCAATAGACGCCTCGTTCACCTTGCGTAAGAGGTTCTTATCTCTGTTCAGATACAGATTCCGGGCCAGCTGCTGGGTGATACTGCTCCCTCCCTCGGCTATTTCCATATTCGCTGCATTTGCTACAAGTGCCCGCAGTATTCCTTTGTAATCCAGCCCGTCATGGGTATAAAAGCGGCGGTCTTCCACTGCCAGAAAAGTAGCTGTTAATAGCTTAGGCATCTCCCTAAGCGGTAGGGAGGTCCTGTAGCCGGATCCTGGAATGGGGACTTTGCGTAATAAAGATCCATCTGAAGCCAGCATTATACTAGACTCCGGTAAAATTAACTTGTCAGAATAACGGCTGACTACGGTGCTTCCATATTCATGAATGTACACAAGACCAGCTAACATTAGCAGGACTACGATTACTCCAAGATCAAACAACGTATACAGGATGCGCAAGACCCTGTCACGCATGTTAGACCAGTGAATCCTTCTATAGAAGTTCTCATGGGGTCGCCTCTCCCGTGGACTGCTCATGACCCTGTAATCAGACGCTCCAACGCCTGCTCCATCCCGGTTGCTTCCTCTCTGGCATTCACGAGAAGGCGAAGCATAGTATTGCTATCTTCCCCCGCAGCTTCAGCCTTATGAAGACAACGGAGTGTAGCTTTAACCCTAAGGATCAGGGCCATGGTATCTTCGGTATCCAGCACCGGGGAGGAACCAGAAGTTAAGCTAGAATTCAAATCCCCTGCAACTGCTGCTGAGAGCTCCATTGGATCTTCTCCCTTTTGCGCTTTATGTTGCGTGCCTACACCTCTCCTGTTGCTGTTAATCCGCTCCAGATGTCCAGCTAATGCTTGCAATTCCCCGGCGGATAGCACCTTCAGTTCCGTGAAAGAACCGTGATTGGCGAGCTTTTCCGCTGCCTGCAGCAGTGATTGCATATCCTGTGCCGGCTTCTGTGAGCGCAGCAAAAAGAACCCCGAGAATACCAGTACAAATAACATGGCGGCAAAGGGGGCTTTGCCAATATGATTGATAATCCAGTGGGCAAGCGTCACAACTAAAGCGCCCGAATCCTGGCTGTGACGGGAATACGTCCATACGAACAGTCGGTATAACACGAAAAGAACAGCAGCACTCAAGAGTGTGCTTCCGCCAAAAATATATAGATACCCCAGTCTTACGGTCCGCCGCTTCCTCAATGCCAATCCCTCCTTTCAGAAGGGGATAATCCCCCTCTGACACAAGGATAAGGAGGAAATCTTAAGAATGACTCCATAACTTCTTAAGATTTTCTGAAGAAACAATAAGGAGAGCAGACAAAAGCTACGTTTGTGAAAGCGGAAGACGGACGATAAAGTCCGTACGTTGTCTGCCGCTTACGGCCAAAATAACACCGCCATGCAGTTCAATGATCCCCTTGGCAATCGCCAGCCCCAATCCAGAACCTCCGGTGTGCTGTGAACGAGAACGCTCCGCCCGATAAAAGCGTTCAAAGATATACGGAAGATCGCCTTCCGCTATCATTTCTCCGAAATTGCTGACTCGCACCACGGCTTCGTCTCCCTCCCGGCTCAGGCCGATCTGCAGCTTCTTGCCGTCACGACCATACCGGATTCCATTGGTGATCAGATTATCAAAAGCACGAACCAGCTCATACGGAGCCCCCTGTATCCATAGCGATTCGGTATCGTCTTCAATCTCATACGTCATACCAGCCGCAGTCAGTGCGGGTACAGCTTCCTCTGCCAACTGCCGCATAAATGCTTTGAGATCCAAAGGCGCGAGTACAAACGGTATACCACCACTATTCACCCGTGTATATTCAAATAAGTCATCAATCAGCTTTCTTAGCACCAGTGATTTCTGGTAAGCAATGCCTACGTAATAACGCATTTCTGTCTCATCCCGGCAGCGGTCCTGCTCAATGTATTCCAGATAGCCTAACACGGAGGTTAACGGAGTACGAAGATCGTGTGATACACCCGTAATCAACTCATTTTTAGCGGTTACTGCTTTCCGCTCTTCCAATAAGGAATGCTGAAGACGATCAGACATAATGTTGATGTTCTCGGCTAGCACACCCAGTTCATCCCCTGACCGGACTTCAATTCGGTGTGACTCCCCGAGCTTAGTGATTTGTTGAATCCCTTTGGTGATCTCTTCAAGGTAGGAAATGATTTTACGGGTATAGATGAAAAAGAATAGCAAAAAGCTGACGATTCCAGCCGCAGCCATAAGCGGAGCTGAACCGACATGGTTAATAATCCATTTCAGAATTAAAGAGTAAGGAGCAGAAGGCGGGGCCGGGTTTAGATACACCATAGAGTTCACCAACTGATAGCATGCTGCGAGCAGGATACCGCCAGAGAATACGCTCAACAAGAAAGCCCATATAAACTTCCAACGGATGGTACTGATATATTTGGAGTTCAAAATTCATCACCTCCGGCCGATCAGGAAGGCCCGTCCAGTTTGTAGCCAATACCCCATACGGTCTGTACATAACGGGGCTGCTTGGGGTCAAGCTCGATTTTTTCACGGATATTACGAATATGCACCATTACTGTATTGCCCCCATCAAGAAAAGGCTCATTCCAGAGGTTACGATAAATCTGTTCCATGCTGAGCACCTGACCCTGATGCCTTGCTAATAACTCCAGAATGGCAAACTCCCGAGGTGTAAGCTTGACTTTACGGCTATCCACGCTGACTTCATGCTTCGCAGTATCGATGATCAAATCCTCAAACACTAGTTCATTCTCGTTACGGCGCGTAGGACCGCCTGTATTCAGTTTATGGTAACGACGCAGCTGCGATTTGGCCCGGGCCACCAGCTCCAGCGGGTTAAAGGGCTTGCCTACATAGTCATCCGCCCCGATACTGAGTCCGGCGATTTTGTCCATATCGGTATTTTTCGCGGATAGCATAATGATCGGCATGTTCCGTTCCTCACGTATTTTCATACAGGCGGCCACACCATCCAGCTTTGGCATCATCACATCCAGGATAATTAGATCCACCTCTTCATTGTTCAGGCACTCCAGGGCTTCCAGTCCATCATAAGCCTTGAGCAGCCGATAGCCCTCGTTGCGAAAATAAATATCCAGCAGGTCCACGATCTCTTTCTCATCGTCTACCAGCAATATCGTTTCAGGTTTCACCGAAAGTACATCCTTTCCAGTTCTTTTGTTAACGTTCCTTCCTTATTCTAACAAAAGATCCCGGCCAATTCGCCTATGCAAATTAACCGGGATCTATAATATTATGCTGGGCCTGGGCCGCAGCGCTTATTCCACTATGCTTTTAGCTCTCCAACAACCGAATCAGTTCTTCCTCGTCCTCAATGACCTGAATACCGAGCTGCTGTGCTTTGGCCAATTTGCTGCCTGCCTTCTCGCCGGCAATGACTAGGTCCGTCTTCTTGGAGACACTGCCGGTTACCTTCGCTCCCAGCGCTTCCAGACGTTCTGCCGCTTCCTCGCGCGTCAACTTATGCAACGTACCGGTAAGAACAACGGTTTTGCCGCTGAAGAAGGAATCTGTACTTACCGGGCGTGGGGCTTCAGGGGCCTTAGCCTCGACGCCTAGCGCCAGCATGCGGTCAATCCCTGTCACCACGAACGGATCAGCAAAGAATCCTACGATGCTCTCAGCCACAATACCGCCAATATCTGGAAGTTCAGCGAGTTGTTCGGCTGTCGCCTTCATCACTGCTCCCAAATCACGGAAATGATCGGCCAATGTACGAGTCGTAGCCTTCCCTGTGTTAGGGATGCCCAGTGCGTACAGGAAGGAGGCCAAATCCCGTCCCTTGCTGTCTTCCAGTGCCTGAAGAAGATTACGCGCTTTTTTCTCACCGAAGCGATCCAACTCCACTAGCTGCTCAAAAGTTAGCTCATAGAGATCGGCCGGCTCACGGACACTTAGCTCTTCATAGAGCTGTCCTGCCGTCTTCTCGCTAAAGGTCTCAATGTCCATGGCGTCCCGTGAAGCAAAATGCGTAATCCGGCTGACGATCTGCGGCTTGCAGTCCAGCTTGTTGTTGCAGAAGAGATGTGCACCGCGCATTTCCAGCGGGAAACCGCACGCAGGGCACTTGTCCGGGAAAATAATCTCCCCTCCGTCACTCTCCTCAGTCACTTTGCCCAGAATTTCCGGGATCACATCATTGGAACGACGGATGAAGACTCTTGTGCCGAGCGCATGCTTCAGGTTCTTCCGTTCGATATCGCCCACATTGTTCAGTGTACAATTCTGGACAGTAACACCGGCCAGTTCAACCGCCTCAACTCGCGCCAGCGGCGTGACTTTGCCGGTCCGTCCCACATTCCAGCTGACGGATTCGAGAATCGTCGTCGTCTCTTCTGCCTCGAACTTGTAGGCGACTGCCCAACGCGGGAATTTGTCCGTATAGCCTAGAACTTCCCTAATCCGGAAATCCGTGACCTTGATCACGGCTCCGTCTATGAGGTAATCCAGGGAGGCACGTTTCTCTTCAATCTCTGCCAGTTGCTCAGTCACATCGTCAAATTTATCGTAGTAAGTCAGATAAGGGTTCACCTTGAACTGATTATTCCGCAGGAAATTCATCATCTCCTGATGATCGCTAAACTGCACACCCTCTGAGTAGCCTATATTGTAGAAAAAGGCGTTTAGCCGCCGCTCGGCCGTCGTCTTAGGGTTTAGATTCCGCAGAGCACCGGCCGCGCCGTTACGCGCGTTCTTCAGCGGCTCGGCTGCCCGGGTATTATAATCCGCCAGTACCGAGAGATTCATAATCCCCTCGCCCTGCACCTCAATCAGACCTTCCTTGAACGGAATGGTCAACGGAACGGACTTAATCGTCTTCACTTGGGCCAGAATACCCTCGCCTGTTACCCCGTTTCCGCGCGTGGCAGCTTGCTCCAGCACGCCATTACGGTACGTCAGGTTCAGCGTCAGCCCGTCAAATTTGAGCTCAACGGCATAACATGGCTCTGGCAATGGGGTATCCGGGTTCTTGGTGTTATAATCATTGACCAGCTTCAGTACGCGGGCATTCCAGCTCCGCAGCTGTTCAATATTCTGCGCCTTATCCAAACTCCACAGAGGAGCCAGATGGCGATGGGGCGTAAAGCCCTTGAGCAATTCTCCACCCACCCGCTGTGTTGGTGAATGCGGAAGCACAATGCCGCTCTCCGCCTCCAGCGCTACTAGCTTGTCATAGAGAACATCGTACTCTTTGTCGCTAACGAGCGGTGTGTCGAGCGTGTAATAATGATAGTTATATTTCTGAAGCTCTGCTACGAGCTCTTCCATTGTATGCATAACATCCATACAGGTATATCCCTCCGTCAATAAGTGTCCTACGGTTAGCGTCGTCCAAAAAGACAATCGTTAATCGTAGTCGATCTATTCCACCTTGGCGATCGGCGCAAAGCCTGCGAGCAGCCGTTTCACGCCCACCGGCGCCGGAAAAGCAATCTGCAGCTCCGTATCGTTGCCGGTGCCTTTGACGGACACAATGGTGCCTGTGCCCCATTTGCCGTGGGATACCTTGTCGCCCGCCTTGAAATCGGCGGACGCTGAAGATCCTGCTCCGGCTGCGGGCTTCGCCCCGCCGGAGGTCACGGACACGCGGCCCTGGCCAGCTGCGGCCGTGGCCGTGCTTCCGCCGAAGCCTGCGGCATTCGGCGTAGATCCGGCGGCCCCGCCCCGGCCGCCGAAATTGCCCCGGCCGCCGCTGGCGAAGCCGCGGCCGCCATAGGCTCCGCCCACATCCGACCCGCCGCGGCGGAATCGGTCGTGGGCAGGGGCGGTGTCTTCCTTCAGCTCCTCCGGAATCTCCTCCAGGAAGCGGGACGGCGGGTTGGCCGTCGTCCGTCCGAAGAGCGTGCGCACCCGCGCGCAGGAGAGAAACAGTTGTTTCTCGGCGCGGGTAATGCCGACATAGGCCAGCCGTCGCTCCTCTTCCAGTTCATCATTGTCCTGGAAGGCCCGGCTGTGCGGGAAGACACCTTCCTCCATCCCGACAATGAACACTGTCGGGAACTCCAGACCCTTGGCGCTGTGCATCGTCATCAGCACCACCGCATCGCTGCGATCTTCCTCTTCATCATTCATGCTGTCAATGTCCGCGATCAGCGCAAGGTCTGTCAGGAAGGAGACCAGCGACTTATCCTCATTGTTTTTCTCAAACTCCATCGTTACCGACAAGAACTCGTCAATATTCTCCAGTCTGGAGCGGGATTCGAGCGTGTTCTCATTTTGCAGCTCCAAGCGGTATTGCGACAATTCCAGCACTTTCTCCGTCAGTTCAGTCACCGACAGGAATTCCACCATCCGGTGCAGCGCTTCGATCATGTCGTAGAATTCCACCAGCGCATTCCGGGTACGTCCGGCAAAGCCCAAATCATCCACCGTCTCCAGAACACGGAAGATCGATACGCCTCGTTCGGCTGCAGCAACGGCAAGCTTACCAACGGTCGTATCGCCTAGCCCGCGCTTTGGCACGTTGATAATCCGCGTCAAACTGATATCATCATCCGGGTTGGACAACAGGCGCAGATACGCCAGAATATCCTTGATTTCTTTACGGTCGTAGAACTTGATGCCGCCTACGATCTGATAGGGAATATCCGACTTGATCAGAATTTCCTCGATAACCCGGGATTGGGCGTTCGTCCGGTACAGAATGGCGTGATTTTGGTAGGCTTGACCTGTTTTCACATTCTTACTGATTTCTCCGGTAACAAAATATCCCTCATCATGCTCAGAATCCCCGCGATAAACCTTAATCTTCGCACCTTCATCCGAGTCCGTCCACAGCTTCTTGGGCTTGCGTCCGGTATTGAGCGCAATGACACCATTGGCTGCATTCAAGATATTAGAGGTGGAACGATAGTTCTGCTCCAGCAGGATAGTTTTGGCTTCAGGATAATCTTCTTCAAAATTAAGAATGTTGGTGATATCCGCTCCGCGCCAGCGATAAATCGACTGGTCACTGTCACCGACTACACAAATCCGGTGGTGGCTGTCAGCCAGCATCCGGCACAGCATGTACTGCGCACGGTTCGTATCCTGATACTCGTCCACATGAATGTACTTGAATTTCTTCTGATAAAAATCCAGAACCTCTGGTACTTCCTTGAACAGTTGAATCGTAGCCATGATCAGATCATCAAAATCCAAAGAGTTATTGCTCTTCAGACGCTTCTGGTACATGGTATAGACCTTGGCAATCAATCCTTCAAAATAATCGCCGACCTTCTGCTCATACTGAGCAGGGGTTACCAGCTCATTCTTCGCCGTACTGATCACAGACTGAACAGCCTTCGGCTCGAACTTCTTCGTATCGATATTCAGTTCCTTCATACAGTTACGGATTACGGACAGCTGGTCCGTCGAATCCAGAATCGAGAAGTTGGAAGTAAAGCCGATCCGCTCGATATCCTTCCGTAAAATCCGTACGCACATGGAGTGGAAGGTCGAGACCCAAATATCGCGGCCCTCCGGCCCGACAAGTTTGGATACACGCTCCTGCATCTCACGCGCTGCTTTATTCGTAAATGTGATGGCCAAAATCGCCCAAGGCGGCGCCTTGCGATTAGCAATAAGCCACGCAATTCGGTGCGTCAGCACCCGCGTCTTGCCGCTGCCCGCACCAGCCATAATCAGCAGTGGTCCTTCAGTAGTCTCCACAGCCTGCCGCTGCGGAGGATTGAGCCGACTAACGGCCTCTTGTATGTTAACAGGTTGCATGTATAACATGCTCCTTTCTTCATTCATATGAATTACAACATTGAAGTAGTTCTCCTATAAAGACTACTCAAAGTGCATTTGCTGTGTATTCTTTACCGCCTGAACCGTCAGCAGTGCCTGCTCTAAATCCTGATAGATGATATTGCCGACCACAACCGTATCACATAGTGCTGCCATCTGCACAGCCTCCGCTTCGGAAGTAATTCCCCCGCCATAAAAAAGTTGACTATGCTCCACAGCCTCCCGTACGGTCCGCACAGTTTCCACCTCTCCGAATCTGCCGCTATACTCCAGATATACCACAGGCAGAGACATCAGCTTGTCCGCAACCTGCGCGTAGGCTGCAGCCTCTTCAGCTTGAAGATCCGTATCAGCTCCCGTAAGTCTAGCCACAGTAGAATTGTCGTTCAGCACAATGTACCCCTCAGTCAGCAGCATGTCCCAAGGAATCAAATAGCCGTAGCGTTCAATCGCCCGGCGGTGATGGCCGACGATCCAGGTCGGGTCCGGCGTATTAAGCACCATAGGGATCATGTACAGATCAAATCCCGGGACAGCCGCTTCCAGATCCGATACCTCCAGGGCCACTGGCAGCGCGTAGCGTCTGATTCTGGACATTAGGTCCACAGTATTCTCATAAGTGACTCCTGAGGAGCCACCTACCATTATGGCATCCGTTCCTGACAAACATAATGCCTCCAGCTCTCCATCACCCAGCTCACGGTCCGGATCCAGCTTGAATACATGCCGCCACGGCTTGATCATCTGCTGCACTGCTCTCATGTTCTTCCATCCCTCATCAGTCATTTAGGCAGGACAAAATCCCCCCTGCCTCCGCTAAAGATATAACTCTAGTCTATGCCAGCGGGAAGGGGGGTGTCAATTTAAAGACAGTAAAAAATACGAACATTTTTTCGCTTTTTTACCATATGAAAGACTACAGACTGCTGCGCAGTCCCTTGATCCGGTTCAGATCATTCTCAGCAACAAAATCAGTATAAAATCCGTCTACGCCCATCCGGTACAGCTTCACAATCTGCTCTTCCTCGTTCACGGTGTGAACGTATACCCGCGCCCCGGCCTTTTTGAGCTTCTGCACAAAATCTCTGTTAGCCCTGCTGGCCGGCATTGTTATATCCACCTTATTGTTCTGCACAAATTCAATGACCTCATCATTAGTATCCTTGGAGGTGTAAAGGGTATAAATTATATTTGGAAACATGTGTATCTTGTTAAGTTCGTCCAGCATATCACGGCTGTAAATCTGGGGAACGATCCGCTCCAATAACGTGGGATCTCTTGTTCGGGCCGCTTCGGTCAGCATCTCGAACTGCTGCATGATTAACCCGGAGTCAAACTCCTTGGTATCTGTAACTATGTACGCATCTGTATAGTGCTGCATTAAATCCAGAATCTTCTCTAAATCCAATGGCGAATAGATATTCATTATCGGGCTATTCATAAACTCATCGTGGCTCAACGGTGCCCCTACCTTGGCGGATGAAAGAATTTCGGTCTGACCCAGCAGCTTGCTCATATTTGCCGTCCACTCATGTCTGGCAATTAGCTGATTATCCGTGCTTAACAACAGATCCGTCTCAAAGACTCGGGTGCCCTGTTCATAATTCGCTATAAATGCTTCAAAGGCATTGGTATACGTATGCCCCCCAATGCCGCCCATCGCATGGGCAACGACCCGGTGAGCGGCAAAGCCCGAGCCAGGCTGTTCCTGTTTCTGTCCAACTGTGAATATAACTAAGAGTCCTAGCGCCAAAATCATGATTACAGAAGCCACAATCTTCTTTTTTTTGTTCATATAAAAGTTTCCTTTTAGTAGTAAGATTGGAGGTATTTAAACACAATACCCCGCTTTGCCGGAGGCAAAACGGGGTATCTCTCATACGTTCACCAGGCGGTTTGGTTTAGTAGGCATTCTTATTCATAAATCCGTTACGAATCGTCTTAAATATAATCCGAATGTCGAACAGCAGTGACCAGTTCTCAATATAGAAAATATCATGCTTGATGCGCTCCTCGATCGAGGTGTCGCCACGCAATCCATTGCTCTGAGCCCAGCCTGTAATTCCCGGACGCACATGGTGCTTCACCATATACTTCGGAATCTCGTCGCGGAACTGCTGTACATAATATGGCCGCTCTGGACGCGGACCCACTACGCTCATATGACCCAGCAGCACATTGAAAAACTGTGGCAGCTCATCCAGGCTGGTCTTGCGGATAAAGGTACCGAATCTGGTTCTGCGCGGATCTTCGCGTGTACTCCAGCCCGTATCTTCTCCGGTATCCACCTGCATCTTCATGGAGCGAAACTTGTACATCATGAAGTTGCGACGGTTCAATCCCACCCGCTCCTGCTTAAAAATAACCGGACCTGGTGAGGTAAGACGCACTCCCAGCGCAACCAGCAGCATTACCGGGAGCATCATCACAATCGCAAACAGCGAGAACACGATGTCAAACATCCGCTTGGCCAGCTTGTTGCCTGCCATATCCAACGGAATATCCCGTACATTGATCATCGGCATGCCCGCAAAATTATCGAAGTATGGCCTAGCCGGCAAATAATCGAAGAAGTCGGGGATGATGAGCGTGCGCACACCCGCTTTTTCGCAAGCGGCAATGATCGAAGGATACTTCGAGTGGGCATCCAGCGGCAGCGCCAAGATCACTTCATCCACAGGCAACATCTCCAGCATCCCGGATAACTGGTCTATCGTTCCCAGGATAGGTTTGTAGCGCTGTTCCTCGATTCCGTCCCAGGTATGGTAATCATCCAGGAAGCCAATGGCTTCATAGCCCAGTTCGGGGTATTGCTCTAGGTTATTATAGAATCTTTTGCCGAGAGTCCCGGCTCCTAGAATAAGTACAAATTGACGGTTGAGGCCTTTTTGGCGAATGGATTTAAGCATGGATTTGAGCAAATAACGGTACAGCATAATGGCAAATATATTGAAACCCATATAGATCGCCAGATACGTACGTGAGATATTGATTTCTTTTACGAAGAACATGAGGCCAAGCAGGATAAAAATAGCTATCGCATGCACCTGAAAAATCTTCATAAATTCATCGACAAAGCGCTTCTTGCGCTTCGGCAGATAGAGAGACATCATAATCCCAATCAGTACGGCAATCCCGCCATAAATCATGCTCCAATAGGCATATGACTGTAAGGATAGCGACTTTTCGTAATCCATCCATTCACTTTCAAACTTAAGCCACCATGCGGCCAGAAAAGATATCTGAATAACCAGAAAATCCGCGACCATATACATTTGCGTTAAAAATTGTTGATTACGGCGAATCATAATCTCACCTCAGCTTTCGATTCGGTGCGTGTACCGGCATCGCCGGAAGCCGACAGACTCTGAGCTGGAAGAGGTACTTTTCTCGGTGATATCATAGCGTTCCGCACCAGCGATAATACAAATTTGAGACCCACTCCAGCATAAACCATTCCATTAATCATACTGTTGTACTGCTGGCGATAATGCTTACGATGAAATAAAATCATTGCCCGATGAAATTCATACACAATCTTGAACGGTCTGCGACGTGCACTACCGCCTTTAAGATGGATAATAGAAGTCCTCGAATAGTAGTAAATTTTCCATCCCGCTTCCTTGATGCGGTAACACCAGTCCAAGTCTTCCCCGTACATAAAGAACTCTTCATCCAGACCACCGACATGTTCAATCGTC
Source organism: Paenibacillus agri (assembly GCF_013359945.1). Classification (GTDB taxonomy): domain Bacteria; phylum Bacillota; class Bacilli; order Paenibacillales; family Paenibacillaceae; genus Paenibacillus_AQ; species Paenibacillus_AQ agri. The sequence continues at coordinate 145,488 of NZ_JABWCS010000205.1, read as the reverse complement.
TCCCGCCGGAGCAGCATGAACGCACCAACCAGACAATCGACAGGGTAATTCTTATCCGGGTCCAGATAACCTAACTGGTAGCCGTTGAAGCGGGGATTATTGGGAAACAGCTTGCTGAAACCAAAGGCATAATAAAAAGAGGCCGAAGGTGTAGGGAAACCACGTTTGCAGGCCTTGTCCAGCGATCCGTCGGGCAAAATGATTTTGCAGCCAGAAGCCCCAACGTCCGGGCGGCTATCCATAAAGGTAATCATCGTCTCCAGCGTATCTTTACGTACGACCGTATCGGAATTCAGCAACAGTACAAAACGTCCGGAAGCAATCTCCATGCCCTGATTATTGGCCCGAGCAAACCCTGTATTCTGCTCATTGGCTATCAAAGTGACATTCGGAAACTCTCTACTTATGGCCTCTACGGATCCATCGTGGGAATTATTGTCTATTAGAATAATCTCATAGGAAAACTTCGTCTCCGAATCATATACCGACCTTAGACAATCCATCGTCAGGCGACAGGTGTTGTAATTGACTATCAATATACTTACATCCACACTCAATGCTATTACTCTCCTGACAAATATAGTAATCTCTCGACAAATAGTATAACACAAAACCTCCAAGAAAGGCGTGGCCTTGGCAGGGAGGTTTTGTATAATATATCCTATATTATTGTTAAACTGGAATCTGATTTTAGATTTATATTGATTACGCTACTTCTATTTAAGGCGAACTTAAGATTTCCGCTTAAAGCTCGGTCGTCACTACGGTGAATGTTTGGATTTCTGGTCGATGTTGTATCCAGCTTTCTTTTTTATAAGCCGCTTTTAGCGGTTGAAAATCTGGATACAGCTTAGCTTCCGACGCGAGCTTTGCTGCGGAAAGCTTTTAGGCGAGCGCTTTCGCTCCTACAGTTCCAAACCCTCCCCTTCGTTCCTTAAGATCATCCACTTTCCGCTTAATATCTACTTCTCTCCCTATCCTTCACCTTACTCTGTACGGCCTTACGCTTCTCCTTAAGGGCAGGCAGCTGCGAGAAAAAGGACTTCCACGCTTTAAATAACCCGGGCTCTTTTAGAAGCATATATCCATGCGCGGCAATTTCATAGGGCATTGAAACGAGCAAGGTCGCCAGCAAAGTACGGCTATGTTCATTTTTATACATCATCTTATATCTGTTGATATAGGATATCCGCCTAATGAACATTGATTTCCCGCTTCTCCCGGAAGTCTTCCAGCCACGCTCATGATATCCAAGAGCTTCTGTATCATAGTAACCTTGCCATCCCAGCAATTGCGCCCTCCAGGCTACATCAACATCTTCCTTATATGCGAAAAAGTCCGCATCAAAAAACTCGCCGTCGATAATTATATCATCTATCATTCTTCTGGAATACATCGCAGCGGCACCCGATACGCCAAACACTGGACCAGACTCCTGCCAGTTTGCTGCTGCTTCTCCTGCTCCCCGGTCAAAGGCACGACGCGCTCTGTTCATTCTGAGTCCTGTACTGTCAACCAGACCAGGATCTGCTTTTAATAAAAGCTTTCCCGTTGCACTCCCGATCTGTGGGTTGGCTTCCATATCTTCAATCAGTCTACTGACATAATCAGGTGCCAGCGTCAGATCCGGGTTAAGCACAAGGACATAATCCGTATTGGTTAGAGAAATGGCCTGATTATGCGCAGGGGCAAAGCCAGTGTTAACCGAATTTTGAATAAGCTGTATCCGTTCAAGGAGCTTAACTGGGTCGCTATGTCCACTTTGTATGATATAGTTCTTAACCCTTTCCGCTGTTCCATCTCCGGATGCGTTATCAATCACCACAATTTGTTCAAGAGGATAATCCTGCGCCAAAACTGCATCCAGACATTCTAGGATATCCTCTCCACTATTATAAGTAACAATATGTACGCTAACTTTTTTGTTATTCATAAGGATCCTCGAATCTTTATTTTTCACTTCACAGACTATTGTTCTATTATAGCTAAAAAATAAAAAAAACTCCCGTACCGTCTGTCGGTTCGGAAGTTTAATTTGTTATTCTTTTAACTCAAGCAAGAAATCCCTTAATCCTTCACGCCAATGCCGAATATCTTCAAATCCATTGGTACGGATAGATAGATGCTCTAATACAGAGTTATGCGGTCGAGGGGCAGGCAATGGGAACTCCTCTGTAGTACAAGGCTCAAGCTTGGCTGTGAAATCCAACCCCAGAATATCATGAGCGTCTTCAAAAATGGCCCCAGTAAATTCATACCAAGTACAAGACCCACTGTTGGTGGCATGATATACTCCATACTTTTCAGTCTGGATCAATTCCAGTACAAAGCTGGCCAAATCCACCGTGTATGTTGGGGAACCCTTCTGATCATCTACAACCTTAAGTAATGGCTTTTCCTGACCAAATTTCAGCATCGTCTTCACAAAATTTTTGCCATACTTGCCGTATACCCAAGCCGTACGTACGATAAAATACTTGCTGGATAAGCTTTGTACTAAATTTTCTCCAGCTCGTTTGGATTTGCCATAGATGCTCCGCGGGGCGGTATTGTCATATTCATGGTACGGCTCTGAACCCAGCCCTTCAAAAACATAATCCGTACTGATGTACACCAGCTTCGCACCGGCTTTTTCGGATGCAAGAGCTACATTGCGGCTACCAGTGGCATTAATTAAATAAGCACCATCCACATCGCTCTCTGCAGCGTCTACCGCCGTATATGCAGCACAATGAATAACCGCATCAGGGTTAAAGTCACCAAGCACTTTTACCGTTTGTTCCAGATCGGTGATGTCCATTTCTTTGCGGTCACAACCAAATACCTCATGACCTTCTTTTTGCAGCAATAGAACAACGTCCTGCCCCAGTTGTCCTGCAGCACCTGTAACTAATACTTTCATTGTAAACCTCCGTAAGTTACTTATCGATCCTACAATGAATCGCCTAAGCGACTTCCATATTGCAGCTCGGCATACTTTTGGTATTCACCAGACTGAATACGGGTCCACCACTCGCGATTATTCAAGTACCATTGGATCGTCTCTTTAATCCCTGTTTCAAAGGTATGCTTAGGCTTCCAACCCAGTTCATTGGTAATCTTGGTTGGATCGATGCCATAACGACGGTCATGACCTGGACGATCCTGCACATAAGTAATCAAGGAGTCCGGTTTGCCAAGCTCCTGGAGTACAGTGTTCACGATGTGCACATTCGTCCGTTCATTGTTGCCACCAATATTGTACACTTCACCATTCACGCCTTCGTGAATGACAAGATCAATCGCACTGCAATGATCTTCTACATACAGCCAATCACGAATGTTCAAGCCATCACCATACACGGGTAGTGCCTGATCAGCTAGCGCACGGGAGATCATTAGTGGAATGAGTTTCTCCGGGAACTGGTAAGGGCCATAGTTGTTTGAACAACGGGTGATGTTCACCGGCAATCCAAACGTTTCATGGTATGCACGCACCAGCAGATCCCCGCCTGCCTTACTCGCAGAATATGGACTATTAGGAGTTAGCGGAGTCTCCTCAGTGAACAAGCCAGTGGCTCCCAGCGTACCGTATACCTCATCCGTAGACACTTGAACAAACTTAGTGACACTGTATTTTTTCGCTGCATCTAGTAGAACCTGTGTACCAAGCACGTTCGTTTTCACAAACACATCCGGCTCCAAGATACTTCTGTCTACGTGTGACTCTGCCGCGAAGTTAACAACTACATCAACGCCTTGGCTAAACAGTGCATCCATTGCTTGGACATCCGTAATATCGGCTTTTACGAACGAATAGTTCGGGTTACCTTCAACAGATTTCAGGTTCTCCAGGTTTCCAGCATATGTTAGTGAATCCACATTGACGATCTTATACTCCGGATGTTGCTTAAGCATGTATATTACAAAATTGCTGCCGATAAAGCCGGCACCGCCAGTAACGAGTAGTTTCATGAAAATGGCCACCTTCTTATACAATTATTAATTGGTATTCTATTCATCTGCTTCTCACAGAATCAATCCAATTGGATTTAATCAAAGTTGAGCTCAGCATCTTTAAGTAACGGATGACGCTGGTCTTTATCGGACAAGATCGGATTGGTCACCGGCCAATCAATCCCCAGCGCTGGATCATTCCATAATATGCCACAGTCATGCTGCGGTGAGTAGTATTCGTCCACCTTATATAATACTTGGGTGTTAGGTACAAGTGTGCAGAAACCATGGGCAAAGCCCTTGGGCACAAGAAGTTGACGCTTGTTATGTTCACTCAAAATAACCCCAACCCATTGACCAAAGGTCGGCGAGTTGCGGCGAACATCTACGATAACGTCGTAGATCACGCCGGACAATACACGAATAAGTTTTGTCTGAGCTTTCGGATTCAATTGATAGTGCAATCCCCTTAACACTCCTACTTCAGCCGAAAGGGAGTGATTATCTTGGATAAAGTTATGCGTGATACCAAGAGAGTGCATTGTTTGTTCGTTGTAGCTCTCCATAAAAAAACCGCGGGAATCACCGTGAACAACAGGCTCTAATAGGCTTGCGCCTTGCAATTTCAATGGTGTGACTTTCATATTACAAAGCTCCTTTATTTCTATATTTTCAGTTTTCCAAACTCTTCACCAAATAAAATATCTTGCGCTAATCCGTTAGCTCTAGCCAAAGACGCATGCGTCCCAGCATCAGTCCACCAACCTTGCAGTACATCAAATGTTAATTCGCCACGATTAATATATGCATTGTTAACATCAGTAATCTCCAACTCTCCCCTTGCAGAAGGAGTTATTGTTTTAATGATATTAAACACTTCACTATCAAACATATAAATTCCTGTTACTGCATAGTTTGATTTAGGCAAAGCTGGTTTTTCTTCAATCGAAACAATTTGATTTCCATCTAGTTCCGGTACACCAAAACGCTTAGGATCAGAAACTTCTTGAATCAAAATTTTCGCGCCAGTTTTTTGCTCACGGAAATTGCTTACGTAAGGTGCTATATCATCCGAGAATACATTGTCTCCCAGGATAACAATCATTTGATCGTTTCCAACAAATTGCTCAGCCAAATCCAAAGCCTGCGCAATTCCGCCTGCTTCATCTTGTACTTTGTAAGTAAAGGAGACACCCATTTCACGGCCGCTACCTAGAAGATTGACCACATCTCCCATATGATCTTTACCAGTAACAATGAGTATATCTGTTACATCAGCTTGCTTTAATTTATAAACGGAATGAAAAATCATCGGATATTTGCCTACCGGAAGAAGATGTTTATTGGTTACCTTTGTTAATGGGTATAAGCGTGAGCCAGTACCCCCTGCTAGAATTATGCCTTTCATTATTCCCTCTCCTTACAATTAATTGACTAGATAACTCAATGGATCATCAATTTCGTTTTAAATTACTTGTTTGTCATATAATCAAAGCCAGTATCATTCTTCTTAGTTAACTCTATTTCAGGAACACGGCAGCAAAAGAAAACTGATTACAAAAACATCAATAGTACTAAAAATTAATGTTTTTGTTTACCATCTCTCCCCTCCTAGTTGCATCACTAAAATATATTTCATAACTTTTCTATTATCGAGCTTATGAATTCGAATTGTTTACTTTCCTCTAAATAATTACTAATTCCTACAGAATCACCTACAGATTTATCTGCTTCGAATTTAACACATAAGTTCCTTAACTCCTTGGCAATTAAGTCCGGGGCCAAACCATCAAGTGAATAAATATTTTTATGCAAATTCGATAAATCCTTATTTTCATAAGTGTTAGTTAATACCAGCATTCCAAAATGGGCCATTTCCAAGGGGGGATAGCTTGGATGCGGTGATATCATTAAAGAAAGACCAACTGCACTTTCTTTTAATTCATTAGCATATTCCTCAAGTGACATCTTCCCTTTTGAGATTATTGTCACTCCATTGCCTAATTCTATATTAATGTGTTGCTCCCCCGCTGAAATCACCTCCCACTCGCTCACATTTGGTTGAAGCCATACCCATGCCCTAAGAGCTTCTATTATAAGAGTAAACGCATTTCTTGCAACAGAGGGCCTTCCATATATCAGGATTTTCTTCTTTTTTTTCATTTGTTCGAAAGGGACTAGTAGCTTTTTTAGTGAAGTATTAAGCTTAGGCTCAAAATAATACTCTTCAGAAAATTTGTATCCATGTTTATTAAAGTAATCCTTCAATAAACTCGAATTAAAAATAGCTAACTGTTCCCCTTGGTATAAATAGGTACTCAGTGCTAGCGAATACTGACTTGACCAAGAATAAAAGCCCGGCTCAAAATCCTGAATAAAATATATAATTTTTTTAGGAGCCTGATTATAATGTTTAGCTTGCCAATCAACAATTCTTTGAGCAAAATAAGCCGTCCACCATGATGTTGCAATGAATATATCTTCTCTTCCAATAGGAATCATTTTATTATATCTGTCATTGAAAGGAACTATTTGAGAATCCACCGGTATATCATCTTCATTGGAGACGCATTTATACTCAGAAAACTTGTATAAGTCCTCAGTACCTGGAGCGGCATCAGTAGTAACAATGCGTCTTGAAAATTCTTTTCCACTTGCATATAATTGATCGAAAAAATTCAACGCAGTCGAAATACCACCAAACAAATGCTCTTGATTTATCGAAGGAACTAGTAAATTAATTCTTTTGTTTTCAAATGAAGATGGTCTAGCGTTTAAAGGAGTGATCTCTCCAATATGGCTATTCAAATACGAACTAACTGTAGAATGATAAGCCTTTTTTATAGTTTTATTATTTTTCGCTTTTCGGGCAATATACTCGATTAGCCTAGACATTTTTTATCATTCTCCTTGCGCTATTTTGGGTACAAGACTATCTAATTTTAAGTTTTTGTTGAAATAAGGATCTCCTGATTTTAAATAAGGTCCGTAGTGCAAGGCCGATAATTCAAAATCAATTGGCGGTATATAGGAAGATCTAGATTTTGACTCTAAGTGCAACAACCTCACATGAGGATCATAAATATTCACTAAGTTATGTTGAAGTGCTCTAAGAGAAATTTCAACATCACTACCACATATGATAAAGTCCTCATTAAATAACCCTATTACGTCTAGAGTCTTTTTTGATATTGCAAGACACGCACCAGTTGAGGCAATAACATTTCTTGTAACCATAGGAGAAACATACGGTGATCCAAAGTGGTTTGGATTCATTCCTTTAAAGATATGATCAGCCCACCCACCTAAACCGATTACAACACCTGCATGTTGAATCGTTCTGTCTTCATACAATAGCAGGCCACCAACTGTTCCAACATCGTCACGTTGTGCCTTTTCAACCAAACGCTGTAACCAGTCTTCACTAATAATGACTGTATCATTGTTTAAAAATACAAACACTTCACCATTAGCCTCAGCTATCCCATGATTATTAAGTTTTGACCAGTTAAATTCATAGTTAGCATCAACAACTTTTACATTTTTTTCTTTTTGTATATCTTCAAACCAATTAAAGGTTTCTTGCTCAACAGAATTATTATTAACGATTATAATCTCATAATCAGGAAAATTAGTTATTTCTAAAATACTAGATATACAAGGTTTTAGTAAATCGATTTTGTCTTTTGTTGGAATAATAATGCTAGCCTTAATTGGTTCCAATAAATACCTGGAATCATAAACAAATAAATGTTCATCTTCATTCGCGTAAGCTCTTCCTTCTCCAAACACTCTTGCTAGGTGTTCATTCAAAGCCGCTAAGCCTGCTGAATGAGCATACGGTTTCGAATAAGGATTCAATGCAGTTGAAGTTTCAAGTTCTCTCCAAGAATAAAGCACTTTGGGAATATGCTCTATTTTCGCTGCAACTTCACTCATTCTTAATACTAGATCATAATCCTGGCTTCCGTTAAATTCCTCCCTAAACCCTCCAACTTGATCGAATAACTTCTTTTTAAAAACTAAAAAATGGCCGATATACATTTGGGATCTTAGTAAATCAGGGGACCAATCCGGTTTATAAAGCGGACATTTTCTATTGCCCTCTTCATCTATTTTATCTTCATCAGAATATAATAAGTCTGCGTTACTTTTGTTAATTGCTTTGACTACTTCAAATAATGCATCTTTAGTAATTTCATCATCATTATCTAATAAAGCTATATACTCTCCCTCCGACATTGAAATGGCCTCATTAGAAGCATTCGAAATACCCGAATTCGTTGTCAGAGTTTTAACTTTTATTCTTGGATCATCTATTTTCGCTAAGCATTCGATTGTATCCTTATTTTTAGAACAATCATCTACTATACAGATTTCCCAGAAAGGATAGAGTTGCTCCTGTACTGACTTAATTGCTAATTCAAGCCATTTAGGTTTGACATTATACACAGGGATAATAATTGATATTAAAGGACTATACGCAAAATCTTTGATTTCTTCTTTAATGCGCTCAGTCTCATTCAAATTAATGTCTTCGTGTTCGTAATTAGCAGTCAGCTCATTTACAGTCAAAGTAGACTGTATTCTATTATTAAGAGAACGAAGGCCATTACGCTTAAGCTCATTCAATCCTTTTTTCGCTAAAGAAGGATTGTCTTTCACCTTCTTCGCAACGGATAAACCATACTTGATCTTTGTTCTTAATTTCTTTGGTACTATTTTTTTAATTCTATTTTTCATCCTAAGTTGTTGAGACATTAATTCCAATTGTTCAATATAATTATCTTTATCAGTAATCATATTTTGTTTTTGGAAATTATCCTGTTTTAGTTGCTCTATTTCCTTACTTACAATCTCAAGCTGGTTTTCTCTATAATCGTATTGCTCACATTTGGCTATCAACAATGTATTTATTTCTTCGTTTTTAGTAACTAATTCCTTTTTGTGCTGTTCATATTCTTTTTTATTCCACTCATATTCATCTTTGTTCTGTTCGTATTCCTCTTCCAACCTTTCCAATTTTTCTTCCGTTTCTTTTAGTAATTCAGCATTTCTTTCCGCTTCTTTTGAAAGCATTTGAACCAGTTCATTCTTTTGAGTTATTTCTTGATTTTTAGATGCTATTTCTTCATTTTTAGATGCTATTTCTTCATTTTTAGATACTATTTCTTGATTTTTAGATATTATCTCCTTAAATGTAAGATCGTAATTACTCAAATTATTTAAGTCTTTTTCAAATAGTTCAAGTTTGTCCACTACAGCTCTATTAATCTGATATTCATTTCTACTATCAATCATATTTTTTGCTGCATTAATCATATTGGTACTTTCAGATATGAAGAAGAAATTTCTATAGCAAAATCTACTTCTATCAATTTTATATATATGTGTGTTGTAATATTCGTCAATAGTTTCCCGATAATCATAAAGGGATTCTCTACCTGCTGCTAAAAAATGAATTTTAATCATTCTCTCCCATAATTCAAGACTTCCATGGGCGAAGTGCAAGTGATCCCATTTTTCTTCTTTAATCATGCCAACAACTTGCGCTATTTCTGGAAGACCATTTATACGATGCTCCTCAAGCCATTTGTAATCGAATCCATACATAGTCTTAAAGTATTGGTTAGCTCGAATCTCTGCACTCTCTACCTCTGGAGTGTTAAAGGGAGCTGCCAATATACAACCATACTTTGACACCCTCATTAACTCAGAGACGAAATTCCGTCTGCGAGAAGGCTCAATATGTTCAAATACATCCAGTGCAATTACAAAATCATATGCGTTAGTTTCAATAGGCATATTAGTAGCATCTCCTTCAATATATGAAGGATCAGTTTTTAACTCTTCTGGTACCACAATATCTAAATAAGTTATTTTATCCGAAGAAAGAAAACTCTCCAAGTTTTTATGCTCATTAGCTCCAACTTCCAAAATTGAATACGCCTTATTTTCTTCCCGCACAGCATTAACAATATCAGAAGCATTCTTATATCTTTGATATTGATCAAATGGAACAACCATGTTTAAACACTCCAATCTATTTTATAGAAGAGAATCACTTTATTACTTCCCATTTATGATTTATATAAACAAGACCTTCTGAGAAGTACTTATTAACTATTTTGAAACTGACAATGTCTTGTTTATAATCAAGACAAACTATGCCCTCGTTATTAAAAAGACCAACATCTATTTGAAAAGTCCCCCCGAGTAGTGGTATTCGGGGTATTATATATTTAACTACATGTCTACCTCTAGCATTCGGAACCTCGACCTTCTCAAGATGAGTATTAGGACCAAAAATGTATTCCCTGTCAGGAGTATAAAGAGCTACTCCCAATAACAGGTCAACAATCACCTTTTCATACACCTCATATTCAACCTCAATTTCTATCTGATCAAACGTTTTAACCTTATTTGAATTAATATTCACTTTGGTTATTGATGACAGAATATCTGGATTACTCGGAAGTAGAAGTTCTTCATTGGGAGTATCTAGTTGATCAAGTTCAGTGGACTCGCTGATAATTTCATCTTTTTCTACATTGTAGTACTTCATGTAGTCTTCATATAAATCAACAACCTCACTAGAATCTCCTTCTGCTTCAATCTTCCCATCTTTAATCCATATAGCTTTGTTGCAAAAGCGTTTAACCTGTTCAGAAGCATGCGATACGAAAAGAATAGTCGTGCCTTTATTCTTTAATTCTTTCATTTTATCTATACACTTTGTCTGAAATCTTGTATCACCGACAGCCAAGGCTTCATCCACTATTAAGATATCCGGCTCTACATTGATAGATACGGCAAAAGCAAGTCTGGCGAACATTCCGCTTGAATAAACTTTGACTGCCTGATCTATAAAAACACCTATATCAGCAAATTCAATAATCGAATCTATTTTATCTTCCATTTGCTCCCTGCTAAATCCCATCATCAATCCATTTAAATAAATGTTTTCTCTGCCTGTATATTCAGGATTAAAACCAGCCCCCAACTCCAAAATAGCAGAAATTTTCCCGTTTATACGAATTTGACCATTGGAGGGTGTCAATACACCAGTTATCAGTTTGAGTAATGTCGATTTTCCTGATCCATTCTTCCCCAATATTCCTATTGCATCGCCTTTTTTCACCGACAATGTAATCCCATTTAATGCTGTAAACTCTTTATGATACACCTTCTTAAGAGGATGGATCGCCTCTTTAAAGCGATCCATTGGTTTATCATAAAGCTTATAAGATTTAACTATATCGTTTATTTCAATAATACTTTCCATCTCATCACTCCTAGAGAACATCAGAAAAATGCGGCTTAAGTTTTTTAAATATTTTCAAACTTATAGTTAAAATCGCTAAACAAAAGACCCAAAAATATATCGTTTGATAAGGCCTTTCGAAAAACAATACATGATCAATTAATGAATCTCTAAAACCCTGAACTATATAGTACATTGGGTTCAATTTAAAGATTCTTGCCCAAAAATCCGAGAGCATAGACACAGACCAACCTATCGGAGTAAACCAAAAACCCATTTGTAGTACCACAGCTATTATTTGATTTAAATCTTTAAAAAACAAAACTACTGCAGACGTCATGAAAGATAAAGCAACCACCAACAAGCCCATACAAAAAACATAATATATTAATTGGAAGTTATATAAATTCGGATAAAAACCATACATACCATAGATTATAAATATAAAGACTATAAAAAATAAATGCACAAAGAATGCAGAGAATATCTTAACAAGAGGCAACAATTCAATCTTAAAGACAACCTTTTTAACTAAATAATTATACTCTGTAAATGCATTTGTAGCACTTGAGAGGGCCTCTGAAAAGAAAAACCAGGGAATTATCCCGGCAATAAACCATACGATAAATGGTATGTTTCCTACATCACCGCTCCTGAGCCCCACCTGAAAGACAAACCAATATGTAACAATTGTTAATAGTGGACTAATAAATCCCCACAATACTCCTAAATAAGAAGAGGCATATTTGGTTTTAAAATCATTCTTAGCTAGATTTATTACGAGTTGTCTATGTTCTAAAAAACTTCTAATGACGTAGATCACTTCTCTAGAAAATCTAATAATAAAATAAACTAGCGTTGAAATAATTAGACTTAATAATGTCGTAAAAATATTCACCGTAGTGTTACTTTTTTGTTTAGAAAATTCATTTAATGAGTTTATGCTAACCCCCAGAGAAGGATCTCCCCCTGTGGAGTAAAACTCCACTTGTTCTCCATTCTCTTGAGAACTTTTCAGAACTAATTCGTTTATTTTGTAATCTAGTTCCTTAATATTCACTTTTGCCGTAGAGTTACTATGAAAAATAATATTTTTGAAAGAAATTAAAACTTTTTCATTATTACCTGGATCTATTCGTATATACGAATTCCCTTTAGGTATCTCAAATTTTAACGTTTGCCACTGTCCCTTTTTATTATAGGGCTCACGAATTGAGTCAGTTTCACTCCAACTGTCTTTCGTTTTGGAGTAAAAAAGCTGGTACTCATCCAAAACCTCAGATTTTACATCCAACTGCAAATATGTTCTAGCATTGTCGTTAATGTACAGATTGATATAATGGTAAGAACCTAAGAAAACGAAAATAGTAACAACAAGTAAAATAAGATATTTCACGGACTTCATACAAAATTTCTCCTAACTATTTCATTGAGTTTAACTTTACAAAGGATATAAGTTTAATTCAAATCAGTCATATGCTAAAATATTGTCGTACCTACAGGAAAAGGAGATTATAACGTGTCGAAACCAGTATACGGTAAAAACGCTGTGCAGTCGAGAAATGCTGCAAAGATATCGGGCCCGGTGTGGGCATTAGTTGTTGGTTTTATTTTATTTTTATTCTGGACCCCGTTTCAGGTGGGATTGTTTAATGGGCAGTTAGTAGACTTTGAGAAACCAATCTATGTATCTGCATTGCTTGGAGCACTTATGCTACTTGTTTGGGTGGGCTTAGACTTCAAGAAGTTCAAGTTGGACGAGCAGCGGGACCTGGTAGCTGTGTTTGCCGTGTTTCTCCCCATTACCTACGCATTGTCGCTGTTTGTCGCTGTTTCGCATTATATGGCTATGAATATGTTCTTTATTCAGAGCATGTACGCTGCTGTATTCATTATAGCGTTATATCTCTTGAAGCAAAAGCAAGTAAATGTTGTCATTGAGAACGCAGTGCTTACGATTGCTTATCTCATTGTAGGCTTTGGTCTCCTGAATTGGCTTGGAAGCGGGAAACTGGCCGGTAGTCTAGTGGGTTGGTTCTCCAATACTGTGCGCAACGGTAAATATTTGGATGCTGTGATGACAGATTCCAACGGTCTTCGATTAACTTCCATTTTTCAATATGCTAATACCTATGCAGCTTTTCTGATGGCGTTTCTATTCGTTGCGGTGTTCGCGTTGGTACGCTCACGCAAATGGTATGGTACAATGACTCACGGTTTTATGTTGGTTCCCATCATCGTGTCCCTGCTGCTAACACTTTCACGTGGCGGTCTTGTGCTGTTGCCTGTGGTGTTTATATTGCTTCTGTTATTTTTAAAACCTGCACAGCAAATTCTGTGGATCATCCATCTTGGTATTGCCGGATTGATTTCTCTAGTCATTACCAACCAGGTTACGAATCTCGGTATAGAATTAAACACTGCCTTCTCCTCTTCAGCAGCGCTCAAGGGCTGGGGTTACCTTCTTGGAGCTTCGGTAGTTGTAGCGGGTCTTGGTTGGGTCATCCAACGTTTTGCCGCTCCATGGCTGCAAGAAAAGCTCGGAAGCTGGGCTTCCCGTAAATGGACAGGCTTATGGCTTCCACTGGGTTCCGTTGTGCTGGTTGGTCTTATAGCGTTCTTACTTATTGGTACAAGCGCCAAGAGCATCTTGCCTGGCAATATCGAGACACGTCTTGAAAATATCAACTTTAAGCAGCACAGTGTACTTGAACGCTTTACCTTCTACAAAGATGCTGTCAAAGTAGTGAAGGATTATCCGATCCTTGGTGCTGGCGGTGGCGGATGGTCTGCGCTTTATGAACATTACCAGAACAACCCTTATACAAGCCGTCAGGTACATAACTTCTTTTTACAGTTCCTGATCGAGGTTGGTATTTTAGGTTTCATTGTATTCATGGGCTTCATTCTCTATATCTTCTATAAATATATTCGTGGGTATGTGAGACGGGACAAAGATGAGTTCAATAACGGATTTTTCTTTCTCATTATTACGCTTTCCATTCTTATTCACAGCTTGCTGGACTTCAACATGAGTTATGCGTTTATGGGCATTCTTGTGTTTCTTGGCCTGGCCGGAATGGCTGCTGTCATGGACAGCAAACCACTACGCCGGAATTGGAACAAAGCTGGGCTTCGCCTAGGATATCTGGCGGTAATTACGTTAGGTTCCTTGTTCCTACTGTTCCTCTCAGTGACCTACATCAGCTCCAGCAATGCTGCAGTCAGTGCCAAGAGACTTATGGGTGTCAGCCAATCCTATGAAGAGATCAAAGCCTCTCTTACCAAAGCTTTGAAGAACCGTCCGACTCATCCTGAATCGGTAGTTTACCTCTCTTTAATGGATCAGCAAGTCTATAACCAAACCCAGGATGAGCAGTACCTGAACGAATCCTATAGCCTGGTAACCCGCGCGCTTAAGGATGAACCGTATAATAAGAATCTGTTGAACCAACTGGTGGCCTATTACAACCTCAAGGGTCAAAAAGATCTGGCTCTAGCCGTGTACCGGGATAATGCCGACAAGTTCAATTGGGACATCGAATGGTACAGCGCGCTGATCAGCAATTCTTTCGCGCTCGGTCAGGAAGCGTACAACCAGAAGGATTCAGCAAAAGAACAGGAATATTTCAAAACAGGACTGGCAGCCTATGACCATGTTGTAGCTGGTGTAGAACATCTTAAGACACTCCCTCCGGAACAACTGCAAGGACGGCCGTTCTCGGTCACTCCGGTTATCGCGCTAAATGCCGGTAAAATGCAATATATGTCCGGACAGATTGAGGCAGCAGCTGAAACGCTAAAGCTTGGTCTCGGTCAAGATTACACCGATCTGAACAACCGTGAAATTGCTCGCTGGTACTTGGCGGCACTGAAGAAAAATGGTGGTCAGGATCAAGCAGTATACGATCAGTTAATCGCTGCTGAGCCTACAGAAGCAGCACAAATCGATGAAATTGTAGCCACGCAATTCTAAATACCTGAATACATGCATTACACAAAAACACGGGTACCTTCCTTGAGAGGATAGTTACCCGTGTTTTGCATTTAGTAGATGAAAGTCGACTATTTCGTCGCTTTAGCTGCTTCACTCTCTATGATCTCTTTGAGATAAAGAAGCAAATCGTCTTTTAAATCTTCATGCTGGAGTGCATAATGTATTGTGGTTTGAATAAAGCCCATTTTCTCACCAACATCATGACGGTGGCCTTCAAAATCATAGGCAATAATCCGCTCCACTTCACTTAGGCGTGCTATGGCATCGGTAAGCTGGATTTCTCCGCCTACACCCACCTGTTGCTCACCCAGCATATCGAATATCCGTGGAGTCAGGATATATCGGCCTAGTATGGCCAGGTTAGAGGGCGCATCCTCGCGTTTAGGCTTCTCCACAAGGCGGTTGGCTTTGTAGACCCGATCAGCGATAGGAACTGCATCCACGACGCCATATCGGGACACCTCTTCCCAAGGCACAGGTTGAACACCGACAATAGAGGATTTATATTGGTCATAGACCTCAATCATTTGTTTCAGACAGGGCTTATTTGATTCGACAATGTCGTCACCGAGCAGAACGGCGAACGGCTCGTCCCCGATGAACTTGCGTGCGCACCAGATGGCATGACCGAGACCTCTCGGTTCCTTTTGCCGAATATAGTGGATGTCAGCCATTTCGGATGACTTGCGGACAGATTCCAGCAGTTCCCACTTCTGTTTCTCGGCCAAATTGAACTCCAGTTCGAACGAATTGTCAAAATGGTCCTCAATCGCACGTTTGCCTTTCCCCGTTACGATAATAATGTCCTCAATGCCGGAAGCTACAGCTTCCTCTACAATGTACTGGATAGTTGGCTTATCTACAATGGGTAGCATTTCTTTGGGCATGGCCTTGGTCGCAGGCAAAAAGCGTGTGCCGAGACCGGCAGCCGGGATAATGGCCTTACGAATCTTCATGACATAGGCTCCTTCTATTATAATCAATTCGATATCTCGCAGATGACGAATTAGCATATATATTTTTTAATTATAACAGTAATATCCCATTTATGGCAGTTCAGTGCTCCTTAAAAATTGCTGAATACTCTATCCACCCAAATCCCTTATAATAAAACAGGCGGACAATCCGGGAGATTTCCCGTGTTTGTCCACCTGTTGTGTATATCTTTAATTATTTTGCATTCACAAGTTGTCCGCGGGTAACACCAAGCTGGTTGGTAGCCTTGAGGCTCTTCCATACTTGGGTGCCGGAGATTTCACCACGCAGTGCACGGCTGTACAAGCTGATTACCTCAGCCACCTGTTCAGGTGTCTCTTCCAGGAACTCTACCCGGTATGAGGAGACTCCCAGCTCACGGAAGTTGTTCAAATACTCTGCACCGGATTGTTCTACGGCGTTATACACTGTGTTACGGCAGCCCTCATCCACACGTACAGGGTGGGACATACCGATCCGGTCCTGGAGAGACGCCCGATGCTCTTCGCACGGCCGTCCGCAGTTCGTGTAGTCTGTTCCTTCGCTCATGAAGGTACAATACACGCAGTGCTCAGTGTGGAACATCGGTAGATGCTGATGGATTACGATCTCCATCCGCGAGGTATCACTGCGGCCTAGCAGATCCACCATTTGTTGAATGTTCAGATCGTAGGATGGTGTCACCATATCGCATCCGGCTTCCAAGAACAGGTCAACGGCCTTGTGATTGGCGATATTCAGCGAGAAGTCGCCAATCAATCGTGGATGAACAGCATCCGGCTGTTCCATCCGGCGGCGCAGATAGTAATACAATGCGCCTGTATTGCGCACCAGCACCGCATCCGGCTGAAGACGCAGGATGTTAGCATGGTAGCCGTTCTCGTTCGGCATGTGGATACGCGGCGTTGCCAGCGCAATGCTTGCGCCCGCAGCCCGCACAGCCTCCACGGCTGCCGGGAACTGCTTGATGAACTCAAAGTCGGCGTAAATGTTCTTCACGCCGGCCTTGAGTGCAGCCTCAACCTGCGGGAGGCTGCGGCACAGCGCGGTAAGTCCTGCCGCGCCGCTCACACCCCAGCCATCCCGCACAGCCGGGATGGCTGCTTCAGCGACGCCCCTGCGGGTCGCGTCGCCGTAGACCTCTACCGCCCGTTTCACGTAGACGGGCGGTTTCGGGCGCTCGCCCGCAAGCAGCTCCACCGCGCGGCGGCGGATGCTGTTCAGCTCGCGCATAGGCACGATGACGTCGCCTTCCAGATGCGACTCCAGCGCCTCTAGCTGGAACACCGTGCCGCCCAAGCGGCCGAATTGTTCTTCCAGCAGGGCGGCGTCCATCGGACGCTTTTGCGCAGTCTCCAGCGCAAGCTCCGAATCCACCTGGACTGTCACGCCCTTTTGCGTGTCCGTCCACCAAGTCTCCAGCTTCTCACCGGCGCGGCCACTGACCTTCACCTGAACCGGGAATACCCGGTATGGCTTCTCAGTCTCGTAAGACTGACGCAACGCTTTGTCCAGCGCTGGGTCATTGGTTTTCCAGATCCGGTCACCGACATGCAGACGGCGAAGATCCACATCATTACGTCCAGCAATAATATCAACAACCCAGCCTTCACCGGCTTCACCTTCCAGCTTTACGCCTTTACGACGCAAGTCGTAGACACGTCCGCCTTCTTCCTTCTTTGTTGGATCGCCTGCGTCGAATACAATCCCGTCACCGCGTTTGAGCGGTGCGTGAATGCGGCAGACTACACCGTCGCGCAGAATTTGTTCAACCGTACCCAGGTAGACACCACGGCTTTTCGGGAAAGTCCCGTCAACCAGCTTCTTATTGTTCGTCCCATCTAAGAAACCATGTGTGAAGCCCCGCGAAAAGCTCTGCTGCAGCTCGCGCATTTCTTCCTTAGATGGCGCAGACCACTCACCATCAAAGTAACGGTCGATGGCCTTACGGTATTTGCTAACCACGTTAGCTACATACTCAGGGGTTTTAAGACGTCCTTCAATTTTAAAGGACGTTACGCCCGCTTCAATCAACTCTGGCATCAGTTCGATAGCCGCCAAGTCCTTCGGCGAGAGCAGGTAAGTCACATCACCCATCGGTTTGATCTCACCATCGACCATCAGGTCATATGGCAAACGGCAGGCCTGAGCACATTCCCCACGGTTGGCGGAGCGCCCGCCCCACATTTCCGAGGTCAGACATTGACCGGAATAGGAGACGCACAGCGCGCCATGAACGAATACTTCCATCGGCAAACGCGCCTGATCACCGATCATGCGAATCTGCTTCAAGTTATTTTCGCGGCCCAGTACCACACGTTCCATCCCGAACGGCTTTGTAAATTCAACCGCCTCCGGCGAAGTAATGGTCATCTGCGTGGAACCATGAATCGGGAAATCCGGGGAGATCTCGCGGATCAGCTTAACCAGTCCCAAATCCTGTACAATCACCGCATCAACACCCGCATCCACGCAGGCATCGATCAGTTCCTTTGCTTCAGGTAGTTCATTCTCAAACACAAGTATATTAAAGGTCAGAAAGCCTTTTACACCATAGCTGTGTAGAAAAGCCATAATCTCCGGCAGCTCGTCCATGCGGAAGTTGTTCGCTCTAGCCCGTGCATTAAATTTCTCTACGCCAAAAAAGACAGCGTCCGCTCCGTTCGCCACAGCCGCCCGCATACAGTCCCAGTCACCAGCCGGAGCCAGCAACTCCACGTCTTCTCTGCGTATGTCCTGCTCTTTCATTTATATCCTCCCAAACCGTCCAAGACGGGTCATTTCTATACGTTTAACTTATTTATTGTATCAAAAATCACACCTATTCGCCATGTGTTTGCCAATATTTAATATAACCCCGATTGTACATAATCCGCTTCTATCGCAAATAAAAAGACACCTTTATTTCGCCACGGCGGTAAAGGAGTCTTTCGGACTTCACTTTTCAGTTATCCTGGATTTCCCTTATTCTAGCTCAACCAGTTCATCACCATGGCATAATCGGAAACGACGAAGACAAGCAAGCTCACTGCACCAAAAGCAATGGCGAATTTGTTCTTCTGCGGAGCCTTCAGCAGCCGTACCACCCCAACCAAGATGAGGATCGTGAACAAAATCATGAATACATCAAAGGTATGAAATTTAGACGGTTCTTGCGCGGCAGCTTCTGCAAGCAGCATGGCGATACCTCCTCAAAAGTTTTGTCAAGCAAGCGCCTCTATTCCCATATTCCCTTCTATGTTATCGCTACCATTTGGGCTGCGCAAGAGGTATTGTGCAAAAAATGAGGTAAATGTCATAAATAATATAATTTTCATCCATTTTTCACTTAAAAGAGATGATTTTCATCATTTACAAAAAGGGATGATCCCAAACTCTCCCCTCTGTGCCATCTCGCTTGCTTTTACTTTTTTTGTTCAGCTTGTATAAGCTTACCCTTCTTTTGGCTATGTAAAAAGAGCCACGCTATCGCGTGGCCCTCTACTTAATATACATCCTCTAGCTAATATCCGATGTCTCCAATCGCAGAGCTTCGGTCCGTTCCGTGTCCCGGAGCAGGATGGGCTTCAGGTATCTGCCCGTGTAGGATGCCTCAACAGTAATCAACTTCTCTGGTGTGCCTGTAGCCAGCACTGTTCCTCCACCGCTGCCGCCTTCTGGTCCCATATCGATCAGATAATCGGCGGTCTTGATGACATCCAGATTATGCTCAATGACCAGCACAGATTCTCCGGAGTCTACAAGGCGGTGTAGCACTTCCAGCAGGCGGCCGATGTCATCCACATGCAACCCGGTAGTAGGCTCGTCCAGGATATACAGAGTCTTGCCTGTGCTGCGGCGGTACAATTCAGAAGCCAGCTTCACACGCTGTGCTTCCCCGCCGGACAGTGTCGTTCCCGGCTGGCCAATCTTGATGTACCCGAGACCAACATCAAGCAACGTCTGCATTTTACGGTGAATACGCGGAATGTTAACGAAGAATTCCGTCGCATCCTCCACAGTCATTTCAAGCACATCGGAAATATTTTTGCCTTTATATTTTACTTCCAGAGTCTCACGATTATATCGCTTGCCTTTGCAGACCTCACAAGGCACATAGACGTCAGGCAGGAAGTGCATCTCGATCTTGATGATTCCGTCCCCACGGCAGGCCTCGCAACGCCCACCCTTGACGTTGAAGCTGAAACGTCCCTTCTGGAAGCCACGTACTTTAGCCTCATTAGTCTTGGCGAACAGATCACGAATGTCATCGAACACGCCGGTATACGTGGCCGGATTAGAACGCGGAGTCCGTCCGATTGGCGACTGGTCAATTTCAATCACCTTGTCCAGATTCTCAAGCCCTCTGATCTCCTTGTGCAGTCCCGGACGAACCTTCACTGCTTTGTTCAGATGGCGAGCGAGACTCTTATACAAAATCTCATTGACCAACGAAGACTTGCCGGACCCCGATACGCCTGTTACAGCCGTAAAGACACCAAGTGGGATTTTAACATTGACGTTCTTCAGATTATTCTCTTTAGCACCACGGATCTCCAGCCAACGATCATCCGTCGGACGACGCTTGGAGGTGACAGGGATAAATTTCCGACCGCTTAAATATTCTCCCGTCAAGGAATTAGGGTCCTTCATAATCTCTTCCGGCGTACCCTGAGCAATGACTTGTCCTCCATGAATCCCTGCACCTGGGCCGATATCAATGATATAATCGGCAGCCATCATCGTGTCCTCATCATGCTCTACCACAATCAAGGTGTTGCCAAGATCACGCATATGCGCAAGGGTAGAAATCAAACGATCATTATCACGCTGGTGCAACCCAATACTCGGCTCATCCAGAATATACAGTACGCCCATGAGGCTGGAGCCAATCTGAGTCGCCAGCCGGATACGCTGTGCTTCCCCTCCGGACAAGGAGCCTGCTGCCCGGCTGAGTGTCAGGTAATCCAGGCCTACGTTTACCAAAAAGCCGAGACGGCTGCTGATTTCTTTGAGAATCAAGTTGGCAATCGCTTGCTCTTTCTCAGAAAGAACAACATGTTCAAAGAAATGCTCGCAATCACCAATAGAAAGATCCGTAACATCAGCAATATTGCGATCATTGATCGTCACTGCCAGAATCTCTCTCTTGAGGCGTTTACCTTTGCAGACATGACAAGGCTTCGCGCTCATAAACCCTTCGATGAACTCACGGATCCCGTCCGAAGCCGTCTCGCGGTAGCGACGCTCCAGATTGGGAATGATACCTTCAAAGGCAACCAAAGCATCTTTCTTTTGCCCAAAATCATTCTCGTAACGGAAGCGTATCTTCTCACTACCGGTGCCGTTCAACAGCTTATCCATATGATCCGGTGTTAGTTCGCTTACCGGTATGTCTTGCGGAATATTAAAATGCTCACAGACAGACTTCAAAAATTGCGGGTAGTAATTGGAGGTACTTCCGGTCCAGGCCAGGAAGGCCCCGTCTTCAATAGATTTCCCCGTATCTGGAATCAACAGATCAGGATCGACCACCATTTTCACACCAAGACCATCGCACTCACCGCAAGCTCCAAACGGGCTGTTGAAAGAGAACATCCGCGGCGCCAATTCTTCGATACTAAATCCACAGACTGGGCATGCGAAGTTGGAGCTGAACAGCAACTCTTCCTGGTCAATAATATCAACGAGGATTTTGCCGCCCGACAACTTCAGCGCAGTCTCAATGGAATCTGTCAGCCGGGTCTCGATATCTTCCTTGATGACAATCCGGTCCACAACTACTTCGATGGTATGCTTCTTGTTCTTCTCCAGCTCGATATCCTCGCTCACATCACGCAATTCACCATCCACGCGCACGCGAACAAAGCCTTGCTTGGAAATATCCGTGAAAAGACCTTTATGCTCTCCCTTACGTCCTGAAATCACAGGAGCCAGTATCTGCAGACGTGTCCGTTCTGGATACTGCATAATACGATCCACCATCTGTTCAACTGTCTGCGAAGTGATTTCAATACCATGGTCCGGGCAATGCGGATGACCGATACGTGCGAACAAAAGCCGCAGGTAATCATAGATTTCTGTGACCGTCCCTACCGTGGAACGAGGGTTGCGGCTAGTGGTCTTCTGGTCGATGGAGATTGCTGGCGACAATCCATCGATGGAGTCTACATCTGGCTTCTCCATTTGTCCCAGAAACTGGCGTGCGTAGGCCGACAGCGATTCAACGTAACGTCGCTGCCCTTCAGCATAAATCGTGTCGAACGCCAGCGACGATTTGCCGGAACCACTAAGTCCCGTCAGCACGACGAAGCGGTCACGGGGGATCGTCACGTCTATATTTTTAAGATTGTGCGCCCTAGCGCCTTTAATTACAATATTTTCGTTCGCCAACACTATAACCTCCTAGAGTTCACCCACCCCACTTAACCTTCCGGCTAGACCCGAACAGCTAAAACTCTCAGGATATCGCTCAAGAAACTGTAGTGATGGGTGGGATTGTGCGGAATGGATCGACTGAACTGAAAGCCGTACAGAGGAATGATCTAAAAAGAACGGCCTGGGATAGCACCGTTCAAATAATATTCTTTTATCGTAAAAAAGAGCGACTTTACACCACTACTCGGCACGCAGCTCCAACAAGGCATCACGAAGCTCTGCGGCACGTTCGAACTGTAGGTTCTTGGCCGCATCCTTCATCTCGGCTTCGAGACGCTGCATTAGAGACTGACGCTCTTTCTTGTTCATCTTGCTACCCGCTCCGGTCAGATAGTCAGCCTTCGATTCTGCAACCTTCGTTGCTTCGATGACATCACGTACCCGCTTATGGATCGTTGTTGGTGTAATACCATGTTGCTCATTATAAGCGATCTGAATGGAACGACGGCGCTGGGTCTCACTAATTGCCTTATCCATAGAGTCCGTGATTCGGTCACCGTACATCAGTACCCGTCCTTCGGAGTTCCGCGCGGCGCGACCAATGGTCTGAATGAGCGACCGCTCCGAACGAAGGAACCCTTCCTTGTCGGCATCGAGAATGGCAACCAATGATACTTCTGGTAAGTCCAGACCTTCTCTCAGCAAGTTAATCCCCACGAGCACATGGAACGTACCCAGACGGAGATCGCGTAGAATGGCCATCCGCTCCAAGGTTTTGATATCAGAGTGCATATAGCGGACCTTGATTCCGATTTCTTTAAGATAATCGGTCAGATCCTCCGACATTTTCTTAGTGAGAGTAGTGACGAGCACCCGTTCATCCTTGGCGATACGATCGTGAATCTCGCTGATCAGATCGTCGATCTGACCCTCGGTTGGACGAACCTCAATAATAGGGTCCAGCAGGCCTGTAGGCCGGATAATCTGCTGCACCATTGTTGGGCAATGCTCCTTTTCATACGGTCCCGGTGTAGCCGACACATATACAAGCTGGCTTGCCTTGCCCTCGAACTCCTCAAATTTGAGCGGACGGTTATCAAGCGCAGACGGCAAACGGAACCCGTGGTCTACGAGAACGTTCTTGCGCGCTTGGTCACCATTGTACATCGCCCGGATTTGTGGCAGCGTCACATGCGATTCATCTATGACAATAAGCATGTCATCCGGAAAATAATCCAATAGAGTATAGGGGGTCGCCCCCCGTTCCCGGAAGGTAAGCGGACCAGAATAGTTCTCGATCCCGGAGCAGAAGCCCACTTCCTTCATCATCTCGATATCATAGCGTGTACGCTGCTCTAACCGCTGTGCTTCCAAGAGCTTACCTGCATCGCGCAGCACAGTCAGCCGCTCTTCCAGTTCACGCTCAATATTGACGAGCGCCACCCTCATAGTCTCTTCCTTCGTTACAAAGTGAGATGCCGGAAAAATAGCGACATGATCGCGCTCACCGATCAGTTCACCTGTCAGTACATCAATCTCTGTGATACGCTCGATCTCATCGCCGAACAATTCGACACGGATGGCATGCTCCCCTTGCGACGCCGGGAAGATCTCGATGACATCGCCCCGCACACGGAAGGTGCCGCGTACAAAATTCATATCATTACGCTGATACTGAATATCCACAAGCCGGCTCAGAATCTGGTTTCGCGGCTTCTCCATGCCAACCCGCAGCGATAGCAGCAACCCACCGTATTCCTGCGGCGAGCCGAGGCCATAGATACACGACACACTCGCCACGATAATTACATCACGACGTTCGAACAAAGAACTGGTCGCCGAGTGACGCAGCTTATCTATCTCTTCGTTTATGCTGGAATCTTTCTCAATGTAGGTATCGGAGGAAGGAATATAGGCTTCAGGCTGATAGTAATCGTAGTAGCTGACAAAATAGTCTACCGAGTTACTAGGAAAGAACTCCTTAAACTCACTCGCAAGCTGTGCAGCCAATGTCTTATTATGTGCGATCACCAGTGTGGGGCGGTTAAGCTTCGAAATCATTTGTGCGATGGTAAAGGTCTTTCCCGTTCCTGTCGCTCCCAGCAGCGTCTGGTGCCTCTTGCCCTGCCGGATGCCTTCTACTAATTCCTCTATGGCATGAGGCTGATCGCCCTGGGGTGTATATTCGGACTCCAGTTCAAAAGTCTTCGTGCTGAGGACAATATCACTCATTTGCCCGTCTCCCCTCTATCGACTAAAATATATTAATATATTATTGTTATCTGAAAATAAGCTCTTCATACGATGGTGATAAAATTTGGAAGATAAGAATACTTGTTCCCGTTCATTATACAGTGTTGACGGTAACGTTGCAAACCATAATATATAGAAATTTAAGGAGCATGCAGCATGGATATTACATCAATAATCGGTATTGTAGCCGGACTCGCGGCCATGATCGGCGGCTTCTTCTGGGAAGGCGGAAGCCTCACCGGCCTGCTACAGCCGAATGCCGCCCTCATTGTGTTTGGAGGAACGTTTGCAGCTATACTGATCAGCTTTCCGGCATCCAGATTGCGCACCCTTCCTGCAGCGCTGTCGCTGGCTTTTGGCAAAAACGCCGGAAACACTGAAGAAAAAGCCGAAGAAATCATTGCAATGGCAGCGATTACGCGGCGCAACGGGGTTCTTGCTCTGGAGAAAAGGGCAGAGGAGCATCCTGACCCCTTCACCCGCGAAGGCCTGCAACTCATGATCGACGGTACCGACCCTGAGCAGGTCCGGCAAATCCTGGAGCTGGAGATGGACGCTCTGGAAGCCAAACATGAAAGCTATGCCAAGATTTTTGAGGCAGCCGGAGGCTATGCGCCTACTATGGGCATCATCGGTACGGTGATGGGTTTGATTCACGTACTAGGAAGTCTAACTGATCCTTCAAGCCTAGGTCCCTCCATCGCGGTCGCCTTTACGGCAACGCTGTATGGGGTTGCCAGCGCCAATCTTATTTTTTTACCCATTGCGTCCAAAATCAAATCCCGCAGCCAGGAGCAGCTGCATGTTATGGAAATGCTGCTCGTCGGTATCCTCGCACTTCGTAACGGGGAACATCAGCAACTGGTGCGCAAGAAGATGAATTCTTTCATTAATGATTCGGCTCCAGCTCCCGCTGAGTCTATCCGCTCAAGAGGCCATTCATGAGACAGCGAAATCGCCGAAAACAGAGAGGAACCGAACAGGACAGCCGTGACCGCTGGATGATCACTTACGCAGACCTTATTACGCTACTGCTTATTTTTTTCGTTGTTCTTTATGCAATGAGCAGCCTGGACACGGAGAAGTATAATGTCGTCACTGGCTCGTTATCCCAAACCTTCAAGAACGGGAGTGCCTTACCAGGCGGAGGTAACGGTCTTCTGGATGGGCAAAAAGGATTAAACGGCACCAGCCCAGGCCGGCAGTCGCAACCAGGTAGTCCGGAACCGGGAAAAGGGCAGGACGCAGGCGGAGCCGAGTCCAGCGAAGGACCTTCCCCAACGAAGTCGGACAACTTGAAACCTTCAGATCGAGAGCTGGCTTTTCGCGAGCAGGAAGCCCGGCTTGCCGAACTGATGGGCGTGATCACCAAATATGTAAAGGACAATAATCTGGGCGACCAGATCTTTGTAGCTGATAAGCCGCAAGGCATCGCGATCACACTCAGTGACCGTTTTCTATTCGATCCTGGCAACGCGGCGCTTAAGGCCCCTGCCCTTCCTGCGTTGAAGCAGCTGTCAGGTCTGTTCCACGGAATCGGTGCTACTATAAGCATTGAAGGCCACACCGACAACATGCCACTCTCTAAGCTATCCCGTTATAGCGACAACTGGGAGTTGTCCGGGGCCCGGGCCCTTTCTGTCCTGCGTTACTTTGTGGACAAAGAAGGGCTAACGCCGAGTACATTCCAATACGCGGGTTATGGCGATACGCGCCCGGCGTCCGACAATTCTACCGAAGCCGGACGGCAGAAGAACCGCCGCGTAGAGATTATCGTGCTGCGCCAGCTTCAGGGCAAATAACGGACTTATGCAGGTATAGTATATATACGAAAGTAACAAAAGCTCCCGCGCCGCCTATTAAACGGCCGGGAGCTTTTCTCATACTTAATTAGCAACCCCATCTATTTTTATGAGCATAAAGATCTAATTTTTCACTAATGCGAATTATCACCCCTATCTAAACTCATTCATAATTTCCGATAACAACCTAATAAATCGACTTTTCAAGAATGGAAAATCGTGTTATTGTCGAATTGTGAGGAATAGTTGATTTCAAAAGGGGATGACTTATGAAGTTTAGTATCAGCAACAAAATATTAACTGGTTTTTTAATTATTGCAATTTTTTTAGGATTTATCAGTTTCATATCTTTTTACTATTTACAGGAGATTGATGAATCGTACACCGATCTGGTTAGCAGGCGAGAGAAGATTTTAGCTAATTCCAAAGATATCCGAGCAGACTCTATACAGCAAATGAGCAGTTTACGCGATTATATGCTTAACCAGGACAAAGAGCAGCTTGATAAGCTGCATGATGTGAATGGGAAAATGTCAGAACTAGCGACCGCCACTTTAAGTATGGTACGGCGGGATATCGATAAAAACGACATCAAAAAATTGCAGGAACTGAATCAACAATTCAACGCAGATGCTACCAAGGTTGCTGCATTAATAGACTCAAATAAAGAAGCTGGAATAAAATCCTCTGCTGATGTACTTCAGATTGGTCGGGATATGCAGGAGCTTGCAAACACTATCGCTGACAGACAGCAGAAGCTGGTTGATGAGGGATCTCAAAACAATTCGGCGATGGTTGCCTCAATCAAAAGGGCAATTATGATTATTAGTATCGCAGCCTTCCTTCTGGCTATTCTTGTCGGAATCTTTATCTCCAGAATCATTTCCAAACCCATTGTTTCTATAGCTAACGCTGCCAAAGAAATTGCTTCGGGCAACCTGACTATGAAAGCCATCGAGACGAAGAACCGGGATGAGGTCGGTGATTTAACTAAATCCTTCAATCAAATGGTAACGAACCTTCGGGAACTGATTGCCCAGACCACTACCAGCGCCGAGCATTTAGCCGCTGCTTCGGAAGAATTGACAGCAAGCGCTCAACAGACCAACGTAGCGACAGAACAAATTGCTACCTTCATAGAAGAAGTGGCCACCGGATCCAACAAACAGACTCATAGTGTCAGAGAAAGTGTACTAGCCGTCAATGAAATGTCCTCAGGCGCACAGCATATTGCTGCCAATGCGCAAAATGTCTCCTCCTCTGCCTCTGATGCCGCAGAAAAATCGTTTGAAGGCAGCCAGGTCATCCAGCGGGTGATGGATCAGATGAGCTCCATCCACCAAACCATCAAAAATCTATCAAACGTGATTCATGGGTTGGAGAAGAGATCCCAAGACATTGGGGAAATTGTTAAAATGATTACCGGTATCGCCGCACAAACAAACTTGCTCGCATTAAACGCTTCAATTGAAGCTGCACGGGCAGGAGAACAGGGCAGAGGATTTGCAGTAGTGGCAAGCCAAATTCGAAATCTAGCTGAACAGTCTTCCCATTCTTCACGCCAGATTGCCGAACTAATATCAACTATACAACAGGAAACACAGGACGCAGCACAATCTATGGAAGCCAGCATACAGGGAGTGGATGAAGGTATTCTTGTGGTACATATGGCAGGCACATCATTTGAACATATCGATCAGTCGGTACAAAGAGTATTGTCTCAAATTCAAGAGGTTGCTGCTGCTGCAGAAGAGATGTCTGCAAGTTCAGAACAAGTCAACGGTTTAATGGAATTTATATCTACGATCGCTCATGAATCCGCATCAGGCATTCAAGAGATCTCCACTTCAACAGAGGAGCAACTGGCCTCTATGGAAGAAATCTTCTCCTCTGCTTCATCTCTATCCCAAATGGCTGAACGGTTACATAGTCAAATCGACAGATTCAAGGTTTAGGCACGTTATCGCACCGAGAGATTCATTTAACAACAAAGAGCGAACGGGCATACACCCGTTCGCTCTTCAGATTCAGTTGATGATTTCATCACAAAATTCTCACTACAAAAACAATAAACGCGATAATTCCCGCCAGGATTAGGAGGTTCGTCACTTGTCTTATGAACCCTGGAGGACCTTCAAGATGCAATTTCTTTTCGTTGACATCAAAATTCGCTTTGGCTCCATAAGGGTCCATTGGTGGAGACTGCGGCGGTATGTTGTGATTATCGGACATAACGTCAGCTCCTTTTGCAAAGTTTTCTTAATTATAACATTTATATGCAATTATTCACAGTTACGTTTACTCACCTGTCACCTTCTCGGGCTCACGGAACATGTATTTCAGTAGCGGTGGAGTGACAAGGGTTGTCACAATCACTACAATAATTACGGATGTGAAATACTCTGGATGCAGCAGCCCACTTTGCAGTCCAGTAGCCGCTATAATCAAGGCAACTTCACCCCTTGAAATCATACCTGCGCCGATAATTGCCGAGGAACGGGTGTTAAATCCGGTCAAACGCGCCCCAAGACCTCCGCCCAGCATTTTGGTCAGAATAGCGACAACAGTAAGCAGCACGACAAAACCAATCTGTCCTCCTACACCAGCAAAGGTTACGTTCAATCCGATACTCACAAAAAATACCGGTACAAAAATTGAATATGCAATGGGCTCAATCTTGGTCTCTACCGTATGTTTGAATGAGGTCTGGGCAATCGCAATACCAGCAGCAAAAGCGCCGATAATCCCGGCCATCCCGAGCAATTCAGCAAAGTACGCATAACCAAAGCAGATCACGAGCGCTGCAGTAATCGTAGCCTCAGTAACTCTAAGTGGAGCAAGCCATTTCATTAGCCTTGGAACCAGGAAGGCACCCGCGATGATTGCGATGGCAAAAAACAGTACCTTTTTACCAATTAGAAGTCCGATAGACACTTCCGCCCCTGTACCGAAAAAGCTCATCAACACGGCCAGTAAAATCACTACCAGAATATCATCCACTACGGCAGCGCCAAGTATCGTCGAACCTTCGCCCGAATTCAACTTGTTCATGTCCTTCAAAACCTGAACAGAGATGCTCACAGAGGTCGCACTCAAAATGACTCCCATAAACAAGGCATTATGGTCAGCAAAACCGAACCATTCTCCTATAGCAAAGCCACCTGCAAAGGGTAATATGATCCCACCCACTGCCACAGCAAAAGCCGATTTCCAGTTCTTGCGGAGCTGCTCCAGATCCGTCTCCAGACCGGCTATAAACATCAGCAACAGCACGCCGATCTCCGACATATAATGAATGAACTCCCCATCCTGTACCCAACCTAGCACTGCAGGTCCTAGAACAATCCCGATGATCAGCTTGCCCAGTACTGCTGGTTGTCCCAGTCTTACAGAAAAATCCCCGGCCAACTTAGTAAATAACAAAATCAACATCAGATAAAGAATAAATTGCATGGTTTCTCCCACTCCTTTTTTCTCTGTCCGGGCCCCTCCTATGAGATTAATGATGTCCTAAAAAAGACAAAGAGGAGCCCTTGGTGACAGGCTCCTCCTAATAGCAATAAAATATGCAATTAAATACATGTACATTAATTATAACATGAGTTTACGCCGTTGTCGTTGTCTTCCCTTAGTGACTGTGCGTTATTATCTTAGCTCTTCAAGATCCACTGGTCGGGACCGGATCAATGCAGCCACAATGTCCTGTTCATTCTGTACCTGCGCGTTGCTAAATACTGCCTGATAGCATACTCCCTGCTCCAGCCAGAAGTAGCTGATAAAATCAGGCTCGTGTGGTGCGCTTAGTTCTCCGTCAACTTTATAGGGAGCTGTCTGCAATACTTCTTGCCCCCCTACAATGACCGGTGTTACCGGTACCTGAACCTGGCCACGATCAATTCGCTCAAAGAGGGCCTGCCCGTTATTCCTCATCTTTGCATATAATCCATTATCCTTGATCTGTGCAAAAGTGAACCGTGCCGAATGCTCGTTGTCACTTGATGTTTCATCAACATATCTGTTGTAGAGCACTCGTGACAACTCGTCTTGTTCATTCTCGGGATAACTAAAGTTGATTTTGCTGGTCTCATTGGCACGTTCAAGTTCATAGTTCAATACTTTCAAGGGAAACTTAGGTGTAAAACCTATGGACGAAGCTGCCAGCTCCAGATCTTCCACGTCAAGGATATCAACAATCAGTAGATCTTTATTGACGTAAGTATTTTTCATCCGTTCATCAGGAAGCTTCATGGAAGCTATTAATGATTCCGACTGTTCTTCGGTTAGCGAAGCACCACCAAGGTCCAGCTTATAACCGATTTCATTACGCTCCCACAAATAGTAGATATCTTTCAAGCGATTATCCTCAGTGGCATGGATCTGGAGAATATTTAAATCACCAATTACAATTTGCTGTTCTTGTATTTGAGCTTTATTTTCACGAATAACATTAATTCGTTGCTTCAGCTTCTCTGCCATGTCCTCAAGAGTATATATCCCCTCGCTTGGCACTTGTTTTAACGCCTCCAGGATAATTTGCCCTGTCCTGTATTTCCCACTTCCGGCCTCAAAAGTCAGGGTAGCACTATTCATAAGATCCGTGCCTTTATTGGCACCCGCTGCTGAGAGATGCGCCATCTTCAGTCCATAACCCATAGGGAGCACAGCCGGCGCCTCAAAGGCAAATCCCGCTTTCTTTACCGCTCTGTCCAATCGGTTATACTGCCGGCTGCCATGAGCTGGAAGTATATCATTACTAACGATCTTCGGATCGTTAATTCCCACAGGGACCGCGCTTCCTGAAGCATTGGTAAGTGTAACTGCGCCAAGAATTACGATGAATAAGAGGGCAGTCATAGAGATTTTATAGGACCCTTTTTTAAATGAGCTAATCATGGAGATCCTCCTGACAAGTTCTTGCCGGCGACGGGAGTTCGAGTAATAGAGCAATGTCGGTGGACGCCCTGTAGCGGAGTAACGCTTCATAAAAGCAACCATCGTCATTCCGTAGGCTGGAGCTTCCTCCTCGCCCATTGTCTCCAGTACATAGGCGTCACAAGCCAGCTCTCTGTCGGCCTTGATCGCCTTCATGCTGAACCAGATCAGCGGATTGAGCCAATGAATCGCGGCGGCGATACTTCCGAGCAGATTCCACAGCATATCCTTACGCTTATAATGTGCCAACTCATGCGCTAGAATATGGGATAACTGTGCTGAATCCATCTCCCGAAGCAACGACTGAGAAATAAAGATCCACGGCTTCAGCAGACCAGAAATATAGGGACTTGCCAAAGAAGTACCCGTATAGAGCGGTAGGGGCCGGGATATCTTGAATACCTCTCTTACTTCATCAAGAAGATTCAGAATATGGGGCTCAGTCACCTGGATCAACTGCTGTCTCCTACGGTCCATACGTCTTGCGAACACCACAAGATGGATTAAGAGGATGAGGGTGCCCGAGGACCACACGATCGCCATAACCTTCATCAGCATTGAAAATTGTTTAGAAGCAGCGTTCTCATCTTTTCCAGTGCCTTGATAAATTCCCTGTTGTTCCTGTGAGGCAGCACTCGGCTGATTTAGCACCCCCTCTTCCGGCAAAGGTAAAGACAACTGGCTTTCCCCCATAGTTTGATGTTGCCCCATCTGCTCTGCAGAAGGTAGTAGCGTCTCCTTGACGTACCGGCCATAGTCCACCACTTTGAAAATACTAACTGGACTCTCCGGAAATACCGGCAGCAGCAACCGGATAATGACCAACAACCATAGCCAGTGCCGAATGCGCGGGGCCAGCGTTTGCCGGAACACCCTGCGAAGAACCAGTACGACAAGAATCACTACGCTGGCTGCGAGAGTGGATTCGAGAAAAGCTGCAAATCCCGCATAGAGTACGTTCATCCTTGCTCACCGAGGAAGATCTTCTCCTTGAGCGTCAACGTATTCCATTCGATACTCTCCCATTCCGATTTGAAAATGATTCGTATAGCATTCATAATGCTTCGTGCTCCTCTCAAACTGAAAAATAGCTTGATTATAAGTTGTTATCTTCACTTTTTGAATTGAACAGGCGGGGTCTTAATCAGTGCTGCCACTACAGTTTGAGGATCTTTTACCTGATCCTTTTTAAACACAGCTTGATAACACACTCCGCTGTCTACCCAGAAATAAGCGACCGCCTCCGTACCAAACATTGCAACTGGGTAGGGAGCCGTCCGGAGCACCTCTTTACCAGCAATAGTTACCAATGACGCGGAGACTTTATTCTGCTCTCCTGGGGCCTCATAGAAAACCACCTGCTTGTTAGCCTTAAAGGTTGCATACTGGCCATCATCCTTAATTTGAAGCAGCTTGAACCATTGCGGATTCTTCCCGTCATAAGAAACCGGGTTCTCATAGCTACTCACCAGCACCCTTGTTAATGCGTCTTTAGCATTTCTTGGGGCACTGAAATTCAATTTCTTAGTCACAAGGGCCCCATTCAGCTTATAATCAGACACTTTTAATGGAAGTTTCGGGGTGAAGCCAATCGCGGAAGCAGCAAGCTTCAGATCCTCCCCATCAACAACATCGACAGCTAACAGATCTTTATTGATATACGTACTCTTCATTTTGTCATCTGGAAGCTTCAAGGAAGCAATCAACACTGCAAGCTCTTGTTCCAAGAGAGCTACCGTTCTGGAGTTCAACCTATAGCTGACTCCACCACGTTCCCACAGATACGAGGAATCTTTCACAACTCCCTGTATAGTTACATTAATCCGGTGAAAGTTTAGTCCCTTGATCGTCAAATCTTTCTCTTCTATTTCGAATTTGGAACTGCCGTAAAGCTCCTTAATATTTTCTTTGATCGTATCTGTCATGTTCTCCGCACCTTTAAATTTGCCTGCTTCGAGTACAAACTGTTGCTGCTGATATTTCCCGCTATTCGCTTTAAATGTCAACGCTACCCGATCAAATGCTGCAGACCCTTTACTTTTTACTAGCGTCCCTTCATTGAAATAAAAGCCGGGAGGAAGTACGGATGGTACTTCAAAGGTAAAGCCTGCTTGTTTCACTACCCGGTCAAGCCGATTATAATTGATGAATTCCGGTTCCGGTATGAGCTTGTCGTTAGACTTAATGGGAGTGTTAACGCCTGCAACCGACAGCGAGCTTCCAGAAGCAGAGGGTAGACTAACTGCTACACTAAGCGTGGTAGTAAACAGAACTGTGGCGATAAAAATTCGATATGAGCCCTTTTTAAATGTTTGGATCATCGTAAGCCTCCTAATATTCACATGAACTCGTTTTACCGTTGTTAGTCCTACTCTTTGAATTGAATAGGCGGAATCTTGATTAGTGCAGCGACCACAGATTCCCGATCCTTAACCTGTCCTGTATTAAACACAACCTGATAGCATACACCGCTGTCTAGCCAGAAATATGAAGTCCGCTCCGTGACCATCTTGCCCGGGTCCAGATCAGGACTTATGTTATAGGGGGCCGTTATCAGTACCTCCATCCCATTCATAGAGGCAAGCGACACTGGGACAATTAGCTCTCCACCACCATCGATCCGGTTAAATATAGCCTGCCTGTTGGCTTTAAAGGTCTCAAACTGTCCATCATCCTTGACCTGAAGCAGTGTGAAGCCTTGCGTGTTGCCCCCGTTACCAGAGGCCTTACTCTCATATTGGCTCAACAGCACCCGTGCCGAGGCATTTTTAGCACTGAAGTTCAGTTTTTTGGTCATAAAAGAATACTTTACTGTGAAATCAGATACTTGCAACGGGAATTTAGGAGCAGCGCCAATTTCAGCAGCAGCAAGCTTCAAATCCTCCCCTTGAATCACATCAACGGTCAACAAATCCTTATTGATATACGAACTTTTCACTTTGTCGTCTGGAAGCTTCATGGAAGCAATCAACGCAGGGATTTCCTGTTCCAGGAGCTTGGCTGTTCTTGAGTTGAGCCTGTAGCTTACTCCACCACGTTCCCACAGGTACGAGGAGTCCTTTATATCTCCCCTGATCGATGCGTTGATTCGGCGAACCTTCAGTCCCTGAATCGTCAAATCCTTTTGTTCTATTTCTAATGTGGTCTTGCCGTAAAGCTCTTTAATGTTGTCTATTGTGATATCTGTCATCTTCTCCGGGCCTTTAAATGTGCCCGCTTCGAGCAAAAATTGTTGCTGCTGGCCTTTCCTCTTATCTACAAATGTCAACGTTACTCGTTCAAAGAGTTCAGAGGTCTTTGTCCTCATTAGCGTTCCTTCAGCGAATTGAAAGCCGGGAGGGAGTACGGATGGTGCTTCAAAGGTAAAGTCTGCTGCTTTCACTATCCGGTCAAGACGATTATATCGTATAAAATCAGCAGCCTCTGCAAGCTTGTCATTGGCCTTTACCGGTTCACTGATGGGACTTCCTGACGCATTAGTCAGAGTCATTGCACTGAGTAAAATAATTAATAGAACCGTTATCATCGAAATACGATACGAACCCTTTTTATAATATTTGATCATCGTAATCCTCCTAATGAGCTCTTGTCGCCCGCGAGGATTGGAAAAGTACAGCAGCCCCCGGGGCTCTGCGGTAGCAGAATAGCGCTGCAAAAAGCTGATCATCGTCATCCCATAGGCCACAGCCTCTTCTTCGCCCGCTTTCTCCAGCACGTAAGCATCACAGGCCAGTTCCCTATCTCCCTTCATACGGCGCATACCTACCCAGATCAGCGGATTCGGCCAGTGGATAGCGGCGGCCAAACTCCCGAGGTAATTCCACAGCATATCCTTCCGCTTGTAGTGTGCAAGCTCGTGGGCCAGAATGTGATACAGCTCTGCTGAGTTCATCTCACGGATAGCCCGCTCCGGGATGTAAATCCATGGTCGCAGCAATCCAGATAAGTAAGGACTTGGAGTGGAGTGCCCTGTATAGAGCGGAATATTCCTGGCTATCTTGTAGTGACGTCTGACTTCGTCCAGAACTGCCAATACGCCGGAATCGCTCACCGGAAGCAATTGCTTGCGCAAACGGGCCATCCAGCCCATGAAAAGCAAAAGATTAAGCAGCAGCACAATCATCCCTATGCACCAGATAATAGTCGCAATTCTAAGGACAAGCGGTACGGTGCCTGCTGCTGCCGTCTCTGTAAAGCTTTTAGGCGGCAACAGCTCTCCTTCTTCTGGCGAAATAGCATTGATCTCCTCTGTGATACTAGCTTGCGGAAGCGGCGACTTGGAGAGCTGTTGCGAAGGAACTATCGTTTCTAGCTCCGCCCTTTCACTCTGGTGCCACAACTTCTCTTGAAACGTACGGCTATAGTCCAACACGTGGAAAATACTCAAGCTGCTCTCCGGGAACACCGGCACCAGCAAACGAATAATGACAAGCAGCCACAGCAGGTGACGAATGCGGGCGCTAAGTGCCTTTCGAAACACTGACTGAATAAGCAGAATAAGGAGTATGACAATACTGGCAGCAATGGTGGACTCCATTAGGGCTGAAAAGCCCGAATAGACTACGTTCATCCTTTATCACCCGTTGAAGTGTTCCCTTTACGGTCTTTTTTCTCGGTAAGAATCCGCTGCAGCTCTTCAATCTCCTGCTCGGACAATACGGCCTCTTCCAAAAAATTCGTCACCATCAGATCCGCAGCCCCGCCAAATACCCGTTGCAGGAAGGACTGACTTTCTGCCTTCACACATTCCTTCTCGGAAACTAAGGGATAGTAATGGTAGGTTCGACCCTCTTTGTTATAGCCAATGGCTTTCTTCTTTAGAAGCCTTGTGATAAACGTACGCACGGTCTGCTCACTCCACTGGATGTCATCGGGCAGCGTGGCGGCAATATGTTCAGCTGTGATGGGATGATCACTCCAAATGATCTTCATAATCTCCCACTCTGATTCGGATATTTTGGGTACAGGGGTCATAGGTGTTGCCTCCTCTGTTTTATATCTACAAATGTAATTCTAATCTCAGGGATAATATTACATTTGTAGATTTAAAAAGTCAAACCCTTAATTTCCTGTTTCTTCAAAAGAAAAAAAACCGCTCCCCAAAAGTTATCTCTCAGGAGAAACGGTATGTTAGTTATCGGTTTAGAGTGGTTAGCCTATACTACACTCCGCTTCCCGCCTCATTAGGTCGGAGTGTCGCTGATCCAATGGCTAGCAGTATGGCAGCCATGAGGCCCAAAATGGCGAACGGGAGCCATAATTCAGACCAGCCACCTCCGGTTGCGGCGACATTAACCGCCTGCATTGCCCATTTTTGCGGAACAAAGTTAGCAATCTTCTGCATGTAATCCGGCATGATGGAGATCGGCCAGAAGCAGCCACCTAACATGCAGGTAGGTGTTAGGATGAGAGCGTTCAGCATGCCGGTGTTGTTCTGGTTGCGAACCAGCCCTGTGATGGTGCTGGCAATGCCCATAGATACCAGTATAAAAGCGGCCAAAACCAGGAAGTAGAGATATAGTGGAACCCCGAAATCATACCCAAGGATTCCACGTGTAAACGTAAGTAACGTGATGATCTGAATGAGCCCGACCAGGAAACTACCCAGGAAGTTGCCTATAGCGATCTCATAAGCGTGCACTGGAGCACTAAACATTCTCATCATAGTTCTGTCTCTGCGGTCTTTGACAATGATGGAGACGGAGCTGGTCACAAGCCCCATCAGGAACAGCAATGTAAACCCGGTGACACTAGTCAGCTCCGCTCGGGGATACAGATTATAATCGGTGCGCTTACTTCCGACCTGGTGCTGTTCAGCCTGCTGCAGTACTGCGGAGAACTTAGATTCAGCATTGCCGCCGGCTGCGTTAGCCGTCCGCACAGCTTCAGCTGTATTGCCCATCCGCCCGGCAATGTCTTCGGCCTTGCGCTGGAGCATGATAGAGCTCTCCGAGATTTTTAACTCGTAGAAGCTGATCTGCGGCTTCTTCCCGGCAAGCAAGTCCTCCGTGTAACCAGGGGGAATGAACACGCCAGCCGTTCCTTTTTGATCCGTAACCTTGGCCTTTAGCTCCGCTTCGCCAGAAGTCTGGACCAGCTTGTAATCGCCGGTAGCGGCAAGCTCCGCAATCACATGCTGTCCACCTGCGCCACTATCCAGATTGGCATACAGCACAATAGCAGGTTCCTCACCCGAGCTGCCTGTGGTCGTTATAATTGCCGACACCACAATACAAGGCAAAATAATATAGATCAGCAGCCCGGAACGGGAACCGATGGTCCGCTTCGCCATATTCCAGGCAATGGTCATGATATTACGCATGGTAACCCACCTTCCGGTATGAGCTCAGGGCGGCGCCAAACAGGACAACACAGATCAGCGCCATAGCTAACAGATTGGGCATAATCTTGGATACATCTACATGCAGCATCATGCCTAGAATCGCCTGCATCATCCAATGGTTAATCGTGAACGGCCCCACAGTGTTGACCCAGGATTCGGGGAGAGGAGCCATTCCTCCGCTCAGAAATGTCATGCAGACGGTAAGTACTGTAATCACACTGCGGGCACTTGCACCGCTTTTGAAAAACATCGACACTACGATAGATAGCGTCATGGACGCAATAATCATCAATAGACAGAATAGTATCAGCAGAACTGGACGGTTACCCCAATACACGCCATACAGCCAATGCGATAGCAGAATAATAGCCGAACATTGTACGATAGAGACCGTACCCACACCAAGCATTTTTCCAATGAATAGCTGGGAGCCTTTGACGGGCATGGAATTCAAACGAAACAATGTATGTTCTTCCTTTTCATTGAACAACGAAATATTAACGGTCAGGCCGCAATAGAGCAGGAACATTAAAAGCATCGATACCGCATAGAACTGGGTGGCGCTGTACGAGCCCCCGTCCTCTCCAAGCTCTCCTAACTTCAAGGGGGACAGAGTATCCTCATTCGAAGGGGTAAACGCCGCCAGACTTTCTGGACCCAAAATCGATGCAGCCGCCTGAATATCATTGATATGGTCGACGAAGTTATCGAACACCGTACCGGCCACCAGGTTGTTGGTATGATCTTTGCCAAGGATAAACTCCAGCTGAGCCTGCTCCCCGTTCTGTACCTTCTGGTCAAAACCTGGGGGTACTATGACGGCATATCCATATTTCCCCGCTCGGAGCCCGCTCTCTGCCGCCTCTCGGCTTGGTAAAGATATAGGAATGATGATATCTTGTAGCTCAGGTGTTGCCAGGAAATCCGCCACGAGTGCCGATTCTGACGTGTTCTTGGTCGGTAGATTCACTACACCAACCCGAACAGAGTGGATGGTCTGGTTACTTTGATTGCCTACTACCCCCGACAATGAGGTGCCGAGCAAAAAGATCAGCAGAAGGGGCAGCAAGAACTGATTCAGCAGAAGCGATCTTGAACGAAACAGCCGGCGAAGCTCGTAGGTCATAATGGTCCATGTGTTCATTCTTTTATCCCACCTCCATTAATCCCGTAGTGACCGTCCGGTCAGACTCAGGAACAGTGTCTCCAGATTAGGCTCGTCGACATGCAGAGAAGCGATAATTCCTTCGTGCTTGGCGAAAATAAACAAGATATCCTGAAGTTCGCCTTGAGAGGACGGCAGATAGATCTCCACAACATCCTCCCTAACCTCTACCCGGTTGATCCGAGGATGCAGACCAAGCTCCTGAATCAGCCCAGGGTTGATATTGCTTGCTTTGATCACGATTTTTTCTTCACGCGCCACCCGCTCCCGCAGCTCCTTCTCCGTACCGCAGGCGATGATATGGCCTTTATCCATGATCGCCACCCGATCACAAATAGCAGCGACCTCTTCCATGTAATGACTGGTATAAATCACCGTAGAACCCAGCTGGTTCAGTTTCTTGACCGATTCTAGAATATGATTGCGTGACTGGGGATCAATCCCCACCGTCGGTTCATCCATAATAATCAGCCGCGGACGATGCATAATGGCACAGGCAATATTCAATCTGCGCTTCATTCCCCCGGAAAAAGAAGACGGCTTATCCTTCGCCCGATCACTTAGCCCGGTAAAAGCCAATGCCTCTTCCACACGTTCCTTCAACAGCTTGCCGCGCAATCCGTATAATTTACCGAAGAACGTTACATTCTCCGCTGCCGTCATGACATCATAGAGTGCAAGGTCCTGCGGTACTAGCCCGATTCTGCGTTTCACCTCAATAGGATTCGCTGCTACCGAAATACCATCTACCTCGATACTACCGCTATCTATAGGTAAGAGACCGCAGAGCATACTGATCGTTGTGCTTTTTCCTGCACCATTCGGACCTAGCAAGCCGAAGATTTCTCCCTCCTGAATGCTGACGTTCAAGTGGTCCACTGTCAATTTGCCGTCATATCGTTTCACTACATCGGTCAGTACCGCAAGTGCCATGCATCATCTCTCCTGTCAATTCAAACTGTTATGTCTTTATTGTATCGCGGGAAGCATAGAAGTTAAGGTACGGAAGGTCACTTTATGAAGGTGACTAAAGTCATCTCCTGAAATTCACAGTCTGTATGCTATGCTAAGTAATATAAAATGAACAAAAGGAAGGCACCGCTGTGAACCGAGAGCTGACATTGCTGCGTTATGGACTTATTGTGATCCCTGCGCTGATAACGATGCATATTCAGGAATATGCCGATTACGAGTTGTTCACTTTGCACCTGCTGATTCTTTTGCTGCTGGTCGTGATGGAAGGACAACTGCCTCTAGCCTTTAGGGCATTGCTCAGCGGCATTGAGATGTTATTCACAGCCTGGCTGTGTATTCAATATGGCCCATTGATGATCTTTCCCGCTATATCTTCCCTACTGCTCTACTCACAGCTTAAGCCGCGGCTGGTGCCGGTGGTCTTTATTACTGTGCACCTGATCGCACTTAACACCGCCTTTCATTCTAGCTCACAGCTTGCGATCGCTTCCATCAATCTCGCCTTCCTGCTGGCTGCTTGTCTCATGGTATTATTGCACCGAGCCAAGCATGGGCAGGCCGAAACGCTGTTTCTCTATGATGAGCTGCGCAAGCGGCATTTCGAGTTGGATGAGGCCCGAACCCGGCTTCAGCAATTCGCGGCCCAAGTCGAGAATACCGCCCAATCCGAAGAACGAGTGCGGATCGCCCGCCAATTGCACGATGATATTGGACATCGGCTGATTCGGGTGAAAATGATGATGGAAGCAGCCATTCATACGCTCCCTTCTTCCCCTGACACTGGAATGGCCCTCATGGTTCAGATTCGCGACCAGCTCGCAGCCAGCATGGATGATATGCGTGCAGCTGTTAGGCGTATTAACTACGCGCCTCAGCTCGAAGGTGCTTACGCACTGGACAGACTGCTGGAGGAGACGGGCCGCGATACCGGAATAGTCACCTCCTACAAGGTGGAAGGCATGCCGTTCCAGCTCTACCCAAGTCTGCAAGTCGTGCTTTATAAAAATGCGCGCGAAGCTATCACTAATGGGCTGCGACACGGCAAGGCCACAGCGATTTCCATCAGACTTGGCTATTCACCCAACGAGGTAATCATGGAGATTAGCAACAATGGCCTGGTACCCGATGATAAGAACCGATTGCAGAGTAGAAGCGGCATGGGGCTAAAAGGCATGGAAGAGAGAACCTCCTTGGTCGGTGGCACCTTGGAGCTGCGGCTGGAACCAGAGTTCACCCTGATCACTCGACTACCTGTATATAAGCATCCTGAAATACTTTAGCTATATAAGTTGAGGCTCAATATCATAATCAGAGCTTTGCCAAAACAACTTCTTCATAACACCCGGTTCAGCAGGTTGAAGCTCACTCAGGGGAGCTAACGGACCATAACGTCTTTATTTGCGCATCAAGTTGCTCCTGGAACATGTAATGGACTCAGATGACGTTATTCCCTCCTAAACAGCTGATTATGAACAGGATTTCTGCCCATAGGGGCTCTGGGGTCCGTTATCTTTCGGAGTGCTTGAATCGATAGGCAATAAAGTCTCTGGAGTCCGTTACATAACGAAGCGCGAAGTAAGAACTCATTTTGTGATAGATAAACGCTTTCCCTAGGAAAGCTATGTAGAAAGCATACGCTGTTTCTAGGTTTTATGCGTGAATACCAGTACAATTTAAAGAGCTCTGGCGGCAAGAACGGCTTTTAGCCGAAAATCAGATTAAAGGAGACCTGCTGAAGCTATGATCAAAGTTATGATTGTTGACGACGATTCATTTATCCGTGAAAGTCTGAAGGTGCTGCTGGGCATGGATGGCACTATAGAGGTGCTTGGAACAGCAGGAGACGGCAATGAGGCACTGGCTCTGCTGTCGGGGGGATTGGCAGTAGACGTCGTGCTTATGGATATTCGCATGCCCGGTTGCGGAGGTGTTGAAGGCACACGGCTGATAAAAGAAAGCTATCCACAGATTTCGGTGTTGATGCTGACCACCTTCGACGATGATGAATATATTATCGAGGCCCTCCGGAACGGGGCACAGGGATACTTGCTCAAGAACATCCCGCCAGACCGTATTATCCAGGGGATCAAAACTGTACATGAAGGCAACATGCTAATCCATCCCGATATTGCCCGTAAGCTGACTACCTTCCTAAAGCCCGCGGCACAACAGGAAAACACACCCGATCAATGCCTTGAAGCTTATGGGCTAACCAAAGCGGAACAAGCTATCGTCGCTTCTATCGCCGAAGGTCACTCCAATAAGGAGATTGCCGGTGCCTTATTCCTGAGCGAAGGCACCGTCAAGAACTACATCACCGACATCCTGAGTAAGCTCAGCCTTCGCGACCGCACGCAGATTGCGATTTTTTATTTGAAGAACATTCGGGAGTGAGGTTATAGGTTGACTGATAGGCTGGTTAAAATCCTGGCGAGTGGTGATCATGACTAGTGCTGGCAGGCGTGATGGCGAGCGGTGAGTGTGACTTGCGCTGGCAGACGTGATGGCGAGTGGTGATCGTGTTTAGCGCTGGCAGACGTGATCGCGAATGGTGATCGTGGTTAGTGCTGGCAGACGTGATGGCGAGCGGTGAGTGTGACTTGCGCTGGCAGACGTGATGGCGAGTGGTGAGGATGACTTACGCTGGCAGACGTGATCGCGAATGGTGATCGTGGTTAGCGCTGGCAGACGTGATGGCGAGCGGTGAGTGTGACTTGCGC
Source organism: Paenibacillus agri (assembly GCF_013359945.1). Lineage (GTDB taxonomy): Bacteria > Bacillota > Bacilli > Paenibacillales > Paenibacillaceae > Paenibacillus_AQ > Paenibacillus_AQ agri. The sequence continues at coordinate 102,769 of NZ_JABWCS010000205.1, read as the reverse complement.
GGGTAGACGTGATGGCGAGTGGCAGCGACTAAAATCCCCAACGTTCCGCCATTGCATGACTAACCCCAGGTTAGAATCCTAACTTCATTCTACATAACAGATAAATAACTTAGCCCGCTGAAACAACTGGATAAACTCCCGTTATTCTGCCCGTAAAATCATAGTTTTGCAAGAATAACTGGAAAAGATCCTGTTATTTCCTCCCCATAGCCATGAAAAACTAATAAAGCGCCGGATTAACGGGAGTTTATCCTGTTAATCCGGCGCTTTATTTCATTTCACTTTATTTAACAGGATAATTTCCTGTTAAGCACAACTCGGACCTTCTACTGCTATAAAGTGAAAGTTAGACAGGAGGACCCATTAGTCTCTTGTTCTAACTTCAGAAGACTTAGCTGTTCCACAGCTCTAAAGCACCTTACACGGCCAAGGATTATCTGCATCTACCAACCTTGGATTCAGCTTTTTTAGGCAAGTAAGCGTGGATGAATTGTCCAACTGCATCGCCAAAGGCCTAATCCGCTTTGGACTCGGCAGCGGATTTGGACCGCTTAAGATCATTAGCCGCTGAGCGGTTGCTGCGGCTGAGGCTGGCCCGCAGACTGATGATGCCGAAGATGCTCGTTGGCTTCGCCAGCGCGATGGTCGTCTCATCCGGCTCTGGCGCAAGTATGATGCCGAGCTGGTGATGATCACCATCATAGATGGCGGTCTGCAGGTACTTGCTCTCGCCTGCCCGGTTCTGCACCTCCAGCTTGCAGAACGCCGGGTTCTTGCGCAGCGCCTCATGCAGCTGCGCGGCTTCGGTCAACAGGACCCCGTTGACCTTGAGCAAGACCTCGCCGGGCAGGATGCCCAGCTCCTGCCCGGGGCTGCCCGGCAGCACGGCCAGCACTTTGCGGCCGTGCGGGGGATGCACGAAGATGGGACTGCTGCTGCGCTCTTCCAGAGCGCTGTACCAGGACAGCCCTTCGTGCAGAAGGACCGCTGCGAGCGCCGCGAGCAGCGTCAGCGGGCTCCACCAGAAGGCCAGCAGGCTGAGGCCCAGCAGGACGCCGCTGTAGATCAGCAGCCGCCCTGCCGTACGGGCCGCCTTGCGCCCCGGCAGCAGGCTGTGCGTCATCTCGCTAAAGCCGATGATGACGGGCAGGGACACGATGCCCAGCCCGCCGCCCAGCAGCGGCTGCCATGGCAGATCTCCGGTTCCCGCAGCGGCAGGAACCAGCAAGAACAGCGGCAGCGGCCAGAAGGCCTGCAGCTGAAAGCCACCGACCACCTTGCCGCGCTTGCCTTTCAGGAAGAGCGGCGAAGCCAATCCGGGGCCCTGCCAACGAGCCAGCAGGGCCTCGGCCAGATGCAACAAAGCGGCCAGCACCAGCAAAGCTGGAATGTCCATTTCCCGCAGACCGGTAACTAGAGTTCCGATTGTCCCCGTCTGGAAAGCATTCGGAAAGAAAGAAAACACGAATTGTATAATGCCTAGTATGCCGATAGCATAGGCAAAACATAGATAACGAACACGAATCAGCAGTAGAAGCAGAGTAACAATCCAAATACAGGCTACTGCTGGGCCAGAGATCGAAACCCCCAGTAAGACAGCAGCTACGGATACCAGAAGTCCCATAACCAGGCCACTCCAGACCGTACGCCAGATTTCCTGACCCGGACTGTGCAGCTTCACATGAATTAGCTTCCGTTCCAGGGCTACCTGTCTTCGGTAATACAGGGCAACAAAGATAAGAGCAATATAGTAATAGGGCTGGATTAGCAAATTCAGCGCTGCCTTGCCCAAGCTTCCCAACAGTTCCAGCATCACATTCAACCGTTCGTCACGCTCCTTTTCGTCCGGCTACTACATTTCTCTAAAATCAAAGAAAAAAGAAGGCTGAATTCAGCCTTCTTACTTGTTCGACGATGCCGACTTGATTTCCTTCTGAATCTCTTCAATTCCCTTATTCCGTTGATTATCATTGGCCGGATTCTGGATAGCCTTGATCAATGCCGCTTCCAGGGTCTCCGCAGTCTTGGCATCGATAATGCCTGTGACCGTTAGCTTGGCTGTGCTCTGGAATTTCTTCACTGCTTCTTTGGTAGCTGCGTCAAAATATCCATCTTTGCGGCCCGGCTTATAGCCTAGTCCATCCAGCATAATCTGCGCACTTTTCACATCTGCGCTGTTCATGTTGTATTGCAAGGTCGCGCTCTTATTGATCGGAGCTACCGAGAAATAGTCGGGCTGAGCCACTGCAATATCTGGCTTGATGCCTTTGCCGTGAATCCAAGTGCCGTCAGGCGTCAGCCATTTGGCAATCGTGATCTTCAGCAAACTGCCGTCTCCGAGCTGCTTGTCAAAGCTGGTCTGCACCGTACCCTTGCCGAATGAATTATCACCGATCAGCTTGGCGCCTGCCGATTGCTGCAAGGCACCTGCTAGAATTTCCGATGCACTTGCGCTGCCTTTATTCATTAGAACAACAACCGGATATGCTTTGCTGGATCCTTTGGATTTACTAAGCTCACGATTTTTGTTCTTATCTTCAACTTGCACAATAGTTTTACCTGACGGAACGAACTGCTCCGCCATCTGAATCACTACAGGAAGCACACCACCAGGATCGTTACGGACATCGATGACCAATCCCTTCATGCCTTGCTTCTCCAGCCTGTCCAGCTCTTCCTTGAACCGCTCTGCTGTATTCATGGAGAATTGAGTCACCTCAATGACACCGACATCGCCTTTTTCCAGCCTGGCGTAGACGGTCTCCAGTTTCACGTCATCACGGGTGATGGCAAACTCCAACGGCTCTGCGGAGCCGGCACGCTGAATTTTGAGCGTAGCCTTGCTGCCCTTAGGACCGCGAATTTTAGCAACCGCTGCATTCAGCTCCAGACCTTCCAAAGACTCACCGTTAACGGAAAGAATCACGTCTTTGGCCTGAATGCCCGCTTTCTCAGCAGGTGATCCTTTGATCGGAGACACAACGACAACCTTGCCATTCTCCGAGGAGACTTCGGCTCCAATTCCGGAGAATGAGCCTTCGATGCTCTCCTCGAATTTCTCTGCCGTTTCTTTACCCATATAATTGGAATACGGATCGCCCAGCGCTTCCATCATCCCATTGACAGCACCGTCGATCAGCTTGTTCCGATCTACAGTTTCATAGTAATTCCCCTCAATCAAACCAAGAGCCGTACCCAGCTTCTTGGCTTCCTTCTGATCCAGGCCACTGCTTCCGTTCAGCGCAGAGGAAATTGCTCCTTGCCCTGCAGCTTGTCCGGAAATCTGCATATAACCGGTCACACTCAGGGTCAGCAAGCTGCCGCACAGTAGGGCGGCGATCATTAAAAACGCCGCTGTGCTTTTCTTCAACATCAGTTCCCACCGTCCCTTCTTGTCCCTCTCTCGAACCTCGGTTTACCCGTTCAGCATAGAACGGTATCTCTTCCAGTATATGCCCTATGTGCAATTAATATTTATAAGTCCGAAAATTACAAGTATGGCATCGGATTAACAGGCTTACCGTCGATCCGAACTTCAAAGTGAAGATGGGGACCCGTAGAACGCCCGGTAGAACCGGACTCCGCGATAACCTGTCCACGACTCACGTGATCACCAGCCTTAACTTTGATTCCGCCGTCACGAATATGGCCATACAATGTCCACATACCGCCGCCATGATCAATAATCACACAGTTGCCGTACCCATTCCACCATTCCGCTACCAGCACCGTGCCGGAATCTGCAGCATGAATGCTGGTTCCCTGCGCAACGGCAAAGTCCGTTCCGGTATGCAGCTTGCCCACTTCTCCCGTTACTGGATGAGTTCGGTAGCCATAAGGGGAAGAAATCCGTGCTGCACCTACAGGTCTCAGGAGCGGACCGTCTCCGCCTGCATAAGCTGTAGAGCTTGTAGAAGCCGCTGCCTTCGCCGCTTTCTTCTTGGCCTCAGCCTCTCTGCGGGCAGCTTCAGCCTTGGCAGCAGCTGCCTTTCTCGCCGCTTCCTCTGCTTTAAGCTTATCCTTTTCCTTCTCCAAGTTAGAACGCTGACTGGCCAGCTCTACAAGCTTCGCATTCTGCTCCTCACTGATATCATCAGAGTCCTGAATTTCCTTGTCATAGTAAGCGATAAGTTCCTGTTTATCCTTTTCCTTCTCTTTCAGCAAGCTGCGCTGCTCCTCCAAATCGGTGTAGAGCTGCTTGGCTTGGGCGTACTTTCCTTCCAGCTCTTGCTTCTTGTCGATGACAAGCTGCTTGTCCACCTTATGCTGCACCAGAAGATCCTGATCCTGATCCACGATCAGCTTCAGAGAATCCGCCCGGTCCAGGAAGTCGGTGAAGCTGTTAGACGAGAGCAGCACATCCAGGTAGGATACGGCTCCGTCCGTATACATAAGGCGTACCCGGGACTCCAGAACCTTTTCCCGAGAAGCAATACGCGCTTCCGCTTCATCCAATTGAACAGCCGTCTGATTCAGCGACTTCTCTGTATCGGCGATTTTGCCAGAAATATCCTTCATCTTCCCTTTAACCATATCTACTTGCCCCAGCACATACTGCAAATTCATATTAGTCTTGTTCTTATAGTGCTGTGCTTCCTGATTGCGCGAAGCAGCTTTTACCTGCTGCTCTTTGGCTTCCTTAACTTCTTGCTGCAGCTTCTTGAGCTGCTTGTCGATTTCGGCGACACTCTTTTTGTTAGCATATCCTTCAGAGGGCCCGAACATAGTGACAGTCAGCAATAATACGGCTAACCCGGCAGCAATCTTCTTCAACTCGCACTCCCCATCCTTTATCCAAAATCAAAATTAAAATAAAAAGCCAGACTTGAACCTTCGAAATCTCGTTATACCTTCAAGAACTTGCGAATGGACACGGTACTTCCCCAAATGCCGATCAGCATACCCAGTCCAACCAACAGACCACACAGTAGCATCCAGATCTCACCGAACGGAATCAGCTTCAGCCCCAGCATCGGGTCACCCTGCACAGAAGACAACAGACTGGTGTAACCTGCGTACAGCAGGCCTGAGGTAACCAGTGAACCAATTAATCCGATCAGTGCCCCTTCTATAAAGAAAGGCCAGCGAATAAAATAATTTGTCGCTCCAACCAGCTTCATAATGCCGATCTCTTTGCGACGGGCCAAAATGGTTACGCGAATCGTGTTGGAGATCAGGAACATGGACATCAGGCCCAGTCCTGCTACAAAAATAAAACCAATATTGCGCACGGCACGCGTCACTTTAAACAGCGTCTCGATCGAGCCTTTTCCGTAATTGACTTTATAAATAGGCTGCTCTTCGTGAGTCTCGTTCAGCGCCTGGATTTTCTCAGCCACAAAAGGGACAGTGGTCGGCTCAATGACTTCTATTACCAGCTTGTCCGGCAGCGGATTGTTGTCCTCATCGAACCCTTCAAGAAGTTCGGCGGCGTCCGCACCCATATCTTCACGGAATTCCTTGAGACCCTGCTCCTTGGAGACAAAAGTAATCTTGCTGACCTCCGGCATGCTGCCGATCTCATTCTCCACCGTCTCACGTAGCTTCTGGTCGGTGTTAAGCGCCAGATGCACATTGATCTGGACCTGACTGTCCGCCTTATCGGCGATAGCGTTCACATTAAGTACAAGCAGAATAAAGACACCTAGCACGAACAACGAGACGACAATCGAGGTAATGGAGGCTATGGACATCCAGCCGTTGCGGAATACGTTTTTGAAGCCTTCCCGCACGTGTCGCAAGAAGGTCTTAAAACTCATAACCGTATTCCCCTCTCACTTGGTCTCTCACAATGTTGCCGTTCTCGATGGCCAGAACCCGCTTGCGCATTTTGTTAACAATGTCACGGTTATGCGTAGCCATGACAATCGTAGTGCCACGAAAATTGATCTCGTCCAGCAGCTGCATAATATCCCAGGAGGTCTCTGGGTCAAGGTTACCCGTCGGCTCGTCCGCAATAATAACCGACGGATTATTAACGATCGCCCGGGCAATGGCTATCCGCTGCTGCTCACCGCCAGAGAGCTGTGAAGGCTCGCGGTTGGCTTTGTTCTTCAGACCGACCAGATCTAGTACTTCATTGACCCGCTTCTTGATAATTTTCTTCGGCGCTTCAATAACCTCCATTGCAAAAGCAACGTTCTCAAAGGCCGTCAGCTTCGGGAGCAGCCGAAAATCCTGAAAGATTACGCCAATGTTCCGGCGCACATAAGGGATTTTGCGCGGTTTGAGCTTGCCTATATTGAAACCGCCCACGGAAATCTGACCTTTGGTCGGCATCTCTTCTCTATAAATTAATTTCATGAAAGTCGACTTCCCAGCGCCAGACGGACCGACAACATATACGAATTCGTTTCGATCAATCTTGACGGACACGCCCTGCAGCGCATGAGTGCCATTGGGGTACGTCTTCCATACATCCTGCATTTCAATCACTCTATCACTTCCCGATTATGACATATTCCGCCGTGAAGTCTTCGACAGGGTCCAGCCCAGACTTCCATAAACTGCACTTTACAGCAGGCGTCTCTATTGTAACAAATCCGATAGGGCTTGAGTACCCGAAAGTTTTACATTGACCGCACATATACTTGAAATATCACGGCTTTCCTAACCAATTCAACCCCTTAAGAGGAGATTCCTATGAAAAAAATCCACGCAGCTCTCATTGCATTGATCAGCCTTATATTAGTAGGTTCGCTTGTCATCGGCGGGCTTCAACTCTATACGAGTCAGCGCACATTGCCTGACGAAATCAACCTTGCCGGCTGGGAGATTGGCGGCATGAATATCGATGATGTTCAATCCGGTCTAGAGCAGCGGCTTCGCGCACTCGAAGCCCTTCCCCTTATTCTGAAGGCGGATGGCGCTGCGGATCTTTCGCCCACCCTAAAGCAGGCCGGGTTAACCTACAAAGCCCCGGCTTTCCTGCAAGCCCTCCAGGGGCTTAAGGAAGGAAATCTGTGGGACCGCTTCAACGCCCGCCGCAACTTTCCCCGTAGTTGGAGCCTAGCCTCTCGTCTGGATATCAAACAGCTCAAAGATATTCTCAGCCCCGCATGGGAGAGATCCGCCTTCGGCGTCCCGGTGGATGCCACCCGGGTCATTACCCCTGGCGACCAGGTGGTCTACACACCGGGAACTAATTCACGCGAGGTGAACTGGACCGCCCTGGAGACTACTTTGCTGGCAGCAGTCCCTACAGACTTCCAACAGCTGGAGGATCTACAGAATAATCCCCTTATTCTGGAAGTCCCCTTAACCGTGCTGGAGCCAGCGATCACCCTGAAAGAATTAAAAGATCAGGGTATCGAGCGGAAAATCACACAATTCAGCACTTCCCTCGGCAGCAGCGGACCCGGCCGTACACATAACGTAGATGCCGCTGCCAAAGCCGTTAACGGAACCATTCTCCCGCCAGATGCTGTGTTTGATTATGGCAAAGCCATTGAAAAAGCCCGTCAGGAATATGGCTTCCGGGAAGCGCCGGTCATCGTCGGCGGCAGGCTGCAGCCCGGCATGGGCGGCGGAATTTGTCAGGTATCCAGTACACTGTACAACGCTGCGCTGCGTACTGGACTTGAGATTGTGGAGCGGCGCAATCATTCCGTCCCCGTCAATTATTTGCCAAAAGGACAGGACGCTACGTTCGCCGAAGGATATATCAACTTCCGGTTTCGGAATAATACCGGCAAGTACATCATTATCCAAGCCGAGGTTCAGGGGCGTGCCTTGACTGTTAAGCTATTCGGCACGTTCCCTAAGAATATCAGCTATGATATCCAGTCGAAAACGGTGGAGATTCTGCCACCGAAGGATGTTTTCATTCGCGATGCCTCTCTGTCGCCTGGAAGCTCCCGTGTAATCCAGCAGGGTAAAACAGGATATGTAGTCGAGACTCACATCACCCGCTATGTGGATGGCAAAGCCGTGGAGACTACCCAATTGTCCCGCGACGTCTACCCCGCGCAAAAACGACTCATCGCGGCCAATCAACCCGGGGCGGGCCGGAACCCGACTCCAGAAGCTACAGAGCGTCCTTTTATGGAGGATGGCGTGCGCAGCAGTCAATAGTAACTAACAGCCACGGCACCAGCCCTTACTAGAACGTCATCCGCAGCAGCCGCAGCACCATAACGCGCACCGCAGCCATCGTAATTGCTTTGATTGCGCCAGGCGATATGCAGGGCGCTTATCACATCTATCAAAAACGGCCGGACCCGTGAAGGTTCGACCGTTTTATTTTCATATTCGTGTACATGCAGTCTGCCTGTTTTTACGGGTACATTACGCAGAGAACCATCGCAGTTTACGATTCAGGAGTACAGTAGGAATACACCCGATTTCGAAAGGATGACTTAGAATGACTACAGCTGTTATCAATGATCTTGCAGGACTGATTCGCACTGAGCCCGCTGTCTATGCTTCCCGTACTTGCCGCGAAACGCTGCGCGTGATGTTCCAGCATCCCGAAGCCAAAAGCATTGTCGTCTGTAACGCAGCTAACGAACCGTTGGGACTGCTAATGAGTGAACGTTTCTTCCTACGTGCTACCGGCCGGATGGGCGCAGATCCCTTCTACGGCGAACCAGTTCTGAAGCTGATGAACAAGACTCCGCTAATGCTGGACATTGAAGCCCCTCTGGAGACCGTGATGGCGGCGGCTACCAACCGTCCGGATGAATCCAAGGATGATTGCGTGATTGTCACTCGTAACGGAAAATATGCCGGCGTTGCCTATCCGTCCGATCTGCTCCGCTGCCTGCAGTAGAGCTTTTTTTATTTGTACTGCCTATTCTCCGCTCTCCACTGCAGTCTCTCTTTTAAAAAAGCGCATTAGGTGACACATCAATCCTCCAGTATCCCTCCACCTTCTTCAGCTTTACGATTACATCCTTGTTAGCCCCTTGATTCTTATAGGGAACTGTCAATTCAAATACTGCGGATAACGCATTTTTGGAGACCATCCGGGCAGTAGCCTTTCCAAAATCCAGTGATGTCCCATAATCCCGGTTCACTTGTGTCATCCGTCCTTCATGATCCATAAATTGTGACCGGGCATAATAAACCGCTGCATTGTGGGTAAATGCCTTTTTTATGTAATTCAGCAGTTTCTGCTCTGTTCCAATGTCGCTGGAGAGATAACGGTATTCGTCGCCTTTGTACTGAAAAATCTCCCGTTTGTAATCGCCCCCGCCCTGGCTGGCATAGGAAAAGATAGCCTGCGCATGTACTAGTAGCGGAATGATGCTTTTCTCGGTCAAATTGTTAATCGTTGCCGGACCTTCCTTGCCTGGTATCGAGGCCCCCACCGTTTTTGCTATAGTGTTTGCTGTAGGTGTCGAAGCGGCTATCGCCCCTCCTCCGGCCGACAGTAGTCCAAGGGAAAGAGCCAATGTGCCAATCATCCATTTTTTATTCATCTTGTATTTCCTCCTTTTCAAAATTAGTCATAAAAGTGCGCTTAAAGATGCTTATTACACCCCGTAAGCTAAAATACCCAATCCATGAGCCAATGAAAACGCTAATCAGAGCTTTCGATGTTCCATACCATTTGGGGACTATGCTATGATTTGTGCTGGGAGGAGGATATACAATGGCTTTAATTGAATGTAGATTTTATTCGGAAGTGTTAGGTCTCAGCACCTCCATGACTGTTATTTTGCCGCAAAAAACAACCTCACAGATCGGCATGAGCAATGTAACGCGTGGTGAGCTGCACCCTACGTTGTACTTATTGCACGGCTTGTCGGATGACGACTCCATCTGGCTACGCCGGAGCTCGATCGAACGATATGTTGCTGAAATGGGGATTGCAGTGGTGATGCCCCAGGTGCATCACAGCTTTTATACAGATATGGCCATGGGTGGCCAATACTGGACCTTCATCAGCGAGGAATTACCTGCGCTGGCACGCTCCTTTTTTCCACTCTCGCATAAACGTGAGGACAACTTTGTAGCGGGATTATCTATGGGCGGCTATGGGGCATTCAAGTTAGGACTGCGCAAGCCCGAAAGCTTCGCAGCCGTGGCCAGTCTGTCAGGTTCACTGGATATCGCACAGCATTTCAAAAATACGGATGATCCGGCTGCCAAGAGAGGGTATCAGATGATTTTCGGCGAAAAAGACGTTGCAGGCACACCAGACGATCTCCTGTGGCTCTTGAAGGAACTAGATCAATCACAAGGGCCGAAACCGGCCTTTTATCAATGCTGTGGAACAGAGGACTTTCTGTATGAGAACAATCTGTCATTCCGGGACGCCTGCCGTAAGACTTCTCTGTCGCTAACTTACGACGAAGGCCCAGGAGAGCATGAATGGGGTTATTGGGATGCCAAGATCCGCGATGTGCTGGCCTGGCTGCCACTCAAATAAATAGATTTTATTTTGCAAAAAAAGACTGTCTCTCCCGTGCTCCAGTAGCCAGGGATAGACAGTCTTTGTCATGTTCAGGAATATTCGCGCCTATCGTAGGGTCATCTGTAATAACAACCTACAAAACAGCGTTGCCGTGCTTTACAACCCACTCATTCGCTTCATGCAGGGCAGCTTCGGCCCGTTCGATGGCAGCCTTCACCTGCACGGTAGCTGTGCCACCGTATACATTACGTGCGTTCACAACAGCTTCCGGCTGCAGTACCGCATAGATGCTCTCATCGAACAACGGCGAGAATTGCTTGAACTCATCGAGCGTGAGATCCAGCAGGAACTTGCCCTCGTTGATACAGTACAACACAGTCTTGCCGATGACTTCATGTGCCTGACGGAACGGCAATCCTTTGCCCACCAGGAAATCGGCGATATCGGTCGCGTTGGAGAAGTCGGTGTTCACCGCTTCGCGCATGCGGCCTTTGTTCACCTTCATCGTAGCGATCATTGGAGCGAACAACTGCAGCGCCCCTGTCAATGTAGTCACCGTATCGAACATGCCTTCCTTGTCTTCCTGCATGTCCTTATTATAGGCCAGCGGAAGCGACTTCAGCACGGTCAACAGACCGATCAGGTTGCCGTATACGCGGCCTGTTTTGCCCCGGACCAGTTCCGGAACATCGGGATTTTTCTTCTGCGGCATGATACTGCTGCCGGTGCAGAAGGCATCATCCAGTTCGACGAAGCTGAACTCAGTGCTGCTCCACAGTACCAGTTCCTCACTCAGCCGAGACAAATGTGTCATCACAAGCGAAGCATTGGCCAGAAACTCTACGATAAAGTCGCGGTCGCTGACAGCATCCAGACTGTTCTCGTACACACTGTCAAAGCCGAGCTGCTCCGCCACAAAATGACGGTCGATCGGGAACGTCGTTCCCGCCAGCGCACCTGCTCCCAGCGGCAGCACATTGATCCGTTTGTAGCTATCCGTCAGGCGCTCCGCATCGCGGCGGAACATGGACACATAGGCCAGCAAATGATGGGCGAACAGAATCGGTTGTGCCCGCTGCAAATGCGTGTAGCCAGGGATAATCGTCTCTACATTATCTTTTGCCTGCTCAATCAGGGATTCCTGAAGGTTGTGGAGTAGGCCCACCAATTCCACCACGCGGTTGCGCAGATAAAGATGCATATCCGTCGCCACTTGGTCGTTACGGCTACGTCCGGTATGCAGCTTGCCGCCGACTGGACCGATTTCTTCAATCAAATGCTTCTCAATGTTCATGTGAATGTCTTCATCCGATACCGAGAAAACGACCTCTCCCGCACGAACCTTATCCAGCACTTTGTTCAAACCCGCCTTGATCGTCTCAACATCCTCCTGCGGCAAAATTCCGCATTTGCCCAGCATGGTGACATGGGCCAGACTGCCCTGCACATCTTCTTCCGCCAATGCCTTATCAAACCCGATGGATGCTGTATATTCCTCCACCAGCTTGTTCGTCCCTTTGGTAAATCTTCCGCCCCACAGCTTGCTCACCTGTCGACTCCTCCTCCTTGGACGCCAGAGAGCCGCTCCTGTCCTTGCGGGAGGAACGGCCCACTGAACGGTCCGCTTGTTTGATTGCTCTATCTGAACGTACTCTCTACTTATTTATTCGATTCTGCCACGCCAGAAGATACTTTAAGACGCAGGGCATTCAGGCGGATAAAGCCTGTTGCATCCCCTTGGTCGTAAGCCTGCGTTGGATCAGCTTCCATAGTCGCGATCTCAGGATTGTACAAGCTCACTGGGCTCTTCACGCCGGCACCGATAATGTTGCCTTTGTAGAGCTTGACGCGCACTGTACCTGTGACGTTTTGCTGGCTCTCGGTAACCAATGCTTGCAGCGCCTTGCGCTCAGGAGCAAACCAGAAGCCGTTGTATACCAACGTGCTGTAACGGGTAATCAGGCTGTCGCGCAGGTTCATGACCTCGCGGTCCATTGTGATGGACTCCATTTTCCGATGCGCTGTGAACAGAATGGTTCCGCCCGGGGTCTCATAGACGCCGCGGCTCTTCATGCCGACAAAACGGTTCTCAACCATATCCACACGACCGATGCCGTGCTTGCCGCCCAGTTCGTTCAGCTTCTCCATTACCTGAAGCGGAGACAATGACTCGCCATTCAGGGCTACACAGTCGCCTTTCAGGAATTCAAGCTCCAGATATTCCGGCTCATCCGGTGCATCCTCAGGCGCATTGCTCAGCAGGAACATCCCTTTGTTTTCTGGAGCGCTCGGATCAAACCAAGGATCTTCCAGTACGCCGCTCTCATAGCTGATGTGCAGCAGGTTGCGGTCCATGGAATACGGCTTCGCTGCCGAGGCCTGAACCGGGATATCATTAGCTTCTGCGTATGCGATCATTTCCGCACGGCCCGGGAACTGGTTACGGAATTCTTCCAGACGCCAAGGTGCAATTACCTGGATGCCAGGCGCCAATGCAGCAGCATTCAGCTCAAAACGCACCTGATCGTTGCCTTTGCCGGTCGCGCCATGCGCGATGGCTGTTGCGCCTTCAGCGATGGCGATATCCACCATCCGCTTGGCAATCAGTGGACGAGCGATACTCGTACCCAAGAGGTACTGGCCTTCATACAACGCGCCCGATTGGAACATTGGATAGATAAAGTCACTCGCGAATTCATCACGCAGGTCGTCGATGTATACCTTGGACGCGCCGGTAGCGAGCGCTTTTTCCTCCAAGCCATCGAGTTCTTCCTTCTGGCCGATATCGGCTGTGAACGCGATGATCTCCGCATCATAAGTCTCTTTCAGCCATTTCAGAATAACTGATGTATCGAGTCCGCCAGAATAGGCGAGTACAATTTTTTCCTTAGCCATGAACAAGCAACTTCCTTTCGTGTGGGCTATATAAGATGTATTGAATACGAGCACCTTTGAAGTCTCGCGTCTGGTCGTAACTGCGCGGAATGTTTGGACTTCCGATCGTTGTTATCATCAGATTTCTATTATTTAAGCCGCATTTTGCGGATGAAATCTGATGATAAAGACGACCGCTGACGCTTCTCCAGTTCCAAACTTCCACTACGTTACTTCCTCACAAGCATCAAGATGCCACTATCAAATCCATCTTATATAGATAATTATATTTTTAATAAGATCCTTTTCCTTAACCCATTAGGGCAGCCATCAGCGCTTTCTGCGCATGCAGGCGGTTCTCTGCTTGATCAAAAATCACCGAGTTGGGGCCGTCGATCACACCTGTGCTCACTTCTTCCTCACGGTGTGCTGGCAAGCAGTGCAGGAACAGATAGTCGCTCTTCGCACCCTTCACCAGTTCCTCATTAACCTGATAGTCCTTGAACGCCGCTTCACGCGCCAATTGCTCTTCTTCGAAGCCCATGCTGGCCCATACATCCGTGTAAATGACATCGGCATCCTGCACCGCTTCCTGCGGGCTAGTTGTCACCACGATCTCTGCGCCAGTCTCCTTGGCAATCTCGCGTGCCTCTGCCACTACTGCTGCATCCGGCTCATAGCCTTGCGGGCCCGCTATCGATACATGCACGCCCAGCTTGGCTCCGCCGATGAGCAGGGAATGGGCCATGTTGTTCCCGTCACCGATATAAGCCAGTTTCAAGCCCTTCAAGCGACCCTTGTGCTCGTATACAGTCTGGTAGTCTGCCAGCACCTGGCAAGGATGCGCTAGGTCACTCAAGCCGTTGATCACCGGCACCGAAGCGTACTTAGCCAACTCCTCTACCTTGTCATGGCCGAAGGTCCGGATCATAATACCGTCCAGATAACGGGACATCACTTGTGCTGTATCGCCAACGGTCTCGCCACGTCCGAGCTGAATGTCATTTTTGCTCAGGAATAACGCATGACCACCCAACTGGAACATGCCAACTTCGAACGATACGCGGGTACGCGTGGATGATTTTTCAAAAATAAGACCGATCGTCTTGCCCTTCAGCGGCTGATAGACCTCGCCGTTCTTCTGCTTCTTCTTCAGTTCAATCGCCAGCTCAATCAGGTACGTAATCTCCTCCGGGCTGTAATCATTCAGTTCCAGAAGGTCGCGCCCCTTCAGCTTCTTGGCAATATCCTGTGTTTCACTTGGTATAACCTGATTCATGAACTAGGCCTCCCCGTTTGCTTCTGTAGCATAAGTATGAATGAGTTCCGAAAGGATGTCCACCGCCTGATCGATTTCCTCTTTACTGACATACAAGTTCGGCAGCAACCGGATGACATTGGGTCCAGCTGTTACGAACAGCAGCCCCTTTTTCTGTCCAGCCAGCACAATATCGCCTACAGGACCCTTGCATTCAATACCGATCAGCAGACCCTTACCGCGAATTTCAGTAATAAAAGGAACATCCGCCAGCTTTTCTTTCAGCTGTCCGACCAGGTAGCTGCCCGATTCAGCCGCAAGCTGCGGTACATTTTCTTCAAGCATTGTCTCAATGGTCGCGGACATAACTGCTGCCGCCAGAGGCGTTCCCCCGAAAGTAGTCGCATGGCTGCCAGGCGAGAACGCTTCGCGCAGATAACCTTTGCCCAGCATCAACCCTGCCGGGAAGCCGCTTGCCACGCCTTTAGCCAATGTGAAAATATCCGGCTCAATATTGTAGTGCTGATGACCGAACAGCTTGCCTGTACGTCCCATGCCAGTCTGTACTTCATCTACAATCAACAGCAGTCCATGCTCTTTACAAAGTGCAGCCACGGCTTCGAGAAACTCTGGTTGTACCTCAAGCACGCCACCCTCGGCCAAAATCATTTCAATCATGATCGCTGCTGTATGCTCGCCGATTGCCGCCCCCAGCGCAGACAAATCATGTAGTGGCACGGTTTTGAAGCCTGCCGGAAGCGGCAGGAAGCCTTCCTTGACCTTTTGCTGCCCGGTAGCGGTCAGTGTTGCCAATGTGCGGCCATGGAAGGACTGCTCGAAAGTGATAACCTCGTAACGGTCCACACCCTTGATCTTCTGCTGGTAACGACGTGCCAGCTTGATAGCCGCTTCATTAGCTTCCGCCCCGCTGTTGCAGAAGAAGACTTGGTCTGCGCAGCTGTTCTCGGTAAGCAGCTTGGCTACCTTGTCCTGTCCCGGAATATGGAACAGATTGGAGACATGCCATAGTGTATCGATCTGCTCCTTCAGCTTGGCGCCGACTTTCTCCGGAGCATGACCCAAACTAGTCACTGCCAGTCCGGAGGTGAAATCCAGATACTTGTTCCCTTTGTCGTCCCACACCCAGCTGCCCTTACCTTTAACGAGGCTGATATCGAATCTGGCATAGGATGGGAACACTGCGCTCAGCTTCTCTGCCGGCTCCTCTTGTCCTGCCGCGCCACCTGCCACTTTACCTTCTTCCACTTGTGTAAGCTTGCTCATTCCATTGTCACTCTCCTGTCATCTGCGCCGCTAATGGGCTGCCTATTTATAGTGAACTTGAATACGTCCAAGATACATGTACTCTTTATCGGACGATACGCGTTCCGATATCTTCTCCCTGTAGTACCCGTCCCAACACATGCGGCTCCTTACCGTCCACGATAACCACCTCAGACACATTACCCTGGATGCAATCGATCGCTGCACGAACTTTGGGGATCATACCGCCATAGATTTCGCCGCTGGCAATCAACGCTTCAATTTCCTGTACCGTCACCGAGGGGAGAACCACCTTCTCCCCGTCTATGGTCCGCATAATACCGGGAACATCCGTCACTACGATCATTTGCGGTGAATCAATATGAGAAGCCACAGCTCCCGCTGCCGTATCTGCATTAATATTGTAACGCTGGCTTCCCGCATCCACCCCGATCGGGGCAATCACAGGAATATAACCCAAGGCGAGGATACCCGTCACAATCTCTGCCTTCACCCCGGTTACTTCTCCGACCAGCCCTACCTCAGCGCTATTGTCTACCGGACGAACGGTAATCAAGTTGCCATCCACGCCGGACAATCCAAGCGCAAGCCCCCCGCTGCCTTGAATCCGACGTACGATCGCTTTATTAATGCTGCCCGCCAGCGTCATCTCCACAACGTCCAGCACTTCTTCTGTGGTCACTCGCAGGCCGTTTACGAAGCTGCTCTCGATGCCCAGCTTAGTCAGGTTCTCTGAAATAGCCGGTCCACCCCCATGTACGATCACAGGCTGAATCCCGTCCGCTTGCAGGTCACGCAGCTCCTCAAAGAACGAATCCGGAAGCGCCGCAAGCGTACTGCCACCGCACTTCATCACGAACAACCGAGCGGTCGCCTTCGCATCTCTATCTATTGCATCCTGTACCATTATTCAAGCCCTCCCCGAAGCACTTCAGCAGCCATGCCCGCAGGGTTAGGTGCGGTATGCAGCATTAATGCGCACATAATCGTAAGTAAGATCGCAGCCCCACGCAGTGGCCGTTCCCTCTCCATCATGCAGCTTTACTGTAATCAGAACCGTGTCACTCTTCTGCAAGTAGACCAAAGCCTGCTCTTCATCAAAAGCAACCGGCTTCGACTGTAGCAATACTTCAATTGCTCCCAGCGAGATGTCCACCCGTTCCGGTGAAACCGGAACTCCAGCACGCCCTACAGCAGCAATAATCCGTCCCCAGTTCGCATCCGCGCCGAAAATCGCCGATTTCACCAGACTGGAACCGACCACCGTCTTCGCAATGGCAGCAGCAGCTTCATCGTTCACTGCCCCGCTGACCCGAACCTCGATCAGCTTCGTTGCGCCTTCACCGTCACGGGCAATCGACTTTGCCAGACTCTGGCATACATGTGTGAACGCTGCGGCAAAGTTATCCCAATCCGGGTGCAGCCGGTTCAGCTTACTATTTCCAGCAAGCCCGCTGGCCATCGCCACGAGCATATCATTCGTACTAGTATCACCATCAACAGTTATCATATTAAAAGTAACATTCGTAGCAGCGCGCAGCAGATTCAGCAAGTCCTCACCGTCAATGGCTGCGTCTGTAGTCATAAAGCCGAGCATCGTTGCCATGTTGGGGTGAATCATCCCGGAGCCCTTCGCGGCTCCAGCAATCACGACCTCTTCACCGCCTACGGACACTTTTACGCAGCACTCTTTTTTCACCAGATCTGTAGTTAAAATCGCTTGGCAGAACTCTTCTGCTCCAGCAGCTCCTCCATCCAGCTTCTCCGGTAATCCGGCAATCCCGCTCCGCACAGCATCCATCTTGAGCAGTTCCCCAATCACACCAGTTGAAGCAACGGCCACATTCTCTTCCGCCACATTCAGCTGACGGGCAGTAGCGGCACGCATCTCATACGCATCTGCTTCCCCTTGTTCCCCTGTGCAGGCATTGGCATTGCCGCTGTTCACGACAAGCGCCTGTAGCGTTCCATTCACCAGACTTTCCCGGGTCACCTTCAGTGGAGCAGCCTGAAATACATTCGTTGTATATACTCCCGCCGCTGTAGCAGGCACCTCACACAGGATGGCGCCGAGGTCGTTTCGGTCTGTTTTTTTCAAGCCACAGTGCAGACCTCCTGCTTTGAAGCCCTTAGGTGTTGTGATGCTGCCGCCTTCCACGACGGTATATGTTTGCTTCTCGCTCATTGTCTCTTTTACCACTGAACTCTACGGATACACAGGTGTATAGCCGAGGCCAAGGGTTTCCTCCCATCCCATCATCAAATTGAGGTTCTGTATTGCCTGCCCAGCTGCACCCTTCACGATGTTATCAATAACGGATACGATCGTAATGCGCCCGGTACGGGCATCTGTCGCAAAGCCAATATCACAATAGTTGGAGCCGCTAACTTCCTTCGTCGCCGGGATCACTCCCGCGTCGCGCACGCGCACATAAGGTCTGCCTGCATAATACTTACGATATAAGTCCACAAAATCCTGTTCCGTATATTGCCCGCTCATTCCCGCATACATCGTACTCATAATGCCCCGTGTCATAGGGACAAGGTGTGTGGTGAATGTCACCGTAACATCCTTCCCTGCAACGTCCGAAAGCGTCTGCTCAATTTCCGGGATATGTTGATGCTTATTGATCTTATAAGCTTTGAAATTCTCATTCATCTCTGAAAAATGCACCATCAGGCTCGTTCCACGACCTGCTCCAGACACCCCTGATTTCGCATCAATAATGATGCTATCATGCTTGATCCAGCCCGCTTCAATGGCCGGAACCAACCCCAGCAGCGTAGCTGTAGGATAACAGCCTGGATTCGATATAAAATCAACTCCCGCCGCCCGCTCTCCATACACCTCGCACAGCCCGTATACCGCCTGCTCCAGATAAGCTTCGGCCGGTGCCGGGTGTTTATACCACTGCTCATAAGCTGCGCCGTCCTTCAAGCGAAAATCACCCGACAGATCCACAACCTTGAGTCCTGCCTCAAGCAGCTGTGGGACCAGCTTTGCGCTTACCCCCGACGGGGTAGCTGTGAATACAACATCCGCCTTCCCGGCAATCTCTGCTGCATCCACTCCGTCCAGCTTTAGCTCCACTACCCCGGTCAGATGCGGGAATCCTTCTTCAATAGGCACCCCTGCGCTAGATGAGGAAATCACTGATGTGATCTCCACCTTAGGATGACTTTGCAGCAGCCTGATCAGCTCCACGCCTCCGTATCCCGTTGAACCCACAATTGCCGCCCTCAGCTTGCCCTCCACTGTCATCCCCACTTTCTGCTTGATGTTGATACTCTAATCTATCTGGTCTTGCCTGATATTCAGTCTATTGTATAGCCGCTCTGAAATATGTATTATTATACGACTCAATTAATATAAATACAACATGTTAAGTTAACTTTGTACATAGTTTCGGTATAAAAAAAGAAGCGCGACTCCCCGCGCAGGAGAGTTCACGCTTCTCTTTTAAATCCTTCGCCCAGCACTTCATGGGCCTCTGTAATAATTACGAACGCGCCCGGATCAACCGAACGGACAATTGCTTTAAGTCTTGTGATTTCGTTCTGGCCGACCACAACCATAAGCACAGTGCGATCATCGCCTGTATAGCCGCCTTGGGCGTTCAGCTTGGTCAGTCCGCGGTCGAGATCATTCAATATCGCCTGTGTGATCTCCTCTGTCTGCTCCGAGATAATATACGCGACCTTGGTATAGCTAAAGCCAACCTCCAGCGCGTTAATGACCCGGCCGGTAACGAATAAACCAATCAGCGCATACATCGCCTGCTCCATCCCCAGTACAAACGCCGCCAGCGTAATCACCGTACCATCCAGCAGCACAACTGACATGGAGAAGCTCAGACCGGAGAACTTCTGAATAATCTGGGCCAAGATCGAGAGACCGCCTGTCGAGCCGCGTCCACGGAAGACCAGCCCAAGGCCAAGACCTACCCCAATCCCTCCATATATAGAAGCAAGGAGAGGATTAGTAGTCGGAACAGGGCCATCTTTGGTCAAAAAAATAAACAACGGCAGCACGAAGCTGCCCAGCAAAGAGCGCATTCCATACTGCTTGCCCAGCAATACTACCCCCATCACGAAGAGTGGAATATTCAATGCCCACTGGGTAAAAGCAGGCTCTGCCCCAAACCAGGCTTCGGCCAGTACGGATAGACCGGATACCCCTCCGGAAGCAATCCGGTTCGGCAGGAAAAATAAATTGAACGCAAGCGCCGTAATCAGTGACCCCAACAGAATCAGTCCTAAATCCACTGCATGGCGCAGGGGTCCATTCAACGGAATGAACGGCGGCTTATTGCGTGAGTTGATCTTTTGCATGAAAGGCTCTCCTTCAAAGTAACTTTATCTTTTCTCTTGACGCCAAAAATTCCTACGGCCTCCGAGGAAGCGTAGGAATTCATTTGTACTTATTCAGCTTCAGTCTTGATTTGGCTGCGCAAATATCCATCAATAAATGCGTCCAGATCGCCATCCATTACAGCACCCACGTTTCCGGTTTCCACGGAAGTGCGGTGATCCTTTACCATACTATAGGGATGGAACACATAGGAGCGAATCTGGCTACCCCAGGCAATATCCGACTGTTCTCCTCGGATTTCATCCAGCTGTTGCTGCTGCTCTTGCAGCTTGCGCTCATACAGCTTGGAACGAAGCATTGTCATCGCCCGTTCACGGTTCTTGATCTGAGAACGTTCATTCTGACAAGTCACAACCACACCAGTTGGTAAGTGCGTGATCCGCACCGCCGAGTCTGTCGTATTGATATGCTGACCACCGGCACCACTTGCCCGGTAAGTATCGATTTTAAGATCCTCTGTACAGATTTCAACTTCCACATCATCCGATATTTCTGGTACCACATCACAGGATACGAATGAAGTATGGCGTCTGCCGGAGGAGTCAAAAGGCGAGATACGTACCAATCGGTGTACGCCCTTCTCTACCTTCAAGTAACCATAAGCGTTAAAGCCTTTGATTAGCAGGGTCACACTCTTGATTCCTGCCTCATCCCCTGGAAGATAATCAAGCACCTCGACCTTGAAGCCGCGTTTCTCGGCCCAGCGCGTATACATCCGCAGCAGCATTTGTCCCCAGTCTTGGGACTCGGTGCCGCCTGCGCCCGGATGCAGCTCAAGGATAGCATTCATCTTGTCATATGGCTGGTTCAGCAGCAGCTGCAGCTCGAACTCATCCACTTTACCGGCCAGAGCGCGGATGTTGCCAGCAACCTCAGCCGCCAGTTCCTCATCGCCCTCTTCATCGGCCAACTCAGCCATCATCGCAGCATCATCATAATCCTGCTTCTGCTTCTCATACTGATCTACCGAAGATTTAACAGCATTCATCTCGGCAATAATGCCCTGAGCCTGCTCGCTGTCATCCCAGAATCCGGGAGCCGCCATCTTCTCTTCGAAGTTAGCAATCATCTCTTGCTTAAGGTCTAAGTCAAAGAGACCCCCTAAGGTTGGTTAATTTCTTGCCGATTTCCCGCAGGTCCTGCTTTACATTTGGATCTATCATATGTCACTTCACCTTTCAAAAATGAGTTATCAGCTTCGCTTATTTGAGTACAAGTTTGGTGAATATCGGCCATTCCAAGATTATTGGACTTCCGACCGCTGTTATCACCAGATTCCATGAATTATAATGCATTTAGCAGTAAGAATCCGGTGATAAAGGCGAACGCTGACGCTTCTCCAGTTCCAATAACCCTCTACATTAACATTCACAAAAAAAGTACCCAAAAGAGCGGCCGACCGTAACGGGGAATCCCCGGGCCCAGCCGCTCTTTGTTGTTATTATACCCTCTAGAAAATGTATAGCAGACACTGTAACGATAACTGTCTCTCATTTAAGACATCCTCATTAATTGTCTGATACCGCACGCACTATAAGAGTATATACACGGTCCCTTGTTAGCTTACGCGTTCTGGCCGTGGCAGTTCTTGTATTTCTTGCCGCTTCCGCAAGGACAAGGATCGTTGCGGCCGATCGCTTCTTCCACATGCACCGGACGCTTCTCAGCCGGCTCACCGTTGGTGGAGATTTTATCTTCTTCCACTACAGATTGACGTTCCTGATTCGTCTCGATGTGTGCCTTCATAATATAAGTCGCCACTTCTTCCTGAATGTTGGCGGTCATTTCATTAAACATTTCGAAGCCTTCGAACTGGTATTCGCGAAGCGGATCTGTACCGCCGTATGCACGAAGGTGAATCCCTTGACGCAGTTGGTCCATCGCATCAATATGATCCATCCATTTGCTATCTACGGAACGAAGTACAATAACCTTCTCGAATTCACGAACCAGCTCTGAGCCAAGACGTTCTTCGCGGGCTGCATACTTCTCCAGTACACGATCGAAGATATAGTCAGTGATCTCCTCAACTTCTTTGCCCCACAGATCATCACGAGTCAATGTACCTTCATCCAGCAATTTGCTGTTCACATAATCCGCAACTTCCTGAAGTTCCCAGTTCTCAGGAATATCGTCGCTACAATGGGCACGAACTACCCGGTCCACGACCGGTTTGATCATTTCCATTACAATATCCTTGATGTTCTCTGATTCCAGAATTTCACGACGCTGCTTGTAGATGATTTCGCGCTGTTGGTTCATTACATCATCATACTGGAGGACCACTTTACGAATGTCAAAGTTATTGCCTTCCACCCGTTTCTGAGCGGACTCGACAGCACGGGTAATCATCCGGCTCTCGATCGGCTGATCTTCTTCAAATCCAAGACGGTCCATCATGTTCAGTACATTATCTGCACCAAAACGCTTCATCAGTTCATCGCCGAGGGACAGGTAGAACTGTGTGGAGCCAGGGTCGCCCTGACGTCCTGCACGTCCGCGAAGCTGATTGTCAATCCGCCGTGATTCATGGCGCTCTGTACCAATGATATGCAATCCACCGAGTTCGGATACACCTTCACCCAGAATAATATCTGTACCACGACCCGCCATATTGGTAGCGATCGTAACCGTACCTGGTTGTCCTGCATGAGTGATAATTTCCGCTTCCGTCGCGTGATGCTTCGCGTTTAACACCTGGTGTCTAACACCTTTGCGCTTCAGCATTTCAGAGAGAAGTTCGGAGTTTTCGATTGAAACGGTACCCACCAACACCGGCTGATTCTTCTTGTGACGCTCCACAATCTCAGTCACAACAGCGTTGAATTTACCGTTCTCGGACTTATAGACCACATCCGGCATATCCTGACGCTGATTCACTTTATTCGTTGGAACTTGAAGAACCTCAAGACCATAAATCTTCTTGAATTCCTCTTCTTCCGTCTTCGCTGTACCAGTCATCCCAGCCAGCTTACGGTACATCCGGAAGTAGTTCTGGAAGGTGATCGTTGCGAGCGTCATGCTCTCGTTCTGTACCTGAATTTCTTCCTTGGCTTCAATCGCCTGGTGCAGACCATCGCTATAACGGCGGCCCGCCATCAGCCGGCCTGTGAATTCGTCAACGATAACCACTTCTTCTTCATTCACTACATAATCCACGTCACGGCGCATGATAACATTCGCCTTGAGTGCCTGTACGATATGATGGTTCAGCGTTACATTGCTGTGGTCATACAAGTTCTCTACGCCAAAAGCACGTTCAGCCACAGCCACACCTTTTTCAGTCAAGGCAACGGATTTCACCTTAATGTCGACTGTGTAGTCTTCTTCTGCCTTTAATTTCTTCACAAACCGGTCAGCCGCATAGTACAGTTCTGTCGACTTCTCAGCTTGCCCCGAAATAATCAGCGGTGTACGGGCCTCATCGATCAGGATGGAGTCCACTTCGTCAATTATACAGAAATAGAGCGGACGCTGAACCATTTGCTCCTTATAGAGCACCATGTTATCCCGCAAGTAGTCAAAACCAAACTCATTGTTCGTACCATACGTAATATCGTTGGCATACGCATCTTGTTTATAAGCATGGTCCATGCCGCTCAGGTTGACCCCGACCGTCATGCCCAGAAAATTATAGATTTGTCCCATTTCGGCGCTGTCGCGCTGAGCCAGGTAGTCATTGACTGTAACGACATGAACGCCTTTACCGAGCAATGCGTTCAAGTAAACAGGAAGTGTACCTACAAGGGTCTTCCCTTCACCTGTCTTCATCTCAGCGATACGGCCTTCATGCAGTGCCATACCACCAATAAGCTGCACGTCATAATGACGCTTGCCCAGCACCCGCTTGGATGCTTCACGAACTGTAGCAAAAGCTTCGGGCAGAAGCTCTTCCAGCGTCTCACCCTTTTCGATCCGGGCGCGGAATTCTTCCGTCTTTCCCTTCAGTGCTTCATCCGAAAGCGCCGCAAAATCCGGCTCCAATCCATTAATAATTTCGACTGTTTTCGAGAGTCGTTTAACATCACGATCATTAGTATCACCAAAAATTTTCTTTACAAGTCCTAGCATGGTTAACCCCTTTCATGCAACACAGATGGTGGAACCTTAGCCCATCCCCACTTAAATTGAAAGGGCCAAAATGCAGAATCGATTCCGCTGCTTCATAAATTGTAACAGTTTGTAAGAGATGCCGCAATACAAGCAAATACTTGGCACATTTTCATACATAACTATATATACGCATAAGAGCCCTATTCGCTTCACGCGAATAAGGGCTCGTTTAATTTTTCACATCTGACTGATAATAATCCCTTCTAAATCGCAGCAATTATTGAAATTGGCTGAAGTTTAGTTCTGTTCAATCAGTCCGTATTTACCATCGTTACGTTTGTAAACAACACTCACTTCGGATGTATCGATATTGGAGAAGACAAAGAAGTTATGTCCTACCATATTCATTTGCAGGATAGCTTCCTCCACATCCATAGGTTTCAGAGTAAAGCGCTTGTTCCGTACAACCTCCAAATCATCGTCCGTATCCTGTTCTTCTACAGCTACAGAGCTACCATTGCCTTCCACGAATAATGTCTTCAGGCTGCCTTCCTGACGGAACTTACGGTTCAATTTGGTCTTGTGTTTACGAATTTGGCGTTCCAGCTTGTCCACTACGGCATCAATGGATGAATACATGTCATCGCTGCGATCTTCCGCACGAAGCGTCACACCTGCAAGCGGAATCGTTACTTCCACTGTATGAAGGCCGCGTACAACGCTAAGCGTTACATATCCTTCTGAGGTAGGGGGTGCATCGAAATACTTCTCAAGTCTGCTGAGCTTCTTATCAACATAGTCTCTCAAAGCGTCGGTCACTTCAATTTGTTGACCTCGAATGCTAAATTGCATGGGGCACTCCTCCTTTGTTTACAGCTCCATTATACCAAATTGTTAGAGCTAAGTAAAAAACAAATCATGACAGCCTTTACATTAAGCTAACAAATTCCCTACAAGATATTCGTCTTTAAAAAAGAAGTCCGGAAAGAGCATAGAAACGACCCTTTCCGGACGATTACAATTCTATTCTGCTACAGACTATAATTGCTCATGCACAGTCAGTGTAACTAAATTCATCACTTATGAATCTGCTACCTGAATCCCTTCTGCTATGGCTGCTTTGTATGCAAGCGGACAACCTCTACGGATGACCAGTTGCTGCCGGAGCCGCTAACCAGATAAACCTTATAACCTGTTCCCGCAGTAAGTCCAGTTAAGGTGTGCGTGTGACCTGCCCCTGGAAGCACAGACACAGTACCTGTCCATGGTGCTGCCAGCGTGGTACCTGCACTATTCTGACCGGCTGCCACCTGTGCAGCACTTGGTACAGCATCGTTCTCAGGAAGTACTACGTATTTAACCTGCTGGGTCGTTCCGCCAGCCTGTCCATACTTGAAGTACACATCAGCTGTTACGGTTCCAATCTGTCCCGGTTGTGCCAGCGTAATGGCATCTGCATTGGCTGGGGCTGTCTTCAACTGCACTTTTGCTACGGAGGACCAATTGCCGGAAGTGTCCGTAACTACAGCGAATGTAGCATATTCTGTGTTGGCTTGCAGGCCATAAACGGAGAAGGAGACTGTTGTGTTAGCGGCGGTTGCCTTGGTTCCATGGTTTACAACCGTTACACCAGCACCACCCTGTCCATCTTTTACTTCCGCCACACTTGGTGTTATCAGCGTGCTGGTATATGGAACCACAACATAATATACTTCACCTGTTACTGAAGGTGTGAGGTACACATCTGCAGTAACCGATCCGACATGACCATAGGTGGCACCAGTAACCGTTGGAGTGGTGATGGTCCCGCCACCGCCACCACCGCCGCCGCCTCCGCTGCCCCCACCTGGAACAGATGTAGGAACTGGGGTAGGACTGGCTGTAGGTACAGGTGTAGCCGACGGTGTTGGTGTAGGTACTGGCGTAGGATTCACACCGCCTGGTGCTGTCGGTTTATACACTACCGAGTTGCTTATGATACCTACTGCCTCGGCGCGGGTCAGCGCTTTTTTAGGACCGAATGTTCCGTCTGGATAGCCGTTTATGATCTTCTTATCTGCAGCTGCTGCGATGGCTCCACGGCTCCATGCGGCAAACTGACTGTTGTCTTTAAATTTAGTAGTAGATGCATTCGTATTCAGCTTCAACAGCTTGGCAGTAATCACAGCT
Organism: Paenibacillus agri; assembly: GCF_013359945.1. Classification (GTDB taxonomy): domain Bacteria; phylum Bacillota; class Bacilli; order Paenibacillales; family Paenibacillaceae; genus Paenibacillus_AQ; species Paenibacillus_AQ agri. The sequence continues at coordinate 76,399 of NZ_JABWCS010000205.1, read as the reverse complement.
GCCTCCTGTCTGGTTAAGGGATTATTAGGACGGAACGTATTATTTTCATACCCTCCAATGTATCCCGCTCTGACAGCCTTAGCTACTTCAAGGTAGGACCAATTCGAGGCCTTAAGATCCGTGAAGTTAACAGTTCCTGTCTCAGTGAATCCGAACAGACGGTTTACGAAGGCAACATATTCTGCACGTGTAATCGCATTATTGGGCTTAACTGTACCGTCAGGGTATCCCCCAAGATAGCCCTTATCAAGCCATTGCTGCAATTGCGCCTGAGCCCAGTGTCCCTGAATATCTTTGGGCACAGGGGCTGCAGATACACTGCCTAGAGAGCCGAGCAACATGCTCACTCCCAGCATTCCGGTCATAAGACCGCGCCACATCTTTTTCATTTTGCAGTTCATCCTCCTACAGAAAGTATTAGTGTGCGTCGAGGTAAGATAAAAAGCTCAACGTAAGCCATTACCCGAGTATCGGGAGGACGAAACCTTTTTATGGAAAATTATAGCTATATAAAACCATCTATGTACGCTTAACTGTCCAATGATTGCGTATACAATAAAAAGAACCTTGGGAATATTCCCAAGGTTCTCGCTAGCGTTGTATCAATTGCTAACCATCTACCATATATGTAGGTCGGCTTCGCCGGATGATTATAATTTGATTACGTTAGCTGCTTGTGGTCCACGTGCACCTTCAACGATATCAAATTCTACGGATTGACCCTCATCCAATGTCTTGAAACCGTCTGTTTGAATCGCGGAAAAGTGTACAAATACGTCCCCACCGTCTGCAGTTTCGATAAAACCATAACCTTTTTCTGCATTAAACCATTTTACTTTACCTTCCATTGATTAAACATTCCCTTCGTCATCAGATGAACGTGAGTCTTGCTCACAACTCGACTATACCATCGCTGCTTCTCAATTGTCAATTGGAAAAGAAAATGATTACATTCAATAAATTACCACTACAATATTCAGTAATCATTTTCTACATTTTTCTACAAAAGACGTTATCAACAAGCGGTATAGAATTTCGATTAAGAATATTTAACCAGCAGGATGAACTTTGAAACAAACATTATAAATATCTAGGGATAATTCTTAACTGATTCTCATCGAATGCTATGAAGATGTTCACTTACTTTAGATAGCAACTGTTCAGATTCACTATCTTTTTCTTTGATCATATTTAAAAACACTATAGCTTTATCATTTGCTCCTATTTGATGAAGTATAGACGCGTAATTAAATAATGTTAGCTGATGAGTAATATCAATTTCAAGAGATGCATTTAAAAAGGGAGTAATATTTATTAACGTTTCACAGTTCAGTTTATCGCTTTTAACTGATGTGATAATCTCTGATAGATTTATTTCGGCTTGCATCCCTATATTAATAGCTAATAATTATTGATTCAATCAGTTCTCTAGCTCCCTTAATATCTAAATTTACCACATTTTATTTTCCCACTATAAATTAATATAAGGACATTATCTCGTTAATTAAATCTTGTGTAGCTTTGTCCTTAACTGCTATTTGCTGGAGGTATTCTAAAGCTAATTCTTTTTCGTTGGCTTCGTAGAGTATATGTCCCAAGTTATACAATGTCTCCATATGCGATGAATCAATAGATAAGGATTGTGATAATAAAGGAATAATATGATCAAACATTCTCTCATTGTACAAGCTTATCGCTAACAAGTTATAGGTCGCCTGTTTCTCCTGAGCATACTCTTCCACTACTGTAATAATCTCTGAAGAACTCAAGTTGTTTGTTTTTATCAACACCACAATCTCTGTGAAATCCATCTCTTGTAGAGATGTTAGGTCTACACCCTTTACTGAATTCCCTATAGTATAAATGGGATCATTTTTCTCCGCCTTCACCAACCATTGATAGACCCTATATTGTTGTTCGAAGGATGAGCCTCCTAGATTACCCAGTTTTAATATGAATTCTTCATCTTCTTCTGGGATAGGAATGATATTTCCCTTATAACTCAGATCGACAAAACCTGCATCTTGGAACATTTCTTGAATTTCATATATTGTGAAAAACCGTAAGTGGGTCCGCTCTAAAAGACCGGCTTCTGTATATTTCCATCTTCCCTGTAAAGTATCACGTAATACACTATAATGCATCACATTAGGAATGCTGGTGATCAACTTACCTTTATTCTTCAGATGCTTTTTCAGGTTTTTCAGAACAGACCATGGATCAATCAGGTGTTCCAGAATATCAGGAAGGATTATATAGTCAAAGAAATTCTCAGGATATTCCAATTGATGTTCTACATTTGAGGAACTTACATTTGCAAAAAGAGAGGCTATGGCTGCTGAATTTCCATTCAACTCAATGCCATACAAATCCGCATCCTTATACCTATTTTTAATCTCAAGCAAGGTCCCTCCACAGCCACAGCCAACTTCCAATACTTTTATAGGCTCTAATGGACTTGTATCCACTAATTGAACAACATCGAATCTGATATTGGCAGAGTCACTGGAGTCAAAATTCCATTTTTCTTTAAATTTCAATGCATTTTGCTCCAAAATATTATAAAAACTTCTGGAATCGACAGAGAAAGTCGCATGCCCATGATGATGAACGAACGTGTCCTTGCATAACAATAGCCTGTAACCAGCTTGCATTATTCGGAAAGAGTAATCATCGTCCTCAAAATTTCCTGGTGAAAATATCTCGTCAAGTATTCCAATTTCATTAATAACTCCTCGTTTTATCAACATGCAAAAACCAACGAGTTTTATCCGTTGTTCCCATTCACTCGGATTATGTATATTGATCTTTTTTGCGAATTCTTGCATTTCTTCTATATTGGTATAATTAACACTAATGTTCTGATAATATGTACATTCGTTACTGATTGCTCCAACAGCCCCCACCTCAGCAGAACTATTCAGCGCAAGCAATAGATTATCCAGCCAATTAGTTGTAACAATGACGTCATTATTTAGTAATAGAATGTTCTCCCCAGTAGCTACCTCTATTCCTTGATTACATCCCTTAGGGAAACCATAATTCTCATCATTAAAGATCGTAATAATATCCATTTGTTCTGACAGCCATTCCCTGCTTCCATCTGTTGAGGCGTTGTCTACCACAATGATTTCATATGTACCCTGAGTAGTATACTCTCTAATGCTTTCAATACAATCGATGGTAAACTCAAGCTTATTATACGTCAATATGACAATACTTGTTTTGTTCATGTTCATACCTGCTTTCACTTTTGTCCGTTATAACTAATGTCTCTCATTTAAGCTCTTTCAACCGTTCTAAAGATGGTTCATAGTTATAGAAAGCTGCTTTTCTGTACTGCTCTTGTGCCTTATTAATACTTCCTGTAACCTCGTAATAGACACCCAAATTATGATGAGCAGCAAAGCTACCCGTTCCTATAACGCTTCCTTCCTGTTCATTATCTCCAATCTCCAACGCCCGCAAGTAATAATCCTCAATCAATGGCAGCAATTCGCCATAGATCTCTAAATTACTATTGATAAGTTCGAGCAGAAAAAGAGCAGAAACAAAATAAAAATCAGATGAATTCCACATAAATTTCTGTTCACTTTCAATAATATGTAAGCCTTCTTCTAGATGGCCTGTAGAAATTATTGAATACATAAGATTAATAATTATACTTGGAGCATATCCTTCTCTCCTCGTGATTTTACTGTAGGCTGTACTAAGATGAGAGTATGCTTCCTCATGATTCCCCATCCCTCGATACTCTTTGGCAATCTGATAATGAAAATATGGATCTTCAGGGTGGTCTAAAATTTCATCAATCAATATCGGAACATTTCTTGAAGACTTTTCCTTTTGAAAATAACCATCATGTTGAATTTCTATATCTACTTTATGGCGTGGAAGATCCGATACGATCTGTTCATGGATTCTCCCTGTATACCGGCAATTGGTAGGAAATAATCTCGAAATATATGTTTGCTCATGATTGATCCCATCCTTACCCATGAATTTATCGATCAGTTTAACCTTTCCAATAGCGGGGACGCTATGCAAATGATTTGTCAGAGCTTCTCTACAATCATTTGATATATATTCGTCCGCATCCAGAACTAGGCTCCACTCACATGTTGACTTATCCAATGCATAATTGCGGGCTGCTCCAAAGTCATTTGTCCATTCATAATCAAAAACTCTCGATTGGTAATCGAGAGCAATTAACTTCGTGTTATCTGTTGAACCGGTATCAACAATTATAATTTCATCAACGTACTTAGCCGCACTTTCCAGGCAACGTCTTAAAGTCGATTCCCCATTTTTAACAATCATCACCAATGATAATCTCATTATACTCCCTCCAGGTTTTGAAGGACTTTTTGTAAAAGTCTTGATGTCTCTTCATCACTAGAATCTATTAAATTCAGATATTGTAAGGCGGCGTCGTTTGCACCTACGCTATAGAGAATAAATGCATAGTTATATAAAGTATCATGATGTTTGGGATTTATTTCCAATGACGCATTCAGAAGCGGTACAATATAATTGTATAAACCATGCTCAAAGAATTTATTAGCCAAGAAATTATAGACACGCTGTTTATCAATATTTAGAAACCCCATCGCTTCAATGATCATTGATGAGTCTAACGATTGCTCATTAATCATGCCAATTAGCTCAGTAATTAAAGATTGTCCTTGTCCATTACTTTCGCTCAGTTGCTCCAATAAATTCTTGATCGTATCTATGGATAATATAGATGTCTGCTTCGTTGCCTTTATGATATATCGTGCTGTTCTAAGATGATCCGAATTATTTAATCCACTCAATCTTGCTAACTGATCAATAAATTGTTGCTCTACTTCCGAGATATGATTCTGTTCTTGCGCATACTCGATTTGGCCAAATCCAGTTTGGGTAAAAAGATTTTCAATTTCGGCCAATGTGAATACGCGTAATTGAGTGTTACTCAATATATCATTGTCCCCATAAAGAGATTTATTCTTTAACAAAGAAAATAAAAATCCATAGTGAGAGGCATTTGAAATGCTAGCAAGTATTTTCCCATTTGTCTTTAGAGCACTTTTAACATTAAAAATGTAGTTCCATGGGTTAACCATCCGCTCAATAACATCACTGAGAATAATATAATCATAGAAGTTCTCTTCCAGTTTAACCTCTTCAGCCTTCCCTACTTTAATATTGGCAAATGTCCCTGTAATTTCAGCGGCCTTCTCATTCTCGTCAATACCATATATTTCAGCAGCAGGGTAATTGTATTTAATATTTAATAACGCGCTTCCACTCCCACAGTTGACGTCCAGTACCCTAATATTTTTTTGCCGATCAGGTTCATCAATCAACTGAATGAGTTCTTCTTTTGAGCCGTATGCCGTAGGGAAGCCCCACTTTTCTGCGAATTTCTGTCTGTTTCGTGCCCATAATTGTTGGCGTTGTTCAGGCATCTCTCCGAAAGAAGTAGATCCAAAATGATGGATAAATATATTTCGACATACCATCAGTTTATATCCCGCCTGAATAATGCGTAATGAATAATCCCCGTCCTCGCACATTCCTGGGCTAAATATCTCATCTAAGAGTCCGATTTGATCAACGACCTCTTTTTTGATTAGCATACAAAATCCAATCAGTTTTATTTTCTGCTCCCAATCGGGTGCTGTAGAAAGGTTGTACTTATTGGCAAAGCTCCACATCTCATCAAGTGTAGAATAAGGTGTATCAATTTCCTGATCACCGTATGCGCTATTTGAGACAGGCCCAACTGCTCCAATATCATTGGAGCTGTACAAACATTCACTCATTAAACTTAACCAGTTCTCGGTTACAAGTACATCATTATTTAACAGAAGAATGTTGTCACCTGTAGCAATTTCAATCCCCTGATTACACCCTTTAGGGAAACCAACATTTTCTTCATTAAATATAGTAAGAATATCCGTCTGATCCGCTAGCCAATCACGTGTTCCATCAGTCGACAAATTGTCTACAACGATTAGTTGATAGGTACCTTTTTGGGTGTACTTGCGAATGCTTTCTATACAAGCCTGCGTATATTGAAGTTTGTTGTAAGTTAGGAGGATGATGCTTGTTTTTAGGGGATACATCTAGTCAACCCTTTCATTAAGCTGGATTCTATAATTCCCAATTTCAACATTTTTAAAAGAGCTTCTATCTTGATAACCATAAACTTCCTACTTATGAAGCATACCTACCAGAAAATATTGCGCCCAAGATATTGTGTCATCTTTCTTGCTCCACTTTTATTTAGATGGTCACCATCTGAGAAATCTTCTTCCTTGATAATTGCCGAAGAAAAGATATCTATCAGCTGAAAATCATATTCCAACCTTACTTCACCCAAAATATCATAGATTTCCGCTATTCTTTCTTCGGTGGGATTACTCCAAAATTTATCATCTATTCGAGAAATCTCATCCTCACTATGGTGCTTAATAAAAGCCTTAAATAGAATTTTATTCGTGAAGAACTTGGGTGGGTATTATTTTATCTATGCTTTCTAGACCAATAGGAATGTGGTCTACGTTTTGAATCTCTAAATGGTGGGAATCTAATAGTCCGAATAATATAATTCCCTTACTAAAGATTCTTGTGATTTGGACAATGAAAGGTCGTAATTAAATGAATAATAAGAAAGACCTAACATACAATGTTTAAAGTTATTTTTACTGTACTCGGTAGTCAAAATACAAGTCCTGAGAACTATTACATAGTTTCAGAGTGTTTCTTGAAAAGTATCTTTCATCAATTCCACGTTGCGTATAGGAAATTCCCATAATTTTTTATTATATTTTGACTCTTCTAATTGAGAATACAACATACTATGTAAATTCTTGTTCTAAACAATTCGTAGTACTTATCTATATAACGCATTCCATAAGAATAGTAATCAACGCACTGGGAAAGATTTTTATCTTTGAAAGAATCACTCAGATCCTCTTTCTTCAAGATCAGCAGAAAATCGAATTCATAATATTTAAGATCATCTTCCGAGATTATTGAATAACTACCTATATTTTCTCCTGCAATTGCTTTTGTGTTATCTACATAGGCTACAATATTATAGTTATTATCTCTAAGGACTCAGGCTACTTTTGAGGTGAAATAATTTATACACACTATTACCGCTGAAATAGTTATTTCCCTTTAAACTATTATCGACCGTTACTAAACGTTCTCTATCAACTGCTTCGATTTTCGAGTTAATATTTCATATTCTCTTCGGTTAAACAAATCAATAATGCTTACTAACAGATCAATAATTTTTTCCTCAAGTAAAATATAATTATCTGAACGCTCCCTAATATAGCTATTAAGAGTAAGAAACTCAGTGACAATTGAATTTATGGCGATAGCATAGTTATCTTCATTATCTATAATTGAATGGATTGAATTTACTATTTCGAGATTTTTCAACATTCCCTTGATTGAAGCATTCCATAATCCTACCTCCATAAGCCCACTAAATAACTCAAGTACACTAAATGTATCTTGCTGGAACACCTACAACTGTTTTGTATGCCTCTACTTCTTTCAGAACTACACACCCTGCCCCGACCGTTGCAAATGAGCCTACATTGCTATTGGGAAGCAATCTTGCTCCCGAACCCAAAAACACTCCATCATCAATCTCACAAAAACCTGTTATATCACAGTGGGCACTAATAACTGCACCTTCTCCTATTTTTGAATCATGACCTATTGTGCAACAAATATTTACAGCGACATGATCTCTTAATTGAGCATTGACAGAGACAGTTGTATAGGGACAAAGCACAATTCCTATTCCTAATTGAACTCCACTACCAATTATCACTGTAGGATGTATTATATTCGTAAATTGAACATTTTTCTCTTTTAGCCTATTCACTATGTTCAACTTACCTATTGGATTTCCAACAGCGCATACGACTACATCATTTTCTAGAGGCGTATAATCGTCAATATTAGATATAATTGGACAATCGATCTGAGATTCAGCGATTTTCTCACTAGTATCTATGTCATTAATAAACACTACTGAATCCCAGCTTTTATTTTCTATTGCAATATGTTCTGACCACTGCCATACCTCTCTTCCAAAACTTCCAGCTCCGGCTATAACAAGACGTTTCCCCAATATATCACTCCTGATCGGTAGCTATTTCAATTCATACTGCTACTCTTCATATTTAAACAAGGTCTGACTCGAGAAATTCGAAAGCACACTGCTCATAATTACCAGGGCACTTAAGATTAAATTGAGTATCATTATTTATCGTCAAATAAATAGATTTATTTGCTTATTATTAAAAAATATAATAATTCTCCTATTTATCTACATGCTTTATTTATATTCTAATACCTTTTTATCAACATAATAAGCTGGGTTACCAATAACCATCCTGTTTGCTCTAACTTTCTTTAACACAACACTTCCAGCACATACCTCTGCATTCTCTTCAACTATACTATTGGGAAGGACACTTGTACCGGCACCAATGAAAGAGCCCCTTTGTATCTCACAGTATCCTGTTATGTCGCAATGAGAATCTATTGTAACTCCTTCACCAATCTTAGAATCATGACCAATTGAAGATGCAATATCGACAATTACATGACTGCCTAATGTAACATTCACGGTCAACACAGTATAAGGGCACAAAATAATACCAGTTCCCAATCTACAACCCTTGCCAATAATGGCCGTTGGATGGAATATATTGATAAATTCAGCCCCTTCTTTCTCCAATTGTTCAACTACATTCAGTTTTCTTTTTGGCTGAACAATAGCACATATGCACACATCGTTACACTGCGGTGCATAATCATCAATTGTCGAAATAATTAGACCGGGTATATTAGAGTTATAAAGCTCTTTTTGTGCATTTTCTATTTCGTCATTAATAAAAACTACAGAATCCCAATCTTTAGAATTACAGGGTGTATCATTAGCCCAACACCACACCTGTTTCCCTAAAACGCCAGCACCTACAATAACAAGACGTTTTCTTAATGACATGTGTACCCTCCGTCAACGGTTAATACAGTTCCTGTTATCCATTTAGCTGCCTCTGAAAGCAAGTAGACAACTCCATATGCAACATCTTCTGAACTGCCTATTCCTAATGGGTGTTTAGCTATTATTTTTCTACGCTGCTCTTCTGTAAGCTTGGAAAATAATTCATCTGACATTTCTGATACAACAAACCCAGGAGCAATAGCATTAACTCTTCCTTTTTGAGCTGCTACTTCCAAAGCTGCAGATTTCACAAAGGAATTAATAGCACCTTTTGAGGAAGCATATGCAGTAATTCCAGCTTCACCGACACTTCCCATCACCGAGCTAATAAAAATAAAAGAAAATTTAGAATTAGCATGTTTTCTGTTAAGCATACTTTGCAACAAAGCCGCCCCAGCCTTAAAATTTATTCGTATAATGTCTTCGTAATGATCAATATCATTAATACGTAAAGGTAAAGTATACTGAATACCTGCTGAATGTACCGCTCCATCCAATTTGATTGAATGCTTAACTGTAAATTCACTCATCCATTTTTTTATTTCATGTAAATCATTTAAATCAAACGGAGCCACAAGATGCTTTTTATTCGAATCCAAACTCTCTAGCGTTCTCGTCAACGCTTGTTCATTTCTCCCCATTAAAATAAGCCTAGCACCAAATTGATCTAGAACTCGTGCTATCACTCTCCCTATTCCAGAAGATGCACCTGTTACTAAGATAATTCTCCCTTCTAAACTATAAGGACTCTTGTTCAAGATATCACCACTCTCTACACATAGATAATTGATGTAGTGAGGTTGTCTATTGACAGGGCTGCTGCCCCCCAAGAAAGACCTACACCAAACCCGCATAAAACTATATTTCTTTTCTCGTCTTTACTAAAAACATCTCCAAAATCGCATAATAGTAAAGGAATAGATGCGGAGCTTGTATTACCAAACTTTTCTATATTAATTAGTAATTTTTCTGAGCTAATGCCACTTTTTCTCCTAAGGAAGTCTAACATAAATCTGTTTGCCTGATGAAGTAAATAGAAATCAACGTCTTCCTCTTCCCACGCGCAATAATCAGTAATTTCTTTCAATAAAACAGGAACAGTTTCAGTTGTAAAGTTAAAGACCTCCGTCCCGTTCATAAATAAATCTTCCATAGATCTTATGTGACCATCTTCTTGGAGTAATCGATGATTAGATGTATCGTCCCTCGGTTGTCTATAACCTCCAGAAGGTACGATCAAGTGCTGTGCTCCATTTCCGTCAGTTCCAAGCGAGAAGGAGATGCTTTCTGCATTTGGACAATACTCCATAGCTGTTGCAGTTCCTGCATCACCAAACAATAAAGAAACAGAGCGGTCAGAGGGAGATACCATTTTGGATATAGTGTCTCCAACTAGAAGCAAAGCACGTTTTATTGCTCCCGATTGAATAAGTTGTGAAACAATATACATTCCATATATATATCCAGAACAACCTAACGAAATATCAAAAGCTATGCATTTTGGTGAAAGTCCCAATTTACTTTGCAGAATACAAGATGTTGAAGGCAGTATAAAATCCGGTGTCTGAGTCACGAGAATAATTGCATCTACACTTTCTTTTTCCCAACCCATATCTCGCAATAAATGTTCGGCGGCAGAAAAGCATAGGTCACTTGTGGTTTGTTTGTCGGTTGCTCTAAAAACTTTTTTTGTTCCGATCATATTTAAAGTCTTTTTGATTTCTTTATTACTGAAATGCGGAGAATCCGCACTCAAATCAATTTCATTATTAGGTAAAGCAGCGTAAACTCCCCGTATGGAAACATTTTTTGTCTTAATCAACATTTCTTAATTCTCATTTTTTTCAGATACTAAATTGTAAAGATCAAGTATTGTTTTACAGTTTTCGAGTTGTGTGGGAGTTATATTGGAATCAAGTTCTCTATCGGCAAAAGCTAAAAATGCGATTTTCGCTAATGAATCCCACTCAGTAAGGTCATCGAGGTTAGTTTCTAAAGAAATCATCCCCTCTTCATCTGGCATGATTACCTGATCTTCTAATTGTTGCACAAATTCAACTGTATTCATTTTCATTTTCCTCTCTTTTTTTAAAGATTAATTATAAGGTTACACGCCGCCCATGAATATCCCACACCAAAACCAACTAACATTAGCTTGTTATTTCCTATGATCTTATTATTTTTAATATCTTCGCATATCGCAATCGGAATACTGGAAGAGACAGTGTTCCCAAATAGTTCTATGTTTAATGAGAACTTTTCTTCTGGGATTTTCAACCTCCTCCTTAAACTTTCATTCATATATTTGTTAGCCTGATGAAATACAAATCGATCATATTCTTCCAGGATTGTTCCTGATAATTTTAATAGATCTCCAATTGCAGTTGGTATTTCTTTTAACGCAAAATTAAAGATAGCTGAACCGTTCATGTATAAATTTTTCCTTGACCTCAAATTTCCGTATGCATCTAACTCCTCAATTCCAGATTCATTAGATATGGGTTCTTTTAAACCTCCAGCCTTAATAATTAAACTATCTTTACCGCCTCCGTCTGTACCAAAAATGAACGGCCCAATAAGTTCATGCTCTGAATCAACCCAGGATACAAGCGTTGCACTGGCCCCATCCCCAAAAAGAACTTTAACGCTTCTATCATTCTCATTAATATACTTACTGTACGTATCAGAGGTTATTAATAAAATATTGTTAGCAATTCCAGATTCGATAAATGCCTTTGCAATTGACAGTCCATATACATATCCTGAGCATCCTAAGTTCACATCAAACGCAGCACAATTTCGCGGCAAATCTAAAGCGTCTTGGAGCACGCATGCTGTTGTAGGAAGAATATAATCTGGAGATTGTGTACAATAAATAAGCATATCTACTGCACTCTTTTGTAAAGTGGAATTGTTATCAAAAAGCTTATTCACAGCAAAAATTGCCAAGTCAGAAGCGAATTCATCTACCCCAGTAATAGGCCTTTGGAGTATTCCAATCTTACCAGTAATGCTATCTTCCGTAGAGTTTTCCTCATACTTCTCAGGAACATAATATTCTATTGCTTTTACAATAGCTCTCTTCATATAGCCCCCTATTTATTAAGAGTCCGCTAAAATTATCTCTAATTTTTTCCTAACATTCATTTTAGCATCTAGTAAAGATTGATTCTTTCTTGCTGCTCGATACCCCATTTGTTGTATAGCAGGAAAATCATTACGAATACGGTTCAAGGTTTCATAAAGAATTTCTGGACTATTTTCCTTAATCTCATAATAATCTTTCTCTGCCTGAAACATTCTCTCGTCTTTTCTTGCATTGGTACTTACTAGAATACAGCCTGTCGCCATCGCCTCAGCAGCAGCTGTTGTTGGAAAACCATCTAGCGCCAAATTATCTTGAGTGCTACAACTAATAAAAACATGACATTTTTTATATAATTGTCTAAGTTGTAACGGATTTAATGAGCCATGAAAAGTAAAATTACGATTAGTAAAGCTGCTTAATTCATTACTCCAGTTCCCCACTATATGCAAGTGAAAGTCATCATTCAATCGATTAAAGGCTTCGACTAATGTAGGAAAACCCTTTCGTATGGCGTTACCCGCGCAAAATATTAGTTGTATCGGAAATTGATTTTCCTTCTCTTGCATTTTGTAAAATTCACTGTTAATAATACCAGGATTATATATACTTTTCGGGATTAAATCAGACACCTCGTTTATATTCGTAAATACCGTTTCACAGCTACGACCTGCGCGCTCAATATATTCTTCTGGAGTACTAGGTTCCAAACCTCCACCGGGATAGAGCGTAGTATGAAGTTTAAGATTATATTTTTCAATAATTTCTTTGATAGACCATGAAGAATTCGAGCCTGGTATTTTATCATTTCCTCTAACGTTTTCTCCAAGTAAACTTAGCGTCAAGTTTAAGAATACACAATATACATCAGTGATTCCATGTCTTATTACCACACTCTCGAATTCTTCCAAATGGTAAACTTTTGCTGGAAATGGATCAGAATGCGGTTGTACAGCAAAAAAGAATGTATCCGGCCGTTCTTGATTTATATAAAAATTTTCCCAATAGCGAAAACCGCTCATCATCCAGGGGAACTTCGTATCTATAACAGCAAGGCGTCTTTTATGATTCATCTATAAATTCTCCCAATAGAACTAAGTTAACAGCGTTTAATTCACCAATACACAAAGTCAATGCTTTCATTTTTTGCAACTACGGATATCCAACTGAAATCTTAAATAACTCCTTAATATCTTTGATATTTCTTTTTAAGTTTGATATGCCAGAAACTCCTTCATAGCCCTATCAAAATTTTCTTGAATATATGATACATCTAACGTTTGAATTAATTCTTCCTTATGAAAAGATGAAACGACATCCAAAGTTAGCTTCAAATAATTTGAAATCGCTTCCTTGTACATCAGATCATTTTTAAAAAAACCATGTTTTCTAGATTCTATAATTAATCTTAGCCATTCATCCATACCAAGAATTTTGTATTGGGAAGTCACCTTGTTTTGTTCAGAATATTGTCTAGAATAACTTAAAGACTCGGCTAGATACAAAACATCCCCTTTTTCCATCAAAGTTATCCAGGTAGCAACATCGTTTAAAGCATTGAAATCTTTATCATAATAAAATCCGTACTTTTCTATTTCCTTTCTTCTAAACATTCCTGTAGTTGGTTCACCTATCAAATTTGAACTTTTACTTAGCAACTGGGAACCCAATTCCATACCATTCAGAATTGTATTTTCACTAAAGATTACCTCGGAGTAGTTTTTTAGGTTTAAGAACTCTCCATTCTCATCTATTAGTTGTCTACGCGATGTAACTAAAGAAATAGTGTCATGTTTATAAAATTGCATTACCATTTTCTCTATTTTGTCATATACGAACAAATCATCATCCATCAGAAAATTGATAAATTCTCCTCTGGCTAGAGAATATAGTTTATATAAATTTACCGCACCTGGTTTTTTTTCATTTCTGTAATATGTTATTCTTTTATATCTTTCCAGATAAGGTTCCACGATTTTTTGCACTTCATCGTTAGTGCTATCATCACCTATAATAATCTCAACATTATGATAAGATTGATATAATACACTTTGCAAAGCGAGTTCCAAATGGTATGGCTTATTGCAAGCAGGAATCAATATACTTACTAGTGGAAAAAGATCCTCCGAGTATTCCTTAAGAAAGGCTAATCTCTCCTCCTCATATCCAGTATAATCTAATAGACTCCGATCGTGCATACACCAAGAACTTTCTTGTCTTGGAACGCCGACCTCATAACCAGCCCGCTTAAATTCTATTGCTTGTGATATATCATACATATGCCAATCTAGAAACAAATCACTCCTCCATGTAACATCATACTGAGTTACCATTATTAATCCGTCTATTGCCTCAACAGGTTCGTAATCACTCAATACTTCGTTCGCATTCAAGATCTTAATTCCACTAGGACCATTACTTTCACAAACCATTCCATAGCACTCTTTTGCATCACTAAAAAATCCATTGGGAGGTAGTTTTTTCGCTCCAAGAACACCTAACATTCCTAATTTGGAATTATTTAAAAAAATACTCAAAATATCCGAAATAAAGCTTTTATTTATAATAAGGGTGTCCTGATGTAGATAAACTTTATATTTAGCATCAGATTGACGCATCCCCCTATCATATCCTTCACTCAAACACCTATAATCACATATTGATACCAATTCCACCTCGTATCCGTTAGGAACAGAAAGAGATCTTATATATCGAACCGTCTCACTATACAAAATCTTATCATTTAAACATGTAATAAAACATATTTTATACTCATTCATATTTAATGCTCCCCTTAATAACGCCCCTTTAATCTAATGCCTCTTGAATTGTTTGTATAATATTCATTTGATCCCTGAAAGACAAGGTTTCATACAGAGGCAAACAAATAATTCGTTCAGCAATAGAATTGGAAACTTTCATATAATCACTGTCAATATATGAAAGTCTGTCTAATGAAGGATAAAAATATCTTCTCGGGTTTATTCCTTTTTCGTTTAAAGCTGAAATTACCTTTAACAAAATCTCCTCATTCTCGAACACTAAGGGGAAATATCCATAATTATAACTGCCATCTGCATTCCATTCTTGCAATTTAATACGAGGTTCTTCAACGAATGTATCTCTATAGAGAGAGTAGACCCTCTCTCTTCTCCTTATATTTTCATCAATTTCATCAAGCAAGCATAAGCCCATTGCCGCCTCGAACTCATTAATCTTGGCGTTGATACCTAGTCCAATTATTTGCTCAGGTCCAGTTATCCCAAAATTACTCATATTTTTTACTTTTTCATATACTGTATCATCATTCATAATAAGAGCGCCGCCTTCAATCGTGTGAAATACTTTGGTGCTGTGGAAGCTTGCTATAGAGATATCCCCGTAGCTATATACACTTCTGCCCTTGTACTTAACTCCAAAAGAATGCGCTGCATCATATATTACTCTTAAGTTGTATTTTCGGGCTATTCGTTCTATCTCCTCAATATTACATGTATTTCCAAAAACATGAGTAGCAACGATTGCAGAGGTTCTTTCCGTAATCTTCTCTTCAATTTTATCAGTGTTAATACAGTAAGTTAGTTCATCAATATCAACGAAAACAGGAGTTAATCCCTCCCAAACAAGTGAACTTGTTGTTGCAACAAATGAAAATGGCGTTGTTATAACTTCACCTGTTAAACCAAGTGCTTTGTAAGCTATTTGGAGCGATGTTGTTCCATTTGAGACTAAATGTATATGTTTAACTTTAAGATAATCAGAAAGTTTTTGCTGAAGTATTTTAACCAATTCTCCATTATTAGTAATCCATCCCGAGTCAAAAATCCGATCCACATACTGCTTGAATTTTTCACGGTCCGGAAGATAAGTTTTTGTCACATTAATCATATGAATTGGCCCCATTTGCACATTAATTATTTGTGTACAACATACAAATTATCTTGTTCTGAAAGTCCATACTTAATAGCTTCATTAAGACCATACCTGTCAAAAATGTTAAATACTTCTACAGAAAAACCAACAGCTAATAATCGATCTACATAATCTCGAGCATACATTCTCACATGATCTTCCTGCCCAAAAGCTTCTAATCTATCTTCTGGTGTAACTATGCTTGCATCTTCGTATGTTTTGTCAATATTTAGGGCGATCGGCACCTGGAGAATGCCCCAACCACCTGGTTTTAATACACGATAGAACTCTTTTAATGCTCTTGTGTCATCAGGAACATGTTCTAGAACATGACTACATATTACAACATCAAAACTATCATTCTCATAGCTAATATCCGTAATGTCTATTTTTTGGGTTTCCAAATCGGACGGGAACAAATCGCCAGCTATATAAGTATTGACTTCATTTTCCAGCCATCTTCTTAAGTTACTCTCCGGAGCGATATGAAGTAATTTATGTTTGTTATCTATGCCGCTTGCAAGTTGATCTATATAAAATCTAATTAGCCGCTCTCTATCAAAGCATCCACACACGGGACATATAGCGGTAAATTTATTATACATTTCGTAATCATAGCGATCTGAGTCAAATTTATCTGACCAAGCCTTAAATTCATCAAAATTACTTTCACAAAAATTACAACAATACGTATCTGGATACTCCAATAGTTTATTTGCGGCTGTACTAATATAACTAGCTGCGTTTATCTCTAAGAGCATTTGAGAAGAATGCTCTTGATTGTAAACTTGAACAATACTCATCATGTGAGTAATATAATTCTGAAGTGTTGTTTTATAATCTTTAATATTCTTCAGATAAACACTGGAATGGGCAGAATCTATAAGGTTATACCAGTCAGGAATACTTTTGCCCAGGTATTTTAGATTTCTTTGGTTTTGACCAGCGTGCTGCCTAAAATAACTTAGCGGTTCAGCTATATATACAGCTGTGCCTTTTGAAAGCAGCGCTAACCAAGTAGCAAGGTCATTTAACATAAAGAAGCTTTTGTTTTTAAACTTTCCAAAAAACTCCACATCTTCCCTTTTGAACATAACAGTCGAAGGTTCGCCTATCATGTTATTTAAATTCTTGAGTACAACATTGCCTAGTGCATAACCCTTTATTACAGTGTCTTCTTGGAAAGGGGATACATTAGCTCTTCTATCAGGTAATTCATTGTTAAATTCGTCTATTAGTCTTCTATATGAAGTTGCCAATTTTAGATTTGGCAATCGCAAGAAATAATCCACCATTTTTTCCACCTTAGTTAAGGCAAATAAGTCGTCATCCATTAAATAGTTAATATACTTTCCTTGAGCGAGCTCGAGGCATTTCTGCCAATTATTAATCTCTTGTCTTTCCTCATTCTTTATGTAGATTATATTAGGATATTTATTTATATAGGCTTGCATCATTGTGTAAGTCAGAAAATTCGTTGAATCATCGCATATAATAATTTCAATATTTTTATATGTCTGATTTATCACACTCTCAAGTGCTTGTTGAAGCAATTCAGGTCTGTTGTAGGTTGGAATCAGTACACTTACTAAAGGAAAAACATCTTTTGAATACTCTTCTAGGAAAACCTCTCTTTGGTATTCATATTCCTCTGTTTTTAATGAATTACAATCATGAATACACCAGCATTCATTTTGTTTCGCCACACCAACTTCATAGCCTGCTCTCCTGAATTCAAAGGCTTGGGACATATCATACATTTGCCAAGCCTTAAATAAGTCTTCTCTCCAGCCTAAATCATATTGTGTGATCAATATTAATCCGTCTACTGCATCAACAGTTTCATAGTCTCCTCTAACATAATTCCCCTGAAAGATTGCTATTTCATTGTAGCGACTATTATCATATACCTTCCCATAACGATCACTTGATTTCCACCATACACCGTTTGTAGGTATATTTTTAGCCCCTATTACCCCTAGCATTCCAAGGCTATGATAATTATTGAATAGATTTACTATGTCCAAAATAAAGTCCTTGTTAATAATGAATGTGTCTTGATGCAGATATACCTTGTACTTTGCATCAGACTGCTTCATCGCATGATTGTATCCCTCAGCCATACTTCTGGCTTCTCGAATTGCTATCAGTTCAATTTGAAATCCATTGGGTATATTTAGCGAGTGAATATATCGAACAGACTCCTCATATAAAACCTCATCGTTGAGACATGTAATGAAACAAATTTTCTTCTCATCCATGTTTAATACACTCCTCAATATCATGTTGCAATTTTAGTATTTCCTCATCCGGTTTACGAATTTGCTTCACAAAATCCAATGCCTCGTTGAAAGCTCCAAATTTGAACAACATGTACCCCAAGTTAAATAAAGTGTCTTCATCCTGAGGATCCACAGAATATGATTTCTCTAACAGAGGTACTACAGCTTCATACAAGGCTGAATTGAAACAATTTATTGCTACACGATTAAATGTTCCAGTTTTGTCTACAATATCAAGCATTACTGAATTTATAATTTCAGTAGTAGAGACATCGTTTTGATCTAATAAAGTTATTAACTCCATCAAAGCTTCTTCACGTTCCACATCATGTTCAACCCTACGTAAAAGAAACTTAACCTTAGTTTCAGCGATTTTACTATTGTGAATACTTTGCTTTAATTCGCTAATCCATTTGTTTACATGCTCGCTCTTATCTCCAATGCATTCAAGCCAATTCAAGGCCTTTTCATCATCGCCCAATGAATGCATGACTGTAGCTAAATTAATAAGTGTTAAGGAGTTATCCCTTTCAAGTTCGTATGCTTTTGCTAAATACGGTATAACATCATCTAGTTGTTTTCTTTCAAAATTAGATATTCCTAAGTAATTTAACAAAGGCACAGAGAGCCCATCATAGCTATCTAATGAAGCAATAATTTGTGTTGTAGAAAAGCGCAGTATGTTAGACAGAACCTCGTCACTTGGACTTGGAAGTAACCTACCGAACAGTTCATGCAGCAACTCATTTTTAGGAATCAATCGCCCACTTACCAAAAAACTTGATATTTCGAACTCTTGAGGCAACTCCTCAACCAACTCACCGAGATCCCCAATAAAAGTATTATCTTGCTCACTGAGACTATCGAACACATATTCAAAATCCAATTCTTGAAATCCAGCCTCTTCAAAGAGTGGGGGTATATCTGCTAATTTCCAATACCGTTTCTCATCTTCTAACCCTTCACCCAACAGTAATCGTTTTATTATCCCAACGTAATTAATATTGGAGAACTCAATAAGTAATTGACCATGCACTGCTAACAGTTCTTTCGCATGCGATAGCGTAGACTCAGGATCAACGAAGGAACTTAATACAATGCAATTAAATTTCTCAGCGCTATTAAAAACAGGAAGCTGTTTACTATCGCAATATTCAATTCTAGCATTCGGATACATTTGTTTTATTTTTATTGTTGTTGAGCTTATTCCTTTAATTGGACCCACAACCAGGACATTACAGGCAGCTTCATTGGGGATAGCAAATAAACGAAAGACGTTAGTTTCTCCTTTAAGAGCTGAAGAACTAAAGCCCCATTTAGACTTAAATCTTCTAAGAAAAACCTTGCTATTATTGATCTCGTTAATACCATAATGATGTACGTAAACATATCTGCATAATACTAAGTTATAAGCACTCTCTTTAATACGTAGGCAAAAATCAATAATCGCTATGTTCCCATCCAGCTGCTCATCGAGTCCCCCTATACGTTCCAACAAGGACCTTTTGAACAACAGACAAAAACCGGATAAGGTTAATCTCTCTTCCGTTGACCCCACTTTATTTATACCCTTAGCATATGCAAGCATCTCTTCCATTGATGAAAACTGAACGGTGTCAGCTTGCTCATCATCAGCAAAATTTGTTAGAGGTCCTACTGCTCCAATACTATCGTTCTTATAAAGCTCCTCCAATAGTAGATCTAACCAGTTCTCAGTTACCAACGTATCTTGATGCATGATCAATATAGAATCGCAGTTAGAGATTTTAATTCCTTCATTTAAGGCCTGACTCATGGTAAGCTCTTGGTCAAAAAACAGGGATCTGATTTCCGTTTCTTCAGCTAACCAATTTCTCGTCTCGAAAGAGCCACCGCTTTCAACGACAATTAATTCATAGGAACCTTTTTTGGTAAACCGACGAATACTTTCAATTGATGCCTTCATATATTCGAATTGATTTGGAAAAACAACCATAATGATACTTGTCCTTTGCATTAATAAGCGCCCCCAAATATATGATTACCTTTTAAGATTTATATCGGTTATTTTGTCGAAATAATGGAGCCTTCTGAGTAAATATAACGACTGAATATATTCTAAATATGTATTAGTGAATATTGCTTTACCCTATAAGTATTTTTACCGATAAATATATAAGATAACTATCCTGTTCACGAAAGGACTACAGATGATCTCTAACAAAATCAAAATCACTATGTTTCATACCTCTTCATCAGGTTCCAATAATTATTACTTATATCATGCAGCTACAGACGCGATGAGAAACAAATATGATCTAGAATTACTCACAGCACAAGAGGCGTTATACAATCGTAATCTGAATCACAGCGATGTTTACATTACAACCCACGGTGAACACGGTACCCAGAGTGACAAGGTAAATATCGAATTGTGGCATGGTTTCCCTCTAAAAGGTATGGCTAAAATGGATCGGCAAGAAACTACAACGGATGAGAAAATTAACGATTATTGGTCTAATGTCGATATAATCACGTCTTACTCCACCCTGTATAACACAGCTATGAATGCATGTAATGGAGCGCGGATTCAAAAGTACCATATTACAGGTGTCCCACGAAATGACGCCTTGCTGACAGCAAACGGTCGAGCGAATTTAATGAATATATTACCTCAATGGAATGATTCAGGAGAGAATATTATCTTTTTCATGCCCACTTTCCGGAAATCCATAATAAACCCTGATAAAACGGAGGGTGGGAAAAACTTTAGTAATCTATTTGGATTGTCAGAATTCAATAAGCAGCAGCTATTAAAATTCCTGCGTGAGCAAAACATCATGTTAATTATCAAACTCCATCCTTTCGAAGAAAAGTTCTTCTCTAAGGAATTACAAGATCTTTCTGATGAGAAAATATACACATTGAATGACACTACATTAGAGTCAGCCGGTATGGATCTTTATGATGTGCTGAATGCAGCTGATATGCTTCTTACAGACTACTCTTCTGTATACATCGACTATCTTTTATTAAATCGCCCTGTAGTATTTCTTCCTACCGATCTAGAAGAATACAAGACAAATCGGGGGTTGTTGTTAGAACCTTATGAATTCTGGACACCAGGACCTAAAATTGATACACAGAAGGAATTGCAAGAGACCATCTCTCATTATCTTAAAAATTCTACATGGTATGAAAATGAGAGAAATACAATATTGAACCTATGCCATAAATATCAAGATGCGCATTCTTCCGTGAGGGTATGGGAACTTATTGATACATATATCCAGGATAACCTCCAATTAATCTATCAAAGACGTGAACAATCCGCACAGTACCAAAACATGCAACAGCAAGTTAAACGTAAAATCCAAGACATTATTGAGCAAGGCAATCTTGCCCAGGCTAATGAAGCAATTCAACAATATCTCGAGAGCAATTCCGCAGACCCAGATATTTTCGCCATGAATGGGATGCTGCATTTATTAAACAACGATGCACAAGAGGCAATCAATACCTTCCAGGCTGGTCATAAGCATTTCCCTTGGGACGAAGATCTTTTGTACAATTTGGGCTATGTCTATGAACTCCTGGGAGATTCTACAGCTGCCATCGAACATTATCAGGAAGCGCTCCGGCTGAGTTCCCGTCAAGAAATGACACAGCTTCTAGAAGGAAAGTTAAATTCGATAACATGAAAAGGAGGCCATTATGAAAAAGGTAATCACCTACGGAACTTTCGACCTCCTGCACTACGGACACATTCTTTTATTACAGAGAGCTAAAGAGCTTGGCGATCATCTAACCGTAGCTCTTTCTACTGATGATTTTAATGCCATCAAACAGAAGGAAGCCTATTTCTCCTATGAGAAGCGTAAAATGATGCTTGAAGCCATCAAGTACGTCGATGAGGTTATTCCAGAGCACCATTGGGAGCAAAAAACACTAGATATCGCAAACTTAAATATTGACGTGTTTGTTATGGGGGATGATTGGGAAGGTGAATTCGATGAACTTAAAGCTTGCTGTGAAGTTGTATATCTCCAGAGAACACCTGATATATCTACAACCTCTATTAAAACAAATCTGCAACAAAAATAAACATGGAAAAGGCGATCCTTCTATTAAGGACGCCTTTTTGTGTTTTACACTATAGTTTTTATTGTTATAAAAATTCCTTTACAAAGGAAATATTAATGTAATCTGGACATTCTGCTTTAAATTGATTTATATAAATAGACTTTGCTTCTTTATCGGCATATTTAATTAATGAATAGTAAAGGTGCTTAGAACCTGGCTCCTGCTTTACAGCTTCACCGAGGAATTCAACTGCATCCTCATAATAGTTTTGGTTAGCATGATACATCCCTAAGTTAACTAAACTAGTCAGATCCAATTGTTGTCCATTTAGAAGAGCAGAATAATAATTCATCGCCATCTCGGTAAGACCAAGATTAAAGAAATAATTAGCCAATCTATTAATTAGTTCTGGCGTTTTCAATTGCTGAATAAATTTATCGAAAAGTTCATAATCTTTTATTAAGAACAACTGTTTAGCCACTGAAAATAAAGTGTCCGCATATTTGATTAGTAATTCATCATTCTTTTCCGAATTACCTTGTATAAAGGAGACTATAATGGTTGTTAAGTCACCTATATTCTTATTATACTTTTTAGAAATCTCTTCAAGTTTGTCTGGTTGATTCCATTTAATAGCGCCTACAGCAACCTGCGTCCAAAATTGCAACTGATTTTCATATTCAGATTGATTCCAGTCAGAAAAATTGAACCAAGTTTCCTGATCCTCCATTATGATCACATAACGCAATTGATCTAACGGACTAAGATTATCTAGCGTATCCATAAGACTGGAATAATAACGTACCAACTCCCCTTGCCCCAATACAAGAGAGACTTTGAACAACAATTCACAGTCAGCAATATTAGTAACATCATAAATTTTGTTTAAAAATCCGATTACTTCGTCCTGTTGTTCATGTTGACATAACCACTCTACTAATTTTAATAGCACTTGGGGATTTTTGTTATTCTTCTGAAGGAGTCTCGACAACCAATAGATAGCCTGCTTACTATCATTAAATCTAAAGTATATTCCTACTAACTGCTGTACAGGAGTCTCAAAGCTATACATCGGATCAACAAGCCAGATTTCTTGCTCCTTCTTAGCCCGTTGTTCTGCAATCCGAATGGCTTCAAGATAACACTCTTCCGCTTGATTGAAAAAGCCCATTGTTTCATATTGAATTCCCTTAATCGCATGGTACTCAGCATAATCAGTAAATGTAACTAACTTACTAGTCGTCAACCTATCAACCAATTCCAGACGGTTTTCTTGGAAGTACAAACTAATTAGCCCAATTAAGCAATGTGGATACCATGCCAATCTGGAAGAATCACCAACTAATGCACGCTCGTAACATCGAATAGCCTCTTCCACGTTCTTTCCATACCGATACTGGTTGCCCAAGGTAAACCAATCGTATTCGCTCATTCTATCATTTTTCTTCATAGTGTTAAAAATAGTCATATTACGTTCATGTTTATTTTTTTCAATTAACCTTTTCGTTTGATAACCTGTATGATAAATGTTCATAGAGACTTTCTTATGATAAAGCTCACCTTGATTGCCTCTGGTCAATTGCTCATGAATAGGTCTTTCGAAAAATATCCCTTTAAAGTTAGGAAATAAACGTGTTATTGGTGCCGTGCTAATTTCATCATCCGAATCTCTATCTCCCGTGAAGTTGATGACTGGTAAAGTATAGGCAAGGTGGTTTTGAGGCTCTTCATTCTCTAAAAACTGGTTCCACTCATCATACTCTTCCTTGGCCAAATATTCATCAGCATCAAGCACTAATACCCATTTCCCTGCTGCATGACGAATGGATTCATTCCTAGCTGCTGAAAAATCATTAATCCAGGTAAAGTCAAACAACTGTGCAGAGTATGCAGCTGCAATTTGTTTGGTACGGTCCGTTGATCCTGTGTCGACAATAATAATTTCATCTGCGATACCTGTTACACTCTCTAGACAGCGGGGCAGCAGCTCCTCTTCGTCTTTAACAATCATACAAACGCTTAGTCGCTTCATATGAATAACCCCAACCTTTTATTATTTCTTATGATCTACGAAAAAACTATCAACATTGTAAGAGGCGCCATAAGCATTTTTTTGTTCCCTGATTGCCCCTTGCCTAGACAACCATTTACTCGCTTCATTTTTATATTCTTCCATTTTAGAAAGGATTACTTGATCATATTTCTGTAGTTCCTTTAATCGTGTAACATGCCCACTCGAAATAGATTCTTGAGAGTCTGTAATATGTTGAACCAATAGTTCCCGTTCATCAGCAAAAGTAGATAGTTCTTCATAGCTAACTAAATCAATTCTTTGAAGTAAGATAGCTGTTATATCCTCAAGTTGCTTTAACGAAGTATCTATTACAGTATTCATTTGGGCTGTTCAGAAGCCGCATTCAACGACTTGTTAGCAGTATCCCAGGCTTCCCTTAAGTCCAAAAGATAACTTACTACTTCTTCTGCCGGCTTGGTATTCTTCTTCAAATTAGCATTAATAAGCTGATGAATCATATACTCATAAACTTGATAGAGCGTCTTCGCAATTGGATAATCATAATTTAGCGCTGCAATTAACTCATGAATTACTGCTTGGGCCTTACATAAATTCACATTCGCTTTCTCATAATTCTTTTCTTCGATTGCAGATATCCCTACTCTAGAAAAGCGAATCGCTCCATCATAAAGCATCAGCAGAAGTTGGGCTGGTGATGCTGTATGCAATTGGGTCTGTTGATATTTTTGGTGGGGTGATGTAATCAAAAAACTCTCTCCCTTGTATTAAGATAACATACTGTTTAAGCCTGAGGACGTACTATTGAATTTATTCATAGCTTTCTCCATAGCTGTGAACTGTTTGTAATACTGAGTTTCTTGCATAGTAAGTCTTCTATTTAAATCTGTGATTCGTGATTCAAAATTTCTCAGCTGGTCCCCCATTTGACTGGAAACAATAAACGGAGTTGTCAGATCACTACTTATCTTTGAAGTCCCCGCTTTTTCATACATAGAAGTGAGAGCTATATTATCGATCTTTTTCAAACGACTTAACAATCCGTCGGTTGCCGTAAATCCCGTTTTTGTTGAAGTATCAGATTGCCCTAATAATGCATATACATCTTCTGGATTAGACTCCAAGGCATTACGCAGCTTTGTTTCATCTAATATCAGTTTTCCTTTTTCACTGTAATTGCTCGTTGTTATACCTATTTGTGTTATATTCATTTCTTTGCCGTTAATCGTTACATTACCGATCATTGCCATTCTCATGTCAGTTAAGGCTTTATTTATTATTGAATCACCACTCAGCATACCGCTTTTAGCCTTTGTCTCCCAGAGAGTAATCTCATCCTCTTTCATAGCTGCTCTTTGTTCTGTACTTAAAGGCAAAAATTTTCTAAAACGTTCCTCTGATGTTTTTTGATTTAGCGTTGCTATTGTTGCATTATATGATTCCACAAAAGATTTTATCGTGGACATCATTTTATCTACATCCTGGGACACCTCAATTTGACTTGTTTGCCCTGTGGGTGTAGTTCCATTTAAAGCAATCTCCACACCATTAATAGTAAATCGATTAGAAGACTGGGTTGTTGTAATACCATTAATCTCAACTGATGCATTTTGACCTTGTGTTACTTTCGGTGCATTAAACTCAAATCCTTCATTGAACAGTGCGCCTGTCAGGACAATATCTTTATTCCCAGTTTCTTTTCGGGTAATTGACATTCGACCTGTTGTAGAATCATATACTGCAGTGACACCTGCATCTTTATTATTGTTGATCTTATTAATAACTGAATCTATCGTATCTGTAGGAGAGAATGTAATTGTGGCAGCAGTTTCGCCACTGACTCCACTCCCTATGGTTATGCTTGTTTCGTTTCCTGAATATATAGCCGATATGGGCTGTGAAGAAGAAATACCCGCATTTTTAGAAGTACCAGTAGGATTGCCATCTACATCTTTGTAGTCATTAGAAGCTATAGAAGTAGCTTTCGCTAAACTGTTTACCCTAATGTTAAACACTGAGTTGGTTGCAGCACCTGTAGCTGTTGCAGTTACGTTAGACGCTCCAGTTACCGTTGCTTTCTTGGAATTAATAGCATCTGATTTATTGAAAGTAGATAATTTCTCATTAAAGCTAACAAGGGTTGTGCTTATTGTCCGGTACCCTTCTCTTTTCCATTCCAGCTGTTGTTTCTGCTGATTTAGTTTATCCAGTGGAACTTTTGCAGCTGTCATTAATTGCTTTACCATAGAGTCAATATCCATACCTGATGCAAGTCCGCTAATTCTCATATTAACCTCCTCATTTATATCTTCTCATCTACAATTAGTCCACTTAGTTCCATCATATTTGCAGCTACATCTAGCAACTTTTCTGGTGGAATCTCTCTTATTAAATCACCTGATTGTTTGTCAAATACCTTAACCATGATTGCATGCGTCTGCTCATGAATCGATATTTCAAATGATTTCTCGGGGCCTTGTACAGCTCTTATAGCCTTTTCTAATTGCTGAATAAGCTGTTCTCTTTCAACAGGCAAACCCGCTGTTTCAATATTCGCCTCACTAAGCATTGATGAGTTTTCTTTTTCGTTGCCACTCTTCGATGAAATGACATTTCCCGGTATTGCTGCAGAAGTGTTATTCGGTATAATCTTGCTCAAAATTTTACCTCCCCAAATATGTTGAGCAATCATCTGGCTGATTCAAGTTCGTTATTCTATATATCGGATAAAGAGCAGGGAATATGTAGTCGAGATGCAGAAGAAAAAGCAAAAAAGACCTTGAAAATTCAAGGCCTTTTTGCAAAAAGCGATAAAGATTAACGAAGCACAGACAGGATACCTTGTGGAGCAGAGTTCGCTTGAGCAAGCATCGATTGCGAAGCTTGCAACAAGATGTTGTTCTTGGACAGAGCAACCATTTCCTTAGCCATATCAGTATCACGAATACGGGATTCTGCAGCAGACAAGTTCTCTACTGTAGTACCGATGTTGTTCGAAGTGTACTCCAGACGGTTTTGAACAGCACCCAGCTTAGCACGTTCAGTCGATACCGCGTTAATTGCATCTTCAATGTCAGAAAGGCCGGAACTGGAAGTCAGGCTAGTGAAGCTATCAGTAGTAATAGTTCCAATTGTGATCGAACCTGTTGCTTTATCATTAACTGTAATTGTAGCACCTTTGGTAATACTGATACCATTAAAGGTAGTCTTAGTCATGATATTGTCGATTTGTTTACCAAGTTCCGACAACTCTTCATTGATGTTGTTTTTGTCATTGGAACTGTAAGTTCCGCTGCTCTTTTGTACATTCAGTTCTTTCATACGAGTCAGCATCGAAGAAACCTCGTTCATTGCACCTTCAGCTGTTTGTACGTATGAGATACCGTCTTGAGCATTACGTTGTGCTTGCTCCAGACCACGGATTTGACCACGCATGGACTCGGAGATGGACAAGCCAGCCGCATCGTCAGCTGCACGGTTGATGCGCAGACCGGAAGCCAATTTCTCCATGTTCTTGCTTGTAGCTGCAGTGTTCAGACCCATGTTACGGTGTGTGTTTAAAGCCGGAATATTGTGGTTAATAATCATTTGATATTTCCTCCCTGAAATTGTATTGTTCCCACGTCCATGTGGTATTAGCGTCTTCACAGGTCGGCCGCCCTGAAGAATTACCGCTCTAAAATATATATCGACTTTAAACGGAAGATTGTTTAGAGTAATTGCAGAAATCTTCTCCGTTTTTTATTTAATTATTTCAGATCCTCTTTAGAATGCCGTATCCATTTTATAAGCTCAGCACTCTTCGCTTTGGTTTCAGCAATATCTAAATATCTTCTAGCCTTCTCCTTATCCACAACACTCATCTCCCTCCCTAAATGGAGCCATAACCTGGCATTCTCATTATCTTCTTTCAGACTTTCAATCAGCATATTTAAGTTACGCTTCTTTTTTTCTTTTAAATCTATTATGTTGAAATCATAGCCATCGTGAAGCAAATGAATATCGCTTTGGATCCTCTTTAAATTACCAAACGAAATCTGTTCATGGATTTTATCTTCGTATCTCAAACCAGCTGGAAATAACCGTACATATCCGTTAGGTATGGATTCAGTAATAACCCCATCAATTGTGTTATCATAAACAATATCAAAAACCGCTTGCTCATTCGTCTTGCTCATTTTATTAACAAGTTCTCTAACTTTAGGCTGATCCTGTTCAGGCAACACATCGTCAGAATCCACTACAAACACCCAATCATTAGTTACTTTAGATAAAGAGTAATTTCTAGCTGCTGAAAAATCATCTATCCAATCAAACTGAAATAACTTGACGTGATCATGTTTATTTTGATAAGACTCTATTATAGCTATGGTTCTATCTGAAGATCCCGTATCCACCACTATTACCTCATCTACAGCATCAAGAATGCTGTCCAAACACCGTGCCATGCAGCGCTCAGAATCCTTCACAATCAAAGCAGCCGATACTCCCATACCTATTCTCTCCCATAAAAGCAATATTTCCAATCAGATCTAATCTTTAAAGCCCAACATAGCTTTCTGAACAGCCTCCAGGTCCATGACCGCATTTTGGTTGTTCTGCTGAATGGCATCAAAGATTTCCTTACGATAAATATCAATTTCCTTAGGAGCTGAAATGCCGATTTTCACGATATCACCCTCAACAGATAATACAGTAACAACGATATCATTCTGGATGACGATCGATTCACCTTTTTTACGTGTCAGCACTAACATCAGGACTCACCGCCTTTACCAGTTTCTGCAGAATCTAACCATAAAGGGTGTCTTGTTGTGTACGCTGTGTTCTGAAGTATTATCTGTTTTCCCTTACTATTAACAGTGTTAAAAATAAGTGGAGCCAGCAGATTCACAGACACTTTTAATCGATCGCTATGCCAAGTGACTATACATCGCACAGAAACTTGTTCTTCATCATTCACTTTAATCTCTTTAATAGTGTCCTCTGGAAGAACAAATTCATAATCTGGATAAAACTCAAAGGGATTAACCGTAATGAAAGTTACTTCCGGTTGATCTACTGCACTCAGTAAGCTAAATGTATCGTTGTGTTCTTTAAGTGAGAATTCTTTTAATTGTTCAAATCCTGGCAGGCCTTTTGAAAAAAAATAAATAGGTTCGTTTGTATCATTAGAATTATGTTGAATCACATGTCCTTGAGTCATTATCTCATCCTCCTAGGCATACTAACAAAAGAAGCTATGGACCGCTAACTTGTCCATAGCTTCTCATTATAGTTTCAAAGAATCAAGCCTATCTCATAAAATCCATCAATGATGGTTGTAAAATTTGTGCGGATGATTTCAAAGCCGCCTCATATATAGTTTGTGCAGTCGTTGCCCTGATCATAAGGCTCGCAATATCCGCATCCTCAGTCTTTGATTGCATCGTGGTCAGATTAAGCTCCTGATCCTTTAGACGCTCTTGAACTAGTTCCACACGGTTTGTTCGCGCACCTACTTCTGATAGGCTAGCCTGCATTTTAACAGTTCTAGATTCGATTTTACTGGATTGGGCACCTATACCTGCATAATCTCCATTTCCAAGCGCTGTAATCAAATCATCCATCAATTTGAAGGTATTATCACTGTCCGTTGAGCTTCCAAAAAAATCATATCCGGATGTATTCACCTGAAAAGTAGACTGATCGCCAATAGAATATTTCACTGCTCCTTGGTCTGTATCAATCTGCGCAAAGTTAGTTACAGTGCTGGACAGCTGATACGGAGCTTGGTCATAATTTTGACCATTAAAAATATATTTACCACGAATTTGACTATTTCCGATATTACCCATTTGTTCTTTCAATTGTTCAACTTCCAGCTTGATCGCATCCAGCCCGGACTGAGGCACCGTTTCACTTGATGCCTGTACGGTCAGTTCCTTCAACCGTTTCATCACTTCAGAAGCTTGCTGCATCGTTGTATCTGTAAAATCCAGCCAGCTGACAGCTGCATCTGTATTAGTTTTAAACTGATCATTAGATGCTAATTCAGCTCTGTAGCGAAGAGCATACGTAACCCCAACTGGATCATCAGAAGGCTTATTGATTTTGCGACCAGTGGAGACCTGATTTTCTATATTGCTCATGTTACTATAATTCTTGTTTAGATTGTTGAGTGTCTGCATACTCATCATACCTTGGGTAACCCGTATAGACATATCATTGACCTCCTTTACTTAGATTAGAGACCTACCCGACCAGTTCCATTGATTAGCTTATTAAGCATTTCATCAAAGGCAGTCATGAACCGAGATGCTGCACTATAGGCATGTTGAAACTTTATAAGGTCGGACATTTCTTCATCAAGCGATACGCCACTAACGGACTGTCTGCTCAGTTCAACCTGTTCGGTTAGTTCCTGTGCATTTTTGCTTTGACGCTCCGCTTCCTGGGTCTGAACACCCAACTGTCCTACAATCGATCTGAAGTAGTCATCCACAGTACCTGGTGCAGACAATGCAGTCCCAAAATCAAACTTGGCCGTCTTTAACCCACTCATAATTAATGCCATGTCGTTGTTACCGATGATCACCTTCTCATTAGGCGCACCAGGGTTCTCAACTCGCATCGAAGTGGAAATTTTATTAGGATCCTTCTGAATATCTGGATTTAATGTAATGTTCCCTGCAGTAATTGGGCCGCCATCCTTAGATGTGAAGAGAGGCAATCCCTTCTGAGGGGTAGCACCACTAACCGTATATCCTAATTGAAGGAGTCCGTTAATACCTTTAACAGTCACCTTAGTATCACTTGCCAGCGTTCTGCCGGCGCCAGAATAGGTAACTCCGTTCAAAACCGTACCTTCTGGGAGAACTGACCCGGCAGGAAGTACTACTTCTACATCCCCGTTCGCGATTGAATCAGCCAGCTGGTTCATTTGATTCTTATAGTCTGTAACATATTTATCTCTAGACATGAACATTCCAGCTACTTCACCGCCTGATAGCGTCCCGCTATCATAGGCTGCTTTCAGTCCGTCAGCTGTCACAGGAGTTACCTCATTACCTGTGACGACTAACTGGCCACCCAGTGTCACTTGATACCCATCGCTGAGCTGATTAACCTGAACATTGGCGATTTTCGAGAGCTTATCAATGGCTAGATCACGCTGATCACGCAAATCATTCGGGTTTTGACCTAATCCTTCCAACTTGATGATGTTAGAATTAAGATCAGCTACCGTCTGCAATAATGAATTGGTTTCAGAAACTTTTAAAGTAATGTTACTAGTAAGGTCTGAAGTTAAAGCATCCAATTGTGTATTAACCTGGTTCATAGCGTCTGTAAGCGCCTGAGTAGTCTCTTTTACAATTTTACGATTGGTAATATTCTCAGGATCCTTACTCAAGTCAGACCAAGCATTCCAAAAGTTATCTAGAACTTTGCGGAGGCCAGTATCCGAAGGCTCATTCATTATAGATTCAAGTTTCTGTAAAGAATCGTGACGAATGTTCCAATTACCAAGGTTAGAGTTTTCATTGCGGTACTGATCATCCAAAAAACTTTGTCTTACACGCTCAATGGAGTTGAATTCAACACCTGTACCCATTTGTCCGGCTGCAGTTGTGCGTAAAAAACCATAAGCTTCCATAGGGAGAGAAGCATTCATTTTTACAATTTGTCTGGAATATCCCTCTGTGTTAGCATTAGAGATGTTATGCCCAGTTGTATTTAGTGCAGCTGTATGGGTGTTCAGGCTTCGCTTAGCGGTTTCTATACTATGAAATGTCGAGGTCATCTTTTATTCCTCCATAATTAGGCACGGGTATCAAACAGTCCGGAGCGCTGTACTCCACCTGATTTTTCTGCCGGATGATGATAAGTTGCTTCGGTCTCTGAATAATAGGACATGCTTTCAATTGAAAAATCAATATAAGAGAGCGATTGTTGGATCAATTGTTGATTAAGCGCATTGGCTTCTTTCAACTGCTGAAGTGTTCCAGCAAGTTTCTTCTGAATATGTAACAGCCTTTGCTTGTCATCTAGATCGAACACAAGTCGCGACAGTTCGGACAGATTGAGTTTAAGATTCGAACGAATGCCTGCACCCTGCAAAAATGCATGAATCGCTTGCGCACGTTCTTCTTCTAACTGCTCAATTGTTTTCATCTGCTTGGATTCCTTATTAATAATTTGAATCAGCATTTCAATCTTGTTCTCCATAATTGCCTGCTTCTTGGTAGCGGCCAAATCCAGCATCTGGATATGCACCTCGTCCAGCCGCTCCAGCAGTTCGATCAATGTTGTCAATGCCATGGATGAATTCACCTAATTCTCGGAGGATTGCTTAAAATAAGGGGCGAGTTTATCTGCGAGTTTGGCTGCGTCTACTTGATAAGTTCCAGCGGAGACCTGCTGCTTCAAGCTTTCAATCTTAACGGCGCGGTCAGCATCTACCTTGCTGCTGTTCTGAGCTTGCAAGAGCTTCAAGGCTTCATCGGAAAAGGTAGCCTCATCCTTGCGCGAATTTTTCTTCATTTGTTCCTGCCTTTGCGATTCGGCACTCCGTTGATAGGGGTTAATCGCGTTAATTCGTCCGGTCTCGTTAATTTTCATAACTGCCACCTTCTTTCTAAAATAAAAAAGCCGATAATCTTTACTAAGTTTATCGGCGTGTGTTGAAACATTCTTTATAGCTGCAAACGTTTTTTTGCAGATTTAAGGGTTGCGAAGTTTATCTATAGCGCGGTATGCGCCCTCGTGCGTGTGTCTGGAGGCATCCGCAGCGGCGCTCTCCTTGGCAGCATTAGAGAGATCCTTCCGCAGACGATTTCGGCAGCTGTCACACATATGCCCTTCTCGAATCAGGGTTCCGCATACTTCGCAAGGATACGTCATATTTGGGGCATTTGCTATGGATATTCGTCCTTCTCGAATAAAACGGGTGATCTCTTTGATGGAGATTTCCGTAGCATCCGACAATTCCTGAATGTTAGTTCCTCTATTCTCTCGCAAGTAATTTACGCAGATCTCATATTCATGCTCCAGTTCTTTGATACAGGGCTGGCATAACTCCATGAGATTCTTGACGTATAACCGGCCGCACCTTGGACAATTGTCTAGATTCATAACAAGCAGCCGCTCCTCCCATACATTTTGTGCAAACATTACAATTCTTATGCTCCTAGATTACATGATTGAAGAGCATTCGTCTATCTCTTGCAAAGGAATACGATGAATTAGTTCCTTAGGAGCGGGCCAGAGTCAAACTACGAATTTCCACAGCTACGCCACATTCGTCTGCAAGACGCTGCAGGGGCTCAGCACAGGCGCGTATTGTACTTCCTGTAGTGTAAATATCATCTACTATAATAATGCGCAGAGGAGCATTCGGGTTAAGTCTTGTCTGTAGCCAGCCAGCGAATCTATCCTTCATCCCGGGGTCAATGGCAAAGGCATGCTTCATGTCTGATAGCCTCTCGGCCCGGCTCTTAAAGCTTTGCTTTCCCGTATGATGAGTGCGAAGCAGCAAGGCAAGTTGCGGAATGCCCCTACACGAGGACAACACATGGCCTAAACGTTCTGCCTGATTAAAACCCCGCTCAACTAATCTGGCCCCGCTGACCGGAACGGGAACCAGGAGATCTGCTCGCCACGTGTCTTCTCCTTTATAGCCAAGATAGGAAAAGAGAGTGTTCCTTTTCTGTCCTTTTAACTGGACCTGTCTTTCTCTTTCCTGCTCCGCCTTCAGCAAACCATAGGCTCTGTCTAACATTAAGCCGAGGAGAAGAGTGTATCTCTCATTTCCCCTGTATTTATATTGTCCTATCAATTCACGCATCACCTCGTTATAAGCCACGGCACTACGGTTGCAGATCAGTGGAGTCGGTTCATTAGATCGCGTACAATCCGGGCAGCCTACATGCCTGCCGCATGTGGTACAGCGGGGAACCTGTATCCACGGTATCGTGACAGCACAGTTTGAACAGACTTCGGGCAAAGGCGATGATCCCTTACTGTTCTTCCCGCAGATCAGACACCTGGTTAAGGGAGGCGCCAGCAGTAATTCTGCTTTTCTCAACCATTGTGACAGCATACTCATTGGAGACTCTCCTTACGAATGTAACCTTTTTGACGGGCAATTCGGTTCATGGTGCGGATCTGGGCGATGGCCCCGCGCTGCGAACGGCTCCACTGCGGAGAGATGAAGAAGACTCTCCCCGCTGGATCATCCTTGGAGCGCCCGGCACGGCCAGCCATTTGAACAAGTGAAGCCTCATCAAAAAGAGAACTGTCAGCATCTAAGATAAACACATCGCTCTGAGGCACGGTTACCCCGCGCTCAAGAATCGTTGTGGTGACGAGCAGCGAGATACTACGGTCACGAAACGCCATCACTTTCTCCCCTCTTGCTGCGTCCTGAGAGGAAGTCCCTTCTATAACTACACTCGGGAAACGCCGGCGCAGAAGCACCAGCAAACCTTCGATGTGGGCAATTCGGGATACAAATAGAAAAATCTGTGCGTTGCGATTCAGCGATATTTGCAGCTCTTGAATCAGCTTCTTCGGCAAAGCGCCCCGTTTCAGGCAGATTCTCACCGGGTCCGCAGCCAAATGCCGTGGTAAAGGTAAAGGATGCCCGTGAAAACGAACCGGAACCCTGGCATGGGCCAGCTTCCCTGATTTGACTTGACGCTGCATGTCCGTTGGCGGCGTGGCAGACAGGTAGATGAAGCATCCGTCCGGCTTACATGCCTGCCTTGCCGCATAGGCCAGCATCGGATCGTTATGATAGGGATAAGCATCCAGCTCATCTATAATAACGAGATCGAAGCTGTGATAGAATCGCAGCAGCTGATGGGTGGTCGCCAACGTCATCCGGGCACCCACCCAGCGCTCTGTGCTGCCGCCGTATAACACGGCGAGGCTCTCCGCGGGGAAAGCCCGTCCTAGCCGCGGCGCCAGCTCCAGCACAACATCGCGCCGCGGTGTTGCTACGAGCGCCCGGCCTCCGGCGCCGAGTACGGCCTCCAAGAGCGGGAAAATCATTTCGGTTTTTCCCGCTCCTGTCACTGCCCAGAGCAGGAAGCGCTCTGGGCCCGGGACAGAGGAACGCTTGGAGTTCGGGACTGTAGAGTGCTTGGAGCCCAGGACGGCGGAGCGCTTGGAGCCCGGGACTGTAGAGTGCTCTGGGCTCGGGACCGCGGAGCGCTGCCGCCGCTCCGCCAAAAAAGCCAGCGCAGCCCCGGCGGCTCCCGCCTGGGCCGCGCTAAGCCCCCACCGGCGTGCCGCCACGGTGGGGTCAGAGCTGGCCGTGCATTGCACGGCCGGGGTCGCTGCGCTGCGCAGCAGCAGCGTACAAGCCCGGCTGCGCCCAAGTGCGAGGCAGGCCTCGCAGTAGGCGCAGCCCGAGAGCCCGCACGCAGCACAGGGCGTGCGGGCAGTGGCAGCGCTGCCGCAGCGACGGCAGCGCGGGAGGGCGCGGCGCGGGGCGAAGCCGCGCCGGAAGCCCAGATGCGGCGGCCAGGCGGCAGCCGCACGCAGAGCGCCAGCGACCAACGGGAGCTGGCGCAGCCCTTGACGCGCGGCTCCGCCACGCGCGTCCTCGCCGACGGCGGCTTCAATACTCAGCCGCCCTTGCAAATGCGCCAGCTGGGCAGCGCGGCGCCAAGGAGCGCATAATTCCGGGCTTTGATCCAGCAGCAACGCTTCCAGCTCCGCTTCAAGCAGGGATCGCCCGGACACCCCATGTACCAATTGTTCTGCTTGTCTTGCCAACAGAGCCAGATTCTCAATCCTTTCTCCAAGGAAAATCTCCTCTTCTCTATCACTCCGATCCCTAAAATTGCTGTTCCATTTAAGAACTTCCGTCCGCTCATCTCCGAATGAAGTTACATTGGTAGCTTTCCGCTGCTCACTTCTCAAGAAAGCCTGGCCTTCATCCGTTCTGTTATCATCACTAACTCCCATGTTACAACCACGGCCCGTCAATCTCCACCTATTACCCTCACATTCCCACATCGAAATTCCGGTTAACAGCCGCCCCGAATACCTTATGACATCACCATTACCATAACCATAACCATTACCATTACCATTACCATTACCGTCACCCTCTGCCTTTAGTTCAGCCTGAAGAATATCCTCTATGTATGTACTCCACTCCCTAGCGCTCCAAGTATGCATATGTTTATCAGACCGGAATCGGTCACGAAAGAGCACGGCCCAACCCAATGGCATTTCGAGCGTAAGTAGAACCAAACGCTCCATCCCTTGGTTATGGCTCCAACCTCCGAATTTCTCCTCCCGACCTTCCCACCAACAGAAATCCACAATTGGTGCCAGAGAAATCCACACCCTCCATGTACCATTACACTCCACAGCATAAGTTGCAGCTTTCATCACAATTCCTCCTTCATTAAAGCTCAGAAGTAGTCTTCTATAAATAAAACAAACCTTAAATTCGAACATAAGGTTTGGTCATCACTTCAGTCGAATAGTTGGGCTGACAGTCGCTGTTGTCTCCATATTTCTTCTTGTTAGTTGCTCTAGCAGTTGAAGTCCGGCTAGCTTATGCTACAACGGGAGCTTTCTTCCGGAATCTTTTAGCCGAACGCTCTCGTCTCTTTCAATCCCAAGTCCCCTTCGTTCCACTTCATTCTCTCTCCTTGGACCTCTCAAGACATACAAAAAAGCACACTCCCCTATTTACCGGAGAGTGTGCTTCACCCATTGCTTACATAGTTATTTAAATATCGCCATGCTTTGATTTTGATCCCCTACTTCCATCCAGCTGCATCATAGGCCATCGGACAGTTTGCCCGGACAACCGCAAATCCAGAATAATTCCCCGCGATTTCGACATTTCTTCCTGGCCGAGAGCAGGCACAGCGGTTGCCAATTCTAGGGAGCAGCCGCCCCTGGCCATCCTGGATACGATCCCCATTGTTGTATCACTGGAGTTATCGTCCATCACAAGTACTCGTAAGGGCTTTCCTGTAAGAAAAGCATGAAACGTCAATGATCGAATATACCATTCCACCACAGATTCGTGATTTCGGGTGATAAGAATATATTGAATCCACTTTCCGGATTCCCGTGCCTGACGGGACTTCTCCCGGTTATGCAGCACGTGAACAAGGGCTACAGCGGATGAATAAACCGCCGCAATCCATATTAATTGGGCTACCATGGAGATGCACCTCCTCTGTATACCGACAATATATGCCGGTACGTAGGGGTCGGTGACAGCCCACATCTTTTCATGTTACAAGCCTGCTTCCCGGACGCTGCTGCCCCCTGGTTCATCATACCCTCATCTTTGCAGACAACAACCAGGGGGCAAAGACAGGCGTAACAGTTTCTTATTCTTCCGATCACCTTGGTATACTGACACCAGACTACCGGACATTTAAAATACTATGTAACGTAAGTCCCAGATACGTAAATCCTCCAAAACGCTCTATTAAAACATTAGATGGTTTACAAGGTTACCCAACCGTATTTGATCGAATTGATTACAGCCTGTGTACGATCATCCACTTCCATCTTCTGCAGAATACTGCTGACATGGTTTTTGACGGTTTTCTCACTGATAAAGAGATATTCACCGATCATTTTATTGCTCTTGCCTTCTGCCATCAGACGCAGTACTTCGGCTTCACGGCGGGTCAGCGGATTATTGTCCCCGGCAACGAATTTAACACCAGCTTCCTTCACTGTTGTCTCTGCCATTGCACCCGTTTCGTTCAGATAAGTCATACGACGAAGTTGATTGATCAGTTTACCAGTTACCTTGGGGTGGATAAAAGCATGGCCGCCGCATACCGATCGGATAGCATTGATCAGTGATTCTGCTTCCATGTCCTTCAACAAATACCCGTTGGCGCCTTTGCGCAGCGTCTCAAACACGTAGCTCTCATCATCATGAATGGATAAAATAATAACCTTCACATCAGGGAACATCTCCCGGAGCTTTTGCGTAGCCTCCACGCCGTTCTCAACTGGCATATTGATATCCATCAGGACAATATCCGGCTTGTTGACATTGCAAAATTCCAGGACCTGAATGCCATCGCCACATTCTCCAATGACCTCGATATCTTCCTCCATGTTCAAAATCCTTTTGAGTCCTTCACGAAAAAGCTGATGATCATCCGCCAAAAGCACTTTTATAGCCATTTTTTCAGAGCTCTGGTTCTCCATTATATTACTCCTTTCCCTTCTCCACATTCGTCGGAATGTGAATTACGATTGTTGTGCCCTGGTTCTCGGCTGATTCAATTTCCATTCTTCCTTCCAGAAGCTCCACGCGTTCGCGCATTCCCAGCAAGCCGAAGCTTTCCCGGCTGCCCTGTTCTGTCTTCATTTTTTGCACATTGAACCCCAATCCATTATCTCTTACCACAATCTTCATTAATTGTGCCTGATAGGTGATCTCCACCAATACATAGCTAGGGTAGGCATGCTTCGCAGCATTGGACAGTGCTTCCTGGACAAGGCGATAGACCGCCGCTTCCATGGCTGAAGAAAGGCGATACTCCTTGCCTCTAGTCTCAAAAGAGGTACGGATCTTCGTCTTCTCCTCAAAATCATGCACATATTTCCGCAATGTCGGAATTAGTCCTAAATCGTCGAGCGCCATCGGACGAAGGTTGAAAATAACCTTGCGCATTTCCTCCAGGCTGTAACGAACCTGCCCTTTCAAGTCTAATACTTCGTCCTGCACCAACCCAAATTCCTGCTTTACCAGCATTCTTTCAACAATTTCCGTCCTAAGGACTAGATTCGCCAGCATTTGAGCGGGACCGTCATGAATTTCCCGGGCAATTCTCTTCCGTTCCTCTTCCTGGGCCAGAATAATTTTGAGTCCAATGATCTGGCGATTCTTCGCCGATTCGACAATTCGGGTCACTTGTCCCAGTTCTCCAGACAAATATTCCAGGACTACACTCATTTGCGAACCAATCGATTCCGCACGTTCCACAGAATTTTCGACACTGCGGACACGCAATTGCAATTCATCACGGCGGGTTCGCAGATAAGCCTCCCGCTCGCGTGTCATCATCAGCTCAAGCTGAAGTTCCGTAGCTTTTTCATAGGCAATACGTATATCCTTCTCCGAATAACGGACAAAATCACGGCTGACTTCCGTCAGCCGGATACGGGAGCGGTGGTATTGCAGTTCCAGCTTGTCTACCTTTTGCAATGTTTCATCCGTTTCTTCCATCACACGCTGCAGTTCTTTAGTGAGGGCAACAAGCTCGTCACGCGCTACCTGCAGGATTTCATATATCTGATACTTGCTGCTCTCCATCACGTCGATGGTGTTCTTGATGACGCGATCTATCGCATCGGCTTGAAATTCCACGGATGCTTGCCCCATTTCTATCGGATCGTTGTTAAAGGCTTGCCTTTATATTAACATATCACGATTCGATAGTTACGGTCTTCGTGTTCTGTTCCCATTTTACGGTTAATCCCAATTGTTCAGAAACCAATCTAAGCGGTACTAAAGTCCTGCCTTGAAGGAGTAAGGGGGCCACTTCAGCACTTTGACGTTTTCCGTTCAAGACGTATTCCTTCTTGCCCAGCGTCAGATCGAGTACCTTCGATCCGCGTAGTACGAGAATTCTCTTGCTAACAGGATCCCATGTTGCAGTCCCTCCAAAGGCATCTAGTACATAACGAATCGGTACATAGGTACTGTTGTCTTTAACAATCGGAGCCACATCTATCGGTTTTTTCTGACCGTTCACAGTAACCGTTTTGGAGCCGATGCTCATTGACGCTGTTCCTTTCGGAAGACCTGCCTCACTCGATAGCGATGGCATCGTAAAAGTGATGTTGTCAAAAGCTACCGTTCCTGTCTTGGAGCGTTCATCCTGTCCCTCTTCTACATTCACCACATAAAGGCGTTTAAGTGTCGCCGGGAATTTGATGCCTGAACCTGTTAGATCGATGTTCAGACTCTTCCATCCTGTCCAGTCAATCACCTTAGCCAGATCGACATACACCGTTGCACCGCTATTATCCACGATTTCTGCCCGCATCCAGTTTAGGCTCTTGTCACCCATGACATCAACGGACATCGAGGTAGCTGTTGCAGGAATTGCTTTGCCATTCGTACCATTAAACTGGGCGTAAGCATACATTTTACCACTGCCGGCAGTCATGTCATAGCTCATGGACAACACCTTCGAGCCTGCACGATCAGGTCCTCCGTCCGTAACGGCTGCTGTTCCCTTAACACCTGTAGCATTAGTAGTGAACGCGATTGGATAATTCACATTCTCAAAATCCTCCCAAGGCGTAGCCGCCGCCTTCGAGAGTACAACTGCGGTACTGAAACCATCATATCGGGCAATCGCATAACCGGTAGTGACACCTTCATCCACAGAGGCTACCGTCAGCTTGCCATCCTGTACACTGCCTTTGAAACCAACAAATTCCCACTTCAATGCAGAAGCTGGAACTGCCACGGACGCCCCACTCTTCGTAACAGCTGTTACTGGAACCGAGACCGAAGCTCCGGCTGTTAGAGGCGCTGTAGGGGTGCCTATGGTTAAGCTGTTCAGATCACTTCCGCCCAGTACTGTTACCTTGGTATCTGCACTTGCTCCACCGCTAGCTGCTGTTAACGTAACGGTTCCCGGCTTCACAGCTGTAACTTCACCTGCTTTAACAGTCACACTGTCACCACTGGATTTCCATGTAGGATTTCCAGCTGCAACATCAATCGGGTTGTAATAAGTATCGTAACCCTTCAAAGAGTAAGTCGCCTTCTGACCGATCAGCAATGTAGTGTTCCCACTAATCTTAATACCTTTTACTTCACCTTGAGGCGCAGAGGTGTACACGCCGAGTCCATTAACGATACTCCGCTGCTCTGTACCATACTCTGTATTAAAAGTCAGCGTAGTCGAGGTTTCGGCAAGAGGCCGGTCTACCATGGTTGTCGAACCGCCACCGTCCAGATTAAGTCCTTTCCAGACGCCAATATTGGTCATGAAGGACTGAAGCTCGCTGAGTGACATTCCGGTGCTGTTGCTGTTCTTCTCTACAGCTATTACATACACATAGCGCCCATCCTGGGAATAACCCAGTGCCGTACGGGCACGAGTACCGTCGATACTGCTCGTAGAGCGGGAGAACGCCGAGGCTTTCCCGTTATTTACGAGAATCGTATGTCCACCGATCATCGTTTGCAGCGTGCTCGGGTCCAAAGCCTGCTGTGTTGTTTTAGAAATAAGGGAATAAGTACTGGTTACGGGTTGACCAACTGTCAAATGATCCATCATAAACTTGGCTGCTTGTCCATGTCCACGCAGAATGAAAGCACCCTTGGGAACAGCTATCGGCAGCGCAGCATTTTCAGAGAGTTTAGTGACTACACCGTTCTCTACCAGCGCCTCTGTCGGAGTAGTAGAACTATTCTTAGGCCGATCCAGCGCCGTCCATACATCAGTATATATGTACAGGGCATTCGCATGGCTGTAGGTAGAAGTGCCGCCTTCCGGATTATAGGCCCCTTTGTTGACACCTGAGAGCGGGAATTGACTTCCATCCCCCGAGGATACCGTCCCTTGGAAACTGAACTCATCAATAATTGGTTTCCGGTCTTTAGTCACGGCAAAAGCATACATGCCATCCAGCTGGGAAGGGGTCGACACAAGCACTCCACCAGATACTTGACCTCCAATGGGAGAACCTTCTCCTCCAGTATTAAAGTAATCTCCGTTTACCGCTGCAACTGCGCCCGTCTCCTTCGCCATACCACCAGTGCTTTGGCGAGTGGTCAGCGTACCGCCCTTGCCGGTCATGACATCCAGGGAAACATAAGGATTGCTCAGGTCGACACGGATCACATCTGCTAATCCGGAGGCGCTTTTTCCCGAGCGTACAGCTGTATATTTATACTTCATCATAACGGCTCCAGAGGTAATAACATCCTCACTGAGCTTGTTGACTGTTAGTGCCGTTGCCGCAGCTGCAATAGAAGCATTGCTCGCTGTCCATGGACTCATGGCTTCACTACCGATTACCGGCATGATCCAAAGCACGCCTGCCAATGAGGCGGCGACCCATCTCTTTGCAGTCGTTGTTCTTCTATCCTGCACAGACTCGTTACGCTGCTTACCCGTGAAAGCATTGTTCATTTCAGAATAACTCTCCCATCTCTTATTCTACTCTTCGATTCTATTCTCAAAGTCTGGAAATCCATGTCCTATTTTCCTAGTATACATCAATAATAGACTTGATTTAGCCCGAAAAGTTGCGAAAATTGCGAGATTAAGAGCTTTCGCAGCGGCAAATGTTCGTACAGTGGCGAATTATTTTATGGCTGTGCCTACAAAAAAAGCCCGACTCTATGAGCCGGGCTTGACACAAATTTAACCTCTTCTTCATCAATATTCAGTTGTTACAAATATCCCGCTTTGCTCAGCATCCGCTGTAGCATAACCGCACCTTCCGCACGGGTGGCATTACCCTGTGGCAGGAATGTTCCTCCTGGCATACCGAGAATAATACCAGCTTGAACCGCTTTGGCTACAAATTCAGCACTCATATTCTGAATTTTGGCCTTATCTTTGAAGATGCTCAGCGCTCCTGAAGGAGTACCAGTAAGCGTAATATAATTTCCAGTGTACTCCATGGCGCGTATCATCATAATAGCCATTTGCTCACGGGTGATATAGTCATTCGGCCGGAAAGTAGCATCTGTATTCCCGGTAATAATACCTGCTTTAGCTGCAGCACCGATATAATCGCCTGTTTGCGTAGATGGCTGAACATCACGGAAGCGTCCTGCGGCATCACGGTCTCCTTGGAGTCCTAGTCCTCTGCTTAGCATCACCGCGAATTCGGCTCGTGTAATCTTCTGCCCCGGTTTGAAAGTAGAGCCATAGCTGCTATCGATGATGTTCTTTGCTGCAAGTTCTGCAACAACACTATTGCTCCAATGATTGCCCATATCAGTAAAGGTCCGTGTGGACAAAAACGTTCCCACAACCAGGTTACCTGGGATAAGGGCACGGAGCAGCGTATAATTTCCGGACTTGCTGACTTTGGTAGGCAGATACACGGCATCATAGTAAGTCAGATCCAAGCGAGCCGCCGAAGTCTGGGCACTGTTTAAAGATGCTGTCGTACGGACCGTATACTCCCCTTTTACATTGACTGGCTGTGAATTGGAAAAATTACTGCCTGTTACAGCGGTCATTCGAACATCCATCAAACCCGTGATCGGTTGCAATCCTTGGCCTTGAAGTTTTTGTTCAAACGGAGCGAAGGTTCCTCCTGGAACGCTCTCCATCCTTAGTACCAACGAAACGCTGCTGGCATCTGCGATCAAGGTGGTAACAAGATTGTTCATATCAATATCACTAAGTGCAATACTGTAGAGGTTCTCACCGAAACGGATAATGAGCTTAGCATTTTTGTTCCGGTTTACCGCATCAAGCAAAGGCTTCAGCGGAATGGATACATAAGCTGAACGTTCAGTAGCAGGCACCTCAAAAGCAAGTATCGGGCTTCCTGCCTTATCTAAATACTCATAACTGGCAGCTACACGATCAGATGTCAGACTGTATCTTTTAACAGATTGGTTATACAAAGAACGATCATCGGCTACAGATGCAGAATCGCTTTTTAAGAGCGCATACTCCATTCCGAACTCACTGGCCGCGAGTGTTCCCAGGTAAGCTGGACGATTACCATTTCCTGACGTAGTCCCTGTCAGATTCTGAACAGTCAAACC
The DNA here is from genome assembly GCF_013359945.1 of Paenibacillus agri. Lineage (GTDB taxonomy): Bacteria > Bacillota > Bacilli > Paenibacillales > Paenibacillaceae > Paenibacillus_AQ > Paenibacillus_AQ agri. The sequence continues at coordinate 32,254 of NZ_JABWCS010000205.1, read as the reverse complement.
ATTAAAAGAAGCAAGGCTATTCCCATTAAGATCTTTGATCAATCCTGAACCAATCATATAGGACATATCAACCTTCTGTCCGCTTTTTACAACCGTTGAGAGAACAAGTTTCAATGTTGTACCAGACAAAGCATAGCTTTGCACGCCCACAGTGCTGCCATCGACTCTCACTCCGAACTGATTATTATACAAGGTAGATGAAGCCTGCATATTCTTATTGAATGTCACAATAAGTTCGTCCGCATCGACTGTCGCGCTGGTAATCTCACTCACAGCGGTGGTTGACGACACCGTCACCGGCTGCAGGTTAATATAGGCCGCACGATTACCGTTCAGATCGCTGATTCCCGATGTGCCTGGTACATATGAAACTGTCGCGTCCTTGTTTACTGCCAAAGCACTCTGTAGCGTCAAGATGACCTGTGAGCCGCTGACAGCTACATTGGTTACATAGTTAGGCGTATTTCCGACAAGCACAGAAAACTGACTATTCATCGGTAGGTTTGTGGTAGAGAGCCCTTCATTATAACTCAACGTAATTTTATTTCCAGCTCCTGTGGCACCTTGGAATTCTGGAGGAATAGTGTCATTGGTATTCCGGATAAAAAACTCACTGAAATCCGCTATATTTTGTCCAAATTGATTTTGTAAAGGATACGAGGACGCATTATACGATACCCGGACTACCGTACCATTCCCTGCGTCACTGTTTACTGTCAGATATACAGTATTCCCGCTAGAGCTGATGGAACTGATTCCAAGCGAATATCCATCTGCTGTTACTGCGAACTGGCTATATGCGTAGGAATTTACTGATTTAAGGGTATCATTAAAATTAAGTACCACCGATCGACCCGAGATTCTTCCATCCTTGGGTGTTGGCATCGAAGATTCTACAGTATTCGTTACCTCTCTGGAAGAAAAGGTACTGGCGGCATTCCCACTGGTGTCCTGTATCGTCCGCAATCCGCCGGAATATGTGACTTTAACAACCTGGCCTACAGCTACACCAGTGCTTAGCACTACAAAAACACTGTCACCCTGAATATAGACACTATCGATGGGCCGTTTCTCATCATTTACGGTCACTGTAAAGCTTGAGGTCAATAGTCCAGTCGAAGAATTCAGCGATTTATTATACCTCAGCCGAATTGTTCGGTTATTTTCAAGCTGTGAGCTTGATAGCTGTGGCGCTGTTTTATCAATAACTGCGGTACGGAAGCTCCAGGAGCTTTTTCCGCTTAAACCATCGTATAGAATTTTAGAATCTGTAGCATCGGTAAAAGCACCCTTGGCGATATCAATATAGTAGGTTGTATCTCCATCCAATGTTGCTGCTGGCGTGATGAGATACTCTCTAGCCGTAGTGCCTTTAGTAACGGAAGCTGGAACTTTGACTCCATTGCTCTTATATAAAGAGACACCATTAGCTATCGAGCCATTGAAATTGACATCCCGGCTAAACGTAATTGCAAATGTTTTGTTGATTGCCACACCCTCACTGCGGTCAGATGGATTTAGTGACGATACACTAGGTCCTGCCTGGGAGACTGTCGTAAAGCTCCAAGTGTATGGACCTGAAGCCGGGAACACATTACCGTCCTGATCGTAAAAAGAACCCTGAGGTATTGTGACTGTATAAGCAGTACCGTTCAGCAGTGGAGATGCTGTAGAAGCCGGATTTAACGTAATCACATTGCTGCCTCCGCCGGTGACCCCGGTAGAATTTACATCAAGCCATCTGGTTCTACCATCAAGGACCCCGCCGGCAGCCACTGTAATCACTCCGGACACTGGCTTCATCGGACGGTCAAAGGTAAGTGCAAGCGCTCCTGTGGTAGATACTTCTCCCGCACCGTTAGCCGGATAAGGAGTTACCGGGAAATCTGCTACTGCCTTGGTTGAAAATGCCCAGACACTGCCGTCCGAGATCCCTGCAAACGTTCTGAAATCATCATCCCTGAATGCATAGGCATCAATTAATACATAATAATTCGCCCCTACCTTCAGCTTATTAGCCAAGGTTAAAGTGACTGAAGTAGCGTCCGCACTGCTCTTTATATCCACACCGGGTTCTCCGTCTACCATTTTAAAGCTTTGAACCGTTGAATTGTCGGCTGAGGAGATCAGCTTAACAGATCCACCGCCTGGTAGCAGCTTCTTATTAAGCCTCAGACTGATCTGCGCCAAAGTGCCAGCATCTACTCTTGCATTATTCGCAGGAGAGAACTCACTGGCTGTAATCTCTTTATTGGACTCGGGAGCAGTTGTGAAATCCCAAACAGTAAGTCCTGATTCATTGCCATCAGCGTCTTTAAACACGCCTTTCGGTATAGTAACTGTATAGGTCTTATTCGGGGCCAGTAGTTGTCCAGCTCCCCATTTGAGCTCGTAATCCTTGGAAGTACCTATTAATCCGTAACTGCCTATAGGAATCGTTACAAAAGGCGTACTGGCGCCCTTGGGGGTGATGCTAATTTCCCCAGCTTGAGGATTAACCACCCTGTCAAAGCTCAATCTAAGTGTAGTATTTACATTTACAAAAGCTGCCCCCGGTCCCGGGGAGACATTAATTCCGAATTCAGAAGCAGCATACACTGCCGAACTCCCAATTCCAAATGATGTACTGACCGATCCCAATAATAACTCTCCTGCTAAAAACAATGCCGTCCACATGGAGATTTTCCTTTTCATCTTTCGATAACTCCTCTCAAGCCGTACTTCACATTTTTATCAAAGCGCATATACTCTTATATTTCGGTTGAAGTGCTTCCAAAGTTTAGTAGCGCTATTTCATGAGGCTTCATCATCATTACTCGTGTTCGAACAAAAAAACACCCCAAAATCGCCACTTCAATTGAAGTAGCAATTTTGGGGTGTTTTATGATCAGAATATGATTGCTGGCAGTAAATAGATTGCTGGCTGCATAGTCAAATTTTGACTTAGATGCCCGACAAGGATCTCAGCAATTCAGCCTTATCTACACGTTCCCAAGGAAGATCGGCATCCGTACGTCCAAAATGTCCGTAAGCTGCAGTTTGTCTATAGATCGGCTTACGCAGATCCAGCATGGAGATAATACCGGCTGGACGAAGATCAAAGTTGTCGCTGATCAGCTTCGCAAGTTTTTCCTCGCTGATTTTACCTGTACCGTATGTATCTACGTTAATGGAAACAGGATTTGCTACACCGATGGCATATGCCAGTTGGATTTCACATTTGTCAGCAAGACCAGCAGCTACAAGGTTCTTCGCTACATAACGCGCTGCATATGCTGCAGAACGGTCTACTTTAGTTGGATCTTTACCGGAGAACGCACCTCCGCCATGACGTGCGTAACCGCCGTAAGTATCGACGATGATTTTACGACCGGTCAGACCAGCATCACCTTGTGGTCCACCAATTACAAAGCGACCCGTAGGGTTGATAAAGTATTTAGTTTCTCCATCCAGCAGCTCAGCAGGAACCACAGGCAGAATTACATGTTCCTTAATATCCGCTTGAATCTGCTCCAAAGAAATCTCCTCTGCGTGCTGTGTAGATACAACTATAGCGTCTACACGTACAGGTTTATCATCCTGGTACTCAATAGTAACCTGGGTTTTTCCATCTGGACGCAGATAGTTCAAAGTTCCGTTCTTACGAACTTCAGATAAACGACGAGCAATCCGGTGCGACAACGCAATTGGAAGTGGCATCAGTTCTGGCGTCTCATTGGTCGCAAAGCCGAACATCAAGCCCTGGTCGCCTGCACCAATGTTAGCAGTTTCTTCAGCAACCTGTGCAGGATCACGATTCTCCAGTGCAGCATTAACCCCTTGGGCGATATCTGCGGACTGCTCATTTAGAGAAGTCAGGACAGCACAAGTATTATAGTCGAAACCATACTTGGCACGAGTGTAGCCAATTTCTTTAATCGTGTTACGCACAATAGCTGGAATATCTACATATTCCGATTTAGTGCTGATTTCACCAATTACCAAAACCAGACCAGTGGCTACAGCCACCTCGCAGGCAACACGGGCGTTTGGATCATTCGCCAAAAAAGCGTCAAGTACAGCATCAGAAATCTGATCGCAGATTTTATCCGGGTGTCCTTCTGTTACTGATTCAGAAGTGAATAAGTGGCGTCCCTTGATAGACATGAATATCAACCTCCCATACCAATTATATGAATCTTTTAACAGCTCAATAGTCCATAAGAATATATTAGAAAGCAGCTAAAATGTGTGTGTCTTCAAAAAAATGAACCTTTTCCACAGGGAAAAGGTCGATTGCTTTCCTCAGAAGTCATATTATCTTATTTAAAAGAAGCTGTCAATTCCGCTCGGTTTCGTTGGTACCCTGGGAATTTAGGATTATAACAATGATTGTTGCGCTTGCTGGATGAGTCTCTTCGTAATTTCTCCACCAACAGAGCCGTTATCTCTGGAAGTTAAATGCCCCAGATATTGACTTCGTGAAGATGATCCTGCAAAGCCCAGTTCGGACGCAAACTCCGTATCCGCTCCGCCACCATAGTATGAACCGTATAGTCCAAATTCCGCTGCAATTTCATATTGCAATTGCTTTAGCATTGTCCGACTTTCAGGTACGACTTTACGATTATTACGTGCCATGTGCTGCACCTCCTGCATATTGTAAGAATACAGGTTTATTGTGTGCATGCAGTCATACCTTCAATCAGCTTAATGTTTGTTAATGCAGGAAAAGAGTGCCGCTTGAAAAAAGCGTTTATATATAATTTTTAAAGTATAGTCGTTTCTATATATGGGCATGATTAATATAAGAAGAAATAATGAAATAACGGATAGGGATTGATTCTTTGTTATTTCAAAGTATATCCACCACGTACCATGACCACGAGCCCGAGTGTTTGTCCTTCTTGAACAGCAATGCCTCGTCCATCGCGAGGGAAGGACAATAAGTGGTTAGTGGGCGCGGATACTCCGTTACCCAAATCCTTACCATCAGTTAAATCAGCAACACCGTTGGCATCCTGTGAAAGGATAACCGCCTTGCCTGCACGTACGATAAATTCTGCACCAGCTGAAGCAATTAAGCTTTGTCCTGGTTTTACATCAACAATAACGGACTCGTTACTTGTTGTGTTAGCTGGGGTTGGTGTAGCTGTAGGCGCTTGAGTTGCAATGGCTGTAGCTGTGGGAGCCACTGTGGCAGTAGGCGCTACGACTGTACCACCTTGCAAAGCTTTTTGAATTTGTTGGTCTACATAACTCTTGGTCACTACAGGATCATCTGCTGTTCCAGGCTGTGAGCCCACACCAGCTCCTTCGGCAGTAATATTCATTACTGACCCAGCCCAAATTCCGCCGATCAATAGCAGCGCTGCGAGTGAAGCTTTCCATACCGGTTTCATCAATGTCCTCCTCATAAGATCTGAATTGGCTATAAAAAAAGCATAGCCTCCGAAGAGGCTATGCTTTGCTTCAGTAATCGGAGATTACTTACCGTTAACTTCTGTTCCAGTTGTTACCTTATTATTTTCGTTATCCTTAATAGGATTCACGTAATTAAGTGTAGCATCATCTTCTCTAACCTTAACAGTGATAGTGTTAATGTTGTTGGCGTTAAGGTCTTGAGTACCTGCAGTCTTATCAATTTTGTTGAATGTTACATACCATTTATCAGTACTTGTTCCAACATTAGTGAAGGTTGCTGCGGCAACTTTATCTCCGTTGATGCGGAATTCAAGATCAGCAGCAGTGATGTTCTTAACTCCTTCAGAGAAAGTTACAATCAATACTGCAGAATCAGAAGAAGATACAGAAGCAGCAGTAAGCTTAGGAGCTACTCTATCCCACAGACGAACTGGGATTTCATTACGAGATTCAACGCCATTACCTGCTGTATCAGCTACTCCATTAGCCAAGAACTTGTAATCTTTAGTTTCATTGATTGCAGTCTTAGGAATGTTGAGCAAAGCTACTCGAGTAGTAGCATTGTCCGCGGCAGGCTCAAGTGTAATGAAAGTACCTGCTGGCAAAGCCTTACTATCAATAGTATAGTTGTTAATCTCACGCAGGCTTGCAACGTTAATTCCAACATTATCAGTAACAGTTACTGCAACAACATAATCTGTTGAAGTTTCTTCTTTGTAGACAATGCTAGTTACTTTAGGTCTTTCATTATCTGTGGAAGTAGCGCCTCCTGTTACAGCAAGAGATGTAGCGGCCAACTTGTTCTTCGCAAAGCTTACATCTGTTACCAGACCTTCAGGAAGACGAAGTGTATGAGCACCAACAACTGCTCCGTTTGTTACATAAGTCAAAGTTTTTCCATCTTTTGAAACAGAAGCTGGAACTGGGCTAATAGCTCTACCAACACCAGTGGAATCATTTATAAGTGTCAAACCATTTGCAGCACCGTTAGCAGCTACTTCTTTAGAGAACTTAACAACCAGACCCGCACCACTCTTGTAAGTAACATTAACTACAGTTGGAGCTACAGTATCTTTGTTGAAAGTGATTGGTTGAGTTACAGCAGTCCCCAAGTTATTTCCAATAGTATCACGTACAGTTGCTCCAAATACAATACTACCTGTAAATGTTCCGGAAGATGGAAGCGATGTTAGTGGAGAAACGATTTTAAACACTTTAGAATCGCTAGTGGAATTAACTGTGAATACACCTTTGCCTTCACCATTAGCATCAAGCAAACGCACATTACCAACCAGAGAGTTATAGTCAACTGCTTTGTTGAATACAACCTCAACTGCTTTATCACCAATAGCTGTTACTTTTTGAATAACAGGAGCCTGCACATCAGATGTAACTGTTACAGATGTTTTTACAGGATTTGGTGTTGCCAAATTTCCAGCATAATCAGACAAATTAGTCAGGGAAACATCATAAGTTGTTCCGCTGTTAAGAGTGCTTGTAGTTAGCGTAACTTCATCAAGCGGTTGATATGTGTCACGACTTACAGTTGCCGCACCACCGTTAACATAAGCAATTAATCCTGCAGTTTTTACAGGTTCGCTCAATTTAACGTATACTTTATTAGTAGTTGTCTTCGCAACAGAAGTAACGGAAACTACAGTTGGAGCAATAGTGTCAGCAACATTCAGCAAGTTTGTAAATGCAGGAATTGCTTCGCCAGCAGATGTCTTAACAGCATCACTCACTACTACAGTGTATTGACCTTTCAAGAAGTCAATATTCGGCAGAGTCAAAGTTGCTTGAGTTCTGTCGTCATTAAAAGTTACAGCGGAGTCTTTTGCAGAGTCTTTTTGCTCGCCGACTTTAGTAATTTTCACTACGCCTTCGATCAAAGTGTTACCTTCTACAACAGTGTCAATATCAACAGCACGGTTGAACTTAACAACTACTTGCTTAGCGTTAGGAGCTTCTACAGAAACCACCTTAGGAGCTTGCAAAGTTACTTTAGCAGTGTAGTCTTTCTCTTGGTGCTTGAAGTTGATTGTAGTTTCAACGCCTGCTACAAGAGCAGTTGTCAATTCAACAGTAGTAGTTGTCTTGTCAGAGAAAGTTACAACTACTTTAGTTGGGCTCAGAGCTTCAGCAGAAGCAACTGTCAACACTGGAGTGCTGCTCAATTGGTCAACCGCGTAAGCTGTTTCTACTACCAAAGAACGAGTAGCGTTTGCTTTGAATGCAGTGTTTTGAGCAACCAACCCTTTGTCGATGATCGCTTGAGCATAACCTTTAGCCCATGCAGATGCAGAGTTGTCAGTTGTAGCTGGAGCTTCCAGCTTCAATGCGCGGAACAATACAGTCGCTACTTCTTCAACAGTTACTTTACCGTTGTAGTCGAAGATACCTTTAACAGTATCTTTACCTTCCATCAGGTTAGCTGCAGTAACAGCTTCGATGTAAGGAACTGCCCAGTTAGTTGCGTTGTAACCTTTGTCTTTGTAAGACAATTTGTTAGTTACTTCTGGCAGATCGAACAATTTAGTAACGATCTTAGCGAACTCAGCGCGAGTCAGATCGTATTCAAGGTGAGCTTTACCATCTGGGTAGCCGTTAAGGATACCTTTAGCTGCCAAAGCGTCAAACTTTTGTTGCGGAGTTGCTGCTGCGTCACCAAACGCTACAGAGGCAAACATCGAGAATGCCATTGCTGTAGATAATGCTACGGATAAAATTTTCTTCATAACCTTTTTTTCTCCTCCTTGGACATTCATGAACTGAGAATTTTCTTTAGTTGGGTAGCTCATGTCACTCATTAGCCGATGCACCCCCTTTCCCGAGTTGAGCAAATTAAGTATAAATAATGTCTGTGACGGGTATCACAGAAACTGGTAAACGAGTTGAAGGCATGACAATACTAGATTCCTAATTCTACCTAAGTATTATACAATGTGCCTCAAGTCACGTAAAGCTAATTTTTCCATTTGGATAAATTGCTTTAGGATCGAACACTGTCTTCAGTGCGTGCTCTGTGTAAGTGACTCTACACCTTAAACGCAGAAGGTTTGGAAAAGTTGCGGTTTCTAAAAAATATTTTCGAATTTTCTTTCCGGTTCCGCCCCAATAGAAGCTACATATGTATGTATTACTAACTATTTCTAATGATGGGTGGCTACGGAAAACAGTATAGCATAGCAAGTTTCAAGACGTCATTAAGTAATATTTGCTAAGATCACTATCTGAAACTCCTTTATTTATTATAGGAAAGGAATTCAGGCGGATAACAAATAGGGTGTCTAACATAGTCACTGTGGACTGGCTAGACACCCTATAGCGCATAAGCGCCCTGTTCTATACATAAGCTTATCGAATCTTCATTGAGAGCTGAATCAGCTCCTGGCGTTTCTCTGGGCTAGAATTCACATTATCATACATAGCATCAATTGCTGCACGGTTCTCACGGTAGCTCTTCTCATGCTTAATTGTAGAGTGAGACCATTCAATTAGCGCGTTCTCAGCAATAACAAGCTCGTTATACGCATCATGGAAGCCAGTGGCTTGTACAAGCTCTTCCATAACTTCCTGAGTAATCTCCTGAAGCGCACGCTTAGCTGCAATTTCCTTCTCCAATACCTTAGCTCTATTCTCAAACATATTCTTGGCTTTCATGTAATCCAGTTGAGCTTTTGATAAAATCGGTTTCATCGATGGCTTTCACCTTTCAGAAAATAATATTTTCTACGTTATTGTATCGTAAATGGGAGCAGATTACAAAGTGAACGTAGCTGGTAAGTTAAGCTATTCCCCAGAAAAACGCAGTATGAATGGAAAATTCATTAATGCTACTTAATTATGTAGGCTCAGGCATGGTCTGTCAAACTCCAAATATGGAAAAATAAAACGACCAATTCGCAAATACCTTCGCGGAATTGGCCGTTTTGTTGCAGAATGATTTTAGTTAAAGGTCTTCGGGAAGATGCTAGTGCTCTTTTTCAAAAGCTCTACGGCAATTTTCCCTGCCTCAGCACGGGTTAACTTACCTTTTGGATTAAAATTATAGGTAGGTTTCTTCTGTCCCGTTATAGTCACTGGTGTCCCTTCCATGATCTTGGCCTTCGATACAGCCTCAATAGCTGGTCGCGTATAGAAGTCCATATTAGCGGTATCACCAAATGATTTGGAGAGGCTTGCCAGAAGCTTGTTGTCGTTCATAGACATTTTTAGTTTCAGGGCACGCGCAATCATCACAGCACCTTGTTCGCGGGTCAGCGGCTGATCTGGCCCAAAGAAACCATCACTCAGTCCTGTAACGATACCCGCTCTGGCTGCTGTTTCAATATGCTTAAAATCCCAGGTCGTTGATACGGCCTCTGGCACAATGTCAAAGAATGTCTGCTGGTTTGGATTAAAACTTAGCGGTATATTCAAACCTTTCACTAGTAGGGTTGCGAACTCCCCACGAGTTGTCGTGTCATCAGCTCCAAAGGCGTCTGCACGAAGATTAGTCATGATCCCCTTTGAGTATAATCCATTCAGTATATTTCTCGCCCACGGATGATTAGTAATGTCCGTAAAGCCACGGCGTAGCTTCATCACTGTGTAATAACCAAATTCATCAAATGGAACAGTTACGGTATGATTCTTGGTATCCACTTCCCCGCCAACATTCTCCCACTTTCCGGAGTCTGTGTAGCGGAATACTGTTATAGTAGATCCCACTTCATCCACAACACTTGGGCTAAAGCTCAGTTTGAGCTCACCGCGCTGGGAAGGAACGATTTTACGAGTTTGACTATACTGCGTAAAGTATCCTTCTATCGAGTACGGAGCGATCCCGTTTGTAGCCGGTACATAATTTGCTGTTCCTTTTGTACCTACTTCTCCTAGACCACCATTAAGCCAATAAATATCTGAAACTCTTGAAAAGTTGTTCGTGCTGGCTGTCGAAGTGAACCGAAGAACCAGTTCCTGAGGAATTACAAGCGGGCTCTTCCCTTCAGGTGTTCTGGCATCCGCAGCACTGACGTTGATGATATTCCCGTAATCATTGACACGTTCAACGACACCATCAACAGGATCTACAATCCCGAACAACAATTTTGTATCTGGATAGTACTTGGCAGCCCCTGAACTGGCAAAGCCTTTCATAAGGGTTCCTTTAGGGAAGGAAAGCTCAAGTCCCTTGTTGAAAACACTGTATTTTGTTGCAACCTTTTCAGCCATGTACTGCGTGTCGATTTGGGTTGCACTTGCATAATAAACTTGGATTGTATCATTGATGGTCGTCCCGTTACGTACAATCTGAATCTTAATGGACGTAGATTTGTCAGGCTTCAGACCAACATAATCATAAGTGAAGCGGTTCTGAAGGTCATTACGTTTCACTGCTTCGAATTTGTCGATCATTACCTTGGTAGCGCCCTCGGCTTCAATATCAAAGCGGACAAAGTTTTTGTTCACAATGATTTTATCTCCCACTGTCGGAACTGGCGCTAGAACCCGGTACGGCAATACCTCACGAGTTACTTCAAGACGTTGTGTCGTTCTGGCACCTGTCTTGTTGATCAGTTCAAGAGAATAAACATGACTTCCAGGCGCATCAAACTTGATGTCACGCAAGCGCAGGAGGAAATCTTTGTCACTACCATAGTAATCGTATATAAGTCCTGTTGTATCAGTTTCGGGAAAAAGTGGTCTGGGATCATCTTGAAGCATATCCGCTTTGCCTACCGATGTAAAAACTAATTCCGAACCGCGATAGAGATTCAAAATCGTCGCACCGCCACCACGCAGAACGAGATCATATTTCTCCTGATTTGTAGTATATTTCTCATCCTTGTATACAAACTCAGGCGGGAGCGCCAGAATTTTATTGCGCTCCGTCTCATTAGACAAGGAGTTAGTTGTAAATGGTGTACGTCCCTCTCCTAACGAAGGATGAAATTGAGTCAGGTTAGAGACATTGGTATCAATAATATAGATACGCAGTTCTTTTGTAATTGTACGTTGATTTCCTCCACTGTTAGATACGCCGGTAAATACAATCTTATTCTCACCGTATACCAAAGGTCCCGACTGCGTAATAGGTAAGGTGAACTTGAATGTTGGTTTAGCTAGACTAACATTGCTCAGATCAAATTTTACCTCTGTTGGTAAAGAAGCACTATCGATACCATTGATCTGTACTTGGGCACTTTGAATGTTCTCAAACCCAAGATATTCACCTTCAAATGTGAGCTTGTTACTAGTATTGGAATTAAACTCATAAGTCTGTCCATCTTGAATATTATTCACGTAAATATAATTCTTGGATACATAGGAGATATCAGCATTATAGAAGGATTGAGATCCTGTATATTTAAATTGCACCTTTTGCTGTCCGTTAGCAAACTTGGTAATGTGATATACGTATTCGTTTTGCCCTAGGTTTGCCACCGGAACTGGAGCTAAATCTAGGGGCGCTTTACTCAAAGGCAAGTAATTAGCCGTAAGAACAGCTGTAGTTGCTCTATTAGTTTTAACGAGAATGTAGAAATTGTCCTTCTCCAATTGCTGACCGTTTAAAGGGAGCTTAGAGATATTGGTTAGAGGCCCAGTTCCCGTATAACCTGGCAGATAGAAGATATCGTCGATTACTGTCTCATTGAGCAAATACTTATAAGAGTTCACCAACGATGTACTGTATTGGTCATAATCAAGAGCCAAAGTGAAGTCATTGGAGCCTGCAGTAATATTTAGCTCAGTCTTTGTTGTAAATTCAACCAGCTTATAAGCTGGCGTGACACCATTCGGTCCAGGAATGACGACTTCACTTGCAACATTATCGATTGGAAGAACAACAGCATTAGTTGTTCCTTTATTAATAGTAAACTTAGCCCCTGTTAAAAAAGAAGTGGCGCTATAGGGTACAAGAATCTGACCTTTCAGAGCTGCCGTTGTGTCAGGTGCGGTCAACGTAGGTGTATTGTTCAAAAGGTTATATTCCACACCGCCATGAACAATATTCAATGAAGCATACGGCTGGTTTTTGTCAAAGAAATAGATCGTCCGGTCAATATTTATGGAATCTGAAGCATTTTGCACAGTGATTTTGATTTTGCTGAGTCCCGGCTTGATAGTCAGTGCGGGAGTGAAGAACGTGCCATCCTCAAGAAGTGATGTCTGCAGGACAGGTCCATCATTGACTGCTACACTTACTTTTGTAGCATTGGCTACTTTACCTTGAATTGTAATAGAAGAAACAGGAACAACTACCTGTGTGCCTTCATTCAGATCCAAGGCTGCCGGACCACCCAAAACTTTAAGAGATGTTATAAACGGCACTTTATCATAAAGTACGTAAAAGGACTCGGAGCGCTGCAGGTTACCCTGGTTTCCCGAGAACGTAATTTTGTTATAGCCCGGATATAGAACAACTCCACTTGTTGTAAAGCGGTTGTTTGGACTGTTGGTGTCAGGAGTAACAGTACCGGTGGTCAAGCGCGTAGGGTCTGTAACCCATTTCCCGGTGGTGTCTTGCGTAAGCTGTTCAACCACAACCTTCATCGTAGTCGATGTAACTTGTGAGTAGGTACCTGTAATAGTTAGCGTCTGATTGCTTGTCTTATAGGCGCTGGTACGGCTGATTAGACCCTCTGGATCGGTAGTATCACCAGGAGTTTTCACAACGTCCTGTTTCAGGGAAATCGTGTTCCGCAGCAGGAGATCATCCGGACTAAAGTAAGTCGTGGATGCTGTTGCTGCTGTCGCAACGGGTGTGTACCGACCTGGGAACATGGTAACGAGCAAAGCCGCCAGCAGCAGCCATACGAATGGTCTCTTAAAGCGTTGCATGTGCATATCTCTCCTTTGAATAGGGGTTCTGGTAAAGCATCACTCTGTTCTATATCGGTTCATGTAAGTGATATTTTTAGCAAAACAGTAAAAAACTCACCCGAAATCGGGTGAGTTTTAATGTTAAGAACAAATAATTAAAAGTTCACTATAATTCTTAATCAGGACTTAGAACTTCTCTCCGGATCAAGTTTCATGCGCATTCTTAAAATAAAGTTAAGCAGCGGACGTTTGGTCTTACCCACCAATCCGGTAATCTCGGCGCCGATCTGCAGGAAGAACAACATTACACAGATGACGACGAAGGTAACCCAGTTTGCCTCATACAGAGCTGCGGAGGATTGGATGACTGCCAGAATTCCGAAGAAGGTGGCAATGCCGTAGATAATCAGCACCGTCTGACGATGGCTGAATCCAAGTTCACGCAGGCAGTGATGCAAATGGCCTTTATCTGGTGCAAAGATCGGCTTCTTCTGCAGCTTCCGCCGTACGATGGCGAAGAAGGTATCCGACAGTGGCACTCCGATGATCAACAGCGGGGTAATGAACGAAACGACAGCGATTTGCTTAAACCCTAGCAGGGCCAGAAGCGCCAGGCTGAAGCCCAGGAACAGGGAACCCGCATCTCCCATGAAGATCTTGGCCGGATGGAAATTAAAGAACAGGAAGCCCACAATACTGCCGAGAAGCAGTAAGCACAGCAGCGCAACCATGATATTACCCATGATAAATGCCATTGCAGCAATGGTTGCTATTGCAATCCCGGATACACCGGCAGCAAGCCCGTCCAATCCGTCAATCAGATTCACGGCGTTGGTTACCCCTACAATCCAGAAGATTGTCAGTGGAATAGCAATCCAGCTTTCCAATGAGGAATACGTATTATTAAAAGGAATGTTTACAAAGTCAACAGTAATTCCGAAGCCGAATACAACGATACAGGCTGCGGCAATTTGGCCCAGTAGCTTCACCTTTGCCGATAGTTCGAAACGGTCATCCAGTCCTCCAAGAAGAACGATCAGTCCGCCGCCACTCAGCAACGCTTTGATGAAGTTGGCCTCCCGCGTAGTAAATTCATACGGTATGAACGGTAATACGGCAAGCAAGCCTAACACAAACGCCAGAAAAATACCTAATCCGCCAAGGCGAGGCATAATCTTCGTATGCACTTTGCGGGCATTCGGCACATCCGTTGCACCGATTTTGATGGCGAACTTCTTCACCAACGGTGTCAGACACAACGCTAGGCCCATGCAGACGATAAATCCGGCGATGTATATGATTAACATTTGATCAGTCAACCCCCATTTCTCTACCGCATTGAATTATACGCTGTTCCAAAAGAGAATTCCAATTCCGTTTCTAGGCTAATTATCCTACTTTATCGGCGAAAATCATCATTTTACTCCACTTTTGTTACTTTATCTTTCTCGCGCATCACTTTTATTGCGAATTTCGGCAGGGCAAGCATTCTTTTGTACCGAGTAGGCTCCTTGAGAAGACGGTATAGCCACTCGATACGCATTTTTTGAAAAGCTACAGGCGCCCGGCGGCTTTTGCCAGAAATGACGTCGAAGCTTCCTCCGACTCCCATCATGATCGGTACCGCCAGCCTTGATTTGTACTTGGCAATCCAAGGTTCCTGACTGTCTGCACCACGGGCAACAAACAGCATGTCCGGAGCCGCTTCAAGGATGTCAGCAATAACACCATCGTCTTCGGCGAGACCAAAGAATCCATCACGGTAACCTACGATGACAATTCCAGGAAACCTGGACTTCAACCGGCTTGCTGTCTCCTGAATCACTTCGGGAGTAGATCCCAGGAGATATACTTTCCAGTTATATTTTTCCCCAGCATGCAGCAATTCATGTAACAGGTCAAAACCCGCGACACGCTCAGCTACAGGCTGATGGCAGTAATTGGCTGCCCATACAACGCCTGTACCATCAGGTACAACCAATTCTGCGGATTGCATGATTTTCATATAGCCCGGATCATCCAACGCTGCCATAACCATAATTGGATTGGCGGTAATGACCTGATGCGGCTTGCGCGATTGCACAGCCTCAGTCAGATAGGAGACCGTTGCGGCCATATCTACTTTGGATACCCGAATACCGAAAATGGGTACTGTAGGTATCACACTGTCTGCTTTCACTCTATATCACCCTTTGCGGTGTAAATATTGTGCAATGTGCCGGGCCGGAGACTCGGCGTCACTGACCAGAGAAGCAATAAGTGCCTCCCGTTCCAGTCTCCAGTCACTTCCGTTTTCCAGAAGCTCAAGAACCTGGGCAGCCACCTTTTCGCTATCCAGCGTGGTCGTTGCTCCCACTGGTTGGCAATTGATTCTGTCCAGAAAATGATCGATCTTCGGATCATAAGAGATGCCAATCAGTGGCACACGTCTGCCTGCAGCGTAGATTAGGCTGTGCAGCCGCATACCGATCAGCACATCACACCCTTCAACCTCACGCAGCATTTGCAGCGGATGGAGCGTATCCTCACAAATACTGATTTTACTCCCCTTTGATGCCACATCTTTAAGCTGATCCATGACATAACGGGAGGCCTCATTGTCAGATGGATGGTGGAAGGGCAGGAATTTGAAATGCAGCGGTGTTTTTTCAGCAGCTTTCAGCAAGCCACCCGCAATCGCCTTCAGTTCCGCACGGTCCCCTTCCCAATAACGCACCGATATTCCGACTACCGGTAAAGTAACTTCGTTTCCTGCTTCGGAATCTTCAGCGTAGGCAGAACTACTCTTAGCAGCAGCATCGGCAAACTTTCTTGCCGCTACGTCAGTAGCCTGTCCGCCTTGTTCCTCAGGCAATGATAATCCCATAACCGGATCCGGCACAACCTCAACAGTCTTTCCTCCAAGCCCCATCGTGTGTAAAAGCTGGCGGGACTGCTCGTCCCGCACAGAAATATAAGCACATTTACGAAAAACTGATTTGATCAAAGGATGGAACAGCTTGCGGTTAACCGGGCCAATGCCCTGGGCATAAATGAAGGTCGGCTTCCCCATCCATTGGGCCAGCTTGATAATACCCAGATAATAAGGAATCGTCTTACTGCCGGTTACATCCTGGAGAAGGCTTCCTCCTCCACTAATGAGGCCGGAGCTTTCCGAAATCGCCTTCCGTACCTCTTTCAGCTTCATCCGGTGTACGGACTTTACTCCATAATTGGCTGTCGTCCATTCAGGATTAATGGACAAAACCACAGGTTCAATAGATACACCAGTAGCAGCCGACTGCTTCTGCAATGCATTCAGAATGGATTGCAGAACAGCTTCATCCCCACTATTTTGAAAACCGTAATAACCCGAAATAACTATCGTTTGAGGAGTGGCGACCATCTTTTCCAACACCCTTCTCCAATTTGCCAAACAATAACAGCGATAATCCCAATGATCAATCCCAGTCCAAGACCGAGCAGACCGCGCACCAGTGAGATCAGGGCCGGTGAATGGATATGTGCAAAGGTATCGACCATCGAGAGCTGTGCAATAACAGCCACGATCATAATGAAGGCTGCATTCCGGTATTTAAAGGCCAGGAATGCCCCAAGAATAAACAACGGGTGCCCAAGCAGGAACTCCTTATTCCGAGGACGAACACCGACAGTGTTCTCCAGGAACGTACGGAAGACTTTCTCAATTGGCGTTACACTGCCGCTGTTACCCGTACGGCTCAAGTAGTACATGCCGACAATTCCGATAACCCCGGCTGCAATTACCCAAAGTAGTGTAATCGGTGTACGCAGCAGCTTACCTGTTTTGTTAAAGGTAAACTCTCCACGATATAGGAGCACGTACAACGCCACCAGTCCGATTGGTGCAGTATGCAGCAAGCTAACCCCGCGGAACTGATTCAAGACCAGGCTGTAGGTGATATTGTTAAGCAGAGCAATCACGAAAGGCACCGCACTTAGGGAAATCAACGCAGTCTTCACATACAAGACCAGGCTGTGTGTCAGGCGCCGCTGAGGACTCATTACAGCATAGGTGCTGCTATTCTTGCTTAATTTGCTTCCAGCTTCGCTGCTTCGGACTGGAGGGCCCATTTGATTGATTTTACGAATGGCGAGCACAGTCGCCACAGTTGGCGCACTAATGGCCGCAGCAAGTGCCAAGGCCTGCTCAAACAGCTCAGGACGCAAGAGTCTCAATCCCGCACCTGCCACCAGCCCCAGTACCCAGACAGGGAGCGTAAGCCATGGTATAAAGTACGAGACCATCAACGCTACCAACGCCAGGGCACCAACCACAGCCACCAGCTTGAGGTAACGCTGATAAGACGAGTGCTGAACATCAAACGCTGTCGCCTGTCCCAACGTAAAACCGTTATCCTTGATTTTATCGACTGCGCCTCCAGGCTCGCTGAGGCTCGTAATCAGATTATCCAACGTATCCGAGATCTGCGCCTTAGACGTATCTCTTGTCGAGATCGTATTCAAGTACAGCATGCGGATGTTGCGGTCCTTGGTGGCCAGAGCGAACCGGTCAGCTATAACATCGGGCTTCAGGGATGAATCTGCCTCACTCAGGGAATACAGACGTGTCACATTATAATCGAGCATATAAGCAAGCTTATTGAAGCCCTTTTGCTGTTTCTTTATATTCTCAATGGCTGCAATTCCGATTCCATGTTGCTTAAGGAGGTCCGCGAAGGCTGTGAGGCTATGCAATTCTGCATCATCTTTAAAGCCTTTTACAGACTCCCCTTCGAAAAGAATCCGTTTCACGCCAAGCTGTGCATATTGATCCACCAGCTTTTTCACGGAAGCTTCATTGTACGGTAAGGAATCTACAAGCCGGGGTACGATGTTGAATCCCTTGGCATGCAGCATTTCGAGCGTAATCGGGTCTGGCTGAATAGGCTTCATCGAGGCATTTTCAATTGGCGTCTCGACAATAAGTCCTTCCTGACCACGGAAGCTCCAGTCTCTCGTAGCAATGCCCAATTCCGTGAACTTATCACGCAGCAGAGGTGCCAGAGCATCATGATTCTTTGCGCTTGTAAAAAGAATATACGTGTAGTTTTGATTTTCCGGGATAATCGTATCCGTCAGGTTGGCGATATCTGCCGCCCCCCACATCATCAAACGGCGGGCCCGGCGAAAATCATCCAGCGTGCTTTCATAGATAGCCATGCTTTGCACGCCCGCTTCCTTCAGGCGATCCAGCTGTTCCGAAATATAATCCTGCGGATTTGACCGGTAGCTGGAGACTGCCACCAGATCCCGATAATCAAATACCAATTCCACCGTCTTCGATGATCTCTCCGTTACCAGGCGATCGTAGACGACAGGCAGGGCAGCTATAAGGCCGACCACAACTATTATCCACAGCCACTTTCTCGAAGAAATGTTCCATCGCTGCCATTTTTGCTGCACCAAAAGTACCTCCTCTTTCACTTGAAAGACCTCTCTTCACAAATCAAAAGCCCGGCGTACCGGGCAAAGCTCATGGAGGCTTAAGCATAACAGTACCTGTTATCCGGCCCAAGTCCCCGCTTTACCACATTATACCCGGGCTTTGATCACCAGGAGAAATCCAATTTCTTGTTTTATTTCCTATTTCCCATCGACACGAGCCATAACCTGTTCGGACAGAGCTGCTATCTTATCCTTAGCATTCTGTAGCGATTCGCCCCGCACTGCAAAATAAACCTTGATTTTCGGCTCTGTGCCGGAAGGACGCAGGCAGAACCAGGAACCATCAGCCAGCATATATTTAAGAACGTTTTCCTTCGGCAGTCCGTTCAGACCGAGAGAGAAATCGAGAATTTCACTGACAGCCGAGCCAGCAATTTCTTGTGGCGGATTGCTGCGCCAGTCGCTCATAATGCCCTGAATTTGTGCTACACCATCTTTCCCTTTCAAAGTGCGTGATTCCAGGCTTTCCAGGAAGTAGCCAAACTGCTCGTACAGCTCTTGAAGGACATCGTACAATGTTTTGCCTTGTGCTTTGTAATAAGCCCCTGCTTCAGCGATTAGCATAGCCGCCAGAACCGCATCTTTGTCGCGCGCATAGTTGCCGGCCAGGTATCCATAGCTTTCTTCATAGCCGAACAGATACGTATACTCGCCGGATGCTTCGAACTGGGTCATTTTTTCCCCAATATATTTGAAGCCTGTTAATGTATTGAAAATGGTTGCACCATAGTGCTCAGCGACAGCAGCACCCATTTCACTTGTTACAACGGTTTTGACCACTGCACCGTTCTTCGGAAGCTTGCCTTGCTCCTGCAAACGGCTCAGATAATAATGAATCATGAGCGCGCCGGACTGGTTACCGGACAACACGACGAACTTGCCTTCGTTGTCACGCACTACAGCACCCATACGGTCCGCATCAGGGTCTGTTCCGATCAGCAGATCAGCGTTCAGTTCTTCACCCAGCTTGATCGCCAGTGTAAAGGCTTCACGCTCCTCCGGATTCGGTGATTTCACCGTGGTGAACTCGGAGTCCGGCTGCTCTTGCTCCGGCACTACATGCACTTGGGTAAATCCGATTTTCTCCAGTACACGGCGAACAGGATGATTGCCTGTACCATGTAGAGGTGTGTATACGATTTTGAAATCACGGCCAAGCTTGGCTGCAATCTCCTCACGCGCTACACTGACCGCAGCAACGGTATCGGTGAAGGCTTCATCCTCCTCCTCACCCAGCCAATGCAGTAATCCTTGGCTCTCAGCCTCTTCTTGAGAAATACGTTTCACAGTATCGAAGGAGTCTACCTCCATTATGTAGGAAATGACCTTCTCCGCTTCATGCGGGACAAGCTGTCCGCCTTCAGAATTATATACCTTATAACCATTGTATTCGGGAGGGTTATGACTAGCCGTAATTACTACACCGCCGGTTGCCTGTAAGTGGCGAACACTGAAAGACAGCTGCGGAGTAGAACGCAGGGAAGGGTACAAGTAAGCTTCAATCCCGTTGCCTGCCAGCACCAGTGCTGTCTCTAAAGAAAACTCCGGAGAGAAACGACGGGAATCATGGGCGATGACGACAGAAGGACGGCCTTCTCCAGTGTGCTGCTCCAGGATATACTGAGCGAAGCCTTGAGTTGCTCTGCCTACCGTGTAACGGTTAATCCGGTTGCTACCCGCACCAATAACGCCGCGCAGACCGCCAGTACCAAATTCCAGATCTCTGTAAAAACGTTCCTCAAGCTCCTGTGGGTCGTTCTCCAGCGCACGCAGCTCCGCCTTTGTAGATTCATCCACAGATGGATCTTGCAACCAGTTTTCTAGCGTTTCTGCAGCTTTCGGGCTTAATTGGGTCATATGAATCTCTCCTTCTCCATATATCATTTATAGGGTATCAATTCAATGCAAACATAATTTCTCCGGATGCAACAACCTTGCCATCCACTTTTGCCGTGGCCTGTCCCTTTCCGATGCTTCCCTTCAGGCGGGTAATCTCCACTTCAAGCACCAGGGTATCACCTGGAACTACCTGACCGCGGAAGCGGAAGCCGTCGAGCCCGGCCAAGAAGCCGATTTTGCCACGGTTAGCTTCAACACCCAAAATTGCCACTGCGCCCACTTGAGCCAGCGCCTCGGTGATCAGCACACCTGGCATAACAGGATATCCGGGAAAATGCCCTGTAAAGAAAGGTTCATTCACCGTTACATTTTTGATGCCTACTGCACGTTTGCCCATTTCTATCTCAGTAATTCTGTCCACCAGCAGAAATGGAGGCCGGTGGGGGATAATTTCCTGAATTTCATTAACATTCAACATTATGACAAAACTCCTTTCGGATGTACCGCGTGTTTACACTAGCTTGCAGCTGCAGCCTCGTACATAAATCATACTTTCTTAGGCCGGACTGCATAAACTCAGTCTGCTTCGGCAAAAACTATATTATCCTTCACCACCTGCAGAAGTGGAGGTTCAGATAAGGGGCTTTCTCCACCGTACGCGGCAGCCTGGTGGAGAGGGTCCTTTTTGTTCACTTAGTCCCCCATCATTATACATTTTCCAGTATAAAAAAGAAAACTCCCTTGTCAACAAGGGAGTTCCCACATTACTCCGGTCACGGAGCAAAAACCAGATCATAGACATGCTTCCATGTGCTCCACTGCAGCACATCACTGAATTCTTTTTTGCCTAATACAACATACCCGGCTACCAGCCCTCCTGCAAGGGCAGCCACCAGCAGCAATGGAATCAGAAACCACTGGATAATGGTCCACTTCCGCACGCCCCGCTTCTTCACCGGTGTACGTTCTTCTTCCTGCTTATCGTGATTCTGACGACTCATTACTTCACCTACCCACGCATGTTATTGGCCAGGCCAAGCATCTGGTCACTGGAGGACAAGGCCCGGGCGGCCAGCTGGTACGTGCGCTGAATCTTCATCAGCTCAGTCATTTCCTTGCTGAGATCCACGTTGGATTGCTCCAGCCAGCCAGAGCGCACCCCAACTGTCGCTGCCTCATTCGCAGCCCTCTGCACAAAAGCCTGCTGTGCTGTGATGCCATCCGCTAATTTATAATAGCTGCCGTCGATGGCTTGCAGTGCATCCTTGCTGAATGGCTCTGCAATCATGATTCGCGGACCCTCCGTCACAGGACCATCTTCCCGCTGCTTAGTAAGCACCTGTCCGGTCTCGTCAATCGCTGCAATAACGCCAGCGGGCACCGTAAGCGGGTTCCCCTGTGTGTCTAATACAGAATGACCCTGATTGTCCACTAGCAGCATATTCGCCGCATTATTGATATCCGGGGTAAAGTGAAAATCACCCTGGCGTGTATATACAGTATCTCCGTTCACCTGAATACCGAATACTCCGTTCCCTTGAAGAGCCAAGTCTGTCGGATTCCCCGTCTCTTTCAAGGGGCCTTCTTCCCAATTGTTTGCAACCTGAGACATACGCACCCCAAACCCAATATTGAAGCCAAGCGGTGTATTTCGTCCCGGCTGGTTATAATCGGGCGATTGCTGTTGTACACGGGTCAATACATCCTCAAAGGAGCCCTGTCTGCCCTTGTAACCAACTGTATCTACATTCGCGACGTTATCGGCAATAACATCCAGACGTTTCTGAAGACTGGACATGGAGACCGCTGCACTGATTGTTGAGTTATTCATGAATCAATCCTCCTATACCCTGCCAACTTCATTAACGGCCTTCTGCAGGCTGCTGTCGTAGAACTGGATAACCTTCTGATTCGCTTCATATGCCCGGTAAGCAGCGTTCAGATCTACAGTCACCTGAGTTGCATCCACATTGGAGTTCTCCAAAAAGCCCTGACGAACCTTCAGGTTATCTCCATTGTTCGCAAACCGGATACCGGCAGTGTTGACATCCTCCGCATGAAATACACCATTACCATCACGCACCAGCTCCTGGGGTCTGGTGATGACACTGACGCCAATCTTCGTCCCCGAAGGCTGTCCTGTTCTAGGGTCCAGCAAATTGCCCTGCCCGTCCACTTTAAGGTTGTCCTGCGGTTCTGTCAAGACCAGCGGGTTGCCTTGTTCGTCCAGCACCTTGAACCCGCCTGCACTAAGAACATTACCCGTCGGAGTAACCGTGAAGCTGCCGTTGCGTGTATAGAGATTGTTGCCGTCATTATCCTGTACAGTAAAAAAGGCTTGGGGACGGTAGATTACCTCTCCTTGGGGACTGGTATACTTGCCTGATCCGTCAAACGTAATGTTCTCGCCTGTAACGGGGTCCGCAACTTGTAAATTCGTGTCCAGTGCAAAATCAACCGGTTTGCCGCTTTCAATCAAATCCCCCTGCAAATATTGGGAAATCGATTGTTCTGCAAATACACCTGTGTTGACCCGTCCGATCGGCTTTGTCACGCCATTACTCATGGCGGAAATCAGCACATCAGGAAACGCATGGCTGACACTGTCAACCTGCTTGTACCCCGTTGTATTCAAGTTTGCGATATTCTGCGTTGCCGTATCATGCCGGCGTTGTTGTGTAACCATGCCGGCAGCAGCCGTGTACAGTCCTCTTAGCATTAAAGGATGTCCCCTTCCTAGGTCTTCTTCTATCCTTTATTATCGGCTGCCTAGAACTTTTTCTTAACGACCTTGTCCAAATGATCCAGCATGATTCCCGTCCCTTTAACAACACAATGCATAGGATCTTCGGCAATCCAGACAGGTACGTGCAATTGCTCTGACAGCAGCTCGTCCAATCCATTCAGCATCGCACCGCCTCCGGTCAGAACAACGCCACGATCGATAATATCTGCTGACAGCTCAGGAGGTGTACGTTCAAGCACCGATTTGGCAGCAGCAACTATAGAAGAAACCGGGTCCCACAGGGCTTCCTGCACCTCGCTGGAGGATATGGTTAAGGTTTGGGGCAGTCCACTAACCATGTCACGTCCGCGGATATCAAGTTCCGCCTGCATGCCGCTTGGTCGTACTGTACCAATGGAGACCTTGATGTCCTCCGCGGTGCGCTCCCCGATCAACAGCTTATACTTTTGCTTAATATATTTTAAAATGGCATCGTCGAACTTGTCCCCTGCAACTTTAATCGAAGAGGCGGTAACGACGTCGCCCATGGACAATACGGCTACATCCGTCGTTCCGCCGCCAATATCGACGACCATGTTTCCACTTGGTTGATAAATATCCATTCCCGCACCGATCGCTGCGGCCTTTGGCTCTTCTTCCATGAATACTTCCTTGGCCCCACTGCGTTCCGCCGCCTCGCGAATAGACTTCTGCTCAACAGAGGTAATGTTCGTAGGCGCGCAAATCAGAATGCGGGGCCGTGCGTACCAACTGCGACCGCCCACACGGTCGATGAAATACTTGAGCATCAATTCCGTAATTTCAAAATCGGCAATAACCCCGTCCCGAAGTGGACGGATCGTCATGATATTCCCGGGAGTGCGGCCAACCATCCGCCGGGCTTGCTCTCCCACCGCAAGGACTTTCTTCGTATCACTTTCAAGCGTGACCACAGAAGGTTCATCCAGAACGACTCCCCTTCCTTTAACATGAATGAGCACATTGGCCGTGCCGAGATCGATTCCGATATCCTTGCTAAGCATAATGAAAGAGCCCCCAAAGTGTTATTTTAGAATAAATTAGAAATTATATAGACCAAACCAAAGAATGATACGCCCATTTTCGGTCCTACGAAAAAAGTAGGCAATTGGACTTATTTCCTTAGTTCAACATATATAGTACCAAATTTAAAAATACCATACTTTAGGGGATGTATACAATGCGTTAAAACTTAAATATTCCTTAAAATTCCGAAAATGTTATGGCTTTGACGCTACAGCAACCTCACGCTTTTTTCCAGTGGTCTTTTTATATTTAATCTTTGTGGCTTCTCCTCCCCGAAGATGTCGGATAGATTTGTGATATTCGAGAATGTGCTTCACCTGATCGGCCAGATCAGGGTTGATCTCTGGCAGACGCTCCGTCAAGTCTTTATGCACCGTGCTTTTGGAAACGCCAAATTCTTTGGCTATGGTTCGGACCGTGTGCCTAGTTTCCACGATGCAGCGTCCAATTTTGATCGTACGTTCCTTGATGTAGTCGTGCACGCTCCCGCCTCCCAACTGTGGATAGTTTGGTACATTATATGAGTGGCGGGCCTATATATTCGCGCTTTCAGGACATGACAAGCCTTGAGAGGCTCATTTTATTTGGTGGACAACCGTAAAACAGTGCACGATCGCTCCTGATTGTCCGTGTCAGCAGGCAATGATTACCGGGCCACTGTAGGGCTTGTAAAGTCCTGTACGCAAAAAAGCAGAGGGCACCTGGCCCCCTGCCTTTCGAAAAAATAATTATTTGCGCTCTGGCAGCAAATCGGAAGGATTCACAAGCTTGCCGTCTTCGTACACTTCAAAGTGAACATGATTGCCGAGCGTTTTCTCGACTTCATTGCGTCCGGCAGGAGCAAGAGTATCTCCTTGCTTGACCTCATCGCCTTGCTTCACCTTGGCTTCGCCCAGGCTTTGATATACTGTCTTCAAGTTGCCAGCAGAAGTAATTTCCACTACTGTACCGTTCACCGGATGATTCTCTACCCGAGTCACTTTACCGCTTAGTGCGGCCTTGACATCAAACGGCTTGTTGTCTTCACGGGCGATATCAATTCCCGTATTAGGCGTAAAGGTGTCGTTATATTGCACCATCGCCTCTACGTGATTCTCTTCGGTCCCGTTCTCGTCATAATACGGCTTGACCACTTCGATCTCGCCGGGATTACTCACCGGCCAGGCAATGTCTTCAGCTGAAGCCACAACTTCCATGGCATCGGGATTTCCGTTTGCTGCAATCGCTTCGTCCGCTCCGGCTTCCTTGTTGACAACGGCGGCGGTGTCCTGAGTCAGCGGTTTAGTACCCGCGTCCTGATAGACCCACACCAAGGTTAGTATGATTGCCGCTGCCGCCGTGTAGACTGCCGGGAATACCCACCGCTTGGATAACAGTCTGTTCCATGAAGAAGGTTTCGCACCTGAATCTCCCTGCTTATTTTTGAGAGATTCATCATGGTTTGTTTTGTTTTTGTCTTGTTCATTCATAGTTTATCACCTCAGTAACCAGTGTTACCGGGCAATCTGCTTTTATACGTATCTTTCAAGTTATTTTTTCAAAAGAGTTGAGAGTTGTGCAAAGTTGATCCCCGTATAGTAGTGTTTGAGAATTCGGGTCGCCGTTCCACCCTCTTTAGCCATCCCGTTCGCCCCCCACTGACTCATACCCACACCATGTCCATTGCCATAGGTAGTGATCAGAATCTGGTCTCCCTTGCGCTTCCAAGTGAACTGGCTGGACCTTAGTCCCAGCTTTTCTCGTACTTCCCGGCCAGTGAACACCTGCCCGCCGATCGAAATCTCCTTGATCCGGTGCCCTGTTGTAAGAGACAACACTTCCATTGGCAACGCTGACGGGGAAGTGGTTCCATCCTTGACAGACGCCGATAGATCCTTGATTGCCGGGACAGCTCCCTTACCCGCTCCCAGCTTGGATATCAGCTCCTGAACCGTGAACGTTGAGGTTACTGCATAATTGGGGGTAATCTCTTTATCCCATGGACTGGCTACGCTGCGCAAATAGGGCACCGTTCCCTTCCAATACTCTTCTGAATTCTCGGTATATCCTCCACTGGAAGCAAAAAAAGAGGCTGTGATCGGCTGTCCGTTATACGTCATAATCACACCACGGGTCTCCAGAACCGCGCGGTGGATTTTCTCCTGCTGAACTGGCGTAAAGTCCTGCTTCAGCTTCTTGGACGACACGTAAGCCTGATGGCTCACTGTGTCGGTAACATTCGCGCCCGGTACGGGCACGCCGCTGACGTCGCCGGCTACGAGGCGACGGGCAATGAAGGTGCGGGCCGCCACGGCCTGCGCTTTGAGCGCTTCCAGCTCAAAGTCCGCCGGCATCTCGGCGGCTACCACGCCGCTGACGTAGTCTTCCAGCGGCAGTGTCTCTATTTGTCCGCTGCGCGACAAATAGACAGAGACTTGCGGCTGCGGGACGTTCTCCGCAGCCGGGGCCTGCGCCGCCGGAGCCGCTGTGTGCTGCGGCGGTGCAGGCGGCGGGGTTTGGCCGTGCCGCGGTGTAACCACGGCCAGAGGCAGCAGCAGCGCCGCCAGGAGAGGCGCTGCCAGCCAAGCGGCTGGCGCTAGGCGCTTCGCATACGGCGCCGCGCGCCGCAAAATGAGGCGCGGATTCTTCCAGCGCCGGGTGTAACGGGAATCTTTCATCTCTATGGCTCCTTCCTGTGCTTCACTGGCTGATTCTTATAGATATGAGTTTCGGCCAACTGCTAGAACAGGAATTGAGAGAAAGAGAGTCGGACAAAAAAAGCCAAGCGGCAGGAACGCCACTTGGCTTATCTTTGCAAATTAGTGCGAATTATACCCAGGTCGGTTGAACTTGAAAACGGGGCTTCACTTCTTCATTCTTGAAAGTCTCGCTTTTGGAAGCCTCAGACTTAGCGGCTTCTTCTTTCTCGGCAGCAGCGTCTTCCATGGAAATACGCCAGATATCCGCACCAAGTCCCGACAGCTTCTCCGCCAAATGAACATACCCACGGTCGATATGATGTGTTCCGGATACCTCTGTAGTTCCTTCAGCCACAAGACCTGCCAGAATCAACGCGGCTCCTGCACGCAAATCAGTAGCGCAGACTTTGGCGCCTACGAGGCGAGCGTTGCCCGTAACGATTGCAGAGCGGCCTTCAATCTTGATCTCTGCATTCATGTTGTGGAATTCATCCACATGCATGAAACGGTTCTCAAATACAGTTTCGGTAACCACGCTGGTTCCCTCAGAGCGAAGCAGCAACGCCATCATTTGTGATTGCATATCTGTTGGGAAACCAGGATACGGCAGAGTCTTCAGATCAACAGCCTTCAGCGGCTTGTCGCTGATGACACGCACACCGTTCTCATCCGGAATAATGGTTACACCCATTTCTTCCATCTTCGCAATCACGGGTCCCAGGTGATCGGCAATGGCACCTTCTACATAAACATCGCCGCCTGTGATCGCTGCAGCAGCCATGTAGGTGCCTGCCTCGATACGGTCAGGAATAACATGATGCTTCACGCCATGCAGAGACTCAACACCTTCAATGCGAATCACGCCTGTGCCTGCACCGCGAACGATAGCGCCCATTCCGTTCAAATAGTTGGCCAGGTCAACAATCTCAGGTTCCTTGGCCGCATTCTCAATTACGGTCACGCCTTCGGCAAGAGCTGCCGCCATCATTATGTTTTCGGTCGCGCCTACGCTGGCTACATCCAAATAAATCTTGGCTCCGCGCAGCCTTCCGTTACTTTTCGCTTCAATGTAGCCTTGGCCGAGACTGATCTCTGCACCAAGCGCCTCAAATCCTTTTAAATGCTGATCAATGGGACGAGTACCGATTGCGCACCCGCCTGGCAAAGAGATTCTTGTACGTCCCAATCGGGACAACAGTGGCCCCATCACTAGGAAAGAAGCACGCATTTTGCGCACCCATTCATAAGGTGCTTCACACGAGGAGATACTTCTGGCATCGACCTCAATAATATCGTTCTGGTATGTAACCCCTGCACCCAGAGATTCCAGCACTTTGCTAATCGTCATTACATCGTCAAGCGGAGGTGCGTCCACAATGACGCTAACTCCTTCTTCTGCCAATAAAGAGGCGGCTATGATCGGTAGTACGGAATTTTTTGCGCCGCTAACTTTCACGCTCCCGGTCAATCTGTTGCCACCGCGGACGATAAATTTGCTCATTTCGGTTTCCCTCCGCGTCCATTATTTCTCGAAATAAATGTTTTCATCTTAATTTAAGTGCCACTGTCATATTATCGCATATTCCGTCATTTCATCCTGTTTTTCGAGTACATCCCTTAAAATTCAGTGTTGACATAATAAAAAGTTATTATTCGATATCACACTGCAACTTCTGACCTACGAACTAATAACCAAACCCTTACGTCTTAAAACATATGGCGGATCTGCGAGCTCCAGCCCAGATAATCCAGCAGGAACCCAGCCACGAAGTGGCCCAGAACAATCGCCAGCAACAAATGCAGCAGCCTGCTTTGCGGGCTCTTGGGATATCTTATGATGAGATCGAGCTTAAGGTTCTGCAAAGCCCACCAAGATAATACAACGCAGAGCAAAGATACAACCATTGAGACCAAACCGCTGCGGCCGATTGCGCTAGACAAATCCGCGGTCAACATTTCGTTCATGTTTACCCCCCGTGTAACCTTACTCGGAAATCGACTCTTATATCATACTTGCGCAGGTGAAAAGAATCCAGTACTTTTACAAATTTTTAAACAATATAGCTCCAATATCCTAGAATATCACCAGATGTTCACTTTAACAACCTCCATAAGACCTTAAATCATGCTCTCAAGTTGAATCCAGTATTTTACTCGCTGTCCAGCTGATAGATACAAAAAGGCGGCCAAGCCCATAAGCTTGACCGCCATACTGCTACTGTTGTCCTTTTCCAGTGGACACTTTGATCCGTGTAACGGCGCGTTGCAGCGCCAACTCCGCACGGCGATGATCAATATCGTCCTGCTTGCTAAGCGACTGCAAACGGCGCTGAGCCCGTTCTCTAGCCGCCTCGGCGCGCTCAACATCGATATCCTTAGGCAGCTCGGCACTTTCAGCCAGCACGGTTACCTTGTCTTTGTGCACCTCAACGAAACCGCCGTGTACGGCGATTGAGATCGTCACACCATCCGCCTTAATAGACAGCGGAGCAACCTGGAGTGGAGTTACAAGCGGAATGTGTCCGGGCAAAATACCCAATTCGCCTTCTACCCCACGTACGGTCAGGCTGTTTACCTGTTTTGAGTAGACTAGACGATCCGGCGTGACAATTTCCAATAGAAAAGTGTTCACTTCCATTCCTCCTAAAAGCTTTACCATAGTAAAGCTTGCATCGAGAGCCTTAACTCAGCTCAGGGTTACAATGATTTCGCTTTTTCGACTGCTTCTTCAATCGTACCTACAAAGAGGAAAGCGGCTTCCGGAAGATCGTCATGCTTACCGTCCAGAATCTCTTTAAAGCTGCGAACCGTTTCTTTAATCGGCACGTATTTGCCTTTGAAGCCGGTGAACTGCTCGGCCACGTGGAAAGGCTGAGACAAGAAGCGTTCCACTCTACGAGCACGGCCTACAATCACCTTGTCTTCTTCGCTAAGCTCATCCATACCGAGGATCGCAATGATGTCTTGAAGCTCGTTGTAACGTTGAAGCAACTGCTTCACGCCTTGAGCCACATTGTAGTGCTCATCGCCAACAACTTCAGGCGCAAGAATCCGGGAGCTGGAAGCCAAAGGATCAACCGCTGGGAAAATCCCTTTCTCGGAGATTTTACGCTCCAAGTTCGTTGTAGCATCCAAGTGGGCAAACGCCGTAGCTGGAGCCGGGTCAGTATAGTCATCCGCAGGCACGTAGATAGCCTGAATGGAAGTAACGGAACCTTTTTTCGTCGAGGTAATACGCTCTTGCAATTGACCCATTTCGGTTGCCAGCGTAGGCTGGTAACCAACGGCGGACGGCATACGCCCGAGCAAGGCGGATACTTCGGAACCCGCTTGAGTAAAGCGGAAGATGTTGTCGATAAAGAGCAGCGTGTCGCGGCCTTCCACATCACGGAAATATTCCGCCATGGTCAGACCAGTCAGTGCTACGCGCAGACGTGCACCCGGAGGCTCGTTCATCTGTCCGAACACCATCGCTGTTTTCTTGATAACGCCGGAGTCCGTCATTTCATGGTACAAGTCGTTCCCTTCACGAGTACGCTCGCCCACGCCCGCAAATACGGAGATACCACCGTGTTCTTGAGCGATGTTATTGATCAATTCCTGGATTGTTACGGTCTTACCTACACCGGCACCACCGAACAGACCGATCTTACCGCCCTTAGCATAAGGAGCAAGCAAGTCGATAACCTTGATTCCAGTTTCCAGAATTTCCGCTTGCGTGGACAATTCATCGAATGTCGGAGCCAAACGGTGAATCGGGTTCTTTTGCTCAGCTACGATCTCTGCGCCGTTATCAATCGGATTTCCGAGTACGTTAAATACACGGCCCAGTGTCACTTCGCCAACAGGAACCGAGATTGGTCCTCCTTGGTCGATAGCTTCCAGCCCGCGTACCAGCCCGTCTGTAGTAGACATGGCGATACAACGCACCAGATTGTCACCCAGATGGTTGGAAACCTCAAGCGTCAAATCGATCTTGCGGTCATTCTCCAAGCTGGTCACAATTTTAATGGCGTTGAATATCTCGGGCAATTGGCCGCGTTCAAATTCAATATCCACAACCGGACCCATAATGCTTACAACGCGTCCTTTGTTCATCTTAGTTTCCCTCCTCGAAAGCTATTACATTAAGGAGAAACGACAGTGCCGTCCTTACAGAACTTACGCTCTAAAAGGCAGCGATACCGCGTATCGCTTATACGGCACCCGATTCTCGTAAAATATAAGCTAATGTTAAGTACTACTTAACACTCTATATATTTTAAGACTGCGCGTTTGCCCCGGCTACGATCTCGGTAATTTCCTGTGTAATTGCCGCTTGACGAGCACGGTTGTACGTAAGGGTAAGATCCCCGATCATCTTCGACGCATTCTTCGTTGCATTGCCCATCGCTGTCATCTTCGCACCCAGCTCACTGGCTTTGCCATCCAGTATTGCGCTATAAATCAGAGTCTCGGCATACTTCGGAAGCAGCACTTCCAAAACGCCCATAGGAGAAGGCTCGTATTCATAGTTCGCACTGGCTTCATGACTCTTTTTCTCGCTCACTGTTTCCATCGGCAGCAACCGATCAACGGTCGGAACCTGAGTGATGGCATTAACGAAACGGTTGTAGCATACATACAGCTCGTCAAAGTCACCATCTACGAACTTCTGAACAGACGAGTTGGCAATGGACTTGATGTCCGCAAACTTCGGTGTATCAGAAAGCTCAGTCACCGTCTCGATAATCGGGTACTCACGGCGGCGCAGGAAGTCACGGCCTTTGCGGCCAATAACAAACAACACATACTCGTCTTTCGACTTGTGGCGTTCTGCGATGAGCATAGTCACCTTACGCAAAATATTGGCGTTGTATCCACCAGCCAGACCTCTGTCCGAAGTAACGATTAGGTATCCTGTCTTCTTAACAGGACGGGAGATCAGCATGGGATGCTGAATACCATCCGAACCGGAAGCGATACTCGTAACGACCTCTTTCAGCTTCTCTGAATAAGGACGAGCAGCCTCGGCTTTCTCCTGCGCTTTTCTGAGCTTGGAGGCAGCTACCATCTCCATCGCTTTGGTAATCTGTCTGGTGTTCTTAACGCTTTTGATTTGACGTTTAATATCAAGCATGCTTCTTGCCATGATTTCACCACCTTAAAGCTTTGACGAAGTCAAAGCTATCTTCGTAAGCATCAACTTGGCTTTGACGAAGTCAAAGCTATCTTCGTAAGCATCAACTTGGCTTTGACGAAGTCAAAGCTATCTTCGTAAGCATCAACT
>NZ_JABWCS010000204.1 GCF_013359945.1 Paenibacillus agri | reverse complement strand
GTACCGCTTACGAACCGATCAAGGTATTCCAGCAAACAGCATAAAACCAATCAATCCTCATCGACTCATGCATTCGCAGGATGACAAGAAGCACGGAGTATCGGGAGATGTTAAACAAAAGGGCTCGGACCCGTTCCGTTAGAAAGACCGACCTCCACCCCTTAGTTAGATGTGACGAAGGAATGAAAGGGCTATGACCCGTTGAGACATGGGAGTGAGAATCGCTAGGGCGAAGTGGAGACGTGCACATGATGGAACAATAGGGGTGATCCTTACTCACCCTTTATTTACCTATGCCCAATTCTCCATCTCCCAGCCACCAACTCCTTCATCATCCCCTTCTTTACTATAACTACAGGATGAAATCCTGCGAATTCATGAGTCTGAGTGAGGAAACAGAATCATTTCGAGGGAGCTCAATAGTCTTATGTTTTAATTAGAGTCGCTGCTTATAGTTGTGAGGCTTGCCGAACACCTAACGCAGTGACGTCCCGACGGGCTTAGGGGGCTGGATGTGGTCACTCGCTTCTCAGAGTGACCCGGAGCGTCAATATGGTGTTAGCCGAAGGAAGTTCTGGAAGCAGCCATTGCATTTAAGGCGTTCTCAAAATAGCTATATACTTCATCTGCAATTCCCAGAAACTCTTCAACAAGTACATTACTATCAAAGTAACAAGCATACAGATAATCAACTAAAGCGGAGTCAATCTCACAATAGTTTAATATGGCATTCTTCATCTTAAAAATGTCATCTTGCCATACACCTGTATCTTCTAAAACCAAAGAGTATAATGCACGAATTAATCTCTTAGAGTAACCTTTAATATATCTAGTTTTCATTGTGTTATCACTAGCATTAGAAAGTAAACTATGTATACGATCTACTTCCTCCTTGGTCTCTGTATTTAAGTCTAAAATGAACTCTGGAGAAATAATTATCGGTGGTACTTTTTCACCAACGTCATGACCATATATGCAAACACAAATTATCTTTACCCAAAAACCCCACTCATTTGGTTTACTTACTACATCGTCAATCGAGCAAATTATCGTATCAATCTTAGTTACTACTGGATATTCTTCCAAAAGCCTGTCTTTAATATTTGACAATCTTTCGTAATCAATATCTTTGGGATTTACACATACAATAGTAAAGTCTGCATCTGACTTAAAAGGTTTAGCAGTTCCTTTTGGAATCGAGCCACACATATAAATGCTATGAATCTTACCTTTAAATTCGGTAAGTATATTATCTATATACTTATCAACAAAATCCTTATATTCACTTTGTATTACAATTCTATTTATAACTTTTTCTAATATCATATAGACTCCTCCTAAACTAAGAACTTCTTTCGGCTAACGTCTTTTTGCGAACTTCGTAAATTCGTCATGACTTAAGTTATTCGCGAAATCATTCAACTATCCTGCCCGTTAGCGCATCACGTCTGCCAATTCATACCAGTAGCCGTGTTTTAGTCTATTTATTGAGCTATCGTGTCCCGTTAGGATTGTTGTTCTTAGAATTACTTTAGAATATGTATGTCCTTATATGTTTGGTAGATAGTAGTTGTAAGAAATGTATTTATTGTTGGTCAGTATTTCATTTCCACGATATAGACCATTTCTTGTTTCCCATGTTGCTTTAATAATCTCTTTACTCAATTCAATTACTTCATTAGAAATCATTACATCATCTATATCCCAATATTTAATTTCTACGATCTCCTGATCATCCTTCTTGAGAATACCTGATTTATACATGACCTCGAATATTACATACAAACTCGACTGTATTCCATCTTCACGCTCCTGTGTTCCTGATCGTACACAAACCAATCTTACGATTTCAGTTTCTAAACCTGTCTCTTCGCTCACTTCTCTTATTGCGGCTTCTTCAATTGATTCTCCTAATTCAACGAATCCTCCTGGAATCATCCACATACCACTGTTAGAACCATAACCAACCTTTACGAGCAGAACTTTATCGTTTCTAATACACACACCGCCAGCTGAGATAGAAAAGGAATTCATAACTTCACATCCTTTTTGTTCTCAGCTTACAGCCATCAAGAAAATATTTCTAATATTTATTTTGTATAATCTTCATACAAAATACCTATAATTTGTTAATTCCCTTATTGTATTATGGTTTGCCCGACTTTCTAATAACGTCTTATTTACGAACTTCGTAAATAATTCTATAGGTAGAGTATTCTCAAAATTATTGAGCTAAACTGCCCGTTCGTATTATGAGATCAACCAGTTCTTTCTGGTTGATCCTTTTTTCATTTGCATAGAGGATTAAAGTAGCCTGGTCGAACGTACCTGCCCGTGGGACTTGATCCCGAGAGCTATAGTGTTCACCCCTACTTGTCATGACCATGATTGAGGCTGGTTGGGACGTAAGATCCCGTATAACAAGCGATGCTATGGACCGACAAGAGGAATCTTGGGGGATACCAGTAAATCTAAACTTACAGGGAGAGATGATATGAATCCAGTTGTCGGTCTAGATATTTCTAAAGCAGAAAGCCATGGACAAGCCTTTTTAGCTCGTGGAAAGCCACTCAGAGGGACATTCCATTTCGAGCACACTCGTGATGGTTTAGCAGATCTCTATAAAGTTTTAAAAGACGTTGAATCTGCATCTAAACAACGTCCTTTGATTATTCTAGAAGCAACTGGCCATTACCAAAGCCCCGTTGTTCAGTTCCTAGAAGAACATCACTATATTTACATTGTCATAAATCCACTCATCTCAAATCGGCTTAGGAAGTCTCAACTTCGTAAAGTAAAGACGGATGCTGCTGACGCTTATCTATTGGGGGAGTTGTACTACAAGGAAGAGTTTGAAGCTTTTGAGAAGAGAGGAGTGCAACTTCTCAATCTGCGCTATCTTACAAGACAATATGAGTCTCTTTCAAAGATGTGTGTACAGACTAAACTACAATTTCAAGCTGTTTTAGATCAGGTTTTCCCGGTTTACAAAGGCGTCTTTGGAGCTATATATTCTGGTATTTCACTACGATTTTTAAGTGAATTCCCAACCTCATACTCAGTTTTACAGACGGATGAAGACACACTCAAAGCTAAGATGAAAGAACTGCTTTCAACGAAACGGGGGCGTTCAGAGGAATGGATTAACCAACGGGTTCAACGACTGGTAGATGCGGCAAGACAAAACCCATTTCAGCAAGACCATGTATGCAAGTCATTTAATCATTTAAAAATCCTTATTACCCTTAATCTTCAGTACCAAGAGCATCTTACTGAATTGGAACAGAACATAGATGCTCTGGCTGAGGAAATTGAAGAGTATGAATTAATTCAGTCGATCCCCGGTATTGGGCATAAAATTGCTGCAACAATTTTATCTGAAATTGGAGAAGTCGACCGATTTGATCATCCTAAAAAGTTAGTAGCCTTTGCAGGAATTGACCCGAGTGTCTTTGCTTCTGGGAAGTTTACAGCCACCCGAAACCGAATCACGAAACGTGGTTCCAGACAGTTGCGTTACGCGCTAATGATGGCTGTTCAGTGTGGACTTATTCGTTCTCGCAACACTCGACTCAAAGAATTTTACGAACGAAAAAGAACCGAAGGCAAGCCGCATAAAGTAGCATTGGTCGCATGTGCAAATAAGCTAGTTCATTGGCTCCATGCCATCTTGAAAAGTAAAAAGCCATTCCATCTGGCTTAACAAGCATAATTGGGTTAACCTTCCAAAACGTTGGCGAACTGGAGGGTTATTTGGTTTGCCTATTTTAACTATAACATAAGATATATGGTCTTTTTACTGGTAATCTTGACATGCTATTAGCTGGTATAGCTTAATGAAATTTCTAGTTTAATTGTTCTAGGTGGTTTAAAGCCATAGAAAAAATCTGATTTGCGGTTTTTACGATTTTTCTATTTCGCTGACCGTTATCCTTTGTTACTGACCATGCTCCATCTCTGTTTTTTAAGCAGGGCTTTTGGGAGTACGGAAGTGGCAAGTGAGCATCAAACTTTATAAGCCGTTCACAGCACGTCGGCGTTCTTTTGTATGCAATAGGCCTCAATGTAACGTTAGTAGAGGCAATTCATTAAACTGCCGCACTAAATTATATATAGCACCTTAAGTTATGTTATAATGAACTTCTTACTGTAAATTAAGACGAATAGAGGTCGATTGAGGATGAAGTGCAAAATTAACCGTAATGCAGCTAAAGTTCTAAAAGATATGCTAAACAGTCAAGAAGCTGAAGGAAAGATGATTCGGGTAATTATTACTCAGAATCATGGCGATCACGGCCACTATGATGTAGTACTTGATACACCAACTGAACATGATGAAATTATCGAAACAGATAAAGACATTAAGGTATTGTTGGATACACGCGAACCGCTTTTGGATGGCGTTTGGATTCAATATTTCTATGTGCCACAGGAGGGTTTCTTCATCACGAATCCTTCTACGGGATTTCTTGAAAAATAAGCATTGAAGCTTATAGAGAATTACAGCAAGCCGAGCAGATTTCAGGTATTCCTGAAGTCTCTCGGCTTTTTTAATTTTAATCCGATTGCTTGTTACCAAGACTCATCCGTTTTGTTACCCCCGCTAAGGACCAGCTGGAATGTGTCTAATCAATACCCACAACAGGGGAGGAGAGTTAGTCCTCATATATTGAACATGAAAAGGAAACCGCCCCTGATGAAATGGTTGAGGGGACCTCCATTTCACCAAAAGGGCGATTTGAAATAAGAATTGTGCAGAGGGGTCTACACAAATCTTATTTATTATATTATTCAAAATTAATTAGAAGTTTGTTTTCGCATAGCAAGCGATATTATTGCCGGGAGGATTGCAATGGCGACACCAATTGCGCCAACCACGCCGACCGCTTGCAGTGAGAATTTTTCCACAACCAGACCACCAATGACAGCTCCCACAGCCATTCCAAGTTGTACGATGGAGGTGTTCAAGCTCAAAAGAATTCCCGACGCTTTGGGCGCCATGCCAATCAGATACACTTGTTGAGCGGGAAAGGTAGACCAGGCGAAAAATGACCATAACATCAGCAAAGGAAAGACAGCAGCGGTAATATGAGCGAATGCAGTCATAAGGAGCAGAATACCAGCGTGGAACAGCAGGCTTCCAATCAAAGTACGTGGAATCCCCCATTTATCTGCGCCGTATCCTCCAACCTGGGAGCCAAGCAGACTTGCTATACCGAAAGCGAACAGCCCGATACTCACCAGGTTATCGCTCATTCCAGTAATGCTGAGCAGAAATGGTGTGATGAACGTGTAAATGATAGTGTATCCCATGATCCAGAAGAAACTGATCGATAAGGTTAATGAAAGCCGCGGATTTTTCAACAAGGCGAGTTGTTCTCTAAGCGGTACAGCTGCTTCTCCTTTGGACTTTGGAATAGTGAATGAAATGATCAGCATCGCGATCAAGCTGAGTACACCAATTCCGAGGAAAATCATTTTCCAATCGTAGGTGCTGGCAATAACTCTTCCCAGAGGAACGCCCAAAATAA
Source organism: Paenibacillus agri (assembly GCF_013359945.1). GTDB lineage: Bacteria > Bacillota > Bacilli > Paenibacillales > Paenibacillaceae > Paenibacillus_AQ > Paenibacillus_AQ agri. The sequence goes on along the minus strand of NZ_JABWCS010000204.1, from coordinate 149,272 downwards.
GCGAAAGGTTAAAGCCAAGCAGAACAGTAGCAATGGCGCTGCCTTGTTTGCCTGGTTGGGCCATTTGAGCAGATACCGTTAGCGCAACCACCATAAAGACACCGGTGCCTAATGCTAAGACGACTCGTGCTACAACCAGCATCGTATAGCCGGTGGTTAAGATTGTGATCAGATTTCCTATAAAGAATAGGACCAAAGCAGCCAACATGAGTTTTCTCCGGTCTATTTTTGAGGTAGTGGCAATGAGAATAGGTGTACCAATCGCGTAAGCAATCGAGTAAACCGTAATAAGTTGGCCAGCAGCCGCAAGTGTTACGCCTACATCGCTAGAGACGCGATCCAGTATCCCGGATATTACAAATTCTGAAGTCCCCACTAAAAAACTTACAATAGCTAATATATAGATTTTCCACGTGTTATGCATTATTTTGCCCCTTTCGATTTTACATTTCTAGAAATATAGAATTGTTAGCTGGAAAAATAGATGAATTTTCTTTCGCATCGTATATTTTTAATCTTTTTAATACCGGAAGTCCAAACATTCCACCGTAGTGACGACCAAGCCTTACGCTCGGATCTGAAGTTCATCTTATTTAGCCAATTCCTTGCGTACAATGGGTGCTACTTTTGTGCCGAAAAGCTCGATCGTTTTTAACAAATCACTGTGAGGCAGCGTACTAAAGTCAACATACAGAAGAAAACGGGTCAAGCCCAGTTGCTGTACTGCACGCACGATTTTTTCGGCCACGTATTCTGGATCTCCAACATAAAGAGCGCCACGAGGGCTCAACGCATCCTCATACGTGCTACGTGAATAGGCTGGCCAGCCGCGTTCTTTGCCAATTTGATTCATTTGATCTTCCATGATGGGGAAATACTTTTCTGTAGCTGTTTCGAACGAATTTGCAATAAAACCATGCGAATGACAGGCAATTTGCAAATCATTGAGATTATGCCCTGCTTGTTCAGCAGCTTGACGATATAACTGCACTAGTGGAGCGAAACGCTCCGGCATACCGCCAATAATGGAGAAAATGACTGGAAGACCTAGCTGGCCGGCACGGATGGCCGACTCTGGACTACCGCCAGTAGCAATCCACACAGGAAGCGCAGGCTGTTGCGCACGTGGATATACGCCCATATTTTTAAGTGGTGCACGGAGATTACCTGTCCATGTTATTTTCTCTGCGGATCGGATTTTAAGTAAAAGATCCAGCTTCTCTTCGTATAATTCTTCATAATTGTTCAGGTTATATCCGAAGAGGGGAAAGGATTCGACGAAAGAACCACGTCCAGCCATAATCTCAGCCCGGCCATTGGTTAGGTTATCCAGTGTGGCGAAGTCCTGATAGACACGAACTGGATCGGCAGAAGACAGCACCGTTACGGCACTGGAGAGCCGAATATGCTTAGTGGTGGAAGCAGCAGCAGCCAAGATGACTGCTGGCGATGAGCTTGTGTAGTCGTTGCGATGATGTTCGCCGATGCCATAGACATCAAGGCCAACCTGATCAGCCAGTTGAATCTCTTCAATGGCTTGTCGTAGCCGTTCGGCTGGTAAAACACCCCCAGCTTCAGGTCTGGTATGAAGAAATGTTGTTATTCCAAGTTCGATGCCTTTTGAGTTTTTTTGCATTTTTGCTCGCTCCTTTTTTGTATTCTACATTTCTAGAATAATAGAATTATATCCGAAAAAAATTTACACCAAAATATATGGCGCAAATTTCTCTGCAACTTCGTGATTAACACTATAGTGAATAAACGGACCGCTCTTTCGGGACTGAATTAAGCCTGAATCCGTCAGTTGCTTGAGATGATGTGATAATGTTGAAGCTGCCACGGTTTCAAGGCCTTCACCAATAGCAGTCACACATTGATTACTTTCCCGTACCAGCATCAATGCGATTTTTAGTCGTGTAGGTTCACCTAAAGCCTTGAATACTTTAACAGCTTGCAGTATCTCATTGTCAACTTGAGCCATCATGGTCTCCTTTCTTATCATCATTTCTACTATTCTATAAATATAGAAATGATATTAACATCTTATTTCTACAGTGTAAAGATCAAAATTTATTTTATAATAGATTATGGAGGTGTCTAATGGATTCTATTCGCTTGATCAAAAGTGAAATTCATCGCAATTTAGTTATGGAGATATACGAAGAAGTTATTCAGGATCACGAAGCGATTGGCTTATTGCTTCAAGGTTCGGTAGCAAGAGGTGAATCCTACGAAACTTCTGATTTGGATATGTACATATTGTTGAAGGAGGGGTTAAGCAGACCCTTTCGAGCAGAATTCAGACAGGGCATTTACGTTGAACTTAAATATTCAGATTTAGAGGTGGCGACCCATAAATGTGAAGGTGGACCTATGGGGATGTACAATTTCTTGGATTCAGTCATCCTCCTTGATCACGAAGAGCAGCTCCAACAACTCATAGAACGATCCAAACAGCTTTTCTCCGGGTATCAAACCCCTGTCACAGAAATGAAATCGATAAAATATTGGCTTGAGAGCACTTTGATTAAAATCAAAGCGGCTCAAATGTCAGGAGATGATTTAAAAGCTGCTTTTGTTGCGGGAACTACTTCATGGAAAATCCTCGAAGGGGTTTGGGCAGCCAGCAATAAGCCGATGCCTCCCAATGGTTCAGTCCTGTTTTATCTGAAGGATATGGAAATGCTATCTGATGATCTGAAGAACTTAATTAAAAGTCTCTTCGTTGGAGAGGTCAGGGAACGGATAGAATCCTCCATCCAAATTATCGAATGGGTTACTCTAAGTTTAAATGATCTTATAAATATGCGAGAAAATAAGCCAGTCTCCCCTTAATAAACCGCCCCCCCACTGTTAGTCGTTCTAACAATCGGGTTGCAGTTCACTACCGGAACACTGGCTGTTATAGTCTCACTTAATACTCTCCCACCAGCGCTCAAACTGCTGTTGATCCTGATCTTTCCACAGCTTCACCCGCTCGCCGATCATCGGCATTAGCAGATGAAATGTTTTATCCCCACCGTGCTCCGATATTCTGCGAAAAGGCGTGTCCCAGCTATGGATGCTTAGGGCGAACTTTCCGGCATGAACGGGCAGCAGGCTTTTTGCACGCAGGTCTTGCGCTGCCTTTAGCACTTCATTAGGAAACATGTGAATAAATCTCCACTGTGTATTGTATTGCCCATTCTCCAGGATGACGAGATCAAAGGGCCCATACTGCTTACCGACTTCGGCAAAATGAGGCCCGTAGCCGCTATCTCCGCTGTAGAATATTTTTTGACCAGGTGCCTCTATGACAAAGGATAACCACAACGTCCGCTTCTGCCGGTAGTCGCGTCCAGAGTAGTGCCGGGCTGTGACCCCATGCACAGTAAAACCATCACCCAAAGCTACCGTGTCTCCCCAATCCAGCTCCGTGATTATCTCAGGCTTAAATCCCCAATGCTCCAAATGCGATCCTACCCCCAAACCACAGACCACTTGCTTAATCTTTGGCCGCAGAGCCGTGAGCGTTGCATAGTCGAGATGATCCCAATGATCATGGGAGATGAACAGGTAATCGATATCCGGCATATCATCAGGGGTATAGTAATTGGTACTGGGAAAGGCTTTTGAGAATGAGACGGGAGCACCTGTCTGACTGAAGATCGGATCGAACAGCATATTTTTACGACCCGTCCTAATAAAAAAGGAGGAATGGCCGAACCATACCATCATTTCCTCATCTTCCTGAAGAACATGAAGGTCAGTCTTCTTTATAGGGACTTTTTGGAGTGGTTTGAGACGCTCCTTGGTAAAGAGTTTCTCTTTTACAACAGTATATAAGTTGGAGTTCTCACTATAGATTGGCGTGGTCAGTACGTTGTGAAACTTTCCATCCCGATAATGTGGAGACTGTTCAATACGGGCAAGCCGGCTCCCGGAGGGCAGCTTTCCAAACGGGGCTTGGTGCAAATACAGAAAGCCAATCAGAATGAGTATCAGAACTACGATAACAATCGTTAATAATAGGGTCATCTTTTCTCCCACCCACAGTAGTTAAATTTGTGTAACTATATAAGCTGAACTTAATAATTAGGCAAGCTGACTGGAGAATGCCTTCTAAATATCAGGACTTCATCAATCAGTAAGGTGTTATTCTTAAGTTCACTTTATGCATGTATTATGTCGTGATTGTATTCAAAATACACCAAATGTACTGTTACCCGACTGTCGGATCTCGATCCCGGTGCGGAAACAATTTGAATTAGGACGATTACCTGAGCTTCCTGCCTTTTGGCTGGGGCTTTTTTTGTATTAATTTAGCAGCAACCGTTGCATCCTAAAAAAATATTAGACGTGATGAAAAATATCGGAGGGCTCAGTTGTATTTAAAGTGAAAGGAGGTGGTGAGGTGTACACTTCATTTGATATCAATGAATCGGTACGACGGGCCCTGGACTTATATTCTCAAAGCATGATTAAGATTGCGTTCACTTACCTGAAAAATGTGGCTGATGCAGAAGAGGTGACGCAAGAGGTGTTTCTAACCTACCTGCAAAAACGTCCGGCCTTTGAAAATAACGAGCATGAAAAGGCATGGCTTATCCGAACAACGATCAATAAAAGCAAGAATATGCTGAAAACCGGCTGGTTTAAAAGTAGAAATCCGGTCCCGGAGGATCTGAGCTACCTCCCGAAAGAAGAAAACGAGGTTTTACAGGCCGTGCTGGCCTTGGATAAAAAATATCGTATCCCCATTCATCTGCACTATTACGAAGGCTATTCGATTCAGGAAATCGCCGAGATTATGCAAGCGAAGCCGGCAACAGTGGGCACATGGCTTGCGCGTGGACGCCTTCTTTTAAAAGAAAAGATTGGAGGTCTGGAAGATGAAGAAATCAGTTTATAAATCAGCGATGTCTCATGTGAAGACAAGTGAAGATTTCAATGAGGTAACCTATCAGAAGCTGTTATCAGAGATGGATAATTCAAAAAACACTAATATAAATAATCCTAAGGAGCGGGTAAATATGCAAACAGCAAAGAAGAGAACAGTAAAAGGTTGGACAATTGGGATCGCAGCATGTGCCGTATTAGCGGTAGGTACTTTTACAATGAACCAGAGTACGCTTTTCAACACGCAGTCACCATCGGCTGTGAACACCACGAAACCCCCAGTTACAGGCAAAGCTGCAGTGAACATCGAGGGCGTAATCTCTGAGGTAAGTGCGGACGGCAAGAGCTTCAAGGTAGGTGACCTGTGGGTGACGGTAACAGATGCAACGGAACTGGGCATCAAAGGCCCGACCGCAGCGGAGCCATCCGAAGAGTTGCTGCAAAAAGAATTTAAAGTGGGCAATATCGTCTCCGGCTATACCTCTCAGGATGTCAGCACAGGGAAAGTAACGGCGGACAACATCTACAACAATATGGCTCCGCAAAAAGACACCAGCGGTAATGCGGCCACCACAGGCAAAGCTGCGGTCAATATTGAGGGTGTAATCTCTGAGGTAAGTGCGGACGGCAAGAGCTTCAAGGTAGGTGACCTGTGGGTGACGGTAACAGACGCGACGAAACTGGGCATCAAAGGCCCGACCGCCGCAGAGCCATCCGAAGAGTTGCTGCAAAAGGAATTTAAAGTGGGCAATATCGTCTCCGGCTATACTTCTCAGGATGTCAGCACAGGAAAAGTGACGGCGGACAACATCTACAACAATATGGCTCCGCAGAAGGACGCTCAATAAGCGGAAAGTGAGATTGCTGTAGGCGCAAATCAGGACATTTTCCTTTAGGATAAAAGATTCTCCCGTTCCCCATACTAACGTGAAGGGATGGAGGTGAATGTCATGCCCAAGAACAGCGCAGATCCGAAGTATGATCGAGCGAATAATCGTGCAGATAAGAAGAACAATCAGCAGAATCACGCTCATTTCACGGAGGAACCTCAGACGTTGACCAACAATAAGGCTGAGGATTATGTTCCAAGTCTCAATCATATCTCCAAAAATGAATCCTAGACAGACACCAAGGCTGCTCTTCCGTCGCTATTCGACAGAAGGGCAGTCTTTTTTGTGCTGAATCATTAACAGGATGAGTGGTTCATGGCATAAGAGGTTAGCGGCATTTATATTTTTCTCAGCGGCCAGAGTAGTACTTCAAGTCGCTCGGTGTAGGTCAGAAGCGAAGGCTCCGGTTCGTGTACGAGCCCTAGTGCTTGGGTTGAAGTATGGCAATCCAGATAGAGCTTGGCTTCCTGTAGAGGCCATGGTTGGTGGTGGATGTCACCGACATATAGCTGTCCTTTCGAACTAGCAGTATACAGGCAGTACCGTTCGGTTAGCCAGTGAAGGAGAGTCCCGGGCAGGGCATGTACTGGCGTGGATTGGACAGCTGAGTAGACACCGTTAAATAGGGCCTCTCCATGTGCGCTCTGCCTTTTGCTGATGTATCGGATACTCTGTCCTTCGGACTGAAGAGACATCTCTGCATATCTATACGGCAAGTAGGTGAGGGCGCGAGCACCGGTAACAGCAGGCAGACTGGAGGCATCCATATTCAGAAAAAAGACGCCCGGCTTGCCGTCTTTAATTACATAGGTACGAATATTAAGCTCCAGAAATGAGTGGACAAAAGGAAGGGGAGGCAACCCCCTGACGAGCAGCGGGTCCATCCGAAAGGGAACGACACTAATCCAGGGTCTCCCTTCCCATTGCTGCAAGTCCAGACCCGGAGGAATAAACGGAGCAACAGAAGCTTCGTTCACAGGCCAATGGGCGAACAAGACCTTATTCCAGCCTTGCTTCATCATCCACGGCCCTTTGGGCAAGGGATAAGGACGATGAGATGTATGTGCAAGAATTTTATGGATATTCAAGATGTGATGCCCTCCCAATCGTGAAGACGAGATGTGTTACTTTTAAAATCCCCAAATGCTCCGGCAACTACACAGTTTCTACATACTTGTTGGTTAAATGGTCGGAGGGGACCGAGCTTACCGGAGGATTAACGACGAAACGATACGTAGAGGAGTTCCCGAGGGGCGTTCTTTTTCTTAGCAGTTCTATAAGTCTTTCTAACTAGGAATGATTTCCTATAAAAGTAACGTTTATTATGGTAAAGTTAGGATTATATATGATTTCCTGTGATGGAATATTATTCAGGATATAGATTATTAATCATCAAGAAAATGGAGTGAGATAAGGTGAAATTTAGGAAAACTATACAACTGGTTATGGCTATTATCCTGCTGTTCGGAAGTTTGAGTCTTTGGGCCGGTGGTGCTAAGGCTAAGGCGAACGATATTATTTCAGAATTTAGAAAAGGATACGAAATTATCAATATTCTGAAGGATGGGGACGGGCAAACCCGTGAGTTCACGTATACAACGTATAATAAATTAACGGGTGATAATACGGAGATAAGGTTGTACCGCAACCAGGTAGAAATTGATCCTCAAAAGTATACTGTGGATTATGATCGTAATACCTTTACGTTTGATAAAGCCCCAGACGCGGGCGCTGAGCTTCATTTTACCTATAGCATCCATCCGACCTTTGAATGGGAAGAGGGGCTCTCTGGCTCAAACTACATTGGGAATGCTTTAGATGGAGCGGACGGATCAACGAAGGTTTTTAAATTAACCACAAATTATATCCTTAATTCCAATAAGAAAGTTAGCTTATACATAGACAGTACTAAGGTGCCGACCTCGGAATTTACTTTCAATCTAGAAACTCAACGGATTACCCTTTCGGAGAAGCGTACGGCACCTAGTGCCAAGTCCAAGGTTTATTTTTATTTTCCTGTCACATCTATTGCGGGAACCAAGACGTCAAGCGGTGTTGCACAGGCCAATCCTTCGCTACCGTCAAATGGAATTGAGCCACCAATCGGAACGGAGTCACCCGTTCCATCGGTTGAATCACCAATTGAAACGGAGGCACCAGTCGTATGGGTTGAACCAGAATTCCATATCCCTAGCGGGGAGAGTTATCCGGGGCAAGTTATTCTGGGTGGTAACGGTAAAATCACCATTAATGTGACAACGGTGGTCATTCAACCAACATATACGACTTATCTTATGGTCAAAAATGCGAGTAATGAAGTTGTTAGGCAAATTCGGGTGACTCCAGGAAAACCTACGACTTATACTCTGAACAAGCAGCTAGGTCTTACTACGGGCGGATATTATATTTATCTCAAAACCGTGAATCAATCTGGCGGTTTGGCGACATCGGTGCCGCAGTTTGTACCGATAAATCTTGAGTCGAAGATTCAGGTGTTCGTTGAAGGGAAAATGCAAGCTTATACGCAAGCGCCTGTAAATGTAAACGGAAATGTCCTGGTACCTTTTCGGGCGATATTCGAATCCCTGGGTGCCACGGTGAAATGGGATAGCGCCACGCAGACTGTCACGGCAACTAAAGAAGGAAAGACGATTGTTCTTAAGATCGGCTCCACTACTGCATATGTAAATGGAGTACCCGTGACACTTAGTGCAGCTCCGCAGTTAATCAACGGCAGCACGATGGTGCCGATTCGATTCGTGAGCGAGGCGCTTGGCGGATTAGTAGAGTGGAGCAATAGCTCCAGCTCCGTTATTGTTTTTCAAAATCCACCGTCCATCCCTACAACCGCCGAGAGCGAGAAGCCTGCCCAGTCGGAAGCTACCAGTACATCACCGATCTTGCAAAAAATATCTCAAGGCATTACCACACCTACGGATATTGTATTCGTTATGGATGTGACAGGCAGCATGGGCGAAGTGATTGGTTATGTCAAAGAGACGGTGAAGAAGTTCGCTGATTCCGTTCCATCCGGTTCGAATTTCTCCATCGTAGCTTATCGGGATATTAATTATAGAAGCACATATAAAGATTTGGAGTTCTTCCCGTTCACTAATGATAAGAATGTTTTAAAGACGAACCTTAGCAAGCTGGTTGCGGCTGGCGGAGGGGATGAGAATGAATCTGGACTGGAGGCCATCCATATGGCTGCTCAGCAGCTGGCAGGACGTAAGAATGCAAAAAGGATTATTTTTATTACAGATGCCCCTGTGCATGATAAAGGCGCTTCAATGGGGAAAACAACCCTCTCTCTTGGTCAGATTATAAATGAGCTGAAGACTAACAAGATTACCTTAGATGCAATTGCTCCAATGAACGGATTAGCAAATACGCAAATTACTCAGCTTGTAAATGCAGGTAAAGGAAAGATATATGATATCAAAAAGGCTTCGGTAACCTTGTTGGAAAAATAAAATAAGTTAATGAAAAAGCCGCAGAAATGATCTGCGGCTTTTTTCTTCTATTACAGTCATATGTGGATACAGGAATGGAAGAACATTGCAAATTTTATATTGAAATCGATTTCATCGGCAACTATAATGGATTTAACAACCAATGAAAGCGTGATCAAATGAAGGATAGTAAAATCATAGATGTAGCGCAAAAAGCGAAGGTATCTCCCGCCACGGTATCCAGAGTGCTCAACGGAAGCTCACTCGTAACGGAGAAGACGCAGAAGAAGGTGCTTCAAGCCATCCAGGAATTGAACTACACGCCGAATGCAATGGGAAAACAGCTTCGGTCGCGCAGGACGATGACTTTAGGTGTGGTGGTCAGGGATATCAGGGTTTCCTATAATGCAGAAATTATAAAGGGCATCGAGAACATGGCGAATACCCTGGGATACAAGATCCTGATCTGTGACTCACAGAATGAGAAGGAGAAAGAGGTAGAACTGCTCTCTCTGTTGCAGAACCGCACGGTGGATGGCTTAATTCTGGTGACCCCGCAGCTAAGCGACGAGGAGATTACCTCTTTTGCAGATGATGAGTATACGATTGGATTGATTGGCCGCCGAATTGAACATCCCGACATCCCTTGCTCCTTTACTGATAACAGGAGAATTGGCAGGGAAGTTGTAGAGCATCTGTTGGAAGCGGGACATCGCAGGATGGCGTTTCTCTGTGGGTTTGCCGATGCGACGGACAGTATTGAACGGCTGGAGGGTTATAAGGAAGGGCTTGCAGAGGCAGGCTTACCTTTTCTGCCTGAGCTGATAGACAACGGGAACTTCTCCGAGGATGCCGGGTATGAAGCGTTTAAGCGGATTTGGGCGGGAAGCGGGGAGTTTACAGCTGTTTTCGCAGCCAATGACGAGATGGCGCTTGGTGTATACAAAGCTTGTGCCGAGCTTGGAATTTCCATTCCCGAACGCATGGCTGTTGTCGGGGTAGACAATATTCGGATTACTAATTATGTGGAGCCGAAGCTGAGCTCTGTAGAGCAGCCCTTATATGAGATGGGGGCTGCGCTTACAGAGAAGCTGATCGGGCAGATCAAGGGCGATGAAGGAACCGGGCCACAGCTTATGCAGATTCGTTCGACACTGGTGATCAAAGGATCTTCGGGAAAAGGGGGCTAGGTGGTGCTTAAAATGCTGCGCGGGAAAGACACCAAGTATTACGGGAAGTTTTTTTCCGTGATGACGGTGACGATCTTTCTGACAATTTCAATCCTGTCGGGAATTCTGTATTTGAATTTTGAACGGATCGCATTGAATCAATCCTATGAGCAGACGATGGACAGCCTGGACCAGACAACACAAGAGGTCTCCGTGATGACCTTGACTGCTTCGACCTTTGCGAAGCAAATACACAACGATCAGAACATCGCTGACCTGCTGAATTTCCCCAATGTGAGCGCCATGGAAATCTCCGATGCGGTCAAGCAGATGAACAACTACAGGGAAACCTCGCCGTTTATTGATTCCATTTATATTTATAATGCGGTGGCGCACACCTTCTATGTTAGCTCAGACATGAGTGTCCCTTCGGTCTTCAGTGAGGAAGAATTTTATGACCAGGATATGAAGGAAATGCTGAAGCATATTGGGGACTACAACACGATGTCGCCGATTCCCCGTAAGCTGCGGATTGAAGGGCTAGCCGGGAATATCGCCGAGAAGGAGCGCGACACGTACACTTTTTTACTGTATGACACGCTCGCCAAGCAGACTCCCCGCAATGCTGTAGTCGTCAATATTAAGGAAACCCAACTGCACAAACACATCGACGGTTCATTGACCAATGATGCCGCGAACACATTTCTCATCGACAAGGACGGTCTGCTAGTCTCCAACAGCTGGACTACACCAATGCTGACTGATATGAAAGGCACACCTTATATTGACCGCATCCTGAACAGTGGCGAGCCATCGGGTTATTTTCCGATGAAAGTCGGCGGTATCAAATCGCTAGTGACTTATAGCGAGCCCGATAACCTGGGCTGGCGGTATATCCGCATTGTTCCCTATACGCTGATCAGCGAACGGATCGACAACATGCGCACCAAGACCTTTTATACAGCAGGTCTTATTCTGCTCGCCGGGCTTGCGCTTTCCTTTGTGGTGTCAAAGCGCCTGTTCGCAGGAATCAACAAGAAGCTGTCCCGTCTTGTGAACCTCGAATCGGAACAGCGGGAGAGCCAGCAAGCCGTGCGTTCTGAATATATGAGAGGTTTGCTTAGCGGGTGTACCCGCAGTGACCCTTTAAGGGTCAAAGAGATGTTCCTGCGCTACGGAATCGGGCTGGATCCGGACCGTTCTCTGCGCGTATTTTTGATTACGATAGATGACTACCGGGCTTTGGTGGATCAGTACCAGCCGGAGGACCGCAAGCTGCTACGCTATGGCATCCTTAATATTGCGCATGAACTGCTGATTAGTGCCGGACTTTCGGCAGCAACTGCTGACCTTGGAGATAATCGTGCCGTGATCATCATCCAGCCGGCGGATGCGGAGGTCGATGATAAGGAGACTTATAGTCGTTATGCGGGGCTTATCCAAGAGGCCGTGACCCAGTATTTGAAGCTGTCCATCACGATATCTTCAAGCCTTAACGGAAAGGGCGTTCAGTCCTTGCATACCTTGTTTGAGCAGGCTGTCGAAGCTTCCTTTAGCCGGGTCTTCAGTGGTGCGGGGAGTTATATTGATGCAGAGACGGTCGAGATGAACAAGACCCGGAGCTATGAATATCCGATTCACAAGGAGAAGCAGCTGATCGACGAATTAATGCTGGGCCGAATTTCAGAAACTAAGCGGCTGTTTACTGATATTATCGGCGACACCGCCAACTATTCCTACATCTCATATCAGCTGGCGATCTCCCATCTGACCTATGCGCTGCAGAATGCGATCCGCACAATCCGGCAGCATTCTGCTGCCTCGGAGGAGCTTGCGGTTCCATCGCTGGATCTCTATAATCACACGCGAGTAGACACAATGGCAGAGCTAATGGAGCGCTATATGTCTCTGTTCGATTTGCTGGAGAAGCATATGGATGAGAAGCGGAAGAATCGGCAGGATGATCTGCCGGGGCGCATCAAACGGATGATTGACGAGCGTTATGCGGATCAGAATCTGTCGCTAGAGATGTTGGCGGATGAAATGGGCATGTCAGCCACGTATATCGGTCGTGTATTTAAGCAGCATACCTTCCAGACCATTCTCAGCTACATCCAGGAAGTGCGGATGAACAAAATTCGCGAACTGCTGACACATAGCGATGATTGTATCGGCGATATCGCCGAGTCAGCTGGTTTTACCAATAATCCGTATTTCTATAAAGCCTTTAAGAAGCACAATGGTGTAACACCAGCCGAATACCGGAGGAATAGCAGACAACAGAAAGAGGATGAGGGTGGAGAGGGTGCGATTCTTGCCTGAACCACTTCAGCGGCACACTTTGAGGAAGGCTCGGGCAGGTACCCGGCCTTCCTTTTTTATCGGGACGAAATCCCGAAAACCCTTGGTATGACTGGGGTGTGACAGAAAAAAAGAGTGAGTTTGGAAAAGAGTAGTGCCCCTTTTCACTGAAAAGTGAGTCACATCGGGTATGGTTAGTTGCTGGGTTTCCCGCGGTCTTATAGTATTGGCATTGCAGCCGGAGAACAGCACCGGAGAGCGCAATATCTGATAAAGAAGGTTGAGGGAGGCTATACGATTATGTCTGGAAAAGGCGGATTGATCCGGGAGCTTAATCGAAACAAAGTATTGTTTCTGATGGTAGCTCCAACATTGCTGTTTTTCATCGTCTTCAGTTACATTCCTATGGTTGGTGTGTATTACGCCTTTACGAAATTTGATTTTGACGGGGGACTATTTGGAAGCGAATTCATTGGGCTTAAAAATTTCGAGTTTCTGTTCAAGTCAGGCATCCTTTGGGATTTGACGAAAAATACAGTGCTCTACAATCTGGCATTTATTATTCTCGGCAACATCATGCAGATCATCTGTGCGATATTTTTAGCCCAGTTGACCAGCAAGTGGTTCAAGAAGACCGCACAATCGCTGATGTTTCTTCCATACTTTTTGTCGTGGGTACTCGTTGGGGCGTTCGTGTTCAACCTCTTCTCCGATCTTGGGGTGGTCAACAGTGTGCTGACCCAGCTTGGTCTACAGACCTACGATTTCTACCTTCAGACTGCTCCATGGAAATACATTATTGTGTTCTTCAACATCTGGAAGGGCATCGGTTATGGCACAGTCATTTACTTGGCGGCGATCATGAGCATCAGTGAGGACTATTATGAGGCGGCCAAAATTGACGGAGCCAACATTTTTCAACAGATCCGGCGGATTACGCTTCCACTGCTCATGCCAACCTTTATCCTGCTGATCATGTTCAGTCTAGGCGGTATTTTGAAAGGACAGTTTGATCTCTTCTATCAAATTATCGGCAACAACGGCATGCTGTACGAAGCTACGGATATCATCGATACGTACGTATTCCGGTCTCTGACGATCAACTTCGATATCGGGATGGGGACGGCTGCGGGTCTGTATCAATCCTTCTTCGGATTCGTTCTGATCATGACGGTGAACTACATTATCAAAAAGACGCACGAAGAATACGCGTTGTTCTAAGGGGGGATAAGCATGGGTACTGAAGTAGAAAAGCTGCCGGGAGTGCGCAGAAAGAAAACCGGCTCCAAAATCAAGCAAGACAAAGCAACCATTGCCTTTAATATTATCGGGTACACGCTACTGGCCCTGATTTCCATCATCTGCCTGGTGCCCTTTTGGCTGATTGTCGCGGGTTCGTTCACGGATGAGCTGGAGATTATCTCGGAAGGATTCAAACTATTCCCGAGCACCATCTCATTCGAAGCTTACCGCTCGGTGTTCAGTACACCGGAACAAATCTACCGTGCATACGGGGTGACGATCGGCGTAACGGTAGCAGGTTCGCTACTGGGATTGTTCCTGACCTCAATGGCGGGCTATGCGCTTTCCCGCAAAGATTTTCTCTACCGTAACAGCCTGTCGTTCTTCATTTACTTCACAACCCTGTTCAGTGGTGGTTTGATTCCATGGTACATCATGATGACCAAATACCTGGGTCTTAAAGATAGCTACTGGGCACTGATTCTGCCGCCACTGCTTAGTGCTTGGAATATCATTCTGATGCGAAGCTTCATGAAGTCCATCCCGGAATCTATTGTGGAATCTGCCAAAATCGATGGTGCTGGGGATTTCCTGATTTACCGGAAGCTCATTCTGCCGCTCTCGACACCGGGTCTGGCGACCATCGGATTATTCCTTGCTCTCGGTTACTGGAACGATTGGTTCAACGCCAACATGTTCATCACAACCGGCGATAAATATCCGCTGCAATTCCTGTTGTACAAAATTCTGTCCAGCGCCGCGGTGCTACAGACGAATAACGGGTCGTATCTGGCGGCCAATGTTGTTCCACCTACCGAAACACTTAAGATGGCTGTGGCCGTTGTGGTTACAGGGCCGGTCGTTCTGCTCTACCCGTTCGTTCAGCGCTATTTCGTGAAGGGACTTACAGTAGGAGCTGTTAAAGGTTAGAACCGGATTTCCGGCTAACATAGCATGAGGCTTGAACAATAGTGGGTTTAATGAGACAAACTTTTAAGGAGGAGTCAATGATGAGAAAGGTAACCAAGAGATTAACGCTCGTACTTGTCATGTCTTTACTGATCTCGCTGCTCGCAGCCTGCGGGGGTGGGAACAACAACAGTGCGGCACCGGAAAAAGAGAAAAACAACGGTAATACCGCACCGGTGCAAGGTGAAGCAGGCCCGGACACGTCGAAGAAGGTCAAGTTGACCTGGTATCTGGTTGGTGATGCCCATAAGGATCAGGACAAGATCGTCGCAGAATGGAATAAAATGCTGGAGAAGGATCTGAACACAACCGTTGACCTGAAGTTTACTACGTGGAATGACTGGTTGACCAAATACAACCTGCTGCTGACCTCCGGCGAGAAGATTGACATGATCTTCGCATCCAACTGGGCGGATTTCTACAAGCTGGCGAAACAGGGTGCATTCAAGAATTTGAAAGACCTGCTGCCAACTTATGCACCAGTAACTTGGGCTAATGTGCCGAAGCAGGACTGGGATGCAGTAACGGTAAGTGATGGTATCTTTGCTGTACCGAACACGAATCCGGAGTATACGCCACTTGGCTATGTGTATCGTGAAGACTGGCGCAAAGAGCTCAATCTGCCGGAGTTTACTGATCTGAATTCCATTGAGGCCTATATGGATGCTGTTAAAACACAGAAGAAAGTGACACCGATCAACGGTGCTGCTTATGAGAACGTCAATGACCTGTTCAAGTTCTGGACAGATACGCAAATGATTACTGGTGAGATCGTTGGTGCAACTTCCTACGCAACACCACGCGATATTCAGATCATTCCGTTCACGGATCAATACGAAGCTTGGGTTAAGAAAATGAAAGAATGGGAGCAGAAGGGCTTCTGGAACAAGAACTCGCTGTCCTCGAAACAGGAAGCCGGCGACTTCATCAAGACGGGTCAAGGTGCGATCTACTGGCGTAACCCGTCCAGTGCGGGCGGATTTATCAACGAAGTGCAGGCCAAAGGCCTCAAAATGGAAATAGGGTTCTTCCCGTTCACCCGCTTCCATAACTATGTCATTCCTACATTGCCGATTGCGAACGGTATGGCGATTCCAAAGAGCTCGGATAATGCGGAACGTTCCTTGATGGTACTCGATAAGCTGCGCAATGATCCTGCTTACTACAACTTAATGACTTATGGTATCGAAGGCACGCACTGGGCAAAAGGTGATGATGATAAGACCATTGTCATTCCGGCACCAGGTGTTGACCTGAACGTTACACCACGCTATGACATCGCAAGCTGGGGCTGGCGTGTAGAAGAGAACATTAAGAAAGAAAAAGGCGGCTGGGAAGGCCTCGACAAGCTGAAGGAAGAATTCAAACCGATCAGCAAGCCGGATATTCTCGGACAAATTTATCTGGATTACGATCCGGTCAAAACCGAGCTGGCTGCTGTTAACCAGGTATTTGAGCAATACGGAAAACCGCTGATGCTGGGCTTGACCGCTGATGTGGATGCATCCTTGAAAGTTTACCGCGATAAGCTGAAAGCGGCTGGTGTAGAGAAGCTGCTGGCTTATGTGCAGGGTGAAGCCAACAAGTATTTTGATGAAAAAGGAATCCAATAGAACAGGTGCCACGGGTTGGTAGTACCTAACGGTGCTGTCATCCCGGCACTAAAGGGAGCGGCGAATTCATTTCGCCGCTTTTTTTCTTGAATACGTAAGAGAACAAGGAGAGATGCTGCAATGAACTATGAGAACAAACCGGTAGAAACGGTGGAAGTCTGGTTCAGCTCGGAGCAGGACCCGGGTAAGGAAAGCTGGTTTAAGGGTCCGCAAGAGCATACATATCACTTGAGCCAGCAAGCTGATTTGAATTGGGCCGTTCCCAGCCCCACTGAAGCTGAAGATGAAGACCTGACCACCCTGATTGTATCGCCGGAACTTACCTATCAGAAGATTCTCGGCATTGGAACCTCTCTGGAAGAGACGACCGTTTGCAATTTGTCGCTGATGAGTGCAGACGAGCGGGAGGGCATCCTGAAGCAGCTCAGTCATACTGAGGATGGTATCGGCTTCAATCTGTTCCGCATTACACTGGGAACCTCTGATTTTACAGCCGAGCGATTCTATACCTATGATGATATGCCTGATGGGGAGAGTGATTTTGAACTGAAGCATTTTTCCATTCAAAAGGATATCGGCCTCTCCATCATCGCCACGATTAAGGAACTGCTGGCGCTGGCACCAGATACGCTGCTGTTCGCTTCACCGTGGAGCCCTCCCGCTTGGATGAAGACAAGCGGGAGCCTGAAGCGCGGCCGCCTGAAGGAAGGCCGCGAGTATACGGATGCCCTGGCGAAATATTATCGCCTGGCTATTCAGGCGTATCGGGAGCAGGGCATCCCGATCTATGCGATGACCCTGCAGAACGAGCCGCTGCTGGAGACGGATTATCCGAGCTGCCATATGCCGCCGGAGCGGCAGAAGGCGCTGGCTTTGGCGCTGGCGAAGGAATTCGCAGCGCATGGACTGGATACGAAGCTTTGGATTTTCGACCATAACTTCGATGAGGTGTGGAATTATGTGGCGCCGATTCTGAAGGATGCTGAAGCAGGCGCCGGGGTTCACGGTATTGCGCTGCACGATTACGAAGGCGATCCGGAGGTCATGAGCGAAATTCATGCCGCTTACCCCGATAAGCCGATTTATCTGACGGAGCGATCGCTGTGGGGGACTAGCGGCGCGGACCGGATGGCCCGCTACTTCCGGAATTACGCCAGCAGCTATAACGCCTGGGTCACGATGCTTAACAGCCGCATTGCCCCTCATCAATGGCTAGGGACGCCTGGACCAACGATGTTTATCCAGGATGCTAATGAAGCAGACCGCTATTGGAGAACCCCAGAATATTATCTGCTGGGCCAATACAGTAGATTTGTCCGGCGGGGAGCTGTTCGAATCGGTAGCAGTTACGGCTCCGTCGACACCGTCACTAATGTGGCTTTCCGCAACGAAGATGGCTCGCTTGTGGCCGTGGTCATTAACCAGACGCAATCCGCACAGCCATTTCGCATTCTGTGCGCTGGCCGGCAGTTCGTCACAGTGCTCCCGCCGCAATCCGTCGGAACGTATCGCTGGTGGGATCAAGGCTGACGCATTGTCACAGTATAAAACTTATATAATTCAAGCCCTTCGCATCCTATTGAGGATGCGGAGGGCTTTTGCGTGGATGGAGAGGGCGGAGGCCTGCCCATTATGTTTGAATCCTTAGAGCGGCTATATTATGCTATATAAGCCGAACAAAAGAAAGTAACAAAAAGCGAGAAGGAACGCAGGGGGAAGTTTGGAACTGTAGGAGCGGTAGCGACCGCCTAAAAGCTTTCCGAAGGAAAGCTCGCGACGGAAGCATAGGCTGTCTCCAGATTTCAACCGCAAACAGCGGTATAATTAAAAGAAATCTGGAGACAACAGCGGCCGGAAGTCCAAACATTCCACCGTAGTGACGACTGAGCCTTACGTTCGGTTCTTAAGTTCGTCTAATATAGATTGACAAGACATTATGAGGAGAAACGTAACGGAGGAGAGGAGCATGCGGATGAAAAAGAGAACGGCAATGATTGTGGGGATGATCCTCATGCTCGTATTATTGTCAGGCTGTGCGAAAGGGACCGCGCATGTTACGGTTCACAAAAATGGCAGTGTTGACCTTGCTGTCCATGTGAAGCTGGATTCCCGCACAGAGTCGCTAATCAGTGGCAAAGCTGAACAAATGCTGACAGACAAGCTGGCGGAGTCAGGTATAGAGCTCCACAAGGTGCAGGATGGCAAAGACGTGGACTATCAATTTATGAAAAGTTATTCCTCTATAGAGGAATTGAAAGCACAGCCCAGTGGGAGCATGAACATAGTCGATGCCAAAGTCATTACAGACCCCAAATGGCTGTACACCAAGTATGATCTGGAGGTTCAGCCCACGCTGAGCGCTTATTCTGAGCAGATTATAGACAGCCTTGGGATGCTGAATATCCCCAAATCGTTTGTACGGATGTTTATGGAGAGCTTTGCTTTTGATTTTCAATTGACGCTGCCGGTGAATGTCTATGGGCCGAACAATGCTACCTCACAGGATGGCCGGACCTTGACCTGGCATATGTCACTTGGAAATCCCGAGCCGCTAAAACTGGTGGTTTATGCACCTAATATCAAGAATATCGTCATCACATTAGTAGCAGTTATCGTGATTCTGGTCTTGTTGATTACGTTGTGGTTCCGCAGAAAAAGAGGCCGGGATACACGTAAATTGGCATAATCCCAGTTGCAAATGAATGAGTTCATTTGTTATAATTAGTACCAAGTACTAATACTAGATGCTAAATAACGGGGTGAATGAATTGACAGGTGCGAAGATTACAGCTATCGGGACCTATGTTCCCGCGCAGAGGCTCACCAATGCCGATTTGGAAAAGATGGTAGATACCAATGATGAGTGGATCGTCCAGCGAACGGGTATCCGGGAGCGCAGAATCAGCCGCAAGGATGAATTCACCAGTGATTTATGTGTAGCTGCTGCAGAGGATTTGGCGAAGCGGTACGGAAAAAATCTTCAGGATGTAGACATGATAATTGTCGCTACAAGCACGCCTGACTTTCCTTTTCCCTCCGTGGCTGCTTTGATACAGAACCGACTGGGGATTTCGCAGACCGCTGGAGCCATCGATCTGAGTGCAGCTTGTGCCGGATTTGTCTACGGACTGCATATGGCCAATGGTCTTGTGGCTTCCGGACTGCATCGCAAGGTGCTGGTGCTGGGTGCGGATTCTCTTTCTAAAATTACAGATTACACTGACCGCAGTACCTGTATCCTATTCGGTGATGGAGCGGGAGCGGTACTGGTGGAAAGCGGGGCCAGTTCTACCGGCTTTCTCGGCTTTCATATGGGGAGTGACGGCAGCGGCGGGCATCATGTATACCGTACAGGGCTATCCTCCAAAATTGAAGATATCGAGCTTGTGGATACCAAGCTGCTTGTGCAGAATGGGCGGGAAGTGTTCCGCTGGGCAGTTCGGACCGTACCACAGGGTGTGGAGCAATTGCTGGCCAAGTCAGGAACGACTCTTGCGAAGGTGGACTGGTTTATTCCACACAGCGCTAATCTGCGGATGATCGAGCCGATTTGTGAGCGGATGAATTACCCGCTGGAGCAGGCGCTGTACAGTCTCGTTCATTTCGGCAACACGTCTGCTGCTTCTATCCCGTTGGCGCTTGATCTGGGCATCCGGGAAGGCAAGGTCCAGAATGGTCAGACCGTCCTTATGTATGGTTTTGGCGCAGGGCTGACGCAGGTCGGGCAATTGGTGAAGCTGGAGCTCGATGAACAAGTGGCTGAACCTACGCCGTTGTAAGGTGATCTTAATGTAAAAAGCGTAAGAGGGGCTATCCTGCCCCCGTTGCGCTAACATAAACAAACAGCCTGCCCTCGCATGTATCATGCTGGGGCAGGCTGTTTGGCTTTGCCGTCGTCAATTCTCCCGGCTGGCGGCAAAAGAGATGTCATCCTTGATCGTGCAGGTGACTGCCACAGGATTCGCGGACGATGAGTGCCGGCTCCACAACGAAGGAGCCGCCCTCGGACTGATTGTTGATCATGTCGTAGAGCATATGAGCGGCGAGAATCCCGAGCCGTTCTTTGTTCTGGCGGATGGTCGTCAGCGTTGGTGTCGTATATTTGCAGGCTTCAATGTCGTCGCAGCCGATCATAGCAATATCCTCTGGTATGCGTAGTCCATGTTCCTTCAATGCGCGGATCGCGCCGAGCGCCAGCAGGTCCGAGGCAGCGAAGATGGCCTTCGGCAAAGGGCCGGATTGAATCAATTTCTGCATGGCGTCATAGCCGCTAGGCTCGAAGAAATCGTCGCCATGAACGAACCAGTTCTCGTTGATATTCATGCCGAAGCCTTCAATGGCTTTAACATATCCAGCTTCCCGCTGGTTAGAGATATCTGAATTGGCTGTGCTTCCGATAAAACCAAGCTCCCGGTAGCCAAGCAGGTAGAAATGCTCGACAACCTTGGAGGAGATCTGATAGTTATCTGAGGTCACGTAACCCGATTTTTTACCCTTCAGCTCCAGATCTACCCCGATACAAGGAATGCTACTCATGTCCAGTTCCTGAATGGCCGGCTCCATATGTTCTCCTGAAATGATCACACAGCCGTCTACATGAAAATGAACACATCGGGAATAGTAATCGCCGCCGCTTAAGAATTTCTCATTGGAAAAGAAGATCAGATCATAGCCGAGCACACCCATCTGTTTCTTGAAGGCATTGAGTACGGCGAGAAAAAAGGGATGGGTAAAATCAACATTCAGCTCCCCGGCAAAAATAACACCGATCAGGCTGGATTTTTTAGTTGCCAGCGTCTTGGCGGAGTTGGAAGGAGAGTACCCGGTTTGTTCGATGATCTCCATCACACGTTGCTTCGTTTTTTCGGAGACATCCGGGTAATTATTCATAATTTTGGATACTGTTGAGACCGATACGCCGGCCATTTCGGCAATCTTTTTGATATTCAACTGCAATGAAAAAGCCACCCTCCGGCTATAAATAAAAATCTGAAAAGGGCTGGATGCCAGCGCTTTCTTCAGTCGCATTTTCAAGTAAAATCTGGCACGAAAACAATTATATTTAAGTTTATGCTGAATGCCTAGGCAAGTCAAACGATAATGTTGGACCAATGAACAAAGTATACTTTTGCAAAAGCTGGATCACGCATCTGCTACAAAAAAAGAGGTTCCCGCACAGCCGTGTATAAATTGGCTGACAAGAACCCCTAACCATTGTGGCCGTGCTATGTTTCTTTAGGAATCAACTCGAAGATTTTACCACTTTCCAGTGCTTCAATCAGCTTTAACAGCCAGCGGTAATACTTAACCGCCTCTCCGATCTTTTCCTCGTCGTTGTCCAGCAGCTTCAGCAGCTCTGCGTCATCGCTGTACTCTGCCTTCATATCCTTGATTTCATTCATGGATTTGGAAAGGGCATTCATGTTGCCCTCAACGGCTTTTCTCCATTTAATTGAGAAGTAATCGCTGAAATTCTGATGCCAGTCCGGAACCACCTCGAATAAATCCTTACGTGTGCCTTTTCCCCATACTTTATCAATCATTTTGAGGTCCAGCAGGGTACGGACGCCTGTACTCATGGATGTCTTGCTCATCCCCATAGTTTTACTAAGCTCGTCCAGCGTTACCGGACCCTGATTAAAGTACATATACCCGTATAAATGCCCTATAGACAGGGTGATACCGTATAAGTCCATATTTTTACCGATGGAATCAATGACTCGTTCCCGGGCTTTGCTGATTTTCTCGATTTGTTCGGGCGCAAGCCCTTCTAAATCATTCATGATGTCCCTCCTGAGGATTAGGCTAATAGACTGCAAACCTCTACTGTGTATTGTAATCAAATCATGGTTAATAAGTAAAGAATTCGAGACGAAAGGAATATGGCGTAAAACAGAGTATTCTTTGCGTATAGTTTGTAAAGTTAAAACTGTACACTAAATTTTATCCGAATATGCGCTTTGCATCTTTTTTCATAAGTCCGGTAGACTATTAGAAGTGAACTAACCCGATACAGAAACGGGAGAAGGAGGTCAGCATGCCTATTATAGAGGTGAAACAGCTAACCAAAGTATTCGGTCATGATGCGGGGCGTGCGCTTCCATTATTAGAACAAGGGTGGTCCAAAGAGAAGATCGCTCAGGAAGTCAAGCTGACTGTCGGTGTCAATAAGGCCGAATTCAGTATTGAAGAAGGAGAAATATTCGTCATTATGGGGTTGTCAGGCAGTGGTAAATCAACCCTGGTTCGTTTGTTGAACCGTTTGATTGAGCCTACTGGGGGGCAAGTTCTTTTTAAAGGGAACGATGTAGTTGGGATGAACCCCGAGCAGCTCCGGCAGTTCCGGCGCAAGAATATCGGTATGGTATTCCAGAAATTTGCGTTGTTCCCGCACCGGACGGTGCTGGCGAATGCGGAGTATGGCCTTGAAGTGCAGGGCGTGGAGAAAAAGAAAAGAACCGAGCTCGCTATGCAGGCCCTGGAACTCGTCGGTCTGAAAGGCTGGGAGCATCATCGCCCGGATCAGCTCAGCGGCGGGATGCAGCAACGGGTTGGTTTGGCCCGCGGGCTGGCCAATGATCCAGATATTCTGCTCATGGATGAGGCGTTTAGCGCCCTTGATCCACTGATCCGCAAGGATATGCAGCAGGAACTGCTGGAGCTTCAAGCGAGAGTGAAGAAGACGATTGTGTTCATCACGCATGATCTGGATGAGGCACTGCGGATTGGTGACCGGATCGCGCTGATGAAGGATGGCGTCATTGTGCAGATTGGTACGCCAGAAGAGATTCTGATCCAGCCTGCCAATAAATACGTGGAACGTTTTGTAGAGGATGTGGATCTGTCCAAGGTACTGACCGCTGCGCATGTGATGCGCCAGCCAGAGATGGTCAGACCTGAGCGCGGTCCCCGCGTGGCGCTGCAATTAATGCGCGATAGTGGCGTATCCAGTCTATATGTTGCAGATAAAGAGATGAAGCTCCAAGGTGTCATAACGGCCGAAGATGCGGCCCAAGCGATTAAAGAGAATAAAACGATACTTGAAGTGCTGCGGCGGGAAATCCCCCGTGTGCACCCCGATACTTTGCTCAATGATTTGTTCGAGCTGATGTCGGAGACACATTTGCCGGTAGCTGTAGTGGATGAATCCGATCGACTCAAGGGAATTGTCATTAAAGGTGCCGTTCTTTCAGCGCTTGCCGGCAACGCAGTTCCGGAAGGAGAGCACGTGTAATGAACATTCCTAAGATACCACTGGGCCAAGGTGTTGAATGGCTCGAAAAATGGCTAACGACCTATTTCGGTCCCGTGTTTGATGTTATACATGCAG
The DNA here is from genome assembly GCF_013359945.1 of Paenibacillus agri. GTDB lineage: Bacteria > Bacillota > Bacilli > Paenibacillales > Paenibacillaceae > Paenibacillus_AQ > Paenibacillus_AQ agri. Next base: position 125,428 of record NZ_JABWCS010000204.1, on the reverse strand, counting down.
TAATCGGCGGCATGGTGAAGGGAATCGAGAATATTCTCACGTTCCTGCCAGCGCTTGTTCTTATCGTGATTATTGCTGCATTGGCTTACTGGATCGGCAAATGGCGGATGGCACTATTTGCGGTCATCGGCCTGCTGCTGATCGATAACCTCGGTTTATGGGGACCTTCGATGCAGTCACTGGCGCTTGTACTGGCTGCTTCTATTCTGGCGGTGCTGATAGGCGTTCCCATCGGCATTCTATGTGCGCAGAGCAATGCGGTGAAGAATACAATTACGCCTATTCTGGACTTTATGCAGACGATGCCGGCCTTTGTGTATCTTCTGCCTGCGGTATCCTTTTTCTCGCTGGGTGTAGTCCCAGGTGTAATTGCTTCGATTATCTTTGCCATCCCGCCAACGATTCGCCTGACGAATCTCGGGATCCGGCAAGTCTCGCCTGAACTGGTGGAGGCGGCGGATGCCTTTGGATCGACACCGTCACAGAAGCTGTTCAAGCTGCAATTGCCGATCGCGTTGCCGACGATTATGGCGGGGATTAACCAAACGATCATGCTATCTCTGTCGATGGTTGTAATCTCATCGATGATCGGTGCGCAGGGTGTTGGGGCGCTGGTCTACCGTGCGGTATCGCAGGCGAAGACCGGAGCGGGCTTTGAAGCAGGGATCGCCATCGTGGTGATTGCCATTCTGCTCGACCGTCTGACTCAGAACGCATTGAAACCAAAACAAAGATAGGAGTGTTTCCTTATAATGAAGAAAAAAAGCTTAGGATTACTGCTGACAGCCCTATTGGTCGCGGTTCTCGCCGGATGTTCGGCAGAGAGCAATGATAAGGTAAAGCTGGCTTATGTCGCCTGGGATTCGGAAATTGCCAGTACAAATGTAGTTAAAGAAGTGCTGGAATCGAAGCTCGGGGTTAATGTAGAAATGTTGCAAGTGGATGCCGGACCGATGTGGGCCGGAGTGGCAGACGGCAGTGCCGATGCCATGGTTGCTGCCTGGCTGCCAGGTACGCATGCTTCCTATCTTGAAAAATACGGGAATGATATCGAGGACCTTGGCGTAAACTTGAATGGAACAAAGGTTGGGCTTGCCGTTCCAGCCTACATGAACATCCAATCGATTGAGGATTTGAAGAGTGCCGAGACCGGTGCCGAACTGGATCATAAGATTATCGGTATTGAGCCGGGTGCAGGAATCATGACCACTACGGAAAAAGCGATTGAGTCCTACGGACTTGGTGATTATACGCTGGTGGAGAGCTCTTCTGCCGCTATGGCGCAGGAACTGCAAAAAGCTTATAACAACAACAAACCTATCGTCGTGACTGGCTGGACACCGCACTGGATGTTTGCCAATATGGATCTCCGGTATTTGGAGGATCCGAAGAATGTGTATGGTGGAGATGAACAAATCCATACCATGGTCCGCAAAGGCTTGAAGGATGATATGCCGAAGGTCTACAAGTTCCTCGATCAATTCGAGTGGACACCGGAGGATATGGCTGAGGTTATGGTTCAGATTCAGGGCGGCAAGTCTCCTGAAGAGGCGGCCAAGGCTTGGGTAGAGAGTAACCCCGATAAAGTAGCAACCTGGACAGCAGGGATCGAATAACTGTTTTTGCAGTTATTTTGAAGATGTGCTATGATAAAAGTCAATAGATACAATTTTGTAACCTTTGTAGAATGACCGTTCCTGACATGTAATCTATATATCACGTTATATTCAATAAACACCCCGTAAAGGGGTGTTTTTCTTGGGAATGTGTTTTGAAGTACCAGCTTTTTCAAGGGAATTGACCGTATTTAAGGATGCAGCCTGTAAGGAGTCAAGAGAGGAGAATACTCCATTGACAGAGATAATTAATTCATGGATAGATTGGCTGCTGCAAACCCTTGGCTTGACCGGGCCTTACATCTTGCTCGTTACGATCCCGCTGACGCTGCTGCAAAGTCTATTTGGTTTTTTCCCTCTTGCCATTCTGATTGTACTGCATGTGTCAGTATTTGATGTGATTGGCGGGATGCTGATCAGCTGGCTGGCCTGCAATCTGGGTGGAATCGTGGTGTATTTTCTGTGCCGGCGGTACCTGTTCGATTGGTTTGACCGCAAATGGAGAAAGAAGCTGAAGCGTTACGATAAATGGCAGCGCAATATGGATCGTTACGGCATCTGGACCCTTGTGCTGCTACGCACCATTCCCATTATACCAAGCAATATCATCAATCTGATGTCAGCGGTGTCGCCGCTTTCTACGGCCTCATTCATTTGGGGAACAGTGCTCGGTAACCTGTCCTATATCTGGCTGTTCGGGACGCTCAGTTCTACGCTGATTGTGCCCAAGGAAGAGTGGGGCGCCTACTTGACCTGGTATTCGGTGTTCATGGTGGTTCTGATCGCTGTTTTTGTCAGAAGGCACTGGGATCATCTGCAGGAAGATAAGCGAAGCCGTATGGGCTGAGAACGATTAGAGTACGATCAGAGGATTGGCTTATGTCAAAATGAAGAAGAACGTTATCCCGCAGGTCTAGCGGGTGACGTTCTTCTTTTTTGTCCCGCTCCCGAATATCTTATACTAAGCGGCGGCTTGACCGCCGGGCCAGGCGGGAGGGATAAACGCAATGGGCAGAAATAAAAAATGGGGGAGCCGGCGGATCCGAGTGCCTGACTTCGGCCGCTTGCGGTTGCCCAAAATCAGCTGGGACGGTATTCCACGTCCGAACGGAAGAAGAGCGGCCTTTAAGGCGCGACCCAGCAAAACGACGACCATCCGGCCGCAGTCTGCACGGTTTGAGGCCAAGCGGAGCAGGCGTCCTGCAAAATTATTCAGCCGTGGGGAACGGCAGCCATCCTCCAGTGCAGGCAACCGGGGAAAGTCAGGCAGCAGGCGAAAATTGTGGCTGATCCTCTCGTTGTTGCTTCTGCTCGGATTATTCCAGAGCATCCGTTATGTGGAGCAGCATTTGAAGCCCCCCATCGTGCATCTCGCGCAGATTCGCGTCAAGCAGATCGCTACAGAATCCATCAACAAGGCGATCACTTCCCAGGTAGCCAGCGGAGGCAATGCCGAAGAGCTGATTGACTGGAAGACAGACAAAAACGGCAAAATATCGGGATTTATGCTGAATTACGCCGAACATATGAGAATTACCTCGCAAGCAGCAACTGTCATTCAGTCCACCTTGCAGGAATTGCATAACAAACGGGAGCGTATCCCGCTAGGTCAGGCGCTGGGCAGCCCACTGATTGCCTCCTTCGGTCCGGATATTCCCATTACGATTGAACCGCAGGGCGCAGTCAAGGTAGAACTGGCTACACGTCAGAAAAATGCCGGAATCAACATGATTCTGGTAGAGGTCTATATCCATATCGTGACCGAGGTGGCCGTTGTCATTCCGTTTGACATGCAGCCACAGGTGGTGGATACAGAGATTCCTGTGTCATATTTGATGGTCGTAGGAGATGTACCGATGTATTACTATGACAATCAAGGTCAGCCTGTCGGGCAGAACGGCAGCAGCGCGCCTGGCATTGCTATTCCTGCGCCGCAAATTGGCGGGGAGAAGGAAGATGCTGGCGTTCAGGGCAACGAGAATAGCGGCAGTGTGAATACCGGTCCCCCTGTTCCTACAGCCATTCCGGAGATCAGCGGGAGTGGCAGTGCGCCAGTTAATAACAACAGCGGTGTGAGTAGCGGTACAATAAATTCGCATTGATACAGAAACGAACTATGGTATATTCCGTTTCACATTCTTCTTAACAGTGAAAAAGAGGGGCGCCTCCCCAACTAAAAGCATTTTTGTACCTTATTTTTCGTTAATTTAGGTAAATGAGGGAAATAGGTGCATTTTTGTATCTTATTTTTCGAAAAAGCACGATGGACGTGATGTTCTGGAACATTTAAGGTACAATATTGCACTTAATATGCACTAACCCTTACCTGAAGAGGATTTAAGGTACAAAAATGCTGTTAATTACATTGCGCTTTAGATAGTGCGCTGTTGCGGACGGATCGTATTAGCACGCTGACCATAGAAAAGCCACAGACCGCCGAATCGGCGGTCTGTTTGACGTGGTGCATAGAAAATAAAGGGAAAAGACAAGCTATCATCATATTGACTAAATAACTCAAGGAAAAGAGGGAGCGTTATGGATAGCTGCTTGTTCATCCACGGCTTCACAGGAGGCGAGCATGAGATTGCTCCGTTATCCACCTATATGGAGCAGCATCATTACCGTTCCCGGACATTCACATTGAAGGGACATGGGGGAACAAGAGCGGATTTGCTTAAGACGAGCCGGCATGACTGGCAGCAAAGCGCTGAAGAGGAGCTAAATACGCTGCTGGCGAGCAATGATCGAGTGCATCTGATTGGTTTTTCTACTGGAGCGCTGATCGCTTCCCATCTGTCAGTACGCTACAAGGAGCGGGTTCGTTCGCTGACGCTGCTGTCGACGCCTGTGTTTCCGCTGAATCTTGTTGAAATGTTCAAGACACTGGGCGACCCTGCCATGCTTAAGCAATATATCAGCAAAATCCGCTCCACACCGCCTAAGGCCACCAGAGAGTTTCAGCGACTGGTTCGCGAAAGCTTCGAGATCTATCCGCATATTGAGACGCCGACGCTGATTGTGCAGGGCAAACGGGATCATTTGGTCAAAGCGAGAAGCGCCAGTTATCTGCACCATACGATCCCCTCGACCCGCAAGCAGATGCATATCGCTGGTAAGAGTGGACATATGCTCTGCCATGACGATGATAAGCATGAAACTATGCGTGAGGTACTACAGTTTATTCAAAGCACGGGTACCGAAAGATAAGTTCACGCTTTATTTAAATCCGGTGACTTATTTATTTTTATTTCGCCGTGCTCTGTACTCCTGGTTCTCCCATTGTTTAAGCAATGGATAAGGATCAAATGCCCACTCGGTAATCCCTCTGTCTTTGTAAATGCCAAAATGCAAATGTGGAGGGAATTTCCCCTGTGTGCCTGGACTGCCATAGCCCGAGCTGCCGACCCAGCCGATCGTCTGGCCAGGTTGTACAATATCTCCCTGTGCGAGCTTCTTGTCATACCCCGTCAGATGGGCGTAGTAATGGTAGCGGTTATCGATATCGCGTATGCCGATCCGCCAGCCGCCGTAGCGGTTCCAGCCCTTCGTCTCCACAATGCCGTAGCAAGTGCTGCGTACAGGCGTACCGTGCGGAGTGAACAGGTCGGTGCCTTCGTGAATACGTGCTCCGCCCCAGCTGCGTCCCGTACCCCAAGTGCTGCGATAGGCATACGTATTTCCCAGTGGCAGTGGAAAAGCGTTCCCGGACAGGTCGAGCCGTCCGAAATGCTCGTACAGTTTGGCGAATTGATTAATTCGCTGCGATGCCCTGCCATTATGGTAATACTCCCAAATCGCGATACTGAAATCGCTGGAAGACTGCCCATAATGCAACAGATGGCGGGCCATGCTGTAAAGTACATCTGCATCATTGCCAGGGTCGGCCCGGCCGTCCCCTGAGCCGTCGGAGCCAAAGCCGCCGAAGAAGCTGATGGATTGTGGTGAAGTGTCCTCCTGATCAGGATTCAAAGGTCCTGACCATAGAGGAGGCGGGATGGTGATTCCGGTTAGTTTGGTGAGATGCTGAGGTGCTGTTTTGCTTTTTTTGGCGACAGTACGCTCATATTGATCAATGGCCGCAAAACGGAACCAGGGGATGCCAGTTGCTGCACTAATCTGCTCATATAGTTCTCTGCGAGCCGAGAGTAAAGCGGCTTTATCGGTGGGAATGACATCTGTTTTGGAACTCACCGATGCTGGGGGGCTTTGACTGCCCATACTGGCCGCTTGTGCAGCGGGAAGATGAAGTCCGCTCCATAGAATGGTGGCCGCGGACATGCACCAGAACGATTTTTGCACGAGATGATTGTGAAATAGGGTCCGCATAGGACTACCTCCTTTGTCCGGGCATGGTGTTTGTCTTGGAATGAACCCACTATTGCCTTAATAAAGGGCCGTTTAGTGTCGCTCTTTTTCTATAGATTGAAGCAAATGTGATCGTTTTATCCGTTCTTGCCTAAAGGTACCAGACGTACCAAGAGCGCCTTTTGGGCCGCGGTTATTTCTGCCTTGGATTTTTCACAAAAACAGGCATTACCCCGGCGCACATGCTATAATATGAGGCAGCAACTTTAACGCGGCAATCGATTATTACACAGGCGAAAGTGGGGGTTATCTACTTTGACTACAAAAGGCGCTAAACAACCCAAGCCGGATTGGATTAAAATCAAGCTAACTACCGGTGATAACTATCAGGATATTAAAAGCATGATGCGTTCTAAAACTTTGCATACGGTATGTGAGGAGGCTCGTTGTCCAAACATTTATGAATGCTGGGCCAATCGGACAGCAACGTTTATGATTTTGGGTGATATCTGTACGCGGGCCTGCCGCTTTTGCGCAGTTAATACCGGTATGCCAACAGAGCTGGATTTGCAAGAGCCTGAGCGTGTGGCTGAAGCCGCAGAAAGCATGGGTCTTCGCCACTGTGTTGTGACAAGTGTAGCCAGAGATGATCTGAAGGATGGCGGTGCCCGGATTTTTGCCGAGACTGTTGCGGCGATTCGTAAGCGTCTTCCTCTATGTAGTGTGGAAGTGTTAATCCCCGACTTCCTGGGTGACCGGGATAGCCTGGAGATTGTGATGAACAGCAAGCCTGATATTCTAAATCACAATATTGAGACTGTAGAGCGGATGTCTGACCGTGTCCGGGCCAAAGCCAAGTATCGCCGCTCCCTGGAGCTGCTTAAGCGGGCCAAGGAGATGCAACCCGAGATTCCTACCAAATCCAGCATCATGCTGGGTGTGGGGGAGGAGTGGGACGAGATTTTGCAGGCGATGGACGACCTTCGTGCCGTGGACTGTGATATTCTCACACTTGGTCAGTACCTGCAGCCTTCACCGAAGCATCTGAATGTGGAGAAATACTATCCGCCTGAGGAATTCGCCCGGTTGAAGGAAGAGGGCATGAAGCGTGGCTTCAGTCACGTTGAATCTGGCCCGTTAGTGCGCAGCTCCTACCATGCGCATGAGCAGGTCAAATCCGCCGCTAATGCCCGTGAGGAGCGTGCGGTGACTTTGGGCTAACCGTGACGAAGTCGCGAAGGCTCTAAGCTGTTAGGTATCCGTGACGGAGTTACGAAGGTTTTCAGCTGTTAGGTATCCGTGACGAAGTCACGAAGAAGTTTTGAATCTTTTATGTTTCCCGTGACGCGGTCACGAAAAATGATGGAGAGCTGAAAGAGCGACAGCGATTTGAAGCTCTCCAATAAACTAAGCATAGCGAGGCGAGGCCAACGGCCAGCGGAGCGAGCGCAAGGCAGCTAAGGAGCGTTAGCGCACTTAGCTAGTCCCCTGTGCTCCCACGCTAGCGTTGATGGAGTCATGGAGGGAATTTTGGAACTGGAGGAGCGTAGCGCTCGTCTAAAAGCTTTCCGGAGGAAAGCTAGCTTCGGAAGCAGACGCTGTGGTCCAATTTCAACCGCATAGCGGTTACAAATGAAGAAATTGGACCACAACAGCGACCGTAAGTCCAAAATTCCCGCAATGACGGCCGATCAGCGCTCCCCTCTTCTAATGAAAGGCAGGCGACAAAAAGCTTGATCGTTATAGGCGGAAAAGGCTACGAGCTGATGCTGGACCACAAAGACGGATGGAATCCGGAGGCTTTTCGCGGGAGATACAGCGAAGTGCTGGAACGATATGATTACATCGTCGGCGACTGGGGTTACAGCCAATTGCGTCTGAAAGGCTTTTACCGGGACAACCATCCAAAGGTGAACCGGGATACAGCAATTTCAGGCATGGTGGATTACATTAATGAATACTGCAATTTTGGCTGCGCCTATTTTGTGCTGCAAAAATCGAAAGAACAGCCAAAAGAAGGCATGTACAAGGATATTCTGATCAAAGATCCGCAGGTTCAGATTGCGGAGAATGAGCCATCAGAAGAGATGACACAAGAGCCGGCTGTGCGCCAAGCGTCAGCCCAGGAGAATACAGGCCGTGAGCATTCCGGAAGATCGAATTCCAATGCGGCTAAAGAAGCATCGGGAAGAGACAACCAGGTGAAGGATAAGCCTGTTCGGGAGCATCAAAGTAAGAACCATCGTGCTAAAGAGGGACAAGGGAAGAAACCTGGGCGGGAACGAGATCGTGATCGTAACTCCCAAGGAAAGCGGGAAGGCCAGCCGCCAAGCGGCCAACAAAACACGCCGAACCCTCAGAACGCTCCAAAGCCTCAAAACCAACAAAACCAGCAAAACCAACAAAACCAACAAAACCAGCAAAACCAACAAAACCAACAAAACCAACAAAACCAGCAAAATCAACAAAATCCTCTAGGCTCCCAAGCTTCTCAGGAACCGCAGGATTAAGCAGGGTTTGGTTAGACCATGCACCTTCTAATATCATTTATGTAATCAAAAGGGACTGTTTCACTGTAGTAATTCTACAGGAGAACAGTCCCTTTAGTATAGTTATCGTTTATTTTACAGATAATTTCAATTTATTCTGAGCAGCATTATAGCTCCACGCCAGTGCAGGGAATTTCTGCTTGAAGGCGTTCAAATCAATATAGGTCTCGCCATCTTTGGAGAGGGCCGCCTTGGAGGCAATGGTGAATCCGGAAGCAACGCCTGCAACGTTGGTTACGACAACTTTTTTATTCTTTGCGTCCCATGCGAGTTCACCCTCCACGAGAGCGGAAAGCACGCGTGCAGAAGCATAAATAGTGTTCCCTTGCTTGATCAAGCCGACGTTGCCGGCCAAAGGCACCCCATTGATATCCAGAATATGATTATCCCCGGAGGCTTCAATCGTGGACAATCCTGCAATTTTAAGTGCGGTGATCAGCTGTGCCGTTTTACCCTGCACCTCAATCGTCGGAGTAAGTCCGATATGGTTAAAATCTTCCTTAGTAGGCGTCAAATACTTCTGTGTAGTGAGCTTAAGCATATCACCATTGGACATGGGCAGCAGGCTCTGGATCCGCGCTTTCCCGAAGGAACGTGTACCTACAACGGTAGCGATTTTGTTATCCCGTAGCGCCCCGGTTAAGGCTTCAGAAGCGCTGGCCGTATAAGCGTTTGTTAGAATGACAACCGGTACCCCTATTTTACTGCCATTCGTAATGGTTACCGGAATCAGCTTACCGGTCTGGTCGGAGGTGTACATCATGATGCCCTTGTCCATGAACATGGAAGCAATATTGTAGGCTGAATCCATATAACCGCCCACGTTATCACGAAGATCCAGCACCATCGACTTCATGCCTGCCGTACGCATTTTTTTCAATACTTGGGCAAATTCCTCGTCTGCGGTTTGGGTAAAGCCGCTCAGGCTGACATAAGCGATTTTGGGACCGATGATTTGTCCGGTGACGGCAGTCGAAGCAATCTCTCCCCGCGTCACGCGAATGGATTTAGAAACTCCGTCACGCTGAATAAGCAGGGTTACTTTGGTCCCTGACGCTCCGCTCAGCTCATCGCCTTCAGTCTCTTCAACGGGTACGCCATCCACTTTGAGAATGACATCGCCACGTTTAAGACCGGCTTTCTCAGCAGGTGATCCTGCGATTACTTCTTCAATGTATAGCTCAGTAGTTGTATATTGCAGTTTGACCCCGATGCCTACAAATTCAAGATCAACCTGATGGGAGAAATCAGCCGCCTCATTGGCATCGAAATACTGACTGTACGGATCATCCAGCGTGTTGACCATGCCATCGATGGCACCGCGAATCAGGGTATCCTTGTCTACACCTGAAAGATTGTAGTTCTCCAAATATTGCATAACTTCGTTGATGAGGTCTTCATTCGAGACTGCCTTGGCAGATTCGGCCGCTGAAGCAACCGGTGCCAGTACAAGCGTCAGGGCCAGACAGCCGCTAAGGAGAGCGGTCATAACTTTTCCGGATTTCATAAAATGCACACGCCCTTTATATAGTTTTTAAAGTTGCTTGTTGGAAACCACATAGCTGGTGTCGATGGTCCAGGCTCCATTTGCCGATTTGGACAGAACGTAGATCGCCCCAGTTTGGAAGCTGGCTCTCTCGCCTGCTTCTTTTACCTTACTCTCTACATAGACAGCGGCTTCCCCGGCATTATAGTAGAAGATATTAGAGACGATCGGGGTATAAGTAAGATCATAGGAATCAAAGAACTCTTCGAAATCACCTATAAGGAATTCGTCATTTTCTGCTCCGTTTGATGTCATTGTTGTTACAACCTTATTGGCGTTTTTCTCATTCATGTACTGGAAGTATTTCGTAAGATTATTCAAAATGGCTGTGGAATCGTCTTGAAGCACATTCGCGGGCTTCAGGCCTTGCTCACGGGTTAAGAGAACAACACTGTCCTGACTTTCCACCTCGGAAATTTTCCATTTCCCACTTAGTCGAACAAGGGTATATAAGTATTCGTACTTCTGATCAGGGAAGTAACTCCCGCCTAACCGGCGGTTGGTTTCTGTTGTATAGACCGTTGCCTCATCGGCTTTCAAATCAATGATTTCGACTTTGTCGATAGTATTGGTCTGATCGAATCTCTTAAATTGTTCCTTGAGGTCTGCGATCGAATCATCGCTGGTGGAGTCCGGATCAACCAGGGAGAAGTATTTTTCGGCATTTTTTTCATTGTGGTACTTGTTAGCCAGCTTGATTACTTCTGTAATCGCTATGGCTTCAGCAGCGGAGTCAGTAGTTGAGGCTTGAATGTTGACCGTACGTGAGGACGGATTCCATACGGCTGTTCCGCCTGTCGCTTCAGCTATGAAACGCAAGGGTATGTATGTGGTTCCTGCCTTGGCTACAGGTGCAATGGGGAGTTTCGTAGCGGTTCCGTTAACCATGGCTACCTTGCTGCCAATTTTAAGGCTGACGGACAAGCTTTTTCCTGTACCGGTGACGGTTCCGGTCTTCGCATCCCAGAGTACCTTAAGTCCCAGTTTTTCGAAAACAACGCGGAAAGGTACCAGTATGGTGTTATTCTGCAGATATGGAGCCCCTGAGGTAAAAGGGACCTTGCTGCCATTAATGTAGACTTCAATCGGTTTCTCGGCCGCAAAAGCGGGAATGGCCATAACGAGGGCTAGTAGACTCGCGACCATAATGGTTAATAGTTTTTTCAACAGATTCTCTCCTTTAATATGGAACACTTTGTAAAATAGGCTCATTATACCATTTGAATTCTCTCTAGTCTATCGAATCATGTTAGCTGTATTCGGTAGTTTTGTCAGCATGAAAAAGCCGGAGATATAGTTATCCCCGGCCCTTGTGTTTAGTACAATTATGCGGGTCAAAACTGGGCCGTCCCGGTGTTTGACCTAGACGAGAAAAGCTTCGCGAACACGGTTCCAGAACGGGAACGGGCGGTAGCGGGCAAAGCTGATTTTTTTGGAGGATACCTGACAGCGCACGGAAATCAGATCATCGACCGGTATATTGACATGGTCCACTGTTAATAGCAGACGCTGCTCTTTGCGTGAAAAGATATCGGTGTGATGATGCTTCGGCAGCAGTAGTGGTGAACCCATCGTGCGGAACACACGGTTGTTAATGGAAGCAATTTCCGAAATCTGCAGAGCCTCAATGGTAGGGTGAACCATAGCACCGCCAAGGCTTTTATTATATGCGGTACTGCCGGAAGGGGTGGAGATACAAATTCCGTCCCCCCGAAACATCTCAAACGACACGTCATTAATGTCAATCTGGATGACTACGGTACCATCCACCCCTTTAAGGGTGAATTCATTCAGCGCAATGTGGGAGGTGGACCCGGATTTCTTGTGAATTTCCAGTTCTAACAGAGGGTACTGCACAATTCTCGGCTTTTTTGGATTTCCATTTTCCGTCCCGCACATATAGTCGATCAGGGTAGGCAACTCCTGCGCCTTCCAGTCAGCATAGAAGCCGAGGTGGCCTGTATGCACGCCTACAAACGCCAGATTCGGAATGCGGTCGATAAAGGTGTGAAAAGCATGAAGCATCGTGCCATCTCCACCAATTGAGATGACAATCTCCGGGGACTCGGCATCCAGCTCCAGGTTTCGCTCCGCCGCCAGCTTGTGAAATTGCTCCGCAAGATTGATGGACAGATCATCACCGCGGTCCAGAACATAATATCTCAAGATGTACAGGCTCCTTTGTTTAATTCAGTCATACACCGATCATAATCAATCTTGATGCGGAACACAATATTTGAGGGTGTAAAAGAGCAAAGCTGATCACAGAGCCTCAGCGGTCAGCCCTTGCGGTGCAGCCGCAGCAGGGACAGCACCAGCGCCAGCAAGAGGGCTACGCTAAGGAGTAGGCCGAGTAGCACAAGGCTCGCGCCGAGGCTGGAGCCGGCAGTTGAAAGTGAGGCTGCGGGAGGCCAGTGGCTCCAGGCCGCCACCAGCCGGCCGCCAGCGACGGGCTGCCATAGCAGCAAGGCGAGGCTCGCCGCGAGCACGCCATGCACCAGGCGTGCGATCATGAACGGCAGGTAGCGCAGCCCCGTGCCGTTCAGAATGCTTGCGACCTGGGCGTGGACAGACAGACCGCCCCAGGACAGGATGAAGGCCGCTGCTGCGATTTTGAAGTGAAGCGGCACGGCAGAGGCTGCTTCCCCGGCGGAACGGACGCCGAGGGTGACTTCGAAGAATCCGCCTACCAAAGCTTGCGCTAGCTCCGGTGAAAAGCCGATCAGGGACAGCAGGGCCCCTACAAGAGTGAAGAGCGACGACATGATGCCGGCGCGCGATAGTAACTCCATCAGCACGCTGAAGAATACAACTAGGCCGCCGACGACAATAATAAGTTTTAAAGAGGACTGAATAGCATCTTTCATGATCTCACCCAGGCTTCGGCCATCCCTGCGCCGGGCCTCAGCCATCGCAGACAGCGCAGTGCGAATCCTGCCCATACCTTGTCCCGTGTGGGGCTGCACAGGCGCGGTGATGGAAAGATCGGGGGTGGCCGCTGCCCTCCGGCCATGAAGAGACATCAACAGCCCGACTAGCAGCCCGCCGCCATAATGAGAAATGGCCAGGATTAGGCCCAAAGACGCGTCGTGAAAAAATCCGACAGAAACCGCGCCAAGCAGGAAAATAGGATCGGAAGAGGTGGTGAAAGCCACCAGCCGTTCTCCTTCTACCCGAGTAATCAAGTTCTGCTCACGCAGCTTGGCGGTTAATTTGGCGCCAACGGGGTATCCTGAGACATATCCCATGGCGGCTACGAAACCGCCGCTGCCTGGTATACGAAACAGCGGGCGCATCAATGGATCAAGCAAGGTACCAAAGAGATGGACTACACCAAAGCCCAGCATCATCTCGGAGATGACGAAGAAAGGGAACAGCGACGGAAACAGAACATCCCACCAGATGGAGAGTCCGCGCAGTGCAGCGGTAAGGGATGATCCGGGATGTACCAGCATCAGTACCATGCAGCCCGCCAGCCCGAAAGCCAGCAAAGGGCCACCTATTCTTTTCATGATCATGATTTATGCCTCCAGGTCTATTGCTAAGAAGATATGCAAAAACAGGGACAAACAGCACAAAAAAGAAGGACAAAAGACACAAAAAAACAAGGAAAGCGGTTACAAATGTCTGTGCTTTTCGGTTGAATTTGTGATATTATAAAATTAATAAATACAACACCGCTGTACATCAGATAATTAGGGATGGAGTGATGGTGATGAGCATAGTTGCCGGAGTGCTGGTTTGTGCTTTTGTATATGTGATCCGTGCTTCCCTCGTCCCGCCTGGTGATGAGGACTTTCGGACCTATTGAATATGTAATAATGACGCTAAACAATCGTTTAGCGTCTTTTTTGTCTATACGCAGTATGCAAGATTTGAAGTCCTCGGGACAGATATCATTATAGGCTGTTTTTTTGGTATAATGAAAAGGCCGTTACATTATTATGGAAGAAAGCTGGTACTTTTCAATGAATCCAAATGACAGTATATATGTTAACCTGGGGGGCGCTGAAGGTCTTCACCGCCTGGTGGAGGTCTTCTATAGCAAAGTTCAAGCCCACCCACAGCTTGGTCCATTGTTCCCCGAGGACATTGCGCCTGTCCTGGAGAAGCAGTATCAATTCCTGAGCCAATTCTTTGGCGGCCCTGCGCTCTTCTCTGAGCTTCACGGGCATCCCATGATGAGAGCCCGGCATATGCATGTTCCGATTACCCCGGAGCGTGCAGAGGAATGGCTGCAGTGCATGAAAGAAGCGCTGGAGGAGAGAGAAGTGGAGGAGCCCCTGCGTTCTTTTGTATTAAATCGCCTGGCTGGCCCTGCGCATCACTTTGTGAACATGCCCCAAGAATAAGATAAGGTTCTATGGCGAAAGGAATGAGGGCATTTGACAGAATTAATACCTTTGTATTCCATCAAGGTTCAGTGCTGTAACTGTGAACACGAGTTTTTAACCTCCCGGGTACGGCCCAGCCTCAAAAAAGCAGAACGCCGCGATGCGGATTTTTGTTCTTATTACAAGAATGAGAATCCGGATTATTATGTTGTGAGAGTCTGCCCGCAATGCGGATTTGCCTCTACAGAGAATTCTGCGGACAAGCTTGCTGATTGGCAGCGCAAAGCCTTTAATGATCAGGTCGGAAAACGCTGGAAAACGCGTGACTTCGGTGAGAAGCGTAGCTGGGGAGAAGCACTGGAGACATATAAGCTCGCGCTATTGTGTGCCCAGAGCATCAATGACAAGGATCGCATTATAGCGAGCCTGCTCCATCATATCGCCTGGTTGTACCGCTATCAGGGAGACACGCCGCAGGAGATGCGCTTTCTGCAGTACTCTCTAGACGCTTATATCAAGGTGTATGAGGGCGATGGTATCGGCGGAAATGATGCCCGGCTGATGTTCCTCATTGGAGAGCTTAACCGGCGCACAGGTAATTTCTCTGATGCAGTCAAATGGTTCTCCCGCCTGGTGAATGATCAGCGGATTATGGATGCAGCGATGATCCGGGCCGCACGTGAGCAATGGACGATTCTGCGTGAGCAGATGCGTGGTGAAGAGATTAGCGAGGATGGACTTCCTTCCGATTCGGTAGGAAGCTAACGGTACGTGAGCTATGTTCCTCCTCTGGCTGGAGACATAGAAAAAGCGCAGAGAGGAGCTCCTCTCTGCGCTTTGCCATCGGCTGGGACTTCCTAAACGGCCCGTTGCCTGTCCTCTTTTTACGCTAAAGTCATCTTACGGCGCGGTCGAACAGCAGATAGTCGGCATCGTTGTCGATGACCGTGAGGCTGGTGCTGCAGCAGGGAAAGACCAGAAGTCGCTTCTTGCCATCACGGATAAGAGGCAGTTCTTTCGGTTTTAGGGGCAGCAGCACATTCTCATGGGTACAGAACGGGCAGTATTGCACGTACATATCGCCCAGTATAATGTCATAAGGCCAGGTGTGGCTGAAAGGGATCATTGTCCATCCTTCCCGGATGAAGGCAATTCCGGCCCGTCTTCGGCCTGTGTTGTGTTCTTCTTGGATAGCTCAGCTATCTTTTGCAGCAAAATATGTTGGGGCATATGCATCAAGTGTTCCAAGGGAACACCAAGCTGTTTGGACAGGGCAATGGCCGTTTCTGGCGAAATTTGCAGCGGCTTCATTATGAATCCTCCTTAAGTGGTTGCCATGCAGCGCAGGCTTATGGATAGTTCCAATATTGTAATCCACTTTACCACGGCTCTTGGCCAATTACAAAGAAAAGCAAATGTGAGAAAAGGAATGGTGAATACACATGAAACAACCGTTATCGTTAACCTGGGAATTGGACTCCATTTTTAACGGAGGCTCAGCTTCTCCCGAGTTCGAAAGCTTCCTCCATAAACTGGAGGGGGATATTGACACTTTGCAGCAGCAAGTGCAAGCTTCCGTCTCCCCGGCTGATGTCAAAGGAACAGAGGCTTTGGACAGCGTGATCGAACTGTTGCAGAGTTGCACTGGTCGTCTGGTGCAGGCTGCGGAGTTCACAGGGTGCCTTGGCGCACAGAATCAGCAGGATAAAGGTGCTGTGCGTCTGTCTTCTAAAGTATCTGGACTGCGTGCCCGCTTCGAAGGTGTCAGCTCGCAATTTGACAATGTGCTGCGCCAAACCTCTGATGAAGTATGGGGGGAGTGGATAGCCCGGCCAGAAATTGCTCCACTATCTTTCGTGCTTAGTGAGAGCCGCAGTCTGGCCCGCGAGAAAATGAGCCCTGAACTGGAAAGCCTGGCCCTGTCATTGGCAGTAGACGGATACCATGGCTGGAGTGAGCACTATGAGACGATCGTTTCCTCCATCAAGATTCCTTTTGAAGATGAAGAAGGCAGCCGTGTACTATCTGCTGGTCAGGCCTTCAACAAACTGGATGATGCCGATCCGGCTGTCCGCTCCGCGATGTTCGCCAAGTGGGAAGAAGCTTGGGGCGGTGTTGAGGATTACTGTGCGGATACATTGAACCATCTGGCCGGCTTCCGCGTGAACCTTTACAATGGCCGCGGCTGGGACGACATTCTCAAAGAGCCACTGGGTATCAACCGCATGACCCGCGAGACGCTGGATGTAATGTGGGATGTCATTAACCGCAACAAACCAGCTCTGGTCTCCTATTTGCAGCGCAAAGCGAAGCTGCTTGGTCTGGAGTCTCTATCCTGGGTGGATGTCGAAGCGCCTGTCGGCAACGCTAACGGCAAAATCTCCTACGATCAGGCAGCACAAGACATTATTGCACAATTCCGCAATTTCAGTCCGAAGATGGCGGATTTCGCCGAAGAAGCCTTCGACAAAAACTGGATTGAAGTCGAAGACCGTGCAGGAAAGCGTCCGGGCGGCTTCTGCGTCACATTCCCGGAGAGCAAGGAATCCCGTATTTTTATGACTTACAGCGGTACGGCTTCTAATGTGTCCACGCTGGCACATGAACTGGGACATGCTTATCATTCCTACCTGCTGAAGGATCAACCGGTGTTCAATCAGAATTATGCGATGAACGTGGCGGAGACTGCTTCCACCTTCGCTGAAGCGATCATATCCGATGCACAGGTGAAGGCAGCCGTTAATCCTGAAGAGAAACTGGCTCTTCTGGAGTCCAAAATTCAAAGAAGTGTGGCGTTCTTTATGAACATCCATGCCCGCTTCCTGTTCGAAACCCGCTTTTACGAAAAACGCAAGCAAGGTGTTGTCAGTGCAGAAGAGCTGTCTGCCTTGATGGAGGAAGCGCAGAAGGAGGCCTTCAACGGGGTTCTTTCCAGCTACCATCCTCATTTCTGGGCATCCAAGCTGCATTTCTATATCACAGATGTACCTTTCTATAATTTCCCTTACACTGTGGGTTATATGTTCAGTACGGGACTTTACCGCCTCGCTCTGCAAGAAGGAGCTTCCTTTGCGGACAAATACGACGATTTGCTGCGGGATACAGGTGTAATGACCTTGGAGGATTTGGTGTCGAAACATCTGGGTGTTGATTTGACTCAGCCCGATTTCTGGCAGGGAGCTACGGATCTGATTATTGCTGATATTGAAGAGTTCCTGCAGATGACAGAGCATCTTGCCTAAGATTTATGGCGATATAAGGAAAACTTGTCATATTAGAGGCTGAGTTTTTTAGCCACAATAAGGTATTAATGCGAAAAGACCCTCAAAAGAGGGTCTTTTTTTGCTTATATATTGTCGAAAATGATCAGTTTTATGGAGGTATTATTAGTTTTCAATATAAAAAATACGCATTTATAGTTATTATTGACCAATTATGTTGAATAATGTTGTGTGGCTTGATGTAATTAACCTATAATTGAGTCCTAAGCCTTATATAAGGCGTGCTAGGAAGATAACTGAGGAGGAAATTTATGATGAAGACGGAGCAATTATCGCTGGCGCGACAGATCGATCTGGTGTTCAAGGAATTGCAAGAAGAACTGTCAGGTTTGTCTTCCGGCACGGTATTTGTGCAAATACGAAACAACGTCATTGGAAAGTTTGGTATTCGCCATCTTCCTCTATCCGGAAGAAAAGGTGCTTTTGCTGCTGAAACGGAAGGATTGACCCCCGAGCAGCAGGCTTCCTTCCGGTTGATGGCGCTGGAAAGCCTTAAATATAAACGGCGGTGGACCCATGGGGAGATTAGCTATGAATTTGCTGTTCGGCAGGGCATGGTTATCGTGGATGCCACGTTGGAGTCTAATTACAATATGGCAAATCTGATGATCCGTTATCCCCGCAATTCGCAATCCGACACACATGATCAATTCCTGGGTTGATGGAATTAGGGAATGTATTGTCAAAATATTAAAAGCCCCCTCACGCTTCTGTTAAGAGAAGCGCAAGAGGGCTGGGAAGCTTTGCAGGATAGGCTGTGATGCCTAACCAAGTAAGGCGTTTAAGATAAGGGTGTGACTAGTTCGAACGACCGGACAATTGTTGCTCTGCCAGTTGTACGAGACGTTTGGTGATGTATCCTCCCAAAGAACCGGTTTCGCGGGAAGTGTAGTTTCCGTAATAACCGTCTTGAGGGATGGTTACACCAAGCTCTTGAGCTGCTTCATATTTCAGTTGTTGCAAAGCAGCGTTTGCTTGAGGAACGACCAGGTTATTGGAACGACTACCACGACCTTGGCTTTGACCTGCTTGACCCATGTTTGTCACCTCCTTCGCCCGTTGTGAAGATAGTATGAGCGCTAGGAGATGAATTCATGCACCTTTTCGAAAGGTTTTAAGGATGGTAATTTTTAGTGTTTCCTGATTGATTTTAAAAGTTATGATGATTCTAATTCGTAGCAGAAAGTCAAAAAAGCGATCATCTCCTGCAGTATGCAAGGGATGATCGCTTGGGCGGATAATTGTGATTAGCGATTGGGATGGATCATTTCGAGTGTGGTTGACAGCTCAATGCTATGTCCCGGTTCCAGTGTCAACAGGCCGGTAAACTCCGGATCTGGCGATACATTCGGCGCATCGGGAAGCCATGTATAGGGTTCGATGCAGAGGAACTGATCAGCCGGTCCTTTTGTATAAAGCACCCAGTGACGGAAGAGATTCTCGTCGGCTGTATAACGTAGTCCGTAGCCATCATCGCGTAGTAATAGAGCCTCTACAGGCTGTTTTTTGCCGATTCGCAGAGCTGTGTCAAAGTTGGTTCCCTGAATGTTCTTTCCCTCGTTAAGGTCCTGAAGATCTCCGAGAGGAAGCAGATTGCCGCTTGGCAGCAACTCCTCATTCAGCTCATAGATGCCTTCTACAGGCAGCTTGAGATTCCAGCGTTCAGGTTCTCCATCAATCATAAACCAAGTGTGATAGCCAAGTCCGAACGGGATGCGCTGTTCACCAAGGTTAGTTACTTTAAGAATCTGTTTCAGTCTGGCATCCTGCAGCCGAAATGTCATTTCAAGTTTGAGTGGCACAGGCAGCTGCTCCATCCAGTGTGGATCGTCCACAGTGTTGAACTCCGTCGTTACGGCGCAGCCATCCTCGTCTTCTTCAATGTCACTGACACACCAAGCCTGTGTTCTGTGCAGGCCATGAATGTGATTGTCACCCGCGGTGTTTTGGTCGAATTGATAACTTGCTCCGTCAAATTGAAATTGTCCTTTGCGAATGCGTCCTGGTGGGATCAAGAGCGGAATGCCAAAATGATATGGCTTTTGCATAAAAAAATCTAGGTCGCTTTCTTCAGGCCGTCGCAGAATTTGCCGTTCTTCCTTGAGGTCTTTCAAGGCTATCACGTTATTTCCAAGTCGCGGCAAAAGCGTGACTTCCAGTTCGCGGCTGTGCAAAATATAAGTATCATAACCGCCCCACTGCCCTTTGGTCACCTGTTTCATGAGATATGCTCCTTTATTGTAGCTGTAATCGGAATAGAACGCGGATAACCTTATCATAACAGATTTATGCGGCCCTGAGTTAAGGGAATTGACAAACCTCTCCGCATCGTTCATGATGAACTCATTCAATAATAATGGCAATGTGATGACGGGGACAAGTAGTCAGATGATGAACCTTCAGAAAGCCGGTGGATGATGCGAACCGGTGGAATTCTTCTGGTGAATGGACCTCCGAGCGCCGAGTTTGAACAGGAGCATAACGTCTCCCCAGTAGTCCGGCCGGTTCTTCCCCGTTAACGGAAGCTTAAGGCTGCTGTTGTCCTTTGACAAAGGACAAATGCGGCGAATAAGGGTGGCACCACGGTCTCACGTCCCTTGCGGGGTGGGCCTTTTTTGCGTTCATAACACATTGGATGTCATTCGGAAATACACTACATGGAGGGATTAGCATGGCTAAAAAAGTATTATCGGGTATTCAGCCCAGCGGTACATTGACACTTGGGAATTATATTGGAGCAATGAAGAATTTCGTGAAGCTGCAGGAAGAACATGAATGTTATTTCATGGTGGTGGATTTGCACGCTATTACAGTAGCTCAAGAGCCTGCGGCACTTCGCGAGCAATCGGAGTCGGTAGCTGCGCTGTTTATCGCAGCCGGAATTGATCCGGCGCGTTCCAATGTGTATCTCCAGTCTCATGTTCCGCAGCATGCCGAGCTTGGCTGGATCATGACAACCCTGACTGCAATGGGAGAACTGGAGCGGATGACTCAGTTCAAGGATAAATCCTCCGGCAAGGATTCTGTAGGTGCAGGCTTGTTCGTTTATCCGTCGCTGATGGCAGCCGATATCCTCGTCTACAATGCAGACCTAGTGCCAGTGGGGGAAGACCAGAAACAGCATTTGGAACTGACCCGCGATTTGGCAGGGCGCTTCAACAGCCGTTTTGGGGAGTTCTTCACGATTCCCGAACCGTATATCCCGCAAGTGGGCGCACGGATTATGTCTCTTGACGATGGAACCAAAAAAATGAGTAAGAGCAATCCTAATGCGGGCAGCTTTATTTCGCTTTTGGATCCGCCGGATGTCATCCGTAAGAAGATTAGCCGGGCAACTACGGACTCGGGGCGCGAAGTGATCTTTGATCCGCAGAACAAACCGGAAGTTAGTAATCTGATGAGTATCTATGCGGAATGTTCAGGGATGTCGCTGGGGCAGATTGCTGACCGGTTCGAAGGACAAATGTACGGTGGCTTCAAGAAAGAGCTTGCTGAGGTGGTCGTGGCGACGCTTGAGCCACTGCAGCAGCGCTATCACGAAATCAGAAATTCAGGTGCCTTGAGCGATATTCTGGCAGAAAGTGCTGAGCGCGCCCGCGTGGTAGCTGCACAGACGCTGGCTGGCGTGAAGGAACGTATGGGTTTCCTGCCGGTACGATAAGGACTGAGCTGCAGGAAGGCATACACAAACGTTAAGCTTGTGTTGTGCCTTCCTGCTGCCGTCTGCGCCGGGCTTTGACAATAAATCCCCAGCCGATGTTCAGAATGCAGACCAAGCCAAGCGCCAGTGCTAGCCAAATACTGTAGCTGATCGCGATGGAGGCGGCGGTCAGGAGCAGAATGGACGAGCATGCGAACCACAGGGAGAGTCCTTTTCCCATAATTGACAGCCTCCTTTAGGCAATAGAGAAAGTGATCCCGGATCATTAACATGATTCCGGGATTTTTGTGTTAATACGATTGTGACATCAACGGGAGTAGAGTTAACGCAATGAATAGTGAAGGGCGTTATCTTGTAAACGCTTTATGGTGATTGTGCCTTATTCTCAGTAGGGGAGTCAAGGGGAAAAGCACGGCTCCTTGAGAATCTACACTTTCATGGAGCCGGGGTCACTGGCAAAACGTTCGTTCAGCTTCTCGCTGCTGAGCCAGCCTACGTACGTATTCAACGGATGATAGTCGTTATCCATGACGAGAACTGCCACGAAAGGGAATTGCTTGCGGTGTAAATAACGCACATCCCCCCAGCGCACAATATAACCGGAGGGCAATTCTTCTACCTCTGCGACTGCATAAGAGGTGAAGTACAGGAAGGACTGGATATCCGGATGGGATTTGGAATGTGCTACGGCAGGGTGCTCGGAGCTTACTGCATGTTTGAACCAGTGAAGTCGACCACCCAGCAACTGGCCAATATCATAACTGCCGTCAGATTTGGCTTTGACGATGTTCCAGCGTTTGGGCGAGATTGTGGGGATTATGTAATAGCGGTCCCCGGGGTCATGTTTGACATCCTTGGCCTTGATCCTGCGTGAAAGCCGGAAATGGACAAGGGTCCGCCAAAAGTAATAGATCACGATACAAATATAGAGCGTAATGAACAAAGGGGCGGGCGGGAAGAGGCCACTTACCCAGAGCACGAGAGCTGCCGTGTGGCTGCCGAAGATAAAAGGATCAAAGATGTGAATGATGTTCCAGGCAATCCATTTCTCGGTGAACGGCCTCGCAGCCTGAGTGCCATAAGTATTGAATAGATCAGAAAAAACATGTACGAATACACCGATAAAACTCCAAAGCGCAATATGACCCAGTCTGTACGGATCACTAACTCCAAACAAGGGTCCGATTACTATTGTAATTAACGCGGGCCACAGCAAGAGAAAAGGCAGGGAATGGGTGATGCCCCGGTGATTGCGTATATACATCGCATTGCTCTTCAACCGCAATACAGTATCGGCATCGGGGGCCTGTGACGCAATAACGACAGATACCATAACAGCTCCGGCAAGCACAGGGTCGGAAGCAACGGCCGGATCAACGAAGGACAGCCCTGCTAAGCCCAGGCCCATGACAACATGTGTAGCAGTATCCATAATACAGTTCTCCTTTACTCGGAAGTTCCTATTCATTACTACCCTAAATCATGTCCAGTTATTAAATTGTAATAAAATAAATATCGTCACGTAATTGTCGAATTCATGAACATCATACCAAATGATTGTCAATTTCTTCAGGGGTTTGTTATGATAAAGTTAACAGCGGAGATTATATTTCTCTGGCGAGAACGTTAGAAGTTTGTTTTAAAGGAGGATTAGTAAGCGTGGATAATCAATGGAGATATCAGGCTCCTTCCGATTCCGCAGCAATGTCTGCCAAGCTGCCGCCCAAAGGTGCGAGCTGGCGTGATTTCATTACTGTGACGAAGCCAGGTATTATCAGATCGAATCTGATCGCAGCCTTTGCTGGTTTTTGGTTGGCTTCTGGATGGCATGTCCAATACGGAAACTTGATTTTAACTTTGCTTGGCACAATGCTTGTCATGGCTTCGGCCTGTGTATTTAATAACTATTTTGACCGGGACCTGGATATGAAAATGGAACGGACCCGTGACCGCGGATTGCCTACGGGCAGACTGAAGCCGGGAACCGTCCTAGTGTACGGAATTGTTCTCGGAATTGCCGGCCTTGCTGTGCTGTTTGCGTTCAGTGGGGTGCTTGCCGGCCTGTTCGGTATACTGGGGGTATTCGTCTATGTCGTCGTATATACTTTATGGCTCAAGCGGACCTCCACTTGGAGCACTTCTGTTGGTGCGATTTCCGGAGCTACACCACCGGTGATCGGTTACGTAGCGGTGACAGGCCAACTAGACCTTGCCGCTGTTCTGCTCTTCGCGATGTTGTTCCTGTGGCAGCCTCCCCATTTCTGGGCACTGGGCATCCGTCGTAAGGAAGAATACCGGGCTGCGGGCTTTCCGTTGTTGCCAGTGGTAAAAGGGGTTCGTCGCACTAAGTTTCAGATGATTCCTTACGTGGCTTTGCTGCTCCCGATTCCAGTTCTGATGTATGTATACGGATATGCAGGTATTTTCTACCTGATTATTTCCAGTTTGTTATCCGTGATGTGGCTATATTTGACGCTGAAAGGCTTCAAGGCCAAGGATGATGAAGTCTGGGCGAAACAGAATTTCCTCTTTTCCATCAATTATTTGACGGTCAGCTTGATCGTGCTAGTGCTGAATACAACTCACTTGTAATGGAGGGGGGGAATGTCCTTGCAAACCTTGAAACGTTACAAATGGACCTGGCTGCTTCTTCTGCTTGCATTAATTATGGCTGCTTATCTGGCCTTCAATTCCCTGGCGCTGGGGAGCAAAGAATTGCCGGTCATCGGGGAAGTGCAGGACTTCTCCCTTGAGAATGTGAATGGAGATACTGTGACGCTTGCGGATACACAAGGGAAGGCCCGGTTGGTGTACTTCTTTTTTACGGATTGTCCCGATGTGTGTCCTGTAACGACATTTATGCTTTCTCAGACTCAGAATTTGCTGGTCAAGGATGGTAGCTTTGGCAAGGATGTGTCGTTCTTGTCGATTTCCTTCGATCCGAAGAGAGATACGCGGGAAGCCATCAAGGATTTTGCCGACCGGTTCCATGCTAATTACGACGGCTGGTATTTCTTGCGGGGTGACCAGGAGAAGATCCGTAAGTTTGCTGCCGAGTCCTTCAAGGTGCTTATTGCGGGAGATAACAAGGACAACTTTGCCCATGCGAATCTGATCGGGCTGGTGGACCGGGAGAACCGTCTTCGGGCGCTGTATGATGCTGGGGATAGCGAGAATGTTACCCCTGAATTCTTGGCTGCTGCTGTGAAGGATTTGGCCCGTGAGTAACTGAATAATCACAGATTAATCCAAAACGCCTTTTTTGCTGCTCGCCTTCTCATGGGAAGGGAGAACAAAGAAGGCGTTTTTGGTTTGAACTCTATTCTTAATAGGGCAGGGGTTCTGGATAGATGATAAATTCCTCCAGACCCGCTTTTTCCAGCTGAGTGATGTTATACTCGTCCGGCGTACCTTCTACCCCTGCATATCCCCGCCTTGTGTAGATGTGACCAGCGTCGGGAAAAGCATCGCGAAGCACACCGCGGATTTTTTTGCCGGAACTGTCGTTGTCCATGTACAGATAGACTTCACTATCCCCAACCTGCTGGCGCAGATTCTCCAGCTTGAGGGTGTTCAGGGTGCCAAAGGTGCAGAGAATATCTACTTCAGGCATCAAGATCCGCCGTAATCTGCTGCGGTCGTTTTTGCCTTCGACAATGATTGTGATGGACATATTCAGTTCGTCACCTCCGGAGCGATAATCATGACACACACGCATATATTTTACCTAAGCTTCGTCATTTTTAACAGGCACTAACGCGGATATGTAATCATTCCCCGGGAAATGTCGCAAAAGCAAACAATCACCCGGGTGATTATGCCCGGGTGATTGAGGATACGACAAAAACGCTTTCTATGGAATATTTTAGAATACTCCAGTGCGGAGAATGATTACCAAAAGAATGTCCAACACCAGAATAATGAAAGTGGATGTCCAGAAAACCGGTGCTACCCCAAAAAAACGTATTGAGAACCAGCCAGTTAGGCTTTAGGCTACGCGTCCGTTCAGGCCTGCTTTGTAGCTAGGCTCAAGCTTTGTGCTCTTTGGCGGAAGCAAAAGCAGTGCAGTCATCAGCAGCAGGAAGGCAATAAAGTAAGGTGAGACAATACCCCGCAGCTGACCGGCAGCGACAGGACCTGCGAATGCGCCGAGGGACATGGCGATAGATTGCATGGAGAACGTTCTGCCTAGCCGCCCTGGGCCACCAAGGCTAATGAACAGTGAAGCCATTGCGGGAAACAGCACACCCTTGGCAGCGCCCATTAGGAACAGGAGGAGGCCAGGCGGGATATTGCCGAAAGCAGCAAGCCCAAAGAAGCAGATCGCCATGCCGAGCAGCGCAGCGGCTATTCTACCGGAAGGTGTCAGCCGATGTAGGAAGAACATACTGAGTGTCACGAGAGCCCCCAAACTCAGAAGCGAGAGCAGCAGGCCTGTGGAGAGAATGTCCCGACCCCCATTTTGTGAGAGAGGAAGCTCAAAGAACAGTACTCCCTGGGAACAAGAGACGAAAAATGGCAGCAGATAATAGCGTCTGGAGGGCTTGGCGGAATTGGTGCTGTCTGAAGATAGACTCGCTCCTGTCAGTTGGGCAGCTTCCAGATCACCTTCCGTATGAACCAAAGGATTAGCTGCACGGGTCTGCACATGCTTGGGGACGCTGAAGAAGGCCATGAAGCCTGTCAGAATCAACAACCAGCCCAGACTGCTGAATGTGCCGGAGAATCCGGCTTTGGCGACGATAAACGCACCGGCGGCAGGAGAGATCACAGAGGCGAGTGTATGCACGATGCCGTGACCGGACATGTACTTGCCTTGAGTGGCCGAATCCGAAGAGAGCGAGGCCAATAGTGTCATACAGGCCGGGGACAGGAAGGCCAGCGCGAAGCCGCTTGCTGCACGCAGCAGCAGCAGATGCCAGGGGAACTGCGCATGCGCCTGCAGAAGCAGGAGCACACCGGCCGTCACCAGGCTGAAGACGATATACCGGCGGCTTCCGTTTCGATCCACAAGCACTCCAGCCAGCAGATTGCCGGGGAGGTGAGTCAGCGAATACATGCCCATCATCCAGCCGATAAAGGCGGGGCCGGCGCCAAGTGATATGGCAAACGGCGTCAGCACGGGATATTGGGCGTGCAAATCGAAGAAGGCCAGAAAAAGAAACAAGTAGAGCCACAGCGCAGTTTTCACATGAAACACCTCCGGGCCTGTCGCAACATAGGGATTGCAGGGCAGGCGTATTCAAATAGTTCATCTGCAGAACGAAAAAAGCAGCTACTTGTACTTTACGTGGTCCAGGCAGGGCTTATACCGCTTTTTTATAATATCAACCGTCAATGTGACGCTGCGGCGCCGCCACGCCGTGGTACAGCTGGGTAACCATGAATTCTGAGATTACATCATGTATAATAATCAATATTAAAGTTGAATGGGGTGTTGTGAAGTTGATGAATACAGAGGTGTGGTCACAGTTTATTAGAGAGAATTGGCTAGTCATCGTTATTGCGCTTGTGCTGCTGTTCGCTGTGGTCAATCTGGTCAAGACGGTTCTGAAGTGGGCAATTGTCATTGTTATCATCGCCGGTTTGTTTATCTACAGCGGGGTTACAATGGATCAGATCGGGAACGCTGTGAACAAAGTGGCCGACAGCACATTAAGCACCTTAAAAAGCGAAGCGCAGGACGTTATGCTTAAGGAGGCTAAGGACGCCAAATATACCTCCGGTGGGGATGGCACATTTACAATCACTACTCCGAATCTTGAAGTCAAAGGGAAAGCCGGGGAGGACAAGGTGGAAGTTACCTTCCGTGGTGTTGGACTGGGAAAATGGAGTATTAATGATACAACCAAAACTTTTATTGATGCCGCACGTAAACAGAATACAGCTGGAAAGTAAAGATAGAAGGGTATTTATCAAGACACTCCATAGCTAAAGAAAGGGGGAGCGGACATGCTCAACGGATGGATAAAAAGCGTGGCTGATGCCAATGTGATCTCCATCATCCTACTGCTTATTGTTGCCTTCTCCCTCTTGCAGGGGTGGGGTAGAGGATTTTCACGTTCGACAGGCAGGTTGTTTGGTCTTTTGGGTGCAGGGATATCGACGCTTGTCGCGCTTCTTCTTGCTATACCGGCGGCGGCTTATTTCTCTCCGCTTGTCGAAGCATGGGCTTCCGGGGTGAAGTACATGGACAACGAGCTGACAAGGTGGCAGCAGTTGTACTATACAGCTATTTCCGTTTTGGCGGGATCTCCGGTTGTACGGTTTCTATTAGTATTGTTGCTCTGTTACAGCTTGATACGTATGCTACTCGGAGTTGTTATTCTTCTGCTTCCGTTTCAGAGCAGCGGTCGTCGTAGAGGGGACAAGAAGGTGACCGCGCTAAGCCGTTTGGGCGGAGCAGGCGTTGGATTATTGATCGGGATGGCACGGGGGCTTATATTGGTAGCCGTACTTTTCATCGGCGTTGCGCTGAGTCCGGACAGCAGCTTCAGTCGTTATGTGGAATCTTCTCCGGTCTATAGCCAGAGTGCAGCCGCAGTCATTGAGCCTTTCGCTGGTGATACGGTTCATAAAAAGCTACCGATTCTGACTCAGGCAGTCGCGGCAGAGATGAATGATATTCTTCGTCGTAAATACGAAATTATCGATCACGATATTTCCGGCGATATCACTGAGGCGGCTGCTGATATTGTCGGAAAGACAGCAGGGGAAGAGGAAAAAGCACGGCTGCTGTATGACTGGGTCGGTTCCCGGGTTGCTTATGATTATGCCAAGGCTGAGAATTACGAGAAGAATCGGGTCTGGCATGAGCAGACCCCACAAGACACGTTCAATACACGACTTGGTGTATGCATTGACTATGCACGCCTTTATGCCGTAATGGCCCGTTCACAGGGCCTTCAGGTGCGAGTTGTGACTGGTCAGGGATATGATGGACGGGGCGGATACGGTCCGCACGCCTGGAATGAGGTATACGTGAGTGACAAGCAAGCCTGGATCCCCCTCGACCCTACTTGGGCGAGTAGCGGGAACTGGTTCAACACTAAGGATTTCTACGACACGCATATCAGGGAGAGCGTGCTGTGACGTAAAGGCGCAGCGTAAACAGATGTGTTACAATAAACTGGACTAACTAGACTACTCATCATAAGAATTAATAGGATTGGCTTACATTCTATGTGCCATATTTTATCTATTGTTAGGAGAGAGGGCTGTGAGTCAGTTTCGTAGACAGAGACCCGGTTCGGATGATACGCCGAATAGAGGATTCACGGGTCTGCGGATCAATCTGTTCTTTTTTGGCACGTTTATTATTTTCTGCGTAATCATCGTTCGACTTGCCACTTTGCAATTTGTCGAAGGCCCCACATTGACCGAAGTAGAGTCAGATCGTAATTACAAGAATGTGCCGCTTGCTGCTTTGCGCGGGAACATCTTTGCAGCAGGGGGCGAGAGTCTTGCTTATTCTACGTCGGTGTATTCTTTGTACATTACGTTAACTAAGGAGTATACGGCCAGGGTCACCGATAAAGCCTCGGGCAAATCGGTTTTGACGCCAGAGGCCAAGGCGAAGTCGAATGATTTGGTTGCTCGTCTCGTGGCGGATTTCAAGAAGTATGGTGATCCCGCCGTCAAAGAGCAGACACAAGAGGATGTTCTTAAAGCGCTCGATTTGAATTTTCGTAAATCACTTGGTTATGTTCCCCGCCGGGTAAAGACGGGGCTGACGAATAAGGAAGTCGCCTATTTTATGGAACACAAGGATGACTACCCAGGACTAGAGATTGTTGAAGAAACTGTACGTCACTACGACAAGGATACAGTAGCCGTGCAGACTGTTGGCTATATTAAGCCGTTTAGTTATTCGCATGACCGGGCTTTTTATCAAGATATTGCTCAGGCTATGAAGAGGGGCACAGACCCGGGCCTCGTCTACAAAGATGATGAGATCGTTGGCTTCGACGGTCTGGAGCTGCAATATCAGAAAGAACTGCGCGGGAAAAATGGTTATCTGCAGATATCGGTCAATCCACAGAATATGGCAGAGAAGGTGGAACAGGTTGTTCCACCGGTTAAAGGGAACAACATCTGGACAACGATTAACAAAAACATTCAGCTTAAGACTGAGCAGGCTATCATGGAGCAGATCAATTGGCTTCATACCAACCCTGTACAGGGACAGGTCCATCCCGCCGCATTGACCGGCTATGCTGTAGCTATGGAAGTAGACACTGGCAATATCGTCGCCATGGCGAGTATGCCCGACTATGATACGAATGTGTGGACAACAGGTACGCTGTCTACGGCTGCCTGGGAGAAGATGATGTACAATTACCAGAATGGCACGATTAACCCGATTTCATCGGGGTTATCCGGACATGGACTTCAGTCGGTGCTATTGATGGGTTCGACCGTCAAACCGCTGACGGTGCTGATTGGCCTTAAAGAAGGTTTTATCTCTCCTTCGACCAGGTACATCGACACAGGCAGCACTTCGTTCGGTAAAGAAGGTCATGAGACCACAGTGAGGAATTCATCAGGTCACGTATATGGAAAGATGGGACCCGCAACCGCGATTGAGAAATCGTCCAACGTGTTCATGATCGATATGGTTGGCAAGAAGCTGTATGAGAAATATAAAAGCAAAGGCATTGATGTCTGGGATAGGTATATGAAGGAGTTCGGACTTGGTGTATTAACAGAAAGCGGTCTGCCTGGCGAACATCGTGGCAATATTAACTACACCAACATCGAAGCAGCGGGTAGCTTTCAAGCCGCATTGGTGTACGCGTCTTTTGGCCAACAGGGGAGTTATACGACACTGCAATTGGCTCAATATGCCACTACGTTAGCCAATGAAGGGCAGCGGATCAAACCGCAGTTGGTCAGCAAAATAACGGATGCAGAGGGCAAAACAGTTACCGAATTCAGTCGCGAAGTGCTGAATGAGGTGACGAAATTTGATAAGTCGTTTTGGCAGGAGATTAAGAAGGGCATGAACAGTAAAGTCAGTGCCTTCGATGGCTTCCCCTATGATTTTGCCCGTAAGACGGGAACATCCCAGCAACTAGCCAAAAAGGAGCTGCGCGATAATGGTGTCTTTATCGCCTTTGCACCACGTGACAAGCCCAAGCTTGCCGTAGCGGTGGTCATCCCTGAAGGTGGATTTGGTTCCAATAGTGCTGCGCCGGTGGCCCGCAAAATATTTGACGCCTATGATTGGGAGTACGGGCTGAATGG
This sequence comes from Paenibacillus agri, assembly GCF_013359945.1. Taxonomy (GTDB): domain Bacteria; phylum Bacillota; class Bacilli; order Paenibacillales; family Paenibacillaceae; genus Paenibacillus_AQ; species Paenibacillus_AQ agri. The sequence goes on along the minus strand of NZ_JABWCS010000204.1, from coordinate 94,890 downwards.
TGTACCGAAGAAGAATCTTCAACCAGTTGTCACCACGACTCCTGAGGCCGACGCGGCAGAATAATCATCTTAGAGAAGAAGGAGAGGAAAAACTGTGAGCTTTTTCCGTAAGCAGGCCTCGTCACAGGACGAGACTACTAGCAAAAGTTCCCTTGGCCTACGGATCAACGTGTTTTTCTTCAGCACGTTTATTATTTTTTGTGTCATTATTATTCGTCTTGCGGTTCTGCAGTTTGTAGAAGGCCCGACCTTGACCGAGGTGGAGACTAACCGGGCAACGAAGAGTGTGCCGCTTGCAGCCATGCGCGGTGTGATTTATGCCGCAGGGGGCGAGAAGCTGGCCTATTCTACACCGGTGCAATCGCTATACATTACACTGACCAAAGAATTTACGGCAAAGGTAACCGACAAAGAGACTGGGAAGACGACACTTTCACCTGCAGCTCAGGCCAAGTCCGATGATCTGGCTAACCGCCTTGTCGCGGACTTTGCAAAGTTCGGTGCCAAAGATGTCAAAGCTATGACGAAGGAAGATGTGCTGGATTCCATGGACTTGTACTTCAAGAAGTATTCAGGGTACATGGCCCGACGGATTAAGTCAGGTCTCACTGAGGAAGAAGTAGCTTACTTCATGGAACACAAGGATGAGTACCCTGGACTTACCGTGGTTGAGGAGAGCAACCGCCATTATGACAAGGACACAGTCGCCGTGCAGACCATTGGATATATCAAGCCTTTTAAGTCCTCCAACAGTTTGCCGATTTATCAGAATATTTTGAATCAGATGAAGAACAATCCCACTGCCGGTCTGACCTACAAGGACGATGAATTTGTTGGTTTTGATGGGCTGGAGCTGCAATACCAGCGGGAACTTCGCGGTCAGAACGGTTATCAGGAGATATCAGTCAACCCGCAGAATATGGCTGAGAGAATTGAGGAGGTAGTTCCGCCTGTGAAGGGAAATGACATTTGGACGACGATCAACAAGGATATCCAGATGAAAACTGAACAGGCCATTACCGACCAGCTCAACTGGCTGCACAAGAATCCAGTTCAAGGGAAACTGCATCCGTCTGCGGTTACCGGCTACGCCGTGGCGATTGAAGTGGATACTGGTAATGTTGTGGCTATGGCAAGCATGCCAGATTACGATACCAATGTGTGGACACAAGACAAAATAGTCCCCGCTGTGTGGGAAAAGATTATGGGCAATTATCAGAACGGTACCATTACTCCGTTTTCTTCAGGCAGATCAGGAAATAATTTTGACTCGACCGTCTTCTTGGGATCCACGATTAAGCCACTGACAGTGCTTATTGGTCTCAAGGAAGGTTTCATTACTACACATACCACTTATTCAGATACAGGGAGCACTAAATTTGGTAAAGCTGGTCATGAAACCACGGTTAGGAATGCCGGGAGCCATGCCTATGGATTCTTTAGATCTCCGGCTGATGCCATTGCGAACTCCTCCAACGTCTTTATGATCGATAAGGTAGGTAAGAAGCTTTATGAGCAATACGGATCTAAGGGGGTAGAAGTCTGGGATAGATATATGAAGGAATTCGGACTTGGTGTATCTACGGGTGTTGACCTGCCCAACGAATATAATGGGAAATTAAACTATTTTAAAGAGGCTGAAGCAGGGAGTGCCCAATCCGCGTTAGTCTATGCATCATTTGGTCAGCAAGGTAGCTATACCACTCTGCAGCTGGCACAGTATGCATCGACGATCGCGAATCAAGGTGTGCGGGTTAAACCTCAATTGGTCAGCAAAATCACCGATTCCTCCGGCAAGGTAGTGAAGACTTTCGGCCGTGAAGAACTGGATAAGGTGGATTTCGATCCGGCTTATTGGAGAGAAGTTATCAAGGGAATGAGCAGTAAAGTCAGCAGCTTTGATAAATTCCCGTATGATTTTGCCCGTAAGACAGGTACTTCGCAGCAGGATGCCTATAGTAAAGGTGTTAAAAATACAATCGATAACGGGGTGTTTATTGCCTTTGCCCCGCGTGAACATCCAAAGCTGGCTGTTGCTGTAATTATTCCAGAGGGCGGATTGGGTGGCAGCAGTGCTGCCCCGGTAGCCCGGAAAATCTTTGATGCCTACGATTGGGAATACGGACTGAATGGTGTACCTAAGAAGAGTTTGCAGTCTCCAGCGAATGGGCAAGACAATGCCGAATCTACAGATGCAACAACAAATATACAGCAACCATAAAATCGCCCGCAAATGGGCACAACAAAGAATGGAGGGGTGGCAATGAATGCCAAATACCGCCTGCTTGCCTTGGATATGGATGGAACCCTGCTGAATGATGAACAAATCATTACCCCAAAGACAGTGGAATGGATTCAAAAAGCGGTGGAGGCAGGCGTTCATGTCTGCCTATCCACAGGTCGTTCCTTTAACGGTGCTTGGCCTTATGCCAAGCAGCTTGGTCTGGAGACGCCGATGGTAACGGTGAACGGCAGCGAAGTGTGGCGTGCGCCGCATGAGCTGTATCGCCGTTCCTTAATGGATCCTAAACTTGTGAGTCAGTTGTATGACATGGCAGAGCGTTATGGGATTTGGTTCTGGGCTTACTCTCTGGAGCAAGTACACAACCGGGAGAACTGGGATGGAAATACAGAGGGCCGGGAATGGTTGAAGTTCGGGTACAGCACTGAGGATGATGACATCCGGCACAAGCTGCTGCTGGAGCTGCAAGACTTGGGCGGGCTGGAAATCACGAATTCCTCACCGCATAACCTGGAGATTAACCCGCTAGGCATTAACAAAGCAACCGGAATTAAGGAAGTCTGCCAGCTGCTCGGCATCGATATGTCCCAAGTCGTGGCCGCCGGAGACAGTCTGAACGATCTTGCAGTAATTCAGCAGGCTGGTCTTGGTGTCGCGATGGGCAATGCCCAGGAGACCGTTCTTCAGGAAGCGGACGCTATTGTAGCTAACAATAACGAAGATGGTATTGCTGAGGTCATTCAACGATTTATATTGTAAAGTGAACGACATTGGAGGAGAAGGAATTGACAATCCTGGGTTGGATTCTGATTATCGCTTTATTTGCTGTCGGGCTGGCCGGTGCAGTAGTTCCGATTCTTCCGGGTGCACTTGCGATTTATCTTGCCTTTTTCGTATACGGATGGTTCTTTTCCTTCCAGTCCTTTGGCGCCTGGTTCTGGATTACCCAGACACTGATCGTGGTGGTGCTTTTTATCGCTGATTATGTAGTCGGAGCTTGGGGTGTCAAAAAATTCGGCGGCTCGCGTGCTTCCGTCATCGGCAGCACCATCGGTTTGATAATCGGGCCGTTCGTCATTCCGGCGTTCGGTTTGATTATTGGCCCGTTTCTGGGAGCGTTTATCGGCGAACTGATCGTCGGCTCCTCGGCTGGGAAAGCCACTAAAGTTAGTGTAGGAGCATTAATAGGTTTGTTCAGCAGTACGGTAGTCAAGATTGTGCTGCAATTAGCGATGGTCATCCTCTTTTTCATCTGGATCGGCCTGCATTAATTTAACAGTGAAGAAGGCGAAGCAGTTTGTCTAAGAAAGAGTCTTTTGTCAAAGGCACGCTAATATTGGCTGCAGCGGCACTCGTGGCGCGCGTGCTTGGTATTTTTCAGCGGGTTCCGCTGGAGCATCTGTTTGACGATATCGGGAATGCCGCATTTGTACAAGCCAACAATGTGTATTTAATGCTGCTAACGCTCGCAACAGCCGGTATCCCAAGTACACTTAGTAAAATGGTGTCGGAACGGTACGCACTGAACCGACCGGATGAGGCGCGGCAGGTCTATCGGGCGGCGCTTATTTTTGCTGCGGTGATGGGGGTTATTATGAGCGTGGCGCTGTACTTTGCCGCGCCGTGGTTCGCGAACCATGCCAAGGTTCCACAGAGTACAAGGGCTATTCAGGCCATTGCGCCTGCACTCCTCTTGTTCCCGGCAATCGCGATGATGCGTGGTTATCTGCAGGGACGCAATAATATGATGGCTGGCGGCATTTCACAGATTGTGGAGCAGATTGCCAGAGTTTTCACAGCGATTCTGCTGGCTTATATTTTGCTCAAACAAGGCTACGGAAATCCGATCATGGCAGCAGGTGCTTCCTTCGGGAGCGTGCTGGGAAGTATAGCTGCGTTTGGGGTCATGCTCTATTTCATCATGAAGACCCGGAAGAAGGATCGTCTGGAGAATTTAAATACAGCGCCTAGTGCCAAGCTTCCGATGTTTGGGATATATAAGGATATTTTTAGCCTGTCCATTCCAATCGTGCTATCATCCATGACGATCCAAGCAGTGTATTTCATTGATACGACCCTGATTGTTCCGCTTCTCAGCGGCCAGATTGGTGAGGCCAGCGCCACGCAAATGCTGGGGATTCTGGGGCAAAAAGCGCAGAGTATCGCGGGAATCCCACCCGTGCTTGCCATTGCGCTCAGTACATCGCTGATCCCGGTGATCTCAGCGGCGTATGCGCGGCGGGATGATGTTCACCTGAAGCGGCAGATCACACTCGCGCTGCGGATTTCCATTTTAACAGGAACACCGATTGTTATGTCATTGGTTGCTGCCGCCTATTCTATCAATGGGCTTCTGTTCACCAATATTACAGGAACTGGAATTATTGCTCTCCTTACATTCGGTACGATTTTCCAAATAACGATGACAACCTCGAACTCGATATTGCTGGGGATGGGTAAATCCCGAATCTCCATGTTCTACGTGCTCGGCGGGATCGCCACGAAGCTTATCTTCAGCTTGGTGCTCAGCCGGTTCATGGGGATCTACGGAATTGTTATTGCAACAGCACTCTGTTTTATCGTGATTACATACTTGAACCTGCGTCTGCTGCGTAAGATCGTACCTTTCGAGATTATGGGCAAGCGTTGGGGAGGTTTTGTATTTGCGGTTCTAGTCTCTGCGGGTATCGGCTATGGCTTGAATGAAGCCGGTATTCTGCTGACGCATGTTATGCCTGCTCGTCTGGCATTCTTGCTGACTTGCCTCGTGGTGGGCGCAGCGGTTGTAATTATCTATCTTGTACTGCTCATCGTGCTAGGTGTGATCAGCAAACAGGAAATTTCCGGATACCCTCGCGCCCTTCAGAAACTTCTGAACCCGTTGATGAAATTACAGCCTGCTCGTGTGCGGGCAAGAGAATAATGCGAATGATTGATTTGACTTCCGTGTCGCATTTTGCTTCACTTAAAAGGTACAGGCAACATACTTTTTATTAGAAGGGAATGACCCCTGGATGGATAAGATTAGTTCTCCCGCTGAGTTTCAGGTAGCGATTCAATCGCCCCGGCTGACGATAGCCGTATTCAAAGCCGACTGGTGTGTCGACTGCAAGTTCATTGATCCCTTTATGCCTGAGGTGGAGCAGAATTATAACGGCCGCCTGACGCTCGTGGAAGTGGATGTCGATGCTGTTGGTGATGTAAGCCAAGAGCAGAACATTCTCGGCATTCCGAGTTTTGTGGCCTATACCGATGGACGCGAGTTGGTTCGCTTTGTGAGCAAGCTGCGTAAATCCCGTGAGGAAATTGAGAATTTCCTCAATACAGCCCTTGAGGTTTATCAAAGCATTCACAAGTAATGGATGGATATTGGAAACACCGCTTTTGCCCCTTCTATGAGCAAAGCGGTGTTTTTTTTAAGATTTGGAGCAACAAGGAAACGTTTCTTCTGTAAAATGCAGAATCAGATGCCGCAAATACCATTTTATCGGTTATAATGGAAACGCATTACTTCATACTTTTCCAGCAAAAGTCATTCATTTACTTATTTATTTCATAATGCGGGTGATCACATTTGACGACAAATCAGTTGAAGTGGCTTAGTTACATAACCTGTCTGGTAATGTTCCTGGCTCTGCTAGGCGGGGCGGTAGTAACCAAAACAGGCTCGGGTCTGGAGTGCGGAAATGAATGGCCATTGTGTCATGGTAAGCTGATTCCTGCCTATACTGTAGGGTCCTTGATCGAATATACCCACCGCTTATTTAGCGGACTGGCGGGTATGCTCTCGCTTGCCTCCATGTTTGCCTTCTGGCATTATGCGCGTCAGCGGCGCGATCTGTTAGTGTATGCCTGGATGACACTGCTCTTTGTAATTGTACAAGGTGGAATGGGAGCGCTTGCAGTGCTTAGATCCCAGTCTGCAGCTGTGATGGCACTACATATGGGATTTTCATTAATTGCGTTTGCCAGTTCCTTGATGTTGGCGTTAGGGTCCAAAAGAAGGCATGAAGAAGGCGACACTCTTCCTATGCCCGGCAAGCCGGTGAGTATTTCTTTTCGCAATTTGACTTGGTTCACGACAATTTATTCTTACATCGTTGTCTACATAGGAGCATTTGTTAGTCATACCGACTCCCAAGGGGGCTGCTCTGGCTGGCCACTCTGTAATGGGGAGTGGATTCCCGAGCTATCGGGTGGCGTTGGGGTAGTGTTCACACACCGGATAGCGGCTTTGCTGCTGTTTATGCTGACGGCATTGCTGGGACATTTGGCTTTCTGGAAGCAGAAGGACCACAGGGAGCTGAGAATGCTGGGGATTGCAGCGGTTCTGCTATGCCTGATGCAGGTGTTCAGCGGGGCAGCGGTCGTGTACACGCTCGGGAATGATAAGCTCTACATCTTTGCCGCTCTTGCTCACATTTTGCTAATTGCCGGACTATTCGGTGTACTGTGTTATATGAGCGTACGGGTATGGCAGCTTAGCAAGGGAAACAGGCGTTAACTCGGCACTACAGATCCCTACAGATCCCTACAGATCCTTGCGGCTTGAACGTTATGCTGACATTACTTGATCAGATGTCCTCTGAGGCTAAGAGGATGGATAGAGTGGCTTACAGGGTGGGACAATACACTCATATTTGGATTTGCTGCATCCGAAGCAGGTAAGGAGGACAACATATGCTGCGGATATTGCTGGGAGAACCGCCCCGGGTGAACAGTGGTGTGCTCGCTGAGGCGATGGAACATATGGCGGAATTTGCATCACTGCTGCGCAAGGAAATGAACAGGTATGAGGATCGTGATCATGAATTCCGGAAGCTGGAAATCTGGACCCGCGGCCTGATCGTCTCATTGGATGAACTGGAGCAGAGCTGGTTTGCCGCTGCTTTTTATCGAAAATCCGTAAAGGCCGGGTATATGGATGATATGTCGGTGGCCGAGCAGGGCGAATATGCGCGATATGTGTATTTTTATAAAAACGGCTTTATTCGTGTCTTCTCCTTGCTGGACAAGCTTGGCACGGTATTGAACAGTCTTTATGATCTTAATACATCCAGGGTTAAAACCCACTTCTCCTATTTCACGGTACTCCGGGAATTTCATACCCACAAGGAGCATACTGTGCTGGCCGACCAGCTGGAGAACATTAAGAACTCTTACCGGGAGCCACTGCAGAACCTGCGTAAGCGCCGCAATGCCGAAATCCATTATATGAACGCTGAAATGCAGGATGATTTGTGGCAGCGGCATCAGGGTCTTCACGACAAAATACAACTCGAGGATCTCGACAGTCATCTGGAGGATTTGAAGCAGGGGCTGGAAATGGTCTGCAAATCATTAGAGGCTGTATATAAATACAGTACGGAACACTGGCCTAAGAATATTGGGAAATCCTGATGATGTAAAAATGGAATTCTGCGGAAAATTTTCCTTTGACAAAGAATGCAGAACTAAATTATACTAAATCATGCCTTCTTAGGCCGGACATTTTATGACAAACTACAACACTATATCACATATCTTATCGAGAGTGGCGGAGGGATAGGCCCGATGAAGCCCGGCAACCGATTTATGTTTATGCGTGAACCGCGTGTACATAAGTGCCATGGTGCTAATTCCTACAATGCCGTGTGAGTGCGGACGTTGGCAGATGAGACGGCATTGTCTATAAGCGCACAGGGCCTCTTGCGATCTGCAAACGATCGTCGGAGGCTTTTTTTGTACAATTCACTGATATTATCGTTAAAGGAGGACGGCAGCTTGATAGAGCTAAAGAGTCTAACCAAGGTATATGGAAAAGGCAGCAAAACCGCCACGGCACTCTCGGGGCTAAACCTGTCGATCAAGAAAGGGGAAATCTTCGGAGTCATCGGCCACTCTGGAGCAGGAAAAAGCACGCTAATCCGCTGCATCAATCTGCTGGAGCGTCCGACCGAAGGCGAGGTCTGGGTAGATGGTGTGGAACTGACTCAATTGCCGGAAGGACAGCTGCAGGAGAAGCGGCGCAAGATCGGGATGATTTTTCAGCACTTCAATCTGCTGTCCTCCGCGACCATCTACGAGAATATCGCTTTTCCGCTGCGGCTGACACGCGCTTCGAAGAAGTTCATTGACAATAAGGTCAAGGAATTGTTGGCTCTGGTAGGGCTGGAGGAACATCGGGACAAGTACCCGGCTCAATTATCGGGCGGTCAAAAACAGCGTGTCGGTATCGCCCGTGCGTTAGCCAGCGACCCGGACGTGCTTCTCTGTGACGAGGCAACCTCGGCACTAGATCCGCAGACAACAGACTCGATTCTCCGTCTGCTTCTGGATATCAATAAACGGTTCAACCTGACCATTGTGCTGATTACGCACGAAATGCATGTAATCCAGAGCATCTGTGACCGGGTGGCTGTTATCCATGGCGGCGGCATTGTCGAGCAGGGAGAAGTGACGGAGGTCTTCCTGAAGCCCAAGCATGAGATCACCCGCGAGTTCATTCGCAGTGAGGCACAGCATGATGGACCGCTGCGGGCTGCTATCGACGCCTCCCATGATGGCTCAGCCCAAGCAGTCAAGATTACTTTCCTCGGGCAAAAAACGTACGGGTCGGCCTTGTCCCAGATTGCGCGAGAGACAGGCGTTGATTTTGCCATTCTTTCGGGCACCATCTCTACGATCAAGGATGTGCCTTACGGGCAACTGATCGTTCGGTTTGAAGGAGAGGCCGGGAAGATTGCACAGACCATCGCAGAGCTGACCGCTCAAGGCCTTGATGTGGAGGTGATTGCGTAATGGGGAGCTTGGATTTCAGCAAAATTAACTGGTCGGAAATGATGGATGCTGCGGTATCTACTCTGAAAATGCTAGGAATTTCCGGAATATTCACAATTATTCTTGGTTTGCCGCTCGGAATTGTGCTATATTTATGGGGCAGATCCAACCAGTCCTTTTTAAGAGTAATCTATTCAATTCTATCGTTCGTTGTGAACATTCTGCGATCCGTACCGTTCATCATTCTGATGGTAGCGCTGATTCCGATTAGCAAATCGATTGTAGGCACCTCGATTGGTGTGTTGGGCACGATTCCCGCACTCGTCATTGGGGCTGCACCGTTCTTCGCCCGGCTGGTGGAGACGGCGCTGCGTGAGGTAGATCGCGGAGTGATCGAGGCTGCACAGGGTATGGGAGCTTCTACCAGACAGATTGTCACGCGTGTACTGCTGCCAGAGGCTCGTCCGGGTTTGTTGGCTGGGGTAACAATTACGATTGTGACGCTGGTCTCCTACACGGCAATGTCGGGGATGGTTGGCGGCGGTGGTCTGGGTGACTTGGCTATCCGTTATGGATACTATCGGTATGAGAAGGAAGTCATGATTATCTCTGTAGCGCTGATGGTTATTCTGGTGCAGTTGCTGCAAATGGCCGGTGATCGGCTAGTGAGGTATTTTACAAGGAAATAAGGGCCATTAATTATAGATATCCTTATTTACACAAAAAAACATACTGTTTTAAGGGGGATTTACAAATGAAAAAAGTACTACTGACCTTTTTTAGCCTGACACTGATTCTGGTGCTGGCTGCTTGCGGCAGCAACAACACTGCCAATAATGCTGCGAACTCCGCAGCGACCAATGCTCCTTCGGATGCTTCCGCTGAGGCAACTACAGAACCAGCAGCTGATCCTGTTACATTGGTTGTAGGTGCATCTCCAGTGCCGCACGCTGAAATTTTGAAAGCTATTGCTCCATTGCTTGAAGCTCAAGGCATCAAGCTGGAAATTAAAGAATTCACGGATTATGTACAACCAAACGTTCAGTTAGCTGAGAAGCAATTGGATGCGAACTTCTTCCAGCATCAGCCTTACCTTGACGACCAGAACAAGAAGAACGGAACAGATCTTGTATCTGTAGCTGCTGTGCACGTTGAACCATTTGGAGCTTACTCCAAGAAGATCAAATCCATCGACGAACTGAAAGACGGTGCCAAGGTGGCGATTCCGAACGATCCAACCAACGGTGGACGTGCGCTGATTCTTTTGGCGAAGAATGGCCTGATCACGCTGAAGGATGACACTAACATTACTTCTACTAAAGCAGACATCACTGAGAACAAGAAGAACCTGAATATTATTGAGCTGGATGCAGCAATGCTGCCACGCCAATTGGATGAAGTAGATCTTGCGCTGATCAACACCAACTTTGCACTGGAAGCTAATCTGGTACCAACCAAAGATGCTCTGTTCATCGAAGGTGGAGATTCCCCATACGCTAACATCCTGGTGTCCCGTGCAGACAACAAGGACTCCGATGCGATCAAGAAGCTGGCTGCGGCTCTGACTTCTCCTGAAGCTAAGAAGTTCATCGAAGACAAGTACCAAGGTTCCATCATTCCAGCATTCTAAGATCATATTTAACGGCAAACCCCCGCGGCCTTGAAGGCCGCGGGGGTTTTTGGTATGATAATGCGCATATTAGCTGCCAAAAAAAGAAGCCCGGATGCCTGTATCAGGCTTCCGGGACAACTATAGAACGGGATTAGAATACTTGAATAACTTCTTCAATGCCTTCTACTTCTTCGATGAGGGCACGCTCAATCCCGGCTTTCAGTGTAATTGTGGAGCTTGGGCAACTGCCGCAGGCACCCATCAGTTTCAACTTAACGATGCCGTCTTCGACATCAATCAGTTCCACGTCACCGCCATCGCGTTGCAGGAACGGACGGAGCTTATCGAGCACTTCCAGCACTTCATCATACATGGACGTGCTTTGTGTAGTTTCACTCATTTCTCAATCACTCCTTTCTTAGTGTTATTATAGTACAAAAGATTAAAAAATAAAATGGTTAGGACAGAATAGGGAGATCATCATGAGACCAATAATAGAATTTTGTGCCAGCAATGCCGGCCACGGAACCGATCGTTTGCGTATCAAGCTGGAACAAAACCCCGAATATGACGTCATTGAATATGGCTGTCTAAACAACTGTGGACAATGCTACCTGGCTCCGTTCGCCATGGTCGAAGGCGAAATTGTGGAAGCCGAGACCGCAGAAGAACTGGAAGCAGCAATAGCTGCCAAGATCAAAGAACTGGAAGAATGGTTCAATATTGATCTGGACTAGTCGGCCCCAGCCTTAGCCAAAATGACGTTTGGACATCCAGAGCACCCCGCTCTTCAGCAGGCGGGGGACTCTGCCCATGACGGAGCGCCGGCCCATAAGCCCAAATCCTGCGTTCTTGCCGAGGGAACCTAATGTCCCTTTCAGGCGGATCTCATGCAGCTTTGGCGTCTCATTCCGCCATAGCGCCTGCAGAACCTGCCCTACCTGCTCGCCTTGCCCCCCAGCTGCTTGAGCGCTTGGGGCGAACGGAAGACTTGCACAGTCGCCGATCACGAACACTTCCGGATACTGTGGCACCCGGTAGTATTCATCGAGAATAACCCGGCCGCCGCGATCCTTCGCCACATCCAGGTCTTGAACGACCTTGACTGGCTGGATACCGCCAGTCCATACAGTTACGTCCGAGGCAATGGCTTGATCGCCATTGAAGACAGCTCCATCCTCGACGTGGGATACGCAGACACGGGATACAGTCTCCACGTGATGTACGTTGAACCATTCCTCCACATATTGCGAGAGTTTCGCCGGGAAGGCGGATAGCACACGTTCTCCCCGGTCCAGAATGGAGATGTTGAGGTCAGGGCGACTTTCCCTTAGCTCTGCTGCCAGTTCAACGCCGCTGAGTCCACCACCAACGATACTCACTTTACCGTAAGGCTTGACATCGTTCAGGCGACGGTAAGTTTCGCGTGTACCCGAGAACGTCTGAATACTGCAGGTATATTGATCTGCTCCAGGGATGTTGTGGTAATTATCCGTGCAGCCCAGAGCGATGGCCAGGATATCATAGGAGATCGGCTCGCCGCCCTCCATGGATACCACCCGGCCCTCCAGGTCAATGGAAGCAATCTCACCGTACCGAACGGTAAGACGGGGATGAACCGGAAACTGGATGCGCAGATGGTAATCGGTGACAGTACCTGCTGCAAGCGCATAGTACTCCGTCTTGATGCCCTGATAGGGCATCCGGTCAATCAAAACAATTTCTACGTCAGAGGGAAGATGGTTGCCAATCAATTCTTGAATAAGGGCGAGGCCGCCGTAGCCGCCTCCTAGAACAAGCAGTGTTCGCATGAGACCTTACTTCCTTTCAGATAGGCATAGCCGGCAGAGTCCGGCTTTCTTATTCGTAGACCTTGATTTCGTTATAGAAAGTATCGCGTTCGACAGGTATTCGTCCGGCACCTTTTACTAACCAGATTAGCTCATCGCGGGTCAAGCCTTCAGGAGTCAGTGCACCTGCGGCATGGCTGATGCGCTCTTTCAGGATCGTCCCGTGGACATCGGATGCACCGAAGTTGAGTGCCACCTGTGTTAATTGTGCACCGATATTAATGAAGTACGCCTTAATATGGTCGAAATTGTCCAGCATTAATCGGCTGACAGCAATTGTCTTGAGATCCTCATAAGCCGAGTTGCGGCGCATAATGCCCGCATTCTTGTTCTTAGGCTGCATAGACAGCGGAATGAACACCATAAAGCCGTTCGTTTCGTCCTGCAGTTCGCGAATTTGCAGCATGTGGCGAATGCGGTCCTCACGAGACTCGATGGAGCCGTACAGCATGGTCGTATGGGTCTTCATACCAAGGTTGTGCGCAGTCCGGTGAACCTCCAGATATTCCTCGACGTTAGCTTTATCCACCCGCATTTTTTTACGGTATTGGTCAGACAGAATTTCTGCGCCGCCACCAGTTAACGTTTTGAGTCCGGCTGCACGCAGTTTTTCCAGCACTTCCCGGATACTCAGTCCGCTGATTCGAGTGAAAAAGTCGATTTCCGCCGCCGTGTATGCTTTTAGGGTAACTTCGGGAAATCTGTCATGCAGGGCTTGCAAGGAATCGACATAATATTGAAAGGGTACCTTATCATTATGCCCACCGACAATATGGAATTCCCGCACCCCTGGGTTCATGTGTTGTTCGACATATTGCACCATTTCCGGACCCGAAAGGGTATATGCGCCTTCTTCTCCGTCGTCTTTGCGGAAATTGCAGAATGCGCAGCGTGATTCGCAGACATTGGTGAAATACAGACTCATATTTTCGATAAAATAAACCTTGTTTCCGTTCTTGCGAAGATTGACTTCATTGGCCAGCTGGCCAATGGTCAGCAAGTCGTTGCTTTCATATAAATAAACGCCATCTTCCAAATTCAACCGTTCTCCGCCACGGACTTTCTCAATAATGGTTGCCATTCTGGCATCCGTATGAGGGGTTATAAGAGTAGACATATCATTTCCTCCTGAAAGTTTAGCGAAGCAAAACAATGCATCGCAGTATCATACCAAGACCTGCCTGAATCCCAGGCATTTCTTTATCCTGTAGCGATAAGGGCGCCAGCTCTTCCCGTGACAATTTTTTGAATTTTTGCTCGGGCTGCCTCCCCTATTATAAACCTCTCTTTTGGGGGGAGCAACATCTGAAGCACATCTGCTTAGGTGTAATCAATAACCTTGATCATGGCAGTTATAACTTGAGAGCCGGGGGATAGTGGAGTATACTTAACTTACTTCAGAAAAATAACTCTTGGTCCTCTGGACCTTTAATACCGGAATGTTTCTGACGAATTCGCCGGAGCATCACATTAAGATTTAGGGAGGTACAGTTATGATTAATATTAGTGAAACAGCTGCGGAGCAGTTGAAGACAATGCTTGGAGAACAGGAGACACCGGGTATGTTCCTGCGTCTGGGTGTGGCAGCAGGAGGCTGCAGCGGTTTCTCTTACGCCATGGGCTTCGATGACAATGAGACCGACAAAGACGTATACATGGACGTGGAGGGCCTCAAGGTCGTGGTTGAGAAGGATGATCTGCGCTACCTCAACGGTCTGGAGATCGATTTCGAGGAATCCGGCATGACCGGAGGCTTTACCATCAACAACCCTAACGCAACCGCTACCTGCGGCTGTGGCAGCAGCTTCCGTACGGCTACGGATGCCGGGAAGCCGAATGCGGAGCCTTGCTAATTAGTGTAGTGACGCGCTTTTACGTGCTCGTTGAGCAAAAGCGCTAGGAAAGATGTTGAGCTAGTGACCGGGGATTATGAATTGTAAAGGAAAATAAGCACACCGCAAGCGTCATTTTGTGTGGTAACAACCCTAAAATGATGTTGCGAGAATTGCGGCTTCCGAACCTCTTGAAATGTGTATGATGCAAAATACACTTTTTCAGGAGGTTTTTTATGTTGAACCAAAAACAACGGCGAGCGCCAATTGGAAGAAGACCGGATCAAGAGGAATACACGAGGATAACGTTTCAGCAGGGATTGGACTTTGCTATTAATGCAAAACGCTCGGAAGGACTTAGGGAACGCACTTTAACACCACTATTAATGGATATGGATCTGTCAACGATTAAGTAAAACAAGAAGGCCAAGAAGGAGCCATTGTCAAAAAACAATGGCTCCTTCTTTATGAAATGAAATTACTATTTTGATGAACTTGATGGAACATCAGTATCAGTCGGGTTTTCATCATTTAAGGTTTTACCTAAGAGCAACGAATTGGGATAATTTTTAGAAAATTCTGCTTCATCTACTTTTAAAAAAAACTCGCCTTCAAAAATTAGTTGATTCGTATTAGGCCCGATTTCATCTATAGTTCTTGCTATCTCCGATTCCTTAAAGATACTTTGTTCATCTGCTCGCACGAACATGCCATGAGGTGTATAGAATTTAGTAGAATACCCTTTTGCGATTTTTGATTCTACGGACTCTACGTTTTTTACTGGTTCTTCGGATTCTTCGGACTTCACGGATTTTACGTTATTTGTTGAAAAATTAGTGTTAACAGGATTTTTAACTGTCTTATTTACGGTTTCCATTTCTGGATAGGTGTCTGCTTTTGAATTCGATATTAATACCACTCCTGAAATAATAGTCACTGCAGAGGCTATTAAAAATATTTTTTTTAACATGTATATTCCCACCCTTTCTTTACCAAATATTTATTTCCTACTTCCAATCTTCGTATTCACAAAACACAGCATTCATCTCTTGGTTTGCTAACAACCTAAAGGATAATTGCTGTTTTTTTACCTCCCGAATGGTGTATGATGCCAATACATTTTCGGGAGGTATTTATGATCATGAAGGTAAAGGTATTAGCCTACAGAAGAGAAGCTGGGCGGGAAGGGGAATTCGTCGAACAAACTGGTAGCAGTCTTGAGAATTTTCTCGGTGGATTCGTAAGGGATTTTCTTGCTGCCTTTCCCTGAACTGAGCACTTGTGCGGTTTCGATTTGCACTTTTAATAACCGGAAAGTAGTTGACTTTTTTAAATTACTGATGTATTCGGAGGCCGTAGTGTCTGCTGAAGTGTCGTAGTTTTCCAGTCGAGCTAAGGATTCGAGAAGTCCTCCACACAAATCAGTAACATCCTTATTCGTTAAGACCCCTTTGAATTGGCTAGTCTGATCTTTGATTTTGGATACTATAGCCTTAACCTCTTGAATTTGAGTCACTTCCGTCTTTAATTTGACAGTGCTGCTACGTACCTCAACATCTTCCTTGATCTCTAAAGCTTTGTTGTATACCTCTAGAGCTGCTTCATAATCCAGGTTATCCTGATGCTGTTTGGCTTGGGTGACTAAATCATTGAATTTTCTGTCTTGCCTCGATACGCAGGAGGTGAGGAGTATCACAATAACTATTAGCACAAGGATAGGTTTGATTGTTTTCAATAAACACCCTCCATATTATGGTACTTTATCTAATTATACGCATGTCCTCTCCTGCAGTGTCAATCGAAAATTACCTGACAATGCTTAAAATCTATTCTTGGGATGAGTATGATGGAGACGGATACACAAAGACAAAAACCTGCGGTTTTCGGGACTGAAAAAGTCCTGAGTTTCGCAGGTTTATTTGTATGCTGTCTATAAATCTTGTCTTACTGACAAATTTCTCTTCTATTATATGTTGAATTTAAGCTGCTGCCGTCTCACGCCGGGATAATGAATTTGTAATTGACCATGAATACGATCATTCCTGCGGCAACCAGAGAGAAGGCAATGCAGCTTGCCCCGAGTACTCTGCGGCGGTCCTTGATGAACTTAAAGCCGATAGCGCAGACCAGAAGGGTCGTTCCCGCCAGAACAACGGACATCGCGATCATCGCCACCCAATACAATACCTCGAAAAATTGAGCCAATCCAGAGCGCCTCCCATGTAAAATGTTTCAAATTAATGTCATGATTATTTTTTACTATACGATACTTGCCCAAGTTTGAAAAGCGGTTTCTTGCTTGCTACAGCTCATTTGATTACGTTTACAAAATGTGTCGTATTTCGCCCTGGCAGCCTGCGACAAAATTCCGCGGTTGTCACTGCCCATTCTTGTTTTTTCTTGCTTTTGCCAAGGATTATATTCTTTTGCCGAAAGATGCAGTATCTTGGGCGTGCGCCAAGGACGGCTGCCCCTGGCACGAGCGCCCCTTTTTGCTGTAAGCAGCCCGGGCACGGACAATCATACAGGAGGGCGGGGTACTTTCTGAGTAAAGTATACGGTAGGCTACGATAATGAAGGGAGAGGGAGGACGATGGCAGGAAGACAACTGGCCAGCAAATGGCTGAAAACCGAGGCGTTGCTTAGCGATTCCAGGGTTGCCGGTTACATTCCAAGAACACAGCAATATAGTGATGCTGCTTTGCTGAATATGCTGGGCAGATATGGAAATGTAGTCATCAAACCCGTTGTGGGCGGCGGAGGCTACGGTGTGATCAAAGTGTTCCGCGACCGGCGAGGGTATGGATTTACTTATATGTCGAAGACACGGATCTACCGCGATTTTTACGCTATGCGAAATGCCCTGAACAGAGTAAGGGTGCGGCGCAGATACCTGATCCAGCAGGGGATATCCCTGGCACGGATTGCTGGCCGGCCCATCGACTATCGCGTTAAAGTAGTGAAGAACGGTGAGCACTGGGAATTTCGTTCAATGGTGGGGCGTTTGGCCCGGCCCGGCTTGTTTGTCACCAATCTGTGCAAAGGCGGAACGATGCTGAGCTGTCGCGAAGGGCTGAGACGTTCGCTCCCGAGGGTGAAGTCATCTGCCAAGCGGGCGGAGATGCGTCGGTTGACGCTGATTTGTATTGAATTGATGGAGCGGCGTTTCCCAGGAATAGGCGAGTTGGGCTTTGATTATGCCGTGGATTATAGTGGTAAAATATGGATTTTAGAAGTGAATACACGTCCCCAATAAATTAAATAATTTTTAAGAATTGACGATAATAGAAGTAGTAGGATAAAATTGCGTTTAGTTGTGTTTCCTTTGAGAAAATAATTACAGTAAAATATGACAATTTTGAAAAAAATTTTTCTGTGTACATGTGGAAAATCTCCTGTGTATAACTATTATCCCCATAGTCCACTGCGTAGCGATACTCTTTCTAACCCTTACACACAAATTATGCACAGGATTTCCACATGTACTTGTGGATAGTGAGAACGCTTGTTCGAAAAATGATAGTTTGATATGATAGATTCAGATCCAAATAAAGGAAAGGTAGGTGATCGTTATGGTTGAATTGTCGGATGAGATGCTGCTTGACTCTTACCATAGAGCAATAGAGCTGCAACTAGAGCATGATTTCATCGCTCTATTACTCGTTGAAATTCGCAAACGGAACTTACACTCTCCAGATCATGCGGTACTCCATTAAGACGCAGACGTTCTTCTGCAGCGGCTACTTATATCAAACCGCAAGTTACACAAAATAGGGTATCCTTCCCGGCTTGGTGTTAGCCGACGGCAGGATACCCTTTTATTATGGCGCGATTAATTATGCGTTTTAATGAATAATGATTCTATTTGCCAAGTCATTGCGACTGGTCTGGCAAACCTCTACAGCTTCAAGTTACTACTGTGTCCCGGAGAGAGCTTGGCCTCTGGATCGATATAGACCTTCGCGTTGTTCACGGCAGTTGGAGCTTCACCAAAACCTACGGCGATCAGCTTCAGCTTGCCCGGATAAGTCGTAATGTCACCTGCGGCAAAAATGCCGGGGATATTGGTCTCCATGCGGGAGTCCACCACAATAGAGTTGCTAGCAATCTCAATTCCCCATTCAGCAATGGGGCCCAAGGACGAAACGAAGCCGAAATTGACAATCACGCTGTCCACTTCGATTTCCTGTGTTTCTTTGGTCTTGATATGGGATAATGTTACTTTGGTTATGAATTCCTCGCCATGCAAGGCGGTAATTTCGGTTGGAGTAATGACGTTGACCTTGGAAGCCATCAGCTTCTCCACGCTATGCTCATGCGCGCGGAATTTATCCCGGCGGTGAATCAGGGTGACTTGCTCGGCAATTGGTTCAAGCATCAAAGCCCAATCTACTGCGGAGTCGCCACCGCCACTGATCAGCACTTTTTTACCCTTGAAGGCGTTCAGATCGCTGATGAAATAGTGCAGGTTGGCTTTCTCAAAACGCTGTGCCTCTGGCAATTCCAGACGGCGTGGCTCGAATGCGCCTACTCCAGCTGTGATGATCACTGCTTTACTGTGGTATTCTGCTTTGTCAGTTGTTACCACGAAATGGCGTTCATCACGCTTCTGTACGGAAACGACCTTCTCTTCCAAGCGGATATCAGATTGGAAGAGCTCCATTTGGCGGCTCAGATTGTCCACAAGCTCCTGTGCGGTAACTTTTGGGAAACCAGCCACATCATAAATATATTTTTCAGGATAAAGAGCGGCAAGCTGTCCCCCAAGTTGGGGCATACTTTCAATAAGGGTTACAGATGCCTGGCGCATACCGCCGTAAAATGCGGCGAACATGCCGGCTGGACCGCCGCCTATGATTAGAAGGTCGCTCATAGGAACGCCGGAAGAATCTAGAGTCACAGGATATTACACCTCCGAGTTGATATATTCAATTTGCCATACTTGTTTACACTCCCATTATAAACATTGTGGCTGATACCTGCAAAGAATTTGACCTTCGTTCAAAGGATATCCATTTTTTGATGATAACATTTGATTAATACTCGAGTTAGGTTTACAATAGATATGTCAATTTTCGAAATACTTTAAGTTTGATTGGAATTTCCTCTGAATTTAAGTGTATAATTTCACAAAAATGGTTTTTAAAAAATACCACATAGACAGATTTACCTGTTGGAAGGAGTCGGAACATGAGCAGTATTCCTAAAATCGTAATCCTCGGCGCGGGGTACGGAGGAATTTTGACCGCCCAGCGGTTGCAAAAAGCGTTGAATTACAATGAGGCTGACGTCACTTTGGTTAACCGGCACGAGTATCACTATTTCACTACCCATCTTCACATGCCGGCAGCTGGCACGGACAGCATTGAGCATACCCGTGTACCTATTTCCAAGCTGATCGACGAGTTCAAGATTGATCTTGTTAAATCTTCGGTACAAGAAATTCGTACCCAACAAAAGAAAGTTATCCTTGAGGATGGCACGCTTTCGTACGACTATCTCGTGATTGCCTTGGGTGGAGAGCCTGAAACCTTTGGTATTCCTGGATTGGATAAATATGCAATGACGATCCGCAGTATTAACTCTGTGCGTTTGATCCGTGAGCATATCGAATATCAATTCGCTAAGTATAAGAACGAAGGCAATGCACAAGAGCACATCAACTTCGTGGTCGGCGGTGCAGGCTTCAGTGGTATCGAGTTTGTAGCAGAACTGGCGGACCGTATTCCTGAGCTGTGCAAAGAGTTCGACGTTGATCCTAGCCTTGTGAATATCTACAACGTAGAAGCAGCACCAACAGCATTGCCGGGCTTTGCACCTGAACTGGTGGAGCATGCAATGAACGTCCTGACGAAGAAGGGTGTTACCTTCAAAATGGGCGTTGCCATCAAGGAATGCCTGCCTGACGGAGTTATCTTGGCTACCGGCGAAGAAATCAAGGCTTCCACAATCGTATGGACCGGCGGTATCCGCGGTAACCGTCTGATCGAAGCTGCTGGCTTTGAAGCTATGCGTGGCCGTGTTAAAGTGGACGAGTTCCTGCGTGCGCCTGGCCATGACAACATCTTTATCATCGGCGACGGCTCGCTCATGATCAATCCGGAAGGGCGTCCATACCCGCCAACGGCTCAAATTGCAATGCAACAAGGCGAATGTTGTGCGCATAACTTAGTGGCATCTATCCGCAATCAACAGCCGAAGAAATTTGTATTCAGCAACAAAGGAACTGTAGCCTCCCTTGGTAGAGGTCAAGGTGTCGCTGTTGTCGGCTCCAAGACATACAAAGGCTGGTTTGCTGCGCAGTTGAAGAAAGTGGTCGATGCGCGTTACCTGTTCATTATTGGCGGCATTCCGCTCGTATTGAAAAAAGGAAAATTCCTTTAAGATGCGCCATTGCAGCGTGCAAGTGAGAGGACTGCTTACGCGTGAGGAACTGGACCGTTATAACGGTCTGATTGAAGTGGGTTCTTATCTTGAAGATCAGAATCGCTATGATCTGGCCTATAATGTCCAGAAGGAGATTGATCTGTTGATTCTGCCGGGCATTGAACGTCTGAAAGATAAGGGGCGGGCTCGTGACCGGGCGACAGCAGAGTATTTGGAAAGCCTGAAGGATACTGAGGGTGGACCCGAAGAAGAATAAGTAAAGCATCAGGCTGTGATGAAGGACAAGCGTTCATTATTGCAGCCAGGATGCTTAACCATAAAACGGGGTGTCTCCAAAGCCATGGCTTTGAGGACACCCCGTTTGTTGTTACCAAAGTATGAAAATGAGTCTCCGATTATAGCTTCAGCATCTCTTCGAAGGACTCTGGTGTCAGCAGGTTGCCGACATAGAAAGGACCGAATTCGCCATAACGGGAACTGACCTCGTCAAAGCGCATTTCGTAGATCAGCTTTTTGAACTGGAGTGCATCTTCAGCGAACAAAGTAACGCCCCATTCCCAGTCGTCAAAGCCGACAGAGCCGGTAATAATCTGCTTAACCTTGCCAGCATAGCTGCGGCCAATCAGGCCATGGGAATGCATCAGCTCACGCCGCTTGTCCATATCGAGAGTATACCAGTTGTCATCCAGGTGCCGCTTCTTGTTCATCGGGTAGAAGCAGATATGCTTCGCTTGCGGCAGAATAGGCTTGAGCCGTGCCTGGACATGGGGACTCTGCATTGGATCTCCGCCGTTACTGCTTCCGCTTGCAGCATAGTTGCTAAGTTCAACAATGCTGACATAGGAGTAGGCTTTCGTTGTATATTGGGCAAAGGCGGTCTTGTTAAAAGCCGTCTCCAGCCTATTCAGGTCTTCCAGGGTCTCACGCAGGTACATCAGTACGAAATCGGCCTTCTGACCTACAATGGCATATACTGCGGAGCTGCCCTGCTTAGCTTCTTCCACAGGACCCCATTCTTGTATAAAAGCATGCAGTTCTTCCAGAGCAACGGCACGTTCTTCATCATCAGCTGCCGTCCAAGCAGTCCAGTTCAGAGAGCGGAAGTCATGCAGGGCGTACCACCCTTCCAGGGTTAAAGCGGCTTCATTCATGTTCTTTCTCACTCCTTAAAAGTTTTACTAGCTTAGCTTCTTTGAAAATACATCGGTAAAACTTACTTCGGAAGCATTGGCTTAGTTTTACTAGCTTAAACTGCTCAGAGATCCATCGGTAAAACTTGCTTCGGAAGCGTGGGCTTAGTTTTACCTATAAGATGAACGTAAGATACGACATATGGCTCGGTGTCATTCCGGTGAAGTTTGGACTTTCGGTCGCTGTTGTTCCCAGATTTCTTTTATATGAACGCTTTAGCGGTTGAAATCTGGAGAGCTTATGCTTCCGATGCGAGCTTTCTTGCAGAAAGCTTTTAGGCGATCGCTTGCGCTCCTACAGCTCCAATCGTCCCCTCCATTCCTTCTCGCTTTTGTTCTTTCTTTTGTTCATCTTATAAGATTAGAGTTTTGCTAGCGTAAGCTTCGCTTATATCATAGAGGCCATAGGGTCTTACTATGGCTACAGGGCGCATAAACTATGTATAGTCCAATTTGTCCTAATTGCATTGTATCGCATGCAATGGCTCAAGAGCAAACAAGACACAGCCTGTTCAAATAAAGTTCATTGCTTCGTTACATTTTTTCTAGTAAACTTACTACTAGCTCGTGTTAGATGTGCGGTTCTTTATAGAGAGGGGTGAAGACGGTAGATGGGATTGATTCCTGTGTTTGTTCTGGCCGTTTTGTTCTTTGTCATGATGTTCGGCATTGGCTTTATCCTTAACATGTTAATGAAGACCACGTGGTTTCCAGCTTACCTGTTTGTAATCGTCATTTTACCGGTCGTCGTGTATTCCATTTGGGATCGCAGCGCCATGACCCTCTGGGAGCATTTATCTTCCTTCCATATTGTCGATTATCTCACGGGTGTTGCCGGTCTGATCGGTGCTGTGCTCAGCGGCTGGACGATTCGCAAGCTGCGGATTGGCGGCTACAAAATGTTTTAGTCCCACAACGACATATAATATTTAAACCGGACTGTCCCCCCCCTATTTTTGAAAGGGCTCTCAGTCTGCCGGGAAATCCGGTCATTCCGATGACTGTGATTTCTTTTTTTATTGGGAAGAGACATGAAAATAAGTCCTATTAAAGAATAAACAGGGACTGGCAGGAATAAAATCGGCTATGTATAAGGGCTTGGAAAATGATAGCTGGTGCAGTGAATCGGTGGTTCGCGGAAAAGGTCGAAATTGCACTTTTTTTTACATTTCCGGCTGCGTTTTTTGTGATAGAATAGAACTCTATATGAATTCGTGCAGATAAGGGGGAGGTTTCCGCAGATGCGCATGAGTCATTTACATCATTTTACCGAACATCATCGGTACTGCGTTTCCCGCGAATTCGGCCTTAGTGTGCTTGATGGACGAATGCTGGGCTCCGTATACCAGCCTATGGTGGGTGCCTTCGCCATCAGCCTGTACCGTTTGCTCTTCGAGCATATCCCGGCAGAGGCTATTGGCTACTCCGGAGTGGAGCAGCAACGTCGACTGTTCATGACACTGGGCGTAGAACCGAACGAGAAAGGCCGTAAATATTTGATTGATCAAGCTTCCCGGCTTGAAGCAGTGGGGCTATTGCAGACCTGCCGGATTTATATGCCGGAGACGGATGACTATATGTATGAATATGAGCTGCTGGCTCCGCTTTCGCCTACCGAGTTTTTTGCTACCCAGCATCTAACCCTGCTGTTGCGTGACAAAATCGGCAAATTCGCCGTGCTGGCGCTGCGGGAGCAGTTCTGGACCCGGCAGCCGGAGGAGCTTAGCCGCCGCTCGCTTGGCAAGGAGAACATCTCGCTGCCGTTCTATGATATTTTTGAGCTCAATACACATGTGATAGATTATGAGCTGGAGCAGGCGCTGGCCGAGGTTGCCACTGTACGGCAGCCTGGTGCCCGCGAAGATGGAGACCAGGCTATTGGATATAGTGATATTATTCTGCGATTCCCGCGAGAATCGGTGAACCGGTCCCATGTAGAGAAGCTGCGCTTCGATCATAACCAGATGGGGGTCATTAATTATGTGGCCCGCAAGTATGATCTGGGCCCGCAGGATATATGCCGCCTGCTGGATGAGGATGGAGTGTTCGCGCCGGACGGTGAGGTGATTCTGGACACGCTTCAGCATATCGCCAGCCAGCACTTCCGGCAGGATCTGAAACGGCAGGAGAAGCGCGAAGTCGCTGCTGCTAAGGTGGTGTCCCTCCGCGCTGCAGTGAGTGAGGAGAATAGCGACGCTATTGCTCCGCTAGAACAGGCTGTCGAGATGGAATATTATGTGGAGGTCCCTCCACAGTTTCTGTCCAAATGCGATATTCACCAATATAATATGATGCTGCGCAACGAGCCTTATACACGGCTGCTGCAAACATTTTTCCCGGGCACGGTGCCGGGACAGCTGCTGGACATTTTCGAGAAGATCGACTTGAACTACAAATTGAACGGCGAAGTTATCAACGTCCTTATCCATTACTTAATGACTATGGTTGCTTCTGGTGGTGACCAACGGATGAACCGTAATTTCGTAGAGGCGATTGCTTCCAATATGCTGGTTAAGCAGGTCAATACTTACGAGAAAGCCGTACGGTATATTCGCGATCAGTCCAAGGTTAAAGGTAAGAATGCGAGCAGTCCGGCAGCCGGAGGCCGTACGCGCACTTATACGCGGAACGGAAACCGTCCGGCGAAGCCGGATATTCCGATTGCGCTGGATGATGGCAGTGCCGGAACGGTATCGGAAGAGGAATTCGCGGCGATGATGAAGAAAGCTGCCGAAATTAAGGCTGGCAAGAAAAAAGGCGTCTCCAAGGCGCCGTAAAGAAAGTGTGGTGGAACAATGGAGTCTACGGGCGATGTGCTGCGTTCAATGAACAATCCCGCTCTGCGCCAGCGTTCCCGTGATCTGGAGCAAGGACTGCTGAACCATCCCCTGGTGAAGCAGCTCCGGGAAGAACATCCCGAGCTGGACGAATCACGTCTGCGGCTTCATCTTAGCCGCCTGTACCAGTATGTGGAGGAAAGCCGCCACTGCGCTAACTGTCCCGGCCTTGCGGCATGCCCGAATGATTTTCCGGGTCATTACAGCAAGCTAACCGTGGAGAGTGTCAGCGGTGCGCCGGATCTGTATGAACGCAAGACGCCGTGTGCGCTGAAGGTAGCGCAGGACAGTCAGGATAGCATTCGCAAGCGGATCCGCAGCTTTTATGTGGACGAGCGTGTTCTGCACGGCGGTTATGACGAGATCGATATTATGGGCAAGGACCCTCGCCGGGGGGTTGCCGTTAATAAATTATTTGATTACATTACTACCACGAAAGAGAATGGTCTGACCCCGCACGGGATCTATTTGCATGGCTCGTTCGGTACTGGCAAGACCTTTCTAATGTGCTATCTGCTGCACGAGCTCGCGGTGGCTGGCTATAACGGCGTTATCGTGTACATGCCTGATTTTATCGAGGATCTGAAGTCGATCATGATGGATGGGCAGAAGCTGAAGGAAACTGTGGATACGCTGAAGAACTGCGATCTGCTGATCTTTGACGATATCGGTGCAGAGAACCTGAATCCCTGGGCACGCGATCACATCCTGGGGGCCATCCTGAACTACCGGATGAACCGCAAGCCGACCTTTTACACGTCGAACTATCCGCTTGACGGTCTGGAGAAGCATCTCAGCTTCACCAGTAAGGACGGCGAAGAGATCTACAAGGGCCAACGGCTGATGGACCGGATTGCACCGTTTGTGGATGTTATTCCGCTGTACGGGGAGAATCAACGCGGCAAGCGATAACCGTGTATGCAGGGGCAGCTATGGATCAATATAAAACGAACAGAATAATGTAACGAAAAGCGAGAAGGAACGAAGGGGAAGTTTGGAGCTGAAGGAGCGAAAGCGTTCGCCTTTGTTACCAGACTTCAACCGCTAGAAGCGGTTTATAAATAAGAAATCTGGGAACAACAGCGACCGGAAGTCCAAACATTCACCGTAGTGACGACCGAGCCTTACGTTCGGATCTTAAGTTCAGCGTATAGCGAAACAAAAAATCCGTTATCTTCCTTTGGGGAAGGTAACGGATTTTTGCTTCGATAGCAAAGACGGACGGTAATGAGCCGTGCTTGCTATTCCGAAAGAATGAACTTGATGATGACCATGCCGAAGAATACTACCGCCATGAAGGTTGTCATGCCGAAGAATCCGTTCATCAGATCGCCAAGGTCATTGCGGGGCTCTTCGTTGACATGCTCCCGCGGGTCACGTACATGCGCGTTGACATCCATAGTCTTTGCCTCCTTGCAGGCGACAGGCCTGCATTCTTAAATCATTATGAGATAAGTCATTGACAAATAATGCGCTTTCCATAAGTATAACGAACCTGCTGACCTCTTGTAAAGATAAGAGTGTTCCCGGTAAAATAACTGGAGAGCAATATAATTGTATGATGTATTTCACAAATTCATTATAAATATGTTATACTTAGAACGTGTCGGTAATTGGTAATCTGGTTATCATATTACATGAAACAATTTATTCATTATAATTTCGGAGCTGTTATGCCAACCTAAGCTTCAGGCTTACTAAGCAAGCATGGCTTCGCAAAACTAAAAGGAGGAACATATCATGGCTATCGTGAACGTGTCCGACCAATCCTTCACCAATGAAGTGGAAGGTCAAGGGACTGTTGTTGTAGATTTCTGGGCTCCTTGGTGCGGCCCTTGTAAAATGCTTGCTCCAATTCTGGACGAATTGTCCGCAGAACTGGGTGACAGCGTGAAAATCGCTAAGGTGAACGTGGATGAGAACCCGGAAACAGCTTCCCGCTTTGGCGTAATGAGCATTCCGACACTGATCTTCTTCAAAGACGGTCAACCGGTTGATAAAGTAGTGGGACTGAACTCCAAAGAATCCCTGAAAAATATCGTTGCCAAACATCAATAAGATTTGATACGGCCTTCAAGGTCTGTTGCTTAGCGCCTTCGGTTCATTCCGGAGGCGCTTTGTGTGCTATAATTAGAGATAAATTATCCGCAGCATAGATCTCTTTTTTAGTTGCCTGAATCGGGTGTCTGATTAGATCGTATTCTGCGGCGTCTCCCCAAGGGGAAGGATTTAGGTGGGGGTAAAACATGGATCATATGGATCATATCCGCAACAAGCTGGCACTGCTGCCCGACCTGCCCGGGTGTTATCTGATGAAGAACAAGGAAGGCACCATTATTTATGTGGGCAAGGCGAAGGTGCTGAAGAACCGGGTCCGCTCTTATTTTACAGGCAGTCATAACGGCAAAACCCAACGTCTTGTGCTCGATATTACCGATTTCGAGTATATTGTCACATCCAGCAATATGGAAGCCTTGATTCTGGAGTGCAACCTGATTAAGAAGCATATGCCGCGCTACAACGTGCAGCTCAAGGACGACAAGACCTTTCCGTATTTGAAAATCACGAATGAAACGCACCCGCGGCTGGAAGTAACCCGCCGGGTGATTAAAGATAAAGCTAAATATTTTGGGCCATATCCGAATGCTTATGCTGCCCAGCAGACGAAGAAGCTGCTTGACCGGATGTATCCGCTGCGCAAATGCGGCGTGATGCCTAAGGAGGTCTGTCTCTATTATCATATGGGCCAATGTCTGGCTCCGTGTGAGAAAGAGGTGCAGAAATCTCAGTATGAAGAGATCACGCAGAGTATTGCTGCTTTTCTCGGAGGCGGGCATGAGGCGGTCAAGAAGGATCTTCAGCAGAAGATGCAGGAGGCGGCCGAGGAGCTGTATTTCGAGCGGGCCAAGGAGCTGCGTGACCAGATCATGTATATTGAGGCTCTGATGGAGAAGCAGAACATCAATACTGCGGACACCAAAGACCGCGATGTCTTCGGCTATGCAGTGGATAAGGGCTGGATGTGTGTGCAGATTCTGTACATGCGTCAGGGTAAAATGATTCAGCGGCACTCGTCGGCCTTCCCGTTCTATGGCGAAGCGTACAGCGACTTTATGTCTTACGTCACTCAGTATTACAGTGACAACCCTGCGTTGCCGCAGGAGATTCTACTGCCGGACGCGGTACGCGAAGCCACCGCGGAAGATCAGCCGGTGAAGGCATCGTCCACACCTGCTGCCGCCGGTGAGGCGGACGGCGCAGAGGAAGAGCCGGAGACGGCGCAAGAGGCTGCGCAGCGTGAAGCTGCGGCAGCAGAAGCGGCCGCAGCCGGGGTTGTAGATGCTGCTGGCGGAGCAGCAGCTATTCAGGAGTGGCTTGGCGTCAAGGTGCTGGTGCCGCAGCGCGGCCTGAAGAAGCAGATGGTGCGCATGGCCTGCGAGAACGGACGGGTGTCGCTGGACGAGAAATTCCGGCTCATCGAGCGGGATGAAGAGCGCACCTCGGGTGCGGCGTTCAGCTTGGGCCAGAGCCTGGGCCTGGAATCTCTTCACCGGATCGAGGCGTTCGATAACTCTAACATCCAGGGCACAAATCCGGTGTCGGCAATGGTCGTATTCATCGACGGCAAGCCGGCCCGGAAGGAGTACCGCAAGTACAAAGTACGTACGGTTCAAGGGCCGGATGATTATGAGACGATGCGTGAAGTTATTCGGCGGCGTTATGAGCGGGTGCTGAAAGAGAATCTGCCGATGCCCGATCTGATCGTGGTCGACGGCGGTAAAGGGCAGATTTCGGCTGCGGTAGACATTTTGGAGAACGAGCTCGGTCTATTCATTCCGGTCTGCGGTCTTGTGAAGGACGTGAAGCACAAGACCGCCCAGCTGCTGGTCGGCGATCCTCCGGAGCCGGTGGGTCTGGCACGTGATAGCCAAGAGTTCTATTTGCTACAGCGCATCCAGGATGAAGTGCACAGATTCGCGATCACCTTCCACCGTGAGCAGCGCGGGAAGTCCATGGTCACCTCGAAGCTTGATTCCATTCCAGGCATTGGCGAGAAGCGGCGCAAGCTGCTGCTGAAGCATTTTGGCTCACTCAAGAAAATTAAAGAGGCGAGTATTGAGGATTTCCGTCCATTGTCTATCGGAGAGAAGCTTGCTGGGCAGATTCTGGAGGCCCTTCGGGATGAGGAACCTGTATTACAGGAAGATGGGGCGGAGCATTCATAACATAGGCGTGATCGTATCGTACAAAGGCTGACCTTCAGGGGTCGGCCTTTTTGTTATATGGTTTGTGGTACGAAAGGCCTGCTTCTTTTTAGGTGAAGTTCACATGATTTGGAAGTTCGTGTAAAACTGCATGAAATCGTTGCTTTGTATAATTGTATCCGCATACATAAAAAGTTATATTGTACACGAATTAATGAAAGCGCTTCAAGTTGGTGGCAAATTATTGCCTTTCAAGTATGAAAAGGAGTTGATGAGGCCCAAGATCATGTAAAAAAATGCAAAAGCAAGATCATATGCAATCATTTTTCCCAATTATAAAAATTTGAAGGAGGATTTAACGTTAATGACACCTTTACGTGTGATGAACGGTAAAAAAAGTACAAAGTTTACAGCGATGACGCTTGTACTATCCCTGCTTTTCAGCCTGGTGCTTGTTGCCCCTCAGCGGGCGGAGGCTGCACCTTCATACCTGCTTTCCCTTGACAGGCCAGCGTATGCGTCTGGCTCGGAAGGAAATAACACACCTGATCTGGCGGTGGACGGCAATACGTCTTCACGTTGGAGCAGCTCTTGGGGAAATACAAATGACTGGATTTATGTGGATCTTGGCGCCTCGGCCCAAGTAGACCGGATCGTGCTGCGTTGGGAAGGCGCTTATGCTAAAGCCTATAAAATTCAGGTGTCCCAAGATGAACTGCAGTGGAATGAGATTCATTCCAAGGTGAACGGTACCGGTGGCATTGAAGATTTTGCAGTTAACGGCACCGGCAGATACGTACGGCTTCAAGCTTCTGAGAAGGCGCTGCCGCAATATGGCATCTCGCTCTTCGAGTTTGAAATTTACGGCACGGGTGGTGTTAATCCTCCGCCGGTGGTCTTGGGACCGAACGTGGCCCTGAACCGTCCGGTAACGGCTTCTTCGTATGAGCAGTCCCCTTACCTGCCTCCGAACTCTACCTTGCCGCAGCTGGCGGTTGACGGTAACAAGGACACCCGCTGGTCTTCCAATCCGACAGATGATGAATGGATCAGAGTGGATCTTGGCAGCGTTCGTACGCTGGGCCGGGTAATTATCGACTGGGAAGCGGCTGCCGGCCGTATCTATGATATCCAGCTCTCCAATGACGGGAACAACTGGACTACGATTTACCGCGAAATGCATGGCGATGGGGGAACACTCAACTTGCCCGTGTATGCTAGCGGTCGTTACCTGCAGATGAAGGGAATCGCCCGGGCGACTACCTTTGGCTACTCGATTTTTGAATTCAAGGCCTATGATTATGTACAGGGTGATCCAAGGCCGGCCTATACCATTGCGCCATTGCCGACCCTTACTACAGTTCCAGTGGGACAGGGCAGCCATTCTATGAATAACCGCTCAGTTCCACAGCCTAAATACCCGCTCTACAAAGCCGATAATCTGAACACTCCGCTGCCGTCGAATGACTGGTGGCAATCGATTATGGTTAACAAGCTCGGCAACGGTATTATTACCCTGCCGCTTAAATCCAAGTACACCAAGCAAGGACTTAGCGTCTTGAACCCTGGCGCCGGCTATTTAAGTGCGGACGGTAAGGCGCAGGAAGCGGCGGGCAGTCCGGACTTGTATCTCATGTCCAGCAACATCAATACCTCCTCGATGACCAATCGCATAACCGGATACGGAGACTGGTCCGCAACTGCGGTACTGAGCGACGGAGCTGTAGAGAAGCTAAAAACCACCTTTGTAAAAGGCTCGCCGTATCTTTTCTCGGAATTCAGCGATCCGAACAGCCCGGAACTCTATTTGCCGGCATCGGTCCGCTTCTTCAATGATCAGAACACAGAAATTCTGGCGGCTGACGGCTCGTCGATCACCGCGGATCATATCGGACTCGAAATCACCAATTCCAATGGTGCGCCTACACCTGCAATGGTAAAAAGAACGTATGGCGTGTTTGCTCCTCCGGGAACGACTTTCAAGAAGGTAGGCTCCAAGCTCAAAATTCAACTCGGACAGGGCCAGAACTATTTGTCACTGGCAGCTATTCCGAAAACAGCAGATCTCAGCTATTATCACCAGCACGCGTATGCTTTTGTAACCGATACCAAAGTAGTGTATAGCTTTAATGAGACTACTTCCGACGTCACAACTGACTTCAATGTGACTACACAGCTGAAACGTCCGGGATTTGCGAATACAACCCTGATGGCGCAGCTTCCACACCAATGGAAGGTAACGACTACACCGCTGACAGCACTGTCCTATCCATCCATCCGGGGCACGATGAAAGTGAGTGAAGGCAACACCTTCCGGACCGTTGACAAGTTCTACGGCATTGTACCGCAGTTCACCGAACCGGATGATCCGACCTATTCGCGTCAGACGCTGCTGAACCAGCTGGCGATACTGGACACAGATACTGCAACCGATCTTATGAAAGCCGATGCCTACTGGCAAGGCAAGAAGCTTCATCCGCTGGCGATGGGCGTCCTGATTGCTGATCAGATTGGCAACGACCATTACAAGAATCTGTTCCTGTCCAGAATGAAGACCATTCTTGCGGACTGGTACACGTATACAGCGGGCGAATCCGATTACTTCTTCGATTACAACCCTGATTGGGGTACGCTGATCTATAAGACCAGTGAGTTCGGGGCCAACTCCGGCATTACCGACCATCACTTTACCTATGGCTATTATGTATTTGCTTCAGCCGTGCTGGCGACCTTCGATAATGATTTCAAGAACAAATACAGCGGCATGGTTGATGAGTTAATCCGCGATTATGCCAACCCGTCCAAGACCGACCCTAAATATCCGTATATGCGCAGCTTCGATGCCTATGAAGGCCATTCATGGGCTGGCGGTTATGCCGACAATGACAGCGGCAACAACCAGGAAGCTGCCGGGGAGTCGCTGTTCGGTTGGGTTGGACAATACATGTGGAGCGCCCTGACCGGGCAGAAGAATTACCGCGATGCTTCTATCATGGGTTTCACCACCGAGCTGAATGCAGTGAAGCAATACTGGTTCAATTATGACAACGACAATTGGCTTCCGAGCTACACGCACAAGACTGTAGGGCAAGTCTACGGCAGCTCCAACTTCTTCGGCACCTTTTTCAATGGGAATCCGGTATACGTGTATGGTATCCACTGGCTGCCGACCTCAGAATATTTGACCAGCTATGGTTTTGAAAAAGACAGTGCTAAGGTTGCCGGGCTGTACAGCGGTTTTGTCGCTGACAACGGCGGACCGGAACAGGATTGGTACCATATCGTATGGCCGATTCAGGCGCTGAGCGATCCACAGGCAGTGCTCAATAAATGGAATCCTGCGCCTGTGCAGCAAAATGAGTTGTTCAATACCTACTGGTTCGTGCACAGCAT
The DNA here is from genome assembly GCF_013359945.1 of Paenibacillus agri. Lineage (GTDB taxonomy): Bacteria > Bacillota > Bacilli > Paenibacillales > Paenibacillaceae > Paenibacillus_AQ > Paenibacillus_AQ agri. The sequence continues at coordinate 62,583 of NZ_JABWCS010000204.1, read as the reverse complement.
GGCATCCCTTGGAAAGCGCAGCACCGATATTTGGGCGACCAACGGACACAGTGCCACTGTATATAAAAAAGGCTCTGCCTACCAGGCGTTGATCTGGAATCCAACAGACGCCGAAATTACGGTTACTTTCCGCAATGCTAGCGGTGTAACTGGTTCTGCCAAGGTGGCAGCCAAGAAACTGGTCAAAGTTGACCCGACTAAAAATACGACAGGAACCGGTCCAACCGGGCCTAACCTGGCTTTGAACAAGACGGCAACGTCATCACCGAATCCGAAGACGCTGGCACGCTACGCGTTTGATGGCGATCCCGGCACCAGATGGGAATCCGATTTCAGCGATCCGCAGTTCATCCAGGTTGATCTGGGCGCCTCCAGGTCCATTAACTATATTGTTCTGAACTGGGAGGGTGCTTACGCCAAGTCATACAGAATCGAGACTTCCGTGAACGGAACTAGCTGGAATCAAGTCTATGCTACAACGACAGGTGCTGGTGGGATAGAGAGACTGAGTCTTAATCCTACGACTGCCCGCTATGTCAAATTGACAGGCACTCAGCGTGGCACTCCTTACGGATACTCACTATGGGAGTTTGAAGTCTATGGAACAGGAGCCAATCTGCTTGCAGCACCTGCCCTAACGGCGGATTCTTCAGCCAGCGCGGATAGTCAGCCAGTCAACATTACTTTCCCCGATAGTCCGGCTTGGAGAAAGGCGGTAGAGTCCATTAAGGTGGACGACAAGGAGCTGACGGCAGACCAGTTTACGATAAGTGCAGGACAAATTGAACTGGATGGTGCGCTGTTCGAAGCCGCCAAAGATTATGAGATTACAGTGGAGGCTTCAGGTTATGAAGAGGCCGCCGTGCAGCAGCCTGTGGCAGAAGTCAATACGGAGAACCTCGCACTGCACAAGCCCGTAACCTCATCGCCCAATTCTGTCCAGGCCGCAGTATATGCGGTGGATGGTGATCCTGGAACCCGCTGGGAGTCAGCCTACAGTGATGCCCAGTTCCTTCAGGTAGACCTTGAAGCAGTGAAGACGGTTAGCCGTGTAGTGCTGGACTGGGAGGGAGCCTATGCCAAGGCATATACCATTGAACTGTCAGTAGACGGCAAGACCTGGACACAGGTGTATAACACCAAATCAGGCAAAGGGGGGCTGGAGCAGATTAGCTTTAACCCGGCAGAGGCTCGTTATGTACGCGTGAACGGTCAGGAGCGAGGCACCAATTATGGCTATTCTTTGTGGGAGATATCCATCTATTAATAAAATTTACAAGACCGTTGATTATGTAAAATAATCGTTAATTCTTCTCGTAGAGATCGCTTTCACTTTAGCGGTAAGATAATAGCATCAAATGAAAGAAATGGTGATGCTATGAAAAAAGAAACGATACCCAGTGGCGTACCGGCCAAGGCGTATAAACCCTTGGGCACGAAAGCGCCGGGCACGGGAGTCTGGAGCAGATTCGCCCGGCAGTGGGATTATCAGCTCATGATTCTTCCCTCGATTATATTCATTCTGATCTTCAGCTATATTCCGATGTGGGGCGTGTTGATGGCCTTTAAGGAATACAATCTGTTCGAGGGATTTGCCGCAAGTCCGTGGGTCGGGACGATGCACTTCCGGATGTTCTTTGAATCACCGGAGTTCTGGAGCATTGTCAGAAATACTTTTGGCATCAGTTTGCTGAAGCTTCTGATCGGATTCCCGGCACCGATTATTTTGGCCCTTATGTTGAATGAAGTAAAAAATATAGTGTTCAAAAGCATTGTCCAGACCGTTACGTATATCCCTCACTTTATCTCATGGGTCGTTGTATCCGGGCTAGTGTTCTCGATGCTTGCTGTGGATAACGGTGCGGTGAATGAAGTTTTGGTCAAGATGTCTCTAATTGACAAGCCAATCAACTGGCTGTCCATTCCAGAATACTTCTGGGGCATTCTCGTATCCGTAGGCGTTTGGAAGGAAATCGGGTTTGGTTCCATCGTCTATATGGCAGCTATTGCCGGGATTGATCCAGCGATGTATGAAGCAGCTTCCATTGATGGGGCGAGTAAATTTAAGCAAATCTTCAAAATTACAATTCCGAGCATTGCACCGGTTATCACGATTTTCCTGCTGCTTGGAGTAGGTAATATCCTGAACGCAGGCTTTGAAGATATCTTGCTGCTAACCAAAAATTTGAATAACGGTATTCTGATGCCTTATGCACAGACGGTAGATACCTATGTATATCAAATGGGGATTCTGAACCAACGTTATTCATACGCGACCGCAGCCGGATTGCTTAAATCGGTGTTGAGCGTACTTCTTCTCTATGTTGCCAATACCATCTCACGCCGTTTTGGTAAAGCCAGTCTCTGGTAAGCCCATTCGGTTCTCATCAAGAAAGGAGGACACTTCTTGAAAAGCAGTCGTTCTGATAAAATCATGCATGGAATTATTTATGTCTTACTTATATTCCTTGCCTTCATTACTTTTTATCCGTTCTGGAACTCATTAGTCATTTCATTTAACAACGGAAGTGACACAGCATTGGGTGGGGTTACTTTCTGGCCACGCTCGTTCACGTTTGAGAATTACAATATCGTCTTCAAGGAAGACAACATTTTCAGAGCTTACATGATTACCATCCTACGGACGGTATTAGGAACAGCACTGTCCATGTTCTTTACGTCACTCTTTGCTTATGGTCTTTCCAAGAAAGGCATTGTGTTCAAAAAATTCTACATGATCATCTGTATTATTACGATGTACTTCACCGGAGGATTAATTCCTTACTTCATCCTGATCTACCAGATGCAACTTTACAATACGTTCACGTTCTTGTTAATTCATGGTATGGTCAATGTATTTAACATGATTATCTTCCGTACCTTCTTTGCAGAACTACCTGACGGACTTGAGGAATCAGGCAGGATTGACGGATGCTCCAACTTTGGTGTATTTTTCAAGATTGTACTGCCGATCTCTGGACCTGTTATGGCGACACTCGGGTTGTTCACCGCCGTTGGACTATGGAATGACTGGTTCACGCCGGCGATCTTTATCAGCGATCAGAATCTGATCCCACTGCAAACGCTGCTTGTACAGATCATTAATGCAGGGGCAACCGCGAGTCTGATGAGCAATCTGAACTCCTATGCACAAAGTCTGGTGCAGAACACGGTGACGGTCAAGGCATTGCAGATGGCAACGATGATGATTGCTACACTGCCGATACTAATGATCTATCCGTTCCTGCAAAAGTTCTTCGTCAAGGGCGCATTGGTAGGATCACTGAAAGAGTAGTATCTATGGTTATCTGTGGGGGCAGCTTCGGCTGCCGCCCACTAATGACATATTAAACTGTAAACGTGAGAGGGGTTATGAGATGAAGAAAAATAAGATAGGGCTTCTGCTGCTTGTCAGTGCAATGGCTACAAGTATGCTCGCTGCTTGCTCGAGTAACAACAACAATGCCGCTTCTGAACCAAGTCCATCCGCTGCAACCAACACAGAGAAAAGCGCTGAGAATACAGGAAATACAACTCCCAGCAACAGTCCAGCAGATGAAGCTAAAGACGCAGCGGCAAAAGTGAAACCGGTTACCTTCACAAGTTTTGTCAACTATGACTGGTACACTGCACCAACATGGGCAGAAAGACCACATGGTCAATGGATTACAGAGAACTTGAAGGTTACCCTTGATCCGGTACAATCCAACGGCGCTGCAGCTCAAAAGCTGAACGCTATGATCGTATCCAATCAATTGCCTGACAATATTATTTTGGACCGTGGTAAAGACGTAGAGCGCCTGCAAAAAGCAGGAAAGCTGGTTGCAATCGATCCTTACCTGGAGAAGTATCCTGAGTTTGTCAAAAATGTAGGTGAGGAAACCCTGAACATGCTGCGTAGCGAAGACGGCAAGCTGTATCAGATTCCGAACTGGTATATCAATGGTAAGAATGGTAATGGTAACGCAGCGTATCTCGTAGAGAAGAAGACATACAAAGCGCTTGGATCTCCTAAGCTTGAAACATGGGAAGACCTTGAAGCTTACCTGAAGCAAGTCAAAGAAAAATTCCCTAATCTGGTACCGATCGACTTTGGTGAGACCCGTGATGGCGCTGACTTGCAAATGATCGGTATGTTGTACAGCGGTTCCGCAAATGACCGTACACCTGGCTTTATCTCTCCCGGATCGGGCCAAATTTTCGGGGTGCCAAACGGCTCTGAGCTGACGTCGGTTTATCAGGATCAAGGCTTTAAGGATACTGCTTTGTTCGCAAGCAGACTGTTCCGTGAAGGCCTGACTTCCCAGGATTTGCTGACCCAAACCCGTGATCAGGTGCTTGAAAAGCTGAAAACTGGTAAAATTGCAGTATTCGGTGCGTATGACTCCGTAGTTGAAGGTATCGGACGTGAGGCGAACAACTTGCTGACCGCCAAAGATCCTGAAGGCGGCTACGAGCCAATCTGGCCTGTGCACAAAGACGGCGTAGACAAGGATAAAGTCTATCCTTCCGGATTCAACACACTGGGCTGGAATGTAAACGTAATCACCACTAATGCAAAAGATCCTGAAGCTATCTTCTCTTACATGAACTGGGCAACTAGCCCTGAAGGACAACAAATTTTATTCTTCGGGCCTCCTGGATTATTTTATGATAAAGTAGAAGACGGAGTACCAATTCCAAATGACGCCTATATCAATCGCGATCCTAAGAAATACGACGAATTGAAGATTGGCGAATTTAACTGGTACGGAAACACTTCCTATGTAGACAAAGTAAAAGCTGAACGCGAGAAGTTGCTGCCTGCAGAAGCACAGGATTGGACGACACTGGCTCAGGCGAACATCTCCTTCAAGACTTCCAAGAACATCACCGAGTTCTCGAATCTTGATCCAGCTCCAAACTCTGAAGAGGGTATCATTCTGCAACGCTTGAAAGATCAATACGCACAAGTTATACCTAAAATCATCTTCGCGAAGAGTGACGAAGAAGTGCTTCGTTTGATCGAGGAAACGGACAAAGAAGCAGCGAAGATGGGTTATGATAAAGTTCTGAAATGGAAAACAAATGTATGGCAACAAAATCTCAGCAAAATTAAAGGCTAACGCCAGCGAAGGCGGGAACAAGAGGGACACAATCCGTGCCCTCTTTTCCTCATGAATGGGGAGGGATTGTCATGTATAGGGCCGTGCTTGTGGACGATGAGAATTATGATCTAGAGGGGCTTCGCTGTCTTATCCCCTGGAATGACCTTGGGATCGAGGTAGTTTGTAGCGAGAACAAGGCGCTTGCTGCGCTTCAATTTATAGAAAATCATGATATTGATTTGCTGATCACCGACATTAAAATGCCGGTGATTTCTGGCATTGAGCTGTCACGCAAAGCACTGGAGAAGAATCCAGGCATCAAAACGGTCTTCATCAGCGGTTATCAGGATTTCCATTATGCCAAGCAGGCACTTGATCTCAAGGCGCATGGCTATATTCTGAAGCCGGTTGATGATGAAGAGATCGTGGCGGTTCTGAAGACGGCGACTGCAGAACTGGACAGTGAACGCGTCAAACGAAGTGAAGATACCAGTGCCATGACCTCGTTTGAGTTCATCAAGAACGATGTGCTGAGACATTTGCTGGAGGGCACGATCGATCAGGAGACTCTTGGTGCTTTTCTGGCTCGGTATCCTATGGATTTAGTATTTACAAGCGCTTACGCGGTGCTGATTGAGGCCGATGATGTATTGTCGCGGATCGGCGATAATCCAGAATCCGGAAATGCTGCTCTGGACGATCTCTATGGATATATTGCCACCCGGCTGGAGGCTGCGGGCACCGGTAAAATATGCCGTTTGAACCGCTCCCAGATTGGGCTGATCTACACAACAGAGTCAGATTTGCTGGAACTGCAGTTGCAAAAGCTGGTACAAGAGGTGCGTGAGCAGACCTCGTTTACGATTACTGTAAGCTATGGAAGTCAAGCGACTTCGCTGGAAGAGCTTCCGGTGTCTTTTTCCCAAGCTAAGACCTTTATGAACGGGAAGATGTTCATCGGCAAGAACCGGGTCATCCACCCGGTGATGAATAAAGCAGGAATGACCAAGGACATTAAGGATCTGAGCGTTGTGCTGGAGGCCATGTTTGGAGCGATGGCTGGATACAGACTGATTGATATTTGCGACTGTATTGATGAGCTATTCGACGTGGCTGCCGATTTTGAGCATCCAGTCAAGGTATACCACTTCTCTATTCACATTGCGACCCGGCTTGAAGCTTATCTGGGAACATTGAATGAGACCTATGAGAGTCTGCTTGGATGGGGCATCCAGCAAATGGATGTCATTCATAATTTGGAAACTGTGGAGGACATCAAGCGCTGGCTTCGCAATACGCTGTTCCAGATTTCGGAGATTCTGTTTATGAAGAAACAGCATAAGAACCGGCGTTTAATGGAGCACATTGAACAATATATCAAGGAGAAGCTGTCCGATAACTTGACGCTGCGCGAGGTGGCTAACCATTTTGCCTATTCTCCGAATCACCTGGGCGTGATGTTCAAGGAGCATATGGGAGAGAGCTTCAATGAATATCTGGTCCGTACCCGTATGGAAAAGGCGATTACCCTACTGGATCAGCACCAGTACAAGATTTATGAGGTGGCCGAGATGGTGGGCTACAAGAATATTGCCTATTTCAGCAGACAATTCCGTGAATTCTTCAACATTACCGCAGCAGATTACAGAAAGCAGAGTTGATCTTCATGCAGAGACGCTTTCCTTCCACTTATATGCCTTTGGGCTACAAGCTGTTGATATCCTATTTGCTGCTGGTGCTGACTCCGGTCATAGGCATCGGCAGTTATGCGTACATCTCATCCGTAAATACGATTGCAGAGCACACTAGAAGCAGTCTCGAAGTTACGGTGAAGCAGGTAGGCAATAACGTCGATTATCGCCTGAAGGATCTGATTCGCAGCTCGGATGAGATTTACGCAGATCAGACGTTGTCACGTTATTTGACCGGCTATCATTCCGGGTGGGAAAAATACAATATTATGTCCCAATACATTCTGCCCAAATTGGAGAATGCCGCAAGCTTGCCCAATCAGGAAGTGAAGTTGTCTCTGTATGTGGACAACCCGAATGTCAGTGAGTATTACTATCTTAGCGAGTATTACTATAATGACAACAGTACCGTAAATACGGGGCAGGGAGGGCGCAAGTATTCTCTCTTTCACAGCGAGCGGATTCAGAATGCACCGTGGTATCAGTCACTGGATCTGCATTTTGGCTCGGCGGAGTGGAAGCAGGTAGATAAGGACAGAGAAACGGGTAGCATCTCTTACCTGAGGCCACTGATCAATTACGATACCCTGCAACTGAGCGGTCTGATCAAGATGACGGTGAATATGAAGTATATTTTCTCCGACGTAGATACCGGACATCTGGGCGAGGACAGCATCCTCTTTATTGTAGATGATAAGGATCATCTGCTGTTCTCCAGCTCGAAGAATCAGATGGACCCGGCGATGCTGTCCGGCGCTGCCAATGGGGATATCGTCAAGCCTGAATCTTTCATGGAGATTAAGACGCCAATTGATAACATGTCGGCGAGCATAGTTGCCTGGGTTCCTTACTCTTCATTGAAAAAGAACTCTGAACAAGTTCGCAATGTGACCATATGGATCTGCGTATTGATTCTGGCGCTACTGTTCGTGATCAGCATTATTATGTCCCAGTATTTCTCGCGGCGGTTTATGAAGCTGACAGCTTCGCTGAAGTCCTTCCAGGAAGGGAACTTCCACAAGCGGATGCCGATTCAGGGGAACGATGAATTTTCAGAGATTGGCAGTGCCTTCAATGATATGGCATCAACGATTCAGCGGTTGATCGATGAAGTGTATGTCAGTAATCTGGAGAAGAAGGAAACGGAGCTGCAGGTGCTTCATTCCCAGATGAATCCGCATTTTCTATATAACACCTTCTCGTCCATCAGCCGGATGGCGAAGCTGGGGGAAATTGATAAGCTGCATGAAATTGTACGGGCTTTGGCGAGATTCTACCGCCTTTCCCTGCATCGCGGAGATATGATTATTCCGATTGAGCAGGAGATTCAGATTGTGGAATCCTATCTGGAGATTCAGAAGATCAAGAATGCTGACCGCATCAACGTGACTTATGAGATTGCGCCGGAAGTGATGGAATATGAGACGGTGAAGTTTATTTTGCAGCCATTTGTGGAAAATGCGCTCGAGCATGCCTGGTACGATGATGAGATTTCGATTATCATTCGTGCGTACCCTGAGGGCGAGGATATCTGCTTCGAAGTGGAAGATAATGGACTTGGTATGAAGGAAGAGATCATTGAGCTGGTGCTGGACCCTACAGATAAGGGGATTGGCTATGGCATCCGCAATGTGGATCAGCGCATTAAATTGCAGTACGGCAAGGAATACGGTGTAATTATCAATAGCTCACTAGGTGAGGGAACGGTTATCCGAATTCGTTTTCCTTCCCGTCTGCCAGGCAAGGATACGAAGGGCGAACACAGCTTGACAACGTAATCCAAGTCATAATAAGAATCTTATATGCAAAAGGGATGCTCCAAAGGCCGGAGAACGGCTTATGGAGCATCCCTTTCTTTTATACCACTGTATTGGCAGCTTCAGGTTCCTCTGGTGTCCTGGACCGGTTAAACAGGTAGACGATATAAGCGACCAGGAACGGCATGACGATGGCAAAGATGCCTGCCCACACATTGACACTTTCCTTCATAAATATCAGCGTCACGCCCATCAGGATGCTATCAAACACGACATGGCTGAACATGACGGCGATAAAGCCGTAGCGCAGGAAAATGTAGCTGAACAGCAGTCCGATTACAGTCAGCTCAATCGGGCGCGAGGAGATCGGATAGATCGGGTACAGCGTATGCCCGAAAGCCCAGATGAGGGTTGTAATCAGGCTGGCAACCAATGTGCTGCGCACGATTTTCTTCAGCATGCGAATACCGAACAGGCGGTAGATAGCCTCCTCAGACAGGCCTGCGAGCCAGGCTACGACCGGCAGCAGCCAAGCGTACCTCATATTATAAGGCGACTGGCTGGCATCGGTTGTAGACCAATTGTGCAGGGTCAATGACAGGAGGATGAACATCAGCGTTTGAACCCCAAGCAGGACAAAGGCCCAGACGTACCCGGCACGAATGCTGTCCAGTACATATTGGCCGTATCCCGGCTCTTTGGCACGGGGCCATGGATTCATCCCCTCTTCTTTACGCCAGAGGCCGTCTCCGCCGACCAGTGAGAAGTAGAGAAGGGAAGACATGAGCAGGCTGTAAAGCGCATAAATCACAAACATCACGATGGCCGTAACCCGTGCCTCCACATTATCGCCGGAGGTCTCCGGTAGCATGTTGTACGTAGTGGCCATCATAATCAGGAAATGAACCGTGCTGAGGAAGAGGCCGCGCTTAAAAGAAGTATGGCTCCGCTTCAGAATGCTGTAGATCAAGGCCAGCACGCCCAGAGCGATGGTCGGCAGGCCATAGCCGTACAGGGTCATTTTCGTAGCCAGTGACTTCTGGCTGTCTACGTACGAAGTATGCCAGCCTGGCGCTGTAAATCCGGGCTTGAAGGAGGAAACATCTCCTCCATCAAAAGTAAATTGATACTGCAGGCGGGATTCTCCTACAGTGACCGAGCTGTCTGTGTACGTCAGCCCGGAACCGCCGCTGCTACCCGGCTCAATTTGCAGCTTGGCAGGATTAACGCCCCATTCCTTCAGCCAGGGACGGGCCAGCTGTTCCTTCTGTGCTAAGGACAGGGGCGTTTGCTCCTCGCTCGCGGCAATGGAATGAGCACCGCTGCGCGAATTGCCGCCTGGAACGGCTGCCCCGCGGGCAAAGCTGACCGCCTGCCCGGTATACATATTAAGATTCACAGTCAGAAGAGTACCATTCTGACCTGCAGGTGTGAAGGCCGCATGATAAACATCGTAGGGATAACGCTGGTCCAGTTTCTTTTTGCTATAGTCCTCCAGCAGTTTCTCCCGCGACATATAGCCGAAGAAGGAAGAGTCGGACTGGTAGGTGATGTTCCACTCTCCATCCGAGACGGTATAGCCCAGTTTCTCTGCCGCGAACGCCGCGGCGTTACTCCGTGCCACGTCTTTACTGATTACTGCGGTGTTTCCTTCAGGTACACCTCCGAGTAAGGACGGGAACACTTGGAACATAATGAACAGGGCAATGCCGATGATGCCCGAAATAATTAGCCCTTTGGAGAGGGGACGCTGCTTAAGGGGCTGGCCGACGGGATTCATATAACGCCTCCTTTTGGGTGAACTCATGTATTATGGCACTACTTGCAATACGGTACAAATGAGATCAAACCAGTTATTTTGCTTGTCTACAATCTTCTAACAAGTATTCTTACGCAGAGGAGCCTGTTTTTATGATTCTAATGTTTTTTTCGGATAACCGTTTCATTGCTTTGAGCGATAACGAGGTGTAGATATCTGGCCCCAACAGGGAGGCAGGCTGCGGCAAGCGGCAATCCGATCAAGGTTACCCATCCAAGCAGCAGCCAATTCGGCGTCTGTCCGATCTGTATAGTTTCCGGGAGCAGGGTATTATTTACAATCGTTTGTTGAAGCGCAATGATCATATACAGCGGGAAGATCAGTCCGATCAGTATCTTTGATTTCATCAGATAATAGCTGATTTGCAGCAGGCAGAGGGATAGGAAGAGCATCAGGGCTGATGTTAAGAAGATGTATGCAAACCAATGCAGATAATCAGTAACAGAAGCGAAATTCGTTCTTCCCCCTGCAAGAGCTGCCCCGATTCCGGCCAGAGTGGCTATGCCCAGCATCAGATGGATGCGAAGGACGGTAACTCCTGTTGCGACGATATTAGATACTATAAGCAGCAGTCTGGGGTGTGGAAAAGAGAGCCGCCAATTCATTTGCTTGTGCTCCACCGCGCCTTTGCACATGATCCATATGGAAGCTACCAGCACAGGCAGGATAAATTGCATCTTGGTCAGAGTCATTACTAATTGATCATTTCCGGGGAACAGGTAGAACAAGATAAATGCTCCGGCAAGTAAGGCTCCCTTGATCACCTTAATGGGTAGTAATCCTTCAAAATATTGCAGACGGCTGCGCTCCAGTTGATACAGTGCCTGGAATCCGGAAGAATGCCGGTATGACTTCATAGTGTTCTGCTCTTTAACAAACGGAAGCTGTACTGCCAGGAAATTATATCGGATCTCACTCATTCTTTCGAGACCAGCCTTGGCAATCCATTGGATCAGCTTATAGCTCAGAGGCCAGCCAATCAGCAGAATTCCCAGTGTATACAATAGGATATAGGACGGATTCAGGTATTGTAATTGCACACCGTTCAAAGCAATGGAATTCAAGTAGATGGCCAAAATCATCAACGGTGATAGCCAAAATAATGAAAAAGGGACGAACAGCAGCATCTTCCAGCCCATAAGAATGGTTCCTGCCAGCAATCCGCATACGATGGCGAGCGGAAAGATGGAAGCCATAAAGAGTGCATGAGCGACTATCGTTAGGATAAGCTCTTTAAACGGAAGTTGCTCATGATGTCCCGTCAGGTTGAAGAGCATATATAGTCCGATATTAGCGACGATAACGATGGAAGCAAGATACAATCCATGCTTAAACAGGCTTATCGCCTTGGCATACAGCAGAAGCTTGCGGGGGTGCGGGAAATTCAGAATCCACTCCCGGCTACTATGAATTGTAAACATCAGCATGTCGACTGAAGAAAGATACATAATGATCCCTATTATAAGAATGGTGCCTGCTGTAAAGGGAGCTTGCAAAGAAGGCTGTTTGCCATGAAAGAGATACCATCCGATACCCAAGAGCAGAGCGAATAGAGCTACAGTAATCCCCAAAAAAGATTTTTTGCCCCACTTAAACGGATTATAGCGGCTGTACTCCAGATCTGTTAACGCTCTAAGCGCTGTCATGCGAACACTTCCCTGTAACGGGATTCAACGGAATGACCGGACTGGCGGAGCTGTTCCACATCCTCAATACCTTGAATCCGTCCGTCGCCAATCAGAATTAGGCGGTCAAACAGTAGCTCCATTTCCCGGATATCATGCGTAGCAATTAAAAAGGTACGCTCACCATCAGCCATCTCACCCACAACTGTGGACGCAATTTCCTCTCTGGAAATGAGGTCCACGCCAGTGAAGGGCTCATCGAGTATGACTAACGGAGCTTTGCGGGACAGGCAGGTCAGCAGCTGCAGTCTTGCTTCTTCCCCGCGAGATAAGGTTGAGATACGGGACTCCCTCTTAACGGAAAGCTGACCCATTAGTTGTTCTGCCTTCACATTGTCCCAATCGGGATATATGCCTTCAGCAAAGTGAAGCCAGCGCCCTACAGTCAGCCATCCAGGCAGGCTGCTGCGGTCCGGCAGCAGGGATAACTGTCCTAGACGCTCTACGCCGGCAGGATCGCCGAAAATCTTCACGGAGCCGGAGTCTGGTGTAGCCAGTCCGGTGATCAGGCGTAATAGGGTAGACTTGCCCGCACCGTTAGGACCGAGCAGTCCAGTGATACTGCCTTGGGGAATATGGAAGCTTACGTCGTCCAAAATTGTTTTTTTCCTCGTGCGGAGCGTCAGGTTCTGACATTGCACGGCTGCCTTGAGTTCTGGCAGTGATGAAATATCTTTATTCGTACGCATCAAGATTCCTCCTTATCAAATTGCAGCATCTGCTCTGCTGACAGCCCCAGGCTGGCACCCGCAGCTTTAAATTGCCGCACGGCCTCCAGGATCATTTCCTTGCGAGCCTCCCCGATGACATCCTGTTCTCTCGTAACAAAGGTACCCTGTCCACGATAGGTGACGATCAGGCCCATTCGCTCCAGCTCCTGATAGGTTCTTGCAGTCGTAGTGGGATTCACGCCTCGGTCGGCTGCCAAATCCCTCACGGATGGCAGACGCGAGCCAAGCGGGATGAGACCGGTAACAATCCGGCCCCGGATGGCTTCGACGAATTGTTCATAGATGGGACGCGAGGGATTGATCTGAAATTGCTGCGGCAGCAGCTCCAAAGATTCTTCCATGTCTTCCCCCTAGTAGGAATAATGTGTATGGGTATAGGTCATACACTCGTTGTATGTAGTGTATCATTCCCCGCCATACAATTTCAAGGTTGAAAGTTCTATGTATTCATAAAACCGTGAAAAACGATGCAATTACAGGCAAGTCACGGAAAAGGAATGAGAACAGGGTCTCCTGTGTTCCCGGTCACTCTTTAAGACATTATTTTATCCAAATATACTTAATAGTGTCTTTGTGATGTCAGGACAGAACGTATATAATTTGAATGCAATTAGATATAAGCCGAATTTCAATTGAAAACGGGGGAACCATAAGAAGTGAAGGGTGCATATAGACGTAAGTTTAGGCGCCGATCTTCAGGGGTGAATTTCGTTCCGGGAACGAATAGGGCACTGCAGCTGCCCGAATCCGTCAGCTAACCTCGTAGGCTTCAGAACACTGCAGGAACCAAGGGGAGAGGCATTGGTGTTCCAGTGCTTTTTTTGTTTGGCATTCTAATGATATACAATCTCAATTTATTATAGTGAGAGGTGAGGATTTGGCTTCGCCATTCCCCAGGTTGAACCGTTTCACAATATTGAAGCTCTCCCCGCCCCAGACGCTGGTACTCGGTTTTGCGGCGATCATTTTGATTGGTACGCTGCTGCTGATGCTTCCGGTTGCCAGTCGGAGTGGACATTCATTGAACTTCATAGATGCGCTATTTACAGCAACTTCTGCTACCTGTGTTACGGGGCTAGTAGTTGTGGACACCGGCACGTATTTTTCCCTTTTTGGGCAGACCGTCATTATGATCCTGATTCAGGTTGGCGGCCTGGGCTTCATGACGATGGCAACACTCTTTGCTCTAGTGTTAAAGCGGAAAATATCGCTGCGCGACCGGCTTATTCTGCAGGAGGCCATGAACCAGAACTCGATGGAAGGCATTGTACGGCTCATCCGCCGGGTGCTGATCTATTCACTCATGATTGAGGGGAGCGCGGCACTGCTGCTGTCGATACGCTGGGCGTTTGATATGCCGCTCGGCAAGGCGATATACTTTGGACTGTTTCATTCCATTTCCATGTTCAATAATGCAGGCTTTGACTTGTTCGGCCATTACCGCAGCCTGATGGGCTATGTCAACGATCCTGTAGTGAACCTGATTGTCATGTTCCTGATTGTTACCGGTGGACTTGGGTTTATTGTAATTGCCGATATCGTCGATTACCGGCGCAAGCGCAGGTTGTCGCTGCACAGTAAGGTGGTATTATCCACAACCGCAGCGCTGATTCTGGCAGGCACGCTCGTGATTTTTGTATTTGAATTTACGAATCCGCGGAGTATGGGCTCCCTGAACATCGGCGGCAAAATACTGGCTGCCTTCTTCCAGTCGGTCACACCGCGTACGGCCGGGGCTAATACGCTGGATATTTCCGGGCTGCGTCAGGCCACGCAATTTTTTATCGTGATTCTAATGTTTATCGGTGCTTCTCCCGGTTCTACCGGGGGCGGGATCAAAACAACGACCTTTACGCTCATGATCGGCGCTGTAATCTCCATGCTGCGCGGGCGGGAGGATATTGTATTCTTCCGTTACCGGCTGGCACAGGAGAGGGTGTTCAAAGCATTAACGATCACCTTGCTCGCTCTGCTATTGATTGTCACTGTATCTATGGTGCTCTCGACGACCGAGGGACGCGACTTTTTGGAGATTCTGTTCGAGACGACATCGGCTTTCGCGACCGTAGGGCTGAGCATGGGGTTGACGCCGGAGCTGTCGTTAGTCGGCAAAATCCTCATCTGTCTCACTATGTTCGCTGGCAGGCTGGGACTGTTAACTCTGGCATATGCACTTGGTCCAAAACAGGGTAAACCATTGTATCAGTATCCGGAAGGCAAAATGATTATTGGATAAGGAGTTATCGGGAGATGAAACCACAGCAATTTGTAGTAATTGGGCTGGGACGGTTCGGTTCAAGCTTGGCGCTTGAGCTGATGGATATGGGCTATGAGGTGCTCGGTGTGGACCACCTGGAAGAAAGGGTGGAGGAGATGAGCGACAAGCTCACCCATGCGGTGATGGCGGATGCCACAGACGAGGGCATTTTGCGTTCGCTCGGTGTCCGGAATTTCGACTGTGGTATTGTAGCCATTGGCGATAATATGGAGCGTAGTATTCTGACAGCCATTCTGCTGAAGGAGCTTGGCGTCAAGCAGGTGGTGGCCAAGGCTATATCTATTCTTCATGGTCGCGCCTTGACCAAGCTGGGTGTGGACCGGGTGATTTTCCCGGAGCGCGATATGGGGGTTCGGGTGGCTCACCAGTTAGTCACTCCCAATCTGCTGGATTATATTGAAATATCCAAGGATTATAAAATTGTCGAGATGAATGTTCCGTCCTGTATGGATGGCAAGAGTCTGTCCCAGCTGAATACCCGAGCCAAATACGGGTGCAGCATCATTGCCATCAATAGGGAGAGTGGAATTATCGTCGCTCCGACTGCACTGGACTCCTTGTACGAAGGTGATATTATGGTCGTCATCGGCTCCAATGAGGGTATTGACCAATTTGAGGAAGAAGCCGTTAACCTGTAATTGTTTATGCCAAAAACCCGTCTGCGGCTAGTCCGCAGGCGGGTTTTTTAAGATCAAAGGTCTTTTCTCAATCGGTCAGCTTCGGCAGGAATACTTCTTCTGTCACCTGCACCAGTGAGCGGGCAGCACCGCTGAGCCCGCCGCCGTCCCGGTAGATCAGACAGGTAGTCCGCTGAGTCTGCTCCAGCTCCTTGATATGCAGCGAGACGAGCCCGCTGCCGTTCAGCAGCTCGGGACGCAGATAGGATTTGGGCAGGAGCGCCGCGGTCTTGGCTGTCGGCAGCAGCCGGACAATCGCCTCGAAGGAATCGATCTCCATGCGCACATCGGGATCAATACCGCAGCGCTGGAACAAATCGTCGGTCAGGCGGCGGTACCAGGTTCCCTTGGAGAACAGGATCATCGGCAGGCGTGAGAGATGGTCCATGCTCAGCTTGGGCAGCAGCGTAAGCGGATGCTGACTGGAGACGACCAGGCGGAGCTGATCCTCGAAGAGCGGAATACAGCGCAGCCCGGGCTCCTGAATGGAGGAAGCAATAATTCCTACATCACACTTGCCCTCGCTGACCGAGGAGACAATCTCATGCGTCTTTCCGGTAATCAGTTTCAGTTCGGCAGCGGGATACTTCTCCATATAGGTGTTGACCAGCGGTGGCAGTGTAGTCTGCAGCGTGGTCAGGCTGGCCCCCAGCGTAACAAGCTGGGGTTCGCCTTCCTTGAACTTTGAGAGCGCCTCCAGAAACTTGGAACGTTGCTGTCGCTGCTCTAGCGCATAGGTGTAAGCCAAGCGGCCAACCTCGGTAAGTTCCAGGCGCTTGCCGTACCGGTTGAACAATGGAACGCCCAGCCTCTCCTCGAGCTTGGAGATTTTGCGGGAAAGGGCGGGTTGTGACAAGTTAAGCTGGCGTGAAGCCCGGTTCAGGCTTGAATGCTCCACCACTGCCGCGAATATATCCAGATCATCAAACATAGTGTCTTCCTCCCGTAATAATACAAGGTATGACTCTGTCAGGATTGTGCCTTATTCTGCCGGTATAAGAAGTGATAAAAAGCATAGAACGATTGAGGGTTGAACCATAGATAACTAATGCTTACAGGAATGAAAAGGGAAAAAAGCGCTGTAAATGATAATCATTATCATATAAAAAACATTCTTATGCATTAATTGTATAACGATTAATAATTATATTGCAATTCCCTTATAAGACAAAAAAGAGTAACATGAAAAGTGACACAAGATATTCACACTTTGTGAATAAATAATCAAAGTCCGGGAACACAAGGGATAGCGGCTTGCAAATCGGGAGATATCCTTTTTCATGTCATCATGCGCTGTTTCAAGAAGTAGTCCCGGCGGTAAATGCTCATTAATGAAAACGCTGTTTTAATCGGAAAGGGGACACACCAGTATGAGAGGATTTTATTCCAGAAAGATTCATTCCTTGCTCGGCGTTATCCCGCTCGGGGGCTTTTTTCTTGAGCACATGCTGACGAATTTCTCGGCAGTTGAGGGTGGCGCTTCCGGTTTCACAGACAGTGTGCTGTGGCTGAACAGCCTGCCGCTCGTCTTCTTCCTGGAATTGTTCGGTATATGGCTTCCCTTGCTGTACCACGGGGTATACGGTCTGTACATCGCCTACCAGTCGAAGCCAAACCTGAACCGTTTTAAGCTGGAACGCAACTGGCGCTATACGCTGCAGCGGGTCACAGGGGTTATCACGTTTATCTTTATCGTCTGGCATGTGTTCGAGACTCGTTTCCAAGTAACGCTTGGCAATGTGAAGCACGAGGAGCTTGGCGGATTGATGCACAATATTGTGACACAGCCGCTGCTGCTTACATTTTACATCATCGCGATCGTGGCGGCGTCCTTCCACTTTGCCAACGGTCTGTGGTCGTTCCTGATCAGCTGGGGTATTACCGTCGGGCCGCGTTCGCAGCGCGTATCTTCCGTGATCTGCCTGGGGCTGTTCGTAATCGTAACAGTTATGTTCCTGGTATCGCTGGTTACTTTCCGTGACAGTGAGTTCCAGACAACTGCTACTGCCCTGCAATCATTGAAAACCTTTATCTAAATTAAAAGTAAATTTTTCATATTTTCGGTAAGCGTGTGCTTTTGAAGCGGGTTTTGTACGAAGCTGATCGATGCGGCATATGCTGACAAAACTGTTAGGAGTGAACTTATCATGGCAACAGCAGACATCATTATCGTGGGCGGTGGTCTGGCCGGCTTGATGGCGACCATCAAGGCAGCCGAGTCCGGTGCGCATGTTCATCTATTCTCGCTTGTCCCTGTCAAAAGATCACACTCTGTCTGCGCCCAAGGCGGCATCAATGGTGCCGTGAACACCAAGGGCGAGGGCGACTCGCCCTGGGAGCATTTTGACGACACGGTCTACGGTGGAGACTTTTTAGCGAATCAGCCGCCAGTCAAGGCGATGTGTGAAGCGGCGCCCGGCATTATCCACTTGATGGACCGGATGGGCGTTATGTTCAACCGTACGCCGGAAGGCTTGCTCGATTTCCGCCGGTTTGGCGGCACGAAGCGCCACCGGACGGCTTTTGCGGGAGCGACGACAGGTCAGCAGCTGCTGTACGCACTTGACGAGCAGGTTCGCCGCTGGGAGGCGGAGGGTCTGGTCACCAAGAGCGAGAACTGGGAATTCCTTTCGGCCATTATTGATAACGACGGCGTCTGCCGCGGAATCAGCGCCCAGAATCTGAAGACGATGGAAATCGAGACCTTCCCGGCGGATGCCGTAATTCTGGCCAGCGGCGGTCCCGGCATTATTTTCGGCAAAACGACCAACTCTGTCATTAACACAGGTACCGCGGCCAGCGCCGTCTATCAACAGGGTGTGCATTACGCGAACGGAGAGTTCATTCAGATTCACCCTACGGCCATTCCGGGCGACGACAAGCTGCGGCTGATGTCGGAATCGGCGCGCGGGGAGGGCGGACGGATCTGGACTTACAAGGACGGCAAGCCGTGGTATTTCCTCGAGGAAAAATATCCGGCGTACGGTAACCTGGTGCCGCGTGACATCGCGACCCGTGAAATTTTCAATGTCTGTGTGGATCAAGGCCTCGGCATTAACGGAGAGAACATGGTCTATCTCGATCTTTCCCACAAAGATCCGAAGGAGCTGGACGTTAAGCTGGGCGGGATTATCGAAATCTATGAGAAGTTCATGGGCGATGATCCACGCAAGATTCCAATGAAAATCTTCCCGGCAGTCCACTATTCCATGGGCGGCATGTGGGTCGATTACAACCAGATGACGAACATTCCGGGCCTCTTCGCGGCTGGGGAATGTGAGTACCAGTACCATGGAGCTAACCGCCTCGGTGCCAACTCATTGGTCTCTGCCATTTACGGCGGCATGGTCGCCGGTCCGAAGGCGGTTGAATATATTAAAGGTTTGAAGAAATCGGTGCAGGATATCTCCTCCACCGTGTTCGATGGCTTCCACAAGAAGCAGGTCGATAAATATGAATCCCTCCTGGGGATGTCGGGCAACGAGAATGCCTATGTCATCCACAAGGAACTGGGCGAATGGATGACCGCCAACATGACGGTGGTGCGCCACAACACCAAGCTGGAAGCGACAATCGGCAAAATTAAGGAGCTTAAGCAGCGGTACCAAAACATCAACATGAACGATACGTCACGCTGGAACAACCAAGGCGTCGCGTTCACCCGCCAGCTGTGGAACATGCTGGAGCTGTCCGAGGCGATGACGCTGGGCGCACTGCTCCGCAACGAGAGCCGCGGGGCACACTACAAGCCAGAGTTCCCTGACCGCAACGACGAGGAGTTCCTGAAGACAACCAAAGCGGAGTGGACTGCGGAAGGCCCGCAGATTTCTTACGAAGCCGTGGATGTCTCACTGATCCCGCCGCGGATTCGCGACTACTCGAAGGACAAGTAAGCAGCAGGTGTAATGCGGTCAGCCAAGGGCTGGATGACTGCTCCTGATGTTAAAGGATTGCAAATTTCTTTGGAATTAACAGCAAGATTTCCAGCTGTTTTGAGCAATATGGGCAGAAGTGTAGAAATAACATTCGAAATTCCTGTTAATAGGTGACTAATGCACAGACATCTGTTTTAACAAACAGTCTTTTTGGTAGATCGATAGTGAGATTTAAGAAGCGTATATTTCACAACACTTTTAGGAGGTAACGATGATGGCGGAAACAGCCCAAGCTCCCAAAAACGTAAAGTTTGTTATCACCCGCCAGGATGATCCGCAAAGCTCGTCGTATACAGAGGAATTTGATCTTCCTTACCGTCCGGGGATGAACGTGATCAGTGCCCTGATGGAAATTCAGCGTAATCCGGTCAATGCCAAGGGCGACAATACGGTTCCGGTATGTTGGGACTCCAACTGTTTGGAGGAAGTGTGTGGTGCCTGCTCTATGGTCATCAACGGCAAGCCGCGCCAAGCCTGTGCAGCCCTGATCGATAATCTGGAACAGCCTGTCCGGATCGAGCCGATGAAGACATTCCCTGTGGTGCGTGACCTTGTCATTGACCGCAGCCGGATGTTTAACGCGCTTAAACGGGTAAAAGCCTGGATTCCTATTGACGGTACCTATGATTTGGGTCCGGGGCCGCGTATGCCTGAAAAGAAACGGCAGTGGGCGTACGAGTTGTCCAAGTGCATGACCTGTGGCGTCTGCCTGGAGGCCTGCCCGAATGTCAATGCCAAGACCGATTTTATCGGTCCGGCAGCCATCTCTCAGGTCCGGTTGTTTAATGCTCATCCAACGGGCGAGATGAATGCTGAAGAGCGTCTCGAAGCACTGATGGACGATGGCGGGATTGACGGGTGCGGTAACTCGCAGAACTGTGTGGCGGCTTGTCCGAAGGGCATTCCACTGACAACTTCGATTGCCGAGATTAACAAGCAGACTACAAAACATATGTTCAAACGCTGGCTGGGTGTGTAACAGGCACTCTGCTAAGCAGTACAGACAGCCACCCCCAGCAATCTGCTGCGGGGTGGCTGTCTGTTTTTTTTAGCTGACGGGTTTGAGCCTGCACTTTTTAGCGTAAATATCCATAAAGTCTATTATATAAGCGCTTTCCTGCTGAATTTATGTCATCATATCCAACTATGGTATAATCATCATAGTTTATGTAAGCCAGAGAGCAGGAAGAGTTGGGGAGGAATAGATGTGATTTGTCGGGAGCAGGACGGAGCATTTGTGATGATGAAGCAGCATGAGCATGGGCAATTGTCCGGTGTCCTTGCGGAATGGATCAAGGAAGAGCGCGGTCTTGGGGAGAACCGGCGGGAGGAAGTGCTGCGAGCGGTGGCCGAGCATGATCGGGGCTGGATTGATCTCGATGAGACGCCTTTCTGGAACGATGCGGCTGATGCGCCTTATACCTTCTTCGATTTCCCTTTAGTTCCGAAACTAACCTTCTATCAGCGAGGGCTGAACGAGATTGAAGCTGACACGCCATATGGAGCGCTGCTATGCAGCCTGCATTTCGACCGGCTGATTGATATATCCGGCGAGGATTATCCTGAACTGACTGTATACCAGGAGCATGAGAAGGCCCGCCGGGCCCGCATCCGCCGTGAGTTAGAGGCGACTGCTCCGATCGGGGAGAGTGAACTGCGCTATGATTCCCATCTGCTGCAATTCTGTGACGATCTCTCGTTGTACTTGGGGCTGAATAAGCCTGGTAGCACGAAAGCAGAAGGACATCCTTGGTGGCGTGACGGGTTTTCCGGCAGTGAGGATTTTTCCTTTACTTCCGGACAGCGGATTACGGCGACATGGAAGGATGAGGGGACTTTGATTTTGAACCCGTTTCCATTTAGGCGGCAACTGGAGGTATCTTTCAAGCAGCGTCGCGTCCAGAGGTCGGTAATCAAGGAAAAGGGGATTGCCTCTGCATACAAGGAGGCGCCGGAGGAGGAAGTACATCTGATACTGAGTGGCCCGGAGCAATAAGGTGAAAATCCGGAAATAAATCGCCCGAAAGGAGAATACCCTATGAACAAAAGCTCGTCCGGGGTTCCTCCCCTTGAAGGTACAGATAAGAACAATATGCAGCACCAGCGGCCCAAAATTACCCGTCGCCAGTTTCTGGCTCGCGGCGCGGCAGCCGTTGTAGGCGCAGGGCTTCTGACCGGCGGCTACTCTTGGCTGGCTGAGCCGCGCTGGCTGGAGGTGACCCGGTTGGAGCTACCTCTAGCTGGGCTACCCGGTGCTTTTGCAGGCCTGAAAGTGGTGCATTTCAGCGACACACATCTGGGTTTTAACAAGGATGCCAGTGATATAACCCGTCTGGTTAGTCATATCAGGGAGGCTGACCCGGATCTGATTTGTTTTACCGGTGATATTGTGGACAGTAACCCCGGTGACCTGACGGAATCTGTACCTGTGCTGGCTGAGTTGAAGGCTCCCCTTGGCAAGTATGCGATTCTGGGCAACCATGATTATAAGAATACGGACAAAGTTACCGGGTTGCTACAATCAGCGGGATTTCAGGTGCTGCGCAATGAGTCCATGCTAATCAAGCGTGGCGGTGCGGTAATGGCGATCACCGGACTCGATGATTTGCTGCATGGCAAACCGGACCCGGAGGCAGCGCTGCAAGGCGTTCCGCCGGGGACCTTCACGCTGCTACTAATGCATGAACCGGATTACGCCGATACCGCGGAGGACTACCCTTTTCATCTACAGTTGTCGGGGCATAGCCATGGCGGACAAATCCGTCTTCCAGTGGTTGGTGCGCCGTTCACTCCCTATGGATCGCTAAAATACATATCCGGCTTGTATTACACGGAGAACAAGCGGATGCCGGTCTATGTGAACAGGGGTTTTGGCGAGACTTATATGCCCTTCCGGCTGCTATGCAGGCCTGAGCTTACGGTATTAACCTTGCGTCAGGCTTGAGCCAAGGAGTAAGGCGTGACGCAGAACACAATATTGATTAGCTTTCGATTGAGGAGAGTGGAGAGTTAATGAGTCCCTATGAGACCTTGAAGCTGCCCCATCAGAACGGGACGGCAATAGAACTGCGGCCCATGTTGCCGGAGGATGCCCGTACTTTGCGGATGCTGCTCTCTCATCCACAGGTCAAGGCACATATTGTGATGCGCCCGGGAGGGTCGCAGCCTGCCTTTATGGATAGGCTGATCAACCGTATGCTGTACGCCATTGATCATAGTGCACTGCATGCGGGGATCTATAGACGCGGACAGCAGGAACTGGTGGGAACCGTCTCTTTACAGAATTGGAACCGGCAGGAGTGCAGAGCTATTTTGGGCTACATGGTTGATCCAAAGTGGTGGGGACATGGCTATGCCACAGAGGCGGTAGGACTCTTGCTGAACTATGCATTTCAGGAGCTGGGGCTGAAGGTGATAGAAGGCCGATGCCGGGGTGACAACACAGGTTCAGAACGGGTGATGCTAAAAAATGGCTTGCAACTGGAGCGAACGGTGCCGATTGTAGCTTCCGGAGGCGATGTAATGAAAGTCTTTAGGCTTTGTTACACAAATGAAATAATGCCGTTATAAAACTCTAACAGTGTCCGGTTAAACTAAGTACATGACCCCCTTTTGAAAATATATAACTGCTTTGGGACCCGATCACTCGGGTCCATTTTTTTTGCCGTTGATCATATATGGGAATGTACGGTTATGCATGTGACTAGAGGGCTACGGTGACCTTCTCCCGCTGCTTGAAGTATACCCAGTGCTTGAACCCGATTTCCTTAAGGCGCGCAGCGACATCGTCTAATTCATCAGCCACACGGGACGGCTTGTGCGCATCAGAGCCGAAGGTAACCTCGACACCGAAATGCAGGGCCCGCTCTAAAATGGCGTCAGACGGGTACCAGCCCCCGCTCAGCTTCGTTTTACCCGAGGTGTTGATCTCGATGGCCACGCCGGATTCACCTATGGTACGTAGGCAGTCATCCAACGGGCCTGGTGCAGGTATTTCGGAGAAAGCCGGGTAATTACCCTTCATGGCATCGATATGCCCAAGAATTTGGAACATGCCGCTGCGGGCGGACTCAGCAATCAGGCGGTAATATTCGGTTTTGGCTGCTATTTGGTCAGAGCGGTTCAACCCTTTCCAGCGGCCTTTATTGAAAATACTGACATCAGCCACATAATGCACTGACCCGATAATATAGTCGAAGGGATGGCGTGCGAGTGTCGTGCGGTATAGCTCCGCATATTGTGGAAAATAATCCGACTCGATACCCAGAAGCACGTCGATCCGGCCTTCGTATTCTTTTTTCAGCGACAGAACTTCATCAACATAGAATGCCAGCTCCGACTTCGCCATAGCGATGCGCGGATAGGCTTGTTCCTCGGGGCTTCCGAAGTAAGGGGTGTGATCGGAGATACCTATGGCGCTCAGTCCGGCGCTCAGTCCAGCCTCAATATAATCGCGGATGTTTCCGTCGGCATGGCCGCAGCGAAAATGATGTGTGTGCAGATCGAATTTCATGGCGGGACTCTCCTTTGACCAATATAGTGGTGTGTCGGTTATTCTGAACCGATGAATTGCGTTTCCGGCATGCCTTTGAGATCGCTTAGAAATTGTCTCATAGCGGAGTTAACATATTTGCCTGATTTGGTAATGACACCTACCGGATGGGTGACTTCAAGCTCGATAATCGGCACAATCTTCAGGCTTCCTGCCCGCACTTCTGCGGTGACAGACTGCTTGGAGATAATAGCGGCGCCGAGATCCAGTTCCACCATCCGTTTGACTTCCTCACTGCTGGTCAGCTCCATAATGACCTGGGGCTGAATGCCATGTTTGGCCAGGACCTCATCGGCAAATTTGCGGCCGACGGTATCCGGCGACAGCAGGATCAGCGGCGTTTTGGCCAAGGCTTCTATTCCTGCGGTCTTGACCTGTGCCAGCGGATGGCGGGGTGAAACGACAAGCTCGAAGGTATCATAATACAGAGTGGACGTGCTCACGCCCGAATTGTTGCCGATCAGATAACCGATGCCGACATCGACGAGTCCGTTCTCTACCTGATGATAAATCTGGGAGGAGGACATTGACGAGATAGATGTTTTGATATGGGGAAACTGGTCTTTAAAGTAAGAGAGAATACGCGGAAGAATTTGAATGGCGATGGAAGTGGTCGTGCCGAGAACGATATGCCCCTGCGGGTTCTCTTCCAGATCCGCAAGCCGCTGCTTTAATTCCTCGACAATATTTACAATTTGTTCAGCATGGGTCAAGAATACTTGGCCCCTATCCGTCAACGTGACGGGCTGGTTCCGGTCAACAAGTTGGGTCTTGAATTCTTCCTCTAGACTTTTGATTTGTGCCGAAACCGCCGGTTGGGTCAGGTTGAGCTGCTCTCCCGCCTTGCGAAAGCTCATGGTTTTGGAGATGGTGATAAGCGTCTCAAGCTGGCTGATGTTCATGGAATTCCTCCCTTGGACCAACCGAAGTGGCTCCTTGTTATTAACGTATCTTACGCACATTGTTGGTATTTGATTAAATTATAGGAGATTACACCCGGCAGGGCAATGATCCGCCTTGAGTAATCTTGGGATTTTAGTTGGTCAGGCCTTAATTTTTGGTGAATTGTGCCGATATATGGAGTATAATAATTTATATTGCCTGGGACTTTTGGTATATGACTAAAGCCTAGCGAGGGGGGACAGCATCTTCATGAAAGCAGAAGTAATCAATCCGTTTCTGGAGTCTGCACGCATTGTAATTGAGCAAGTAATTCAGGTTTCGCCGTCCACCGGTAATCTGGGTGTCAAGGAGATCAAGCAAATCGATAATCATATATGGATACAGGTAGGGATGACCGGACAGCTTAGCGGAAATATTATTTTCGGGATTGCAGAGCAGGTAGCGCTACGTATGGTGTCGATCATGATGGGTGGTTTTGTCATTACGGAGATGGACGAGATGGGCCAAAGCGCGATTTCGGAGCTCAGCAATATGATCAGCGGCAATGCCAGCACCATTTTATCCAATCAGGGGGTTTCTGTAGATATTACACCGCCGAAGGTGATGAAATCGGACAGTATGTCGTTTGAATCGAGCAAAGCGCTTAGCATCCCACTGCTGATGGAAGGTATCGGCGAACTGGATATTCAGGTGATGATCTCTTAGCGTAAAGACAGGGAGCTGAACTGCATTTCATGGAGCTGAAGAATAAAATTGTTGTCATTACAGGGGCGTCGAGCGGCATCGGCGCACTCACGGCGCAGATGTTGAGCGGCCGGGGTGCGGTTCCTGTTCTGTTGGCGCGTTCAGAAGACAAGCTGAAAGAAACGGCGGCCGGAATTCCGGGCGTTTTTGGATTGTATCCGTGCGATGTACGGGATGCGGCAGCCGTTGAAGAGACGTTTGACAGAATCCTTGCTGATTATGGCAGAATTGATATTTTGCTTAACAATGCCGGGTATGGCAAATTTGCCCCGTTCACAGACATGGACCCCGAGGAATTTGACGATATGATGGATGTCAATTACATGGGGATTGTCCGTTGCACTAAGGCGGTAGTTCCGCATATGTTGGCACGGGGAAGCGGCCAGATCGTGAATGTGGCTTCCATGGCGGGCAAGATCGGAACCTCTAAAGCGGTGGCATACACTGCAACCAAGCACGCTGTGCTGGGTTTTACGAATGCGCTGCGACAAGAGCTGCGCAAGACCGGCATCATTGTCTCGGCAGTCAATCCCGGGCCGATCGCGACAGATTTCTTCAAGATTGCCGACCCGTCGGGGGGGTATGAGAAGAGCGTGGCGAGAATGATGATGACACCGGAGCATGTCTCCACCAAGATTGTCCGGTTGATGGAGAAGGGTAAAGAGGAGCTGGATCTACCGGGCCTCGCGGGCTTCGGCATCCGGCTGTATGGACTTTTTCCCCGGCTGGCGGACAAGCTGACCTATAACGCCATGAACCGTAAATAACGAGCGGCAACAGGACGATGGGGCCTTCCATTTGGTGGAGAGGCCTTTTTGGCATATAATAAAGATATTATCTCAAGCGAAAAGGATGAATTACTATTATGACTAAAGCTTCATTTGCGGCCATCGGCATCCAGGAAGACCTAGCAGCCCGATTGTCAGAATTCGGCATCAACGAGCCTTCCCCTGTACAGGAGCAGACCATTCCGTTGCTGCTGGAAGGAAGAGACGTGATTGCGGCTTCCCAGACTGGCACAGGTAAAACGCTGGCCTATCTGCTGCCGCTGCTTCAGGGCATCAACCCGGAACAGAAAGTGGTGCAGAAGCTCGTGCTTGCGCCTACACAGGAGCTGGCCATGCAGATTCTGCGTGAAGCTGAGCGTTATGGTGCACACCGGGGAATCCGTGTGCAGGGACTGATCGGCGGTGCGGCGATCAAGCGGCAGATAGACAAGCTGCGCGAGCATCCACAGCTTGTAGTCGGCACCCCTGGCCGAATCCGGGAACTGATCGGACTGCGCAAGTTGAAGATGCATGAGGTCACCACCATCGTTATTGACGAGGCAGACCAAATGTTCCAACTAAGCGGAGCCGGAGAGGTAGCGAAGATTGTCAGCAGTGCGCTGCGGACAAGACAGCTTGTCATGCTGTCGGCCACGATTGGGCCGGAGACGAAAGCACTAGCGGCACGGGAGATGAAGAACCCGGCAGAAGTTGGTATTGCCCCGGGAGTGATGACCTCCCAAACTCTGGAGCATCATTACGTGGTAACGGAGGAGCGGAACAAGATCGACATGCTGCGCCGGGTGATTCGCCATTACAATCCCAAGAAGGCCATCGTGTTCGTGAATGCCACAGATGATATTGCCGAAGTAGAAGCCAAGCTGAACCATCTGGGATTGACAGCGGCAGCACTATACGGAGATGCAGATAAAGTTACACGCAGCCATGTATTGGCGAAGTTCCGTGACGGTAAATTCAAGGTGCTGGTCGCCAGTGACGTGGCTGCGCGGGGATTGGATATTGAGGATTTGTCGCTGGTGGTGAGCTTTGATCCCGCCTTTGACTCCGAGCATTATGTACACCGGGCTGGCCGGACCGGCCGCATGGGACGCCGCGGTTTATCGGTCTCCATTGTGACAGAGCAGCAGACTTTTATTATGCGCAAATTCGCACGGGAGCTGGATATTGCGCTGGAAGAGCGCGAATTGTTCGCCGGGAAGGTGCTTACGTCGGATGAAGCCCGCAGTCCGGCCCGCAGTGGCGGTTCTTATAGCGGCGGAACAGCACCGCGCGGCAGTTCTTCAAGCGGTGGAACGGCATCCCGCAGCGGCAAGCCTGCGGTGCGGACGTCCAGTACAGGTACCGGTTCTGCTGCTGCTGCAAAAGCGGCTAATTCTGCCGAGCCGACCCAGCGTCCGGCGCAAGAGAAAGCTGGTGCGGCTTCCGGTGGGGAACCACGGCGGGATCACCGCGGCGGAGCAGCACCTGTTCCAAATAAACGGGCGAGCAACAAGGTCCGCGAGCAGGACCGGAAGAATAAGGGAGCGCCGAAGTGGCTTAAGAACAAAACTCCGAGGGGGGATGGCCAATGAGTATAACTCCCGTATTACAAATTACGGGTTTAACTGGTGGCTACAGTCTGAACAAACCAGTGCTGCATGATATTGCGCTACAAGTGCAGCCTGGTGAGATGGTAGGTCTGATCGGCCTGAACGGGGCAGGCAAGAGCACGACAATGAAACATATTCTTGGGCTGATGTCCCCGCACAAGGGAGAAATTCGGGTCAACGATAAGACACGACTTTCTGATCCCGAGGGGTATCACGGGGCGTTGTCCTTTGTACCGGAATCTCCGCTGTTGTACGAAGAGATGACAGTGCGGGAGCATGTTGAATTTACAGCACGAGCTTATGGTGTGAACCGCAGCGACTATGAATCTCGCAGCATCCAACTCGCGAAGCTATTCCGCATGGAGGACAAGATGGACACCCTGTCCTCCCATCTGTCCAAGGGCATGAAGCAGAAGGTCATGATTATGTGCGCTTTCGTGGCACGTCCTGCCTTGTATGTGATTGACGAGCCTTTTCTGGGTCTGGACCCGCTAGGAATTCGTTCCCTGCTGGACTTCATGATGGATCTGAAGAAATCCGGGGCGTCGATTCTGCTCAGCTCTCATATTCTGTCTACGATCGAGAACTATTGTGACCGTTTTATTGTGCTGCATCAAGGCAAGGTGGTTGCCAGCGGCACGTTGGAAGAAATGACTGCGGCGGCTGGACAACCGGGACAGTCTTTGGAGCAGCTGTTCTACGAGCTGGTTCAAGGAGGTCAGTGATATGGATCTGAAGGAGCTGCGGCGGCAGCGGAGGAGCCAGTCCATGGGCAAAATGCTACCCTATACCGGATATATTATCCAAAGTGGTGTGGCGATGGTATTTCTCTTCCTCGTGATCGCTTTCTCCGCTTGGTATACATCACTGCTCCGGAACATTCCGGAGGGCGTTCCGATTCGCTGGATCATGCTGGTACTGCTGCTGCCTGCGGCGGTGCACAGCAGCTTCCGGACTTATTTGCAAAGTCCGGATACTGTCTTCCTGCTGCCGCAGGGTCACCGGATGCGGGAATATTTTGCTCCGGCTTGGGTTAGCGGGAATGTGTGGAAGCTCCTGCGGCTAGTCTTTGTGCTGATAACGCTATGGCCGCTGTACATACGCACGGAAGACGCTCCCAAGCTGCTTGGGGCTACAGTGCTCTTATTGGCGGGAGTGAAGCTATTGTCGAGCTTCGGCTGCTGGCGCGAGCTTGGCATGTTGTCGCGCCCTGCCTCCAGGTCGTTCTCCCTCCTGCGCTGGGCGGTTGGCGGTCTCATGATCGCAGCCTGGATTTGGCAGCCGCCCGGCCGGGCGTTGATTTTCATTGTGCTGCTGGCGGCGGCTTACCTTGCAGCGCTTTCCGTTCCGGGACGCCATCGTGTGGCGTGGGAACGGCTCATTGCCACCGAGAAGAACCAGGGCGCTCGGGCGCTGATGATTCTGGGCTGGTTCGTGGACGTGCCTGGGCGCGAGCAGCGGGTTAATGCCCGTCGTTATCTCTCCAAATGGGGGAGCCGCTTGCCTTGGCGGCAGAATACAGCCTATCGTTTTCTGCTGACCAAGAGCTTTGCCCGCGGTGACATCTTCGCAATTGTGTTGCGGATCGCCGTGATTGCCTTGTTCCTGAACTGGTGGAACCATGACAGCTATCTGGGCAGCGGGATTTATCTATTTTTCCTGTTCATTGTCGGTATTCAGTTGTCTGCACTGCGGAGACTGCATAGCGAGTCCTTCTGGTTAATTGTGTATCCCCTGCCACAGGGCAGCAAGGCGCAGAATTCAATTATGTTTATCTTCCGCGTCCAGCTTGCATTGGCGGTATTGTTATGGTTGCCCTTCCTCAGGGGAATCGGGGAACAGCCAGGGCTGGTGGCCGGAAATCTGGTCGCCGGCGCGCTGTTGACTTACCTGTTTAAGGCTTACGCTTCCCGTAAGGAAGCTTCACTGGATGACGAAGATTTATAGCAGAAGGGGCTGTCCCTGAAGTAGTTTTTCTAACGATCGGACACCGCTTCTCTCATACTAACGACAAAAAAAGTAAGCAGAGCAGACATTTTTCCGTTATTGGAGAATCGCTGCTCTGCTTTTTTGGTCCACTGCGGCTTGCTTCAACACATTATGGACAAGCGGAAGCCATCCGACCGGGGGCGTCGCTTATTCTATGCCGCGAAGCAGAAATCGCCGGGAACCCGGTTGTTCTTTAGTTGTCTAAACACACTCCCCGGTTCCGTCATTCGACGTACGGGCAAAGCGTAACCCCCTGCACCGGATCATAGTCTGTCGATAGAAAGCGGTATATTTACAATTCTCCTCCACCGGTCGTCTGAACAGTGAAAAAGAGGGCCACCTCTCCAATTAAGAGCATTTTTGTACCTTATTTTTCTTTAATATAGGCAAAATAGGGAAATAAGGGCATTATTGTATCTTAGTTTTCGGAAAAGCACGCTGGACGGGGTATTCTGGAGAATTTAAGGTACAAAATTGCACTTAATCTCCTCTAACCCTCAGCTGTTGACGATTTAAGGTACAAAAATGCCGTTAATTACACTTCGTTCCTTCCCGTAGCGCTGTTGGTAGAATTGTCAGAGCCTATAGCACAGCATGGTGGAATTGTCAGAGCCCTGTGCAGGTCTCATGCTCTAACCTTGGAGCTTGTCTCTGGTTAAGCAGGAAAATCTCCCGTTAATCCTTACCTTTCAAGCGTTTTGCTCAAAATAGAAGGGGATTATCCTTTTATTCCCCTTGTTATAGGGAATTTGAGGATGATCTTAGAGATTTACGGGAGTTTTCCCCGTTATCATTTGGAAATTTCCCATTTTTGAAAATTAACGGTAGTATTTCCAGTTGTTTAGAGACAGCTGGCACTACTTCTACTTTACAGGATTCACAAGCACACTGAAGGCGGTTAGTCTTTGGGCTTGCGTAAATCTTGTCTGTGACTTGCCTTTGACTTGTATGTGACTTGCCTGTGTTTTACCTGTCTCCTGCGCCTGCCTCTTGCCCATGTCTTCCCTATCCCTAGCTCCTAAAGGAGGGCCGTCAACCGTCAAATAAAACATGGGGTTCAGGAAGCCTCCTCCGCTCCGCCATTATCTATTTTTCGCATTGTTGTGAACAGTCGGGCTTCTCATCAATGAATAGCTAGTTCTGGGACAGCCCCTTTCATGAGGAGATCATGACAAATAACGCCTTGACTTTATTTTTAAGCACAGCTATAATCAACGCCAAGCCATACAATCCCGGCTATGACCAGAGACATGATTCCATTAATCAAGCTGCACAGAGAGAGAAGCAACCGCTGCAAGCTTCTTCTGATTGACGATGGAGTTACCCCTTTGTAGCCGTGATGTGGAACCTGAAGGCTCCGTGCCTGCGGAAGTATACATCACCGGACCATCTCCGTTACAAGATGCTGATGAGGACCTGGCAAGTTGCGGGTCAAATTAGGGTGGAACCACGAGCTGAACGCACTCGTCCCTTGGGATGAGTGTTTTTTTGCGTTCAATAATTCGTGGATGGAGGCATAACAAATGGTTAAAGTGAGACTTCCGGACGGATCTGTCCGGGCATATGAACAAGGCGTGACTGTAGAACAGATTGCAGGTTCCATCAGCCCCGCTTTGCGGAAATCGGCAGTTGCCGGCAAAGTGGATGGTGAATTGGTGGATCTCCGCACAGCGGTAGAGGCCGATAGCGGGATCGAGATTGTGACGCTGGAGAATGAGGAAGGACTGAAGATATACCGGCACAGCACAGCTCATCTCTTGGCTCAGGCACTGAAAAGAATATATGGGCAAAAGGCCGTCAAATTGGGCATTGGTCCCGTTATCGAAGACGGATTCTATTACGATATCGACATGGAGAAATCCTTGTCTACAGACGATCTGAAAGTCATTGAGAAAGAAATGAAGAAGATTATCCAAGAAAATCTCCCGATTACTCGCCGTGTAGTTAGCCGGGAAGAGGCGCTGGCCATCTTCGGGGAACTGGAAGATCCCTACAAGCTGGAATTGATTCGTGATTTGCCGGAAGATTCGGTTATCAGCATCTATGACCAGGGAGAATTCTTCGATCTCTGCCGGGGACCGCATCTGCCGTCTACTGGCAAGATCAAGGCGTTCAAGCTGCTGAATGTAGCCGGTGCATACTGGCGGGGAGATTCCAATAACGTCATGCTGCAGCGCATATACGGTACATCTTTTCCGAAGCAGAGTCAGTTGGATGAGCATCTGAACCTGCTGGAGGAAGCCAAGAAACGGGATCACCGCAAGCTGGGCAAAGAATTGGAATTGTTCATGTTCTCGGAAGAAGCGCCGGGCATGCCTTTCTTCCTGCCCAAAGGCATGATTATTCGTACAGAGCTGGAGGACTTCTCCCGTGAGTTGCAAAGACAGGGCGGCTATGATGAAGTGCGTACACCATTTATGATGAACGTCCGGATGTGGGAGCAATCAGGGCACTGGGATCACTATAAGGACAATATGTACTTCACAGATGTAGACGATACGAAGTTCGCATTGAAGCCTATGAACTGTCCGGGTCACATGCTGATGTTCAAGAACAGCCGACATTCCTACCGGGAGCTTCCGATGCGTCTGGCCGAATTCGGTCAGGTTCACCGCCATGAATTCTCTGGCGCGCTGAATGGCATGATGCGGGTACGCTCCTTCTGTCAGGATGATGCTCATCTGTTCGTGCTCCCTTCCCAGATCGAGGAGGAGATCGCCGGCGTTATTGAGCTCATTGACCATATCTATCAGGTCTTTGGTTTTCAGTACAGCATCGAATTGTCTACTCGTCCTGAGGATTACATGGGCTCCGAGGAGCTGTGGGACGCGGCGGAGCAATCCCTGCAAAATGTGCTGGAGAAGCGCGGCATCCAATATCGGATCAACCCGGGGGACGGGGCATTCTACGGACCGAAGATCGACTTCCACATTCTCGACGCGCTGAAGCGCAGCTGGCAGTGTGGAACCATTCAACTGGACTTCCAGATGCCAGAGAAGTTTGATCTCAATTACATTGGCGAAGATAACGGAAAGCATCGGCCAGTGGTCATCCACCGGGCAGTCTACGGCTCCATTGATCGTTTTATCGGGATATTAATAGAGCATTTCTCCGGGGCCTTCCCCGTATGGATATCACCTGTGCAGGTCCAGATCCTGCCGGTCTCTGATAGGTACAGTGAGTATGCTTCACAGGTGAGAAAGGTTTTGGAGGCGGCAGGTATTCGCACTGAAGTTGACTACCGCAGCGAGAAGCTGGGCTACAAAATCCGCGAAGCGCAAATGGCGAAGGTTCCGTACATGATCGTACTGGGTGAGAGCGAGCAGGCCGGACAATCCATCTCACTCCGCAAGCGGGGGCAGGCTGAGACAGTGACAACAGATCTCCAATCCTTTCTGGCAGTGATCAAGCAGGAGATCGCCTTGAAGTCCCTTGAATTTCTTAACGACAATTATGCGATAGCAACACCACAAGCTTAAGATATCTAATGAAGAGAGCACCAGGCGGATTCCGTCAGGCGCTCTTTTTTTTCGCGGTAACAACAATACTGGCAATAAAACTAGATGAGGTCAGGTCCCTGCGTGTGATTCCCAAGAATGCCGGACCTAGCTCCGGGGTTTATAAGCAATCCCATCGATCATGCACAGACAGGATGAATTCACAAATTTGCTGGTGGTGGTCATTCTTGCCGGAAACGTCTCATTATCAAAGTACGTGCGAAATACGTCGCGGGCGACGGAGAAATGTTCGATATCCCGCAGATACAGGTTGATTTGCACAAGATCGCCAAGTCTGGCTCCTGCGGCATGCAGGGTGGTCTTGAGATTCTCGAAGCTTTGCACCATCTGAAAGGCGATATCGTCCCGCTCGTGTCCTCCTGAATGATGGGCAAGAAAGATGAAATCTCCGGCAGCGGTGAAAGCAGAGCAGGTATCATCCCCGTAATGGTTGGATAAGCGCGTAATCATTTATTTTCCTCGCTATCTATGTAATTTTTCATCCATTATACCAAACATATGTTCTTAAATCTATGATTCATAGTACCTCCTTTCAGACCGCCGTAAATCCTGAATAATTGTTAATTTCGCAAAAACGGTGCAGATGATTTAAAAAATGAGGCCTGTCTTTTACCAATCGTCTCCAGCATAATAAGCCTGAGCTTAAATTTGTATACGTTTCCAAATGGAAGTGCGCACTAATTTCCGTACCAAACAACAACATTGGGGGAGGATTCAGGCGTGAAAAGAAGATTGTCCTTTTTTTTGGTAATGCTTTTGCTGTCTTCAGTGGTTTTGGATGTGCTGGGGGCAGGCGTGGCACGTGCCGCAAGTGATGAGACAGGACTTCCGGTATACTATGATGCGAGGAAAAGCGTGGATGAACGCACAGCCGATTTGCTGTCCCGCATGACACTGGACGAGAAGATCGGGCAGATGATTCAGGCTGAAAGAGCCTCGGTAACACCTGAGGAAGTGATGGAGTATAGACTGGGCTCTGTCCTCAGTGGCGGCGGTTCCTTTCCGAATGGAAAAGAAAGCGACAGTACACCGGATCACTGGAGAGCGCTGATTGACGGATATCAGGATGGCGCGTTGTCGACGCGGCTGGGAATTCCCCTGCTGTATGGCGTCGATGCAGTGCATGGACACAACAATCTCATAGGGGCTACGCTGTTCCCTCACAACATCGGGCTGGGGGCAGCGAATGATTCTGAACTGACAGAGAAGATCGGGGCAGCTGCTGCCGAGGAAGTGGCGGCGACCGGAGCGAACTGGACCTTTGCACCGACAGTGGCCTCTCCTTACAACGTAAGATGGGGGCGCACGTACGAGGGCTTCAGTGACAATCAAGAGATTACTGCCAAGCTTGGGGCGGCTTATATTCTGGGATTGCAGGGACGAACGCCTGCGGAATTAGCTGGTTCAGGTACTATAACAGGTACAGCCAAGCATTATCTAGGTGAGGGTTATACGGACAATGGAGTAAACCAGGGTGATACTACTCACTACACCGAGGAAGAAATTATCGAGAAGGATTTGAAAGTATACGAGGCTGCTGTGAATGCAGGTGTGCAGACTGTAATGGCATCCTATCACAGCATTAACGGTTTGAAGATGC
Organism: Paenibacillus agri; assembly: GCF_013359945.1. Taxonomy (GTDB): domain Bacteria; phylum Bacillota; class Bacilli; order Paenibacillales; family Paenibacillaceae; genus Paenibacillus_AQ; species Paenibacillus_AQ agri. The sequence goes on along the minus strand of NZ_JABWCS010000204.1, from coordinate 27,240 downwards.
ATGCTAACAAGCATCTGCTCACAGATGTCTTGAAGGGCGACAAGAAGAACGGAGGCCTGGGCTTTACAGGGTTTGTTATTTCTGACTATAACGCTGTACAGCAAATTACGCGGGATAGTGACGGGAATCCGGTCAGCGGATTGAAAAATCAGCTTGCCGCATCTGTCAACGCCGGGGTTGATATGTTTATGCTGACAGCGGACTGGAAAGTCAGTTTGAAGCATATCAAGGATCTTGTAGGCGAAGGCAGAATCAAGGAGGAGCGCATTACTGATGCTGCTGAGCGGATTATTCGGGTGAAAATCGCGTCCGGACTGTTCGAGCATCCGAAGAGTGATTCTGATCTGGCGGGTGCCTTCGGCTCCGCGGAGAACCGGGCACTAGCGCGGCAGTCTGTAGCGGAATCACTGGTGCTGTTAAAGAATGACAAGGTGAACGGCAAGCCGATTCTGTCCCAGTTAGGCGGGATGAAGAAGATTTTTGTCGCCGGGAAGAATGCGGATGATCTTGGTAATCAGGCTGGTGGCTGGTCGATCACCTGGCAGGGGAAATCCGGCAAGATCACGGAAGGAACCACTATTCTGCAGGGCATCAAGGATGTCGTCTCCCCGTCCGCAAGCGTTACGTATAACAAAAACGGACGCGGTGCGTCCGGCCATGATGTGGCTATCGCTGTAATTGGCGAAACACCATACGCGGAGAGCGCCGGAGACCGTACGAATCTGAATCTGGATGAGCAGGATCTGGCAACAGTGGCCAACATTCGGGCTGCTGATCCTAATATTCCGATTGTTGTGGTGCTCGTCTCCGGACGTCCGATGACAATCGCTCCGCAGTTGAAGGATTGGGACGCACTTGTCGCGGCCTGGTTACCAGGTACGGAGGGGGCAGGAGTTGCCGATGTGCTGTTCGGCGACATGGAATTTAAGGGCAAGAACCCGATCCGCTGGCCATTCACACTGGACCAATATCCGGTGAATAACGAGAGTGAGAATGTCTTGTTCAAGACCGGTTATGGTTTGACTAAAAATGAAGAGACACCCGTTCTGCCTGAAGGACCGGTAGTCCAGGAACCGTCACATCTCATTCCAGGGAAAATTGAGGCTGAAGATTTCAGCGCCAAGAGCGCAGGTCTGCAAACCCAGGAGACACAGGATGTAGGCGGAGGACTCAATGTTGGCTACACCGCAGCAGGGGAGTGGCTTGACTATAATGTCAACGTGGCTGAAGCAGGCACCTATAGGGTGGATTTCCGGTATGCAGTCAATGGCAACCCTACGGGCATCAGGGTCAAATCCGCAGAAGGGAAGACACTAGGCACCTTAAGCGTAACATCGACAGGAGGCTGGCAGAACTGGCAGACTCAAGCGGTGGATAATGTAGTCTTCCACAAGGCAGGCTTGCAAAAAATCCGACTTGAATTTACCAGCGGCAACATCAACCTGAACTGGGTTCAATACACCCGGACTGGGGATGTCACGACCGAAGAACCAAACCCGGGTGGCGGCGGGGAAGCGGTACAAGAGAACGTCATTAAACAGGATGCAGTCAGCTCCTGGGTCTCTAGAGAACGTGATCCATCTGACCGGAAATGGTATTATGCCGACCGCTACCAGGAGGGAGATGCCAAGCTGGAGCAGCAGAAACCGCTGAATATTGCCCTGCCGAATAATGCGGAAGGCACGTCCATTCACATTGATCCGGACAAGAAATATCAGTCGATTCTGGGTATCGGAACCTCGATGGAGGAATCGACCGTCAACAATCTGGCCAAGATGTCTCCGGCCAAGCAGGATGAGCTGCTTCGCCAGATGATCGATCCGAAGGACGGAATCGGCATGAGTATGCTGCGCCTGACGATCGGGACGGCCGATTTTACAGATAAAGAATTTTACAGCTATAACGATATGCCGCCAGGACAAACAGATGTTAACCTGGAGAATTTCTCGATCCAGAAGGATATTGACTACCATATCATCAGCACCGTGAAAAAAATTCAAAGCATTAACCCGGATATTAAGTTTTTTGCTTCACCATGGAGCCCGCCGGGTTGGATGAAGACAACGGACAGTATGATCAAAGGGCAAGTGAAGGAAGAATATTTGCCAGTGCTGGCCAAATATTATGTGAGATTCCTGCAGGAATACGCGAAGCTCGGCATTACCTTTGAGGGAATGACCATGCAGAATGAACCTCTGCTGGAGATTGAGTACCCTAGCACCAGAATGTCCTGGGAACAGCAGTCCCGGCTCGCCAAGCTGTTACGTGCCGAACTGGATGCTGCCGGATTCACGTATGTGAAGCTGTGGACCTTTGACCACAACCCTGGTGATACGATGGCGTATCCGGCACAGATTCTCGGGAATAAGGAAGAGGGCGCCTATGATGCCGTGGACGGTACAGCCTTCCATGATTACGGAGGCGATCTTGGGCTGATGACCCAGCTTCATGATCTGTATCCTGAGAAGCATGTCTACCTGACCGAACGTGCTGTATGGGGGACGTCAGGTGCTGACCGGATGGCCCAGTATTTCCGTAATTGGGCCCGTAGCTACAACTCCTGGGTAGCGATGCTGGACAGCGATATCGCCTCCCACCAATGGACGGGAATTCCCGATCCTACGCCGATTGTGCAAGATTCATCGGACCGCAACAACTATTGGCTGCTGCCGGAATATTATTTGATGGGCCAGTATACCAAGTTCGTCAAGCCAGGTTATGTGCGGATTGACAGCGACTACGGCTCAAGCAGCACTATAACCAACGTGGCGTTTGCAAGCCCGGATGGCAAAGAAATCGTAACCGTAGTGATCAACCAGACGAATGAAGCGCAGCACTTCAAGCTGCTTGCTGACGGTACACAGATTACTGCAGTGCTACCTGCCAAATCGGTTGGAACGTATACATGGGAACGTGTGAGTGGAATCAAGAAGGTACCGGGCACTTGGAATGCTGTTGATTTTGATACTGCCGAGGGCCAATACACCAAGCATGACAATGGATACATTTCCGGACTTTCAGATGGTACTTCTTCCTTTGACTATGTAGTGAATGTGCAAGAAAGCGGAGACTATGTCCTGAATTTTGAACACAGCTTTACCGGCACTGCCGGAGCTGGTCAGCAAGTGGAGATCCTTGAAGACCAGAAGCCTGTTGGAGTCATTCACTTGACCAAGCAGACTGCGGGTGAGGAGGATTTTGCCGCAAATCGCACGATTCTAGCACTGGATAAAGGGACTCATAAGCTTACGCTGAAGACCACTGGCAAGGGCTACAATATTAAATCGCTGACTCTTGCAAAAGCTTCTGCTGAAGCAAATAGCCTGCCGGGCATCCTTCCTGCCGCAGATTTTACCGGGTCCTCCGGGGTTCTGGTGAAGGATGGAACGGTTGGATATACCGACAATGGCGATTGGATGAAATATAAGGTCAATGTACCTGAGGCCGGCAGCTATCCACTGTTGTTATCCTATGCCACCGCCAATAACGGCGCAGGATTTGAACTGCTTGCAGGTGAGGGAGACAGTACTGTGACCGCAGCAACCTACGGTTTACAGGGTACAGGCGGATGGAACATCTGGCAGTCGTTCCAAGGTGCCGTGACTCTACCCGCCGGGGATCAGACCTTGACGCTAAAAGTAACAGGGGAAGGGTTCCAGCTGAAATCACTGGTAATCGGCCCTGCGCTTCAATCGGATACGATCCTCACTGAAGGCCAGGAGGATGGAACTGAGGTGCTTGTTACTCTGCTCAACGAAAAATATGCACCAGAACTGGATGCAGCATATTGGAACGTTGAAGATTACGCTGGCACCGTAGTGAACAGTGTGTACCGAGTAGATGATCACACAGCTAAAGTTGTGCTGGAAGGTACGCGTAGCGTTGATTTTGACAGTGATCGTGTACTGACTGTTACGGCTGATGTATATCAGACCGAGTCACAGAAAGCTTACGGCAATGTGAAGCTTCTGAAAGTCCCTGTTACCGTAAAGGCAGTGAACGATGAGGAGAGCATTACGCTTACGCCATCGAGTCTGCCTTATAACGTGAAGGGACAGGACATCATAATCTCTCTGACGGGGGGAACGTTCATCCCTGAACACCTTCAAGACATCACCGTGTCTGGAACGGCAAAAGATCAGGGGCATGTCTCCATTGCCTCGGCCGTTCTGATCAATCCGGTTCAAGTGAAGCTGACGCTGGCCTGGGATGGGCAGCCATATTATAGCGACTTGAAGCTGAAGGTGAACGTGCCAACCAGCGCTTACGCTGATTCTGAAGGCGGAGGCACGCTGACGGCGGAAGCTACGCTGGCGGGAACGACCCGTGCGGTTGCGCCTACCAATCTTTTGGAGCTGAGTTCGCTGGATCAATTCTACCGCCTGCAAGGGATGACAGCGAGCGGTGGAGGCAGCGGAGCCAAGCTGACTGGTATTCATGCCGGGGATAGCGTGGACTTTTGGGTGAATGTACCGGAGGATGGTGACTATGCGGTAACGCTGACAGCGACATCCACAGGTGCAGCGTCTCAGGGGATTATTTTCAAAACAGAAACAGGTCAAACCTTGAAAGCAGTAGATGTGCCGAATCTCTATTCGCAGACAGTCGGCATTCGTGCAGTTCTTCCGTTGAAGAGCGGCGAGCAGAAGCTGCGCCTGCAAGCAGGTTCGGGCGGATATGAACTCAGCGGCATCGCAGTAGAAGAATATGTACCGGATGTCATGGACAGCAGCAGGTTCATTAAAGTTGAAGCTGAAAACTATTATAATGCTGCAACAAACGGGATTCAGAGCAATTTGAAGGACGGCACTTTGGAATTTAAAAATATTGGATTTACCTCATCCGGTGGTTCTTTTGATTATAAGCTGAGCGTTGCTGAAGCCGGATTATACAAAATCATTTATCGTTATGCCACCACAGAAGGCGGCGTAAGTGCGACCCTGTCCGCGAACGGTAATAAGCTGCTGGATGCGGCCATGCCAGCAACAGGCAACTGGGACTCATACAGTGAGGCTGGTGGTGTTGTCCGGCTTGCACAGGGAGAACAGACTCTGCAGATCACGCTAAACAACAACGGGGCGAACCTGGATTGGTTCTCACTGGAGCCGGCGGACGATAGCGTAGTGAAGGAGGGCAAGGCTGCACTGCCTGTCTCTTCTCTGAAGTGGGGCACGTACAAAGGCTTGCAAATCGTCACTTTAAGCACGGCAACGGAAGGAGCAGAAATCTACTACACTACAGATGGTTCTCTGCCTACAGCAGACAGCAAGCTGTACAGCGGACCGATTGAGATTTCGGAGATGACCGTCATTCGTTCTGTAGCGGTGAAGGAAGGTATGAACAGCAGCTATGTTGCACCGTTCTCCTACCTCATCACCGAAGACTCTGAAGTGAAGAAGGTATCCGCGCCGCAAGCAGACCCTGCTGGAGGCACATACACCGGCGAGGTGAAGGTGAAGCTGACGACAGCAACAGCCGGAGCGGAAATTCGCTATACTCAGGATGGTTCCGTTCCAACAGCTAGCAGTCAACTTTATAGCGGACCAATCTTTGTAGGCAAAAGTAAGACGATTAAGGCTATCGCGCTCAAAGAGGGTTGGAAGGCCAGCGACGTATCGAGCTTTGAATATATCCTGGGTGAGGATGGTGGGCCGGGTACAACGCCAAGCCCTGAACCTACTCCGAGCCCAACACCTACTGCAACACCAAGCCCAACGCCGGGATCAACCTATAGCCCGGATACGAACTCAGGGTATGCTCCGGCACCAAGTCCAACACCGGTAGCGGGTGGAAGCAAAGAAAGTGTTGTTGATGGCAAAATTATCACCGCGTCACCAGTCTTAAACAAAGACAGTGGCAGTGCAAGGGCAACGGTCAGCGCAGAAGCCTTGAAGCAGGCGGAAGCTGCACTGTCTGGCAATGCAAAGAATGTTGTCATTGAAATTCCAGCTCTGGCGGATGCCAAAGCCTATGAGCTTGGGCTGCCGGCAGGAGCATTGTTTGCCGATGCGAAGACTTCTATTGAAGTCCGTACCGGATTCGGTACGCTGTTGATTCCGGCCAGTGTGCTTAAGGCGGGGGCGGATCAGAGTCAATCGCCATGGATCATTACCATTGCTAAGGCAGAAGGATCATTAGCAGGACAAAATGCACGGCCAGCTTACAAAATTAGTGCAACGATTAATGGAAAAGAAGTATCGTGGAAATCACCGGATTTGCGGATCACAGTCTCCCTGCCGTATGTGCTACTGGCTGGAGAACGTGGTAAAGAGGAACATGTCACGATCCATAGCCTGAATGCAGCAGGAACACTGACCGCTGTACCAAGTGGTCAATATCACAGTGATGCAGGGGCAGTAGTCTTTAGCGGAGCATTCTCCGGCACGTATGTCATTACGTTTACGGAGAAGACCTTCGGGGATATCGGGCGTTACCCATGGGCCCGTCAGGCGATTGAAGTGCTTGGGTCCAAAGGAATTATTACCGGTATTACGGACCAAACGTTTGGACCGCAGAGTGAGGTGAAACGCGGAGACTTTGTACTCCTGCTTGTCAGAGCACTCGGTCTGGACACTGCTGCCGTAAGTGACAGCAGCTTCAGTGATGTGAAGGCGGGCGACTACCGGTATGAAGCGCTGGCTATCGCCAAGCAGCTGAATATTGCCTCCGGCCGTCCGGATGGAAGCTTTGATCCTGATGCTTCGGTGACGCGTCAGGAGATGATGACCCTGGCCGCCAAGGCGATCGCCGCGGCAGGGAAGAAGTTGCCGGCGGGAAGCGGGGCCTCTTGGCAAAGCTTCAGTGATGCGGGTCAAGTGGCGCCATACGCCCAAGATAGCGTTGCGGTGCTGATCGCAGCGGGAATCATCAAAGGGGATGGTACGCGTCTCCATCCGCTCGGGGTAACGACCCGTGCAGAGGCCGCGGTGCTGATCTACAATCTGTATAATTTGTAATCTCCCTGCCGGCAGGTAACGGAGAGCATAAAAAACGCCTTGACGTATGCTTTCGTCAAGGCGTTTTTTTAATGCGGCTGCTGTTTCCAAGGATAATCATCTCTGTGAGCTGCTGCGATTGTGGTGCGATGAGATACTAACAGAATAAGAAGAGCGCAGAGGCGCTCTTCTTTACTTTGTCAGTTCAACTTAGATAAAGAGTGAACGGCTGATGATGACCAGCAGGATAAAGAGAACCAAAATGGCGCCAGTACTTGTGAATCCACCGTGTCCGTGTCCGTATCCGCCTCTAACTTCTTCGCTCATGTTCATTCCCCTTCCGCATGTGAGTGTGTGTACTTGAGTACATCGTATTGTATGTGCGGAGGGGGAGAGGTGTATGGGCCAATGCCGGAAAGAATGACAAAAAAATATCAGCCCCGGATCAAGTCGGGACTGATAATGGATGAAAAATCAGTGAAATCAAGCTTTTTCAAGATCACGAACGCCTGCATAGACCAGATCGAACAGGTCTTCCAGATGCTCCTCTTCAATACAGGAGAAGGCAATGCGCAGATCGGTCTCGCCGAGTGCGATGGTGCCAAGTCCATAATGGTGTATGAGATGCAGCCGCAGCGCTTCCGCAGAGACAGTCTTCAGCTTCAGGCACATAAAGTAGCCGGAGTTGAACGGATAGTATGTCCAGACATCGTCACCGTATTTACCGCTGTCGAGCAGCGCCTTCACTTTATTGGCGCGCCCTTTCATGATTTGGAATTTCTCTTCCTTTTGAGCCGAGAATTCCGGTGCCTTCAGCGCATCCAGCACGAAAGTCTGCGACGGATGGGCTCCGCTGGAGATTGTGGCACGGATAATACCGAGCGTCTTCTGCTCCAGTGCAGACAGCAAATCTTTGTTCTCCGAAGCAAAGGTAATGAAGCCAACACGGAAGCCCCAGACGAATTCTTCCTTCGTCGCTCCGTCTACCTTCACGGCGAGAACACGCGGATGCAGGCTGGCCAGCTTGCCGAACAGGGATTCCTTGAGTGAATCCTCGAAGAACAACCCGAAATACGCATCGTCGCTAACTACAACTACGTTTATACCTTCCTCAGCTGCACGAAGAATGGCAGCGACAATCTCTTCGCCTTCCTGAAGTCCCGGGGTGTATCCTGTAGGATTGTTCGGGAAATTGAGCAGTACGATCGCTTTGCCGCGTTCTTTCTGAGCGAGCAGCGCATCCAGCAGACCTGCGCTATTGAAGGTCATTTCGTCCGTGAAGAGCGGATAGTTAACGGTCTCGGCATGACGACGGATGCCAAAGGTCAGCTCATAGTTCTCCCAGTTCTTGTCCGGATAGATGACGGCATCGCCCGGTTCTGCGAACAGATCGGCAACAATGCTAAGCCCATGAGTGAGGGCATTGGTCACAACGGGATTGCTGAAGGACTTGCCTTCCAGCGACGGATTCTCGAGCAGCATCTTCTCACGCCATACAGTACGCAGCTCCGGCTTGCCTGCCGGGGGAGCATAGCTGTAAAGATCCTTGGGGCTGTAGGCAGAGAGTTTATCTTGAATGACGCCAAGGTGCATAGGTACGCCGCCTTCAGTGGCAATGCCGATCGTAGCATTGTATTTCTTGGCATGAGCACCAGCTTCCGCAGATTGGCTTAGAATCCCTTCTTTAGGGAAATAAATTTCCTTGCCAAGGGTGGAGAGCATCTCGTAGACATGTTCATTTCCGGCTTTGATACTTTCGTTCAATTGTCCAGCCAATGAATTCATCAGTTTCATCCTTCCGGGTTATCTTGGGGAATAGATACGCTTAACATTGCCTAACATTATATCATCGCGAAATGCCGCCGTCACTGATGAAAGCGCGTTTTTTTCAAATAGTTTTACGGCGTTTCCAGCGGCCTCAGCAGTCCGTTTTAGTTTTGAAAAAAGAACTGTCCGCAGTAGACGGACAGTTCTTTTCGGGCTTCATTTCATAAGGGTGCAGCATCTTGTTATCCCTGCCTTGACGGGAGCGGGAAAGAACTGCTTGGGTACCCCATGCATTTCAGCAAGTCCGGCGAGTATACGTTGTCCACTGGACTAATAATTAGGTGACTTCTCGGTCTTATTTTTATAAATCATGTGGATAAGGACAGAACTTTTTCATCAATTCTATCGTTTCTGCATCCCGTTCTCCGTTCCGCTCTGCTAGACCGCTGATCACGCCTGTCCGTTCGTCTTCTTTGAGATTCTGTCCGAATTTGAACTTGGCGGTCAACTCATCCGGCGTAATGCGGACAACGGCAACGCCCTTCAGGCGGCCGCGATATTGTGGGTCAGTTGCATCAATCTCGTCATAGCCGCCTTCGGGCTGGAGTTTTTTCATAAACAGGGCTAACACGGTTGCTTTTTCAGTAATATCACTCACCGGTTCGGCGGTGCCGAAGGCCGTTACGCTTTTAAAATATGCGGTGGCAGGGCAGGCGAGATGCGGATCGCTGAAATAGGAGGGAATCAATGCGTACTCGTCCGCAACCGTAAAGCATACCCGCTCCTGGCGGCGGACGGCCTCCATCTTGCCCCCGGCATGGCTGCCGTGAAAATAAAAGCATCCGTCTATGTAGACAAAATTCAGCGGGGTCACCCTTGGCCGTCCTTGCTCATCCGTCGTACCGAGAAAGCCGAAGCTCATCTCGTTCAGGAAGGTTTGCAGCTCCTCCTCATTGTCGACCTGGAATTCTTTTCTGCGCATGTAGAACACTCCTTTGATTCTTGAATTTGTGGAGCGTTCGCTCCTGCTTATCCTTGTATGTCTTGGTTTCTACAGGATAGAATGAAAATTGACAATAAAAAAGGACCGATTTGCATTATTTTTATTAGTCCAATTGGTTTCATGAGTGAAAGGAATGACCTCATTATGGAGCTTACATTACCTTACGATCAGTATCTGGCGTTACATCGCTATAAATATCTGGCACTCTATCATGCTCTGCGTGCGGCCATTTTGGAGGGGACGCTGCCAGGCGGCACCCGGCTGCCATCCACGCGAAGATTAGCCGAGTTGTATAACCTGTCCCGAGGTTCGGCTTCTCAGGTCTATGAAATGCTCCTGGCCGACGGCTATGTTCAGGGAGAGACCGGCCGGGGAACGTTTGTGTCGGAGGATATCTTCGCGGCAACGCATCAGGAAACCCATGAACAGCCCCTTTCACCCTTTATCACTAATGAAGGTGGGGCTTCAGAGGCTGCGGAATATGGTGAGCCGGCTCATCTTCCACTCTCGGCCTGGGGGAAGCGCCTGGCGGTCGCTTCGGCCCCGGCCCGAATTTATGAAGATTTCGGGGGAGAAGTCATCGATTTTAGCAGTAAGGGAATGCAAATGGTGCACTTTCCCTACAGCGAATGGAAAAGCGCTCTTGCTTATGCCGGAGGTAAGGGCGGCACGCTGCTGGAGAGCGCCGGCCCGCCACAGGGCGATGAAGGCTTAAGGCGGGCTATCGCCGCACACCTTCGGATTACCCGCGGCATCCGCGCAGAGGCCGGGCAGATCGTGTTGTTCAGCGGCTCGATGCAGGGCATCGTTCTGCTGACCCAACTGCTGCTGGACCCCGGTGCGCCCGCCGTTGCCGAGGACCCCGGCTTTCATGGTATCCGCCGGGCGGTTGAGGTGACCGGCGGAGTGTTAATACCCGGCACGGTCGATGAGAGCGGCCTTGTGCCGGAGGACTGGAACGCTCGGCTGCTGTTCGTGACACCGAGCCGGCAGTTTCCCACGGGCGCGGTGCTGCCCCTGGAGAGGCGGCGGGCGCTACTGGACTGGGCACAGCGTCATCATGCCGTCATCCTTGAGGACGACTATGACAGCGAATTCCGCTGGACAGGCCGTCCGATCGAGCCCTTGAAGGCGCTCGACCGGGGTGACCGTGTGATCTACATCGGCTCCTTCTCCAACACAATGTTCGCGGGCCTGCGGCTCGGCTACGCCGTGCTGCCGCAGCCGCTTGCCGGCCCTGCGGTGGCCGCCAAAGCCCTCTATGAACCGCTGGCGGCAGGGCTGCTGGAGCAGCGGGCCCTGGCGCGGTTCATGAACACCGGCGGGTACCGCCGCCATCTGCGGCGGATGACCCGCATCTACGGCGAGCGCGGGCGGGCCTTCCGCGCCCTGCTCGCATCGCAGCTTGGCGGCTTGTTCGAGCCGCTGCCCGGCGATGCTGGCCTGCATGTGTACGCCCGCTGGCTGGGCCGCGCGGAGGCGTTCGAGGCTTTCCGCGCCGCGGCCCTCCGGCGCGGCGCAGGCTTTCGGGACGCCGGGCTGTACCGGGTGGCGCCGGGAGCCCCTGCGGCCTGCTTTTATTTTTCCCATCTGGATCTTCCTTCTATTAAAGAAGGCATGCGTCGTCTAAAGCAGGCATGGGATGATGTGCAAAATGCCACGTGACAGGGTATGATGGAAGAAGAACAGCTGCACTAAACTTTCAGGAGGTCACATTTATGCTGCATGCATCGCCGTCCTCTTTTGTCATTCTGCCTGCCCTGGCGAAGATTGTGTGCGAACCGGGCTGGAAATGGCAGAAGCGGGAGAAGCCGTTGCAAAATTATGATTTATTCTATATCTGGAGCGGGGAAGGCACGTTGGAGCGCAACGGGGTTCCTTATGAGATTGGTAAGGGGAGCTGCTTCCTGTTCCGTCCGGGAGACCACACAGTGGCTTCACATAATCCGCAAAAACCGCTCGTGCTTACATACATTCATTTCGATGTAGCTGAAGATGTAACCGAGGTTCCACAGCCTTACCGCGTACTCACGGAGACGGTGGAATTCGAGCATCTGCTTGCCCGTTATGTCCGGCTCTTTCTCGTGCAGACCTTTGCAGCGGAGCAGGAGGGTCAACTGATCCTGAAGCAATTGATGATCCACTTGCTGCGGGAGGATCGGGTCATGCCGGTGGAGCGTCATGTCAGCAACCAGCTCGCCGAGGTGATTCATGAGGTCGCCAACTATGTAAGCCAGCATCCCGGTCTGTCGCACCGGGTGGAGGATCTTGCTGCCCGGGCGGGACTGTCGTCGCGGTATTTCTCCATCAAATTTAAGGAGCTTACCGGCTCGTCCGTTCAGTCCTATGTTATCCGTGCCCGGATTGAACGGGCCCAGCATTTGCTGCTGTATGCCGGGATGAACGTTACCGAAGTGGCGGACGCGCTGGGGTACCGTGATATTTTCTTCTTCAGCCGCCAGTTCAAGCAGTATACGGGAAAAAGCCCCTCTGAGATCCGCTGAAGTCGCGGGGACTGATTTTAATTACAATGTATATAAGAAATTACAGAGGACCGGCGCCGGTAGGCGACCGGTTTTTTTGTGATGTCATAGCTGGCGGGAGTATAATCGTACTATAGAAGCGTATCCTTCGGACGCAACCGGGGTATAAGGAATATAAGTGCGCTTTTGTCAGGGGTGCTACATAAGGACCTTGGGGATGACGATACCAAAGGCTAAAGGAGAGAGAGAAATGTATGAGATTGTGTTAATACGGCATGGTGAGAGTGAGTATAACAGGCAGAACCTGTTCACAGGCTGGAGTGACCCCGATCTGACCGAAAAAGGAATCCAGGAGGCCAAGGAAGCAGGCAAGCTGCTGAAAGAAGCCGGGTATACATTCGATCTGGCCTTCGCCTCCGTGTTGAAGCGTTCCATTAAGACCTTGCACTATATTCTTGAGGAATTGGATCTGTTGTGGCTTCCCGTACAGAAATCCTGGAAGCTGAATGAGCGTCACTACGGGGCGCTGCAAGGGCTCAGCAAGAGTGAAACGGCGTTGAAATACGGCGAGGAGCAGCTTCATATCTGGCGGCGTAGTCTGTCTGTCCGTCCACCGCTTCTGGAGCCGGATGATCCAAGATATCCCCGGACCGATATCCGTTATCAAAATGTCCGTGAGGGCGATATTCCGCGTGGGGAGAGCCTGGAGGATACCGTACACCGGGTCGGTGACTTCTGGGTTAACCGGATTGTCCCGCTGATTCGCAAGAAGGAGCGGGTTCTGATCTCTGCACATGGCAATACACTGCGGGCGTTGATCAAATATATGGAAGACATTGACGAGGCGACCCTGCTGAATCTGAACATTCCTACAGGTGTTCCGCTGGTTTACAAACTTGATGATAATGTGAATCCGATCAGCCGCTTCTATCTTGGGGAGCCGGCCGAAGTGCAGGCCAAAGCCCAGGAGGTAGCCAATCAGAGTAAGGTTACAGAGTAATCGAACGAGGTTAACGTGCCAGCCGATACAGGGCTGATCAAGGAAAAAGGGAGTTCTTTAAGCCGGATGATGGCTTTGGAGCTCCCTTTTATGCGGTAAAGCGGCACAAAACAAATGATACATGAGGATATTCATGGAACGGATGAGGATTTTCTATGTTAGGATGAAAATTCTGATGCTACTATCAAGATGAGCTAATCAAGCAAAGGGGGAATCAATGAATATTCTCACACTTACAGGTGTTTGGAAGTTATGGTCCGGTTTTCGTTTCAACAAATATAAATCTGTAATATTGGAGGTGATCCCCTGAGATTGTAACCCGTTCTTGAGCAATTCCGAATTCCACGCTACTAATAGATACAGCAATATCGGAAGTATAATCCCTCTGATTAACAAATAACCCCATATTATATAATAAATGAATGTTCGTGTATTTACGTGTCGTTTTTTGCTGACTCCGATCGGGTTCTATTAAAGTGAATCTCTCAAGCTATCCCTTAAACGAAAGGAATGGTGTATAGGAATGAGGAAAAATTGTAACCGCTTACTTAAGATTGTATTCTGCTTTATCCTGCTAGCCTCAATCATAACGCCGGGTACCAGTTCTCCTGCTTTGGCCAAGGTTCTGCCGGGATTGGCGGATGTGTCCAGAGAAGTAGCCGCCGAAGGGATTGTGCTGCTGCAAAATCCGGGGTATAAACCTGCCGGGGCACAAGTGAACGAGAATGAACAAGTGCTTCCGATCAAGAAGAGTGAAAATGTATCGGTGTTTGGCCGCATACAAGCGCATTACTACAAATCCGGCACAGGCTCCGGCGGAGCTGTTCGTGTGGAGTATGTGAATGGCATTCTGGAGGGGCTACGGAATAATCCCAGCCTCAAATTGAATGAAGATCTGGCGAAAATCTATGCGGAGTGGATCAAAACACACCCCTTTAACAATGGCGGTGGCGGATGGGCAGCCGAGCCGTGGTCTCAGGCGGAAATGCCTTTAACAGATCCTATCGTGGATGCAGCAAAGGCAAAATCTGACGCAGCTGTGGTCATCATCGGCAGAACAGCCGGTGAAGACAAGGATAACACGGACGTCAAAGGCGCCTACCGTCTCACGGATCTTGAAGTAGATATGCTTAACAAGGTGTATGCCAAATTCGATCGGGTTGCGATTGTCTTGAACGTAGCCAACGTTATCGATATGTCATGGGCCAAGAACTATCCCAAAGCTGCTATTGTCTATGCATGGCAGGGGGGAATGGAGGGCGGCAGTGCAGTAGCCGACGTGCTGACCGGAGATGTTACGCCAAGCGGCAAATTGAGTGATACGATTGCAGCTACACTGGCTGACTATCGTTCCACAGCCAATTTTGGCAGCAGAACGGAAAATGCATATGCCGAGGACATTTATGTAGGTTATCGTTATTTTGAGACCTTTGCTCCTGAAAAGGTGCTCTATCCATTTGGATTCGGACTGTCCTATACCAATTTCAAGATTACTACGAATAATGTTAACGTCAGCGACGATGAAGTTGCTGTAAACGTAACTGTGCAGAATACGGGAAAAACCGAAGGTAAGGAAGTTGTGCAGGTGTATTACGGCGCGCCGCAAGGGAAGCTTGGCAAGCCAACCAAGGAACTTGCTGCTTTTGCCAAAACCCGGTTGCTTCAACCTGGGGAATCTCAGTCAATCACGATTACGTACGATACCAAAGATATGGCTTCGTATGATGACAGCGGAATTACAGGTCACGATTCCTCCTATGTTCTGGAGGCCGGTGACTATAACATTTTTGTAGGGAACAGCGTAAGAGACAGCGTGAAGCAAAAGACGTATACATTGCCTCAGTTGAAGGTTGTAGAAGTTTTGCAGGAAGCGCTCGCACCGACGAAGAACTTTGACCGTATTAAACCAGGTGCGCCTAAGGGTGACGGAACCTTTAGTGAAGTTACTGAAAAGGTACCGACACGGAGTAACAACCTGGATGAGAGAATTAAGCAAAACCTCCCTGCGGCCATACCGCAAACAGGAGACAAGGGCTACACCTTATTGGACGTGTACAATCAAAAAGTTACGATAGACCAGTTCATTGCTCAATTCTCCAACAATGATCTGGGGGCGATTATTCTAGGGGAAGGGATGTCCAGCCCTAAAGTTACTGCAGGTACTGCTGCAGCATTTGGCGGCGTCACCCAAAACCTGCTGAAATTCGGGCTTCCGATCGACAGTGCTGCCGACGGCCCATCGGGCATCCGGATGGAGACCAACGCAGAGAGAGCAACCAGTATTCCGAACGGGACGATGCTGGCCTGCACATGGAACACTGAGCTGAATGAAAGACTGTTCGACCTGCTCGGCAAAGAAATGCTGATCAATAATATTGACACTTTGCTTGGACCAGGGATCAATATCCACAGAAGTCCGCTGAACGGCAGAAACTTCGAGTATTTCTCGGAGGACCCGCTGCTGACAGGTATTATGGCTGCTGCGCAGACAAAAGGCCTTCAGAAGAACGGTACCGCACCAACACTCAAGCATTTCGTGGCTAACAACCAGGAAACGGACAGACACCTTGTCAATGCACTCGTCTCGGAAAGAGCACTTCGCGAGATTTATTTGAAGGGCTATGAGATGGCAATAAAGAGCGGGAAAGCGCGCTCGGTGATGACGTCCTATGGACCGGTCAACGGAACTTGGGCTGCCAGTAACTATGATCTGAATACCACCATCCTGCGTGGAGAATGGGGCTTCGATGGTATTGTCATGACAGACTGGTGGGCCAAGTTGAGTGAGGATCAAGGCTTCTATGCTACTTCCAATCGTTATGACGAAACGAACGGCAAATCTATGGTTCGCGCGCAAAACGATTTGTACATGGTCATTCCGAATAATAATGCAGAGACTCACAGAAACCGGAATAACAGCACCTTCAATACGATGGCTTCGCTTACGAACGGTAGCCTGACCGTGGGCGAATTGCAGCGCTCTGCCAAAAATATTGTGAACTTCCTGATCCAATCTCCAGCTTTTGCAAGAACCGCTAAAGTTGATTATGTCGTCAATTATACACCGGGGAAAGATTGGTTCCGGGTAAGTACGGCCAAAGCCGGAGATCCGCAGCTCTCCGGGATTACAGTAGGCGGCAAGAAGATCAAAATCTTCAATCCGCTGAAACTTGATTACAAAGCGTTTGGTGAGACGGATGAAACCAGCACATATCCGGAAGTTAAGGCTACAGGGATGGCTGGGGTAGACGTAACGGTTCGACAAGCCGACAAAGATCGGCCAGCTGCTGTAATTACAGCTACTGCCGGAGGAGAGAAACGGACTTATAAAGTAATATTCTCATCAGAGGAAGGTCTGGAGCCGATTTTTGAGAATCCGACCTATGCCTATTTGAAGAGTATTTCCGTTGGCGGCAAACCACTCGAAGGGTTCTCGCAGACCCGATTCAGTTACGATGTAGGTCTCACTAACGGGGCTGTGTTGCCTGCAGTTACGTTTGAAACCAACACAGGCATAACAGCAAAGGCCACAGTAGATAACGTTAATAAAAGAGTGACCATCAAAGCTGTAAGTACCGACCAAGCCAACTCCTATGTGATCCAGTTTGGTACGACACCACAAAGCGACGAGTTCGACAGCACCACGTTGAACAGCTTCTGGACCATTAATAAAGAAACTGCTACAAATGTGGAAAATAAAAATAACTGGTCGTTAAGCACGGTTCCCGGATTCTTGAGAATCATTGCTGAAAGAGGCGATTTCTGGAGCGATCATGCCGATCTAAGAAATTACTTCCAGCAAGAAGCCTTTGGTAACTGGGAAGCTACTGTGAAGATTAATATGAGTAAAGCGCCTAATCAGAATTATAACGGCGTGGGTATTACGGCTTCACAGGATAACAACAATTATATTTGGGTGAAGTATGAATTTAGCACCGGCAAAATCATAGGTATGGTCAAAGAAACTGGAGGAACAGCACCTGTAACCATCGGGCAGCTCTCAGCCAGCCAGGTGACCAATGTGTTCGGCGACAAGAAAGAGCTGTATCTGCGCCTCAAAAAAATAGGCAACAGCTACTCCGGTTATGTTAGTGCAGATGGCGTAGAGTATATTTCACTCGGCAGTACAACTGCGAATTATGCCAATCCGAAGTTTGGATTACTGGCTTCCAACGGCAGCCAGGTCCTCACAGAGCCATTTATTGCTGATTTTGACTATGTGAGAATCAAAAGTGATGTGGCTTTGGCAGTGAAGAAAATTGGCAAGAACACCAAACTGAAGGTGGCTGAGACGGAGTTCTCCTCCATTACACCAGTTATCACGCCGGTCACTTGTAACGATGTAGACGGCGGATTATGCTACACCAACACCAATAAAGGTGAAGCGATCTCCTATAAAGTGAATGTGGAGAAGGCAGGCACATACAAAGTCACATCACGTCTTCGGTCCAGTCAGTCCGATGTCGCGCAAATGTCCTTCGGTGTCTATGATGGAGACAAACATCTCGGCACCTTCGATCTGACTACGACCAAGGGCGAATGGAAAACGTTCAGAATTCCGGATGTTCAATTATCTGCCGGCGAGCATAATCTCAGAATTGTCTTTGAGAGCGCTGGCATTGATATCAACTGGCTGACCTTCCAGCTGAAGCAGGATAATGTAGACACATCAGCGCTGGATGCAGCTATCAAAGCTGCACAGAACATTGATATGAATGCGTATACATCCTATAAAAAGCTCAAATTCAATGCTGTGCTAGAAGAAGTGAAGGGTGTTCTTCTGGAGCCGATCAATGACGAGGTTGTTGCAGACGCGATTGCTGTTCTAAATGCGGCTATCGCAGATTTGAACACCTCATCCATGCCGGTCAATCTGGCGCCAAAGGATACGCAAAGCGTGGAGAACGGTACTCGAGTCTACGCGTATAACGCACCATGGATTTATGCAGGCAATACCCAATTCAGATTTGAAGCGGGTACGGATGCCATGAGTTATGTCAATTCCAATGACCTTGTCTACTTTGGGCAGATTGACCTGACCAATCTGGCTGAAATCAGAGTACAGTATGCCCGTGAAGGCGCGTCCGCTCCATCCTTCAAGTTCTATACGGAGGCAGACAACACGGGAAAACCGGTAAAACGATCCACTACACAAGGCAGAGCGTATGCTGATGCCTATAGTGGTGGCGGTTCTTTTGAATACGGAAATGAGTTTGCCAGCATCACTCTGGCTCAAAAGGCAGGCGCTGCCTGGACCGGATATGGCATGGCTAGCACCAAGCAAACGCTGGGCAATGCCAACATTGATCACTATGTAGCAGATGACACTTTCCTGGACAGAAGCAAAGCAACAGGAAAACAAAATGTCTATATGCGATTCAATGGACTGAACGCCAACTTACAGTATATTGAACTCATTTATGCCGAACCGATTGAGGTTACCTTTGATCTCAATTATCCAGAGGCACCGGCAGCAGCCAAAGTAAAGGCGCTTAAGGGAGAAACCTTTGGAACGCTGCCGCAGGCACCGGTTCGTGAAGACTTCCTCTTCGAAGGCTGGTATGACAATAAGGCAGGGGAAGGCAGTGCACTGACATCGCAGACGGTATTGAATGCAAGTACAGTGTTCTACGCTAAATGGAAGGAAGATCTTCAGGCCAAAGAGATTGTCTCGATTGCCCAGCCGCAGCTGCTCAGTGTACCGTTCGGTACTGCAGCAGAGGAACTGAATCTGCCGCCAGAAGTGGAAGCAACACTGGGTAATCATAAGACAGTTAACTTGACTGTACAGTGGGATACCAAGGATTACAACGGTGGCAAAGCAGGGAACTACACCTTGGCGGGAACCTTCGAGCTGCCAGAGAGTGTTCTGAACAGTGCCAATAAAACAGTGGCCATCACAGTGGTCGTACTGCCGGAAGGCACCCACCCGATCAAGATTACTGAAGTAGAGAAGCTGGAGAGCAGAAGCGTTGACTTCGGAACAACCTTTGATAAGCTGGATTTACCATCGTCAGCTAGCGTAACACTGGATACGTATGGTACGAAGGCACTTGCGGTTGAATGGAGCCCAGCGGGCTACAACGGCAATGCAGAGGGATCGTACACCCTAAGCGGCACATTGGTGCTGGAAGAAGGAATGATCAATCCAAGCGATCTCAAAGCTTCCATTATCGTTAATGTCTTGCCGGAAGTAGTTAAGGTTGCCAAGATTACTGCAGTGCAGGAACTGGAAGGCAAGAGTATTCCGTTTGGAACTGAATTTGCCGGATTGAAGCTGCCATCTTCAGTTACAGCGACATTGGATACTGGCGAGACGAAGGATATCACCGTGAAATGGAGCAGTGAAGGCTACAATGGTCATCAGGAAGGAAGCTATACTTTGAGCGGCACACTGGTGCCAGCTGAGGGAATAATTAATCCAGACGACCTGAAGGCATCTATTACGGTTCATGTCCTGCCGGAAGTCATTAAGCTGGCAGAAATTAAGACCGTTCAAGCATTGGCGGGCAAGAGTGTTGCTTACGGTACTGGCTTTAATAGCCTGGAACTGCCAGGAGCAGTATCCGTAACTTTGAATAATGGAGACATTAAGATCGTTTCCGTTCAATGGAACCAAGAGGGGTATAACGGTAATGCAGAAGGAACATACACCCTTACGGGGAATCTGATCCTGCCGGAAGGTGTAGTTAATCCGCAAAGCCTGAAAGCGGAGATTTCTGTAGTCGTCAGACCTAACAGTGGCGGAAGTTCAGGTGGTGATGGCGGTTCGAGCGGAGGCGGGCAGCAGCCTGGCGGGTCGGGCCCAAGCACACCGGTTACTCCATCTGTTCCAGGGGAAATCGTTAAGCCTGGAGAGCAACAACCTCAGTCTCCAGCGACAGGTGAAGGCATCAAGACACCTGAGCAAATCAAGCAAGAATTGAGTCTCAAATTTAAAGATGCTGTGTTGATTCCAAGCTGGGCAGAATCTGCAGTAGCAGCCTTGGCTGAGAAAAAAATTATCGGTGGGCGCACGGACGGAAGCTTTGATCCGAGTGGCCAAGTGAACCGTGCTGAATTCCTGGCTATGGTTGTCAAAAGCTTTGACTTTAGTCTGGGCGACCAACAGAAATCATTCACCGACGTTCTGAGCGGAGCCTGGTATAAAACCTTTGTTGATATCGGAACGTCTAATAATCTGATCAACGGCATCGGTAATGGCCTGTTCGCTCCTAACAAGAGTATCAGCCGTCAGGATTTGTGTGTCATCGCATTCAACGCATTGAAGAAGCTGAATGTGGAGCTGCCGCAAGTGACCGAGCATGACTTCCCGGATGATGCTTCCATTGCGGGCTACGCCAAAGAGGCGGTCTATGCCTTCAAAGCACTGGGTATTGTCAATGGCGGCACCGGCGGAAAAATGGACCCGACTGCACCGGCCACAAGAGCCGAAGCAGCTGTGATTATCAAGAACGTACTGGATTACTATACCGGCCTCACAAGCACAACTGTACAATAACCTCTATTTAAAAGGAGCTGGCAGACTGCATTAGTCTGCCGGCTGTCCCAAAACCATCTTCACCTCGCGTAACTAAACAAGGGTATCCCGGCGCCGCTCTTACATACGGACAGGGATACCCTTATTTTTCATTGTCATTGTAAAAGAACGCTCTACTACAGTGGGCGATGGAGGCTACCCAGCAGTTCGCCCATTTTCACTTTGGTGTTGACCCGCAGGCCTGGGCGCGGAGAGAAGGTACCGTTCTCAGTGAGCAGCACGACCGTTGACCCAAATTCAAAGTAGGCGAGATCGCCGCCTTTTTCCCACGTAACTACCTTGTCATCCGCGTAGCGGATGCTGCTGACATTCATTGCGCCTACCTTAACTACTGCAGTCTCGCCGTAGTCTCCGGCAATATAGGTAATGAGCCGTTCGTTGCGACTCAGCACGCCTTTCATGTTCCGCATGCCGAATTCATTGACGGGATAGGCCCGTCCACGGATATAATCGCTCTCCACCTTGCGTCCCGCAATCGGAGAATGTATACGGTGATAGTCGGTGGGGCTCAGGTAGAGTACGAAGAAGAACCCCCTTTTGTACAGCTCCAGGTGGGGGGAATGATTCAGCAGTTCCTCCAGTTTATAATCCTGGCCTTTTACATTCATAATAGTGCCGGCCTGTATTTCTCCCATGGCGGTAATCATCGCATCCACAGGGCTTGCCAGCGCGTTGGGCTCCGGTGCAACAGGACGCATGCCAGGCTTCAGCCGTCTGCTGAAGAATTCGTTCAGCGTACGGTATTCTTCGGGATTCTTTTCCGCTTCAGCGGCTGGAATACGATAAGAACGAATAAATGCCGGAATAAAGAAACGGCTGAGTCTGCTATGGGATAAGGCCCCCATCACCTGCGAAAGCCATCTGTGTGAGGACAGCTCGGTCATCAGCCGTAGCAATTGTTTAACCATGCCCATCTCCCTTCCATAATACAGCAGTACGGCCCGGCGAACCCGGACCGTAACCGCTCTGCATTATATTGACATAGAATAGGAGACAAATCAACAACCTTCTACTAAGGCCTGCCATTTTCCAGCAGAAAACGTGCATAGCCCATGGGTCGGCGGTAGCTGTCTTTCCAGGTCTCGGCCAGGCCGGCTTTGCGGAATCCGTAGCGCTGATCGCGCCCGTTGCACTCGATGAAGAACAGGCGTCCGTTCGCAGCGATACCGATATCCAGTCCCACATCGGCCAGCTCCGGAAGGCCCTGTTCCAGCCAACGTGCAACGGCAAGACCAAGCGTACCAACCGACATGCGAAGATGGGCAGCGGTTTCGCCTGGAAAAGCCTTCTCCAGCGCGACATTGGAACGGAGCGCTTCGCCGCCTCTGGCAATGTTCGAGACGAAGCCGCCGGGGGCGGCCACCTTGGCGAACATGCCGGTGATCTGCCATTCCCCGCCCCAGCCGCGCTGAACGGTGACGCGCAGATCAAAGGGCCGGCGGCCGATGACGGCTAGCGGAATGCGCTCCTGCACCAGATACGGCACGGAGACCAGATGACTCCGCAGCGCCCGTGGCAGCGCATCTATACTAACAGGAACGCTTACCCAGTGCCGCGATCTGGCAGAGTAGTAAATCCAGGTCCAGTTCCCTGCATTCCGGTGAATCAGACGCATGACACCTTTGCCGATACTTCCTCGGCAAGGCTTCAAGATGAGATCGGGGAAGCGCTCCATCATAAGCTTCAGCCCGGACAGGCCAAGCGCCGTAGCTGGCAGGAAGTCCCGGAGCTCTGCGCTCTTCCGGAGAAGGGTGTGGATCTCGTCCTTTCCATAACGGTTCCAGGCGTTGAAGACTCTGGGACCATGGCGGAGCAGCCTTTTCATGCCAGAACTGTTCTGATGGTAAATAGCCCGGTTATGAATGACGGTGGGCGTGGGGATGATGGCTCTCCGGTATCCCTGGGTTTCTTTTATATAGGCGGCGCTGAAGCCCGAATCTGTATCGATTTCATCCAGACGCAGGAAGCATGGGACCAGGCCGTACACAGCGGCTGCCTCCTCATAGTTGGAAAGGGATTCCTGTCCCGTTCTCAGCCGGGGAACGCCCCGGTGCATTGCGGCATTAAGCAGTATTCCTACGAGCTGTTGCCCCATGTTCGTTCCTCCTGTTATCTTCAGTCGCTTACGGCAGTATGCTTCTCTCCTTAGTGTATGTTTGTACGTCCTGATCAGGGTGGACGAATGCGCGGCGGCAGACGCCCTTTTTTACGGAGCCAGAAGGGTGTCATTCGCCTACCTCGCTGCATATGATGCCTAGGAGATACATTCGATGGAAGGAGGGGACTGCTTGTGAGGAGAACCCCAAAAAAGCAGCCGCGTTCTGCTAAAAAGAAACCCTATTTCGTAGATAATCCCAACACTGAGGAATTGAGTCTGCTGGATAGAAGCCAAAAAGCTTTTCCAATGAAAGAGAGCCCAGTTAGCTTTACAGAGGCAGATGAAGAGGCGGATGAAGAGGCACAGCAGGCATTACAGATTAGCGCGGTGGGGATGGCGGAAGCAGATGCGGCGGTGGCCGTGCCAAATGTCGTACCTGCCGGAGAGCAGCTTCGGGAAGAGAAAGTTCAGAATCAGGTGACTCCACAGAAGGAGCAAGAAGCGGATACAACTGTCTTAAGGCTGGCAGAGAAGGAGCGTCTGCAGCCCGTGTATACAGATGATCTGTCCGATGCATCCGTCACCGGGGCCAAGATTGCTCCCCGCACGATCGATGGTTCCAAGCTCAAGTACGGTATTATTGGCACACCTTGGCTACAGGATTATGCCGTACAGAGTATAAATATTGCGGACAAGGCAGTAACCTCCTCCAAGCTTGCTCACGAAGCTGTTTCGGGTGAGCATTTGGCAGAAGGCAGTGTGACCGGAAGCAAGCTGTTGGACCACTCCATTGGCGCAGAAAAGCTGAAGAATGGCAGCATCGGTCCGGATAAGCTTGCAGACCGCGTAATGGACGGCGGTAAAATTGCCGACCATTCGATAGAGAGCCGTCATTTAAGCCAATTCATTATCACGTCGGATTTGTTGGAAGACGGTGCCGTTACCGGTGACAAAATAGGAAGCGGCAGCATTGCCAGCCGCCATTTGGCTAACGGCAGCATTGACCGCTCGAAGCTGGCGGACGGCGCGGTGGCAGAAGACCAGATTGCCGATGGCGGAATCACGGGTGCCAAGCTGGCCCAAGGTATTATTGAAAGTGGTCATCTCGGCGACAGTGTCATCCTGGCGCAGCATCTGGCGCCGGGTGCCATCAGGCGGGATCAACTAGCCAGCGGGCTGATCGGCAAGGAGCAGCTCCAGTCCGGGATCATCGACAGCAGCCATCTGGTTGATGGCGCCATCGGATCGCGCCAGCTCCGCACGGAAGCGGTGCGGGCGACGCATCTCAGCCCAGACAGCATTGGGGGGGAACACATCGCCGAAGGGGAGATTACCGGCCGTCATCTGGCTGATCGAAGCATTTCTTTCGTGAAGCTGGCAGAGGGGGCCGTCGGTACCGCCCAGCTTGTGGAGCAGGCGGTCACAGCTTCGAAAATTGCGGACCAAAGTGTGCTGGCACACAAGCTGGCCGATGAAGCCGTGAATACCCGGCACATCGCCAAGTCAGCCGTACGCGGCCCACAACTGGCCGCGCAATCTGTATCCTCTGTTCATATCCAGCGGGAGTCTGTGGAGCATTCTCATCTGGCAGAGAACGCAGTGGGGCCCGAGCAGATTCAGGAGGAAGCGGTAAAGACCCTCCATCTTAGTCCCGGTTCTGTTACGGGGGGACAGCTCGCAGTGGAAGCTGTGGGTCAAGAGCATCTCCGTCCACTCAGCATTACCTCTGGCAAGCTGGCGGACGGTGCAGTTACCACCTCTAAATTGGCAGCCGGTGCGGTAGGCAGTCATGCCCTCGCCCGGGAAGCGGTCAGCGGGGATCATCTGGCTCAAGGTACGGTAGGGGAGAAGCATTTGTCCGATGACAGTATTAGCGGACGTGTGTTAAAGAGTGCCGCAGTGCAGGCCGAACATTTGGCGCCGGGATCGGTAGAGCGGCGGCATCTTGGGGACAACAGTGTGACAGAGACAGCTCTGCAACCCGGCGCAGTTTCGGGCGACAAGCTTGCCTCCGGTGCAGTGAAGGAGATTCATTTATCCGCAGGGGCGGTTCAGCCGCATCACCTGGCTGATTATGCCGTGACTTCACTTAAGCTCTCGCCGGAGAGTGTATCCACGGATAAACTTGGTGACTTATCGGTCACCTCGATCAAGCTGGCGGACGGTAGCGTGGATTCATCCAAGCTGACGGCGGGTGCCGTTCTTCCCGAGCACTTGTCTCCAGGGGTGATCGGGTCAAGCGCGGTCGCCGACAGTGCCTTACAGGGCAAGCATTTGTCCATCGGAAGTATTGGCGGAACACATATCCGTCCACTTTCTATCGGCAATGGCCATATTATCCCGAACGCCATTTCGTCCATTCAGCTTCAGAATGGAAGCATCGACGGCACGAAGCTGGCGAAGAGTTCGGTGAATGCTGGTCACCTGGCTGCGGATAGTGTGGGGGAAGGTCATCTGGGTTCCGGTGCGGTCAAAGGCCGCCATATCGAGCTTGGTGAGATTACACTACAGCATTTAGCCGAGGAAGTGCGGACAGCAGAACTACTGCCAGATGGAAGTATTACCGGAGAGAAGCTCGCCGACAGCGTCATCGGTCCCCTTCATCTCACACCCGAGAGTGTGTATGGTGAGCATATAGCCGGGAATACCGTAGAAGGCCATCATATCGTGTATGGGAGTATCACGCTGGAGCATCTTGCACAAGAAACGCGGACAGCTAAGCTGTTACCCGATGGCAGTATTACCGGAGCGAAGTTGGCGGAAGGTTCGGTGGACACGGTCCATCTTACACCGGATAGTATAAAGGGTCAGCACTTGGACGATCAGTCGGTAGAAAACCGTCACATCCGCCCCGGCAGTATCACCATGGATCATCTGGCAGAGGAAGTGCGGACATCCGAGCTGTTGCCCGATGGCAGCATTACCGGAGAAAAGCTGGCAAAAGGCTCTGTAGGCTCCTTCCACCTTACACCTGGCAGTGTATATGGCGAGCATTTAGCCGGGGAGATGGTAGAAGGCCATCACATCCGTCCCGGAAGCATTACACTGGAGCATTTGGACGGAGAAGTACGGACTGCCGATCTTCTGCCTGACGGCAGTATCACCGGGGTAAAGCTTGCGCAGGATGCAGTAGGTTCCCTTCATCTTGCTCCGGGCAGTGTTTATGGCGAGCATTTAGCCGGAGAGATGGTAGAGGGTCGTCACATCATACCTGGCAGTATCTCCATGCAGCATCTGGCAGAAGAAGTGCGAACGGCTGAGCTTTTCCCAGACGGCAGCATTACTGGTGCCAAGCTGGCGGGCAGCTCCGTAGGCTCCACCCAATTAGCGCTGGGCAGTGTATACGGTGAGCATTTGGCAGCAGAGACGGTCGATAGCCGTCACATCATACCTGGCTGCATTAACCTGTCACATCTGGCTGAAGAGGTACGGTCAGCTGAACTGTTGGTGGACGGAAGTATTACTGGTGCCAAGCTGGCGGAAAGCTCTGTAGACTCGCTTCATCTAGCCCCGGGCAGTGTAAATGGGAAGCATATGGCAGATGAGACGGTCGATAGCCGCCACATCCTCCCAAGCAGCATTACTCTCGCCCATCTGGCTGAAGAGGTGCGTACAGCCGAACTGTTGGTGGACGGAAGTATTACCGGTGCCAAGCTGGCGGAAAGCTCT
This sequence comes from Paenibacillus agri, assembly GCF_013359945.1. GTDB lineage: Bacteria > Bacillota > Bacilli > Paenibacillales > Paenibacillaceae > Paenibacillus_AQ > Paenibacillus_AQ agri. The sequence continues at coordinate 745 of NZ_JABWCS010000204.1, read as the reverse complement.
GTAGACTCGCTTCATCTAGCCCCGGGCAGTGTAAATGGAGAGCATATCGCAGACGAGACGGTCGATAGCCGCCACATCCTCCCAAGCAGCATTACTCTCGCCCATCTGGCTGAAGAGGTGCGTACAGCCGAACTGTTGGTGGACGGAAGTATTACCGGCGCCAAGCTGGCGGAAAGCTCTGTAGAATCGCTCCATCTAGCCCCGGGCAGTGTAAATGGAAAGCATATCGCAGACGAGACAGTCGATAGCCGCCATATCCTCCCGGGCAGTATCACCCTTGCGCATCTGGCCGAGGAGGTGCAGACAGCCGAACTATTGGTGGACGGAAGTATTACCGGAGAAAAGTTGGCAACGGGTTCCGTTGGATCCGTGCATCTCGCGCAGGGCAGCGTATACGGCGGGCATATAGCTGGAAAGACCGTAGAGAGCCGTCACATTCGTTCCGGCAGTATCACCCTTGCGCATTTGGCGGAGGAGGTATACACGTCCGATCTCTTGCCTGACGGCAGCTTAACAGGAGCGAAGCTGGCAATGGGAGCGGTGAACGGACAGCATCTGCAGCCTGATAGCATAACTGGCGGGCATCTGGCCGAACAAAGTGTGGAAGAGCGGCATGTAAAACCCGGCAGTATCACCCTTGCGCATTTGGCGAAGGAGGTATACACGTCCGATCTCTTGCCTGACGGTAGCATAACAGGAGTGAAGCTGGCAGAGGGAGCGGTGAACGGACAGCATCTGCAGCCTG
>NZ_JABWCS010000203.1 GCF_013359945.1 Paenibacillus agri | reverse complement strand
TTTCATGAAGTCGCCTCGTTTCCACTGTTTGTAGGGGTACAAACACTGTAACGAACGGGCGGCTTTTTTTCTACCTTTTTTTGGCTAATCAACAGGCCTACATTATTGTATCTTATTTTTCAAAAAAACAAGTTGAATGGGGTATTCTGGAAGATTTAAGGTACAATATTGCACTTAATCACCACTAACCCTTAGCGGCAGAGTATTTAAGGTACAAAAATGCCGTTAATCCCACTTCGGGAATTCTAGTAATAATTCATAACGTCACACTCAAGAATAGCCCCGTAAAACCATACCTACGCATATAAAAAAACAAGCTGTCCCTAAGTGTCAGGAACAGCTTGTTAATACCACACTCGTTCAGCGCAGATTACTCCGCTTTTTTATCAAGCAAATTCAGGATGATTGTAACTGCCTCTGCTCGTGTTGCTGTCCGGTTAGGCGCAAATTGGTTCTGGCCAACTCCGCCTACCAGGCCTTCGTTCGCTGCAGCTGCAATGTAAGGAGCAGCCCATGCCGGTACATCTTTGGCATCTGCGAAGGTTAGTTTAGCTTTAGGATCCACCGTAATTCCCAGGGAACGTACGATCATGACCGTCAATTCCGCACGGGTCAGCTTCTGTTCCGGACGGAAAGATCCATCATTATATCCGCTGATGATGCCTTTAGACACAGCTTGTGCTACATAGGACTTCGCCCATGCCGGAATTTTATCCATATCCTTGAAGGTTACACTATCACTGTTCTCTGGCAATTGTAATGCGCGAGCCAGCATCGTGATGAACTCGGCACGGTTCACGTCCTTGTTCGGACGGAATGTGTTGTCGTCATAGCCATTGACGAATCCAGCTGCAACAGCCTTTTGAATAGCTGCCGCTGCCCAGTGACTGCCAGTATCCGTCAACACAGGCTTCGCAGGCACATCCGTGCTTCCACCATTGGTTGCAGGTGTAGCTGTCGGTGCAGGGGTCTGTGTTGGAGCTACCGACGGAGTAGCCGATGGCTTAGCCGAAGGTGAAGGCGTTGGTACAGACGGTACTGAACCTCCTGGTGCCGGTGTAGGTGTTGGTACCACTGGCGTAGGCGTTGGAACTTCCGGTGTTGGTACTTCTGGTGTAGGCACTTCTGGTGTTGGTGTTGGATTAGTTGGTACTTCTCCATCATTCTCTTTCTTGATGATACCATACTGATCAATGATAAATGGTTCTGCATTATTCTTGTTCTGGTCGATCTCATACGTCACGGCAGTCAGCTTGTCGCCATCTACAGTGATGCCGACAAAGTTTTGAACCTGACCACGCTTAGGACGGGTGTTGTCGCTTGGATCAGGACCGTATGGAGCGGCATGGTTCTCATCTGCCACTTCAAAGAGGTTATAATAAGCCTCTCCCAGGGCAGGCTTTTGATTTTTGTAATAAACCTTTGCTCCCGCTGTTGCCGGAATGAGGTAGATTGAACCATCCGGGTTAACCGTGTATTCTACAGTTTTTCCAGCGAGCGTTTCTGTAATCTTCTCTGTAGCTGCAGCAGTCCCGTCAGCCTTGATCGGCTTGGTACGGGCATAGATATGGTCATGTCCTTGCAGGACAAAGTCAATTCCCAGCTCTGCCATGATCGGAGCAATTTTAGTTCTTACGCCATTCGAGCCCATGATATCTTTGTCCGTTGCGTGATTGGATGTCGTGTATGGACCTTTATGAATATTCACAATAATCCAGCGTGCACCGGCTTCATGAGCCTCTTGTACATCTTTCTTCAACCACTCTACTTGCTCGTTGCTGAAGTTAGCATATTGATCGGAATTTTCGTTGCTGTTCAGGACCACAAAATGAGCGTTGCTGTAATCATAGGAATAGTAAGCGCCAGTCACAGTCGCTGAGCCAGCTGCTTCCTGAATATTGAAATGCTCATAGAAGGCATTCGCTTTATCTTCATGATTACCTGCCGACGGTGCAATGGTTGTGTTAAGCAGACTATCCTGCGAATGGCCAAGCAGCCAATCCCATTGCGTCTCATTAGTACCTGTGTCCACAATATCTCCGTTATGAACAACGAATTCGGCATTCGGCACAGTCTTCAGTGCTTTAGCCAGCGTCTCTGCAGAGAGAATCGCTTCATCTTCTGATTTTGCTTGGGTATCTGCTAGATCAACGAAGGTAAATGCCCCCGATTTAGCCGCAGTACGGAAGGTTCCCGCCGTACTCCAAATACCCAACGACTCATCACCTACACGGAAGTAGTACGACGTATTGTCTTTAAGTCCAGTCGCTTCCGCTTTATGCACCATTTCTCCCTTAGCATTCGTGGAGACAGACGAGCGGCCAGCAAACTTGGTTGCTTGCGTAAAGTCCGGGGTAGTTCGTGTGTTCTCTACTACTTGCAGATCACTTCCCTTGGACACCAGCGGTGTATACCAAGTGAAGCCTTTGGCGCTGGTAGGGTCACCGTTAAAGGTTACTGTCACTTTGCTCACGGAAGGTTGAGCCGCGATCACGCCCGCCGAGTTGGTTCTGCCGCTTACCGCTTTAATTACAAACTGATAGTTCTTCGATGCATCCAGGTTATCTACTGTATAGCTATAAGAGTTTACCCCGTCCTGAGCCGGAACGAATGTCGACCAGTTAGGGGATACCAGATCATTCTTCTCATAGATGCGGTAGCCGGATACCGCTGAACCGGAAGACGGTGCATTCCATGTCAAAGTCGTCTTGCCGTCTGCATCAGCAACCGCTTGGGCCTGCTGTACAGGAGCAACCGTTACATCCGACTTCTGAATGGTGTATTGATCATAAAGATCCGTTGTTCCTCCGGTAGTTGTCGTGTAAGCTTGGAAATTCAACTTGTCATTGGTGATCGTTACACCTGTGAACATTTCCTTGCCAGGCTGTTCGTATTTAGCTGCAAAAGGGAATGGACCCGCCTTCTCGTTAACGTTATATTTCTTGTTACCAGCAGCATTCGTAATCAGATACAGCGTACCGCCTGGATCTTTAACCTCACCGTTCGCATCCGGTACGATATCCGTTAGCGGTTCATTGTTTAGCATTTGATAGCTGCGTGTATAAGTGTGGTCATGCCCGCCAATGACCATATCAATACCCAGTTCGTCGAACACCTTCGTTAATTGAGTCCGGTAGAACAGAACATCAGCGTCTTTCGTGTGGCTGGCTACAGAGTATGGCGATTTGTGCAACAGCACGATTTTCCATTTCTTATCTGTCTTGGCTACTTCATTGCGCAGCCATTCTACTTGCTTGTAGTAGATTTCATTATTGGCAGCGTTGGTGCTTGTGCCATAATATTCGGTGTTAATGATCATAAAGTGTGCAGGGCCGTAGTCCAGCGCATACACTGAGCCGTCCGGCTTAGCGCCTGTGTTCGACATATTTGGCAGATTAAAGTGTCCTGCATAGTTGCTGTAGTTCTTGCTCTCATGGTTACCGACGAGTGGAACGAGTGGTGTATTCTGCAAAATGGCCTTTGGCTTATCAAAGAACCATCCCCACTGCTCTTCCAGATCACCGTTATCCACCAAATCGCCGGAGTTCAGAATGAATTCCACACCCGGGAACTTGCCCAGACCCTCTTGCAGCGTATGATTCCAAATATCAAAGTCCGCCTCAGTGGTACCTTGAGAGTCCGTAGTATAAAGGAACTGGAATGCTTTGTTGTCCGCTTTTTCCGTTGTGAAAGTTCCGATATCACTCCAGTTTCCAGCTTGTCCATCACCAACACGGTAAGCATAGGCTGTTCCCGGCTGCAAGCCTTCAGCAAGCGCTTTATGGCTGGTGATTACTTTAGTATTCCCAGCAGTTTTGTCTGCCTTGGACTGAAACACGCTGGCAGGTGTGGATGTTCCCTCGAAGCTCAGGACTCCCGCTTCCGGAAACTGACCATCAACTAATTTCGAGGCTTCTACTACGTCCAGCTTGGTGCCCGTTATCGTCTCCGATGCATACCAGGCAAATCCCATACTAGTCTGCGGATTGCCGTTGAATGTCAGGGCAATCGACTCCGGCTTTCCTGCACCCGGAACCACAGGGTCAACTGGAGGATAAGCAATCAGGCTCATTGCCCAATAAAGATCGGAGCTGGATCCTCTGCCCTGATGCACTTCAGCCGAAAGAACGTTGTTTCCGTTCTGCAGATTAGCTTTAATAATCTCCGTAAGATCGACTTTCGCCGTATTGGGATTACCATTGTTAAGCGTGCTCTTCGTTAAGTAATTGACAGGGCCTGCCGGCATACCTTCACGGTAAATTTCTGTGCCGTTCAAGTACAGGATTACGCCATCATCGAATCCGAAAGATCCCATGATCCGGTTATACGCACCAAGCTGAGCTGTATTTACATTCAGATTGGTACGGAAATAGGACGTCATATATTTATTGGCTTTGTCTCCGCCGTAACTAATCTCTGTTTTCAGTGGGCCAAATTCGGAGGTACTTACTCCGGAACCATCATCTTTGTACCCTAGCGGAGCTTGTCCCGATTTCCAAGTGGAATCATCATAGACCGCCTGCCAGACCGTACCTTGATCGCTACCGTCATCGACATACTTCCAGGAAGCATTGCCTTCCAGTAGTGTCAGAGGTTGAAGTGCCTGCGTCCGCAGTTCCATACCTTCTTCATTAGCCGCTGCATAAACGAATCCGTTCGCTGCAACCCCCAATACCATAATCAGAGCCAGTGTCATCGATACCGCTTTTTTAAACAACCTACTCATTTGTGCCTCCCGTATTCGTGGTATTTTATCTATGTACCGACTCATGGTAACAACCCAATGTGTTCATTATGTGAGCAGGAACGCAAGAGAACGTAAAAAAACCCTATAAAACAGGGCTTTTTTTTACACACTACTTGAACAAGCACACTAATAAATGGAATAGCCTATCCTTTTTAGCAGAAAAAAATCCTCCGACGCAAGTTTAAACATGGTCGAAGGATTATGAAATACCTGTTACACAGGTTCAGTTAAGACAGCGGAATCACTTTGCAGCAATGGAGCGTTAGCATCCGTACTCTCCTGATCAGCAGGCACACCCGCCAACAGATAGACACGGGACTCGTAAGGCCGCAGAGCTACCGTCTCGATAGATTCCCCCGAATCTACAGCATAATTATGCAGCATCAGTTGATGAGAATCGAAGTGTAATTCTACCGGCAAATCGAACAGCGCTTCCTTGGCGGTCAGATTCGACATCACGAGCAGCTTCTCAGCACCAAGCGTACGAGTATAAGCGTAGATGCTTTCATTGTCAGCCAGCAGCAGATCATAGGTACCATAGATCGCCACTGAATGCTGCGCCCGGAGCGCGATAAGCTTTTTATAATGATGATAGATGGAGTCCGGATCCTGTTGTGCACGTTCGACGTTGATCTCCAAATAATTAGGATTGACCTTCATCCACGGCTTCCCGCTGGTAAAACCGCCATTCTCGCTGCCATCCCACTGCATTGGTGTTCTGGAATTGTCGCGTCCATTCTTCCAGATCACTTCCATGATCTCCTCATGGCTGCGACCGGCTGCAGTCTCAATGCGATACATGTTCTTCATGGCCACATCGTCGTAATCATCCATGGAGTCGAATCTCACATTCGTCATCCCGATTTCCTGCCCCTGATAAATAAACGGAGTTCCCTGCATGAGAAAATACATCGTTGCCAGCGATTTGGCTGATTCCAGCCAGTATTCGCCGTCGTTTCCCCAAGTGGAGACGGAACGCGGCTGATCATGGTTCTCTATAAATAGCGCGTTCCAGCCCCGGCCCTCCAGCCCTTTCTGCCAGCGGGACAACGCAGATTTCAACGCAATGATATCCAGACCACCGGTAACACTTTTATTCCACAAGGCCAAATGTTCAAATTGGAAAATCATATTGAATTTGCCCTGCTCCTCACCGACCCACTGCTCCGCCTGCTCAACGCTTACTCCACTTGCTTCGCCAACTGTCATGATATCGTAGCGGTCAAAGGTTTCCTGCTTCAGTTCCTGCAGAAACTCGTGAATGCCTTCCCGGTTCATATGACCGTCTGTCGATGGAACATAAGGGAGATTATTAGGATTCGGAAGATTAGGGAAGCCCGCTACCTTCTTGATATGGGAAATGGCGTCTACCCGGAAACCATCGATCCCCTTGTCCAGCCACCAGTTGACCATACCATACAATTCCTGGCGAACCTCTGGATTCTCCCAGTTAAGATCAGGCTGTCTCTTGGAGAACACATGCATGAAATATTGTCCGGTTCTCTGATCCAGTTCCCACGCAGAGCCGCTGAAAATACTTTCCCAGTTGTTCGGCTCATGGCCATCCACCGGATCGCTCCATATATAATAATCCCGTTTCGGATTATCCTTGCCTGAACGCGCCTCAACAAACCACGGATGCTCGTCCGAGGTATGGTTAATGACCAGATCCAGAATGAGCTTCATCCCCCGGGCGTGCACCTCACGCAGCAGTTGATCGAAGTCCTCCATGCTGCCGAACTCTTCCATAATGTCCTGATAGTCAGAGATATCATATCCATTGTCATCATTAGGGGATTTATAGATCGGGCAAATCCAGATGACATTAATCCCGAGGTCCTGCAAATAATCCAGTCTGGAAATGACCCCCTGCAAATCGCCGATACCATCTCCGTTGCTGTCCATAAAGCTTCTCGGGTAGATCTGGTAGGCTGCAGCTTCTTTCCACCATGTTCTATTCATGTATACGCTCCTTTAAATAACTACGGTTTAGGTTTAGTTAGGAAAATATTTTCCTGAATTTCATTCAAAACACCCTGTAAACTTATTAATTACATCAAAAATACTTTATTTTCGGTAAAAAAACATATAATAAAAGGGAAATTATTTTCCCACAGCGATCATTATAGGATTTTTTATTTTCCCGGTCAACACATATCTTTGGATTCTAACGGGATTCCATGATATGCTGGTGTCGCATGAGAGCTGGATAACAAGCCTGGAAAGTTATGGTGATTTGAAGTGAAAGTAACCATTAAAGATATCGCCAAAATGGCCGATGTCTCTATCTCCACCGTTTCGAGGGTGGTCAATAACAGTAAGCCCGTCAACGATGAGGTACGCAAGCGGGTGCTCGACGCCATTAAGCAAACCAATTACCGGCCTGACCTCACTGGGGGCAGCGCCGGAGGCAGCAATGACAATCTGATCGGTGTCATTATTCCTCAGAGCAACAATACAGTGCTGGATGATTTCAATCTCGGGATTCGCAATCTCGCCGAGTTATATGGCTATGAAGTGATCGTAGGGTTGACAGACAGTAGTATGGAGAGTGAGCTGCACTATCTGGATTTGTTCAGACGTCTTGGCACCCGGGGAAATATTCTGGTCGGTTCGGTGCCGCAGCAGGAGCACATGGAGCTTATCGCCGCTTCATCCGTGCCTTGTGTTCTGGCCGGGCAAGCTTCACAGATTCCCTCCTTACCTTCTGTTCATCTGGACAACATCACTGCTTCCTATGAAGCGGTAACCTATTTGATCCAAAAGGGACATCGTAGCATCGCCATGATACGTGCGGCTGGAGAAAGTGCAGTTGGGGGCGATCGTTACCGTGGTTACCGGCAGGCACTTGAAGATGCGGGGATACATATCGATGAGAGCTTGGTTGTGGAAAGCGGGTTCTCGGTGGAAAACGGGCGGCTGGCAATGAAAAACATCCTGAGTAGCGGGCAGCAACCTACAGCCGTATTCTGCTCGACAGACTGGATGGCGGTGGGGGCGATGAATTATCTCATCGACAGCGGCCTGCGCATCCCTGAGGATGTGGCTGTCTTTGGTTTTGACAACAGCTATGTGGCCTCCCTTGTCCGCCCGAAGCTGTCCTCTGTGGAATATTCCGGCACAGAAATAGGGAGAACAGCGACGCGGACCCTGATCAAGCTGATCAAGGGCGAGGCGGTCTCCCCCAGCCATGCCAATGTGGCGCATCATTTGAAGATTCGGGAAAGTACGGGTTAGGGAGGTTAACTTCCCTGATCCGTTTTTTTAGATCCGCTGAAAATTATTGAGCAAAACCTATCCGTGGATGCACATGCTCCTTAATATCAAGCGTAACGGCCTGAATGGATGTGATAGGGATGTACATCTCCTGATATTCTGTTACGTATTTAAGATACTTGTCTCCAGTTTCCTTCAGCACTCCGCCTCTGACACTAGTACCGTCAAGAAAATGTATTGCGACTTCTTTTCCCTCTAAAGCTTCCACCATAATACTTCCTCCTTCACTTGCAGTATTTTTTTACAGATGGGTAATAATCTTGTCGATAATTCCATATTCCAGCGCTTCCTCAGCGGTCATGAAGAAATCACGGTCCATATCCTTCTCGACCTTCTCCACGGACTGCCCCGTTCTCTCAGCTGTAATCTGAACCACTTTGGACCGCAGTTGCAAAATACGCTTCGCGCTGATGGCGATATCACTGGCTTGCCCCTGCGCGCCGCCACTTGGCTGATGAATCATAATCTCACTGCTCGGAAGCGCACACCGTTTTCCTTTCGCCCCGGATAGCAATAGTAAAGAACCGAAGGACATGGCCATTCCTGTGCAAATGGTGTTCACCTGCGGCTTGATTAACTGCATCGTATCGTAAATACTGAAGCCAGCGGTAGTGACACCACCGGGACTGTTAATGTACATATGGATGTCTTTGTCCGGATCTTCTGCCGCGAGGTAGAGCAGCTGGGCTACGATACTATTAGCCATTCCATCTTCAATCTGCGACCCCACGAATACAATCCGGTCCTTCAGCAACCGGGAATAAATATCATATGATCGTTCTCCCTGGCCGGTCTGTTCGATAACATACGGAACATAACTCATTGTATATTGCCTCCATCTCTCAATTATGTTTTGTGTTCTGACCCGTAAACGTCCCAGGGAACCGAAAGGATACGCCGCCCGCGCCAATTATTTTTTTGCCGACTGCGTATCTTCATCTATACTTTATTCGTTTATTATTAAGAAGGAACAGAATTCCACCTTGCTGTAAAAAGGAGATGGCCCACATGATGACCTTTAATGATCAACCTGCCGGAATGATGCCGGATGCCCATACGACCACATTGCTGCAAGCTGCCCTGAAGCGTTATTGTCTCTCATTGACCCAATCATCTTGGGATGCGGAAGATCTCGCACAGGATACCTGGATCAAAGTACTTAGCTATCTGCAAAAAGCAGAGCACAGAAATATCGAGGCACTGCTTCTGCGAACCGCCAGAAATACATGGATAGATACTGTACGACGCAAGATGACCTTCGCCCGAATTCTGGGACTTCAGCCTCCAGCGGCAGAAGATATGGAAGACAGCGGCACCGCCGGAACTGAAGCTGCTTTCCAGGCTCTGCTGGAGCATCTGTCACCGCTGCAGCGGACGGTCTTTCTGCTCCGCGATGTGCTTGGGCATTCCGCCCTGGAAGCGGCGGAGCTGCTGAACACCACGGAAGGCGCGGTCAAGGCTGCACTGCACCGGGCACGCCAATCCCTGCCAGACGTACGAAAAGAGCTAGCAGATGAAGGGCCGCGCTGGCGGGAAGATTCAGACTACCTGCTTCACCTCCAGCGGCTTGCCGCCGCCTACGAGAAAGGACAGGTTGCAGAATTGATCCGACTGTCGATGCTTGATACGGTGCGGGATACTGTCCTTGCTGTGGCTGTATCATCTGGCCAAACGATCACTGCTGGAGGCTACGGAGCGACTGGCTGGACAGGACAGCCTGAGATGAGAATGATCGCTTAATCTAATTCAAATACTGGAACTGCAAGGAGAGCGATGATGAGACATATATTAGTACTTGGAGGAACACGTTTTTTTGGCAAACGTCTGGTGGAACGCCTCCTGGAGGATAAGGATTGCGAAGTGACAATCGTGACACGCGGAGAAACCGCCGACTCCTTCGGTAACCGTGTCCGCAGAGTTCACGTTAACCGTAGGGATCAAGCCGCTCTGGCTGAAGCGGTAGGAGACCGGGAATGGGATGTCGTCTATGACAACATCTGCTTTTCACCTAACGATGCCGCAGCGGCCTGTGTCATTTTTAGCGGCAAAGCCAATCGTTACATCCTCACCTCAAGCCTGTCGGTCTATGATTTCAGTGATCGGATGATCACTGAAGAAGATTTTGATGCGGCGGTGTACACGCTGCAATATGGTGAAGCAGAGGACTTTAGCTATAAAGAAGGCAAAAGACTGGCCGAGGCCGTTCTGATCCAGCGTGCCTCTTTTCCAGTAGCTGCCGTCCGGATTCCGATTGTGCTTGGCACGGACGACTATACACGCCGGCTGCATTTTCATATTGAACATATCCGTAAGGGTGAACCCATCGCAATTGATCCCAAGCCGCAAATGTCCTTCATCCGTTCCGATGAAGCTGCAGATTTTCTGTATTGGCTAGGGGGTTCCAATATCACCGGACCTGTCAATGCCTGCTCGAATGGCGCCCTGCAGATGGGCGAACTGCTCAGCATGATTGAAACTGTCGTCGGGCAAAAGGCTATGATTGTGGCAGAGGCTCCAGCGGAGCATAGCTCTCCATTCTATATCCGCCAGCCGTGGTTTATGGACACAACAAAAGCCAGGTTGGCAGGATATTCCTTCCTCGACCTGGCTACATGGATGCCAGAACTGATCACTACGTTAAATCGTTCATATGAGTGAAACTGTCAAATTATAGCGAAAAATTGCCCGGGTAATATTAAAGCAAGCCCAGCTCTAGGCTGAACTTGCTTTAGGGTAAGGAACAACGGTTTCCGTAGCCGAAGATGCAGCATCACTGCTCTCCGCCTTTACCCGTTTCCCTAGCGGAAGTGATTCGGAATGATTGACCGAATCGCTTCCGCTATTTATTTTGAACACATTGATCTCCTGGAACAGCTTCTGTGAGATTTCATGAATATCAACAGCCTGCCGGGCAATGGCGGCGATGGACTGATCCTGCTGAATGCTGGAGGCATTCACTTCCTGTACCCCTGCCGCTGTCTCCTCAGCAATAGCAGCCACGGAGTGCACAGATTCAGCAAGCCGGGTATTCATCCCGCGCGTCTCATCCACCTTGTCATGAATATGGCCGATCTGTTTGCTGATCTCAGCAATCGACTGGTCAATCGCCACAAAAGATGCCAACGTCTCCTCAACCTTCTCTTCTTGCTCCTCCAGATTCCCGCGCGTCTCTAGCATATCTTGCTGGAAATCTTCCATCCCTTGTTGAAGTTCGGCAATAATCTCGCGAATATGCCCGGAAGACGCTTTCGTCTGATCAGCCAGTTGCCTAACCTCATCTGCAATTACTGCAAAACCTTTGCCATGCACCCCGGCTCTAGCAGCTTCAATCGCAGCATTCAGTGACAAAATGTTCGTCTGGCTGGAAATTTCCGTGATGGTCTGGGTAATCCGCGAAATATCCCGCGACTGTTCAGCAAGCCTGTCCAGCGTATGATACACTTTGCCCACTGACTGACGGGACTGCCCCGAAACCTCCCGAAGGGCGGTTACAGCTGCCGAGCCACTGCGTGTATTTAGATTGGCCGTTTCACTGGTCGTCAACATGACCTCTGTATACTCTGTGATCTCTTGAATGCCGCGCTCCAATTCCTGAATCAGCCCGGCACTCTGCTCAGACTGCCCGGCCTGTTGATCAGCACCAGATGAAATATCCTGGATTGTTCTGACGATATCCTGGTTCGTATGAGCAGTAATGGCCGATGACTGCTGGAAAGAATTCGAATAATCCGCCAGCGTAGAAGCCACCGTCTGTGTCTGCTGCAGCATTTCTCTAACCCGGCCCACCATATGGTCAAAATGATGACTTAGACGCCCAAGCTCATCGTTATATGGAGAATTGATTTGCTCCCTCAGGTCACCTTCGGATATTTTGCGTAATGCCGCTTGCAGTTTACGAACAGGATTCAGGAACGAACGAATCAGCACCACAGCAATCACAAAGGTGAAGATCAAGACAAAAATAGCTGCATAGAGCACAACTGCATTGGTATTCTTCAGCAGATCAAAGGACACTCCTTGGGCTTGCTCGGCATTTTCTGCCGCCGCAGTGTACAGCTTCCCATTGCTCGCCAGCATGGTCCCGTTTAGTTCCTGTGCCTTCGTATGTAATTCGTCGATTTTATCTAGAACGGTCATCGGGTCGAGACTGCTGTCATTCAAAGTCTGAACCAACTCGTCGACAACGCCCGTATATTCCTTGGCCTGGCTCTGCAATTGCTGCAGTCCCTCCTGTGCAGGAGTATCCGATCCAAACTCTACTTTAGCCATTTCCGCATATAATTTCTTCTCCTTCTCCTTGAAAGCATCGGCCCATTCCAGATCACTTGTCCCGGCCAGCGAGGCTTCCACACTCTTCATTTCCTGCAGCAGCTGCGTAAGCGTAGAGACTGTGATTCTATTTTCCATCTCTGTTTTCTGCGTTTCCATGGATTTCTCGATCTGATTGATTTTGTACCCCTGGTAAACAGCCACCCCTAAAAAAATCAGTGCTACAGCGGAAAAGCTCAGGATCAGCTTCCATTTCATCGAAAGATGCATGCGGGTTACCTTCAAAAGAATCATCCCTCCATCAAAAGCCTCATGTGCAAGTAGGTACATTCTACCAACACATATTGATTGTAGGAGCCAGATATTAAATGTTCCGCACAGTTTTGTTCGGCGAACGTAAAGATTGTTTTAACAATGTGTGAAAGTGAAGGGTACAGCTAATACGAGTCCAGGGGTTCCCTCGACCGAGGGTCCGTTCCTGCTCGACTTTGGTCTGGGGAAAATTCTGGACTTGAGATTGTTCTGATCAGGACATAACACTTGCTATACTTCTACGTGGACATACATACTTTTGGTAAAAGGGGTTCACATCATGAAAACAAACGTTGGCAGCACGCCTGCCACAAGTACCAACGGGGATATGGAACGTATTCGCTCCGCCAGACGGGGATTATTTGTCTTTTTTGCACTACTTATCCCGCTCTCCATTCTCGGTTATGTGCTATCTATGAAACAAGAGATCTACGTCCTGTTCCTGATGTGGACACCGGGACTGGCCTCCATCTTCGCCCGCTTGATACTGCGTGAAGGCATATCAGATATCTCCTTGAAGATTGGCGGAAAGCGTACACTGAAGACCTTGCCATTTATACTACTGTTTCCTGTAGTTATTGGTCTTGTCGGCTACGGAATTGCTTGGATCACAGGGCTGGTACAATTCGACACACCGGATACATTCATCAAAGCCCCACCTGCGGTTATATTCACGGGACTGTTACTCGTGCAAATGGTTCTAGGCACAGCTTTAGGCGTGATTAGCAGTGTCGGTGAGGAATTGGGCTGGCGTGGCTATATGCTTACTCGACTGATTGACGCCCGCGTTCCCCAACCGATACTTATCAGTGGACTCATCTGGGGCGTATGGCATCTTCCCTTGATCCTTGCCGGGAACTATTATTCAGGGCCGTATCCTGTGCTCTCCGTTATCCTGTTTATGATTTCGATTACCTCCATGGGATATGTCATTGGGCGCCTGCGGTTAACAACCGGTAGCTTGTGGGCTGCGACGTTCCTGCATGCCTCATGGAATGCTATCATTCAGGAAATCTTCGATGCCTTCTCCAAAGGGGATAACGCACTGCTCTGGACGGGAGAGTCCGGCATTCTGGTGGCTCTTGCCTTGCTGGTAGCGGCAGTAATCATTTCACGGAAACCGCTGTTGGCAAGAAAATTGTAATTATAACTGAACTTAAGATTTTTATATGGTTAAGGTTGTCATTGCGGAAAATGTTTGGACTTCCGGCCGCTGTTGTCTCCAGATTTCTTGGGATTATACCGCTATTCGCGGATAAAATCCGGAGACAAAGGCGTCGCTTTCGCTCCTACAGTTCCAAAATCCCCCTCCATTCCGTTACCCATATGTTAAATTCCCCAGTTCAATCTATATAATATAAAAAGAAGCATTCCTGCCAAATACGGCTTTAGAATGCTTCTTTGCGCTAACCTGTACAGCGGACCGCTCTTATTCCTCCCGCTCCTTATCATACATAAACCCTTGCTGTTTGAGAGTATTCCGGGCATCGCCGTACACAGGATTATTGGCATAGAAATGGGCGACCCAACTAGTCCAGCTTCGCTCAGGAAGACCTTGCTGCTGCAAGGATTGACGGTGCGTCTCATTGTAAGCCTGTAGTAGCCCAGTCTGATCAGGGTTGTACTGCTCTTCGTGGTAGACGGCCTCCATAGGGAGACGGGATTTCTGCGGACTCTCCGCGCCGGGATAACCGACACACAGACCTGCGATAGGAAAAACATACTTCGGCAGCTGCAATAGCTCAATCACAGCCTTCGTATTGCGGCGGACCCCGCCGATCGGAATGGTTCCGAGACCCAGCGATTCTGCGGCCGTGATTGCACCAGCCATAGCAAGACCAACATCAGCCGCCCCAACTAACAGTGCATCCACATCGGAAGCCGCTTCAAAAGGCTGACCTTCTATCTCGCTTGCCAATCCCGCCCGGTAAAAGTCCATGCAGAACACGAGAAACACCGGTGCCTCGGCCACATGCTTTTGATTACCGCTCAGTTCTGCGAGCCGCTGTTTCCGCTCCTGATTATGGATTGCAATAATCGTAAACTGCTGACCATGGACCCAGGAAGGTGCAGCTTGAGCCGAAGCAATAATATTTTGCAAATCCTCAGTACTCACTGCCCGGTCAGAATAGTTCCGGTAAGAGCGGTGGTTCGTCAACGTTCGTATAACCTCATTCACAAAAGTTCATCCTTTCTGTCTTCACTAACTAATAAAACCTAAGGAATCCGCCGGGCAAAATCCACGAATTGGAACTTGTCCAGGCGGTGTCTCGATTCTGTATACTGAAACAAGGTTGTATCTTCCAGAAATACAAAGTTGCGGACAAGTACTACATGGGTCAGTCCGTTCAGATCCAGTAGCGCCCGGTCCTCGTCCGTAGCCTCTTCGACAGAAATCTCTTTTTTGGCATAACTGATCACCAGATTCAATGTCTGCTCCAGATATTCATAGATAGAGCCTGCGGCTAGTTCCTCTGTCAGCAGAACGACTTTGTCCGGCCGAAAATAATCTTTGTCCAGGATAATACGCTCGCCTTCAATCTCGCGGACCCGGATTACCTCCCAGACAGGTTCCCCCGGCTCTATCTGCAAACAATCCGCAATAGAAGGCGAAGCCCCGGTACAGACGGTCCTTTGTACAAGGGTACGCGTCGAACGGCCGATTTTTCCCGACATCTCCTTGAAGCTGGTAAGCCCCGTGACCGGAAAGTTCATGCGCCCGATATCCAGCACATAAGAACCCTTGCCTCGAATTTTCTGGATAAACCCATGCTGTACTAGTAAATTTAGGGCTTTGCGGACGGTTTCCCGCGAGGTAGAGTATGAACTCATTAGTTCATTCTCTGAAGGCAGTTTGGTCCCCGGGGGAATCTTGCCTGACTGAATTCGTTTTGCATACGTATTAAAAATGCTCTGATATATATTTTCCTTCAATTCCATCACCGCTTACCATTTTACCATAATTCTATGTTAAAAAAAGAAACGGGCATTGTCCTTTGCTGGACGATACCCGTTTCTGCTTACACTATGATTGATTTTCTCTTACTCTGCATTCAAGCGAATTTTCAAGCTGACATTTCGTCCAGCCGCCACTGCGCCTGGCGCAGCTTCTTCCACGCCTGCAATGATATCCTGACCGTCCGGAATGATAATCGGCGTAATCAGCGGTAATCCTGCCGCAGAAATCGCCGCCATATCAAATTCCAGCAAGAGCTGTCCAGCCTTGACCTCATCCCCGATATTGACATGGCTAGTAAAAGCGCTGCCTTTCAGGGATACCGTGTTGATCCCGACATGGATCAGCACCTGTACGCCGGTGCTATGCTCCAGAATGACGGCATGCTTACTCTTGATGATATGTGCCACTGTACCGTCGAATGGCGCGATTACACGTCCCTCTTCGGGCTCAATGGCGATCCCTTGCCCCATCTGTCTTTCGGCAAAAGCCGGGTCAGGAACGTTCTCAAGCGGTACTGCTTTACCCGTCAGTGGAGCAAAAATATTGAGTACCCGGGTACCATCTTCCTCTGTAACGATGCCGGAAGATGGAATACCAGACTCAGCCGCCACGGAGGTAGCTGAACCTGCATCAAGCTTATCGGTAGCGCTACCGGAAGCTTTCGCGCCTTGTACAGGAGTCTCTGTATGCGCTGAGTGATCCTCGGAAGCTGCTTTAGTTGTTACCGCAGCTGTACCAGTTGATCCTGCGGCAACTGCACCCTCCTTGCGTCCAGCAATTTTGCCGTACAATACAGTTAAAACAAATGGCACGACTAGTACGATGCCCATCCCGATGAAGAACACGCCCCATTGTTTTGGGAAGATCGACAGGAAGCCGGGAATCCCCCCGACGCCGATCGAGGACGCCAACACATGGTTTATCGTTAACAGAACGCCGCCAATTGCCGATCCGATCATCCCGAAGATGAATGGATATTTATAGCGGATGTTCACCCCGAAGATTGCCGGTTCCGTAACACCGAGGAATGCCGAGATCGAAGAAGTGGCTGCGAGCCCCTTAGCCTTCTGATCTCTCAGCACAAGCATCATCGCGAGTGCCGCTGCACCTTGAGCGATATTGGAAAGTGCCAGCATCGGCCAGAGGAACGTCCCGCCCTCACTGCCGATCAATTGCACATCGACTGCGAGGAAGGTATGATGCATCCCCGTAACTACGAGCAAAGCGTATAACCCGCCATAGAGCAATCCCCCGAGTGCTGGTAACGTATTAAAGACATGTACAAGACCGGAGGTAATGGCATTACCCAAGGCAAAAGTAACCGGACCAATTAATACAAACGCCAGGAAGCTGGTAATTAGCAGGGTGAGCGGGGCCACAACAAGCAGCTTGATGGAATCGGCCACTCGTTTATTCAGGAAACCCTCAATCTTCGCCAAAATGTAAGCGGAGACCAAAACGGGCAGCACCTGTCCCTGATAACCGATTTTCTCAATATGCCAGCCGAAGAGATTCCATACCGGTATCGTTCCCTTAGTAGAAGCTTCTGCATAGCCATAGGCACTGAGCAGATCCGGGTGAACCAGAATCAGACCGAGTACTATTCCTAGCAGCGGACTGCCACCGAATCGGTTCACTGCCGACCAACCGATCAGCGCAGGAAGGAAGATAAAGGCTGTATTAGCAATCAGGTTAATAATAGAAGCAATATCCGTCCACTGAGGATAGACCTGCACCAGTGACTGGCCTTCGAAGAAAATCCCCGGTCCGGTCAGAATATTGTTGATCCCCAGCAGGAGACCGGCAGTCACGATAGCCGGGAGGATTGGAATGAAGATATCCGACAGCGTCTTGACTGCACGCTGAAGCGGATTCTGCTTCTTCCCGGCTGCGTTCTTGACATCATCCTTAGATGAGCGCGGCCCACCTGTAATTGCGATCATTTCATCATATACTTTGTCCACGAGTCCCGGTCCAATGACAACCTGGAACTGGCCCTGAGAGGAGAAATGGCCTTTAACAAGATCGTTACTCTCCAGAAGTGCATGATCGACCTTGTCTTCATCCGCCAATGAAAAGCGAAGCCGGGTGACACAATGGGTAGCCACTTCAATATTGTCTTTGCCGCCGACGGCCCGAATAATCTCTTCTACATTTTTTTTATCAACAGCCATGTGATTCACTCCTTTATCACTGTATTTCCGTATTGATTCTTAGTTAATAACCCACATACACGAGGCATAAGGCGACAACTTCAGCTCTGTCCCTAGTTCTGGAACCATCTCTGTATTGGCAATGAGCAGTTCATACGACTTGCCCGCCAGCGCAGCTTCTGCAAAAGACTCCGGCAGCTTGAATGTCGCCGACTGGCCGCTGAAATTGGAGACTACCACCAGCGTTTCCTTGTCAGAGACCCGTGCATAAGCAAATACCTGCGGATGGCCTTCATCCAGACGCTCATAACGGCCATCGGTCAGAACTGCCAGCGATTTACGCAAGCCAATCAGCTTGCGGTAATGATGGAGAATCGAATCCGGGTCGTCTAACTGCTGCTGCACATTGATCTCCTGGTAACGCTCGTCCACCTTAATCCACGGCGTTCCCGTAGTAAATCCGGCCTGTGGACTGTCATTCCACTGCATCGGTGTACGGGAATTGTCGCGGGAACGCTCCCGGATAATATCCATTGCTTCCTCTGGCGTTTTCCCCCGTTCCAGTAGGATGCCGTACATGTTCCGGGACTCAATATCCCGCAGCTCGCTCATGTCTGTCCAATGAGGATTAGGCATGCCAATCTCTTCCCCTTGATAGACATAAGGCGTACCTTGCAGACCATGTAGGGTAGTCGCCAGCATCTTAGCGCTTTCTACACGGTAACGTCCATCATCGGCAAAACGGGACAACGCCCGCGGCTGGTCATGATTGTTGAAGAACAGTGCGTTCCAGCCCCCGCCTTCCTGCATGCCCTGCTGCCAGCGGGACAGAAGGCTTTTCAGAGCCTCAAAATCATACGGCATAAGCTCCCACTTCTGCCCGTTCGGATAATCCACCTTCAGATGATGGAAATTGAACGTCATAGAGAATTCCTTCTCATCCGGATTGGAATAACGGAGACAGTGCTCCAGCGTGGTGGAAGACATCTCTCCTACCGTGATCGCGTTGTAAGGACCAAATACCTGCTCATATAATCCTTTAACGTACTCATGCACCCTTGGACCATCGGTATAGTAGCGTCGTCCATCGCCGGGAAGAATGCTGCCATCATCGTCGGGGAACGCCTGATCCTTGGAGATGAGATTGATCACATCCATTCTGAAACCGCTAACGCCTTTATCCGCCCAAAATTTCATCAGCTTTACGACCTCTTCGCGCACCGCCGGATTTTCCCAATTGAGATCGGCCTGTGTCTTGTCGAACAGGGTCAAGAAATACTGGCCAGTGGCTTCATCATACTGCCAGGCGGAACCTCCGAACTTGGACTGCCAGTTATTCGGCGGGCCTCCATCCGGCTTCGGGTCCTTCCAAATATAATAGTCCCGGTACGGATTATCCTTGGAGCTTTTGGACGCCTGGAACCAGCGATGCTCTGTTGAAGAATGGTTAACCACGATGTCAAGCATAAGATGCATGCCACGGCTTTGGACACCTTCCATCAGCTCATCAAAATCCGCCATCGTTCCAAACTCCGGGTTGATTTGGCAATAATCCGCCACATCGTATCCGTTATCATTTTGCGGAGACACATAAACCGGCTGAAGCCAGATAATATCAATACCAAGCTGCTGCAAATAGTCAAGCTTGCCTGTTAGACCCCGGATATCACCTTCACCGCTGCCTGTTGTATCCATAAAGCTTTTGGGATATACCTGATAAACTGTAGAACGCCGCCACCAATCCTGCGTTTTTGAAATAATCACAGTTTAGTCCTCCTTGCCAGCAAATTAATTAATCATGTATATACAAGTTCATTAGCCTTATCATAGTATTACTTGTATATACATGTTGTCAATCGGAAGAATTTATTCCCTGTCTCCATCTATAAAAAAACGGTTATTGCTTCTAGGAGCAATAACCGTTACTTAACCTATTCCCTATATTCTAAATCAATATTCACACGCAACAGAACAATCTATGCATTATTCAGCAATTGCTTGCTGAAGCGCTTCGACATAGGCAAGGGCAAGCTTGGACAACGCCGCATTCTTATGGCTGATCCAGCCGACATTAATGGTCTCATCACAATCCAGAGGCACCGGAATGATCTCATTGCCGTTCAGGTCCGCGCTCAGCACCCCGGTAGAAATAGTATATCCGTTTAGGCCAATCAGCAGATTGAAGAGGGTTGCTCTGTCATTCACCCGAATGCTTTTCTGATGGGACAAGGTGCTTAGAATTTCCTCGGAGAAGTGAAAAGAATTGTATTCCCCCTGCTCAAAAGACAGGTAAGGATAATGTTGAAGCTGGTCAACCGTTACGATGGACTGCTTCGCCAGCGGGTTGTTGATGCTGATAAAAATATGCGGTTTGGCCAGAAACAGGCTGTGGAATTCCAGGTTCGCCGATTGCAGCAGCTTGTTGATGACCTTGGCGTTGAACTCATTCAGGTACAGGATACCAATCTCGCTGCGCAGACTTTTGACATCCTCAATAATTTCATGGGTCTTCGTCTCACGCAGTGCCAATTCATATTCATCATGACCATATTCACGGACGAGATTCACGAACGCATTGACCGCAAAGGCATAGTGCTGTGTGGACACAGAAAAATGCTGCGGAGACGGCTTCGCATCGAGATACCGATTCTCCAGCAGTTCGGCTTGTTCCACGACTTGCCTGGCGTATCCAAGAAATTCGGCTCCCTCCAGAGAGAGTGATATCCCTTTGTTGGTGCGTTCAAAGATCGTAATCCCCAGTTCTTTCTCAAGCTCTCTGATGGCATTGGACAAGCTCGGCTGGGAAATAAACAAGCGCTTAGCCGCCTCGTTCATAGAGCCACGGCTTGCCACTTCAATGACATATTTCAACTGTTGTAAGGTCAATAGAATAATCCTCTCTATATTTCAATTGCTTAGAGGGGATGTGTCCCCACCTCTCTTCCCTCTATTATATAATACATTTCAAGTTTTTACTTCCCGGCATACATCGTTCTGTTAAGAAAATGATTCATCAAGAGTGGTAAATAAATCAGCATCGGCCGGTCACCAAATCCAGGAGGATGCAAGATCATTTTCTGAAAAGGGGCTGGTGAAATTATCAAAGCTCCGGAAGACCTGGTCTAATCCGCCGCTTGGCCTGCTGATATATCCATCCAGAGAGACATTCATTTTAGCATGTAGGATTTCTTATCGATTGCTATTTTACGACTTCTTCCCCGGTCGCCGAATCATTAGCATATAACAGAGAATAGCGCCAACATCAGCCGCCGCGATGACAATCCCCATCGGCAGCGCCGTTCCACTGCCGCCAAGGCCAACCAGAGGCGCTACCAACGCCCCGCCAATCATCGACAGCAGTCCTTGAAGAGCAGATGCGCTGCCCGCAGATTGTCCCTGTTGTTGCATTGCCAGGGAGAAAGCTGCCGTGCTGACAATCCCTACACTGGACACCACCATAAACAATGGAATCAGAGTAGCCAGTAGCCCGGCTCCAAGCAAGGTCATTGCGAGCAGCAGCAGACCACCGACTGCGGCGTAGATCAGTCCGGCCACCAACAGCTTCGTCTCACCGAATCGTTCCGCCAATTTACCGGTAACCTGTCCAGTGATAATAATCCCGAGGCCATTCACGGCGAAGATCAAGCTGAACATCTGGGGTGTTGCTCCGAACAAATTTTGAATTACAAACGGCGAACCAGCAATATAAGCAAACATGGCCGCAAAGACCAGTCCCTGCGAAAGAGCATATCCCATAAACATCCGGTCACTCAGCAGACGTCCAAAGGTAGCCAGTGTACTCTTCAGCCCTCCCCCCGACCGCCGTGCCTCTGGCAGAGTCTCACGCAGACCGAATAGCACGGAGGCCAGCATGACAAGCCCAATCACACCAAGCACAATGAACACTCCCGGCCACGAAGTGAATCTCAATAATTGACCGCCAGCAATCGGTGCCGCGATAGGAGCCACACCATTGATAAGCATCAACAAGGCAAAAAAACGGGTCAACTCTGTCCCGGAATACATGTCTCTTACCATCGCTCTGGCTACTACAACCCCCGCCGAGCCACCCAGACCCTGAATGAACCGCAGAACAATGAGCGCTTCAATCGATGTGCTCATGGAGCAGAGAAACGAAGTAATCACATAGAGCGATAGACCAACGATCAGAGGCATCCGCCGGCCGCGCACATCACTAAGCGGCCCGGCGACCAGCTGCCCTACTGCGAGACCCACCAAACATGCCGTCAAGCTAAGTTGGGCCAGTGACGGACTGGAATGCAGATCCTTGGCCAGGTCGGGCAGTGAGGGAAGATACATATCAAGGGACAGCGGCCCAAATGCCGTGAGCGCCCCCAGAATCAAAGCAATCCACAAGCGGCCGGCTTTAGCTGGCTGCCTGGTGTTAACTTTAGAGCTGGAAATCATAATTTCTAATTCACAACCTGTCTTTAAGAGATAACGTTGTTATAATTTTATTACAACATTTATAACAAATTTATAAGACATACCTTGCCCTGTCAATCTTTAATTGAACAATGGTAAATTTATACTTATATCCTTTCCAATGAATACATAGCACGAATTTCGCCTGCTTCACTGCTATATGTTATAATTTTTTTACAAATCCAATGGAATCAGGAGTCATTCAGATGCAGAATAACATCGATGTTGCTGGACTGCTGAAGAGCATTTCAGTTATGATCGCAGCCCTGATGGGACCCTCTACGGAAGTGGTTGTGCATGACATGGAGAATGCGGAAATCATTCATATCGAAAATGGCCATATTACCGAAAGACAGGTAGGAGATTTGGAGGACGCCAATACCATTAACCTGCTCTCTCAAAGCGCCGAGCAAAATAACACCCTGATCGGGTATTTAAGCACCGCCAAGAGCAACAAGCCACTTAAATCATCCACTCTTTTTATCAAAGATTTGGACGGTAAACTCAAATACACGCTGTGTGTCAATCAAGACATCTCCGCCTTCAAAAGCGCCATGGATCTACTAACCCACCTTACCAGCACATTTACTTATGAGGTGACCGACGTACAGCCCGGCGGCGAAACGATCAAACAAATCACGACGAAGCTCATTATGGAGGAGATTTTCAAGGCCAAGCCATTCTCTATGGACTCCAAGGAAGCCAAGCTGAAAATTATCCAGCAGCTGGACGACAAGGGTGTCTTCGACGTTAAAGACGCGGTCCCTAAAGTCTGTGAGTTGCTCTCTATCTCCCAGGCCACCCTCTATAACTATCAGCGGGAGCTACGAGTGCGCAAGGAAAAAGAGTCCACACGCAAGTAACATCAGCACCCCCCACTTTTTTAACTCAACAGAACTATAATAAGAACAGGCGCCGCGGACCCCATCTCCCGGCGTCCTTTTTTTGCGCTGACTCCCAGTCCCTGCAAGTGGATAAAAAAATGGAAACCATCACAGAATATGAGCGAGGTGGTTATTATGAGCAACTTGATCGAACAGGACTGGGAAAAGGATTTGATTCATACTTTCGATTTGAACAGCGATTTCTCCATAAAGACGGTTACGCTGTTCGATCAAACGGTAAAAGTATATTATCTTAGCTCGCTCGTGGACCTTACGAGTACATTGGTTACATGGGATCAGGTCATATCAGCGACTGGAGAAGACAATCACTCCCTGGCGAGAGACCTTCTTCCGCTGGAGTTTACAGTAGATGGCTCCTACCAGGAAGTCGCCGATTCCCTCGTTAAGGGCAAACTGATCGCTAAGGACCCGAAATCCGGTAAGGCGCTCGTACTGGACGCAGATATGTGGCCGCTAAACCGCTCTATCTCAGCTTCAGAGAACGAGAATCCGCTTCAGTCTTCTATTGATGGATTCACGGAAAAACTGGATACCAATATAGGCCTGATCCGCAGGAGAATCAGCAATAAAGAACTCGTCATCGAATCGTATATCCTGGGAACCAATTCCCACAGGGAGATCGCACTCATCTATATGAAAAATGCATCTAACCCCAAGGTTGTCCAATCTGTCAAAGACCGGCTCAACAGAAACAAGCATAAAGATGTCATCCATGTGAATGGCCTGCTGCAGGTACTGGAGCAGCCTAAGTATTCGCTGGTTCCCACCTATTTGACTTCAGAGCTGCCGGGAGAGGCCGTACAGAACCTGCTGGATGGAAAAGTGGTTATTCTGATGGACTTGTTTCCTAACGCCTACTCTTTTCCAGCCATCGTCAAAGACCTGTGGTCTTTCAAGCTGGACTTAAACTACCCTTACTTGTATCTCCTGTTCTTCCGCTGTATCCGTATTGCAGGGATCGCCTTCGCGATTATTATGCCCGGACTGTATGTTGTGCTTAATTCTGTAAATCCGGAACTTTTACGGATTCAGCTGGCGATTTCTGTCGCGAAAAGCAGGGAAGGCGTTCCCTATCCCTCATTTGTAGAAGTGATGCTGATGCTGCTCCTCATGGAAATGGTGATTGAGGCTACTATCCGGCTACCCAAGAACATCGGCCCCACGATCACGATGGTTGGAGGCATTATCCTCGGGCAAGCGATTGTACAGGCCCGGCTGGTGAGCAATCTGCTGATTATTATTCTGGCCGCAACGACCATCTCCAATTTCACAATGGCTGGTTATCTCAATACGATTGGAATTCGCATCTTCAAATACGTCGTCCTGGTTCTGAGTTCTATTTATGGCATCTTGGGATTACAGGTAGCAATGATCTGGCTGTTCATCTATTTTGCCGCACTCAAGACGTTTTCGGTGCCCTATTTAAGCCTTAGCACGAAAGGAAAGAGTCCGGATGACTAAACCCATGGTTGTCATGCTGTTTATCCAACTGCATCTGACAGCGATGCTGTCCATTTTTACAGTGAGAATTCTGGAAGTCACCTCGCTTGCCCATTGGGAAGCCATTCTGCTTGACTGTGTGCTGGAGATGCTGCTGGTCTGGGTCTACCTGAAGGGTTTATCCCGATTCCCAGGGAAAAATATGATCGAAATCATCTCCGAAACAACGGGAACATGGCTGGTCCGGCTGATTCTTCTCCCCTTCGCAGTCTTTCTGTTCTTCCACCTCACCTTGTTAAACCGTTACCAAATTTTCAAAATCAACGTAGTTTTGCTTCAAGATACTCCGCTTTGGGCCATCACTTTGATCTATATGGCTCTCCCCTTGTATGCAGCCTGCAAAGGGTTCTCTGTCATTCTTCGCATCAGTGCGGCGCTATTCATCTTCTACATTCCTTTTGTGCTGTTCTCACTGTTCATCAGCGCTCATAATTTTGACTTTCATAACATCTTTCCGATCTGGGACCCGAAAATGACCTTTTTGGCCCAACCCACTTATTATTCCAGCCTCATCTCTTTCTCAGGCTTTCTGTTTCTTGGCATGTTATCCCTCGACAAACCTTTCAAGCCCAGCAGATTAATGTTGGTTATGATTATCCTTGCCTTTTTCTACCTCTCCACCGTTTATGTCCCGTTACTTATTTTCAGCGAGGAGGTCGCTATCACTTTTCAATATCCCAACGTCCTAGCCTCAGACACGATTGATCTGGAATGGGTCGTCTTCGATTGGCTGCCTACATTCTCGGTGGTCTCCTCCACCGGTCTGGGCATTCTGGAAGCAGCTACGACACTCTGGACAGCTACGACCCTAATTAAGAAACTGTTTCTGCCTATCAACGAAGTGTGGATCGCCTCAGGCTTGACCTTAGCCATGTTTTTGCTCAGCATGCTGGTTAGAAATAGTTCTGACCTGAATCATTTCTTACTAATGAACAGCATCCCAGGAATTTATAGCATGCTCGTACTCCCGCTCGCTGTGGCTTTGTCCGGCTTATGGAAAAGGAGGGCCTCCGCTTGAAGCGCAGAATCATTCCCCGGCTGCTGCTCGCATTCTGCCTCCCTTGTCTGCTGAGTGGCTGCTGGGATATCAAAGACATCAACAAACGTTATCTCCCTGTGGTGATGGGCATCTGTGATGGAAAAACTGAAACCTACCACGTAACCCTTCAGGTTCCTACTGTTACCGGGACGACCCAAATTCTGGAGCAGGAAGCCAAGTCCATCAGCAAAGCCCTTGATTTGATCCGGACCAAATCCGAAAAGCATGTCGATCTTCTCCATTTGCGGTTGATCCTGATCAGTGAGAAAATGGCCGAAAAAGGAATCGACGACATTATAGACTACGCCATTCGGGCCGATGATATCTCCATCAAAGGCATGGTAGCCATTGTTACCGGAGACTTCCAGAAGGCACTGCACCATCAAGTCGGACCGACGCCAGAGGTGTCCTCCTATGATTATTTCAGTGAAGAAGCCGGCTGGACGCCCAATGTATCGCTCGTCCGGTTGTGGGAGGCTTATAAAGTCAGCCGCTCTTATACACAAGATACAGCTATTCCGCTGGTGGAGGCGGGAACAGACACGTTATATGAATTCAGGGGCTCCGCCATTATGAGGAACTCCAAGATGGTAGGCACATTAACGCCTGATGAGACACTGATCAACAATATTTTCTCTGAAAAATATACCGGCGGAACCATTGAGACTGCTGAAGATGCCAGCATCCTGATTAAGAAGGCCACGGTTCGTCATCGAATAAAATGGGGAGACTCCGGTCCGCAGTTAAACAGCAAACTCCATCTGGATATTGAGGTTTCCGAGAACAAGCAAGGACTTTCCAATCAGGAAATCACCGAGGAGATCAAGACATCCATTGAGAAACGGGGTGCCAATATCATTGACAAGCTGCATACCCTCAAAGCAGACGTACTCGGGATTGGTCAGTTGTTCAAGCCAAAGATGACGGTAGCACAGTTGAAGGAATGGAAGGAGAGATGGTATCCGAAATTGCAATCCAAAATTGAGGTTGAGATCAATATCCGAAATAACATCTATCTTAAGGACAAGCTCAGAGAAAATAATCTCCGGATGTGATGAATTTCATATGATCTGACAACCAGAAAGCAGCGAACCTCTCATGACAAGAGACTCGCTGCTTTACTATGACTTTATTAGAGTTGCTTATAGAAGTTATATCTTAAGGTAGAAGTGCTGGTGCTTTGCGATTATGCGTTCCTTGCTCATAAGCATAAGCCAACTTGATCAGGGTAGCCTCGTCAAACGGACGACCCAGGAATTCCATGCCTGCTGGCAGACCTTCCGACGTGAATCCAGCCGGAACCGAGATCGCAGGGAATCCGCTGAAAGGGCTAAGTCGGTTATTGTTACCGGCTTTGGAGGATTCGCCGATCGGTACAGTGGTTTGTACAGTAGATGGATAGATGATGGCATCCAGATTATTGTCAGCCATTACCTTCAAGAGCGCA
Source organism: Paenibacillus agri (assembly GCF_013359945.1). Classification (GTDB taxonomy): domain Bacteria; phylum Bacillota; class Bacilli; order Paenibacillales; family Paenibacillaceae; genus Paenibacillus_AQ; species Paenibacillus_AQ agri. The sequence continues at coordinate 124,074 of NZ_JABWCS010000203.1, read as the reverse complement.
TCGCGTGTCAGCTTGGTGCGTTTCAGAACGATATCCTTATACTCCTGGGATTCCAGATCACGTGAATCGCGCAGCTTATAGGTACTTTCGTTCCCTTTTAAGAATTGTCCGGAGCTGATAATTTCTGTAAGCGTATGGTAAGGCGCATCCGGCTGGTAATTCGCCAGGTATTCATTCAACTGAGATTTGAATTCATATCCACTGAGACTTGGATATTTCATGATTTCCGCCAGATTCGGGATGGTGATCGGGGTTGTAATCGCCCCTAGTTTTTTGATGTCAGCAACAGCGGCATTCATCAGATTAGTAGTCGGCATTTCTTCCGGCTTGGTGCCAAATAACTCAGTAGCCACCCCGATGCGGGCACCTCTAAGACCATTGACATCCAGGTCCTTCGTATAATCGGTCTTGGAGTGACCAACGCCATAGGCTGTTGCAACATCATTAGCGTCATAGCCAGATGAGGTTCCCAGAAGAATCGCTGCATCCGTTACGGTACGGGCTATCGGGCCGCCTACGTCCTGGGTCAGGGCCAGTGGTATGATACCATCACGGCTTGTCAAACCCACCGTTGGACGAATACCAACCAAACTGTTATACGAAGATGGAATGCGAATCGAACCACCGGTATCCGTTCCAAGGCCAGCCAAAGCAAAGTTAGCCGCTATAGATGCGCCGGTGCCTGCGCTGGACCCACCAGGACTGCGGTCAGGAGCATAAGGGTTCAAGGTCTGTCCACCCAGCGAGCTGGCTCCCGTAATACCCGAGGCGAACTCATCCAGATTGGATTTGCCGATCACGATAGCGCCGGCATCCTTGAGCTTCTTAACCATCTCGGCATCATGTGTCGGAATAGCATCCTTCAGACAAAGACAGCCTGCGGTGGTAGGCAGATCAGCAGTAGCGTAGTTATCTTTTAGGATAATTGGAATCCCGTGGAGCGGTCCGCGAATGCCTTTGGTCTCTCTTTCTTTATCCATTGCTTCGGCAGTCTTAAGGGCATCGGAATTCACAGTGATTATCGCATTTAACTTTACGCCTTGGTGATCATACTTATTGATCCGATCCAGGTACATTTGGGTCAACTGTTTATAGGTCAGCTTCCCTTGACCGACAGCTTTTTGAATATCAGCAATTGTTGTTTCCAGCAATTCAAAGGGCTTCAAATAATCATAGAGACGGTCAGCCAGCACCTGAGCCTGCTTCTCTGTCAAAAGCGCTTTAGGTTCAAAGCGGGCTGGACTCGTTCCCTGCATAAGCTGTTTCTCATTCAGGGCTCCAATTGCCCCTGCGGAAGCTGAATTATCGGGTACATCGACGAATGGCTCTTTGGCATCTGCCAGCTTCAGCGAAGTCCCCAGCATAACAGCCAACTGTTCGCGGGACACACTCGGGGCCTCTTTCATCTGAAACGAAACGGTACTTCCAGCCCGTGAACTGGCATCGTTCATCAGGGAGACTAATTCGTGTGAAGTAACCGGTTTGATCGAAGTTGCCACTGTTGGTGCTGCAAAAGCAGACAACGGAACGGACAACATCAAGGCTCCTGTTACTAGACCGGAGATGATAGTAAATCTGGATTTTCTGAACATGATGACTCCCCCGCTTTCAAGTTATGTAATCTGGTTGACTAGTAATTCCCCCTCATTATATTTCGTGTTATATTTCCTCACAAACATAAATATTTAAATAAAAAGCGATTTCATAGTTATTTATCTCAAATTATCTGCTATTTTCGGCGTTATACTATCTATTTTGATTTATACTGTTTAATATTCCTTATAGAAACTGGTTGCACTAAAATGATATAGAGCGTAATTTCAATATTCATATACAGAATATATGTTATATTTTCTAACATATATTCTATTCGATATTGTTTCATATTTTTCATATGATAGATTTTCGCACACAAAAAAACGGCATTTCTGCCGTTTTTTTAAGAATGAATTCAGGATTATGAGATGCTCTTTATCCAGCTCAGCATGGGTGCTTCCGAAGGCTGCCAGCCTAACAGATTTCTTGCATGTACTGCACGCACACGACTGTTGGAGGCGATGGCAAAGCGAGCCCAGTCGCCTAGTTCTGCAATAGCCTCATCGGCCAGCCAGCTCGTTGTTTTGCCTCCAAAGCCCAGTGCTTCACTAACCGCTTTGGCGATATCCTGGAAAGACTCTTCCCCATTTTCAGCGAAGAAGTACGAAGCAGAGGGTGCTTTTTCCAGAGCCAGTCGATACAATTCCGCCAAATCCTTGATATGAACGTTAGACCAACGGTTTACTCCTTTACCCACATGAACACCAGCTCCCACGGCCTTCGATTTGCGGATAACCTGTGGCAACTGATCGCTTTGTGTCGGTAAGCCGAGTGAATCACCGTAGATCATGGAAGGCACAATAACCACACTTCTCACCCACTCATCGATTCCGGCTTGGCGCACTAGATTGTTGATCGCTACCCGGTCAGCGCGGATATCCATCGGAACAAATGGTGTTTCCTCGTCATAAATATGCTCGCTTTTGGAATCGCCCCGGGCATCATCTCCCACCACACTGGAACCCGATGTGTGCAGAAAAGCTTTACCTGTACCACGCAAGGCGGCTATAAAGGTTTCTACTGCCCCTCTGTGGTCCGAGTCGGCGGTATGGATAACCGCATCGCTTAACTTAGCGTACTTGGTTAGCACTTCGTTGTCTTCAAGCGTGCCCAGTACAGGCTCAATGCCTATTTCCTTAAGAGCAGCCACCTTCTTCGGATCACGCACAAGCCCATAGACTACATGTCCAGCATCAATCAGTACCTTAGCCACAGACCCGCCAATATAACCGGTTGCACCTGTCACAAATACTTTCATTGTTTCTCTCCTCCTATATATTTAATATAAATAGCGGATTAGCCTAGTTGTTCAATCACCACTTTGGTGAGTATTGAATGATTATTGCTCCCCTATTGTAGTTCTCCACAACACATAAAACAAATTATTAATTATATGATTAATCATAAATATATTTATAGTTAGTCATATAAAAAAGACCGCCCAGCTGACACTGGCCGATCTCTATTCTTCTTCACGGATAACCGCCATAATCTCGCGGATCTGCGGCAAATGCTTGTGCTTAAGCTTATAAGCGAAGAACAGTTCGTTTTTCACTTTTAAATCCTCATAAATCTCTTTCGTGTTAATTCTGGCGTCTTCATTAGTCAAATATGTAGTTATAACACTAAGACCTGTGCCGTTACCTATCGCCTTCAGGATCATATGTAAATTCGGAATAACATGAACCGGTCTGATCTGCGGGCGTTTGTTAAAATGCTCTCTCCAGATCCGCCGGATGATCGGCAGCTCCAGTCCATAGCTCATCCATGGCTGCGCAGACAGCCATTGCTCTCTTGCCTCAAGATCATCCGTATCCGGTATCTCATAATGACTTGGCGCCACAATGGCAAATTCCTCGTCCATTAATTTCAGGTACTCAATTCCCGGTGTCTGTACCTTTTGTGAGGTAATAATGATATCCACCTTATCCTCTTTCAACATCTCCAGCAATTCACTGGCAGTCCCAAAAAGGGTAATCGTGCGAAAATCGTATTGATGCAGCCGCGGAAGTATTTTTTCCACATAGAACTCATGCGCTGTCCCTATCTTAATCACTGTAATTGTCGGCAGCGAAGCCGCTCTGAAATTCATCGTCGCCTCCTCCAGCGACTCGATTAGCGGGGCCAGCTGAGAGTACAGCTCCTTCCCCCGTTCGGTAGGCAACATCTTCCTTGCCGTTCGGATAAAAAGCGCTTCCCCTACCTCGGCCTCCAGAGAGGCCAGATGCTGACTCATCGCCGGCTGTGTCATCATTCGGGTCTTTGCAGCTTCAGACACCGAGTTATGCTTATAGATATTGCAGAAGCTTCTGTACCATTCAAAGTCTGCCATGCTGCCTCCTGTATCTTTCTTTTACTAATGTCAAGACTTGTCTATTATTTAAACCTCTCAGGATAAATCTCATCCCTGCGGCATTTGACTCATGTCCATGTATAACACATTCCAGCGGTGACCGTCCGGATCAGCAAATCCGGCACCGTACATCCAGCCCTCGCCTCCGGGCTTTTTGTAGACCGTGCCGCCAGCCGCCAGCACCTTGCTTACCAGCTCATCGACTTCTTCCCGGCTCTCTGCATCAATGGACAATAAGACCTCTGTCCCCTGCTGTGTATCTGCAAGTTCATGACCTGTGAAGCTCTTAAAGGTGTCCTCAGGGAACAGCATCACCATCACTTGCTTGTCTCCAAAGATCAGCCCCGCAGCCTCATCACTGTTCGCATGCCGGGGGTGAAACGAAAAACCAAGCTTGCCGAAGAACTCCCGTGACCTCTGAAGGTTTTTCACCGGAAGGTTAATCCACAATTCTTTTGTCAACGCGATCGCTCCCCTTGGAGTTAAAATAGGTTTACAACTACATATTAATACGCCTGAGTCGAACATGATTACTTATGAATTGCGGTTTGATTCTTGCTCATAACCATCCATTTGAAAAAAAGAAAATTTGTTTAAAGTATGTCCATGGGATGGATTTTTAAGCAATGGAAGTTGGGCCTTATCCGGTTATAATGTATGCACAGCAGCCTCTCCGCTCGATGGGCTGCTGTGCATTAACTAGCTGGGTTCTATCGTATCGATTACCGCAGCATACGCTGAAACCGGCGTGAAGCTTCCCGCATGATTGGTCTGCCATGACCGAAGCAGGCGATTTCGAAATCGTATTGACCCAATTTTTGAATACTATGCTTCCCAACTCCTATATCCTCATACCCCATACTGAAACCGAGTCCCGTCATGTTGGTTGCCACATCTGCTACGAACATAACTCCGCCATGCCCGGAATGCAAGAAACCAAGCTGACCCAGACAGTGACCCGGGAGATGAACAGCCATTAAGTCATCAGAAAAATCAGGATGCTCACCATCTGCCAATCTAACATCAACTTGAACAGGTTCGACGGGAGTCCCCTTGCCAAAGAGACGGAACAACAGTTTGTTCAGCAGACCCGGAGCCGGAGTCATCGGCCGTATCTGCAACCCATTCTCTATAATGTCGGCATCCATGGCATTTGCATAGATTTTAACATGTGGAAGCATCCGTTTCAGTGCTGCTGCGCTTCCGGCATGATCGGTATGGCAATGCGTAAGCAGAATAGACTTCAACTCCTCACGCTTGTGACCCAGCGATTCAATGGCTGTTATAATTTCATACTCACTCCCGGGTAATCCCGTATCTATTAGTACAAGCCCATGCTCCATTTCCAGCAGGTAGGCATTTACATTTTTCAGAGGTAATAAATAGATTCCATCAACTACTGGTTTGATCTTCATCAATCTCTTCCTTTCTAAATCAGAATGGGCTTACCAGAAATATATTTAGCTAGGCTAAATATATTATCAAAAAAAACCTCCTCTCTATTGTTTTTTTATTCCTCATTGGAAACATTGTTATGATTTTTCTGCATCCACACCAGCATCAGGGAGATCTCTTCCGGGGACATTCCCTGCCGGACCACGTTTTCCAGTTCCGTGATAATCTCCATACAGACCTTGCTCTGAGCCAGTCCTGCTTCCGTCAGATAAATCCGTTTGGACCGCGCATCCTGCGGATCTGACTTCCGAACCACCCAACCGCCTTCTACAAGAGCATTAAGCAGATTCGTAAGTGATGCCGGACGAATGCCAAGCCGCTCGTGTAATTCCTTCTGCGTCATGCCATCTCCAAGGGTCCACAATTGCTCCAATACATTCACCTGTCCTGAAGTAAGACCGTAGGGTGCCAACTTCCTGTCATACATAACGTTAAGATCGCGGTAAATCCGTTTATTCCAATACACGATATATCCACTGAATGGATGACCCACTTATTTAGCCTCCCTAAATAAATTATTAATCTTTTTTTCTTTGCTGTCAAGCAGTGTGTTCCTCTCAGCTTATCGCATACACCAATACTCAGTCCTCTGCCACCCGCTTCGTGCCGGTAATATCCGCAATCTCTCATAGGTAGGGGCACTCCGGTTGAACATGGTGCTTGGGGCAGATTTGGACACGGCTTCATTGGTCATGGCATCTTCCGCATCCCCATAGTCAGATTGCAGAATCAGATTGGGGTCCATACCCAGGGCCAGCAGATTTCCCGGGTTGTCTCCTAGTAAAATAATCTTCTGGAGATGCACCGGAATAGATGCAGGCATTTACTACCTGAGAATATGCCTTTTTTCATTCCTCTTGTTGCGCATTAGTGTGTCTCATCATAATTTGTTAATGAGAGACAAGTATTTAGGAGGAATGCCTGGTGCCCAGAATATCTGTAATTATGCCCGTCTATAATAACGCAATCTATTTGCAGGAAGCCGTTAACTCAATCTTATTGCAAACGTTAAGCGACCTAGAATTGATAATAATTGATGACGGATCAACCGACGGATCAGCGGGAATCATACATGAAATAAAAGACACTAGAGTAAAAAAGATATTTCATGCTGAGAATATGGGCATTGTCACTTCACTGAATCAAGGACTCGATCTGGCCCAAGGTGAGTACATCGCCCGTATAGACAGCGATGACATTGCAGCACTAAACCGCTTGGAAGTGCAGGCTTATTTTATGGACCAAAATCCCAGCATAGATATTTGCGGAACAGGATATACAACGAACTATCTCGGACCCGTCAAGCTAAATCCTATGTATCATGAAGAAATTAAGGTCTGGCTGTTATTTAATTGTTGTATTCTACATCCTTCCGTCATGATGCGCAGTCGTTCAATAGATCGTCTCGGGATTCGTTATGATCATAATTACCCTCATGCGGAGGATTATGAACTGTGGAACAGGCTATCTTCAAGCGCGCAATTGGCCAATATCCCTCATAATTTAATGTATTATCGGCCTCATGCAGGACAAATCTCCAATACACAGCGAGCAATACAAGATATTACTGCACGAAGAATCCGTGAAAGACAGCTTTCTCAACTAGGCATTCAATTATCGGATGAGGAATACGCAATAATGACTAGATTAGCTGAGTTTAGGGTTAATTCTGAAGATTTTGAGGACTATCGAACAGCAACAGGTTTTGCGAATTGGCTGCTTGATCAAAATCGACAATTCCATGTATTCGATCAGGATATTTTAGCAATGGCTCTATCCAGATGTATATCAAGAGTTCCATACTAATACAAGCAACAAACGTCCAATCGCTGATGCATTGAGTAAAGGACGTGAAGACGACAACGACAATCCCGTCAGGCGCTATTTGCGCCCGGCGGGTTATTTAATGTATGTGCACATTTCCTCAGGATCGGCAGATGACTCAGGGGATCTGCCCAATGCTGTATTGGCAGCCGGTTCAGACGAGGCCTCCGAGGAGGTTCAAGCTTGCCCTTTTTATAAATAAAAAAATCTTATTTCCCAGTCCGGATACCGTCCAGACTTGCACCTTTCACGAACACTCTTTCAATATTCTTCTGTACCACAGGATCCTCGATCAACGGCGGAGCCTGGTGTGGCTTGGTGCGGGCATCAATAATTACATTATCACAGGCCCAATGCTTGTGCTCATACCCGCTGTTCACACCATAGATGTCATGCGACGGATTACTGCGCGTAAATGTAGCCCACAGGAAATTATCCAGCGTTGCACTCATGAACTCACTGTCATCACAGAGAATGATCATTGGGCAGGAAGTAAGTGCTCCTCTTTGCTCAATAGACTTACATAACTCCCCAATCTCCCGCTGTGCCTCGTCGTAGCTGCCAAACGGGGATGTCTGAAGCGCCACAATACCTGGCATGATCAGCCTAGCTTCTCCAGCTCCCGGGAGATCCTTCAGAATGCCCGGTACTTCACGGCACAGCTCTCTTTTGACATCTCCAACCGCCGCGAAGACCACCTTACTGCCGGTGTTCAACCCCGTCCCTGAATAATCAAGAGTATCTATCGTCGTATTGGTCTGAAAATGAATATCCCGGCGCAGATTAATCCGCTCCAGAATATAGGCCAGGAAATTCTCAACATCATGTGTACTGACCTTCTTATCCTCTTGCGCCGTAATAAACAGGAATTTCGCCAGACTGAGCTGCCCTGTGCCCAAAATCCGGTTGGCAATGGTCAGAATCTCCGCAGGCTGTTTGATCTTCTGATACGGCGTGTATCGCTCACTTCCTATCGCAAACAACAGCGGATGCACACCCGCAGCGTCGATCGCGTGAACCTCTTTTACCCCGGGAACTTCCTGCCTTATCGCCCCTCCGGTCAATTCATGAATCAGCGCACCAAAGGCGGTGTCTTCCTGCGGAGGTCTGCCTACAACTGTGAACGGATAGATGGCATTCTGTCTGGCATACACCTTATGCACTCTCATCACTGGAAAAGGGTGAATCAGGCTGTAATATCCCAAGTGGTCGCCAAAAGGCCCCTCCGGCTTCGTCTCACCCGGATAGATCTCACCTGTGATCACGAAATCCGCATCATTGCTGATGCAGTATCCATCTACATAGCTGTAGCGGAAATGACGCCCGGACAGCAGCCCTGCAAAGGTCAGCTCGCTCATCCCTTCCGGTAATGGCATAACTGCCGATAGCGTATGTGCCGGAGGACCGCCGATAAAGATGCTTACCTTAAGCGGCTTGCCTTGCTTGTTAGCCTTGTCCTGATGGATGCCGATACCGCGGTGGATCTGATAATGAATACCAACCTCTTTGTTCAGCTCATATTCATTCCCGGTGAGTTGGACACGGTACATTCCCAAATTAGAGTTCATAATGCCCGGCTTGTCCGGGTCCTCCGAATACACCTGAGGCAATGTGACAAAAGCTCCGCCATCCCCCTGCCAGTGCTTAACCAGCGGAAGATCGGAGATCTGAATTTCCTGGAAACCGGACGGCTGGCTGCCGGATTTCTTCAGAGGCAGCGCTCTTCTTGCTGCAAGTCCGGTGCCGATATATTTGAACGGATTCTTCAGTGCTTTCACTGGATCATTGCGCAAAGCAATGACATTCTGTGTGGAATCCCACGTATCGCGAAAAATAAATTTGCTGCGCTCCACCGTTCCGAACAGGTTAGACACCGCACGGAATTTCGAGCCCTTCACCTTTTCGAACAGCAATGCCGGCCCACCGGCTTCAAACACCTTCATATGAATGGCCGCCATCTCCAGATGAGGGTCCACTTCTTCGGTAATACGAACTAAATGTCCGTTTTTCTCCAGATCAATAATGCATTCTTCCAAATTGCGATAGCTCATGTCATTGCTCCAATCTATTGATATCCTCTTCTATTATTCATGAGCCAAAGTCCCAGGTCAACGGCATAGAATTCAGTTTTGTCGATCTGGGACAGCTCCTCCGGAAATGTCACGTTTCATAAACTATCATTGCAGGGATAGCCACAAAGCCACTCACTTCTTCCAGCGCCGCCACCGCTGATAGCCTTTGCGCATTAGCTCCAGTACAATGCGGGGAACAGGAAACACCTTTCGGGAAGCTACAGGCCGATACAGGCGGTAATATATTTTTTTAAAATCAGCCCACATGCTGCAATCTTCCTGCTTTAAAAAATCAGACACATCCACAATGAGTCCACGCCCTTGCCAGACCATTACATTCTTACCGTGCACATCATGAGGATGAAGCCCTCTGGACCGTGCATATTCCAGACCATCATCTATATCCTGAATAGCCTGGTCAGTGATAGGAATGCCGCGGCGGATACAATCATAGATGGTGACTCCATCAAGCCGCTTCAAAATCAGAAATCCGTGGCCTTCGTAATAACATTCCGAATAAGATGGATGACGGCCCAGACGCCGATATACCTCCGCTTCTTCCCTCAAGCCGGGTCTGCCGGGAGCGTACACCTTCACCGCATAATGGCTATAGTCAGGGTGACTGAATACTGCCGCATAGTTGCCCGCTCCCAATAGCCGCCAAGGCTTGGGATATCGGTGAACCTGTACCGGCTCCCTGGGATCGACACTCTCAAGCGACAACTCACCCAACAAGCGTGCAATAGACGACTCTAACAATCTCTCTATTCCCTCTTCTGCCAGGTGTTGAATTCTACATCTCCCTCAATTCCGTTAAGATCGGTATAGCTATAGTTTACGATATAATATCCAAAAACACATCATTACAGGGAAACCCCATCAACAATTACGATCATACACATGCTGTAACCCCCTCGGAGTCCATTAGTTACTTTTAAGTACCTATATTACTAATAAGTACGTACTTACCAATCCAAAATATATGGCTATATAATTGCTCTCGTTAGCAGGGAAGCAGATGTCCTGCAGTTCGAACCACATTAACATTAGGAGGATTTATATGAGTCAGTCGGTTTCACAGTCTCAACCAAAGGTCGAGGCCAAGACAGGAAGATGGGCGCTTTTCGCTCTTGCAATCAGTGCATTTGGTATCGGTACTACTGAATTTGTGCCTGTTGGTTTGATTACTACTATCGCGAATGATTTGAATATTGCCGTCACCCTGGCTGGTCTCCTCATCTCCGGCTATGCACTTGGGGTAGCCATTGGAGCACCGATTATTACCGCTCTTACTAACCGTATGAGCCGCAAATCCTTGCTCATGACTCTGATGATAGTGTTCATCATCGGCAACGTAGTTGCTGCGATTGCACCTAATTTCGAATTACTGCTAATCGCACGTTTTATAACAGCATTCTCGCATGGCGTGTTCTTCTCCATTGGTGCAACCATTGCGGTCCAACTGGTATCGCCTGAGAAAAAAGCCAGCGCGATCGCACTGATGTTCACCGGCCTGACAATTGCCATAGTCACCGGGGTTCCTCTCGGAACCTATATCGGACAGGCCTTTGGCTGGAGAGCAACATTCTGGGGCGTTGCCTTGCTTGGTGTGATAGCCATTGTGTCCAGCGCTATTCTCATTCCAAAGAACCTGAAGCAGTCTCCACCGACCAAATTCACCGATATGTTCCGTCTGCTTACTAATAGCCGTCTGTTGCTCGGATTTTTGATCACTGCGCTTGGCTATGGCGGAACGTTCGTTGCCTTCACTTATTTGACTCCGCTTTTGCATGATGTGACTGGCATTAGCCAAGGGATGATTAACATTATTCTGATCGTGTATGGTGTTGCTGTTGCCCTCGGGAACTCCTTTGGCGGGAAGCTAGCCAACAAAAACCCGATTCGGGCGTTGTTCTGGATGTTCATTATTCAAGCCGCTGTTCTGGTCCTGCTGACATTCCTGGCTCCCTTTAAAGTGGGTGGCATCATCGGCGTCATTTTGATGGGCCTGTTCGCCTTCATGAACGTACCTGGCCTACAATTGTACGTTGTCCAGCTCGCAGAAAAGTATGTCCCTGGTGCAGTTGATGTCGCATCCGCCATTAATATTGCTGCATTCAACGTAGGGATCGCTATTGGGTCGGTAGTTGGTGGTGTTGTGGTTGACCATATGGGCTATGTGCATACCCCATGGATCGGTGCCATCATGGTGTTCTTCGCCATCATTCTGACAGGCATCTCAGCCAAGCTCGAAAAAAATTAAGACCGTCTTCTTTTAGCTGATGGTGGAAGGTGCTTCAGGCTCACCTGTCTAACCAGAACAGGCCGCTTCAATCCCATTTTCCCCCTTCATTCAAAAAAGGGGGCAGGGACTGAGCGGCCTACCATTGTTGAAAACTGCCTACTGCTGCGGCAAAGCCTGCAAGTTCTCTGGTGCTCTCTGTTTCAGGATCGGGATCATCAGCAGTGCGCCAAGCAGGAACAGAACACCGGATCCACCATAGATCGTGACCAGCGGATAGGCATGCTTCAATGTACCGGCCAGAGACATGGAGATCACCATCATTCCGGTGAACATTGGCATGAGCACCCCGTTCACCCGGCCCACGATCGATTCATGCGACCATTTCAAGATCATTGTGCTGATCCCGATCTGGATGCTAGGGAAGGCTAGACCGTTCACGAACTGCGCGAGTAATGTGATACTTACACTTGTCGAGAGCCCAATAACGACCGTACACAAGGCACTAACCAGCATACCAAAGCCCAGCAGAGCCTGCGGCGGCACCCGTTTGGAGAAAGCAGCAATAACCCCGCCGCCAATCAGCATAGCCGCCCCGTTCACGATCAGCATATATTGCAGAAAAGCCTCCGGCTTACCCAGCCGCTCCGTTACGATAAACAAGCTTAAGGCTTGAGCTACACCAACAGCCAGCCCGGCAAGAATAAAAGCCGCGCCAAGCATGCGCAGAACCGGGCTTTGCCATACATAACGGAAGCCCTCACTTAATTCCTTGCGGAACTGTCCCTTTGTATCAGCCACCCGTGGCTCGACTTTATCCTTCGGCAGCCTGAACAGTACGAGTGCAGAGAGCAGGAACACTACTCCCATGACCGCTATTGAATACTCCAAGCCCAGATTGCTGTACGCAAAGGTACCCAGCATTGGTCCAAGCACCATGAAGATCGCCATTAGCGACTGAAATAGTGCCATCCCCTGCTGCAGTTGCTCCTCAGGCACATGCTGCTTGAAGAGGCGCATTCCCGAAGGCTGCGAGAATTGAGACAGGATCGCCGAGATGAATGTTACAAAGTACACAGAGTGCCAGCTGCCAAAATGAATGGTCAGAAGAACAGCAAATACGGATACCGCTGACAGCAAATCACACCAGATCATGGTCCGCTTGGGCCGCCAACGGTCTGCAAATGTTCCGCCAATGAAGGAGAACACAAAGATCGGTGCAAATTCGGCCAGGCTGATCAATGAGATCGCATACGGATCCTTGTTTGTCTTCTCCGCAACGTACAGCAAAATGGCAAAATTGCGGACCCAGATTCCGATCTGCAGCAGAACATTAGAAAATATGATCGTCTGGATGAAGCGGTTGCTGAGAAGACTCGGTGATTTAGTTGCGTTAGGCACTGCACTCAACGTTTTCAACTCTCCTTTATTAGGGGATCCCTCTATAAAAATTGAAATATATGGATGAGTATAATCAGACCGCGCATATTTGTAAATGAGTTCCTGTAAAAAAAAGACCCTCCTTTTGTAAAAGAAGGGTTACTTAACGATTCTATTGCGGATAGCAAATACAACAGCTTGTGTACGGTCGTCTGCGCTGAACTTTTGCAAGATACGGTGGACATGAGTTTTCACCGTACTCTCACCGATATAGAGCGTAGCCGCGATCTCTTCATTGCGCAGCCCGTATGCCATTTGCTGGAGAACCTCCAGCTCCCGTTCAGTGAGTGAATCGAAGGCTGGTAAGCGGTCCGGCACATGGTCCTCCGGAGGGATCGGCGCCCTGGAGCTCATAGCCTTCCCAATCACCTTGGAGGCCACTGCCGTCCGGAAAATGGCCTCGCCGCGGAATGCCGCTCGCACCGCATCCACCATATCTTCCGGAGCGGCATCCTTAAGCAAATAGCCAGCCGCACCGGAACGGATGCCATCATAGACGTAGTCTTCCTGGTCAAAGGTGGTGAGGATGACGACTTTGCAATCCGGATTATGCTCCAGAATGGCAGGTGTTGCTGCAATTCCGCTGCCACCGGGCATCTGAACATCCATCAGCACTACGTCAGGTCCGACCTGCCGGACAAGCTCCACGGCCTCCGGTCCGCTTTCTGCTTCCCCAACCACCTCCATATCGTCCTGCGCATTAATGATGTAGCGCAAACCGTGGCGAACAAGCTGCTGATCATCCACCAGTATGACACGGATCATGGATCCCTTCATGCTCTCTCCTCCTGTCTCTCTTCCTCGTCACCCAATGGCAAAGTAACGACCAGTCTCATGCCGTGCGGCTGGACTCCTTGTATCGTCAAGGTGCCACCCGCTCGCTCACAACGGGCTTCCATACTGGTCAGGCCGAACCCGGGCTGCAGTGTAGTCGCAGCCTGCCAGATTCCGTTGTCCGCAACCGTCAGCGTCAACCCCCTGTCATCGCTGATAATGCCCACTTCAACATGGGAAGCCCCCGCATGCCTAATCACATTCGTGAGTGCCTCCTGCAGCACCCGGTACAACAGCTCGGAAATCTCTGTTCCCCATTCATGATCGTCCTCGTCAGCGGACAATTCGATCGTAAGCCCGGCTTGCTCCTGCACCTGCTTGACAAGACTTTGCAAAGCCACAAAGCCAAGCCTTGCCTCATCCGTTGCCATCTGCCGGACGACAGAGCGAACATCCTGTAGACAGTGACGGGCGACGTCAAGCACGGTCCGCAGCGACCGTTCGCCTTCGGCGGCATCACTTTTCATCATAAAAGGCAATGCTTGAAGCTGTACGATGACGGAAGTCAGGCCATGGCCGATGCTATCGTGAAGATCGCGGGAAATACGGGTCCGTTCCTCCAGAACAGCATAACGAAGCAGTTGTACTGTAGCCTCTTCCAGTTCATTGTGAGTATGCTGCAATTGATGATGTGCCTGCTCTAGTTCCGTATGAACCGCCTGCAATTGCTCATAATGGAGCATCCTAGACTGGGTAGCTTCCCTGCGGACCCGCACTCCCCAAAATATAATGTACGTACCCATGTGGAGAACAGAAGCGACTAAAATATCATTCTTCTGCACCCCGGACAGAAAGAAAATGAGCGCATCACCTGATATCATCATTACGCCCAGCAGAACCGAAAAAAACAACGGAAGCCGAAGCGTAGCATAGCCGATAAGATAGAAAACAAAGACAATCAGCGGTACCGAAGTACTGGACATCTGGCAATAGAGCAGTGTCATCAGCCAGCTGAGCAGAATCATAGTTCCACGCCAGTAGGCCTTGACGATCGACGCTGGCAACCACAAGAGGACCAAATAAATCAGCACCGCCAGTATTCCCACAGCCGGGCCTGCTGCAGGGAACCTGGACGAATACACTATGATTTGGGGAACAACATTTAGAGTATATAGCAGTATAAGACTAAGTACGATCTTGCGCTGGTGGGTCAGCAAGAAACCTAACAGCGCACTGCGCTTTTGTTTAATTTTCATAGTAAGATCCTTGTCGTTTAGAATGATATTTCATTATATCATTTTTGTCTCTTCTGCCGGTTGTTGGACCTAGTCCTTGTTCTTTTAGAAATTGAGCGACAACTGACTTCTTAGCCATGTCTCCAAGGGTTCCCGGGATTACATCAAATCCATGATGCGTAGATGGGAATTTTCTTAATGTTATGTTCACGCCCATATCCTTTGCTTTCTGCACTACCTCATAAGTTCCTTGTGCTGGGATAAAGTCATCATTTTCTGCTGCAACAATAAGTGTAGGTGGTGCAGAAGGAGTTGCGTAGGTTAATGAGGAGATGGCTGAGAGCCGTTCAGGGTGCTCTGTAGGCGAACCACCGATGTAATCTGCTGTAAAATCTTTTGGACTTTGATCATTCCACCATTTTTGCCCGTAGTCATAAGAATAACCGGGATTAACAACAGGATATCCAGCGACTACTGCCCTCGGCTTTGGAATTGTTATAGAATCAGGACCATCGTGCATAGCTTCGTTAGTTGCTGCCGCCCAACCGAGGTTGATAGCCAAATTACCGCCTGCTGAGTCTCCCATAACAATTAACCTGTTATTGTCTCCGCCCCATTCTTCAGCATGTTTGGACACCCAAGCTAGCGCATACGCAACATCAGCAGGCGCCTTATCCCATGTAGCATATTGATCTGAAGCTAATCGATAGTCTACACTTACCACTAGCCAACCTTGATCTGCATACCACCTCATGATGGATGACAAATCCGATCCCTGACCGCTTATCCAACCACCACCATGGATGTACATGATAATCGGTGCTGCAATGGTTTGGATTCGGGGCTTATACACGAATGCCTTCAGTTCTTTACCATCTGCCACCTGATAAGTTTCCGTAATATCAGGAACGGCAGGTTTTGTCGAGAATGGCCAAATCGTCGATAGCACATTTATCGAACCGCCATTGTCATATGTGGCCTTTATAAAATTCCCTACGATCCCACTGGAGGACAACAAGGCGAGCACAGACAAAACAACGGTTGTATTCGCAAACCGGCGTTTCACCTTTTTGCGCAACACAAAAGTAACGATAACCACTACCAAACTAGCAACAGCAAAGAGCGGACCCAATATCGACCAAGTCATGATTCCAATGGTTATTAATGAATTCCCTTTATCGGGAACAAATAGAGTGAGGGCAGCAAATACTACCACGATGCTCACCAAACCCCCAATAATAAGGACAATTGAACGCAGTATGTTAATTAATAAGGAAGACACATGGTTTGTAGTCACAATAAAAGCCTCCACTCTAATTTTTATATAAAAACGGGTAGCTTGCCCTGCCCTTTGGGCGATGGACTGCGCTTTTTGCTCATTTATAGGCTGCCAATTGTTTGTATTTCAGATAGACAAAATAGCGGCGAGCGAAGACGTTGGCAAGCGAAACGAACAGCAACCCGGTGCTGATAGACAACACAGCATGATGCGCACCCCAGTACTCCGTAAGATGGCGAATCAGCATCACGGCCAGGAAAATTACAATGCCGGCTATGGAGCCCTGCGAAGTGATTTTGCCCGTATCAGGATTCACCCGCACCTTCTGAAGCTTGCCTCTCCAGGCGCCCAGAGCAAGACCTAAGACGATACAGATCAGGTAGATCAGCAAGCTGCCAGGAGTAAGGTCGATTGTGGTCACACTGGACAACATCAAGTATGCGAAGAGAACCGGGGTAATCCATAAACGGGAAGGTCTGATTTCTTTTTCCCGCAAATTTAAAATTACAACAAGAATCACCACAATCACATAGTTGGTCATACTCATTTGAATTCCTCATTTCTGTGACAATTTGAAAGGCATGACATGATTGTACCGAAATTCCGGATCTATGAAGTCCACCCGCAGGTTGATGCTCACACTCCACCCGGAGATGGACCTTAGGAAATGTATCCGACAGACCCGATGCAGGCATTTTACCCTCCTAGCCTTGCAATAATACCTTAAGAACGCCTCGGCCTCGCGATATGAGACAAAGAAAAAAGACACAGCCTTTTCAGGCTATGTCTTCATTGAAGCTTGTCTTAGTTTTTTTCCGGAATAGACAGCCAGGCCCGCTGATTTTGCCAACTCACCTGAATCGGGGTTTCAAAGAAGTCCGTCAGGTTAGCGCTGGTCAGAACCTCTTGCGATTGGCCTTTGGAGTAGACCTCGCCCCGCCGAATCAGCAAGGTCTGATTGAATACAGGCAGAATCTCTTCGATATGATGGGTAACGAATAATAGCGTTGGGGCATCCGGCTCCTGGGCCAACTCACTGATGCTCGTCAGCAGCGCTTCTCTGGACAGGAAGTCAAGCCCGTTCGTGGCTTCATCCAGAATAAGCAGTCTAGGCGAAGCCATCAGGGCCCGGGCAATCAGAATCTTCTGCTTCTCGCCTTGTGAACAGGATTGATACGCGCGATCCAGCAAATGAATGCAGGACAGACGTTCCATCAGCTTCCGGGCCTGTTCATAATCTTCCTCACTCGGCTCGGTGTATAACCCGATGGAGGCATGTTTTCCGCTGATCACTACATTCTGTGTCTTATCATTGGCATGCAATCTCTCTTGCAATGAGGAGCTGACCCAGCCGATGGACTTGCGCAGCTCCCGAAGGTCAACATCCCCGAATCTGTGCCCAAGCACAGACACCTGACCCTTGGTCGGCCAGATATAACCGTTGATGACGTTTAACAGCGTCGTTTTACCCGAGCCATTAAGTCCCAAGATCGCCCAATGCTCCCCTTTGGTCACGGTCCAGTCAATTTGCTCCAGGATCGTCTTGTTCTCCCGGTACCAGCTTACATTGTTCACTTCGATCACATTCGTCATCTGCTTAATCACTCCTTGAAGGAAAATGGAAGGCACTCAGCATATCATCTGATGTTTATAATCAAAAAAACTTTAATCCTGATTCAAAAATTTTCTAAGCTGCCCCACCGTCCCGTTCAAATTCTGCAAAGTCCAGTGCTCGGCCGCACTCACATCCTTATCCCTGATCGCCAGATACAGATTCTCGTGAAAAAGGTGATGATGTTCATGCACATTCTGATCTTTTGCCAGCATATGAAGCGCATCCAGCAGCACCGACGAAAACGTCCTGTACAGATCGGCAGCGATACTGTTCTGGCTAGCCACCGCTACTGCCAAGTGAAAAGCAATATCGGCGTTCAGGTAGGCAGCCGTATCGTCGTTGTCCAGCGCCTGCAACCTCTGATCCAGTGCTGTCCGCATGTGCTCCAGGTCCTTCTCGCTCCGCCGCTCGGCAGCCAGCCGGGAAATATCCAGCTCCAGCATCTTTCTTACTTCGTATACCTCCAGCAATTCAGCTCTCCGCAGCCGGTGAACCAGTGGTTCGTGAATAATAGGATCGGCTGTCAAAAACGTACCAAAGCCTTGCCGCTTCTCCAATAGACCTGCGTGCACCAGCACTCTGACCGCCTCACGGATCGTCGAACGCCCGACGCCGAACTGCTCCATCAGCTCTGGTTCCGTAGGGATTTTATCACCGTGCTTGAGTTCCCCGTCGGAAATTTTCTTTTGCAGTTGATTGACCACATCATCCACCAGTTTGGGACGATTTAATGTCTTGAATGAAACTTTAGAATTCATCAGATCATCTCCTGTTTATTGGATAATATCACGCTACGATTATGGGAGCAACCCTATTTTTTCTAATTATCAGCTGCTACTTAAGAATACATTCTTCATCGGATTCCCATACTAATCCAGTACGATTCAATTATTGAGAGGGGTTTGAGTATGGCTGGTATTTTAGGCGGTAATCCGAAAGATGAGCCCATGCATTATGGAGAGATTTTCAATGTATGGATGACATCAACGGCTGCAAAGGGGCTAGTATCACTCTATCGGGCATTTCAATCCCATGCTGGCGATGATGATCTAAAAAAAGTACTCGGAGATTTAATTAACCAGTCTGAACTGGAAAGCAGTGAGTGTGACGCGCTCCTTGGGACAGCCGGTATTGCTTCAGTGCCGACGCTCCCTGACCGACCGGAGGTAAAGGTGGAGGATATTCCCGCAGGTGCCCGGTTCACCGATATGGAAATCGCCTCCAAAATCGCTGCAGATAATGCTGCTGGACTGGTGGGCTGTAGTACCATTATGGGAATGTCCATACGCGAAGACATCGGCGCCTTGTTCGCCAAGTATCATCTCACTAAAGCAGCGATCGGTATAAAAATCCTGCACATGAACAAGAAAAAAGGCTGGCTGATCCCTCCCCCGCTACATATTAAAAGCTGAGCGCTACCATTTTCAGACATTTATTGTTTAGCCGAAACAGCCCGCGGGTATTTTTCGCGGGCTGTTCGGCTGCCGATTCTCCAGTTTTAATTGGTGAAAGAACGCTGACTCAGCCTGTCCCGGATGAACCCACCGATATGATCTATCGCCTGTTGTGCTTCAGGCAGCATGTGGGCCAAGAATTGAAACACGCTCCACATATTCTCCCAGACTTCCAGTTCAACCTTAACGCCCACCGCTTTAGCCCGTTCTTGCAATCGGATTGAATCGCTTAACAACACCTCATGATCTCCAACCTGTATCCATAAATGAGGCAAGCCCTCCAGATCCATCCTTAGCGGAGATAATGAAGGGTGCTTTTTTCCTACGTTACCTACATAGTCTTCCAGTATCCTCTGATTGGCGGACCGGCTCCCTGTTGGATCAAGTGCTGCACGACTGCTATACGATTCCCCGTCCAGGTGAACGAGATCCGTATGCGGGGACAGCAAAAAAGCGCCGGCTGGTAGCTCCTCGCCTTGGTCCCGCAATGATAATAGTGTCATAAGGACAAGCGTCCCTCCTACAGAATCGCCTCCCAGTATAATATCACCAGCAGCATAGCCCTGATGCCGCAGCCAGCAGTACGTGTTAAGGCAATCCTCATTAGCGGCTGGGTAAGGATGCTCTGGGGCCAGACGATACTCCACAGTGAGTACCTTGCTCCCGCTGGATTTTGCGATTCTAGTGCATAGATCCCGGTAAAAATCACAAGTGCCGGCAACAAAGCCTCCTCCGTGAAAATACAGAATCGCCTTGTTCTCCATATCAGGAGCCAGGTTGTCAGGAATGGCCCATTCGCCCTGCAGCGGCCCGATACTCTCTGGCCGGTATGTCATATCATCATGGCTTGCCATCCCCGCTGCCGGGTTCGCCATACTCTGCCTTATACCTGCCACCGTCTGACTCTCATAATTATTGTTATTCCGCAAATATTCTTTAATGGCCTCTAGCTGCTCTATACTGGTCTTTAACATAGTAACACCCTCCTACTGGTCTTGTTATGACTACTTTAAGACCTGTAGTTAGGTACAGGGTCAACTAGGAATCCATATTGAGGATTTGCAATGTTGCCTGCACGCCAGGATGTCTATCCGTGGCCTGCAAGTTGCTTTTCAACTGATTCAGCGACAGCAGCATTTCTTCTTTTTTCGAGATCTCAGATCGGATTTTCTCCTGTTTTCGGTCTATGGTCATTAGGAAATCATCTATGTTGATTTCACTATTTCTGGATTTGGTTAGAGCCTTTCTAATTTCCTTCAGCGTGAATCCGCAGGATTTGGCGTTATGAATAAACGTCAGCCGGTCCAGCACCTCTTCCGGATAGAGACGGTATCCAGATTCTGACCGCTGCAGCGGGGGCAGCAGCCCTTGCTTCTCGTAATATCTCAACGTTTCCATATTTACATTGGCTAATTTCGCTACCTGTCCACGCAAGTATCCCGTCACCTTCTTGACTCCTCCCATCATCCATCTGTTCTTATTCTAGCAAAAAAATTCCAAGACCTGAATATCAGGCCTTGGAATCATGCGAAGTCTCTATCAATCCACCAGATACAGGTCGCCGAAGGCGTCGATATCCTTGGAGGTCCCTATGCCACTGTTGTATTCCACCCAGCCTTTACGCCCTTCTCCGTCATTGTCATTGACCAGGATTGAGAATTTCAGCTTCAGGCCCTCTTTCACCAGCGTGGTCTCACGGCTTAACTCTTTCCACGGAATCGCCAGCTCGTAGGTGGTTTTTAAGTCCTCCCGTTTGATGGCGTATTTAAGATCTATAGCATCACCCACTGGGAAGCCGCTTGGCGCGATCCAGCGCCACTTGTACAATGTCCCGTTGTCCCCCCTCGCGGCACCTAATTCATGATACTCTGACGGAACTGTGCCATCTGAGTTGGCTATGCCTATCCCGATCTGGATGCTGTCCCCGCTCCAGATGGCATCCCCCGACGCCGGCTGAACATGCTTGTCGTCAGTGACCTCTACCCCGAGATACAGGTTGTGATCATCCCAGGAGAGCTGGCCGGTGGCGCTAAGATCCTGCTCTCCTTTCCAATCGTTGACCCTGACATCCTTCACAGCAAATCTAGCAGAATTATTCCACTCCGACAGATCGCCCTCGATCTTCAAAGGCTTGCTGAGCTTTGGGATTAGAAGGGCATTGAAGGTATCCAACGCTGTCTGCAGCAGTGTGCCCTGATCGTTAGAAGCTTTCAGTGTGCGGTGGCCCCTTGCCAATTCGGGAAGATCTACACGTACCTTCTCGCCTGGTTGCAGTGCCTCCACTGCTGTTGTAAAAGTACCAGGTGTAGATTGTGCTGTCTCATAATCCACTTGCAATAAACCGCTGAATTTGTTCTTGGACCGGTTAACAACGTCCATATGAGTTCTTACCGCTTGCCGTGATTGATCGTAGAAAGTCATATAATGTACCTCCAGCGGATCGATGACATTCACATTGACGGTAAAGCCCTGGGCAGTCTCGCGTGCTTGGCCCTGCCACACATCAACGGATAGATTTCCTCGCTTAACGCCCTCTGGAGTCTGGATCTGCAGTGTGTGGTTCTCTTGTCCTATGAGCTCCCATCCATTCGGCAAAGAAACATTAAGCTGCTCCCCGGTAGTTCCTCTGTAAGCTTCGGGAAGTTTGATTTCAAAAATATCACCAGACGCAACGGAGAGACCGGAATTCTCCGGCAACCGGTCAAGGTCTCGACTGTTCCGAACATTCCATAAAAAATGCGAGGTTGTCTCCACAATCTCGTCGATATACTTCGCATTCTTGTAGTCGTGGCCTACGCCCTCCATCGTAAGCAGATTATGATAAATTCCCTGCTCCTTCAATTGATTGCCTAAATCCACACTTAGCTGGTATGGAACCAGCTTGTCTATGGTCCCATGAATAATAAGAAACGGAGGAAGCTTGCTATCCGGAAGCCTTGTCAGATCCCCTCCATAAATATCCACAATGGCAAAGACAGACTTCACAAGGGCCGGATCACTGGACAAAGAGAGATTGACAAAATTTATAGAAAGATGGCCTCCAGCAGAATCCCCTCCGATCACAATGTGATCGGCATCCAGTCCGTAAGTCCCTGCATTATCGTTAATCCAATGAATCACGTCCCGTATATCCTCGCAAGCATCGGTAAGCGTGCGGCTGAAGTTTATGAACGGGTCTTTTTTCAACCGGTAATCTACGGACAGGACCACATATCCCCGTTTGGCCATCGCCGTTGCAAAATCGGCAGCATCTTCCTTACCTCCTCCAGCATAACCGCCTCCATGGATGAAGACAAAGACCGGCCTCAGCTTGTTGTTGTCACCAGTGGGCTGGTACAGATCAAGCTTCAACGCTTCCTCCGCTTCTGTCTCATTCTTCTTCTTGGCATACAAAATATCACGTTTCACCTCAACCTCATAAGCCGCGTTCAAATACTGCACCGGTTCTTGCTCATAAATCGCCTTAACGTTGGACTGTGTTCCACTGTTATTGACAGGATCGACGAATACAACCTTCTTCTCTTGGTTATCAGAAACTTTGTTATCCTCACGATTATGCAAAAATAGCCAGGCACCCAGAACAATAAGCAGAATCGGAATCACATAAAAAAGCCTTCGCTTCACTGTGATAACCTCCTAGAATGATTTTATGTGCATACTCTACACCCGAATCCAATTCCTTAGGATATATAATTATAACGTTCTGTTTACATTCTAGGTTTCTGGAAGGCATTTAACAATTATGTATTCCTTCGAAAATAGAGTGTATTATTACGTATTTCTATCATTATCTGTGAATTCAAATACATGTCCTTATTAGGGCATAATAAAAAACCGCCTATCACCAAAATATGATGATAGGCGGTTTTAGTCCCCGTATGGATCTGACAGCTACCCGTTATCTGAATTGAACATAGCGCCCAGCGTTATAATCTCCGCTGAGCCAACGCCGAGCTTCGCGTTTCCTCCCGAAGCAGGCAGCGGCTCACTCCGCTCCTCCAGCACTGTGCTCCGGTAGAGCGTAGCGGCAGGACTAGTCACTGTCAGACTCAGTTCAACCTCTTTCTCTGTCATATTGTACCATCTTAGTACAAAATCATCACTGTGCTCACTGACCTTCACTGCTGTGAGCGCTAGTCCTTCACCTTCCCATTCGGCAAAGGTATGCTCTACAGGCAGTGGTCCGCTCTGCATAGGAGCCTGCACAACCGTTATGGGCGACTGGTTCTGGTAGGCCAGCGCAAAGGACGCTTCTCTGGCACTGCCAGCTCCATGTGGAATCACCGCATATTTGAAGCTATGCTTACCCAGGCACTGAGCTTCCGGTGTAGGGAATACCCCCCAATCGCCCAATTCCCCGACTGCACGAAGCAAGGTCACGGCGATGGTCCCCTGATCATCGCGCAGTACCTCGTACTCGTTCAGGCCAAGGTTTCCAATAGTCAATCCGGCGTCAGGGCTGCTGACATTGACAAAGGCCTGCTGATGCTGGCAGTGGCTAGGATTGATCCATTCCGCAGCAGGTACGGTATCACGTACCGCCACCTCGAACACAGAATCCACCCGGTGAACCGGGGATTCTATGCCTGTGGGGAACAGCACCCGCAGGCGGTGATCCTGAACCTGATTGTCTACAAGCGTCTCCACATGAAGCTGCGGATCGCCTTGAACCAATGTAAGGCGTGTCGTGACCCGAAACGGAACACTTTGCGGGCTTCGGACCGCTGTCCGTTCCAGAAACGGAACGAACGCCTCCCGCTCCCTAGCCAGCTGCTCGTCCGCACCTTCAGGCAAGGACCATTCATGCACGATTTCGAGACTCTCACGGAACGATCCAGATGGAAGCTTCACAACACTGGCTCGCAGCCCTTCTGCGGTCAGCGGCTGATCGCCTGCCGGAGCCTTGAAAATATACTCATTCCCAATGTCCCCGATATTCTCATATACGCCCAGACCCGGGAAGACACCGCCGCTTATCTTATCTGTTACAGTATAGGAGCCATTCTCCTGCACGGAAACATGCAGAAAATCGTTCTCCAGAATGTACTCCTGTTGCTGCTGTTCCCTCTCAATGTTACTCGCATTCAACAGGTCAAGCTTCTCTGAAGATGCTGTGTGGCTAACCCCCGATACCGGGACAAAAGCATAGGTCCGGTATCCAAGTGCAGGCACCCGTTCAGCTAACAACGTTACGCTCACCATTCTCGCCATATAGGGCTGGCGAAAACGATCTTCCGGCAGATCGTAGCCGAACCGTACACCCAAATCCACGATCTCTGCGGGCATGATTCTCCCAGCAGCATCTTGAACCTGACCAGTAACAGATTTCGCTGTAAGCTCACGAATAATATCCGCCCTCTTCCGACCCTTCATGTAGATCCGCTCTGTCTCAAGCTCTATAGTGATGGCTGATGTTCTGACCCAGCCAGAGGTGTTCAGCGCAACGAATGGCACCGCGCCTTCAAGTTGTCCGAAGACACTTGCGTTGTCGATACTGCTGGCGACGACAGCCGCACTCTCTGCTATGATCTCCTCCGTGATGGCATCCGCCTTGGCGAAGCGGGTCATCATCTCACGGTGCACCTCATCCACGCTGCATCCGCAAATGCTGTCATGGGGATGATTCTGCATCAGCGTCTTCCATGCAAAGCGCAGCAGATGATGCGGGTACGGGTTTCCAAGCAGTGCAGCGAAGGCAGCGAGCGGCTCTGCCGTACGCTCCAGCAGTGCCTGTGAGTGCTGGTTGGCCTGCTTGATATATACGCGTGCAGAAGCCGTATTTACTAGCGTCCACCAGCCGTCTGTCCGCTGGCTGCGCAGTTCTCCACGCACCGTGGATAGACTCTGCGGCAAGGAGGCCTGGACTTGACGCACATATTGGCCGAAATCGGAGTGCACAAATTGAATATCCGGGAACAGACTCCGCGCCGTATCCAGAGCGGCACTCAGGTCACTCTGTACCGGTTGATGATCGCATCCATTCATAAACAGCAGATGAGGTGTGGAAGCATAGGCTCCTGCATCCTGCAGACGCTTGTTCCAGTATTGCTGTGCCTCAGCAGCATCGACCGGAATCTCCATCCCATTGTTATACCAGTTGGCGAATAGAATGCCCAGCACCTGCGAACCGTCAGGCGATTCCCAGTTCAGCTCAGAATACGCCGACTCATAATCACCCTTCAATTCATTATTAAAGCCAACGGGCTTCACACCCCGGCCAAAGACCGCTACATCTATGCCTGCTTGCCGTAGAAGCTGGGGAGCCTGCCCCATGTTGCCAAAGGAGTCCGGGAAATAGCCGATTTTGGAGACTGCTCCATATTCCGCAGCATCTCTATGCCCGATTTGCAGGTTGCGGATATTGGCTTCCCCGCTGGTCAGAAATTCATCTTGCAGGATGTACCATGGACCGATGACCAGCCTTCCCTCTTGCACCAGCCGTTTCAGAATGTCCTTATTCTCCGGCCGGACCTGCAAGTAATCCTCCAGTACAATGGTTTGGCCGTCCAGATGAAAGCTGTGAAACTGCGGATCACGATCCAGTAAGTCAATCAGGGTATCCATCAGTTGAATCAGCCGGACGTGATGCTTCTCGTAAGGCAGATACCACTCCCTATCCCAGTGGGAATGAGCAATAATATGAGCAACTTTTTTTGAAGTCATATGATCAGTTCCTTCCGTAACATTGTCATTCTTTAATAGAACCTAACATAACGCCTTTGACAAAATACCGCTGGAGGAACGGATAGAGCAGCAGGATCGGTACTGTCGCAACAATGATCGTTGCATATTTGATCGTCTCCTGAATCAGACCTTTGTCGACATCTGCCACGGTACTCATCATGGAGTCTGTGCTGTTCGTAATCAGAATTCCCTGCAGAACGAGCTGCAGCGGGTATAAATCCTTATCGCGCAGGTAAATCAGCGCATCCATATAGGCATTCCAATGCCCCACACCGTAGAAAAGAGTCATTACAGCCATAATTGGCAATGAGACCGGGATAAAGATCTGGAACAGAATACGAAAATCATTGGCCCCGTCAATCCGCGCTGATTCTTCCAGCGCTGCGGGAATACCCGCGAAGGAGGTGCGCATGACCAGCAGGTTCCAGGTGCTGATCGCAGACGGCAAAATCATTGCCCACCGTGTATCCAGCAACCCCAGATGCTTCATATTAAGATAGGTGGGAATCAGACCACCCGAGAAGAACATCGTGAACACGATGGCAAACATAATGGGGCCGACGAATCGCACACCCTTGCGAGACAGCGCATAGGCAGCGAAGCTGGTCAGCGTCAGATTCAGCGTCGTACCGACGACAACGTAAATCAAAGTATTGAAATAACCGATAGAAATCATTGGATTCTCGAATACCAGCTTATAAGATTCAAGACTGAAGCCAGTCGGCATCAACAGCAGCCCCTGATGCTGAATCAGATCGGAAGGATTACTGAAGGAAGCAAACAGCACATACAGAAACGGATACAGGGTAACAGCCATCAGCACCACCATAAATACGTTGATGCAGATATCAAACAGCCGTTCTCCCCAGGAAATATGAGTCTTCAAGGATCATTCACCCCCTGGAATGGACTACCACAGACTTGTTTCATTGATCTTCCGGCTGATCTTGTTGGCCGAGACGAGCAACAGGAAGTTAATCACATTGTTGAACAGGCCGATTGCTGCCGAAAAACCATAATCCATCTGAAGCAATCCTCGCCGGTATACGAAGGTGGAGATCACGTCCGCCGTTTCATAGGTTGTTGAGTTGTACAACAAAAGAATCTTTTCCAGACTGCCCCCAGCCATCAGTGTACCGAATCGCAAGATCAGCATAATGATGATCGTCGGCATAATTCCCGGGAGGGTGACATGCAGAATTTGCTTGAATCGTCCTGCACCATCAGTCTTGGCAGCTTCGTAAAGACTGGGGTCAATACCCGCAATCGCCGCCAGATAAATAATCGATCCCCAGCCTACTCCTTGCCAGATTCCGGAGGAAACATAAATGGTCCGGAACCATTCAGGTACAATAAGGAAAGAAACCGAAGGAATACCAAACAATCCAGTTAGTTGATTGATCAGACCGTTCCCGGAGAGAAAGTCGACCAGCATTCCCGAGACTACGACTATTGAGATAAAGTGCGGGAGATACGTAATGGACTGCACCACATTTTTAAATACACGGCTTCGAATTTCATTAAGCAGCAGGGCCAGAATGATAGGAGCCGGAAAGCCAAAAACCAATTCATACAAGCTAATCAACAGTGTATTGCGAATCAAGCGCCAGAAGTAATAACTGTCATAAAAAGATATGAAATGCTTGAACCCGACCCATTCGCTGCCCAAAATTCCTTTGACAGGTGAGAAATCTTTAAAAGCAATCTGCAAACCGTACATCGGAAAATAAAGGAATACCAGATAGTAGATCACAACGGGAAGCAGCATCAAATAGATATATTTATGTCGGGACCAGTCTCGCAGCAGCTTCAACACATAGACCTCCTTCATGTACAGAGTAAAAACAGCGGGTCCCAGGCCGGCGCAGGTCAGCGCGACGAACCATTAGGAACCCGCTCAAATCAGCGTTACCGTTTCAAATATCGTTCGTAAGCTGCCTGCTGAATATCAATAGCCTCTTGAATCCCCATGCCTTCAATGGTTTTCACAAAGGTATCGAAATTGTCGATTGGCTCCACACCCATAACGAATCTGTCGAACATCTCGTCACGATAAGTAGTCACGTCCGTCATAATCGCTGCCAATCTTGCCGATTCATCATTGGTCAACGACAGCGTTGGAAGCCAGTCGCCATTCTCTACATCCATCCAGGTACTGAGCGCTTCCTTCTGTTGAGGCAGCGAAACGTTCTGCTCCTGATAACGTTTATCCTGTACAAACGGACCTCCGAACGGAATCGCATATTGGCCGAGCGCAGTAGCGAAAGCCATGCCATCCGGATTTTTCATAATTTCATCGGTATAGGTAGGAAAGCCGTCCTTCATCTCGTAGCTCTTGCCCTCAATACCAAAGTTGAACAGCATACTTCCCTCTTCACCATATTTGAAATCCAACCATTTTACTGTCTCCTCGATATGCTTGTTGCTGCTGGTAATGGCCGCTCCCACGCTGTTGAAAATTGGCGTAATTTGCCCCAGAACCGGCTTGTCGCCCTTCTTGAGCGTTGGATAAGGTGCACCTACCAGGTTAAAGTCGGGATCTTTCTCGGACATCGCTGTCATATATTTTCCGATCCCGCCACCCACCGCCAGTTCAGATGCAGCTAACAGTCCGCCGGTCCATTTGGCGTCCTTCTGCTTGTCGTCCGTCGCTGCATAATCGCGGTCAATGAGGCCTTCTGCGTACCAGTTGCGCATCGTTTCCAGAAACTCTTTAAATTCCGGCTGAGTTGTACCGTAAGCCACTTTTCCGTCCTTCAAATAGAATTGGCTGGTGATCCCCCAAGCATTTAGGAACACATTACTGAAATTCAGCATCGTATCCTTTTTAATCAGGAGCGGAATTTCATCGGCTTTGCCGTTTCCGTTGGGATCGCCTTCCTTAAGCGCTTTCAATACAGTGTGCCATTCGTCAATAGTTGTTGGTATCTGAAGTCCTAGCTTATCAAGCCAATCCTTACGAATGCCAAGGCCAAAGTACGTACGCAGGTATGGATCCGCCCGCAGGAAAGGAAATGCA
This sequence comes from Paenibacillus agri, assembly GCF_013359945.1. Taxonomy (GTDB): domain Bacteria; phylum Bacillota; class Bacilli; order Paenibacillales; family Paenibacillaceae; genus Paenibacillus_AQ; species Paenibacillus_AQ agri. Next base: position 95,032 of record NZ_JABWCS010000203.1, on the reverse strand, counting down.
TAAATTCGTCCGTCGTCCGTGGACACCTCTTTCTTGATCTCCGGATGGTCTGCCAGCAGTTTGGACAGGTTCGGAGCATATTTATCAATGTAATCATTAAGCGGAACAATAACACCGCTGTTCATGGCACCTACTCCACCGCCCGGATAATCATTCCAGCCCCATTCGATAACATCCGGATATGAGCCTGAGCTCATCAGCAGATTGAACTGGTTCTTCTCCTGACCGGTAGTAGGACTCTGGAATTCAATATGAATTCCTGTCTTCTTCTCTGTCTCTTGATAAGCAGCAATATCATTTTGAGTCTTGATTCCTGGCGCCGCGCTGCCCAAACCCTGTACATAATAAGTTAATGTAAGCGGGCTGGACACGATCTTACCATCCTTAGGCTCTTCTACATTCCCCGTTCCCGCCGCCGGAGAATTCGTTGGTTCTTCTGCTTGGTTCCCCCCTGAACAGGCCGATAATGAGACAGTTAGTGCCGTCATGGCCGCCAGCATGGTGATCAGGCCTTTTTTTCCATAATTCATGAATATCTTCCCCCCTCTGGTTACTGTATGGTGTGCGTCCACTCGCAACTCCGACATCATCATACCCGTGTTACGCAGCAGCTGAATATGGCCTGGATGTTACATTACCATCCCAATTGAAAGATAGGAGACTGCACATCTCTAAGATCGGTGTTCCGTTTGTGTGTTCGTACGATATTGACCAGGGGTAATCCCCTCATGTTTTTTGAAAAAACGAATAAAACCAATGTCGTTGGAGTAGCCCACCGCATGAGCCACATAAGCTACGGTATGATCCGTATCTGTCAGCAGCCGTTTTGCCTCCTTCAGCCGGGTTTCGGCAATAAATTCAAGGATCGTATGACCGGTAACCTTTTTGAAAAAAGAGGATAGATATGGCTGTGTAATTCCCAGTTCATCCGCAATCAGGTTCACACTCAACATGTTCTCGCTGTAACGTTCCCTTACGATCCGTTTGATCGTCTCCAGCATCCGGCTGCCCTGGTCGCTGCGTCCTTCCCGCCAGAGACGGCAGACGGTCTGAAACTCCCCTTTCAGCTGCTGGAATGTACGGTGGGCATCCGCGTTGCCATCGGACTGATTCTGTAACAGCCGCATAGCAAGCTCCGCATCCGCATTCGGTGTATTCTGGACAATCCGGAACAACGTCGAAGACAAATGTAGCAGGAAATACGAGCCAACCAGCGGACTGCTGCCGTCAGTGCTGTAATGATCCGAATACAAAGCATTCAGAAGCTGTTCTGTTTTCTCTTCCTCACCTGATTTCACATAATTGGTCAACTGCTGTTCGATATCCAACGGATAATAATATACCGGCGGCCGCTCCCGCAATTGGTCAACTGCGTGATCCTTAGCCTGCTGCTTGGCGTCCTCATCGAGCCGCTTGAGAGCATCGCGGAAGGCTTCGCCGATTGTTTTTATTTCCCGCGCAATGAAGCTCGCACCAATAGACACCTTTAGCCGGAATCGCTTACACAGCATGTGTTCCAGTTGCTCTGTGATCGCTGACAATTCTGCCCTGCATCCCACCTCATCAGCTTCACTGAAATTAATCAGGAGAGCAATTCTGCCCTGATCCAGCTCAGTGGTGTAGGCGATATGCCGCTCTCCCACCAGATCGGTGGCAATATTCGAAATAACGAAGTTGATAAAGAGCCATTCTTTAGGATCATTTTCAGTAGAAAAAGCATTCATATCCTCCACGTCGATCAACAGGATCGCAAAAGTATCGGAGATAAAACGAATATCCATGAACTCCAAGGCTTCCGGCTGCAGCTCATGAGAATCTGCGTAGCCCTTGATCAGCCGATTCAGGAAATGTAGACGAATAATGGGTGTCTGCTGCGACAACCGGCCCCGGAGTTCCGTTTCCGTTATTCGGGCCGACTGGATCGATGTATGTATGAATTGATATTCCAGAGGTCCCTCCTTACGCGGCAGCGCAGGACTGTTGCCCGTTACAACCGATACTAAATCACGAAGTGGGCGTACGTTACGATAGGATAGATAGAATGAAACAGCCGCTCCTGAAAGCGCAGCCAAAACCAGCAACAACAAAGCCCAGCTCCGCACCTCATTCACTTCCTTCAGAAAGACAACACGGGGCACCTCCAGTACATATTTCCACCCGAAGACGCTTGAAGTCACATAGGAGACAATCATCTCCTTCCCCTCACGCCGGGTCTCCAGCTTCCCCTGCTCGCCTTGCATTTCTCCATATGCAAAAGATAATGGAGCCTTACTAACGGCCGTTGTGCTGACCAGCCGGTTACTGTTGTCCACAATGTAAATGCTACCTTGTCCGGCATCCGCCAAGCCCTGGAACATTTTGCGTAGTTCGTCTTCATTAATCATGATAAACAGCGTAGCTAATCCCTTGGAACGGTTGCCGAGCGGAAGAGTCTGCATATATGCAAGAATGTCGCTTGACTCCCCGATACTGCTCCTTGCATGCAGTGATGGCTCGAAGGTACGAAAATGGTATCCGCTTTCAAATTTCTGCACCCATTCATCGGCGCTCAACCCGTCAAAGCGAACGGCTTGATCAAACAAAATCTCCGGTGTAGTCTTCACGCCCGGCCCCAGCATGGTTCCAGTTTTGGGCAGATATATGTAGTAATCGTTAATGAATGGTGTCAATTGCTTGTAGCGCTTCAAATCCTCGGCTAATGCAATCATCTCGTACTGCTCCTTATCAGACAAAGGCGCTTTACTGCTCATTAGCTGCAGCAGTTTGGGATGATTGGCGATCTGCTGTTCCAACTGCTCGATCATTTGCAGCTGCCCATCAGCAAGTTCCCGGAGCTGTCCCAGCATAGCGGAATTACTACGCTCCACGGATTTCACCACCACTTCCCTGGCGCTCCAGTAAAGTATGCTGCCAAGAACAAGCAGCAGCAGAAGTATTGAGATATAGGACCAGAACAATGCCGGCCAAGCGCCTTTGAACCTAAACCATTTCCAGCTTCTCATACCCTTCTTCTCCACCGGCTCTCCTCCGCTTCCGTTCTATTGTTGTGCCCCTAACACCTAGAGGACCTCTATAATCCCGCTTTAGTATACCATCATTACAAGTGGGCAGGACCTAACCATTCGTTCACTGGAGTATCCATTTGTATGATTTGTAAGGAGATACCACTGGAATCCAAGCATGAAAAACCCATCCTCCAATGGATTACGGAGAATGGGTCTGAATATGGATACGAACCCTGCAGAGGCTTCTTCTTAGGGTGATACGACACCTCATTCCATCATATTTATTGATGCTGGGGATACAACGTTGACGAACTACTCCATTTTCTACTCTATTAAAAACACCTGATACTGCCTGCGGTACTCCCCTGGCGTAAGTGAAGTTTGGCGCTTGAACAAGCGTGTAAAATAGTTATTGTCCTGCAGGCCACACAACTCACCGATCCGTTTCAATGAAAGCTCGGAATGCGCCAGCAGCCGCTTGGCCTTCTCAATCTGAAGATGGTGCCTGTATTGTAGCGGGCTCATCCCCGTATACTGCTTCAGGCAGCGAGCCAGATAATCGAAATGATAGAGCAGATCACGCTCCATTTGCACGGAATCGAACGGCTGCTCTAAATGCTGGTTCAAATAAGCCGCTACCTTCTCGCTGAGAAAATAGGAACGGGCCTGCGGACTGCTGCGTCGCATCCCGTTCTGCAGTTGCAGGAGAAATTGGCCGAGCAGGATATTCAGCTCAAAGGAACGCTGTAGGGTCAACACATGGTGCAGCTCAAGCATCTCGGTCAACAGAGGCTGGAGTGAGCGCAGATCCACAGCAGCGAATTTCGGAATCTCAATGACTCCCGGTGGAGCTTCCGTATCCTGATCACTCCGCTGGAGCAGCGGCTGCTGCCAATGTGTCTTCTCCTTCAAGATGGGTTCCACAGACACAGGGTACTGAAAATGAATCCAGTACACCTCGGTCTCCAGCTCGGTCGGCCGTGAGCCGCGATGGGTTTTGCCAGGCTCCAGAACCAGCATCATGCCTCCGGCTACCTCATAACCAATACCATCTTCCTCCATGTGCAGCATCCCTTTGGCGCATATAATGAGATCGAATACCTCGAACTGGCGCTGAGCATGCTGCACACCGGGCTTCCATAACGTGTGACCGATTGCCGCCAGCAATGGAAAGGGCGGGACCGGTAGTTCAAGCACAAGCATGTAACGTCCTCCTGATTCAAACACACCGAAATTGTACTATACAAAGTCGGAATTGTCGGCTGTATGTCATCCCATAATCCATTAGAGTGGTAGATATAATATGATTCTATCATTTAATGACCAGGGGGACGCAAGCATGAAATTTCGTCAGGTGCATCTCGATTTCCATACATCCGAAGCCATTGAAGGCATTGGCCGGGACTTTTCCAAGCAGCAATTTCAGGAGATGCTTAAGACCGGGCATGTCGATTCCATCACTATCTTCTCCAAATGTCATCATGGCTGGGCTTACCACCCAACTACTGCCAATGAAATGCATCCAGGTCTGGATTTTGATCTTCTGGGCGCCCAGATTGAGGCCGCTCATGAAATCGGCGTGAAGACGCCAGTCTATCTCTCCGCCGGATTGGATGAGCGGCTCGCCCGTAAACATCCACAGTGGCTGATTCGCAATCAGCAGGAGGTCATTAGCTGGACGGGTGACTTCATGACACCAGGATATCATCAATTCTGTATGAACACTCCTTATCTTGACGTTCTGGCCCAGCAGGTGGAAGAAGTCGTGAAAAACTACGATGCAGACGGCATCTTCCTGGATATCGTCGGCGTCCGGGAATGCTACTGTCAATATTGTGTGGCTGACATCCGTGAGCGGGGCTCAGACCCGCGTAATCTGGAAGATATGCGGAAGTTGTGGGAAGAGACCTACGCCCGGTACGCAAAAAGAATGAACGATACCGTTCACGCGGTGAAACCGGGACTGCCGGTATTCCACAACAGCAGCCACGTTGACCGGGGGCGGCGAGACCTCGCTCATGTTAACACCCACCTGGAGCTGGAGTCCCTGCCGACAGGCGGCTGGGGCTATGATCACTTCCCTCTCTCCGCACGATATGCACAGACACTGGGCATGGATTTCCTCGGGATGACCGGAAAGTTCCACACTTCCTGGGGCGAGTTCGGCGGGTACAAACATCCAAACGCGCTGCGCTATGAAGCTGCATTGAGCCTTGCCAACGGGGCGCGCTGCTCCATCGGGGATCAGCTGCATCCCGGCGGCAAGATGGATCTCGCCACCTACACGCTGATCGGCGAAGCTTACCGCGAGGTAGCGGCCAAGGAAGAATGGTGCCAGGATACCACAGGTATCGCTGATATCGCCCTGTTGTCGCTCGAAGCTGCATCATGGGCTGCTGGCGATGGTCCGATTCCACAGCACAACAAGCATGATACGGGGGCTGTACGGATTTTGCTAGAGGGTAACTATCTCTTCAATGTGGTGGATTTGGAGGCCGATCTGGCATCATACAAGGTGCTAATTCTACCGGACGAGATTCAGATTACAGCGCAACTTAAGACTAAACTAGATGACTTTATTGCTGGCGGCGGCAAAATCCTGGCTACCGGACGTTCCGGTCTGTCCGTGGACGGAAGCGGATTTGCACTGGATTTGGGCGTTACTTGGCAGGGGATATCCGCGTTCCGGCCATCATATCTGCGGCCGTCTTTCGAGCTTCCCTCGCTGCGCACAGCCTCCTTTGTCATTTATACCGAAGGTCAAGACGCTGTACTCTCACCGGGCGGTACTCTGCTCGGCAGCAAGGAAAATTCATACTTCAACCGCGACTTGTTCACCTTCTGCTCGCACCAGCATACTCCTTCCGATCTACAAGAAGCCGGAGCGGGCATCGCAGAGGGACGGGACGGAATCTATGTAGCTTGGCATGTGTTTGAAGATTATGCGGTAAAAGGTAGCCTGCCCGTGAAGGAAATCATCTACTACGCGCTGGATCGCCTGCTAGGAAACCATAAATCGCTGAATACCAATCTGCCTGCGCAAGGTGTTACCACTTTGCAGGCGCAGCCGGCCTCCAAGCGCTGGGTCAATCACCTGTTATATGCTTCTCCGGTCCGCAGAGGGGAAGGTGTAGAAATTATTGAGGATCTGCTGCCTCTCATGAATACAGAAGTCACCCTTGTGACGACAGAACAAGTTAAAGATGTATATCTGGCACCTCAAAACGAGAGTCTTCCATTCAACCAAGTTGACGGCAAATTGAGCTACACTGTGCCGCTGTGGGCCTGTCATCAAATGGTTGTGATTCAATTCTAGTGCGGATGTCCAGCCAATAGTCCATTGTTATACAGAGCACCCCGCTACCAGCCATGGTCGCGGGGATGCTTTTTTAAGCTGAACTTGTGGGTAGTTGAAAATAAATATAAATAAGTACTACCTTGATAAAAATGTAAGGTGAACTATACTTAGAATACTATATGAGAAAATATGGAAGGTACTTAATATGAATACTCAGACTTTCTTAAATAAATTAGTTACACTTTTTGAAGAAGAACTTACGGGGAATTTGTTAGGTGTTTATTTACATGGATCACTGGCAATGGGGTGCTTTAACCCCTTAAAAAGTGATATTGATTTATTAATTGTTGTAAAAGAGCCGCTAACATCAGTAAATAATTCTAGGATTGCAAAAATAGCTTTAGCTCTACATGATGAAATGTCTAATGAGCGTGGAATAGAATTCACTATTATCTTAGAGACTTACCTACAACCTTTTGTTTATCCCACACCTTTTGAGTTTCATTACTCTGATTATCATAGGGAGAACTATCGCACAATTGACAATTATCTTTGTGGGGGATTAGAAGATAAAGATTTAGCTTCTCAAATTGTTGTTGCCTATGAGAGAGGAATAACCCTATACGGAAAACCATTAGGTGAGCTTTATGAACCGATCGATAGTCAATACTATCTCGCCTCCATTCTGCACGATGTGGAGGGATGTGCAGAGGAGATTATGGACAATCCCCCTGCGTACCTTACGCCTATGTACCTAACCTTAAATCTCTGTCGGGTCCTTTATTTTATAAAAGAAGGTAAGATATCTTCAAAGCGAGAGGGCGGAGAATGGGGAGTACAATATTTGCCTCAAAAGTTCCAGCAGTTGATTATACAATGTCTAAATGAATACACCGAAGAAACAGACAACGGAGAAACAGATAATAGTCATGTTGATTCACAAATTTTTTTAGCCTTCATTAAATACATGATGCAGGAAATAAAGCACCCTAATAAGGGGGGATTAACAGAATGAACAAAGGTAGAATTGTATTTTTAAACGGCGTTACGAGTTCTGGAAAAACATCAATAGTAGATGCCTTACAGTTAAAATCGCACGAATTTTTTTATGTGGTTGCCAATGACCTTTTTGAAGAAATGATAGGTGAACGTTATCTTCGTGAAGATTACTGGAAGTATTTAAGTGAAGCAATTATCATGATGTATCATACAGCCAAACTATTTTCTGACCATGGTAAAAATGTAATCATTGATGGCATTATGGTGGATAGACCAGAGTTGAAACCACATTATGAAAAAGTGCAGAATTTATTCTCTGGGTACCCGTTACACATTGTTGAAGTGTTTTGCCCTTTAGATATTTGCCGTCAGAGAAATATTGCCCGAGGAGATAGAACCGAAGACCAATCAGATTGGCAACACAAAATCATGGCAAAGGATATCCAGTATAATTGTACTGTCAACACACATTTAAATACTTCCGAAGAATGTGCAGATTTGATTTTAAAAAGTATATTTGAAAATGAAGTATGAATTACTCCACTCGGCGCTGGTCCAATCTACTCTTCAATCAGCGCCATGCCCAGCGCCCATATCTTCTCTATGTTCTGCTCATCCGCAGCGTAAGCGGGATAGCTCTCCGATCCAAAGATATTCCTCAATTGTGCGAGGCCTGTCTCCGTTGTTGCCGGATGCATAATCTCTCTCCTGTGGTTAATGAACCGTCCAATGACAGTCTTGAATTCGTCAGAGGTGCAGATATGAAAATAATGATCAGCCATGCCGGATGGCAGTCGGTTGGTCAGATTTTGGACCCGTGCCAGCACTCGCCACAGGGGACTCATTTTGTTAATCGTCGCTGGAGACAACTTTACACGATTAATCTGCAAGGCATTCACGTTAATCCCTCGGCTCTTGTACTCTTCGGCCAGTTTGAAGCTCAACAGCAATAAGGCCATTTTGGAATCTCCATACCGCTTATACATACTGAACGGCCGGGTGCCACGGTACTCACCGCGCAAATTATCGAACTCAATCGTCCGTTTCGGATCAAAGAAGTGTTTGATATTCGTTGTGCAGGCATGCAGAATCCTCGGATCTGGCGATTGTTCAAGCAGGCCGCGCAGCAAATGACTCATTAGCAAAGGCCCAAATGTGTTGGTCGCAAAGGTCAGCTCGATACCTTCGGGGCTGAGCTTATACTCTTTTTCACCATGATTCAGGTAAGCAGCGTTATGAATGAGGATATCCAGACGGGGGTACTTAGCTATAAAAGCTGTACAGAATACACGGATGGATGCAAAAGAAGACATATCAACCTCCATAAGATCGACACTCTCGTTACTGGAAAGCCGTATAACCTCCTCCTGGACGCCCCTGCTCTGCTGCAAGCTTCGACAGGCCATCACCACATGATAGCCCTCACTGGCAAACTTCAGCGTCGCCGCCCTCCCTATGCCCGAATTTGCCCCAGTAATGATCACCATTCGCTGTTCCATACCCGGCCTCCCTGACAACTTTGTTCTGCCCTGAACTTCTACTTTTGGTTTACCCAATTTTGTCGATCAAGCTTATAATGCTTATAGCTTTCGTTATCGATCTCAATAATCCCTTGCAATTGAAATCCGGATTTTTGGATGACTCTATTGGATGGCAAGTTAATTAAAAGTGCAATAGCAGTCAGCACCTCAACGTTCGTATGTTCGAATAAATACTGGACCATCCCTTGTACGGCTTGTGTTGCGTATCCTTTTCCCCTATGATCCCTGGATATTGCGTACATAATTTCACGGTTTGGGGCTGGCAATTCATCCTTTATTCCTGAGGCGCACCATCCGATTAACTCTCCCGTCTCTTTCAAAACAATCCCCAGTCGAAGACGGAGCTCACCAATATCTCCACCTTCCGCTACAGCCTTCAGAAACTGCCCGTTCTCTGGAATTTCGTAGTGTATGAGCCATTCTTCCCGTTGCTCTTTCGCTACGTTCCAGCCTGGCAAAAATTCATGTATTTCAGGTTGCCAGGTAAGCGAATGAAATGCATCCAGATCAGTAACTATGTATTCTCTTAAAATGATGTCCTGACAGTCAATGCTAAACGTATTATCCTCTGCATGATAATGAGTATGGGTCTCCATGAAATATCTCCTTCGGGAAAATGTCCTTTTACCCATCATAATCATTTATTAGATTCTATGACTTGGCGAAAATAATTATAGCTAAACTGTACCGTTCATGAAGAAAACCTGAGTGATGCGGGGCGCCACGTTTTCAAAGGGCTTCTATACAGAGGTATTAAAGCTTTTTCTTCAGCATTACTTCATCATCCTTAATATAACCGCTTAGTTCATAGGTTTGAATGGCTGGATTGTTGTCTCTTCCGGTCAGAATCTTAACTGTTTTGACACCACGGGTAAGAAGTTGTTTTTCCAGAAAAGAAATTAAGGAAGTAGCGACTCCGTTACGCCGGGCAGATTCCTGAACATACATTTCAGTAATTTCTCCGTGAGCTTCATTGTAACAAAACGATTTCATACTTTGAGCACAGGCAAAGCCGACCACTTCGTCCATTATAGTGGCCACGGCTACCAATTCATTGTTGCTATTCAGAGACTTCATGATTTCTGACACAGAACGCTTGTCCCCGCCATTGAACTCTTGATTTAAACTAGATAATGACTCTGCATCTTGAATCGTAGCCAACCTTACATTAGTAGACACTCATCTCACCCATTTCTAGAATTTTTATTAGCCTAAAATCAATCCAATAACTGGTTCTTTATAATCTCAACAAATTTTGTCGATGCTGGCGATAAGGATACACTTTTCAAAAAAGAGATGCCAATACTTCGCTTCGGTATTTCCTCGGTTAATGAAACTTGATGCAATACTCCAGTATTCAAATATTTCTGGGAGAATTCCTTCGTCACACAAGCTACGCCTAAATTGATCTTGGCAAATTCCAATAGCAAATGATGTGAACCCAGTTCAAATTCGGGAGAAATTTTAATTCCTTTAGACAGCATATAGTCTTCCACATATTTTCTGGAGTTGGACTTGGATTCAAGGAAGATTAACGGCAATTTGACGACCTGCTCCAGGGTGACCGTTCCTGCTAACTGGCTCTTAAATTTCTCCCCATATACAAAAATATCATGAATATCAGTGCAGGGGACTAATTCTAGTGCCGGATCTTCCAGCGGAAAATTACAAATACCAATATCCACACTGCCTGATTTAATTAGCGCACAAATCTCAAGGGTAGTGCCGTTCACCATCTTGAACTTGATATTGGGGTAACGATTATGAAACTCTTCTAGGTACGGAAGTAAAAAATACTTGGAAATCGTATCGCCTACACCTATCTTCAACTCGCCTGTCGTTAAATTTTTCAATTCGAGCAGCTTTTCTTCCCCGACGTGGATTAAATTCATGGCCGAATTGGCATAGTCAAATAAGAGGCGGCCTTCATCCGTTAAAAATACACCCTTCGATGTTCTGGTGAATAGCCTGGTATCGAGTTCCCTTTCTAATTGCATAATCCCCTGGCTGACAGCCGGCTGTGTCATATAAAGCTCTTGAGCCGCTTTGGAAAAGCTTGTGTTCCTAGCCACTGTACAAAACACTTTATATAAATCTAACTTGCTCACTACTATAAGCACCTCTTATATCACGTATTCAATATATTAATTTCATTTATACCACTTGCTGAGTGTATATTACAAATAGGAATCCAAATTATGCAAGGAGCGATTATATTGGAAAGAGTTGTCGGAACAGTTGTAAGAGGCCTTCGCTGCCCCATCATTAATCAAGGAGACAGCATCGAAGACATCGTTGTAGATAGTGTTCTTAAAGCTTCCGAAGTGGAAGGCTTCACCATTCAGGATAAAGACATCGTTACAGTTACGGAATCCATCGTTGCACGTGCGCAAGGCAACTATGCTACCATTGATCATATTGCACAAGATGTAAACTCCAAATTTGGAGATGATACGATCGGTGTTATTTTCCCAATTTTAAGCCGGAACCGCTTTGCTATCTGTCTTCGCGGTATTGCTAAAGGCGCTAAAAAAATTGTGCTCATGCTCAGTTATCCGTCGGATGAAGTAGGCAACCACTTAGTGGATCTGGACGAGCTTGATGAAAAAGGGGTTAATCCTTGGACCGATGTACTGACAGAGCAACAATTCCGCGAACTATTTGGATATAAAAAGCATACCTTTACCGGCATCGATTATATCGATTACTATAAATCATTAATTGAAGAATACGGCGTGGAATGTGAAGTCATTTTCTCCAATAATCCCAAGACTATCCTGCAATATACTAAACATGTACTGACTTGCGATATCCATACAAGATTCAGAACGAAGAGAATTTTGAAGGCCAATGGCGGAGAAAAAGTATATAGCCTCGATGACATACTGGCTGCATCGGTGGATGGCAGCGGATGTAATGAAAGCTACGGTCTGCTTGGTTCTAACAAGTCGACAGAAAATAGCATAAAGTTGTTCCCGCGCAATTGCCAACCAATCGTGGATAACATTCAACGCAGACTCAAAGAAAAAACGGGCAAGCTCGTCGAAGTGATGATCTACGGGGATGGAGCGTTCAAGGATCCTGTCGGTAAAATATGGGAACTGGCTGATCCGGTTGTATCGCCTGCTTATACAGCAGGACTTGATGGCACACCAAACGAGGTGAAATTGAAATACCTTGCTGATAACAACTTCGCTGATTTGAAAGGTGAGGCATTGCAGCAGGCCATCTCTCAATACATTAACAATAAAGAGACCGATCTGGTAGGCGCCATGGAAGCACAAGGTACGACACCTAGAAGATTGACCGATCTGATCGGCTCTTTATCAGACCTGACTTCCGGAAGTGGCGATAAGGGTACGCCAATTATCTTTATTCAAGGATATTTTGATAACTATACGAATTAACGTTTTTGGGAGCCTGTTCCCAACATGTAAGTCTATTCGCAAAAAAAGCTGGGCACCTGCAGAGGTACCCAGCTTTACTTTATTTATAGGATATGCCACAGTGATTTCACTGAAAGGCATCGCTTGAAGTTTTATTATATGCCAAAGGAAAATGCTGTTAACTCACTGTCAGCTTCTCGTTATTTGCTTGTACAAGCGCTGCAACTTCCTGCGCAGTTGCACAGTTCAGCGCCTCTTCCGCCAATTGCTGAGCCGATTGGAAAGATAACTTCGTCAGTTGGCTTTTGGCTGGGAGAATCGAGCTTGCGCTCATACTAAACTCATTCAATCCCAGACCGAGCAATAACGGGATTGCGATGGCATCCCCTGCCATCTCCCCACACATACCAACCCATTTGCCTTCTGCATGCGCTGCGTCAATCACCATTTTGATTAGCCGCAGTATGGAAGGATTGTAAGGCTGATACAAGTAGGACACCCCTTCATTCATGCGATCGACGGCAAGCGTATACTGAATCAGATCATTGGTGCCGATACTGAAGAAATCAACCTCCTTGGCGAACAAATTCGCCAGAACAGCTGTTGAAGGAATTTCCACCATAATGCCTAGTTCAATATCCTCCGCAACCGGAATACCTTCACGCACCAGCGCGTCCTTCTCTTCCAATAAAATATCTTTCGCTTGTCTGAACTCATCCAGCGTAGCGATCATCGGGAACATAATTCGCAATTTGCCACTCACACTGGCACGAAGAAGTGCCCGAAGCTGTGTTCGGAATATATCCTGTCTGTCCAGACATAGGCGGATGGCCCGCAAGCCTAGAAACGGGTTCATTTCCTTAGGAAGCTGAAGGTAAGGCAGCTCCTTGTCTCCGCCGATATCCAGCGTCCGGACGACAACAGGCTTCTCCTCCATTTTTTCAAGGATCGTTTTGTACACATGGTATTGCTCATTTTCCGAAGGCATATTGTCTCTGCCCATGTACAAAAACTCTGTCCGGAACAATCCTACCGCTTCGCCGCCGTTCGATAGAACCGCCTCTACATCAGATAGGGAGCCAATATTCGCTGCCAGCTCTACTACATGACCATCAGCTGTTACGCTTGGCTCATGCAGTAGTCGTTGCCACTCCAGCTTCTGCGCTTCGTATGCCGCCTGCTTGTCACGATACAAAGCAACCGTTTCCTGATCGGGATTGACATACACGCTTCCTGTTAATCCATCCAAAATCAACAGGTCACCGTCCTGCACCTGGTCAACAATATGCTTGGTTCCGACAACAGCAGGGATTTCCATGGATCTCGCCATAATGGCAGAATGCGAAGTTCTCCCTCCAATGTTCGTCGTAAAGCCTTTTACATAATCCTTGTTCAGTTGTGCGGTGTCCGAAGGGGTTAAATCTTCTGCAACAAGAATGACGTCCTTATGAATGGAACTGAGATCTGTCGACTTGGCATACAATAAATGGTTCAATACACGCTTGGTCACATCCCGCATATCCGCTGCGCGCTCTTGCAGATAAGTGCTCTTCATATCTTCAAACATTTTAATAAACATATTAGATGTTTCTTGCATCGCAAACTCGGCATTGCAGTGGCCGCTGCGGATCTGTGCTTCTATCGGCCCGATCAGTTCAGGATCATTCATGATATGAAGATGTGCTTCAAATATTTTAGCTTTTTCCTCGCCTAGCTCCTGAAGCGTCCGCTCTTTCAGCACGTTCAGTTCGTCCCTGGAGACGGCCAGTGCCTGATGAAAACGAGCAACTTCCGCTTCCGGATCTGGAACAGCCCGCAGTTCAACCGTTAGCTCAAGCTCTTTAATAACAAAGGCTTTTGCAATTGCTATTCCTGCGGCGGCAGCTATCCCGGATATGTTATTCATGAACTGTGCCCAGCCCTTCCTGCTCAAATACCGCTTCAATAGCAGACATCACAGCTGGTGCGTCTTCTCCTGTAGCCTGAAAGGAAACATATTCTCCTGGCCCGACACCTAGTGAAAGCACGCCAAGGATCGATTTAAGGGACACATTACGACCATTCGAACCAACAGTTACTTCTGATTGAAATTGCTGTGCTACATTTACAAGAGCAGTAGCGGGGCGCGCATGAATGCCTTCCTTACTTGTAATAATAAATGTCTTGTTCATCCGGCTTCACTCCATCTTTATTTATTCAATAATGCTTTAGCCTGTGCCACTACATGTTCCACTGTGAATCCAAACTCTTTCATCAAGCGGTCTCCCGGTGCGGATGCGCCGAAATTCGCAATACCTAGAATAGTACCTTCTTTTCCCGTAAACTGCTCCCAGCCAAATGGGTGTGCCATTTCAATCGCAAGTCGTGCGTGAACTTCCGGATGCAATATAGCATCGCGATAAGCCTGATCTTGCTGCTTGAACAGCTCCCAACTCGGCAAACTAATGACGCGTGCTAAAATGCCTTCTGCAGCAAGCACTGCCTGCGCCTGAACGGCAAGTTGTACCTCTGAGCCTGTGGCAATCAGCTGCACATGCGGCTTCCCAGCCGATACATCCGATACGATATACCCGCCCCGATTCACGCCTTCAGAGGCTTGTGCTGGACTCTGCTTCAGAATCGGCAAATTTTGTCTTGTCAAAATCAATGCGGTCGGTCCTGCTTGCTTTCGAACCGCTAGCGCCCAGGCTGCAGATGTTTCATTGCCATCGGCAGGCCGAATCACCGTCAGACCAGGAATAATACGTAAAGAAGCTACCTGCTCAATCGGTTCATGCGTTGGTCCATCTTCACCCACAGCGATACTATCATGTGTGAACACATAGGTAACCGGGAGCTTCATTAGTGCCGCCAGTCGAATGGCCGGACGTAAATAGTCAGCGAATACGAGGAACGTTCCCCCAAATACTTTTAACCCGCCATGCAAAGCTATACCGTTCATCACAGCAGCCATAGCAAATTCACGTACACCAAAGTAAATATTCCGGCCCTCATAGCTGGAAGGAGTGAACATGGCCTGACCCTTCAGGTGCGTCATCGTCGAGCTCTCCAAATCAGCAGACCCGCCTAGGAGAAAAGGGATAGCCTGTGCCAAGCCATTTAACGCATGACCTGACGCTACTCGTGTAGATACAGCAGCATCCCCTTGTTCATACACCGGCAGTAGTTGCTCCCAGCCCTCAGGCAACCCTCCCGATATCGCCGTTTCAAGCTGGTCAGCCAGCTTTGGATAAGCCTCCTTATACGCCATAAGCAGCTGCTCCCATGCCTGGTATGCTTCGATGCCACGCTGCTTCACTTGTGCAAAGTGTTCATGGACTTTATCCGGTACATGGAAAGGCTCTTCAAACTTCCATTGATAGAACTCCTTCGTTAACTTGGTTTCCTCCTGTCCAAGCGGAGAACCATGCGGCCCTCCATGTCCGCCTTTCCCCTGCTTATTCGGGCTGCCGTATCCAATTACCGTCTTGACTTCGATTAAAGTTGGGTGCTCGCTGTCCTGTTGTGCCTCTTCTATGGCAGCAGTTATTCCGTTCAAATCATTCCCGTCTTCTACAAGCATGGTTTGCCAGCCATAAGCTTGGAACCTGTCTCGAACCTTCTCTGAGAAGGAAAGCCCCAACTCGCCGTCAAGCGAAATATCATTGGAATCATACAGCACGATCAGCTTACCGAGCTTCAAATGGCCTGCAAGCGATGCAGCCTCAGAGGCCACACCCTCCATCAGATCACCATCGCCGCAAATCGCATATGTGAAATGATCGATAATCGGGAATTTTTCTTTATTATACGTCGCCGCCATATGCGCCTCGGCTGCAGCCATGCCGACAGCCATGCCAATCCCCTGACCGAGGGGGCCTGTCGTTGCATCAACCCCAGGTGTGTGCCCATACTCCGGATGTCCCGGAGTTTTGCTGCCCCATTGCCGGAATTGCTTAATCTCGCTAAGCGGAAGATCATAACCGCATAGATGCAGGAGGCTGTACAACAGCATTGATCCATGTCCTGCTGATAGTACGAAGCGGTCACGATTCAACCAATCCGGCTGACCCGGATGATGCTTCATAGTGTTGGCGAATAACTGATACCCCATAGGTGCTGCCCCCATCGGCATACCCGGGTGCCCTGAATTAGCCTTCTCTATCGCATCGATCGCTATCGTGCGGATGGTTGCAATCGAAAGATCGTCTATTGTCTTATATTGACTCATGGATTTCGCCCGTCCTCTTCTCAAAATATATAACAAGCAGCCTACGCTTCAGTTCCTTTATTCTTCTCAACCGTCTCAAGCAGTTCTCTTAAACTTGGATCATCAATATAATTGCTAATCGTCACAATATTCTTGCCCTTATGTCTGAGCAACGCTCTTTCATACAAGTCCTTATGAACAACAATAATATCGGAATCATCCGGTACGTCTTCGATTCTGAAATGCTTGACCTCAATACCGCTAATATTTTTCTTTTGCAGTCTCTTTCTAAAGGTGGTAGCCCCTAAGGCACTGCTTCCTGCTCCGGCATCACATGCAAAAGAGATCTTGTTAATTTCTGTTGCAGCAGGTGCATCCGTTATAATCTCATTAAGCAGTTCCTTACCTTCAGCTTTCATGGCTTTGGATTTTTCCAGAGAGCTGCTGAAGTTTTCCTCATCATCAGACTTATTGTCCAGCTTCAAAATAATAGAGGTGATCACAAAAGAAACAATTGTCGCAGCAAGCACGCCCAGAAGCATGCCGAGGAAGCTTCCTTTTGGCGTTAACGCCAAATATGAAATAAAAGAACCTGGACTTGGTCCCGCTACCAGACCGGCATGAAATAGATTAAAGACTGTAATACCTGTCATGCCGCCTGCAATCATTGCAATAATCGTCAGCGGTTTCATTAATACATAAGGGAAGTACAATTCATGAATCCCGCCGAAGAAGTGAATAATAATAGCGCCCGGTGCTGTTTTCTTCGCTGCCTTTTTCCCAAAAAATGAAAATGCAAGCAGAAGGCCAAGACCTGGTCCCGGGTTGGAGGCCACTGTAAAGAAAATCGATTTGCCTGAGCTTAACGTATCCTGCATGCCAAGTGGATAATAAATGCCTTGATCGATAACATTATTCAGGAATAATACTTTGGCCGGTTCATTAATGAGAGACAGCAACGGCAAGTAGCCGCCTGCAACCATGGCTTTAATCGATGTTGTGACAAAGGCATTTGCACCCTCGATCACCGGACCAATTACATAGTAAGAGAACACCATTAATATAAAGCCCAATATTCCGATAGAGAAATTGTTAATGATCATTTCAAAGCCCGCTGGCATTCTGTTCTCCAGGCTTTTATCGAATTTCTTAATGACCCATCCGCCCAGAGGACCAATAATCATAGCCCCTAAAAACATGGGTATATCGGATCCGACAATAAGACCAATTGCCCCGATTGCACCCATTACCGCACCCCGATTGCCTGCTACCATTCTTCCGCCGGTAGATGCAAGCAATAAAGGCAGTAAATACGTGATGGCCGGACCGACGATTTCCGCCAATTTCTCATTTGGGAACCAGCCCGTGGGAATAAATAGCGCGGTCAAAATCCCCCAAGCAATAAACGCACCAATATTAGGCATAACCATGTTGGTCAAAAAACCGCCTACAACTTGAATCCGTGCACGTATTGATGATTTCTGCTTTGCAACACTGGACATTGGAATCGTCCCCTTAGTTCAAATTTTCTGCTGCTCAACACCATTTGCAGGTGTTATTCCACTTCTTCGATGAGGGATATTAATTCCGTCTCACTGCTTACTTGGAGCAGCTTCACCATTACATCCTCGTCTATCAGCATAGAGGAGAGATCTGTGATAAGCTCCAAATGTCCTGTACTATCCTCAGCTGCAAGCACAAACAACAAGCTTACTTCCTTACCTTCCGGGAATAACACTGGTGTTTCCAGTTTCAAAAAGGACATTCCTGTGGCATTAATATTGCCTGTATTCTTAGCATGTGGCATAGCAATACCCGGTACGATCACGATGTACGGACCATTCTTATGCACATTATCTATCATGGCCTGGACATAAGCAGTTGTAATGGCTCCTTGATCCAGTAATGGCTGAGCCGCTATTTGAATGGATTCCTCCCAGCTAGGAACCGATTGAAGGAATTTAGTATTATTTTTCAAAAAATGACTTAACATGATGTTTAGCCCCTCTTCATTCATTTGGATACAGCTGTCAATGCAGATACATGCTGTCTAATTACTTCCTGTACTTCCGGCTCGGTAATGTGTGAAAAAGCTGCCAGAGCGCTTATCAAACCTTGTTCTGATATATAGTCTTGCAGCTCTACCGCCTCTTCATCCTTCGTACTACGGAATAAATAACCGGCGGCAATCACTTTGGCAAGCTGGCTGTAAGGAAGACCCCGCTTATACAACTCAATCGCTGGTTTTACAAGCCGCTCATCCTGACCAAGCTTCCGAATCGGGGACCTGCCAACCCGAAAAATATCATCGCTCACCTGTTCGTTTCTGAAGCGTTTACATGTTGTTTCGATAAAACTTTGTAATTCTTCGGCAGACTTGCCATAGGCTGCTTCAAAATAACGGGCCACCTCATACATCGCCCCCTGAACCGTAGTTTCGATGTCCGGATGAGCAAGCGCACGCTGGATAGTCGGCTCGTTATACAGGTAACCAAGGTAGGCTGCTGCGGCATGACCCATATTTACGATAAATAGCTTTCTCTCAATATAGGGCGTCAAATCATCTACATAAATGACTTTATCCAATAAAGGCAAAGAATGATTCAGCATCTCCGAACGATTAATGATCCATTCAAAAAATGGCTCAACCTGAACCAACTCCCCCTCATTAGTTCTTCGGGATAATGCAAGCCGGTCGACCGCCGCATTAGGAAAGCCTGCAAACGAAAGGATCGTTGCCATTTCTTCTGCAGAGGCAAGTCTTTCAATTTCCTTACGCAAGGTCGTCGAAGCGTTGATTGCATTTTCGTTAGCAATGATATCTATTGGGCCCTTGCGAAGTTCTGCTCTGGAGAGCAGAGCCTTGAACAGAATATTGGCAACCTTAGACAGATTCGGAACACCTACAGAAAGCGTAATTAGGTCGGCTGCTCCGATATTCGCAATGACCTCTTCCTCTTGTGTTATGCTGTTAAGCGCTGACACCGGCGAGATCACTTCAATCGTATGATCCGCATCGAGAAGTTCAACCTTATAGCTATTTGTTTTGTTAATGATGTCGATCATCTCTGGATTAACATCAACAAAGCATACCTCAAACCCGGCTTTGCTAAGCACATTCCCTATGAAACCTCGGCCGATATTACCGGCACCAAAATGAACCGCCTTCATCATAAGCCCCCTTCTACCTCTTATTCCAGGTTGGCATGGTACTGCCACAGAGCGTGCATATCGACATTGTTTTCTTTGACAATCATTAATGAGATCGTGTCGCCAAGTAACAACAGACTCTGCTCAAACAGGCTGGTCATCGGTTGAATCGACGGGATTTCACCTGGCAAATTCAGCTTTGTGCTAACGGGAATTCGTACAAATATATCAGCATACTCTCTCATGGAGCTCTGCGGGTTAGCTCCGATATGTGCAACGGTTGCTTTGAATTGCTTCGCCTTCTTTGCAATGATAAGCGGGAAGGCCGTCTCTCCACTGCCAGATCCCACAATGAGCAAATCATTTTCCGTAATCGCCGGCTCCGTAATTTGACCAACTACGAAGGTGTTCACACCGAGATGCGCTAATCGCTTGGCAATCGACTTTAGGGACAATAGTACTCTGCCAACACCTACAAAGAAAACTTTATCCGCCTTTTTGATCGCGTCTGCCAACTGCTCAACCTGCTGAGGCTCGATACTGATCAATGTCTCGGAAAGCTCGTTAGCAATGGCCTTGGACACCTCATTAAATGGACTCATTTACTTCACCCCCGCTAGAAGCCCTTGTTGAATCGCTTCCTCTACCAATACTTTATTGTCAGTCAAGCTACGGTGCGGGATAAACAAGCTAGTTGAGCCTGCGACCAAAATATCCGCTCCTGCCGTTACAAGTGCAGGAATCGTATCCAGGGATACCCGACCATCTACTTCAATTTTTGTGTTCAGCTGCTGCGCTTTAATCAGTTGGTCCAGATCCTCTACCTTCTTCACAGCATAAGGCACTTGCTTCTCATTCTTGTCTGTTGCAAAGCCCGGATTAATAAGCATCAGCAGCACTACATCACATTCCGGCAGGATATGATCCAGCACAGACAACGGCGTAGAAGGATTTAAGGCTACCCCTGCTTTAATGCCACTTTTTTTAATAAGTTGAAGACAACGATCAACATGTATACCGCTTTCAACATGAAAAGTAATTTGTTGTACCCCGATATTGATCATCTCTTGGATAAAAAATTCGTTATTATTCGACATAATATGAACATCAAAATTCATATTTGTAATTTTGCGGAGCTGCTTGATTGTATCGATTCCCAGCGGCATGCTTGGGCTGAAGCTTCCATCAATAACATCAACATGCAAAGTATCCAGTCCGACCTTCTCGATTTCTTTAATTCCACTTTCCAGATTGCAAAGATCCGCACACATGATAGATGGTGCAATTGTGATTGCTCTTTTGCTCATGTTTATGTCTCCTTTTATGCGTTTATATGCTTCTTTGTACGAGTATAAAACAAAAAATATGCGCAGTAAAGCGTTTATTTTCGAATTAAATAAAATAACAATTATAAACACGCATAAATAAGCTAGTCTTTTTATCGCATCATGCATATAAACCGCAACAAAAACGTCAATTCAGGGGAATGAACCAGGCATAATAATGATAAACATGCAAAACAAGGACCTATTTATTGCAGTTTTTTTGAAAATTGTGCTACACTAAAAAGAAAAGAAGGGTACGGAATACATGTTAAAAGAAGAACGTCAGCAAAAAATCGTGCAAATTTTAAACACTGAGCACAAGGTCATCGCCAGCGATTTAAGTAAACGCTTAAACGTATCTGAGGACACCATCCGCAGAGATTTGAAGGATCTTGACATACAAGGGCTTGTCAAACGAGTTCATAGCGGTGCACTCCGCATAGGCCCGCCTGTTGAGGATTTTTCCACGAGGCAAAATGTTTCCAGTGACTTGAAGACGAAGCTGGCACTCAAAGCGCTGGATTATATCAAAGACAACATGGTCATTCTTATTGATGGAGGAACGACCAACCTGTATCTGGTGAAGCAGCTTCCATTAACATTAAAAGCTACTATTATTACCAATAGCCCGCCTATCGCGATGGCCTTGTCCAACCATAATTCAGTAGAGGTGATTATGATAGGCGGCACCTTGTTCAAGGAGTCCATGGTCAATTTAGGTATTGATACCGTAGAAACACTCAACACAATGCGCAGCGATCTATACATTATGGGCGTCTACAACATTGATCCGTATATCGGCATTAGTGTTCCAAGTCTGACCGAAGCGTTGGTCAAACGAAAAATGATATCTATTTCCACCGAGGTGCTGGGAATGGTAACCTCTAATAAGCTGAATACGATTTCGAATCATATTGTATGTCCGTCCAACCAGCTGACTTATCTCGTTACAGAGCATGTGCATCCCGAAATTACGGGGTTGTACGCTAATCAAGGTATCATTGTGACGGAATAGGAATAGCTACCCTCCGATGTACTCCCCGACAAATTGTACATGATTGTATTAACATGTAATTGAGCATACCAAAAATCTCCTTATACGAAGATAACTAGATCTCTTCTTTGTATAAGGAGGTTTTTACGTATTGAACAGAAGAACTTATCCTTTAAAAGTACACTCATAAAGAACACAAACAGGACCACCCTATCCGGGCAGCCCTGTCTGCGTGCAAATGCTGCAGCTATTTTATTCCTCTTCCTCCACGATGTAATCTAGCAGACGTCCATGATCATTCCATTGACCGTACATTTTGTTTTCTCTAGTATTTGTTATGAATTTGTCTAATCTGCTCTGAAACAATTCTGGCTGTTTCTTATTGCTTTGTATCGTGTCGATCCGGACTCTTTTATAAAGCTC
This sequence comes from Paenibacillus agri, assembly GCF_013359945.1. Lineage (GTDB taxonomy): Bacteria > Bacillota > Bacilli > Paenibacillales > Paenibacillaceae > Paenibacillus_AQ > Paenibacillus_AQ agri. The sequence continues at coordinate 72,722 of NZ_JABWCS010000203.1, read as the reverse complement.
TGGAAAGGCCATGAAATGATCGTATACTTGCTTTTCCTCTTTTAATCTTTGCTCTATATCTTCATCTATTTTGAAAGAATCGTAATCCATATCAGGAAGAACCTTTCTTCCTTCGTCTGTCATGAGTCCCAGCCTTTCGAGGCGGCGGACACGTTCTTTATTCAATTCAGTCCATGAGCTTTTTTTGCTTCGGGGTGACAATCTCTGAGCCAGCTCCGTTTCAGATATTTTCTTCTTGACTCCATCAATCCATCCAAAGCACAAAGCTTCCTCGACCGCGTCCAAATATAAGAGTGTATCCGATTTGGGCGTCATACTGACCAAGACCCAACAGGATTTTTCAGTCCTACTATTCTCCTGTAGCCAGAACCTCAGCTCTTCTCTCGATTTTACGGGAGTCAAATGATCCATTTCCATAGAAAGATACTTTATCCTTTCTTCATTGATTCATATTTCCATAATATTATATAAAAAAAATAGCCTTCAGCTGGAAGACCATTTTTCAAAAATGAGTTACTGTTTGCTCGATATTACGTTATCAAGAAACTGATCCGCGTCACTATTAAATTTCCAGTTGACCCCGAACTTATCAACTAGCGTTCCAAAACACGAAGACCAAGGATAATTGGATAACGGCATGGTGACATGGCCGCCAAGGGACAAAGCATTAAAGTATTGCTCCAGTTTTTGCTTATCGTCAATGACCAGACTAATCAGAATATTATTCCCTTGCACCAGCTCACCTGTTACCGCCTTCATGGAAGGCAGAATGTCCGACATCATAAGCTTCCCGCCTGCGAATTCGATGGAAGACTCCATGATCATATTTAACTCATTTTCCGGCATTGGGTAGTTTTGATCTTGCGGAATATCCCCAAATTTCACTTTCTTTACTTCAATTGCACTTAAAGCCTCCGCGTAAAATTCAATCACTTCTTCTGTGATTCCATCAAAATTCAAATATGCGATAGCTGACATAAAGTAATCCCTCCTTCTTGTGATAAATGTAGTATAATCTACAAAAGGTGACAAATATATGTCACCGTTTTCAGATGATGTAGAGAAATAAGAGGAGGGAATATGGACAAGGTTGAGCGACTTATTTCTATAATAATGATTTTGTTGAAAAAAAATATCGTTTCGACTAGTGAATTCGCGCAATTATTTAATGTTTCCAAAAGAACGATTCTTCGTGATATGGAAACACTGAGTCTATCAAACATCCCGATCTATGCTACCCATGGAGTTAATGGCGGCTACGGTATTATGGATGAATACAAGGTTGATAAACGTCTTTTAAGCAGCTCCGACTTAGAGAATATATTAACTGCGCTCGGCGGATTGGAACAAATTCTAATTAGCGAAGAAGTTGAAATTACTATTAAAAAAATAGAAGCGATGGTTAGCGCCTTATCTCTGAAAAGTTCAATTCAACTGTCATTTTATGATTGGGAGGGGCGGTCTGAGATCCTTCAAACCTTGAGGACATGTCAAGAAGCCATATTAATGAGAAGGTTAGTTTCATTTGATTATATAGATAAAGATGGCGCTACTTCGAATAGAATTGTCGAGCCCTATCAGCTTCATTTTAGCGAAAGAAGTTGGTATCTGAAAGGATTCTGTTTAGATCGTATGGGATATAGAACGTTTAAATTATCCCGGATCGATAAGCTTAATATGGATGAAAAAACATTTAGCCCTAGGGATGATTTGTTGGAACAAGTGCAAACAGCAAGTTATCAACCGCAGCTAGTCGCCATTAAGGCATTGATTTCGCCTAGTATAAAAGATCAATTCATTGAAAGGTACGGTCGAAAGAGTATTGAAAACTATAGTTCCGAATTTTTATTAGCAACCATTTATGTTCCTCAGAACAGTACGGGATTTCAATTTTTAGCAAGTTTCGGCACCAATCTAACCATCGTAGAGCCCACAGCATATGTTGAAGACTTTCGAAATTATTTAAAGAAGATGATGGATAATTATTCCGGCTGATAGCAGAGGGGATGAATTCTATTTCAACCGCCGCATTAAGCAGACGGAAGGCCTAACGCCCGGATAATTTATCCGCAACTATGAGAACAAACCAGCAAATATTTGTGCATTAACCTGTCTGGGGCACATACTCGCACTTGGCATCCGCCCCACCGCAGCCGCAAAGAATTTGACTACAGACCCTACTTGCGAAACCTTAGTCTGGATATTCACCGAGTGAACAATATTCCTTATCAACTAGAAGAGATCGCTGAACTACATCCGGAATATATACTGGTATCAAACGAACAGGAATGTGAAGAGCTGTCGACCGTTGCATCTATGATGATCTTCTCACAAAACGACCATAAACCATTGACTTTACTGGCGATGCTTGGCGAAGCTTTTAACAAGCAGAGGATGGCGCAGAAGCTTATTTTGCAATATGAACAGAAAGCTGAGCGTCACAGAACTGAATTACGAAGATTCATGTCCAAGGAAGAAACGGCGTCTGTTATCGAAATCCACACCGATTCCATTTATGTGTTTGGCAACTTCTGGTGCCGTGGAGCTTATAATTTATACGATGCGCTTCAGAACGCTGGAGAAGATTTTCATTTGGAAGCAGTTAAAGGCTGTGCAAAATAATCGTGTCTATTCCATAGATCCGGAGCATTTCCTGTCAGCGACCCCATCTCCATGCATAGCCAAATGGACGTGCAGATGAATCTCCTGCTTGCTCGGTAGTTAGGAAACAATCTGGCTAAAGATTCTCTTTACTCTATAAAACGAAACCAAGACATGCTAAAAAGCCAGCTATAATAGCTGGCCTAATTTGTATTGTGAGGATGTAGGTTAGAGCATAGATTTATAACGTAGACTGGATGAACACCGTAAACGTAAAATAGTCCCCACCTAACGATCAGATGGAGACTACTTCACACTTACTAGGTGAAACCCTTCTGCTTTGCGCCAATGGCCGTTGTGCCTATCCGAAGCCCGACCGTCCCTGTTGCGCCAACTACGGTGGCCGAGTTAGTTCGTGTGTGCGACGGCACTTATTTCAACCAATTGCTCAGGGGACGCAAGATAGGTCACGCCGATGAGACTGCCGGGATATTTTCACTAGCTATGAGAGGCGGATACTCCGAATGATAAGTTCAATAGTATCCTTGTTTTGCTCGTAAACGTCCTTCGTCATATGGATGTTCCCGCCTAAAGCTCTTGTATTGTATCCAAGATCCCTTAATTGATTCTGATCAAACACATAATAAATGGAGATCGTATCTTGATCCTCACTGGTATATTTCTTACCCTTTAATCCGGTTTGCGTGACAAAGTCTTCTACAACAGCATTACCTGCGGGGTCCCAAGACAGTGTTCCTTCTTGGCCAGACAAAGATATTTTTTGTTCAGGATCGTTCTCAACATTTATAACAATTCCTGCATCAGGTATGGCTTCTCTCGATTCGGTAGCTTTGTAATTTTCAGTTCCTTCAACCCTGTAATCCCAATTATCGGGAATACCCACACTAAAGTTAAAACGTGAATTGCTGTGCGTAATAAAATTTTGTGGTGTTGAAAACTCTTCAACGATTTCATTGGATTGATAGGCTGACAGTCCAAAAACTGTGAATATCAGTAGAATGAGCTTTCTGAATTTAAGTCGCCTCATTATTAATCGCTTCCTTAACTATCGTTCTTAAAGTGGTGTGCCGAATTCGACAAGCGTATTTCGGGCAGATCGTTGTCTATGTTTATCAACAAGCTCTCGAGAAGAAGCCGTTATTCGACATTCTTTAGCATCTCAAGATATCCGCCTAAACTGTTATTACTAATTCCTACTACAGGTCTGCCCATTTGAGATGCTTGTCATAGGAAATCGCAACAGTCGAGTAAATAAATTACTTGTCATTCCAACAACTCACTTATCTACTTGTGGAGTCGGTTATCTAGCACCGTCTGAATGATTTGACGATCTGAAAGATCACTGAGCAAAGAAGCAAATCGATATGGTTGTAGGCTGTAAATTGTTTAAAAGTGAACATTCACTTACCTTTGCACCAAATAAAGCATTGAGCAGGGACATGGTAGTGATCATTCTTGGACGATTGGCAGAAATGGATGTTGCAGCTTATACGTACGACCAGGGCGAACTATGTTCCGAAACGTTAGTAACGAGTGTAGCAATGGACCCGGCGACGCGAAAAAGCCGTCCGGTGCCGGACGAGCTTCGTCATATTTTCGGCTAGATCAAGCCAACGCAAAAAGCTTTTCAATATGAGCCACGTTGCTGGTCCGTTTCGGAAAGCTTTTTGCGTTCAATAAGATATCTTCCCAAATAGATCGAAATTTCCAAATCATAATTTCCGGTAGTCCCTTGGAACTTTTATGCATGCATTGCGACTCGAAAGCCACAATGACCACTTGAGCTATCCGGTGTATTCGAGCTTCGAGCAGCAACCCTGTAGCGATTACAGTAGGAACGGTGACAAAGGTAAGATCCTCCTCTCATCGATTTATGTCCTGTATCGATATTAAATATCGGATTCACATTTTGCGTCTGTTGGTGATAAGCCGGACTGAACCAGTCTGCGCACCACTCCCATACGTTTCCTGCCACCTGATATAAACCATAGCCATTCGGTTCGAATGTATGAACCGGAGCCGTATCGATATAACCGTCGCTTGCATGGTTTTTAACAGGAAACTTTCCTTGCCAAATGTTGCACATGTGCTGGTCGTCAAGCTTCAGTTTGTCTCCCCACGGGTATCTTTTCCCTTTCAATCCACCACGTGCTGCGTATTCCCACTCCGCTTCGCTTGGCAGCCTTGTCCCTGACCATTTGCAGAACGCTATTGCATCATTCCAAGTGACATGAACGACCGGATGATCCATTCGATCCGTGATGCCAATCTCTATTCCTTTCGGCCTTCTCCAATTTGCTCCTTCTACCGCCAACCACCAGGGCGCCTGTTGCGAGGAACCCTTCACTTTGCTCCTTGTCTCTTCGGACACCAGAAGATGAAATACATAAGACCAACCGAATTTCTCCGCTTCCGTTATGTAACCCGTAGCCTCAACAAAAGCTTGATATTGCGCATTTGTGACTGTATAAGCCGAAATGTAAAACGGATCAATCTCAATCTTTCGAGCTGGCCCTTCCCCATCGTCCGGAAAGCCTTCCGAGTCATTCGTTCCCATCTCGAACGCACCGCCTGTTAAACTTACCCAGTCAAATCGGAGACTAGATGGAGCACCGAGAGTGCATGGAGTCGCAACCGGTTCTGCTGCTTGTATAAGTTTATCATTCGTATGCTGTCTGCTCACCGAGCAGCATGCTTTGGGAATTGGATGGTTCATCTTTCTCTCTCCTGTCGCAGTATTCAAATGTGCAAAAGTTCCCTGGCCGTACTAACGGACAGGGAGCTTAAACTTAACTGTTGTATAGCCGGTACACTTGGGCGCTGTTCAGCGCAGTATTGTATAGCTGGAAATCATCTACGCTGCCGTTCCAATAATCGTTGGCATCGGTAGGCGATTTATGGGCCCCGATGCGGAACGGGGACGTTTGGGATTCGATGGTGCGTGTTGCCGATCCGACCGGTTGTCCATTCACATAAAGCGTGACGGCTCCGCCCCGATTTACAACCGCTACATGCGTCCATTCTCCTGTAGGAATCGTCTCAGATGAGAGCAAGGCGCTTCCGCCAAGAAAAGTACCGAGTTGGCCAGTCGAAGTTACTCGGTATAGTAATGTGCGCCCCAAAACGCCCTCCTGTTGAAAAATAACTTGGTTAACACCAGCCGCAGTATCCAGCTTGACCCATCCCGCAACGGTAAAATTGCCTGAGCCCGGATTCAGTACGGCCGGCACGCTCACGTAATCGCCGCTGCCGTTCAGCTTGAGCGAACCGCCGATTTTGCCGTTGTTGTTCCAGACCGGGTTGCCTATCAAACTGCCGTTATTCGTACCTGCTGCATCAGCGGCCGTGACGCCGCTTCCGTCATCGAGCTTGAAATGAGCAAGCGGACTAACGAATGCAGGTGCAAGGCCTGGCCCTTGATAAGCTCCGATACTCGGCGCTGTCGTAGAAGAAACAGCATTACCAAAATAATCTCGGCCTCCGTTTGCAGGGATCACAGCCCCTACATTCAGTGCCACCGAGCCGGCTCCCAGCTTGTAACCCGCCTGGTCGAGACTGCCGGGGCCGTTCAGCCAAGGGTCAGTTGTTACCGTATTAGTCGCCCATGCTGGAACCGGCACTCCGAAAAACGCGTTATTGTCGATAACGAAATTCAAATCGTCCAGCGTCCATGTAACCTGACCGCCACCCTCTTTATAAATGAGGTTGTTCCGGAACTGGATGGCCTGCCGCTGATTCGTCGTCTCTTGATAAATAACGGGCGCAAGGCCGGAACCTATATACATTGTATTATTGTAAATATGGCTTGAAACCACCTCGCCGCCGCAGCTTTGGAACATACGCGCCCGGTCGTTGACCGAAATATTGTATCGGATCACGAAGTTGACCGCCTTACTGTTTCCCTGGGCACAAATCAGAAAAAATCCGCCTTCGTTTCCATGGGAATAGTTGTATTGGAATGTGATATTGCTTGTGGAATGATCGATGTCATATGCCATACCATCCTTAGTCGTTTTGCCACCGGACGTGTCGTTGAATTGAAAGGTGACATTGTTTGCGTTCGCCGTCCACATACCTGCGTTCGGCGAGTCGGATCGCATATTGAAACCGGTTAAGATGTTGGATTCGACCAGCGCCCCGTCAACCGTCATTGGTGCGATTCCGTCCCCGCCGATATCCGAGAGCGTATTACCGCTAATGTAGAGGTCGGTCATCGGCTTCCACGACCCGTTGCACAAACTCCCCCAAAACTCCACCAGTCCCGGTCGTTGGCAATAATTAGACCAAACATAAATCCCTTGACGGTCTACGCTTGCAATCTGATTGTTCAACACTTGCACCTGATGAAAAGCGGTCGGCACCGCTGTGCCAAGCACCTCAATAACGATGCCGCCTGAAGCATTCGCGTATTTGCCTGTGCCGTGATAGTTGCCGCTGACCGTTGAAGGCATGTAGCCGCGGACATCGTGAATATATAAGTTTCGCAACGTAATGCCGTATAAGTCGCCTGCGTTTTCGCCAAGAACGTGTACCCCCCGTCTAGCCGTCTTGTTATCGCCGGAAGCTGTCAGTTCGAGATCGCTTAACTCTATATATTGCAAATTACGCAGCAAAATAGCGTCGGTCTGACCATTCGCGTTAATAACGGGTCTTGCCAAGCCCGGACCGTAGGCAGCAATCGTGACAGGTGCGGCGAAACTCCCGCTTCCTACCGGCGCAAAAGTGCCGGAGCAGATCGACCCGCGTTTGAACAGAACGGAATCACCGGGGGTAAGATGAACCGTATTAATTGCCGCCAAATTGTGAAATGGAGCGGCCTCGGTTCCCATGCCGGCTTTCTCAGCAGCACAATCCACATAATAGGAAATGCCGGCCGCGAAAACGGAGGGTACGCGCTCTATCCGGCCAAAGACGGGAATTAACAACGCTAATAGAACCAGTAATCGGACTAGTTGACGAATCATTTTGGAAAACAGCTCCTTCGTTCAGTGTAGGTTTAATCGCACTGCGGCACTCTTTGCAAGGCAAGCAAGGGAATTGTACCGCAGTTGCGGGCTTCACCGGCAGGTAGCGGAAGTCGCGCCCGTCACGGAAGGAGACCAGTACTGGAAATTAAGATCAAGCGATGTGAAAAGCGATCCGGCAAGAAGGAGAGCGGCCCTTTCCGTTGTCAGCTCCGCGCTTCCTGCAACGAAACATGACGCTGGCCTCCCGGCACGGCCGGCGCCGGCCGGATGATCGGCACGCTCTCCCCCGCGGCCGCCATGCGATGCTGCAGACGGGCTTGCAGGATATCCGCAGCCTCGCGATGAGAGTCCAGACCAATCAGGTTCGTTAGTTCATACGGATCAGCATCAAGGTCGTACAAATAAGCCTCGATATACTCCTCCGAGCCGGCCTGCGCGTTACCGTCCTTGCCCTCGGCGACGACACAATATTTCCATTTTCGCGTGCGGATCGCTCGAGCGATGCTGCTTTCGCTGATTTGCACGAACACCTCCTCCTGCCAAGGCTGAGAAGAGCCCGCACCGTTCAAGAGCGGCATTATCGAGTTCCCTTGCATCTGGGCAGGCACCTTAATTCCTGCGGCATCCAGCAGTGTAGGCGGCAGGTCGATCAGACTGACAAGCTGCCGCAGCTTGCGGCCTTCGCTAAATCCAGGGCCACTAAAAGCTGTAGGGACGCGAATCGAGCTGTCATGGCAAGAACGCTTGTATTCCTCGTTCCGCGTCTTGAAATGGTTGCCGTGATCGGAGGTAAACAATACAATTGTTTGCTCGTCCAGCTCCAAGCTTTTAAGAGCGTCGAGCACCCGGCCGAGCGCTTCGTCTAGCCGTTTAACCATGCCATAATAACCGCCGATATGCTGATGGACGGTGCCTCCTAGTGCCGCGAGATCGGGCGGAATCCAGCGGCCGCCATATTGCTCGCGGTAGCCAACTGGAGCAGGATAGTCGTCAATATGATTCTGATGATGAGGCTCCAAATACGATACAAACAGAAAGAATGGATTTTCCCGATGGTTGTCGATGTATCGAATTGCAGCATCGGTAAGCGCATCAACCCGGTATCCCGGCAGCCGTACCGGATTGCTGTCATTATCGTACATAACCGTTCGGTAGCTGTCCGACGAAAACTCGAGCACGTTCGAGGCAAGCCAATAATCATAGCCACCACGTTTGGCCGCAGGTACCGGCTCCTCGTCTGCCAGATGCCATTTCCCAATATAGCCGGTCTGATAGCCAGCCTGCCCGAAATATTGTCCGAGCGTCCCTAAATGCTCCGGCAATGGAATACCGTTTTTGTAGCAGCCGGATGTAGTGCCATAAACACCGGTTTGCAGGCTGGAGCGCGCTGGACCGCATACGGGCTGGCAAGTGAAGGAATGCTCCAAATGCGTACCGTATGCAGCCATTCGGTCGAAATTAGGCGTCAGCCCCAGTGGATTGCCATGGATGCCCGTGGTGTCCCAGCGCTGTTGATCGGTGAAAAAAATGAGGACATTCGGTTTGCTGACGGTTGTCATACTTCTTCTCCTCTCAAGCATTTTGCTTATTCTTTAACTCCTCCTGCGGTTAAACCTTCCACCATATACCGCTGCAAAAACAGAAACAAGACGAGCAGCGGGGCTGTAGCCGTGACAGCTGCTGCAGCCGCCCCCGACCAGTTGGTGCTTAATTCGCCAAGGAAGGTAAGGGATAGCCCCGGACTGAGAGTCCGCATATTGAGATCACGAACAAGCGTCATGCCAAACAGAAAATCGTCCCACGCTACGAGAAAACAATAGATTGTTACCGCCATGATCCCTGGCTTGGTCAACGGCAAAACGATATGGATAAGCGCCTTTAGGCGTGTCGCGCCGTCGACCTCCGCGGCCTCTTCCAACTCGCCGGCGATCCCGTCCATGAATGTTTTCATCATCATAATAGAGAAAGGTAGCGCTGTCGTTGTTGCGGCTAACATCAACGCAAGCAGGGTGTTGAGCAAATGAAGCTTGCTGTATAGCGTGTACAGTCCGATCAATAACGTCACGGCGGGGAACATTTGCGACGATAGAAAGAAGACGAGCAGTAGATGGCTGCCCCGGAAACGGAAGCGCGAGAGGCCGTATCCGGCGAGAATCGAAACGGCAATTGAAAGTGCTGTTGATCCGGCCGCGACAATCGCGGTGTTTTTGTAAAAAGTAAGAAAGTTCGCCGAGAGCAGGACACCCTTATAGCTTTGCATCGTCAGCTTGAACGGAACCCATTGGGGTGGAAACTGAAACAGATCGTCGTTCGTCTGCAGTGAGACCGATACCAACCAGTAAACCGGAAATAGAAACAACGAAAGAATAACCGCAAGCAGGACATAAACACCGATATTGCTGCGGTTCAGCAGATGACGTCGAACAGTGGGAAGCCGATATACCCCCTTCATGACATACTCCGATGCGCCACACGGTTAAGTGGAACAGCGATGAGTAGCAGCAACAGCATCCATATTACGCCGATTGCCGAGCCCTTACCTAGATCGTAGGCCTGGAACGCCGTTTCGTACGTGTAAATAGCCAATGATTGAGTCGCGTCCGCCGGTCCGCCTCCGGTAAGAGCATAAAATAACGTGAACATTTGAAAGTTGGCAACGACCATCAACAGCGTCACATTAGCAAGTACAGGTTTCAAAGCGGGAAGAGTAATATACAAAAATGTTTTTAATTTGCTTGCACCGTCAATTGTTGCAGCTTCATACCAGTCGCGCGGGACGCCCTGCAGCCCGGCAAGCGTCATTACGGCAGCCAGCGGCGTCTGGCGCCAAATCGCAACGCCCATGATGCCATACAACGCCAAGTTTAAATCATTCAGAACGTTCAGCTTCTTTTCCGTTAATCCGCTCTGGATAAGCAAGCCATTCAAAACTCCATAATCAGCCTGATAAATCAGTAGGAAGACAAGCGCTGCGACAAGCGTTGGGATCGCCCACGGGATGAGCAAAATGCTGCGGAAGAACGCCCGAAATCGGATACGGCTGTTCAGCAGCAAAGCGCTCACGAGTCCAAGAACAATCTCAATGCCGACAGTGCATGCAACATACCGAAGCGTAATGGAGAGCGCATGATAAAATTCTTGTCCCGACAACAACGCCTTATAATTGGCCAGACCAATAAAGGGCTGTTCAGCCGAAAGCAACGAAGCGCCCCGGAAGCTCGTCGAAATGGAACGAGCCAACGGGATTAGAATCGTCACAGACAACAGCAGGGTCGCGGGTGCGACAAGCAGCATGCCGAACGCCTGATTTTTAAGGGTGCGAGACCATTTGATTGACATAGACTGCCTCCCCCCTTAGCTTATAAGTGTTTGAAATAAAGGTTTGCCATTGCCTACTTCGCAGCATACAGTTCTTGAAGCTTCGGCAGTATCTTGGCGATAATAGCTGGAATATCCTCGGATGTTGTTGTCGCGAGCACAGTCAAGTTGGACGTTTCTTTCATAGCCTGTTCGAACGCAGGGTTGCCCGTCGGGAATGGGCTGGCCGTTTTCATCTGCTCATTGAATACCTTGGCGTAATCGTCCTCGTTCAGCTCGGGCAATGATGCAACTGAGGCGCGGGAGGACATGACTCCGTTAAGTTTGTGGTACAAAACCATGGCATCCTTAGATACCAGATACTTCACGAACTCAGCGGCTGCTTCGGCATGTTTGGTCGACGATGAGATAAGCAATTGATGCTCGGTGAAGACGGTCTCGGAACGTCCGGTCGCGCCGACAGGCACGGTTGTCACGCCCCACTCCTTATCGAAAACTTCCCCTTTGCCGCTAGTGGTTCGGAACGTGTTTCGGCCGAAGTCGCCGTTGACGAGCATGCCCAGCGAACCCGTCCCGAACATGGCGCGCAAATCCTTGATCTCGGCGCCGACCGGGGCAACATTCTTATTGGCGATGTCGCGCAGGTATTGCAGCGATTCTACGAGCGCCGAGCCTTGGTTGACGATCAGCTTGCCCTGATCGTCAACGAACTTACCGCCATGAGAGAGCGTTATACGGAGCAGCATTTGGCCGGTGTAAGCGCCGGTTTTATTTGCTTCGCCGATACCATAGATTGGGTTGCCTTTATCGTCTTGTTTAAGCGCTGCGACTGCCTCCGCATATTTCAGAAGCTCGTCCCACGTCTTTGGCGGCGCATTGGGGTCGAGACCCGCTTTGGCGAACAGCGTCTTGTTCCAGAACAGCGCATTAGGATGCGGCGCCCACGGCATAGCGATCACTTTGCCGTTAAAGGTGACTCCTGCTTTGCTCGAAGGCAAAATATCGTCGATGATGTCACCGCCAAGTATTGTTTCTAGCGGCTGTACGATGTTTGCATTGCCGAATGCCGGCGTAAAGCTCTGGTTTGCCATCAGCACATCCGGCGTATTGCCTCCGGTAGAGGCAATGAGTACCTGATCTTTGTATTCGTTGAACGGGATGCCGAGTGACTTGATCTTGATGTTCGGATGGGCGTTTTCAAAACCTTCTACTAACTGGTTGTAGGCATCCTTCGTCGCATCCTCCGTTGAAATCCAGTTAGCAAACGTTAGTTCGATATTTTCTTCCGATGAGGCTGGTTGTTGTTGATTATCTTTTGAAACGTTGCCTGCCTGATTGACCGGCTTTGCGCCGTTATTACTGCTGCCCGAGCAGGCCGTTACGATGGTTAGTATTGCGGTGACGAGAGATAAAGTTACTATTTTCCATAATTTCATGACATTCCATCTCCTTTGAATTTGTTAACGGCTGAGCAATATCTCATGGGTGTAGCGTTCTGGATTGCAATAAGACAAGGAATATTGCAAAGGCTGATCACGGTTGTTGAACAACAGCGTCTGTATGACTAGCAATGCGGTGCCTTCGGGAACTTCGAGCAGTCTGGCGATGCGGGCGTCGGCATTGACTGCTGAGTAGCCTTGCGAGCCTTTCTTGACATTCATTCCGCTCTGTTCCAGCAGATCGAAGACAGTTGAGCGCCCAAGCCGCTCTTCCGTTATGACCCCGGATAAATTGATGTTGAAATAGTTCTCATCCACTATCACATGACCGCTGGATACCGCAATTCGTCTAACCGTACGGATCATCTGCGTAGATGCCGGAATGCCGAGTGCCTGTGATACGGCGGCCGGCGCTTCGCAGTGTCCGAATTCCGCGATTTCAATGGTCGGGTATAATCCCTGGCTGCGAAGCTGCTCGACTAGTCCGACCAGCTTCGTCGTGACAGCGGCGGAAGTACGCTGTGCAACGAAAGTGCCTTTTCCATGTTTGCGTTCAAGCCATCCCTCCGCAACAAGTTCTCCAAGGGCCTGACGGATGGGCGTACGGCTCAATCCCAACAGTTTCTCCAGTTCCCGCTCGCTTGGAATCGCGATACCTGGCTGCCATTGGCCGCTTTCGATTTGTTGTTTGATATACGTTTTGAGCTGGTGATACAACGGTACCACCTCTTGCAACAGTTCCAAGAATATTCCCCCTTTTGGTCTCTCTCTCGATCAAGTGGTAATCTGGTAATTACCAGTAAGCGAAAAAGAGACAATTATTCGCAAAAACGAATAATTGTCTCCAGTGGACTGGTCAACAATGCAATACTTATAAATCAAACCCGATTAGTTGGAATTATACGGGGCAAGTGTGCGAGATGTCAATATATGTTTTTTGGCTGAAAACCAAAATCAGAACCGGCAAGATATCTCCTTTAATTGAAATGTGAAAGGACATTCGAGGATAGGCTTTTAGAGAAACGCCTTTATCGCGCGCAGATATCGGCATGATCCCATGAAGATTCTTAAACGCCCGTGCAAACGCTTCTGGAGAATCATATCCATATTTCATAGCTATATCAATAACCTTAAGGTATAAATGTGGACAAGGAAAAAAAGTATGTTTGTCTGGCGGTTGCGAGATCAATAGATCGCCTTCTCTGCTGGTGTATCGGTACAGATAGCCTTTTTATGCATTGAATCAAGGACCGCTCCGCTCTAAGATGATGAAGACAATCATCATATAGAAGAAGGTAGGGACTGAACGATGAAACGATTAAACTACATGCTGCTCTTAGGCATCGGCCTGATCTGGGGTTCCCAATTCTTCTTTGTGGACCTCGTTATTGGCAACATTACGCCGATTACACTGGCGGCCAGCAAAGCTGTGCTGGGCACCATTACCCTTACTGTACTGTATCTTTTCACAGGTAAAAAGGAGTCTACACCTCTGCCAACCGGCACCTGGAGGTCCTTTATCCTGATCGGCTTGTTTGAAGCCGTAGTTCCCTTCGTCCTGATTGGCTGGGGACAGCAATACATCAACAGCAGCACTGCTTCGATTTTGTTAGGTTCCATACCAATCTTCACCATTGTTTTTGTGAAAATCTTTGCACCCAGCGAGAAGGTATCCTGGCAAAAATGGCTGAGTGTACTGATCGGCTTCGCAGGCCTTTGCCTGCTGTTCGCTCCTGATCTGTCGTCGGCGTCTTTGGCTGGAAAAGGAAGCTTTATCGGTTATGCCGCACTGCTCGGTGCTGCAATCAGCTTCGCAGCATCCCTACTGCTGATCAAGCGCCTGCCGCCCATATCGTCGATTCTGGCGATGCGTAACGTTCTGCTCGTGGCATCGGTTGTCCTAGTGCCGCTGGCTTTTATCTTTGAAAACCCGCTGCAGTTAGACCTAAGCGGGCAGCAGGTTCTATATGTCATCATCCTTGGGGTCTTTCATGCCGGGCTAGTCTACATGCTGTACAACACACTAGTCAGACGAACTGGAGCAGCCTTCACATCGTTAACCAACTATCTGGTTCCGTTGTTCGGTATCTTGCTCGGCACGTTGATTCTGGGAGATCACTTGGCTTGGACCTCTATCGCTGCGCTTATTGTTATTCTAGCTTCTTTAGCGATAGGCGAACTATCCGGTTCGGCGAAAGCCAAGCAATCCAGCTGAGTTCTCAACATTTAGGGCTGTGGCAACAGATGCAACTGTTAGCGGTAGAAGTTGCCGATATCGTTAGGTGCAACTGTTAGCAACAGATATAGCCGATACTGATAGGTGTAACCGTTAGCAACAGATATAGCCGATACTGATAGGTGTAACCGTTAGTGCCAGATGTAGCCGATACTGATAGTTACAAACGTTAGCGACATGTACAACAAAAAACCGGGAAGCGTGTAATTACACGCCTCCCGGTTTTTTAATTGTCATCAGAGTCAGCCTCGACAAAGTCTTTAAGGGCCAGTAATTTATTGGACCAGTATTCTTCAAAAAAGGCCAGCCACTCCTGTAGCTCCGCCAAAGGCTCCGGCTGAAGTCTGTACCGGGTCTCCCGTCCGACCTTCTGGCTGCTGACAAGCTGTGCATCGGACAGAACCTGCAGATGCTTATTAACAGCCGTTCGACTGATCGGGTAGCAATCCGTAATAGATGCAATGGACATTTCCTTGTCGGCTAACAGCTTTAACAAACTGCGGCGGGTAGGATCTGCGATCGCTTGAAAGACATCATGACCTGATTCCGCAACAGGCATATTAACCCTCGAGGTAGGCAGGAAGCTTCTCCTGCACGATTTTCTCCCAACCGCTGTTCATGAAGCCACGGACGATTGGATGCGGTTGTCCAAATTCGGTCATCTTGTTCGGGTCCCATCCAGAATGAATCAGCGTAAATTCTGTCTTGCCGTCGACTTCTTTCAATTCAAAGGCCAGATGCCAATCCTTGCCCCAATTGAAACCCAGCCGGTACGGTGGATCAAGCTCCGTTACTTTACAAGGCGAATCGCCATATGGGCCGGCATGAAGGATGAACTCATGTCCGATTACAGGTTCAAATGTGCTTGGCATCCACCATGCGGCCATGCCTTCTGCCGTGGCAACAGCCTTCCATACTTTATCTATTGGGGCATTAAGAACAATAGTCTGACGAATTTCTGGCAATGATTCCTGCGTTGACATAACTGGCCTCCAGTATTCAATGTAACACCATTTGGGTTCACATCTGATTATAACACCTTTAGGTGTTATGTCAATTCACTATTGTTCCAGCGCAGTATTCGTCTTCCCGGCTTCCCGCAGCATCAGTAAACCAATGAACAAAGCCGCAGCACCAATAATAATCAACAGCGCCCCGATTTCCAGACTATAAGAGGTCAGGGAGCCCCCGCGGAACCCCATTCCGCGAATGAGACGGTTAAGCCAATTCATTGGCAAAGCCCAGGCGGAGATTTGAAAAGCTTTCGGGAACGCAAGCGGACTCAGCTGAATACCTGTTACCAAGAAGGAAGGGTACAGTACAATACTGGTCCGGGAACCGACCTTGGAAATATCTTTTGCAGAATACCCTAGAAGCATTCCCAGAATGGATAAGGCAAATGAATAGACCAATAACGGAATCAAGAATAGAAACGGTGAAGCCTCAAAACGCATACTGCCTAGCTGTTTAAGGAGCCCATAACTCAAAAATAAAGAAAGTGCACTTAGTACAGCGTAAGGAACACTACGGAGCCATAGCTGTGCCGGATTGCCGCCACCAGCGAACAGTCTCCCTTCCCTTCTTAACCGGGGTGCCACAGAACCCGCAGCAGTAGTAGTAATCATTAGGACGACGATATTCACAAAGCCCAGGACCATAAAGCTGACATAGCTTGTAGTCGGATTGTACAGCATTCGTTGTTGAAGGGCTAACGGAGACACCAGTCCCTTGGAAGCGTCGGCATCCATTCCACTTTGGCCCAGCCGGGTCAGGGAGATGGTCGTATTTTCCGTCTGGATAACCTCAGAAATCGCGGTTCGGATACCCGTTAATCCGGAAGGCATGGAGTTATCCATTAGTATTCCGATATTTGATGATTTCCCCTGCAGCTGGCGCAGCTCTAATTGGCTTGGCAGCATAATAACCGCTACTGCTTTTTCGTTCGCCAGCAAGGTGTCAGGATCCATTCGATTAGGAAAAACATTCGTGACCTTCATATATTGGGATGCATTTAATTTGTTAATCAGCGACCGGGAGTAGGCACTGTGATCCTCATCAATCACTACAACGGGCGACTTGTTAATCTGATTATGGGAGAACATTAAACCAAAGAACAGAGCCGCAATTAGCGGAGCTATGAAAATCATCCGGACATACTTGCTGCCCGCTACGAATTTCCACTCGTCAATTAGCGAGTTCATCAAGATCAACCTCCGCTGTCATGCCGGGAAGCAGTTCAGCCTTGGCATCCATAGATAATCTGACCAGGAACATGCTTAAATCAGCTTGCCCTTTCTCACGTGTCATCCGCAGGCTCGCGAATTGTGGCGCAGTCGCAATGGAAGCTACCACACCCTCAACCTCGGCAGGCTCATCCAAATTACGGAAATGAACAGTAACATTCTGATTTAGCTTAAGCTTTTGAATAACCTCTTCTTGGACATAAAGATCGGTGTAATACGTGTTCTTCTGCAAAAGTGCTACCGGCATTCCGGGCTGCAGCTTATCTCCTGGCTTGACTACCAGTCTGTTAAGCTGCCCATCTCCCGGCGACACGATATCTGCTTCCGCACCATCGGCTGTTTGCACCGTGAACAGACTTTGCCCCTGCTTTACGGAATCGCCTACGACCGCGTTGACCGCTACAATGGCTCCCGGACTTTTATCATAGAGGACTGTTGTCTGCTCCGCCTCCAGTATACCCTGTTTTCTGTGCTCTGCCTGAGTTACAGCATCATTGCCCTTGACAGTTAAAAGTATGCCGCCTGCGATCAATATAACCGCCAAACCAATAGATAAACCTGCTTTCAATTTCATTATTCTGACTCCCCTTTGATCTGATCGTTTCTATGCGTGAATCTTAACTTTCCTGGCAGCACTTTCGGCAGCCTCCATAATCACTTCCCCCAAGGTAGGATGGGGATGAATCGTCATGGCTAGATCCAGGGCAGTAGCCCCCATCTCAATCGCCAATCCCAGTTCTGAAATAAGGGTGGAGGCCTCTACACCAACGATTTGCGCACCCACTACAACCCCCGATTCCGCATCGGCAATGATTTTCACAAATCCATCCACAGCCTTCAGAGCCAAAGCTCTGCCATTAATAGAAAATGATGATTTGCCGATGACCACGGATATCCCTTTCGCCCGGGCTTCCGTCTCACTCAAGCCAACACTTGTTAACTCTGGTTCGGAAAAGACGACCAGCGGCAAAGCTTTGTAATCGACTATAGAGGCTGTATGTCCTGCAATGGCCTCGGCGGCAATTTTTGCTTCATAGGAAGCCTTATGTGCAAGCGCGGGACCGGCTGTAATATCACCAATCGCAAAAATATTGTGGATGGACGTCCGGCATTGTGCGTCAACCTCGATCAGACCTCTATTCGTGACCTGCAAGCCAATGCGGTCCAGTCCCAGATTTCCGTCTGTATTCGGCTTTCTGCCAACAGTAATCAGCACGTATTCTACGGTCAACTGATGCTGCTCCTGATCTTTGGAATAATGGAGTGTGATGGTGTTCTCACCCTGGTCAGCTTTAGCAGCGATCGCCCCGGTGATGATCTGGATACCGTCTGCCCTCAGCTGTTTGATCACTGGCGCCGCAAGCTCCGCCTCGAATCCTGGCAGCACTTGCCCTCCACCTTCGAGAATCGTAACTTTAGTTCCAAACTTGGCAAACATTTGACCGAGCTCTACGCCGATGTATCCCCCGCCAATGATGGCCAGGCTCTGCGGAATTTCAGAGAGTGACAATGCCCCGGTCGAGGAGAGGATACGTCCGCCGAACGGCAGTGATGGCAGCTCAATCGGACGGGAGCCGGTTGCCAGAATGGCATTTTTAAAAGAAACAACCTGTTCTTGCCCATCCTTAGTAATGCGCGCAGTGTGCTCATCCAGCAGGCTCGCTTCGCCTTCCAGTACAGTGACACCGGCAGATTTCATCAAGTAACCTACGCCACCCGACTGCTTGTTCACAACCGCCTGTTTGAATGCCTGGGCACCTGCAAAGGAAGCTGCGGCATCCACGGTTGCCCATTCTCTGAATGCACTAAAACGATGTGACTCCGCAATCAATGCTTTGGAGGGAATGCAGCCGACATGGGTGCAGACACCACCGAGACGATCACGTTCGACAACCGCCGTCTTCAATCCGAGCTGGGCAGAACGCTGGGCTGCCACATATCCCCCTGGACCGGATCCAATAACTAATGTATCAACTTCAACCTGACTCATGTTTGTAACCCCCAATCCTTTATTTTTAAAATATTATGATCGTAATATATTATTATCATCATATTTTAGAATCGTCAATAGCCCAGTTTATTGTTATTTCATAAAAGGTAGGCCTGTTAAGACAATTTGACACCTTTTATTATGATGATTATAATATTTTAAGAATTCATTTATATTTAACAACGGAGTGATGGCCATGCCTTATCCCGAAGGACATAAGTTAAAGGTTCGCGGCAAAATCATCGAAAGTGCAGCCCAGGCTTTTCGCACCCATGGCATCCGTGAGATCAGTGTTCCCTTCATTATGAAAGGGGCCGGACTAACCCATGGAGGGTTCTACTCACACTTTGAAAATAAAGAACAATTGGTGGCCGAAGTCTGCCGGTATGCCATCAGTGATACGATTGCGCTTTTGCAAAAAGCTGCCGATGAGGAAACGCAAAACCCTAAAATTCATGCGGTTATTCATTATTATCTAAGCCAGCATCACCGCGACCGGACAGAGATGGGCTGTATTCTGCCCGCTCTTTCCAGCGAAATATCCCGCGCCTCGGAAGAGGTCCGGCACATCTTCACCCAGGAGCTGGCGCGAATGATTGACTTTATCTCCAATATTGCAGAGGTAGACAAGTCCGTCGGCAGTGCGCTGCTCAGTACCATGGTTGGCACGGTTGTACTGGCTCGTTCCGTCAACGATGCCGAATTGAGTGACAGCCTGCTTGCAGCAGGTAAACAGCAGGCTAAAGCGCTGCTTGCGGCGTAAGTGGTAGGCTTGATACAGGGGGAAGTGCTGATTGCTGCGTTTGCGGTTGGCTTGATGCTGGGGAAGTGCTGATTGCTGCGTTTACGGTTGGCTTGATGCTGGGGAAGTGCTAGTTGCTGCGTTAGCGGTTGGCTTGATGCAGGGGGAAGTGCTGGTTGCTGCGTTAGCGGTTGGCTTGATACAGGGGGAAAGTGTTGATTGTAGCACTAGCGGTTGGCTTGATGCAGGAGGAAGTGCTAGTTGCTACTTTTGCGGCAGGCTTGTAGTTGGCCTACCCGGCTACTCGGAGCTTAATCTGCAAACTTACTGCTGGGGATAGTGCTGATTGCTGCGTTTAGCGCGCCAAATTTGTACGAAAATCTAACTATGTAACGGTCTCTCAAGCATAAGGCGCCCTAAAGCGCCCTGGGGGACCGTTCAATTGAGAGGCATAACCTCGTTGATTTGAATGTGTTGGTGTAAAGTAAGAATTAAGAGCAAAAATGTACGTTAATTCCTCGTATATTTCGTTCAAATGCTAATTAAGGGCAAAAATGTATGTTAATTCTGCTACATGGCTTGAAAAGAGGTTATATCTGAGAAAGTAGAGTACAATATTGCACTTAATTCCCTGATAATGCTGTTTTGAGTAAAATTAAGGTACAAAATCGCTCTTATTTCGATACCCCAACTGCCAGCGTTCGGCATATATTTAGGTAGAGCTGTTTAGATAGGGCTGTTTGCTTAGAGTTGCTAAGTTAGTGTTGCTTAGTTAGTGTTTTTTGGTTAGTGTTGCTTAGTTAGTGTTGCTTAGTTAGTGTTGCTTAGTTAGTGTTGCTTAGTTAGTGTTGCTTAGTTAGTGTTTTTTGGTTAGTGTTGCTTGGTTAGATTTGTTTGTTTAAAAGTATTTAGTCATCAACTATCCAGCACCAACTACGGCCTCCCCCTTTCTTCTTTCTTCTTTCTTCCTTCTTACTTCTTCCTTCCTCCTTCTTCTTCAGCCGTCTGCCATTCTCCCCCCCACCTACTACAACCACCTTCAAAATAGAGCTCATACTCTAGAGCACCTCTCAGCTACTCCCCACCGCTTGTCTCATTCCACATTCCATGCCACGCATCACTCAAACAGCTATCTACTCCCCATTACTAGCTAGCCACCAAGAGCCATCAGTTATCAACTACCAGCTATCTACCACCAAATGAAATCTTTCCACCCAGCCACCAGTTTCCTTCCAACATCTCACAAAAAGAGAAGAGGATGTCCCAAAGCCCCTGGCTTTGAGACACCCTCTACTTCATTCCCCAAACACTTCCTTCGCAATCTGTAGCGCCGTAGCGGCCCGCGGCCATCCTGCATAAAAGGCAAGATGGGTTATCGCTTCGACTAGCTCGCCTTCTGTGAGACCATTCTCCCGGGCTAGCCGGAGATGATAAGGCAACTGCTCCGATTGTCCTCCGGCAATCAAGGCAGCGACGGTAATCAGACTGCGCTCACGAAGTGCCAGCTCTGTTCTTCTCCATACATCCCCGAAGAGGACATCTTCGGAATATTGGACAAAAGCAGGGGCGATCTCGCCAAAAGAGTCCCGCGCAGTCGATTTTATAAGGGGATGCTTCATGCCAAGCCACCCTCCTTCCGATTCTCCTGGGTTTGGATCATCTGTGCAATACCGTTGCCAAACGTCCAATCCTCGAACTCCGTTTCAACTAAGATTGCAAAGACATCATCTTGTCTAATATTCACTTTGCTCGCCAAATTTTCAGCCAAGCTTTTATAAAAACCCGTCTTCTGCGCAGTGCTTCTGCCCGACTTCAAAGTAACCTGAATATACAACAGCCGATCACTCCGCTCGACATTCAGATAATTCCGGTTGTAGTAAAATTCATAAGGCTTATGGGCATGAAATACTTGAAAAAAGTCATCTTCCGGCACATTAAAATGTTCCACCAGACCTTCCATGATCACTTCGCTGATCAAAGGCAATTCCTCAGGCTTGTACTGCCCTTCCTGGTAGCTTACTCGAATAAATGGCATGTGCATTTTCGCTCCTTTTGTGGGGTGTCTCCATTGTACAACTTCTATCTCCATCTATATAATTGAATAAACTGATATTCTTGTTTTAAAATATAGATGGAGGCGCCAACCATGGATCTAAGAGAACTCACTGCGTTTCACACTATTATTCAAGAGGGAACCTTTGCCAAAGCGGCGGCAAAATTGAACTACGCACAATCCACCATTACGAATCAGATTCAGCGGTTGGAGAAAGAACTCGGTATCCAGCTCTTTAAACGAGGATGGGAAGCGGAGTTAACGGAGGCCGGAGTCATGTTCGCTTCAGAGGTCGATAAGCTGATCCAGCACTGGAATTATGCTGCGGAGCAAGCCAGAGCCTTGCAACAAGATGAAATTGGAACCTTAACCATCGGTGGGCTGGAATCCTTAGCTAGTCATGTGCTACCTGGCGTACTACGCCAATTCAGGGAGCGTAAGCCCCGGATTGCGTGCAACATCATCATCGGGAATACCGATTTCCTGTCACAGGCACTGCTGCACAAGGAACTGGATTTCGCCTTTTGCGGCGAGCCAGCAGACTTATCCTCTTTTCACTTTGAACCGCTGTATGAAGAAAAAATGTCCTTTATTGTTCCTGCCAACCACCCTTTAGCCAAAAAAGCGGATCTATCCTTCGCAGATCTGCTGGACTATCCCCTTATAGCTGGTGGACACACCTGCTTATATTTTTTACGATTTTCCAGAGAGTTATCCCGTTTCGACAAAGCACCATTCCTAAATACCGTGGGCCAAATCTCTGCCATTCCAGGTTTCGTGCGGGAGTTGGACGTTGTTGGTGTGGTTCTGGAGTCAACGCGTTTACCTGAGGGGGTCGTTAAAATAGGGATCGAAATGAATGATTCTGCGATTCCGGTTGGTCTACTTCAGCTTCGAAAAGAGGAGTATCTTCCAGCTTCGAGATCGCTAATGATGGATTTGATAAGGGAGAAGGTACGACGGTAAATAGCAAAGATACAGTCTCAAAAGCTCTAATATGTTACAATCTTTCTATACTCTTCAATGGAAGGTGATTATATGGAAGGCACAGTGAATATATTAGGTGTCCCTTTCTCCAAACTAACTCTTGATGAAACTACACAACAACTAGCTAGACATATCCAAAAGGAACAGCCCCATCTGTATCATCTAATCACAGCCAACCCGGAAATTACAATAACCCATCAAACAGATACTGCACTTCAAACCATCGTAAGAGAGGCTGATTTAATTACTCCGGATGGGATTGGCATTGTGATTGCGTCCAAAAGAAAAGGGCAGCCTATTTCTGAAAGAGTAACCGGTTATGATCTGCTGCTTCGGCTCTTGGAACAAGGAAATGCATTGGGTTGGAGCTTCTTTTTTCTGGGGACGGACGAGGAGACAAACCGTAAAGCTGTTGAAGCAATCAACAGGCGTTACCCAAATGTTAAAATTGCAGGGCGGCATAATGGCTTTTTCAACAGTGAAGAAGAAGCTGGCATCCTTGAGAACATACAGCACACCAAGCCGGATATACTTATTATTGCGATGGGGGCACCTTACTCCGACAAATGGATCTATAAGCATAAGCAAGAACTCAATCAAGTTAAGGTGGTTTTTGGCGTTGGGGGAAGTCTGGACGTCATTGCCGGAAAAGTAAACCCTACCCCGAGAGTCTGGAAGACTCTCAATCTGGAGTGGCTACATAGATTACTGACTGTCCCCGTTGTAAAAGGTCAAAAATCACGCTGGCGCAGACAATCCGCCCTCCCAAAATTTGTGTACCGGGCCATCATCAAGGGCTAATACCCCCTTTCCCAACAGCGCAAAAAGAGGGGTCTCCCCCTCTATTCCATATATCTTATGTTTAATCCTCTTGCCTACTACTCCGCATGCCCCTGTCTTCCAGCGTAATAAGGCTCTCCCGGATCAATGTCCAGCACGACCCGATGCGGCGCGGCCAGTGCGTACTGGTGCTCACAGCGCCAGCGCATCTCTTCGGTGAAACCAATCGTCTCCCCATCGTCAATAATGTCTCCCTGATCGAACAGATAATAAGCGATATCCGTTAACTGTCCAGCTACTTCACCTGGCTCGAGATCGTAGAAATGACACTGCACATCAGGTATTCCGAGCGCGGCAAGTCCCAGCGAATCCATCAGACCTTCCCGCCGTCCGCTTCCGGTGCCCTCCACATTGTAGAAACGTATATTCATCGCCCCATACAGAATCGCACCCTGTTCCACCGCAGCTAGATAGGCCCCGGGTTCCACCAGCTTATCGCTCTCCCGAAAATAGATAGCCTCGCAAGGTGCCGTTTCCAGGATAGCCCTGAGCGTCCCAGTTAAAAGCTGCAATCTGGCCTTTGGCTCCAATCCGGAGCTCATCAAGTCTGTCAGCATCAACGAGTAGTGGCAGCCCTCCAGCGCCTGCGCTGCCTCCGGCCAATGCCAAGCTTGCTGAATAGCTGTCGCATATTGATCAGCCGAACGGTGGTCCACTTCCATCAGACTGGTCTGAGCGGGAATCGCCCCATCTGTATATTGAACCTGATAATTCAAATGGAAAAAGTGTAGCATTTCCTTCTCTTCAGCTTCATTAGCCTCCCATACGGCAAGCTTGGGATCTTTGTTGTCCCCGGTTGCCGACTGTTCGACTTGACCCGTGTAGGCTTCCATTTTCGCATACAGCAAATCTCTGTCCAGCTTCGGCTTCTTGCTGTATTTCAGTTCAATGCCGTAAACTCTTGCGAAGCCAAAGTCCTTTTGCTCATCTATAACATCAGTCATAATTCAATTGTCCTCCTGCTGTTAACTAGAATAAAGCGAACAATATGTACGCTCAAAATTCCCTGCCAATAAATCCTCCTTGCGGATAAAAAAGTGCAGTAACCCGGCATCCCACCAGCAGAAGCCCACATCGTTATCCGATTCCAGTTCAAGTAACATAAGTGTATCCTGAATTTCTTGCATAGCTGCTGCCTCATCTCCGCCAAAATGATCAGTGATCTGGGCCAGCGCATCTTTTTTACTATAGTTGTATTCCTCACCGGTCAGCAGCATCAACGCCGCTTCATATTCCGCATCATCATGCTGGCCAATCGGATAACCGAACATCCGCACTACTTCGCTGCTCTGACGGTCGCTGAGCGCATAACTAAAATCCTCATACTCCTCATAATCCACCGTCTCGTTCTCAACTTGGTCGCTATCGACATAAGCGTAATTCGGTGCTTCAAGCGAGGCTTTGATTTCAAGCTGATAGCCGTTGAACTCTTCTTCCAGCACCGTCGTTTCGGGAGCTACACGCCGCTCTGCACCAGCAAGCTGATCTTCCCGCACAAAAAGCACACGATGCTCAATATTGTACGCCGGCTCATCCAAGCCTACGAAAAAATAAAGCATCCCTTCTCCCGGGAGCAATGACGACTCGTCATATCGGGCGCATTCTTTGAGGTTTAGTTGTGTTAAAAAGGTCATCGGCACTCCATCTGTCGTTAAAGGCCACTCTATATGAGGTGAGAGATCCGGGTCTCCCCCGATTCTGGACATGCCTGGCGTGGTATAGTCTTCAGCAACAGCCTTAGTGCAGCTAATGGTTTGTCTCGTATTTTGCAACAAATAGGGCGCGGCATGTGTCAAATGATGTTCCAATATCAAGCTTTCCAGCCGTTTGCGATTAGCTTCATTCAGGTTCAAAGTAGTCCTCCTCAGGTCATAGGCATAAATCTATTCTATCTGATCCTGGGAGTGCCTTCTATAATGCTATGTGCCCAGGTACCTTGGAGCTATACAGGGAGAGCACTACTATTTTCACAAAGTTACAATTCGATGCCTCCCATTAGTAAGCCTACTCTATAGCAGGTCCTGCCAGCATCTTTATCTGAAGCGTATTCGGCTTGATTGTACTCAAAAAAACACCTCAGAGTCTTAACTCTGAAGCGCCTTTATAAATTCAATCATTTCATTATTAGCTTTGAGCGCTGACTCCTGGCAATAATGGCTCGAACCAGGATCGCTGAATCCATGTTTAGGGCCTAAAACTTCAACACGCACGTTATTTTTCTTACGCAATGCCGAACTTAGTTCTTCAACATTAAATGATTGTTCCTCTTTAGGGAAAAATAACAAGACCGGGCATGTAGGATCAATATCCGTGTAATCTCTAATCCGTGAACCGTAGTAGCCTATGACTCCATCACATAAGCCTTCTTCTTCCGTGCACAACCACGCGGTAGTTGCTCCCACGCTGAAGCCGAGTACTAACACTGCCTGATATTGTTCTCTGATTTGGCCAATTAGGCTTTTAATCTGCGGAAAGGCCTTTTTAAAACCTACGTTGTGAACAAAATGCCCATAAGCTAATTTTTCTTCATCATAACGAAAAGACCGTTCTACATTCAGCAAATCGGGGCAGTATACATCGACCAGCAGCTGTTCAAATAGCGCTTGGCAGGTGTTGGTCATATGCTCATTTATCCCATAAATCTCATGAACAACAACAACAGCTGTGTCAGAATTATTCAGATAGGTTAGCATTACACTCTCCTTATATAACAATTGCTGGCACATCGAGATTCGAAATCTTGACGTACCAGCAATCGGGATACAAGCTACTAAGACAATTTCACCAGGCTGTAGTTCTTCTTACCCTTACGGATGATGATAAAACGGCCGCCGATCGCCTGATCTGCCGTTACTTCGAACGCTACATCGGTTACGCGCTCGCCATTCAGCGAGATCGCACCCTTCGTAATGTCTTCGCGCGCTTGACGTTTGGACGGCTCAATACCGAGATCCACAAGCCAATCGACAATGTTCTTCGACTCTTGTGTCGCTTCAAATGTCGGCATTTCTTTGAAGCCCTGCTCGATCTCATCGGCCGTTAGTGATTTAATGTCCCCGCTGAACAACGCCGCTGTAATGCGTTTTGCTTGCTCCAGCAATTCTTCGCTATGAACGAATCTCGTCATTTCCTCAGCCAATGCTTTTTGTGCTTCACGTTTATGCGGCTCGGTCTGTACCTTTTCAGCCAGTTCGTCAATCTGCTCTTTAGAGAGGAAGGTGAAGTATTTCAGGTATTTCACGACATCGCGGTCGTCAGTGTTTGCCCAGAATTGGTAGAATTCGAAAGGCGTTGTTTTATTCGGATCAAGCCAGATCGCTCCACCGGCTGATTTACCGAATTTGGTGCCATCTGATTTCAGCATCAGCGGAATCGTAAGACCGAACGCTTTAGATTCAGAGCCTTCTTTTCTACGGATCAGATCCAGACCGCTTGTAATATTCCCCCACTGGTCGGAACCGCCGATTTGCAGCTGCACATCCTCATTCTGGAACAGGTGCAGGTAATCTAGTGATTGCAGAATCTGGTAAGAGAACTCTGTAAAAGAGATCCCGCTCTCCAGACGGCTCGCCACAACATCCTTCGCCAGCATCGAGTTGATGCTGAAGTTTTTACCATAATCACGCAGGAATTCAATAACATTGATCTTATGGGTCCAATCGTAGTTGTTCACCATACGCATCTGATTGTCGCCTTCGGTGATGAACAGCTTCTTCAATTGAGCCGCCAGTGCATTCACATTGTCCTGGATTTGCTCCAGCGTCTGCAGGGAACGCTCGCTTTGCCGGCCGCTTGGATCACCAATCGTTCCTGTAGCTCCGCCAATCAGAATCACCGGACGGTGTCCAGCTAGCTGAAAACGTTTGAGCACCATGAACGGAATCAAGTGACCAATATGCATACTGTCACCCGTTGGGTCTACCCCACAGTACAGCGAGACTGCTTTTTGATTCGTCAGTTCCCGCAGTCCCTCGGCATCCGTCTGTTGATTGATGGCGTCGCGCCATTCCAATTCGTCAATAATATTCAAATCATTCCACTCCTCAGTCATAGTTATCTAGTATCCAAACATGATTCCACGAAAAAAAAAAAATCGCCCCTTGTCTATTGTAGACATAGGGACGATTCAATAACCGTGTTACCACCCAGCTTGCAGCGATGGATACCTGTGCTAACGCACACCAATGCTGCCACTCTTAGCGAAGTATCGATCGCCATTCCGCTCGGCATTACCCGAGATACTCCAGAGTGTAATTCGACAGGCTTAGTGTATACCGGGTTCCATCACCCCCGGCTTTCTGTGACAGGGACTAAGCTGCTACTGGGCTCTTTCAACGTATATCGTATATTAGAATACAGACAGTATATGTGAATTCTGACATCGATGTCAACCACTTAGAGTAGAAATGCTGTTGTCCCCAGCTCCCAGCCGTTTAAGAACGCCACATAACAGAACTCCGATAACGACATACACTGCGATCAAGCCAATAATACCAGACCAGCCGAATTCATGATACAGCAGACCGCCGCCTGTACCGCTCAGACTGGAGCCTACATAGTAGAAGAACAGATACAATGAATTGGCTTGCGATTTATGTTCCTTGGACACCAGTCCGACCCAACTGCTGGCAATCGAATGGCCACCAAAGAAACCGAACACGAACAACGTAATCCCAAGTATTTTAAATACTAAGCTTCCACAGCCGGTAAGTAATGCACCGCTCAAAAAAATACCCAAGGCTGCCAGCATGATCGGAATCCGTCCATATCGGTCGGCCATTCTGCCCATCCAGGTCGAGCTAATCGAACCCATGATATATACGACAAAAATACTACCTACCAAAGACTGACTTAGATTATAAGGTGCCCCTAGCAGCTCAAACCCGATATAGTTGAACAACGTCACAAATCCGCCCATGAACAAAAATCCCAAACCGTACAGACATAACAGCCTCACGTTAACGAGCTGCGTCCAGAGCAGCGGCACCAGTTTGCTTAGCTCTAACTTACGCTTCACAAAGTTCCGGGATGCCGGAATGGTCAGCCAAAACACGATTGAAGCCAGTATACTGAGACTTCCCAGCACTGTTGTCGCCACGCGCCAATTGAACCAGTCAGTTAACAGCCCGCTTATAATCCTCCCAGCCATGCCACCAATCGCATTTCCGCTTATGTATAAGCCCATGGCATAGCCGAGACTATTCTTATCCATCTCCTCCGACAAATAGGTCATCGCAATAGCAGGCAAGCCTGCAAGCACAATACCCTGTACGATACGTAACAGCAAAAGCATGTTGAAGCTGGTACTAAAAGAGAAGGCCACCGTAATTACTGAAGCTGCCGCCAGCGACGCGGTCATGATCGTTTTTCTTCCCCATGCATCCGACAGTGCACCGACGAACAGCATCGTAAGCGCCATAGCAATTGTCGTAACCGACATCGCCAGGCTCGCCAGAGTAGGCGTAATGTTGAAATCCAAGGTTAACTCAGGGATTATAGGCTGGAGACAATAAAGAAGTGCGAATGTACTGAAACCGCCAGCGAACAACGCTAGACTGCTGTGTTTAAATTCTCTTGTTCCTTGCTGTATTCCCATTACATCTATCCTTCGTTGATTAATTCATGCTTTGTGCCTTTACTACTGTTGATACAGCCTACGCTCCATGTGAGTAATAAATTCGAAACCATCCTCTGTCACAACAACGGTATCCTCAATCTGGAATCCACCCGCACCCAGCTCATAATATGGCACCTCTACGCAAAGGACCATTCCCTTCTCAAGCACACTATGATCGCCTGGCGATAACGTTATACCATCGTAGAGTTCCAAACCAATCGCATGGCCTACATGCTGACGGCGGTAATGCGGAATCCCTTCCTTTTGCACAGTAGTCAGCGCCGCTTCGAACACCTCGGAGGCTTTGACACCAGGTCTGATCATGTCGAGTGCCCGTTCCCAGCCGGTCTTAACGTAATGAAAATGGTTCCGTTGCCACTCCGTCGGCTCACCCAATACGGCCGTACGTCCGGTATCGGCCCAATACCCGCCTAGTTGCAGACAAAGATCGAAGCGGACGAGATCTCCCGGTGCAATGGTGTGAAAATAATTTTCGATTAGCGGCAAGGCGCTGCGTGGACCGGCACCCACAGCGGTCATTGCCGGAACGGCTTTACCCTTCACAGCGGCAAGACGATAATGCTGTGCTATATCCGCTTCATGAACGCCTGCGGCGATCATCGCAATCAGCTCGCTTTCTGCCTGCTCGTTCAGCGCCGCAGCTTTTTTCAACAGGGCAATCTCGGCCTCTGTCTTCACCCCGCGGATTTGCCGGAACAGAGCATACGCCGGGAACGCTCCACCACTCGGTAGCAGTTCAGTCAGCTTGCTATAAATATCCGGAGCCATCCGCATCTCATCGACGCCAACTGGTTGTCCTTTAATGCCCAGCTGTGTTAGAGCCGCCTCCAACGCTGCAAAAGGAGTCGCATAGGATGGAGTTGTCTGCAGCAGGTCATAGAAGAGATCAATATCAGGCGTTGAAGGCTTACCTGCAATGGACCCTTCCACAAAGAAATCGCTGTAGACGTAGAGGTCCGCACCTGAAATGCCCATCTGGGCAATCACGCCAAGCCGGTTTGTCGGGATAATAATGCAAGGACGCTGCTCTGGATTTTTTGGCATGACCGCATAAATCTGCATCGTCCAATTGGTCGCGCGAAGCTGTGAGCCAATCGTATAAGCTACATTCTCCGGTGTGGTTGCAATGAGAGCAGCCAAGCCGTGACGCTCCATATAGGCCGCTGCCCGGCTGCGGTTGGCAATGACGACATCACTCAAGGGAACAACCTCCTATTTTTAAAAATATAAGAATTTATATGTTTTACGCTATAAATCATCCTTATATTTCTCGCTGAAACGGATGTCGTCCCTTAGAGGACGGCAAAGCCGTTTCTACTTTTTGCCCAGCATTTTCTCCATGGCCGGCGCTGATTTCAGCGCGACCTTGATGCCAAAGAAGAGCAGCAGAGCAAATACAATCATCATGACAGACACAACGGCGATGGTAGGGTCCTGCCATTTTTCCATATAAATAAACAGCTGAATCGGCAAGGTATAACTACCCTGACGTAAAATGAGCAACGCGGTTTCCACCTGATCGAAAGTAAAGACAAACGAAATCGCACCGGCCATGAGCAAGCTGATCTTCAACTGCGGCAAGGTAACGGTGAAGAAAACTCTTAGCGGCTTGGCGCCAAGATCGGCAGCGGCCTCACGATCCGCAGGCTTCAGGTTCGCCAGCGCACTGCCGACGATAGAAATCACAAAAGGAAACACTGTGACCGCTTCGCCTAAGATCAGTGCGAATAAGCCGCCTGCGATATGCATTTTGGAGAACAGAATCAAATAGGCAACGCCCAGTGTAATCTTCGGAACGACCATCGGCGACATGAAGAAGGCCTTCAGAACGCCGCTGCCCGGGAAGGGATAATACAGAATCGCCATGGCCGCCAAAGTCCCCCCAACCAAAGCAAGCAGGGTTGCACCGCTGGAGGCAATCAGACTGTTAACAAACGCCTGACCGAACTGCTTCTGTGACGCCAAATGACTGTACCATTCGGTAGAGAAGCCTTTGGGCGGAAACACACTGGAAGTGCCGGCACCAAAGGAGGTCAGGATAATTATCAGCAACGGTAGCGTCAGAAACAGACAGATCAAGATCGCTGCAACGTACAGTACCCATTTGAAGCTAACATTCTTTGTACGCATCTTATCGACCTCCTACAGTACTGCGTCTGTACATCAACCATTCAGCGGATCGGTTCACTAGTAGGGAGACCAGTATCGAAGCTGCGAACAAAAACAGACTCGCTACCGCAGCCATCGGCCAGTTCGTATCGAGTGTCCGCTGATAAATGAACACAGGCAGGGTCATCACTCGTCCGCCACCGATTAATTGGGGAGTTGTAAAAGCCGTGAGACACAGCGTAAACACGATCTGTACGCCGCTGGCAATTCCTCTTGCCGATAACGGAAAGGTGATCGTGAAGAATGTCCGCCATTTTCCGGCTCCCAAATCATGTGCGGCATGCTTGAGTACCCCGTCATTCTGAAGCAGCACGCTCAATATCGGAAAGACCATGAACGGCAGGAAGATATGCACGAGCGCAATAACGACACCTGTCTCATTATGCATCAGATTAAAGCCCGTCTCCGTAAGGCCCAGCTTCATAAAGATCCAGTTTAGGAAGCCTTGCCGGGAAAGGATGATCATCCATCCATAAGAACGGACCACAGCGCTGATGAGCAGCGGCATGAAGGTAACAAGCAGCATGGCTTGCCGCCAGCCGGAACTGCGCACTCCTGCTATGACATATGCCAGCGGATAAGCCAATAGCAAGCTCCAGAAGGTCACCTTTAGCGCCAGCCGGAAGGTCGAGCCTATCAATTTCCAATAATATGGATCACTTAAGAATGCCTTGTACGTATCCAAGCGCCAGGCTGATACAATGGTCCCCTGCTCAAAAGCATCGAAGCTGAACCGGCTAAAAATCAGCATTCCGGCCAAATAAATAATCCCCATCAGCAGCAGCGCAGGCAGCAGTAACAGCAAGCGCATGAGCCAGGAGGACTGGCTCTGCGACGGCCTTTTAACAGGCCTGCTGGATGCTTTGGTCATGATTACGCCTCCCTCGAGTCATCAAGGAACAGCGCATACTCTCGCTGAAAACCAAGCGCAATCTCTTGCCCCACGCCATATATAGGGTTTCCGGGCTGGTACTGTACATTAGCTGTCAACTCATAGCCGCCGCCAATATCAAGTTTGTAGCGGATGCTCGCACCGCCATATACACTTTCCAGGATCTTTCCGGTCAACTGATTATCACAGCGCTCCGCGCTTTCTCCCAGCCCGACATATTCATAGCGCAGTGAAAGATGACCTGTCGATCCCACGCCAGCTGCCCCCGGGTTCCGCGCTTCAAACGTTCGGCCGCAGCACTCCACGATCAGCTTGGAGCCGCTACTCTCAATCACCTTAGCTTCCAGCAAATTCGTATCCCCGATGAATTTGGCTACAAAGCTGTCTACCGGCCGCTCATAGATTTCACTAGGTGTACCATATTGTAAAATGACGCCGGAGCGCATAACAGCAATGCGGTCAGACAGATTCATCGCTTCATTCTGGTCATGCGTAACAAAGATAAAGGTCCCGCCGAATTCGCGCTGAATACGCTTGAGTTCATGCTGCATATCCAGTCGCAGCTGCATATCAAGCGCAGATAGCGGCTCGTCCAGCAGCAGCACCTCCGGCTTATTGACCAAAGCCCGTGCAATGGCAATCCGCTGTGCCTGACCACCCGACAGCTGCGATATGCTGCGATTGCTGTAATCGGACAGCTGCACAAGCTCCAGCACCTCCGCCACACGTTTCTTGATTTCAGCCTTGCCCAGTTTTTTCACCTTAAGGCCGTATGCAATATTGTTATACACATCCATATGGGGAAACAGCGCCAGCTGCTGGAAAATCATATTCGTATTGCGTCCATAAGCCGGCACTCCGGAAACATCTTTGCCGGAGAGCAGAACGGCCCCCTCATCCGGATGCTCCAATCCACCAAGGATCCGCAGCAGCGTTGTTTTGCCACAGCCGCTGGGGCCAAGCAGGGAGATAAACTCCCCCCGCTTCACCTCCAGTGAAACCTGATTCAAGGCTGTATGCCCGGCGAATTGTTTCACAATATTACGGGCCTCGATGGCTGTTGTCTCAGCATGCTGATTGCTCATGATGCCAATCCCACCTTCCTCCACTTACTTTACAGCTATTACAGATTCGTTTTGACGAGACGATCCCATAGTTCTTTCCACTTGGAGCTGTCCTCAGCCATTTTACTCCAATCCGGGTTGATGCCTTTGCTTTGCACCTCTGCGGAGAAGGATGGATCATTCTTATACTTGTCTGGAACGGTTGCCTTCGTACTAGTGAATGGTGTGCCTGTCTCTTCAGCATAGCGGGTCAACGCATCCGCAGAGATCAGCTCATTGATAATTTCATTAGCCACACGAGCTTGTTCCGGTGTAGATCCTTTTACAATTTGCAAGGAGTACGGGAAGGATATCGCGCCTTCCTTCGGATAGGCAACTGCCAGTGGCGAACCGCCATCAATCCAGGTCTGTGCGACTTGGGCGCTGAACGGTGCGATTAGGGCATCCCCTGAATCAAGCAGGCTCTTAAGCTGATCGTTTGAGGTCACCAGGGTCTGAATTTGGCTGCTATGATCACCCCAGAACTTAAAGGCAGGTTCCGGATTGTCATACGTTGCGCCTAGCTCGTTGCCTTTAACGGCAATCAGCGGCGAAATCACTGGGTAGAACATGTAATCCCAAAGTGCGACTTTGCCTTTGAATTGCTCATTGTCCCACAGATCATTCCAGCTGGTTGGCGGGGTCTTCACAAGATCCTTGTTGTATACCAGGGAGAAGCTGGAGATACCCCATACAATCCCTTTGTTGTCAGCTTGATGATATTGCTCTGGAATGTCAGCAAGATTCGTCACAATAGAAGGATCCAGCGATTCCCACATATCGTCCTTCAGGCCTTTGGCTGAAGCGTCAGCATTGAAATATCCGAAGTTGACAATCGGGTTATTCGGATCAGCTTGCTTGCCGGCAACCATTTTCGGATACATTACAGAGTTGGATGATTCCTCGAAGGTTACTTCGACGTTGGGATGAGCTGCCACATATTTCGCTACAACCTCTTTAGGAACTACATCCTGATTGGAGCCTGCCCAGATGAACATCGTCAGCTTAACTTTGTCTTCCTTACTAGTGCTTGTATTAGTGCTTTGTTCTGAACCTGTGTTACTTCTCGTATTAGATCCGTTGTTAGAAGCTGTGTTGTTACCGCCGCAAGCTGTTACAGCTAACGCAGTCGCCAAGGTAAGTGCAGACAGAGCCAGGGAACGTTTCTTCAATTTCATGGTAATCTCTCCTTGTTTAATGGATCTATATAAGATGAATCTATACAAGATGAACTTAGGATCTGAACGTAAGATACAAACGTAAGATCTGAATGTAAGATCTGAACGTAAAGCTCGGTCGTCATTACGGTGATGTTTGGACTTGAACTCTAATCGGATTCTAAGCCTGTTCAAACAAGCTGACTAACGGGAATTTCTCCAGTTATTTTGCTCATTCCGCAGAGATGGGGCACATTAACAGGAAAAACTCCTGTTATTTCGTCTAATTACTTTCTAAACCTGTCCAAACGAGCTGACTAACGGGAGTTTTTCCAGTTATTTCGCTCATTCTGCAGAAATGTGGCGCATTAACAGGAAAAACTCCTGTTATTCCGACCATTTCCGTCTAATTGCACCCAACTCTGTTAAGAAGACGGAGAGAGTAGATGGGAGTTTTAAATCCTAGAGCCCTAACCTCATTCCTAGAGTCCTGACATCACCAGGATAACGCCTAGTCTTCTATTTGAATGATAATTTCAATTCATATAGTCTTATAAGCTAATGCATTCCCGTTTGACATTTTATATCCTTCATAAGCTTCACGATATCATCAGGGGCGATTTGCACGCCTTGCTGTGCCAGTGCTTCAGCTTTATCCATCGTTCTTCGTTTCAGATAATCACGGAGCGCAAGCGGGTATTGTCGAAGCGCCTGTCCGACAGCCCGCTGCATTTCATCGCTCCATAGCTGCTCGAACTGCTCGCGCTTGCTGCCAAAGCTGAAATCCTCCATATTCTCCTGATGATTGTTCCGAAGAATAGCTGTTGCCGACTCATCGATACCCTGCCCAGCAAGTGCAACTCCGTACAGCGTCTCTGCTGCGTCTTCCGTAAGTAACCCGCTGCGTACATCTTCAAGCACCTCCTGCGGATCACGCAGGAAGGGATCGCCATAGCCGCCTCCACCCTGCGACAGGAATGTTACCGTGTCACCGGGATGAAGCAGAAGCTCATCGATTCTCCCCAAGGAACGCTCCTCTGCAGTCCCGGCATTTTGAATCGCTGCACCAACCTGCCCTACACCGCCGCCGAGCCGGCCCCAAGGCTGGAACTGCATCCGTTCCATATTACGGGCGGTCATAATTGTATCCGGACTAAGGATTTTCACTTTTAGATCAATGCCGCTACCGCCGCGATACTTGCCCGCACCTGCTGAATCCTGACGCAAGCCATATCTTTCAATCAAAATCGGCATCTCAGCTTCCACCGCTTCCGCGGGGATATTCCGCAAATGGCCGACAGCGAAATCCATGCCATCTATGCCGTCCTTCATCGGCCGCGCACCCGATCCACCACAAATCGGCTGAATGACACCAACCTTCTTCCGGCCTGTGACAGGATCTGTGATCGCCAGCATGACGATACAAGCTTGTCCTGCTCCCGCGGCGGGAAGTTTATCGGCCTGCGCCTTACTCATCGCCCCTGTCAGTACATCCATGACACGGATGAAGGTCGCAGCTCTGGCCCCAACCGCCGCCATTGGTTCAGGATTGAGGATCGTTGCTGGCGGCGCATCATTACGAACCATACGGATCATGCCAGAGTTCCACGGAATCGTGGGGTCAACGGTTCTGAAATAGCGAATCAGTGCCGGGACAAGCATATAGTGACCTTGTTTATTCGCCGTGACAATATTAAAAGAAGCACGAACCTGCGGATCGCTTCCATCAAAATCAAGGAAGATTTCTTCACCGGCGATGTCCATCCGGCAGCGAAGACGGATCGGATAGCCACCAGGACCATCCTCCAGATAATCCCAGAAATCATAGGAACCATCCGGAATATCACGGATAATGGCTCTTACCTTAAGCTCCGAATATTGCAGCAAATCAACAATCCCTTGCTCAACTTTATCCAGGCCATAACGGACAATCAGCTCTTGAAGCCTCAGCTCACCCCGATGCAATGCTGCCATCAACGCCTTCAGATCGCCCCAGTTCTGGTCGGGAATACGGCTGTTGTCCAGGAATAGACGAAGTACCTGCTCATTGAGCACGCCTTGATCATACAGCTTCACCGGAGCAATCCGGATGCCCTCCATGTGAATATCATAAGATGTCGGCGAGACGCTGCCTGGCACTTTACCGCCAACATCGGAAGAATGTACGAAGCACATCCCGAAAGCTACTATTTTCCCTTGATGAAAAAAAGGCTTAATCAGATGCACATCTGGTAAATGGGTCGCCATTCCGCCTGTCGCATAGGGATCATTCGTGATGACGATGTCCCCTTCTTTCCAATCCCCGATGGCTTCAATAGTTTCGCCCGCCGGAATGCCAAGGGAAAGATTATAGCCCGTATCCAGTGGCGAGCCAAAAGTTTCTCCCGCTGGTGTCAGCAGATAGGTACCGAAGTCTCCGGTTTCCTTGACGAATGCTGTAAAGCCTGTCCGAAGAACGACATTGGCCATTTCCTCTACAATCGCTTGCACCCGATTTTTAAAAATCTCAAGAAAGACCTTGTCTGTCATCACAATTCGGCCTCCCCGATGATATTTCCAAAACGATCCTTAGTCAGACTGTATCCTGGTGGAACGAATACAGTGGTATCGTACTCATTGATAATAACCGGTCCTGACAACATCTCACCTACGTTCAATTGTTCCCGGTCAGTAATGAAGGCTTGATACTCCTGTCCATCAAAAACAATCGTTCTCCGCTCTGCTTCATAGTTGGTTTTTACAGGCGCTGGGACAACAACAGTCTCCGATTTGCGCGTGACACCAATAATAGTCGCCCGCAGGTTTACAAAGGCTACAGGAGATTCAGGTTGACTAGTCCCAAATACAGCCTCATATTGCTGGTGGAATCTTGCCTCGGCATCAGCAATACTTCCGTATGCCTCACTGGAAAGTGTCACACTGAGATCAAAGGCCTGTCCTTCGTAGCGGATGTCTGCACTGTACATCAGATACGTATGGTCCAGCTCAATACCCTGTTCTGTTTCCTCTGCGATCCAGCGTCTCCCCTGCTCCCCAAGATGTTCGAACCATTGACCCAGCTCACCCGGCTGCAGTTCATCGCTTACCTTGTTCAGAGAATGAACGAAGTCATTTCGTAAATCGGCGACTACACAGCCCATCGCACACAGTGTTCCCGGTGAAGGCGGAATCAGCACTTTGCGGATCCCCACCTCACGAGCCATTAGAAATGCATGCATAGGACCGGCGCCGCCGTAAGCCAGCAGTGTAAAATCACGCGGGTCGACGCCTTTGCGAGCCATGAGCGGTGTAAACTGGGCATACATGTTGGCTGTTGCCACATCCAGTATGGCCTGTGCCGCTGCATAGGAACTCATTCCGAGCTGCTCGCCTAGACGCTCCAGCACCGCCTGAGCCAGATCTGGTCTTAATTCCATCTGTCCGCCCAGGAACCGATCCGCCTGCAAAATGCCCAAATGCAGATAAGCATCAGTTGTAGTCGGTAATGTCCCTCCGCGATTGTAACAGGCCGGGCCCGGACGGGCCCCGACACTACGAGGACCTACTTTCAATACGCCCGCTGAATCTACCCAGGCGATGGAGCCGCCTCCAGCTCCAATGGCAGTCACATCGATGGCCGGAATAATCACTGGAAAATCACCGACTTGATTATCAACGGAATAAGCGGGCTGTCCATCAATCAACGCAACATCCACGCTGGTTCCACCCATGTCAAATGTAACCACCTGATTCAGTCCTGCCATACGAGCTACATGCGTAGCGCCGATGACCCCGGAAGCCGGACCGGACAGCAATGTCTTCACCGGCTCACTGGACGCTCTGGTCGAGGACATGATTCCGCCATTGGACATCGTGGATAGCACCTTGGCTGTCAAACCATACTGCTGCACGCCCTGCTCCAGCCGCTGGAAGTATCCCCCCATTTGCGACCCGACATAGGCATTCATCACCGTAGCCAGCGTTCTTTCGTACTCGCGCTGCTGCGGCCATACACCGCTGCTTGTGCAGACAAACAGCTCTGGATAGTGCTGCTTGATGAGCTGCTCGGCAAGCTGCTCATGCCCGGCATTTTTATAAGAATGCAAGAAGCTGATGGCAATGGCCGTCACGCCCTCTTGTACCAATTCTTCAACGGATTGCAGAAGCTGCTGCTCATTCAAGCTGCGAAAAACTTCGCCGCTGGCGAGGCAGCGCTCATCGATCTCTTTGACCAAACGCCGGGGCACTAGTGGAAGTGCCTTGTCGCCGTATAGATTCGTGGTATTTTCTAATCGCAACCGGCGAATTTCAAGCACATCCCGGAACCCCTCAGTCACAAGGAGTCCGGTTACCGCTCCATTTCGCTCGATTAACGTGTTGACACCAAGCGTCGTCCCATGCACGAACAGGCCAATATCCGCAATATTAATAGAAGCCTTCTGCAGTTGCTCCAACGCATTAAATATAGCTTGTTCCGGGGCATCCGGTATCGAAGGCGTCTTTAGTGAGGCGACCACGCGACCGTCTGCATCCGCGACCATCGCATCCGTAAATGTGCCTCCGATATCTATGCCCAGCCGGTAGCCTTGTTCCACTTCTCTTCCTCCTTAAAGTTTTGCGAAGCAAAACTACTTCGTAAGCATATTCTTAAGTTTTGCGAAGCAAAACTACTTCGTAAGCATCTATAGAAGACGAACTTAAGAAGCAAACGTAAAGCTCGGTCGTCACTACAGTGGAATGTTTGGACTTCCGGTCGCTGTTGTCCCCAGATTTCCTTTTTATAAACCGCTTCTAGCGGTTGAAATCTGGCGACAAAGGCGAGCGCTTCGCTCCTACAGTTCCAAACTTCCCCCTTCGTTCCTCTTCGCTTTTCGTTACGTCCTTTTGTTCGGCTTACATACTTAAGCTTTGCTTCGCAAAACCACTATAGCGACTGTGAATCCTGCTTCAATTGATAATAGCGTTTTACATCCTCAATCATTTGATTGATGTGATCCACCATCGCTTGCTCCGCCTTCTCAGGCGAGCCCTCTGCAATCGCGTCGACGATTCTTTGGTGATCGACAACCAGCTTGCTACCGACAGAATTACGAATAAAGGCTGTGGCAGGCAGTTCGCGGCTTCGATCCCATACCAGCTGAACCGCATGCATCAAGATGTCATTGCGCGCAATTAATGCGAGTAAATGATGGAACTCACGATCTCCTTCATAAGGAATTTGATTCTCGGATAACATTTCAAGCTGTTCTTCTATGGAATTCCGCAAAAGTTCAATATGATCGGGTGTGGCCCGCTGCGCAGCGAGGCTGGCAATTTCGCGCTCAAGCGCCCTTCTGGCGACCAGTACATTAATCATGGCCTTCTGCCCGGACACATTGAGCACTTCCAGTAGACGGGAATTGAGGGTCTCCTGATGAATCCTTTTCTCCAGTTGAGAGAGCCGATTTGCCCCCTTCTCTGTGAGAATGCGCCCTTTTCTTCCCTCTAGCTGAACATAACCTTTCATATCTAATTCCATTAGCTTGCGGCCGATTGTTGCCTGGCTGAGCTCATACTTCTTGCCTACTGTGTGAACCAGTGTGCTTGCGCCCACAGGCTCCCCCACCAATGAAATTGTAGAGAGCAGTTCATGCTCGAGTTGTAAAGATGTCCATTCAAATGATGACATTCATAACATCCTCTCACTTTATAAACAGTTAATCTCTCACGTCGTTACTCACTGATGATTAACTGATTATAAATCTATTTTATTTATATTTCAACTATTCGCACTAATTTAGTGTGGATTTAATTTAAAAGGCCTTAAACTCTAATAGAGATTTTTAATCCCACCAGAAATCCCATTCATTATTTTCCATTAAATAATCCGCATAATGCCCCAGTGTATCGAACCGCTCCAGCACGTATTGGCAAAATATAAAATGCTCCTTGGACAGTCTCAGTGCTGCTTCATACGTCAGCGGCCGTGTGCCGGCTTGTAGAACCCATTTGTCTTGAGTAACAGCCAGAGGGGTAACATGGTATTGCTCCTCCCAATGCTTAAAAACAGCTGCCTGGTATACAGGTAGAGGACATTCATTGTATCCCCCCATCGGAACCCATAGGGGCGCTTCATATCCTGAACCCGCAGGCAATGTCAAAATAATAACGTCATCTGCAGCTTCGATTTTCTCTCTTACCCACTCCGTTGTCAGAACAGAAGTTGCTTCTGTTTCTATCTTTATCTTTTCTTCTCTCACAGCCATCTTCTCATTCAGCATTTCATGGCCTTCCCACACTAAAGCATAGGCTGCATAAATATCTTCAAAGCTCTTCCCCTCAAGATTTTTCTGCTCAAGCGGAAGATCTGCATCCACAAGAATAGACTCAGCAATGCGCCGAAATGTATCCACGATAGATAGGCTATGTACTTCTTTCAGCTCTCTATCAACAACTTCTGCAAGAGACTTCTCTTCTTCTTCCAAAATCTCTTCCAGCATCTCTGCGATGTTATAGCTGGGCACAACCAGAATTCGGTGCTTCCCTTCCTGTGTCAGAGGCAGTGATAATTCCTCTACCGCTACAACCTCAATGTCACAGGACGCAAAGGAATCTACCAGTTCTTCAATCATATTCTTTCTCCTTCTATTCCATAAAATTTGAAATAAAAACGAAACAGTGCATCATTGGTAATTATACTACACTATTACAATTGGCAAACAACATTATCGCTGCAGTCTAAACCATTGAAGGTGAATGATTAGATATAGAATGAGTATCGACTCTTTGGTCCTGAAAATTAACATTTGACCCAATAAAAAACAGCGGCAGCCATGGACGAGAAGATATTGTCCTGGGCTACCGCTGTTCTATTATGCAAATATTTATCCGTTAGCGTTCACCTTAGTGAACTTTGCTTACTCTATTGCTGTTTGTTGGATTACTGTTTGTTCTATTTCCGTTAGGTTTACTGCCGTTTGGTTTGCTGTAGCTAGCTCTATCACTGCTGGCTCTACCGCCGCTAGCTTTACCGCCACCCGCTTTATCGTGGCTGGCATTGCCACTCTTTTTAAACCACTCGGATTTAGGCTTGCGCGCCGGGTTCGCCTTGGACTTGGCCGGTTTGTTGGCTGGTGCCGAGGCTTTGCCAGATTTAAAGGATTGCGGAGGCACGCTCGTCATCGGATAAGGATGATCTTTCACTTCAGGAATCGACTTCTTGATCAATTTCTCAATATCTCTAAGGAACGGAACTTCATCCATCTCACAGAAAGAAATCGCCATTCCGCTATTCCCTGCTCTGCCCGTGCGACCGATACGGTGAACATACGTTTCAGGAATATTAGGAAGATTGAAGTTAATTACGTGCGAGAGCTCCTCAACATCAATACCTCTTGCCGCGATATCCGTTGCCACCAGCACGCGTGTAGCTCCGCTCTTGAAATTGTTCAATGCTTTTTGACGATCTGTCTGAGACTTGTTGCCATGGATGGCCTGTGCAGTAATATTCACTTTGGACAAATCACGTGTAACACGGTCCGCTCCGCGTTTGGTACGGGTGAATACCAATGCTGAAACAATCGATTTATCCTGTAAAATATGGTTCAACAGGTTCTGTTTCTTACCGTTCTCCAGCAAATACACCGATTGCTCAATGCGCTCTGCAGTAGAGGATACCGGGGTAATTTCTACTTTTACTGGATCGACCAGTATCGATTTTACCATTTTAGTGATTTCTGGAGGCATCGTTGCAGAGAAGAACAGCGTCTGTTTCTTACTCGGCATTTTGGAGATAATCCGCTTCACATCATGGATAAAGCCCATATCTAGCATCCGGTCGGCTTCATCAAGCACTAATATTTGCACATATTGCAAGTCAATACGCTTTTGATTGATTAAATCGATAAGTCTACCAGGCGTCGCGATAATAATATCTGCACCTTGGTTCAGCGCCCGCTCCTGCACTTTCTGGGAAACACCACCCACGATAGCGGCACAACGAATGTCGGTGTACCGGCTGTACGCCTTGATATTATCCGAAATCTGAATAGCCAGTTCTCTTGTCGGTGTTAAAATCAAGGAACGAATACGGCGTACCTGTTTGGGAGCATTCGGCTTTTCGCATAGTAATTGAATGATCGGCACAGAAAATGCTGCCGTCTTACCTGTTCCTGTTTGCG
This sequence comes from Paenibacillus agri, assembly GCF_013359945.1. Classification (GTDB taxonomy): domain Bacteria; phylum Bacillota; class Bacilli; order Paenibacillales; family Paenibacillaceae; genus Paenibacillus_AQ; species Paenibacillus_AQ agri. The sequence goes on along the minus strand of NZ_JABWCS010000203.1, from coordinate 30,188 downwards.
CGCAACCAAGCAGATCTCTGCCGGCCAGCACAGCTGGAATCGCCTGTTCTTGTATAGGTGTTGGGGAAGTGTAGTTCGCTCTGCTCAAACCCTCTAAGATGGGGGCGATAATATTCAATTCTTTAAATGTCATTTTGTCTCCTTAATTTACGTACATATATAAATCAAACGTAATTTTCAATTTTAAAACGTAACACATAAAGATATCATAAAAAGGATCGTCTGTATATGGTTATTTCAAAGTGTCATTGCATGTCCATATCTTGCCAAGTACTCTTCCTTCTCTTTATAATCCGGCATGATACTCCCGACACGTCGCCAAAAAGACCGGTCATGATTCATATGCAGCAGATGGCATAGTTCATGGATGACCACATAATCTATCACTTCAAGCGGAGCCATAGCCAGACGGTAGTTGAAGGTAAGTTTTTTATCAAAGCTGCAGCTGCCCCACTTCGTGGTGGACTCGACGATGTCAATCGTCTTCGGCTTTACTCTTAACTGTGCCTGATAAATTTGGATTCGTTCCCCTACGATCTTCTTGCAGCTTGAAAAATAGAACTTCTTAAGGTTCATTTTAAGCTCCTCTTCACTTCCCTCACTCATATCTATAAGTTCATGAAGGTCATATTCTTTTCCCAGATGCAGAAACTTACCTTGTTCTTTATACTCTCTTGGTTTAGGGGCCGCCAAAGCCTTGGCAATCTTCTGTTTCTTCTCCAATATCCATGCCCCGTGTTGTGCCACAGCGCTTCTAATCATTTCTTCGCTTGCTGCTCTGGGCGCTTTAACGGTAATGAGACCAATCGAATCGATCTGGATCTTAAGCTTCTTTCTTTTCCCATACTGCACATGAACCTCTATACTATCGTGGCCTAAATCGACTTTCATATTATCCATCTTTCCTTTATGAATAGAATATTCGAGCAAGCTGCTCTGGGATCTCTAAAAATGTATACCTTCTATTGTAAGTGCTATAATAAAAGCATACATGATTGCCACAATCCACGAAAGGGAAGGGGAACATTCATGAATACGAATACGAAGCAACTGGATCGAATTCACTCCGGACAGGGATTTATCGCGGCCTTGGACCAAAGCGGAGGAAGTACGCCGAAAGCGCTACTGCAATATGGTGTTAAAGAAGATCGCTATTCGAACGAAGACCAAATGTATGAATTAGTCCATGAGATGAGAACACGCATTATCAAGAGCCCGGCTTTTGATGCACAGTACATTCTGGGTGCGATCTTATTCGAGAACACGATGGACCGTTTCATTGACGGACAATATACCGCGGATTACCTGTGGGAACAGAAGGGCATTGTACCCTTTTTAAAAATCGATAAAGGACTGGCCGATCAGACAGACGGAGTTCAGCTTATGAAGCCTATTACTGGCTTGGACGAGCTTCTGAAGCGGGCAGTCGAACGACATATTTTCGGAACAAAAATGCGCTCGGTGATTAAGGAAGCAAATCCCGCTGGGATCAAACAAGTGGTTGAACAGCAGTTTGCCGTCGCCAATCAAATCCTTGATAGCGGGCTTATTCCGATTATCGAACCTGAAGTTGATATCTACAGTGCAGATAAAGAAGCTTCTGAGAAACTGTTAAAAGAAGAACTTACCGCACACTTATCTAACCTTGGCTCTGACGTGAAGGTTATGCTCAAGCTCTCCATCCCGACAGAAGATAATTTCTACCGGGATCTTATAAATGATTCACATGTGCTGCGCGTAGTGGCTTTGTCAGGCGGCTACAGCCAATCTGAAGCCAACGAGAAGCTGGCCCGTCATCACGGACTGATCGCCAGCTTCTCTCGCGGCTTATCCGAAGGATTAAGTGCGGGACAGACCGACAAGGAATTCAACGCCCTGCTGTCCAAGTCCATTCATGCTATTTATGAGGCTTCCATTAAGTAGGCTAGCATATAAAATATTAAACGATATTAAACTGACCTTAGTAAAAGAAACAGCGGCAGTCTTGGACGAGAAAAATCCTAGACTGTCGCTGTTTTATTAACTACAGACACACGTTATTATAGTAAAGATCATCAAGTTCAAAATAATAATAAACCTTCATCGAAAGCCAACTTATGCTTATACAAGATCAGCTTAAGATTCTCACTTAAGACCTTTGCAGGATGGCCCCATAGATGAACACGCTTATACCATAAAACACCACGAGCGCCAAACTAGTTAGCTTAATGACGCATCGTGAAACTAATACTTTATTTAAAACAAAAGGCTGCTCCCCAGATAGGTATTACCTGCCGGGAAACAGCCTTTTATAGCTATGCTTTATTTCTTTAACTGGAGTGCTCTCAGGAGAATTGTTGCCGCTTCTGCGCGGCTTGTGTTCCCTGTCGGTTTCACTGTACCGTCGGTATATCCGTTAATTAGCCCTTGATCAATCGCTGTCTTAAGCGCAGGAAGCGCCCAAGCGGAAATCTTGGAGCTGTCGGAGAAGCTGATGTCCTTGTCAGCCAAAGCCAGTTTAGCAGCTCGAACAACCATTGCTGCAACTTGCTCACGGGTCACCCACTCATCCGGACCGAAGGTGTCTCCGTTATAACCGTCAACAATGCCAAGTGCTGCCGCTGTTGCAATGGTATCGTGCGCCCAATGCGTCTTAGTGTCAGCAAACTCTTTTCCATTCGTAGCTTGAAGGTTAAGGGTCTTCGCGATCATCGTCACGAATTCGGCTCTTGTAATCTTGTTGTCGGGTCTAAAAGTATCATCCGGGTAACCGGTAAGCCCACCGAGGGATACCAATTCCTTGATGCTGACCTCTGCCCAATGTCCGTGGATATCAGCAAAATCTTTTTCTACCTTCGGAATCGAAGGCTCTGTTTTATCAGATACCAGAACAGCAAATTTCGTGAAATGGGTAACTGTTCCGGACACTGTTCCGTTAGCTTGGTCCACTTTCAGGTTGTCCAGCTTCACCCATTTCTTACTCTGCTCATTCAGCCAGTACAAGCCTACAACCGAGTTATTGAAGTTCACCTTCGACGGGTCGAAAGTCAGAGTAATGGTCACCGGTTGGCCAAAATCGCCAGCCTTATTCTTCGTAATCTCATAAACATCACCCAATAGCTTCAATGTGTCATCAGTGGACAAGTTCGAGGATTGAGTTACTTTAGAAACAGTAATCTCGATCCCGCTCTCGATCGATCCGGCTGGCACACTGATTGTTGCTCCATTCAAGGTAAGCACGCCACCGTTCACGGGAATACTCCCCGAATGAACTGGAATATTCCCGCTATTCGTCCCTCCTGACGGAGTCGAAGGGGTCGGAGTCCCTGGTGTTCCAGGATCTGGCGTTCCGGGACCCGGTGTCCCAGGATCCGGTGTTGTCGGGCCTGTAGGATCCGGGATACTCTCTGCAGCACGGGTCACAGTCACCCTGTATGTCTTTTTGAAACCGCTTTGTGCTGTCACTTCGATCGGAATAATGTTGCTTCCAACCTGTAGATCAATACCCCCGCTAGCTTGTCCACTGACCGCCGGAGTACCGTTCACAGTGAACGAAGCCGCACTATCATAGACATTCGCTGTTACCGAAATGCCTGATACTTTGTAGTCAACTTGAGTCGCATAACTAGTTACGTCAGGTGCAAAGAGCGGATTCAACGTACCGCTCGACAAGGTCAGACTGCTCAAATCAGCGTTACTCTTTGCTTCTTCTGCTGCTTTTCTAATCACGTCCACAGTATAAGTCTTGCTGGAGCCATCCTTAGCTGTCACTACAATGGTGAGCTCATTGCTGCCAGCATTCAAATTGATCAAGTCACTGGCTTGACCACTCGTTCCTGGAGTGCCGTTCACAGTGAATGTAGCAGCACTATCATAGACGCTTGCGGTTACGGTAATGCCCGATACGTCATTGTCCACCTGTGATGTGTAGTGAGTCAAAGCACCTTCGAACACAGGATTCAGAGTTCCACTGGATAACTTCAGGTCGCTCAAATCAGCGCTGCTACTATCCTCTTCCGCTGCTTCCCGAATCACGGTCACGGTATAGGTCTTAGTAGAACCATTACGTGCAGTCACAGTGAAAGGAATGTCATTCTTTCCAACAGACAACTTCAATGTATGAGCTGTTTCATTGGTGTACGGTTCGCCTTGGGCTGTCAGACTCGCTTTTGCATCACTAGCCTTTGCCGTGATATTCAACGATTCAACGGAATGAGGGACAGTCACACTGTACTCGGTGATTCCGGCATCGAACGATGGAGACAACGTACCTGTATCTACAGTCAACTTGTCCAGTGTTGAAACATCAATTAATTTTCCAGCCAGCATATCTCCTTGAACAAGTGCAAAGTCTGCTACCACCTGATGCGAATAGTCCTCAGCAGCGTTAAGAATAAAATTCTCCAGGTCGTTCCAAACCGGCAAAATATTCGTTACAAAACGCTCTTCAAACTTATAATCCAGTTCATCGGACACCTTATCCAGGCGAGAATCCGCATAAGCATAAGCCTTGGCTGCGTCAATCAGATATTGCTCCAGCTCATCCTTATTTTTGAATGGCTTATCGGTGTAATCTCCCTTAAACGGCGAGACTTCCCGGATCAGGAACGAACGATTCGAAGCTTCGAGTACGCCCAGATAAGCATCGGTATCTACTGCGGTCTTGATATATGCATCTTTAGAGATATAAGCATCCCGCGTTTGTTCTTTTACATCAAGCAAAATATCATCCGTGTTGGCATTACTTGGACCTTCGATCAGCACATTGTAACGTTCTACCCCTATGCTGCCAATACCCTGGTGAATACGGCGTACAATATCCTTAATTGTAAAATAGGCATTAAACTGGTCATCGCTAAGGTTCGGGAAATTGGCTCTGACTTGCGTCTTATAATTTTCCCAGTCACCTTTTAATGATGCTACTTCAGCCTCAGTGGCCAGTTCAAACTTATCGGGATTACCATCGATATTTAATTTCCCATTCAACGCCCGCTTACCCAGCAGCTTTTGCAGCGCCTCGGCATAAGACACTTTGGAGACTTTGTCCATGACACTTTGGGTATATGCCGTAACATTGCTTCTCGTAAGCTTGGTCGCTTTCTTGCTGTTATCGTTATTAATCTCAATCAGTGTATCCTTATAAGTATCCAGGAACGTTTTAGAGACGTCACGGAAATCAGCATCCTGCAAATTCGCGAGACCCGAGCTGTCTTTATCGTATTTTACGACATAAGTACTTGTGACAAAACGGATTAAATCATCATAGAAGCTTCCGATTCCGGCGGAGTCCACGTCGTTCAGACTGAACACCATCAGATCTTTGCTATCATTAAAAGTACCGACATTCTGAATATGCGCATCGCCTTGCGTGTAGGTTAAAATATCCTTGTCTTTCCACCCGGCAATGATCGAAGCAGGAGATGGGATCAGCCCAGACGCAAGATCGGATTTGAACAACGAATGCGTACCACGCAAGAACGTGTACTCGTTCGCTCCCATGGCGCTGCTCCCATACTTATATTCTTTGGTTATTGCATCATTGAAACTGGTGTTGTCATCTACAATACTATGTTCTACTTTCTGTTTGCGTGCCTCATCCGAAAGAACCGGCGAGCTGTAACGTAGTAGAGAAATGCTAATCGGTTCAGAAGCTAACCAATCATTATCCTGCATAGCCTCTGACTTCACAATCACCTTAAGTTGCGCAGTATCCATCACAGGAGTGGTAGCAGTCCCCGAAATGGAGAAGGTAATCGTGTTGTCACTGCTTTGCCCCTCAGCCGCGATTTTCCAGTCTCCAGAAGGAAGTCCTGACACACTGTATGCATCGGAGCTCAGTGTCCCATTGGCCGGAATCCCTGCCGTAAGATTCAACTGGAAGCGAGCGTTCAGATCCTTCGCACCACTCATTTTAATAGAAGATGACGCTGGAACCGCTGCAATTTTGTTGGATGGTGTGAATTTAACTAATGTCGCGGTGTTGTTCTTTTGGTATACGCTTACTGGATTAGTTGGTTTGTTGGATTGGTCCCAAGCTCCAGGGTTAATCTCAAAAGTAAGATTGGCATCGCTAACAATGTTGGCCGTGCCATCACCGGTAATCGTAATCTCGATCCCCTCACCACTGGCACTAGCCGTCGCAAACAATCCCGCAGGAAGTCCGGTTACAGTGAAGTCTTCGGAAGCCCATTGGCCTTGTTTCACAATACCGTTAAAAGCGGTGAGGGTGATTTTGTTATGAGCTGGATCAACGGTTGACCCAGATTTCATTTGTACGCTCTGATTATTCTCCAGAATCGCATACGCGGCTGTACTACTGGAGTTGCGTGGCTTGCTATCTTTTATTTTTTCAAAGTCCTTGCTATTATTGCGGGTATCCCAGTTATTCCCCCGATTTGGAGTCGCAGCTGAATTCGTGCTCTTCTCGGGATCAAGCGGATCGAATACTAATCGTTGTATCGTGGACTGCTTACCCGTTTGCGCCGCCGGACTGCCCAAGGAAGCATCCACTTCCGGGTCGTATCCAACAAAATCAATGACATTGTCTTTTAACGTGTCCTTCATCGGGTCATTGGAGGTCAAGCTTTGGGTAGTATTCAAGAGTGCCAGCTTACCGCTATTATTTCCTATTTTAAAAGAACTCTCTGCAGCATCCGGCTGAGGCAATTGGCTTCCAACATTCCCATTGCTGCCAAGCGCAACAAGATAATAACCGTACCCCGGTATATTGGCAGTTGGCGAACCCAGAATTGCTGCCTTCCAGCTATTTTTCTTATTATCAGCATATTGGATAGACCAGCCGTTAAGCGAAATCGGCTCCGCTGTAGGGTTATATAATTCTACAAAGTCGTTAGTATACAGATCGAGAACATCATCTTTTTTGCCTCCATAAAACTGGCTGATGACTATATTCTTCGCCAGATTATTGGTATTTATCGGGCCTGTTGCTGCTTGGCCTGTCCCTGCGAAAGACCACAATGATTGAACGACCATCGCTGCTACAAGAACGACCGCCAGCCAGCGCTGATTCCTTATCTTCAAGTTAGTTGACCCCTCTCCCAATTAAAAATTCACGTTATTATATCAACTGAATGTAATAGGAGGGTTAAGGGAAAAGCAGCATAAAATTAAATTAATAAAAGTTTAACAAACTCCCTATTCTAAAACACAAAAAAACGGCATCTCTGCCGTTTTTCCGAAGTCTTTCCTATGTTGATTCCATTTTAGTCCAAGCCATGTTCTTTACGGATATGATACAAGCCTTGAACAAGCAGTTCCGCAGGGTCACGGTTGAGTTGCAAATGAGTCAGCAATAAATGAAGCGGAATTGCGCACACATTACTGCCTTCCGTAATCTCTGGAAATCCGGTTTCGAACATAGGGCCGTGCTCCTGATTCCAGGCCAGGCCTGCATGAACCTGCTGGGGTGCGAATTCTTCCTGGACAGCCGCGATGCAATGCGGAACCAGTACATTATCGATGACTGCTTTTGCTTCCTCTTCGCTCTCTGGCGGTTTAGGAAGCGCCTTGCCCCCGGGAATCTTCATCATTTCATAGTAGAACGAAGCCAGCCACACTTCCGGTTTATTGCCCGACTGGAATCTCGCAACCAATTCCCGCAGGAAAAAGCCGCATGAATATCCATTGCCGGACTCATCCTTCACATTGTACACAAAAACTGGGCCGTAAGCTTCCATGTTCAATACTTGCCCTTCAACATCCTGGAATTTCATTCGCAATGCAACGAGGCTGTTATGATGGACTGCCTTCAGAAGTTCAGTCCAATCCTCTTCGGACATTTCCGGTTGCTTGTTGTTCTCTTCCTCAATTGGTGTCTCATTAGTCATTATAAATTCACCTCACATCTATCATACCATCAAAATTCATAGGGCAATAGTGACATCCTGATGGTACTTTGCCAGGGGTTACGACTATGCTATAAGTTATCCCGCCACTTAAGTCTACAAGCGTCAAGCTCTCTCCATGTCCTGCTCTTGCTCCCAGCGAGAAATTTCATCACGCACACGAGGTGCCACTTCGGTTCCGAGCAGCCTAATGGCTTCCATCACCTCTGCATGCGGCATTGTACCATGTGGGACATGTAGCAGGAATCTCGTAATGCCCACTTCTTTGCGCAGATAAATGATTTTGTTCGCGACGGTCTCCGGATCACCTACATATAAGGCCCCGTCAAACTTGCACGCTGCATCATAATCTGCACGATGATAGGGGGGCAGCCCTTTTTCCACTGCTCTAAAATTCGTCCGGGCATGTGTGGAAGGGAAAAACTGCTCAAGCGCCTTCTCATTACTCTCTGCAATAAAACCATGGGAGTGCGTGGCAATCGGCAACCGCGAGACATCGTGGCCCGCTTTGGCAGCCGCTTCTTTATAAAGCTTTACATGCGCTGCATATTGTGAAGGATTCACATTCCCAATAATCGCGAGTGCAAAAGGTAAACCCATGGCTCCGGCGCGAATGGCTGACTCCGGACTACCCGCACTGCCAATCCATACCGGCAAACGATCCTGCACCGGGCGGGGATAGATTCCCAGATTATCTATTGCTGCTCTATGTTTACCGCTCCAAGTGACTTTCTCCGATTGCTGAATTTGCAGCAACAGCTCCAGCTTCTCATCAAAGAGCTCCTCATAATCTTTCACATCGTAGCCGAATAGCGGGAATGATTCCATAAACGATCCACGCCCTACCATAATCTCTGCACGGCCGTTGGATACTGCGTCAAGCGTGGCAAAATCCTGAAATACGCGCACCGGATCAGAAGACGAAAGAATCATTACCGCACTCGTAAGCCGAATTCTTGAAGTCAGGGATGCAGCCGCGGCCATGACCACAGCAGGTGCTGAAGCTGCAAAATCAGGACGATGATGTTCACCAACACCATACACATCCAATCCCACTTGATCTGCCAGCACGATTTCCTCCACCACTTCACTTATGCGTTCAGCATGACTCATTGTCTTACCAGTATGTACATCAGGCGTTGTCTCAACAAAGGTGCTTACACCAATTTCCACTACTTGTTTCCTCCTAGTACGTATTTGTTGTCTACGATTCTAGCTACCATAGTAAACGACAACAAATCAAGTTGATCATTCTATTCTATCTCTTTATAGTTAAATATTCAAAATATTAAATATGAACATTTTGTATATATAAGACGAACTTAAGGTCCAAACGTAAGGCTCGGTCGTCAGCTACACTACAGGATAATTAATCGGCTAATCAATGAACACCCCATTTGGTTTCTGCTACATACTCTCTCCAATAAAATCGACTATTTATTTATGGATCTACTTGATATATTCATCTAAATACAGTAAATAAAATGACTGCTCCTAAAGAAAAAAGCAGTATTGTTATTATGTTTATCTTGGTAGGTTTACAAATAAGATCAACAATTATCCAAATAGCAAATATCGAAGCTGCCAACCATAAATTAAACTCCGAAGGATAAAATATAATTAAACTGAAGATAGTTAACGAAATTACTGCATTTATTATCTTCTCAATCATAAATCCTCCTTTCACTACTCTTATATTCAATATTTCGTTTTCTCATCGACAAAATCATAACATTATTGTATGAAAATAGCATATACACTCTGGATTTTTAATAAAAAAATTCATAGTTTTAATAATTGAATTGACTACTCTATTGACCTTTATTTTCTTCCATAATAATGAAAACTTTATTCAACACCTGATCTAAAATGATTTAATCCATATTCTGAATCAAAAGTTTTATGATTATTTAAATGAAATTGGTACTGTTCTGCAGCTTAGCCAGACTGACACCGAATACTCATTAGCCTTTATTTCATCTGGCTTGGTGGGTATTCTGGTGTATTGGTTTAAACAAAATAAAGCAATGCCCATTGACGAATTGGCACTTCTGGTTAGTGATATTTTAAAACCTAAAACGGTTGGTGAAATGCTCTAAATCACATGTAAAATCACAGGTACACGTTTATGGATTTTATCAAAGTGTTGCTGTCATAAATTAACCACGTACACAAATGAACCGCAGGCAATTTGCCTGCGGCTAGGTTCTTTTATCAAGTCGGCTGATCGATCCTCACGACCATATAAACCTCGGCAAACGGGCCAGCATTCCCGGAAGAACACTTACATGGTCCTCATCCTCAAACCGGATTACATCCGTGGTAATTCCCCTGTCACTTAATGCCCGCATCGCTTGCCCCATTCGATCACTTCCGTCCAGCATATGAGGCAACTCACGAGCACCAGTAGTTAGCTGTAGACGAATAGTTGCGCTGCTCTGCCACGTCTGCGTGAACTGCATCTGCTCTTCGAAGATCTTATCTTCAGCCCACCAGGTGGATGGACTACCGGCAGCATAATGCGTAAATAAATGCGGTCTTGCAAATAAAGCATGCAGTACAAGCAGTCCACCCAGCGAGTGACCAACAATCAGTTGTCGGCTTGAATCGATCGGCCATTCACCAGCAATTACCGGTTTAAGCTCCCGTTCAATAAAATCCAGAAATTGATCCGCCCCACCATGCGGTGGCCACGGTCGGCCCTCGGGCCTGGCCGGGAGTACGCTACCTTCTGCTGGTATCGTAAAATCCAGGCAGCGCCGATTCATATCAAACGGCTCTTTGGACGGATACCCGATCCCGATAACAAGAACAGGCCCTAACCCCTTGGGCTTTCGCGTCTGCAGCCTGACTGTTTCGGCAACGGTCTGGAACAACGCATCCCCATCCAGCGCATAGATAACCGGATATCCGTTAACCGGAGCTTCTTCTACTGGAGTTCCGATCAGAATTCTGTAATGATCGCCACGACTAGATGACATCTCATATTCATAACAGCGGTCGGCAATGTAGGGGTTCCTGGTCAGCTTGTTCATGGTGTCAAGAAGCTTACAATATCATCTATAACCTTGCTCTGTGCAATAACGCCCCCTGTAAGCCAGTATTCGCTCGCCGTCTCAAATACATTGCCATTTTTCACAGCTGGAGTGCTCTTCCAAATGCTGCTTTCCTTCAGCTCGTTTAAAGTGGCATCCCCTGAATTACCGTCCTTAACAAGGAAGATATAATCCACATCCAGTTTAGGCAATACCTCATATGAAACTGCAGCAGTTGAGCCTTGGATAGATTCAGGCTGGCTTAAGCCCAGATCATGTGCCAGTACATATCCGCTGAAATAATCGCTAGTCATAAAAAACATCCCTTTAGAATTAAAGCGAATGACCGCCGCCTTTTTCCCTTCAATGACCGTCCCCAGCTTCTCCTTGGCAGCTGTCACCTTCTCCGCATAACCTGCCAGAACTTCTGCTGCCTTCTCCTGTTCGCCTAACATTTCCCCGAGCGTTAGCAGTGAATGAGAGAAATCGGTTGTGGCGCTCTGAAATACATAGGTCGGGGCGATCTTCGAGTATTGCTCGTAAATGCCATTCTCGGCAAAATTTTTGTTATGCAAAATAATCAAATCAGGCGTATAGCTCATCACCGCTTCGGAGGCAGGCGGTAAGCCCTTTGTAAAGGTAATAACAGGTACATCGGCTAGTTGATCCTGTAAGTATTCCTGAATTCGAGCCCCATTCGACCATTGAACAACGGGCTTAACCCCCAAGGATGCCAGTGAATCCTCCAGTATAGGAGCAAAAATCCGCGTCGGTTTTGCAGGGATCGTCACCTCATGTCCAAGCTCATCCTTAATTACTAGTGGATAAGTTGCTGTGGCCTGTGCTTCCTCTGTTGAGGCCTGCTCTGCTTCTGCTGCAACAGGCGCTTCCTCTGCCGGGACCGTCGTAGACTCAGACACAGTGTTATTCTCCCCTGTACCACATCCAGCCATGAGAACAGCCAGTAAGCTTATTCCTGTTAGCATCAACAACAGCCTTTGATACTTCTTGTTCCATACGTTAATCAAAATCGTTCACCCCCCAATACTTGTATTGATAATAATTCTCACAAGAATGGATTATACGCCCACCCTTGCCCATAGGCCATGGACAGAGGCAGGATCGGGATTTGGATTTTTCCCAGTCAGCAGCATGAACGTTTCTTCCAATATACGATAAACAGCCACTGCCGAATATTCGAGCCAAGGATTGGATGGCAGCAAATAGAGTTGTCCCAGCTGGACCGCACGAAGCTTCTGCCACTGCGGATTGTGCTGAAGAGCAAGCCAGTGATGCCGTGTACGGGCATTTAGACAGACCATGAGCAGCAGCCGATCCGGATTTATCGCTAACACTTCTTCTAAAGTAATCGGCTTGTTGCAAACTTCTTGCTGCTGGAATGCTGTGGACAGACCCAGATCCTGAAAGAGCACGTCACGAATACCTCTGTTGGTATAAAGAAAGAGATTTTCGTCCGATAGACGTAGCACAGCAAATTGATCCTGTCCCGCCGCTTGACGAATTTCCGGTCTGATCTCGGTTAATCTTGCTTCATAGGTATCTATCCAGGCCTGACCTACCTCCTGCTTGTTCAATACATCAGCCATCTCTCTAAGCTGTAATTTCCAGTCTTCGGACTTGACATTAACGGTTCGTATGCCCGCCATCTCCACCGAACGATCCGCATTTTCGTCAAATGGCTTCCGGATGAACACAATGTCCGGCTTTGCTGCCAGCAGCATCTTCATATTCTCTTCATCCTTACCACTATTCTGGTAATGCAAATGCACTTGAATGGCGGATTGATAATAATAATGGTAATAGGGTGTCCATTTAGGGTCCATTGGAGCGGCAATCGGAATGATCCCTAGAGCCAGCAAATTTCCAGTCAGCTCAGTGCAGGTCGTAGAAATACGGTTAAAGAACTTTTTACTGTACACAGACGGCGCAATCCCGACCTCCTTCTTAAACTTGCGGCTGAAATAAAATTCATCGCTATAGCCACAAGCCCGGGCAACATCACGCAGCCCCCACTCAGTATCGCGCAGTAGTTGCTTCGCATGGCCGATCCGCAGGGACGTCAAATAATCCGTCACACTTTGCCCGAAGGTTTTCTTAAATGCTTCACTAAAATACTTTGTGCTCAGCCCTGCTGCCTGAGCTAGAATATCTAGAGTTAACGGTTCTCCAAAATGAGTGGATATATAATCGCGCATTTGCTTCATAGGCACCCGTTCCTGAGCCTCTCCCACTCGACCGGAAGCAATTGCTGCAAGCCGATTCTCCATTGAAACCTTCCTCCTTCACAATCTAGACGGCCTCCATCAATTGATAATAACAATCATTATCAATGATAGGTGATCTTTTAATTTATAGCAACGTATGTACAAGCTTCCCGTCTTCCTGACTATACCGGTTGTTGGATTAGCTTATACAAAAAAAAGATCCTCTCCATGAAGAGAGGATCTTTAGCGCGGATTGTCAGTAGACGGCACGGCTATCGTCGACGACTGGATAGCCGCGACCTCATCAAGCCAATCCGTTTCTCAAGTCGCAGCCGGTGCAGCGGATGCAGCCGCTCGTTCATGGCCTGCTTGGAAATGGCGGAGACCCGGCCGCTCCAGACCGAGATGCTCGCGCAGTGTGCTTCCAGTATATTCCTTCCGGAACAACCCCCGCTGCTGGAGAATCGGCACAACATGGTCGACGAATTCATCAAGATTGCCTGGCAGCACCGGCGGCATAATGTTGAAGCCATCGCAGCCATACTCCTGAAACCAATGCTGCATAAAGTCAGCTAACTGACCATAGGTGCCTACAAACTGCATATGCCCCCGGGCACCAATCAGACGCCCGCCTAGATCCTGAATCGAAAGGCGTTCCTTGCGCGCCATGTCCATGATGAGCTGTACGCGGCTTTTCATGCCATTGGTCGCTTCGACAGGATCGGGAATGTCCGGTAGCTCCCCATCTATTGGGTAGCCGGAGAGGTCAAAATTAAGCATGGTGGACAGGGCACCGACAATTACACTAGACGGAATCAAATCCTGTAGCTCCTTGTATTTCTGCTGCGCTTCCGCCTCCGTTGCCCCAATGATTGGTGACAGCCCCGGCATGATCTTGATGCTATCCGCCTGCCTGCCATTCGCCACAAGCTTCCCTTTGACACTGGCATAGAATGCCTGCGCCGCTTCCAGCGACTGTTGCGCGGTAAAGATCACTTCCCCGAACGCAGCCGCAAAATCCTGCCCCGGAGCGGAAGAACCCGCCTGGATTAATACAGGATAACCTTGTGGCGGGCGGGGAACATTGAGTGCCCCTTTAGTCGAATACCACTGTCCCTTGTATTCAACTTCCTTCACCTTTGCTCCGTCAGCGAAAATCCCTGCCTTGCGGTCGATGATAAGCGCATCATCCTCCCAAGTATCCCAGAGCCGGGTGACGACCTCGACGAATTCTCGTGCCATCTCGTAGCGAAGACCATGCTCCGGGTGTTTGTCCTTGCCGTAGTTGTAAGCTTCAACATCCAGCTGCGACGTTACGATGTTCCACCCCGCGCGCCCTTCACTTAGATGGTCCAGTGAGGCAAATTTACGCGCAACGTTATAAGGCTCGTTGTAGGTTGTCGATACGGTCGCCGTCAGTCCAAGCTTCTCCGTCACCGTCGATAAGGCTGCGAGCAGCTGAACCGGCTCCAGCATGCCGGAAGCTGCATCCTCGACACCGCGAACATACAGCAGATCGGCCAGAAACATCATATCGAACTTGCCTCGTTCGGCGGTTTGTGCCAATCTTTTATAAAACTTGAAGTCAAACAGCCCTTCCGCTCCGGACTCCGGATGCCGCCAGCCATAATGATGATGGCCGCTATAGTAGATGAAGGCGCCCAAATGAAGCTGCTCATCTCTTGTTCCCATCGTAACTCCCTCCTGCCCTGGTGTTAGTCACCCTCTGAACGTGTCACGCCAACGAAGCCAGCGCTTCTCCAGCAGCCGGACACCTGAATCAGATATCTTGCCGATTAAGGCGAAAATGATAATGCCGACGAAGACGACATCCGTTCGCATATACGCTCTTGCGTCCTGGATCATATAGCCGATGCCCGCGCTTGTGCCCATCATCTCCGCGACGACAAGCACCAGCCAGGCAATCCCAAGCGACAGCCTGATACCGAGTAAAATATTCGGCAGAGCAGACGGAATAATCAGCTTCGTAATGAGCTGCAACCGCGAATACTGAAGGATACGTGCGACTTCGAACAGTTTCAAATCCACGTTGCGGATGCCAAGAAACGTATTGACGTAGACAGGAAAAAAGGCACCTAGTGAGATCATTAATATTTTGGAAAACTCGCCAATGCCAAACCACAATATAAAGAGCGGAATCAGCGACAGCAGCGGAATGGTCCACATCATCTGTAGGGACGGATCGAGCGTCTTTTCGGCGATTTTATTCAGACCAGTCAATAGACCAAACAGCAATCCCGTCCCAGCACCCAGCAAAAAGCCGACCATTGCCCGATAGAGGCTGATGCTCATATGCTTATAGAGCTCGCCGCTGGCGATCAGCTCCGCAAACTGCTTCACAATGTCACTCGGTGTCGGCAGCATAGATGCCGGTACAAGACCGAGCTGTCCCACAGCCTCCCAGACGATTGCGATCGCTACCGGCACAAGCCAGCCGTGAAGCGGCCTCGGAATCACTCGGAGCCAGCCTTCTTCTGATGGGCGCGACCTTTTCTCATCCAATACTTGCCCGCTCATAGCTTCCCATCTCCTTTATAGCTGTTCTGCCAGCGCAGTAACCGGCGCTCCAGCAGCTTCACCAATGAATCCGTCAGCTTACCGACAACGGCAAATACAATAATTCCGACGAACACGACAGAGGTCAGCGAAAATGATCTGGCATCATTGATCAGAAAACCAACGCCAGAGCTGGAGCCCATCATCTCGGCAACCACAAGCACCAGCCAGGCAACCCCGACTGACAACCTTACTCCCAGCAAAATGTTCGGCATGGCGGCGGGAACGACCAGCTTCGTGATCATCTGCCATTTGCTGAATTGAAGCACCCGGCCGACTTCGAACAGCCTGCTGTCTACCGAGCGAATGCCAAGGAACGTATTGACGTAGAGCGGAAAAAACGTCCCTTTGGCGATCAGCAGCACTTTCGACGTTTCACCAAAGCCGAACCATAGAATGAACAACGGCGCAATTGCGAGATGAGGCAGCGTACGCAGCATTTGCAGCAGCGGATCGAGCAGCCGCTCTGTTTTGTAGGAGAAGCCTACCCAAATGCCGGCCGCCAGCCCCAATCCCCCGCCAAGCAAGAAGCCAAGCAGTGCCCGCCATGCCGAGATCCCTAGATGACGTATCAGCTCGCCGGAAGATGTCAGACTGACGAATTCCTCTACTATTTTACTGGGAGCAGGCAATAAAATCGGATTCAGCTTCCCCATTCCAGCAGCAATTTCCCAGAACACAACCGTTGCTACAGGCAGCAAGATCCCCAGCGCTACATTAGTAACCTGTATGGATCGCCGCCGCTTCGGTCTCTTCGATGTTCCCGTTTTCTCCTGTACGAGCGGCGTTGCTGCCGCATTCTCCATCACTACCACCTCGTTACATTCATTTCATTTATCTAGTATTTTAGTTGTTATCTGTAGTTCCATTTCACCTTTACTCCCTTTATTTCAAAGCTTCTTTCACGTATTGGTTGTCGAATACCTCGGATACGTTAATCTTTTTGCGAATATTTCCGATCTCATACTGGAAGTCTGCCGTTTTCTGCTGCTCGGCAATGATCTCGTCACTTACAGGGATATTGATTATTTTAGACCGTACCTGTGTTCCTTTGATCACCTCAACCGGAACTTTACGTTCTGTTGCATAACGGTTCAACGCTTCGTCCAGGTTCTGCTCTTCCCATAGCCGGGTTTTCTCGAATACCTTCAGGTAAAGTGTAACGAGCTCCGGATATTTCTCAGCAAACTCTTTACGCACGATCTGGAAAGACGGGGACAATACACCCAACTGCTCGCCGTCCGTCAACACTTTAGCTTTGCCCGTCAACGTATTAAGCGTAATATAGGGATCCCAGGTAGCCCATGCGTCTACACCGCCCGACTCGAATGCCGGCTGCGCTTCATCCGGCTGAAGCTGAATAATTTCGACATCGGAGTCTTTAATTCCGGATTCGGCCAAACCGCGATAGAGGAAGTTGTAGGCATTGCTCCCTTTGGCTACAGCTATCTTCTTACCTTTCAAATCATCAATCGTTTTAAGCGCACTGTTGGTTGGCGTGATGATCGCCACATTGTTCTTTCCTTCGAGCAATTGCGAGATGACCTTGAACGGAATATCCGCTGCCTGAGCGGCAATGATCGGCATGTTACCAAGACCGGCAAAATCAAGATGATTGGACGCAATGGCTTCGGTCATCGGAGGTCCGCTCTGGAACTCTGCCCATTCGACCTTCACACCAAACTGTCCGAACTCATCCTCAAACCATTTCTCCTCCCGCGCTTTGCCCCACAGCCCGCCGCTGCCCTGAACGCCCAGCTTCACGGTCAATCCCTCATAGTTATTGGTTTCTTTGACTTCTTTGACTTCTTTGGTTTCTTTAGCTTCACTTCCGCTTTTTTCTGTGTTGGCGCAACCCACTGTAAGCACCGCTATCAATAGAATCAAAGCCCATACCTTGAATAATTTCATCTCCCATTCCCCCATCGATTGATTTAAATAAACTTTTCTCACATGATTACTAGGTATTAGGCATAAAAAAAAGAGATGCCACGGTACATTCTGCTGCATTGTTGCAAGCAGTATTGCCCCGTCAATCTCCGGTTGTCTGGTCGATTGGACAATATTCAATTGTTCATCCACAAACTGAATATGTATTCGTTTTGTTACCTGTTATATTAGCAATGACTTAAATCACTTGTCAAACTATTTTTTGTCATTTCTTAGGCACACTAAATAAGGTTACGATGTTTGCAGCTTGAATCTTCACCGGAATTTCATAGCCGGGCGCCAATTGTAGTGTCAAGCCTTGAATCAAGCTGACAAAATAGAAGGCAAGCTCCTTCGGATCACCCTCAATAATGACACCCGCGTGCTGTCCCTGCCGCATAATTTCGGCCATCGGCTCCAGATTTGTAGTGAATCTGCGTGTAGCCGCTTCCCGCAGCTCCGGATTCACCGTTTCGTTCGTCCGGATGCTTTGCAGCATGATCGTAAAAGCCCAATTCTCAGGTGTGGCGATCCAGCTCTCACAGATGAGATGCAGCTTTTCCCGGGCATCCATAATTAGCGCAGCTTGATTAGAGATTTGAAGGCCATAATCGATCTGCCCCCGCTGCAGCACCGCACTGAATATATCTTCCTTCGACGCAAAATAATTGTAGACGTTGCCGACACTAAGTCCGGCTTCCTTGGCGATATCCTTCACACTGGCGGAATCAATCCCCCGTCTGGCAATCACCTGAAGAGAGCAATCCAGAATATGCTCCCGTCTCACTTCTCTTAATTGTTGATCTTTCTCTACATTTCTCGGTGACACTGGAAACCTCCTAGAAGTATACGAAGTATAGAGCGCGGATAGGACAACAACAAGATAGCGATGGTACCCCCCAACTCCACCCCATTCGCTCTGCTCATCTGCATATTCTATCTCTTTATAGTTAAATATTCAAAATCCTCTGCTTCAGCCGCAAGAATCACTTACCCATCTCCCATTACCTGAAAACCCCTCCTATGGTAAAATTAAAGAAGAATCTACCATTAGGAGCACATCGATGAATCAGACTAAAGTGATACTTATTATCGAGGATGAACAGGACATCTCCCGTATTCTGAAGGATTATATTCAATTGCACCGTTATGAAGTACATATCGCCGACACCGGCACGACGGGTTTACAACTTGTTGAATCACTAACCCCTGATTTCATCATCCTGGATATTATGCTGCCCGATGTCAACGGAATCGAGCTGTGCCAGCAGATCCGGGATATCACCCGCAGTCCAATTCTCATCTTGAGCGCCCGGGGCAGTGATACAGACAAAGTGCTGGGACTGGGATTCGGAGCAGATGATTATATGACCAAACCCTTCTCCTTAAGCGAGTTGGTAGCAAGAATTCAGGCGCATCTGCGCAGAATGGATGGCATGGAGTTCCAACCCCGGCAGGATGAGGTGCTTACTCTGGATTCTCTCACTATAGATAAAAAAGCATATAAAGCCACTCTAGGCGAACAGGAACTCTCTTTGTCGGCTAAAGAATTCGAATTGTTATATTTTCTGGCCGAGCATAAAAATCAAGTATTCTCCAAAAGCCAGCTGCTGGATCAGGTCTGGGGGTATACCTCTTATGGCGATGAGAGCACCATTACCGTGTATATTCGCCGGCTGAGAGAGAAGATTGAGGCAGACCCTTCCAATCCAGTCTATCTCAAAACCGTGTGGGGTGTCGGCTATAAATTTAATCTGATGAAATGAGAGAATGGGGTAAGAGGAGATGTATTGGAGCAATTGGTTCAAAACATGGCTCATCTCGGTGATAACCTGTATTTTAGTTTTTGTAGGATGCGGGGCCTTCATTTATTACAAGTTAGAGGCCCAAGAACATAATGATCTCGCCCGCTATACCGTGAATCAAGCACGGGTAGAGGTAAGCGAGATCATGTTTTTTCTGGAGCAGCAGCATTCAGTGTTGCCTAGCCGGCAAGACTTGCAAGATCAATTACTGACTTGGAGCCAGCAGAAAAAACTGAACCTGGTGTCCGCTGGACTGGACGGAACAGTCCTCTTTGATTCTTCCCATCAGTTTCAGCCGCTTATAGACAAACTTGATCTCAAGAACAGTGTGCACTATGATCTGCATGCCTCCAAAACAAGTCCGGGCATCTTTACACTCGCCTTCCCTGTGGTCGATCCTGTATCGAAAAGACAGACGGGCAATGCCATTTTCACCTTACCTGAAGAACTCCTCGGCGATAAACAACCTTCTTCAGTTCCCATCGTCTTTCCAGTGCTGATGCTTACCGCTCTCCTCGTTCTGCTGCTTCTCCTGTTACAGCTTAAAAGAAGAATAAACCTTGGCCTACTGCGGCCCATCAACCGCTTGAAGGATCATTCCGAGGCGATTCTCAAGGGGAACTATGAACAGAAAGCAGAGTATGTGGAACAAGATGAAATCGGTGAAGTCTATGCCGTATTCGACCAGATGAGACAAGAGATTATGGAGCTCAGCCAGCAGCGAGATGCACAGAGTAAGGCGCAAAAAGAACTGATTTCGAATATTTCACATGATCTGAAGACGCCATTGACCACTGTGAAAGCTTATATTGACGCCATACAGGAGGGAATTTGCCCCGATCTGCCTGCCATCATGGAATACATGGAGATCATGCAATCGCAAACGAACAAAATGGCTGTGCTGGTTGAAGACCTGCTTGTGCATGCCCTAAGAGATTTAGGACAAATCTCCGTTACCCTTACGGAGTGTTATAGCAAAGAGGTGTTCGAGAGTATCCTGAGACCCATCGGTCCGTATATCCGCACCACAGGCGTCAACTTTATTGAACCTGCGGAGATTCCCAATGTGTTGATCCGGATAGACCCGGTGCGACTGGAACAGCTTCTCTCCAACCTGATTGCGAATGCGCTTAAGCACACTTCGGCGGGCGACTTAATATCAATAGAGATTATTCAGCAACAAGACCAGTTAAAAGTGACCGTATCGGATACAGGTGAAGGAATTCATCCGCAGGATATGCCCTTTATCTTTGAACGATATTTTCAGGGTCAAGCCCCTCCATCTTACGAAAATAGATTAAAGGATGGCTCTGGCCTGGGCCTGTCCATTTGCAAGCATATTATTGAAGCGCATCATGGAACGATCTCTTTTAAAAGTGTTAAACATCAGGGAAGCGCATTTTACTTCACTCTGCCCTTATGTTAATTGGCGTAATCCTGTCTTGCTGTAATACTTTATTAATATTCTGATAAGATTATTGCAGGATTCCCCTTCTACAATGAATGAAAGAAGCTTACAGGAGGAATCTAATTGTGCTGAATACTGCCATCATCCAAGCTAAAAACCTGTGCAAAACCTATTCCACAGGCAGCGAACAGTTCCACGCCATCCGTAATATCGATCTGGATATCTTCCAGGGTGATTTCACAGTAATTATGGGTGACTCCGGTTCGGGAAAATCTACACTGCTCTATATGCTTAGCGGCCTGGATTCCCTAACTGCGGGCGAGGTCTATTTCCGACAACAGCGTATTGACCAATTTTTCGAAAAAGAGCTAGGTGCTTTCCGAACGCAAAAAATTGGCTACGTCTATCAGAGCAGCAACCTGGTGCCAGACCTCACCCTTTTTGAAAATATCGCCTTGCCCGGCTATGTTGCAGGAACGTCCAAACGTGAAGTGAAGCAAAAGGCCTTATCCCTGATGGAGTCCATGAATATTGATGGTCAGCAGAAACGGTTGCCTGCCGAGGTATCGGGAGGACAGCAGCAAAGAGCCGCCATTGCACGGGCGATAATGAATACACCGGATATTATTTTCGCGGATGAACCGACTGGAAGCTTAAATTATGAACAAGGGGTTAAAGTGCTGGATATCCTGACACAGATGAATGCCAAAGGCCAGTCCATCGTCATGGTCACACATGATATCAAGTCCGCCTGCCGGGCGAATCGAATTATCTTTATCCGGGATGGAAAAGTGGGCGGCATGCTGGAACTAGATCCCTATTCTCCGGATGGCCTGCAGGATCGAGAATCCCTTATCTTCTCTTATATCACTGGGAGGGGGTAACGTCGATGGCTGCGATCACGTCCATTTGCCTCGGGAATTTGCGAAAACGTAAGGTTCAGAACCTGCTGATTGCACTGCTTATTCTGCTGTCTACGCTTTTAATGAACACTTCCATTACCGTTATTGCCAATTCAGAAGATCTCTATGAAGACCTGCATCAGGAGACACAAGGGTCGCATGAAATCCTGAATCTAACTCAAGGGCTTCACAATCCACAGCAGATTGCTGACTGGTGGGCTTCCCAAGAAGGCGTCACGGCGTCTGTGCTGCTGCCTTACCGGCCTTTAGCTGGCGTGACCTACAAGGGAGAAGAAATACCGAATCAGTATTTATATATGATGAATACCCCGGATCGGCCGTTCGGCACGGATGAGCTGGTTTTTGCCCAAGGAAAGGAAACGCCTCTTCCCGCGCCAGGAGCGGTGTGGATTCCTACCTCTCTAGCCTATAAGAATGAGATTGCCGTAGGAGACGAGCTTCAGTTCAAGGCTGGTTCTACACAGCTTACGCTAAAAGTTTCAGCGATCGTGATCGATCTTCCGCTGGGCGGTCCCTTTTCCACAACTGCGCGCATCTGGTTGAACGACACGGATTATGGTCATTATCTTGGAGGATTGCCAGGCTCCGATTCCTATTTCATGGGTATTCGTTTCACTGACTATAGTCAACATGAGGCTTACTGGGAGCGGTTTGAGAATTACTTGGGTGTCCCTTTTATGGAGGAACGGCTTACCTATGAGGAACTTTCCTCGTTCTATTTTATCATGAACAAAATCATCGGCTTTGTAATGAGCTTCCTCGGTATTGTCATGATCCTGGTTGCCTTGTTTACGATTGGCTTTACCATTTCAGACTCGATCCTGTCCAGCTACACAACCATCGGGATTTTCAAATCCCTAGGGCTATCTTCAAGGAAAATTATTGTCACCTATATTCTCCAATATAGTCTGCTGTCGCTGGTCGCCATCCTTCCGGGGGTCGTGTTCAGCCGCCTGTTATCCCGCATCATTATTGAACAATCCTTATCCTTTTTAAAAACAGCACAGACCTCCATCCCCATTCAGAACATAGGGACAAGTGTATCCGTGGGGGCCGGCATGCTCCTTGTAATTCTACTATGCGTATGGCTGTATGCGAGCAAAACAAGACCCATCCAGCCAATGCAAGCCATTCGTTACGGAATGTCAGAAGCCGCCTATAGCGGCATCAACAAACGAGGGAACCGAAATAAACGACGTAGCAGTGATTTTGAGCGCTGGCCAGTGTCTGTAGTAATTGGGCTGAGAAATGTAACCCGCAATGTCAAAGGTTCTCTGTTGATGCTGCTGCTGACCACAGTGACCACAGCGGTACTTGTCTTTGGTCTGGTCCTGGTTAACAGCATCTCACAAATGCAGAAAACAGCTCCGCTGTGGGGCTATGATTCCGCTAACGTTGTCATAAGGATTGTGAATGCATCGGAGCTGGACCGTGCAGCCTTGGAAAGAGACATTCGTGCCGATTCCAGAATTGTGAACCTGAACTGGGCTGGTCATGCTATTGGAGTCGTTCCTGGTAACCGGATGCAGCATTCTACAAGTACAACTGGTCAAGCACAATCCATCAGCATCCCGCTTACCGTCGTAGAAGGAAGTATGGATGAGATGGGCCTTGCCAATATTACTGGTCGTAATCCGCAGAATCCAAATGAAATCTCGATCGGTATTAATATTTCACGGCAACTTGGCAAAGAGCTTGGAGATATTATCGAGCTTTATATTGAAGGAAAACGGCACTCTTTTACTGTCACCGGCATTTATCAATCCATTGCTAATATGTCCTTTCAAGCCAGAGTCACAGCGGATGTCGTGACCAAATTAAATCCGGATGACGGATATATGAATCTGTCGGACGTTCAGGATTCCGATGATATCGTGCGGCAGCTAAATGACCAATACAGCTCCAGCATTCAGGCCGTTAAGCAGCAGACACTGCTGGATTCAGTCTTCAAGGAGGCCAGTGCTGTCCTGATCATCCCTATGAGCATATTGGGATTACTATTTCTCATGGTCAGCTGGCTTATCATCTATAGCACTTGCCGGATTCATATCCGGAAGGAGACAAAACCCTATGGTATCTATAAATCCATTGGACTGACTTCAAATACAATACGTGGAGCTGTAACCTGGGGCATTGTGGGGCTATCTCTTATAGGTGCTGGATTAGGGATTTTATGTGGTATCTCTCTCCTGCCTCACCTCTTGCGCGGGCTTCTATCCTCATACGGTATTGTCAAACTACCGCTTTTTATGAACTGGACAGGGATTTCTCTACTTGCTCTGCTTAGTATAACCGTGGCAGGCCTCGGCTGCTGGATTGCATCCAGAGTGATTTTGAAGACTACCCCGCGTATTTTAGTTTCGGAATAGCGGGTTTAGCTGGCGGTAGTATCCACTTTGGAAAATGAAATCTTTCGGGGAGATGTTAAGCCTCTTCTTATGTTTTCGGACTTAGGGCGGAAGTGTAAGAAGAGGCTTTTAAATGTAGGGCTCCCTACGCGTTCTTTCACCAACAACCTTCTATTCAAGAAGTGTTGAAGGAGTAACCTTTTTGAAAACAATCATTCCATCAAATGTATCTCTAGGGACGATGGTTGTTGTATAAAAATGCTTCAGAATCTTTTGCCAACTTGAAATTCCAACGTTTAAGGTTGTAATGGTTTGCTTACCCTCTAAAATTCTGTTCAAATTTTCATCATCGGCTGCTTTCAAGAAGTCCATATAGTAATATTTATTCTCCATATGATCAAATTGATCATTTAATTCATTTCGATTTTCAACTTCCATCACACTAAAATCTCCATTACTGTTTTGTGAATGAAATTCCGTATTCTCTGCATCAGTTCCGATAGCGAAATAATTATCTCCTACATCATTACTTAAATGTTCGCCTAAAGAAGTATAACTAGAAACTGATTTTTTGCCGATATGACCATTATGACCATTAATAAACAGTACACTACCGTCTCCGTGCCGTAAAAACCAACTTACTTTCTCAGACATATACTTATCTCGCAAAGAATTGTAATCAGAATTACTGCTTAATAGCAAATCACTATACGCATAGATTGTATTTGCACTTTCTCTTGCAAAATCAAAACCAGTCTGTCCAGCAATGGCAACAATATCTTTTTCGTAAGTGTCCATTTCTTTCAACAACTCTAAAGCATCTTCTTTGGACTTTTTCAAAACCTCTACACTTATAGCCAGTCTATCCTCATCAGTCAATTGTAAAAAAGCAGTTTTATATTTTTCACTCAATTCAGGTGCAGCTAGATCTAAAATGGAAAATAGCTTTTCCTTGTTATTATCGTATCGTTGTATGTCCATTCCATAAAAGTGTAAGTCTTTTCCCGCGGGGGCGTTTTTATTATAGGAACGCATCCAATCAACTAAATCAGCCATTTCTTGCGTGTTATAAATCTTGAAGCCTATTTCCTTAACAACATCTTCGGCGGATCCCTCAGCCCCATGAATATAAGCATCTGCCTTTAATGCTCCTCCAAAATCCCCCTCAATAATAAATGTTCGACTCCCATTGTTTTCTACCAAAGCTTTGAACACTTCTGCTTTCATCTGTTGATATTCTTTTGTGCCATGACTTGCTTCTCCAAGCCCTACAACCTGCACATTTTCTGAAACAGTAAGAGTACTGATATCTGTCTGTAAAATAGATAAGTCCGTTGGCAGTTTTGCTGCTCCATTTCCACAGCCTGCAAGCAGAGAAATACTCAAGGTTGCTATAGCTGCAATAGTTAACATTTTTCTTCTCATTCTTAACCTCCTTCCATCTCTATTGTAGATTTCAATCGTCTTCTTCTATTTCATTGAGTTTCTTTTCAATTCTTCTTTGTCCTAGCAAGTTGGACCAATATAGAAGAGCAAATATAACTGAAATAAAAACAAGCGCAGAAATGAACGTTACTACTAATACTGAAATAAATAACCCATCGAAAATCCCAGAGTACTTATCACTGTAAAGAGAATAGTTTCTTACTCCGTTTATAATACTTATTGCAAGGCTTATCGCTAAAATAGACGTTATTGTTAATACTTTTCCACCTTTGGAATTAAGAACATATCCAATTAACATGCTCCTTATTGCGATATAAGCTGTGGACAAAATAATAATCCCAAGTTCAACTGCGAACTGTGAAAAGTCCAAATCCAGCACATTGGATTTAATAAAGCAAGAAATAGCTGCCAAGAATATTACTACCCAATAGGCTTCGCTCTGAACTTTGTTCTTTAACTGCATAATTTGTTCATCTTTGATTTTCGTATTTTTCATTTAGTCCTCCCAGAATAAGTCATTAAGTGTTTTGTTAAGAGCTTTGCAGATTTCAATACAAAGTTTCAATGTCGGATTATAATTGCCGGATTCTATCAAGCCAATCGTTTGCCGTGTTACACCCACAATGACAGCTAAATCCTCTTGACTCATATCGTTTTCAATTCGAGCCATTTTCATTTTTTTATTTTTCAAGAAATCCATCCTTCCTTATTATGGATTTTATTATATGTTATACATTCCAAAATGTAAACTATATATTGCATAAAGTAATTTATATTATCCTTTTAGATATATATAAATTGCAATGACTTAAGAATAAAGTAAGATCCATATATGACAAGAGATGTCGTGATTACAATCTATAATTAAGTTGTATTCAACAAAGGAGGTATGAACGAAATGACTTGTTTACAAGGAAAAATTGCTTTAGTGGCTGGGGCTACACGGGGAGCTGGACGAGGTATCGCTGTAGAGTTAGGGGCATCAGGCGCGACGGTTTATGTGACAGGAAGGTCAACTATAGCTCATCGTTCCGAATACGATCGTCCTGAAACTATAGAAGAAACGGCTGAACTAGTTACCATGGCTGGCGGTCACGGAATCCCGGTTCAAGTCGATCATTTAGATCCTGATCAGGTCAAGAAATTAGTGGATCGCATTGAGCAAGAGCAAGGCCGGCTTGATATTCTCGTGAATGATATATGGGGAGCTGAAAAGATGATTGACTGGGATGCCCCTGTGTGGAAACATTCACTTGAAAAGGGTCTGCGTATGTTGCGGCTCGCTATAGACACGCATCTCATTACAAACCATTTTACACTCCCCCTCCTGCTTAAAAATAAGAATGGTTTAATTGTAGAAATGACCGACGGAACAGCTGATTATAATTATAAAAATTACAGAGTATCTATGTTTTACGATCAGGCTAAAACCTCCGTTATTCGTATGGCATGGGCTCTTGCTCAAGAAATTGGGCCTTATGGATGTACAGCAGTGGCGCTCACGCCAGGCTGGATTCGTTCGGAAATGATGCTCGAACATTATGGAGTACATGAAGAAAATTGGAAAGATGCTGCAGTCAAGGAACCTCATTTTATCATTTCGGAATCCCCCCGTTTTGTTGGCCGGGCTGTTGCTGCTCTTGCTCAAGATTCTGAATTAGCAAGATGGAATGGACGATCCCTTTCAAGCGGAGAGCTTGCGCAGGTTTATGGGTTTACGGATCTCGACAGCTCACAACCGGATTGTTGGCGTTACATAACCGAGGTCATAGATGCTGGTAAACCAGCGAATGTTGAGGGTTATAGATACATAAAATACAAAAAAACATCCCTTCCCAACATTGAAACTCTTGCCGGGAAGGGATGTTAAATTATACCTACGGGATATCTCTACTTAGATCAGACCTGATTTTTGTAAAAGTCTTTGAATAATGGTTGCAACCTCAGCTCTGCTAATGAATGACTTCGGTGCAAGCTCAGTAGCGCTTCGTCCAGATATGAGGCCAGCCTGAACACTGTCAGCAACGCTGCTTTGCGCCCATCCAGATACGTTTGCTGCATCCCCAAATGAAAGAAGTGCTGCATCTTCCGCTTGGATGGACAGCGTTGCCTTCAGTCCAGTAATCGTCATTGCTCTGGAGAGAATCGTCATAGCCTGTTCTCGAGTAATTTTGTCGTTCGGCCGGAATGTACCGTCCTCAAACCCGCTAATCAACTGATACGCATATGCCGTGTTGATCGCGCTGCTAGACCAATCTGATGTCTTCACATCAGAGAACACCGTTGAGCTATCTTCCAGCTTCAATCCCAGTCCGCGCACAAGGATAGCTGCGAACTCGGCTCGGGTGATATCTCGATCTGGACTAAATAGACCGCTGCCCGTACCATCAATGACCATCCGTGATCCCATGTCGTTAATCGCATCTTTCGCCCAATGGTTCACGACATCAAGGAATTCGACCGGATGCCAGACGACAGAGTAAGTACTATTAGTTAAGCTGTTGATCTGAGCGTAATACTTGCCATCGATTTGAACGATCTTAGTCGGTACGTGGCGAACACTTCCATCCGGACCAACAACAACGCCTGTCGTGATCTTGTTCGGGTCAACCCCGGCCGGAATGGCGATCGTTCTTTCCACATAAGCATTGAACTTCGATACTTCAACACTAGTATTTTCGTAAACAGCTTTGATCGTAAAATCCAGCGGTGGAACTACAAGCGTGAACGTGCCTTTCACTGCCGCGTCCTCTACAACCTTCACTGCATCCGCTGTTGGCTTGGCGATTTCGATTTGTATCTTAATGTCTTGCAAAACAATCGACTTGCCCAGTTTTTCCGATATAGCATCGATTTGAATTTGTTGTGCCGGGATCGTATACGTCGCTTGATCCGTCTTGATCGCTACAAGAGCTTGCTTGCTTTCCATGCTTTTGATCATCTGACCATTAAGCTCACCAATAACGACATCAGAATTAGAACCGACCGGAATCGTAACAATGGCCCCTTGACCTTCAGTCTCCAGTTTATCCTCCAGCTTCTTCTGGTCGACGATAATCGTTGTAACGCTCTGGTCATTTCGCTTGCTTGTTGTGGCCGTTCCCGCATTCTCCACTTTCCCGTTAACAAGGATGTCAACACTTGTATTCGTATTGACAGGTACCGTCGGTGAGGAAGGCTGGGATGAGCCCGAATTGCCATTGTTGCTAGATTCTGCTCTCGGTATGATTGTATTCGATTCGGCGGATGCTGTGCTTCTTTTTCCTGCAGCATTGATCGCTACTACAGTAAAGCTATAACTCGTTCCATTGGTCAACCCTGTTAAAGTAATCGGGCTTGTCGCTCCGGTAACGATCACATTGCCTGGTGAAACAATCACTTCATATCCCGTAATTGGGATACCTCCGTTTTCAATAGGAGCCGTGAACGTAACGATCGCTATTCCATCACCAGCGGTCACCGTCACATTTGTAGGCTCTCCAGGGATCGTTGATGGAGTCACGCTAACTTCATTCGATGCTGCGCTCAAACCACCTTCACTCCCGGCCTTCACCACAAAGTAATAGGTCGTACCGTTTGTCAGATTCTTAACGATGTGGGTAGAAGAAGTGACAGTTGTCAATTCAACGTCGGTATATTGGCCCGAAGTCGTCGCCATATAAATGTTGTAATACGTAGCTCCCGTTACCGTATTCCAATTAAGAGTAACCTCATGATCGCCGTCAACAGCGACCAGGCTTTGCGGATTAGCAGGAACACTCGACAAGTTTACGGATTGCGTGACGGTAAATGTTACAGGCGTCATATGATCCGCTGCTATCGTAACCGTTGCCGTATAGGTGCCCGAAGGCAAATTGTCCTTGGCATGGATGTCAAAGCTTGTTGCTGTGCCGCTAGTTAAGTTTGATGATGGATGCGTCGTTACAAAATCATTGGCGTTCTTGCCGCTAAGCGTTACCGACAAGTTTACCAGGTCGCCTGTACCTGTATTCGTGAGGGTGATTGGTCTAGTTTCTTGGGTACCTGAATGGTATCCCTGAGTAAGAGCCGCTAACGATTGATCCGTAATTTCATCAATCGAATAAGAAAGTGCCGCTGTGACCATAATCGTTGCGGTACCTTTCTTCGTTGCGTCTGCCGTCGAAGTTGCCGTGACCGTATAAACGCCCGGTGCTGCATTCGCTGCTACGCTTACTTTTCCTGTGTTGTCCACCGACACTTTGTTGCTCGCGTCACTGCTACTCCACGTAACCGTGGTCGCTGCTCCGCCAACGGCATCAACCGTAGCTGCGAGCTGCTTGCTATTGCCTGGCAAGATGCTTGCCGTGCTTGGGCTGACCGCTACGCTATTAACTGCTGGCGCCACCGTTACCGTGATCGCCGCAGACGCTTTCTTCGTTGCGTCTGCTGTCGACGTTGCTGTGATCGTATAAACGCCTGGTGCTGCATTCGCTGCTACGGTTACTTTCCCTGTATTGTCCACTGCCACTTTGTTACTGGCGTCACTACTACTCCACGTAACCGTGGTTGCTGCTCCGCCAACGACATCAACTGCCGCTGTGAGTTGCTTGCTTCCGCCTGGCAAGATGCTTGCCGTGCTTGGGCTGACCGTTACGCTATTGACGGCTGGCGCCACCGTTACCGTGAT
>NZ_JABWCS010000202.1 GCF_013359945.1 Paenibacillus agri | reverse complement strand
ACGCCAACGCCGGTAGCAACACCGACACCGACGCCAACGCCGGTAGCAACACCGACACCGACGCCAACACCGGTAGCAACACCGACACCGACGCCAACACCGGTAGCAACACCAACACCGACGCCAACGCCGGTAGCAACACCGACACCGACGCCAACGCCGGTAGCAACACCAACACCGACGCCAACACCGGTAGCAACACCGACACCAACACCAACGCCGGTAGCAACACCGACACCAACACCAACGCCGGTAGCAACACCAACGCCAACAGCTTCGGCTACGCCTGAGACTAGCGCGTCGCCAACGGTAGCGCCGCCGACTGAAGAACCAACGGCTACACCATCGGCCGCGCCGACAGCAACACCAGTACCGACCTCGCCGCCGACATCGACATTTGAGCCGGTAGCAACGCCTACTCCTGTACCAGGAGTCATTGTTACACCAACGCCATCGCCGTCACCGGGTGCTTCAGTAACACCATCGGCGACACCATCGGCAACGCCGACAGTTGTACCAAGTGCAGGACCAACAACAACACCTGCTCAACCGACAACTCCGGCAACACCAGTCCCGCAGGTAACACCGCCTGTGAAGCAAGAGACAACGACTGAAGAAGTGCCGATTGAAGGCGAAATTCCGCTTGGAGGTGTGCCAAGTGTAGGTGATAAACCGGCACATGGTAAGGTTACCCTGAAGCCAAACGGCAAGTGGGTTTATACACCGGATCCAGGCTTCATAGGCAAAGACAAATTCACGATCATCGTGACCGATAAAGACGGAAATGAAGAAGAGATCGTCATCGAAATTGATGTTGAAGAAGTACCAAAGGGTATGGTAACAGGAGAGCCAGATGGTAATGGTAATAGTAAAGGCAAAGATGGAAAGCCTAGCGTATTGCCGAAGACTGGCGAAGACAGCCCGCTTCCGATCTACCTGGTTGGTGGATCTCTGATTATTCTCGGCTATGTACTCAGCAGAAGATTCAGAAGAGGCGGCAAACAGGAATAGAGATAAGAACTGCGTGAGATATTAAAGAGGTCTAGATTATAGGAAAGCGAGCCCATCTCCAGATGCACCGGAGATGGGCTCGCTTCTTTGTATAGCGTTGGAATCGGCTGTAGTTCTTTTTCTTTACAACTGTTTCAGATTGTGTAACTTCCAGTCGGAATACCAGCGTTCAATATTGGACGGCATTTCGGTGCTGAGATCATCCTTTAGCAGTTCGTTGAGAGCTTTATATTGCTCCTCCACCGCAAAACGTTCTCCAATACTGTCATAGACCTTCATCAGCCCCAGATGTCCTTGTTCAAAATAGGGCTGAAGCTGGACAATCCGTTGGTAGACGGTCACAGCTTCAGGAATTCGCCCACTGCCAATATAGTAATCGGCGGTCCCAATGGCATGATGCAACCAAATAGTCCGAAGCCGCTGTCGTTCGCTTTCCGCCCAGAGATAATCGTAGTCCCCATAATAATCTCCAGAATAAAGATCGAACAACCGTTGATGATCATTGAAATTGCTATCGTCGATGGGATCAAGCGTAAGAATACCGTTTTCCCACTGGACGGAATCAATCAGCATCGAACCGCTCTCCAGGGTATAGCCCTCACCACCACTGACATTGTTAATCAGCAGCTCGATACCGGCCTGCCTCAAGCATTGCCTAACCTGATAGATTGTAGTATAGAGATGGGTTGAAGCTTTTTTAAGATTAAAGTCGGGCCACAGCATATCTATCAGCGTATCTTTACTAACAAAACGGTTACGGTTATGGAGCAGAAGAGCGAACAGTTCCTGTGCCTTGTTGGTCCGCCAGCGAATTGTGTTCAGGGGTACGCCTCCCCGTTCAAAACGCAGAGAAGGAAAGCAGCGGACCATGAGCGTATCCGAGGGAATTACCTGCTTGGTCACTCGTTGTGTACGTTCCTCCAAACGACTTATTGTCTTTAAAAGCCGGTCACGGATAACTGGCTTCAGTACATAGTCCAATGCGTTGACTTCAAACGCTTCCAAGGCATAATTGTTGTAAGCTGTCACAAATACAATATCAGCCTCAGGGGTATGCTCATGCATGATTTCTGCAGCCTGCAGGCCGTTCATCTCCGGCATATCAATATCCAGAAAAATAACGTCCGCATTCCATTTTCCGGCTTCTTTGACCGCTTCCACAGGGTCCGTATATGTGGCCACTACATTCACTGTTCCTAGTTCTTTAAGCATATGCTCCAATTTCATCAAGGCCAGCCGCTCATCGTCCACTAGTATTGCCTGGATCATTACTATCCCACCACTCAGACTTAGTTTTATCTTGCAAGACAGTACTACTGAATTAGATTCAATTTCCGTATATAAAAGAGTTCGTTGTTAATGGAGTTTCTGTCTGCTACCTGCACAAAAAACGCAAAGCTGACATGCGATTTCCATACTTTCCCTATCCGCTAGTAAGAATCGTTCCTTCTCAATGTACAAATAAGCGACCACAAGTTCAAGTTCCCACTCAAAAAAAATTCAGTATTCAGGAGACTGAAGCTTTAATTCGACAAAAAAGGCATCATTCCCTCTATAATGGTAATGACTTGTTCTATAGATGATTGGAAGAAGCCAGTTGTTTGGTCCCAAATTAAAAAATAATGTGAAAAGATTGCAGGGAAACCGCGCTGCCGGGCGTCTAACTAAAAGAAGCAGGAGGAGGGGAGACAACTGGAAGAGGCGGAGTGGATATCCGCTGTGCTGAGAGGCGAACATCAAATGTTTGGACATTTGGTGGAACGTTATCAGGGCATGGTGTACAGAGTATGTATTAAGATTACAGGAGAAGCCGAGTCCGCCAAGGATATGGCCCAGGAGGTTTTCATCAAAGCCTACAAAGCGCTCCCCTCCTTTCGGAGACAATCCTCCTTCTCCACTTGGTTATACAGAATTGCTTACAGAACCTGTCTGGACTGGAAACGGGCTAACGACAGGGAGTGGCAGCACCGCAGTATGGCTGAGTACACAGAGAATGATTGGGTGACGTCGCAGACACCAGAGCACGCAGCGCTTCGTAAAGAAGCATCTGCTGAACTGGATGAGAATTTGAACAGCCTAGCGGAACCGTACCGGTCGGTTGTGCAGCTCTACTATTTTCAGCGACACTCCTATCAGGAAATTGCCGAGCAGCGGGGTGTTTCCGTCAAAACAGTGGAATCACAGCTGTATCGTGCCAGACAGATGATGCGCAAACAAGGGGAGGAATGGCGATGAATTGTGCAACAGTTAAAGAATGGATGCCGCATTATATAGACGGTCAGCTGTCTCCTGAGATGGAGCTGAGCATCAGGTTGCATATCGAGTCCTGTCCCGATTGTGCCCAGTGGCTGGAAGAAGCCAGGGAAATGTCAGCTTTGTGGACCGATATGGAAGCCTGGCTGCCGGGTACAGAGGAGCCCATGGAGTATCCCGATTTGAAAACAGATGTGATGGCTCATATTGAATCGCTAGAAGCCGAGCGAAGAGAGCGTACGATTACAGGAACGCTCGCAAGACGACGGTTCGCGCCCAAAACTTCTTGGATGCACTATGGTCTTGCGGCCTGCTTGACGTTCCTGCTGCTCCAGCTCGGTGTCTTTGAGAATTTGGCTTACGGAATCACGGAGATCAACGGGCATGTGTCAACCTCGGTGAATTCATGGTTCAGAGCCAATAAATAACGAATGATCTGCAATCACTAAGATTAGTACATTACAAATTATGGGAGGATATTGTATGATTAGAAAGAGACGCTGGCTTACCTTTTTTCTGGCGATGGTTCCAGGGGTCGGTCACCTTTACCTAGGGTTCAAAAAACAGGGCCTGCAGTTTATGATCGGAGCATCCATCTGCATCATCTGCATTCCGTCTGAACCGATGATTTTTCCATTCGCCTTGGCGGCATTATGGTTCTACCAGTTATTTGATGCGCTGCAAAAAGCCGCTTGGATGAAGATTGCAGCAGCAGAGCATGAACGAATGATGTTCCAGCCGGATGCCTTCGGCGCTCCGTGGACGATGGATCTGCATGCAATGCCGGGATACCCGCAGGATGATATGAACCCGGCCTGGGTAGGGATTGGCTGTGTTGTTGGCGGCATTCTGCTACTGATGATTACAGCGTTTCCAGGACTTTGGGACATTCTGTCAGAGATCAATTTCGGCACGATTCTACTCTCGCTGGTGCTGATTGGCTACGGGCTGAAATTGCTCAAGAGTAATACAAGAGCCTAAGAAACGGGGAGTTGTGTCAATGAGTAGATGGAAAATCGGAAGTTTCACCGCAGCGATCGGCTGTATCGCGGTTGGCGCTATTATTGCGTTGGCCCAGTATGGTATGTTGAGCTACGCTGCCTTGGGCTTTTTATGGCCCGCCTTGCTGATTCTGTTCGGTCTGGAGATGCTGCTTAGACTCTTTATCCGTTCAGATGCCAAGAGCGGTGTAAGCGGGTGGGCTATTGTTTTAATCATTCTTCTCGTTGTTGCAAGTGGAGGTCAGTCTCTTTATGCTGGAGGCTCGCTGGGTGGATTGTTCGGCAATAATCAGTTGGTTGCGATGAGCGGAACGGCAGAGGCGGGCTCTGAGGTCAAGGCGGTCAGGATTGAGCTGCCGAATGGCAAAGTAACTGTAAGGGGCGAAGCAGAGAAGGCCGAGGTTCAATATGAGGGTAGCCTGCTGCTTCCCGGCGATTCAGAAAGTGAAGCGAAGAGTAACCTGGACAAGAAATGGGAGATCATAACCCAAGGGGATACATTGGTTCTTAGGCTGGCAGGCAACAATAACTGGCTTTCCAATATACAGTTTGGCTTCTACAGCAAAGGCCCCTATCTGAATGTGAATGTGCCGCAGAATCTGTCTGTAGAAGTGATCACCAGCGACGGCTCTATCGAAGCATTCGGGCTTCAGTCGGGTCTGACAGTTAATACTTCTAATGGGGCGATGAACCTGCATGATATTGCTGGTGGTTTGACAGCTCATTCCAGCAACGGATCGATTACGGTGAAAAATATTCAGGGTGAGGTGGATTTGGCCAGCTCCAACGGATCGATGACGCTTGATAAAGTCGATGGAGCCCTGACTGCCAAGAGTAGTAACGGTAAAATAACGGTTAACTCCGGGGTAACCGGGGATTGGAGACTGACAACGAGCAATGGTTCCGTTGTCATGGGAATCCCGGAGGCTACTGACGCCACTATCTCCGCGGACACCAGTAACAGTTCACTTAAAGGCAATGTGAATTGGGAACGCAGCAGTGATACCAGCGGTACGGCTAAAGTCGGCAAAGGTACTTATAAAGTTACTATCTCTACAAGCAATGGTGGTATCACCGCAGATACAACAGAATAGTGGAGCCAATGTTAAAGGGAGCTGTCTCTTCCGGCACAAGATCGGGGAAGAGACAGCTCCCTTTGTTGATTGTAGGTTTGTCTTATAGATGCCGGATTGTTACGCGTTCCAGACCATCGCGTATCCTTGCAGCCTTTGCAGGCTTACCAGGCGTAAGCTTTCGGTGCTTCTCCGCCCGGACCAGGGAAGATTTCGTCAAGACGTTTCAATACGGACTCGTCCAGTACAATTTCCAGGCTGCGCAGTGCGCTTTCGAACTGCTCCAGTGTGCGCGGTCCAATGATCGGCGCGGTGACAGCCGGATTAGCCAGCAGCCAGGCCAAGGCAATATTGTCCTGCGGTTCACCCAGCTCTTGGCTTAGGCCGGCAAATGCCTCAAGCTGGCTCTTGTACTGCTCTACGCGCTCCGTATTGCCACCACTGCGGCTGCCTTCAATCTTCTTAAGGGCGTTGCGGCCTAACAGGCCGCCGTCCAGCGGGCTCCATGGGATGATCCCAAGTCCAAGACTTTGCGAAGCTGGCAGTACCTCAAGCTCCGGCAGGCGGCAGGTGAGACTGTATTTGTGCTGCTCGGAGACAAGCCCCAGGAATCCGCGGGCCTTAGCTTCCTGTTGGGCCACAGCGATGTCCCAGCCAGCAAAGTTGCTGGAGCCGACATAGTCGATTTTACCCTGGCTCACAGCCAGCTCAAAGGCACCCCACAGCTCGTCCCAGGACACGCTGCGATCCACATGGTGCATCTGGTACAACTCGATGTGATCGGTCTGAAGACGCTTCAGGGAGCCTTCCAGATGACGGCGTATTTTGTAGGCGGAGAGGCCAGCTTCATCATTAGGACCGTCCAGCTTGTCGCTCATGGAGCCATAGGCTTTGGTCGCCAGGACAACCTTCTCACGGCGTCCCCCACCTTGCTTGAACCAGCGGCCGATAATGGTCTCTGTCAGGCCGGAATTCTCACCCCAGCCATAAATGTTAGCGGTATCAAAAAAGTTTACTCCTGCATCCAGCGCAGCGTCCATAATCCGGAAGGCTTCTTTTTCATCCGTAGACGGGCCAAAATTCATCGTTCCCAGACAGAGGCGGCTAACCTTCAGGCCTGATTTACCAAGTTTAGCGTATTGCACGGTGTGATCACTCCTTCAATGAATTTGAAATAGGGCGAAACCGGTTGCTTTTCTTTTACTTATTAATTGTAACCAAGTTCTGGGACGAGAGCAAATGTATAAGGGAATATTTACACATGAGCTAAGTTATACCCATTGAGCAGTGAAGTTAACAATAATGAAGCTCATTTACAAATAGTTACAGATCGGGTACAGTCATGATATCCATAGAAATTTATATCTCCAAGGGGGAGTTGGAATGTCGAGTACATCGGGAGGATTTTTCTTATTAAATGGACTTAGTGTATTCGGAGTGTTGCTATGGCTGGCTACGCTTGGAATGGGTCTGTATGCCTTTATACTCTTTGTGAAGCTTGCCCGCAGAGGTATAACAGCACTTGATCTGTACATTTATGACAAGACGATTGGCAACAACCGATCCAGGAATAGCGACGGACTGTGAGTCTGAAACGGCTCAACAGGCAAAGTAGAGTCTAGGAGTAAACCTTTCTATATAAGTACAATGGAAAGAAATCTGGAGACAACAGCGGCCGAAAGTCCAAACATTCCACCGTAGTGACGACCGAGTCTTACGTTAGGATCTTAAGTTCGTCTTTATATATTTGAAAAGAGTATCCCTATAGGCTGTGCCTATTACCTCAATAGAATTTATATCTTTGTTGTTTACAGTCCGTTATGATACAACAATAGAAAGAAGAACTATGTCTGTGTGACTGCAGACCACTTGAGGAGTGACTGGAATGAGCGAGGTTAAGAAGATTGCGGTAATCGCAGGGGATGGAATCGGACCTGAGGTTGTTGCTGAAGCGGAAAAAGTATTGAAGGTAACAGAAGAAGTGTTCGGCTACAAGTTTGAAACGGAGCATGCGCTATTCGGAGGCATCGCCATTGACGAGAGAGGCACACCGCTTCCAGAAGATACACTTCAAATCTGTCGCAGCGCAGATGCTGTATTGCTCGGTGCTGTAGGCGGACCGAAGTGGGATAACAACCCGAAAGAGCTGCGCCCGGAAACAGGTCTGCTGGGTATTCGCAAAGCCCTTGGATTGTTCTCCAATTTGCGTCCGGCTAACGTTTTTGATTGTCTGAAGGATGCGTCCACATTGAAACCGGAAGTGCTGGAAGGCACAGACCTCATGGTTGTGCGCGAGCTGACAGGCGGCATTTACTTCGGGGACAAGCTTCGTCGTCAAGGTGAGCATGGCGAAGAAGCAGTGGATACCTGCGTATACAATGTTACAGAAGTTGAGCGCATCGTACGCCAGGCGTTCGAAATTGCCGGCAAACGCCGCAAGAAGCTGGCCAGTGTAGATAAAGCCAACGTTCTTGAGACTTCGCGCCTGTGGCGTGAGGTTGTCAACAGAGTGGCTCCTGAATACCCGGACATCGAGCTGGAGCACGTACTGGTAGATAACTGCGCGATGCAGCTTCTGCGCCGTCCGTCGAGCTTCGACGTTATCGTTACTGAGAACATGTTCGGAGATATCCTGAGTGATGAAGCAGCCATGCTGACCGGTTCCATCGGAATGTTGGCTTCCGCTTCCATGGGCGAAGGCAGCTACGGCCTCTACGAGCCGGTACACGGCTCTGCGCCTGATATCGCAGGCCAAGGTCTAGCCAATCCAATCGCGACCATTCTGTCCCTGGGCTTGATGTTCCGCCTGACCTTCGGTTATGAAGATGCAGCGGATGCGATTGAAGCGGCTGTAGCGGAAGTGCTGGATGCGGGTCACCGTACAAGCGATATCGCTGTAGACAAGAGCCAGGCGATCAGCACTACGCAGATGGGCGACTTGATTGCAGCAGCTATCCGCAAAGCCTAAAGAATCGTTACCAACCCGCTGCTGATCTCATTTTGAAACGGGAAGCATGTACTGAACCGTCACAAAAAGTTGCTTATTTATAATTATTATAAAAAAATAATGAATGTAATATTGACTTTGATTTTGTGCGATGATACCATTTGGTATGTAGCAGTAAGACAGTAACTGTCCATCAAAATTCAAGAAAGACACCGGCTTCTTGATTTTCTTCGGAAATCATGCAGACTTGTTGTTTTTCTTACATAATCAAGGGAGGAATAAGCAATGGCAGAACGTTTGGTAGGTAAACCGGCTCCGGATTTCACTTTGGAGACTGTATCGGGTGATGGTAAGGATTTCGGAAAGGTTAGCTTGTCCGATTATCGTGGTAAATGGCTTGTATTCTTCTTTTATCCACTAGATTTCACATTTGTGTGCCCAACTGAGATCACAGCTCTTAGCGATGCTGCACCTCAATTTGCGGCGCTTGACACTGAAATTTTGGGTGCCAGCACTGACTCGATCCACAGCCACAAAGCATGGATCAACACACCTAAGGATTCCAATGGCCTTGGCCAATTGAACTTCCCGCTTGCAGCTGACCTTACGAAGAAGGTTGCCAAAGATTACGGCATCCTGATCGAAGAAGAAGGTATCGCTCTGCGTGGTCTGTTCATCATCGATCCAGAAGGCGAACTGAAATATCAAGTTGTTAACCACAATGATGTAGGCCGCAGCGTGGAAGAAACGCTTCGTGTGCTTCAAGCACTGCAATCCGGCGGATTGTGCGCAATGAACTGGAAACCAGGCGACAAGAACTTGTAATCCGTTTATTCAGCACTGTGATCTTTGATAGCTGACAAGGACCTCCTTGCGGGATTTTTCCCGACAAGGGGGTTTTTTGCTCCAAATCGTTTGTATTTTTATATAAGAAGCGTAATACAATACAATAATACGTAATTCGTAAATATCGGATCATCCAAGGAGGGTGAACAATCATGAGCTTTTGCTGTGGAGCGAGTATGGTAGGAACAACGGGAACCCTAAAACATTATCGCACGCAAGTCCATAATGTTCCCCTGCTTTTTTGCCCGGTGTGCCACCGGGTTGAGGTACATTACAAGGTTGAGAATGAATATGAGATTCTTGCGGAATATGCGCATGGTGATGGTGTAACGGATGTGGATTTCCAGGATTACGTCATGGAGGACGAGGAAGCGGTATTCGAGAATGTCGTGAATGTCGAAAGTGAGGACCCTCTGGCGATTGTCCGCAGTCAAATTGACATGGCGCTTGACCTGCTTGCTTTTGCCAAGCAGATTCAGGATGCCAAATGGGAACGTGAATTGAAGAAGCGACTGGCAGTTATGAGCCAGCGTCGTCACCGTCTTCAGCAAAAAGCATAGAACGACAAGTTACTGATTTCATGAAAAAGGGCCTCTGCTGCTGTAGAGGTTCTTTTTTATGTCAAAATCGCTCTGTATGTCGTTATTAATGTAAAATCAGGAACGTGTGTACCCTTTCATTATGCTGCTTCGGGACTAAATTTAACTTTATTGAGAAAAATACTATGTCTTATGTATCATTTTATGATTATTTTTACTATTCGACAGTTTCTCTGATTGCGTTGTCTTCTCTACTTGGATATGATTGGAATATAGTTGAAACGGTTGGATAATAAAGAACGATTACCGAATGTTCTGGCGTCTTCGTCATATACTCAAATACATAGTCATTTGATGTCGTTGAGCGCTTCGTCATTTGCAGTAGAAGGGGGAACTTCGTATCGTGATAAGCCAATTTCAAGAAAGCTTGCATTTAACGGCAAGAACGTTTCAATCAGGAATGTTGGACACGACTTTTGAGGATGTTCTGGAGCACATTGACAGTGGGATCATGCTTTTTGACGAAGAGGGAGTTCTTAGCTTTGTGAACAAGCAAATGTACGGGATGCTGGACCTGCCGCGTAGTTCGTTGGTTGGATGCACGATGTCTCATCTGCTGGCCCATGTTCAGCTAAGCCGCTTCAAGAAGAAGCTAATACTACGTACTTACCGTGAGACGGTCTACAAGGGGAAATCAAGTTATGAATATATTGATGAATTCGGCCGTTATTGGAGAGTAACTCTATCCTCGGGGGAACAACTGAAAGGCTCTTATCTATTTACGGTAAAGGAAATCTCCGATTACAAGCTAATCGAGCAAACCGCCTACCAAAATGACAATCTTGCTATGTTGGGCAAGCTGTCAGCGTCCATCGCCCATGAGATCCGCAATCCTCTGACCGCAATCCGCGGCTTTATCCAATTGCTCCGTCCACACCTGCACCAACTCGGCAAAGAAGAGTATGCCAGAATTATACTGGCCGAAATTGACCGGGCGAACGATATTATACATGAATTTCTGACCTCCTCCAAACCTTCTGTACCTCAAGTCGGAATGATTTCAGTGTCTGCATTGCTTAAAGAAGTTGTGCTTTTGACAGAGAGTGAGGCTCTAATGAAGGGCTGCCAGATCAATCTCCACCAACTTCAAAACGACCTGATCATATCTGTGGATGTGAAGCAAGTGAAGCAGGTGGTTCTGAACATGATAAAAAAATGCAATGGAAGCGATTACAGAGCGGATGGACAGTGATATGGGTAAAATCGAGATCGGCGCACGGAGGGAAGGTGCAGAGGTCCGCATTTTTATTTCCGACAACGGTAAGGGGATGGACATCCTCACCTTGGACAGGTTGTTTAGCCCGTTCTTCACCACCAAGGAGAATGGGACGGGACTTGGACTGTCGGTTAGTGACCGGATTATTAAAAATCATGGGGGATGCATTTCCGTCAACAGCCGATTGAATGAGGGCACGCAGTTTGTAATTTCGCTGCCTCTGATTCAATAGTAGACCTGTATAGGGTATGTTGCTTCAATTATTAGTTCCATAGCGGAAAGAAACAGGTTGATATTTTGTCAGGCAGAGAGCCCAGATCCCTCGCCTTACAGGAGATCAGCCTGTTCTGTGTTACAATAAAAGCTTAGACTTCTGGGAACGACAGATGGAGGGACTACAATGAATATTGAATGGAGCAGTGGAAGACTGACCGATTCCGCACAGGCCGATGCCCTTGTGCTGATGATCTCGGAGTCTGAAGCTCAGCATGGCGGTGTATCCGCAGAATGGGACAGATGGTTACACGGATTGAACAAGGCGGGATTGTTTGAAGGTAAGGTGAATCAGAGTTACGCGCTACCATTGGAAGATCATCCGGCTTGTTCTTCGGCCATTTTGACCGGAGTAGGGGCTGGTCCTCTTAATAAATCAGACTTGCGGCTGTGGGCGGCTCAGCTTGTCCGTACAGCGATCAGATTGAAGATGCAGCATGTAATCCTGCAATTGCCGCAGGACTTCGCTCAGCGCACAGCAGGCTTGTCAGACATGGAGGCTGCACAAGCGCTAAGCGAAGGCTTTATACTAGGGGCTTACCGCCGGAAGCATTATAAGCTGGATCAGTCCCAGTTCGGTATAGATCATCTTTTGATCCATCAGGAGGGTGAGGTAGAAGAGGAGAGAGCGGATGGTTGGAGAGAAGGACTTGAACGCGGGCAAGCCTTTGGTGAGGGCACGAATCTGGCACGTGACTTGACGAATACGCCGGGCAATCTGTTGGTTCCGTCTGATCTGGCTGTTGCGGCTATTGCTGTAGCAGAACGATACGGTTTTCCGGCAGAGGTACTGGATGAGCAGGAGATCGCAAGAAAGGGTATGGGGGGCTTAATCGCTGTGGGCAAGGGCAGCGTTAATCCACCTCGAATGATCGTGATCCGCTATCAGGGTACGGGGACATGGGAGAATGTCATCGGACTGGTCGGCAAAGGTATTACCTTCGACACAGGAGGGATATCCCTGAAAAGGGCGCCCGGCATGGAGGACATGATCAGTGATATGGGCGGCGCCGCTGCGGTACTGGGTGTCATGGAGGCGCTGGGGCGTCTGCGTCCGCCCATCAATGTAGTAATGGCGATTCCTTCGGCGGAGAATATGCCGGCAGGAAATGCATTCAAGCCCGGTGATATCGTCACCTCCTACAGCGGGCGAACCATTGAGGTGCTCAATACAGATGCCGAAGGACGAATTGTACTGGCAGACGCGCTCACCTACATTAGGGAATGGGGAGCGGAGCGCATTGTGGATGTGGCAACCCTGACAGGGGCTGTACTGTCTACGCTGGGCGACATAGCTACTGGTGCTGTAACGAACAATGAAGCCCTGCTAGAAGAGATTATGGCGGCAGGTGAGAGTGCCGGTGAAAAGATATGGCAGCTTCCGGCATATCCCGAATTTCGGGATATGCTCAAGAGCGAGGTAGCGGATATCCGCGGCAGTGCCGGAAGATATGGCGGCGCAACGACCGCCGGACTGTTTATCGGCACCTTCGCCGAAGGTCTACCCTGGGTGCATCTTGATATTGCCGGAACGGCGTTCCTGGCAAGAGAACGAGGGGTCAATCCTAAGGGGGCATCAGGCGTTATGGTCCGCACGCTTCTGGAATGGCTGCTCAGCCAGGCATTGCTGCCAAAGGCCGGCGCAACAGAATAGAATAGTAAGCTGGAGTACAACGAGCCCGCTTCAGATAGAAAAGGCAGTGCCGCCCGATTTGTTGGGCAAGCACTGCCTTTGTCCCGTTCTCAACGGGTCTATCCAAAATCAATTGCCGGGTCTTCGTGAACGAATTTGCTCGGCAACGGATTGAATGCCGTCCATCAATTTGTCTCGGGTCTTTTTATTCCGCAACAGATATACAGCTCCTA
Organism: Paenibacillus agri; assembly: GCF_013359945.1. Lineage (GTDB taxonomy): Bacteria > Bacillota > Bacilli > Paenibacillales > Paenibacillaceae > Paenibacillus_AQ > Paenibacillus_AQ agri. The sequence continues at coordinate 121,001 of NZ_JABWCS010000202.1, read as the reverse complement.
ATGCCGCGGTAGTAAATAATGTTCTTTTGGCACCCATCGTGTGCACCTCCTCGGTCTAGTCTGCAGTCTGTGTATAACAAAAACATACCCGTGACCGAAGATAATTAAACCAAGATATTAATGGAAACCAGCCCTCCGTACGGATCAGTGTTTGCCTTTGGCGCTTTCGCCCCCACAGGAGAACGGGGAGTCAAGCGAAGCTGCGGCACAGGTTTTGCCTTTGTCACAGCCGGCACAAGCGCCTTGTTTTCCTTTCTGCACATGACGGTAGATCATCCAGCCTGAGTAGCCAAATACAAGCGCAATGATGATAACGTTGATCATGTTTTTTGCCCCGCCTTCTACCGCTGTTCGCGGTTCGATTAATCTGACAAATCTCTCAGCTTACGACCACCCAAACAGCTTTCCGCTCTGGAAAACAAGAAACGATACGGTGTAGGCCAGTACCAGGCAATAGCCCATGGAAAAGAACGTCCACTTCCAGGAATTTGTCTCCTTTTTGATCACACCGACAGTAGCCAGACATGGAATATAGAGCAGAATAAAGATCATGAAGCTGATGGCGCTCAGTGGTGTGAACACTTGTGAAATCTGGTTTTCCAGCCCGGTAGTATCCGGGGCATGATAGATGATGTTCATGGTGGAGACTACAACTTCTTTAGCCAAAAAACCGGGAACCAGTGTGGATCCTGCCTGCCATGTGCCAAAACCGAGCGGCGCCAGCAGTGGAGCGATCAGACCGCCGAATTTGGCAAGATAACTGTCATCCATCGCGACATCGAATCCACCAGGTCCAGCATAGGAGACCAGCCAGATGATAACAGAACCCGCCAGAATGATGGTTCCGGCCTTGCGCAGAAAGCCTTTACCCTTCTCCCATGTGCTGCGCGACAGGGTCTTGATCTGCGGCATCCGATAAGGAGGCAGCTCAATCATGAAGACAGAAGACTCATTTTTAAAGAGGAGCCAGGAGAATATTTTACATAGTATCAACGCAAAGACAATGCCTAGAACATACATCGACAGCACAGCAAAGGCTTGCCGTTCCGGAAAAAAGACTGCTGCAAACAGCGCATACACCGGGAGTCGTGCAGAACAGGACATCAGTGGCATAAGCAGCGTGGTCAGCATCCGGTCCTTTGGCTGTTCAATGCTTCGTGCGGCCATAATGGCCGGTACATTACAGCCAAATCCGATGATAAAAGGAATAAAGGCTTTGCCGTTTAGCCCCATTCGTTCCATGGTGCTGTCCATCAGCAGACATACCCGGGCCATGTAGCCGGAATCCTCAAGAAACGAAATGATCAGGAACAGGATAAAGATCTGTGGAACAAATACAATCACACCACCAACACCGGCAATGATGCCGTCAACGATCAGCGCATGTGTAAAATTGGACGCCCCGAGGAATCCTAGCAAGGAATTGGCACCTTCGCTGATAGGCCCCGAGATCAGTCCGTCCACGAGATCTGACAACGGGCCACCGACCCAATCGAAGGTAGTCTTGAACAAGGCATACATGATGAAGATAAATAACGGCAGTCCCCAGAAGCGATGCGTTAGCAGGGCATCCAGTCTTTCGGTGAGGTTATGCGGCTTCTGGTCTGCTCTGTCCAGCACTTCCAGGCATAACGAGCGAATATAGTCCATCCGGACCGAACGGAGCCACTGGGGCAGCGTCAAGGCTAGATTCTTTCGTTGCAGCTCGCTTTGACAGGCATCGCCAAGCTTCACTAATTTCCTGATATCCATACGGGATTTCAGGAAATCTAAGACAACGGGATTCTGTTCCATCAGTTGTAGAGCTATCCAGCGGTGGTTCGGCAAATCCTTCATAGGTTGCAGTTCCAGCTCTATCGAAGTAATGGCTGCTTCGGCAATTTCACCGTAATGAAGCTTGAAGCGGACAGGAGGGATGTCGGCGGATTGCCCAAGAAGGCTCAGAATCTCTTTGCATCCCTTACCGGTTCTCGCTACCAGCGGAAGCACAGGAATACCAAGCCTGTCCTGCAAGACCTCGGAGTTGACATGAATGCCGCGTGCCGTAGCCACATCAATCATGTTCAGACCAAGCACGGTGGGTTTGCCATATTCAAGCAGTTGGAGCGTAAGCAACAGGTTACGCTCTAACTGCGAGGCATCGACAATATTAATCAGTGCCTCCGGTGATTCTTCAATCAGATATTGGGCAGCTACGCCTTCATCACGGGAGAGAGGGTGGAGTGAATAAATTCCGGGCAGGTCGATGAGCTTGCCTGCGCCGTTCTTGAGACTGCCGATTTTCTTCTCGACGGTTACACCCGCCCAGTTCCCTACATATTCGTAGGAAGCAGTCAGCGTGTTGAAAAGAGAGGTCTTGCCCGTATTGGGATTGCCGACCAGTGCAATAGCGCTCATGCGAGGTTAACCTCTATTCTGGAAGCTTCCTTCCGGCGGATGGCGAACAGTTGACCGTTGCATTCCAGGGTGATGGGTCCCAGAAAGGGGCCTTTTCCTTTAAGCCGGATACGGACACCCTCCAGAACGCCAAGATCGGCCAGACGCCGACGCAGGATGGGGTTGATGCCTTCTATTTTATGAATGGAAACGGTAGAGCCGGTTGGCAGTTGAAGCAGAGAACAGAGGTGCAGAGTCATAAGAACCCTCCATAAGATACTGATAATCAATCTCAGTTGTCTTTTTCTGTAATGTAGCATGATTCATGGGCAAACTCTGTGATTTTCGTCATTGTTGCCTGTAGGAAAATATCTTTACATTTTATTCTTCATTAAAGTATTATTGAACGATAATCCATGATTGCATAGTTGAAGGGAGAACGAATCGTGAAGACTAATCAGAGCAAAATCGTCGATTGCACCATCCGCGACGGAGGTCTAGTGAATAACTGGGATTTCAGTGTGGAATTTGTTCAACAATTGTACGCCGGCTTGAATGAAGCAGGTGTTGATTATATGGAGATCGGGTACAAGAATTCGCCCAAACTGCTGAAGGGTGCCGAAGGCGCTGGCCCTTGGCGTTTCCTGGACGATGACTTCCTGCGCAAAGTAATCCCGCAAAAAGGACACACGAAGCTCTCTGCGCTCGTTGATATCGGCCGTGTGGATGAGAATGACATTTTGCCCCGCAGCGAGAGCATGATCGACCTGATCCGTGTGGCTTGTTACAGCAAAGATGTAGACAAGGCGCTGCAATTGGTACAGACCTTCCATGATCTTGGTTATGAGACCACTATCAACATTATGGCGCTGTCCAATGTGATGGAGAACGAATTGTTGGAAGCCTTCGAATTGATTAACGAGAGCGTTGTTGATGTAGTGTACATCGTAGATTCGTACGGCAGCCTGGATCACAATGATATGAAGTACCTGGTGGACAAGTTCAAGACACATCTTCCGAACAAACGTCTTGGCGTTCATACACACAACAACCTGCAGCTGGCATTCTCCAATACGCTTGTAGCTGCTGAGAACGGCGTGGAACTGCTGGATGCTTCTTGCTACGGTATGGGACGTGCAGCGGGAAATTGCCCGACAGAACTGCTCGTGACTCACTTGAAAAATACAAATTATAAACTTCGCCCGGTGCTGGACGTTGTGGAACGCCTGATGATTCCATTGCGTGAAAAAGAGGAGTGGGGCTATATCATTCCTTACATGATTACCGGTACGCTTGACGAGCATCCCCGCTCAGCCATGGCTCTCCGTTCATCGGAAGACAAGGACAAATCGGTAGATTTCTATGACAAGCTCACGACACCGGAAGTTACCTTTGGGGAAAAATAAACGGCAGCTTTCGCTATAAGCACTGACCCCGCCTTGGGGAAGGTGCTTTTTTTTGCGAAATGATAAATTCATCTTCGTTAACGTGCAAAAATATAGGTAGAATACTGGGGATACCTGTCGATAACACTTTTTTATTGTCGAAAGAACGCTGTAACTTTATAGACCCAACCAACCGATATTTATAAATAGGGTAAAAAAATCCATTCCATTAGATATGAATATAGATATCATTTTTTGGACGCGAGGGACTTATGAGACAAGAAGAGAAAAAAACAATTCGTGCGGCTATACTGGGGGCGCTGCTGTTCCTTCTGATTCAGATTTTTCATTCATCGTTAAATCTGGATGAGGACTGGTCCTTGCTGGCAGCGTTATACCTTATTGCAGGCTGCTGCAGTGTTGCTTTCGGGTTTGCAATTTTTGCACAGGGCTGGCTATTTTTCTCGAACAGATTGTCCAAAGCGAGACTCTACGCCTCTGCGCTATTTTTAGGCGTGTGCATCTTTGATTTCCTGCATACGCTCAGCTTTGTCGGCATTCCCTGGATATCTTCCTACATAAGCTCTGATGAATCATTGTGGCTGCTGACCTCATCGCGTCTGGCCAGTGCCCTTGGCATCTTGTTTATTTTTAGCAGAAAAGCTCCTGCCGTCTCCTATTCTCATAAAAGCAGATTGTTTCGGGTGTCTCTTGTGCTCATTGTGCTGTCCCTGAGTGTATTTTTTTTCGGAAGAACTATATTTCCTCAACTGCTGACGGATGCCGGTGAGAGCACGTTGAAACAAATTGTAGATATTGCCGTGCTTATTCTCTATTTGATAGGCGTGGTCGCGATACTCTTTCCAGATAAGCAGGAGAAATCCGCATCCTTGTTGATTATCATCCGGTCGCTGATTTTCTTCGCTCTTGGGCAAACGTTCTATATGTATCCTCTTCACCTCGGCGATGTGGATTATCTGTTCGGGATGATCTGCGGAGTCGTGGCCTATTATTTCCTGCTTACCGGGGTTTATCGGCTGACGATTGAAGAGCCCTACCATGAGAAGCAGCAGATTGAAGCCCGGATCAATTATCTGGCCTTTCATGATGACCTGACGGGACTGCCGAACAGGCGCCGTCTGATGCAGCGCGTAGAAGAAATGATCAAGAACACGAACAAGGACGAGGCCAGGAGTCTCTCTGCAGTCGCCATTTTGAATATTAATCATTTTAAAAATATCAATGACTCTTTGGGTCATTTTGCCGGGGATCTGCTTCTCCAGATGGTTTCCCAGCGTATCAGTTCCGAGGTCAAGTCCCATGAAGAGCTCTTTAGCATGGGAGCAGATGAGTTTGCTTTTCTGATGAAGGAGAAGGCCAGCCTGGAGGACAGTCTGGTTAGGGCCAGGGAGCTGCTGGGGCTGTTTGAGACGCCGGTTAATCTGGAATCGAGTGAATATCATATTTCTCTGAGTCTGGGCCTAAGCATTTACCCGGGGGATGGAGAGACGGCTGAACAATTGATCCAGAATGCGGATACTGCCGTGCATAATGCTAAGGAGCAGGGCGTAGATATAAGGCGCTACATACCGGCTATGCAGATGAAGGCCAAGGAGCGCTTGAAGCTGGAGAATGATCTGCGGAGAGCGCTGGAGCGGGATGAGTTCTACCTGGTCTATCAACCTCAGGTACAGCTTGAAACGGAAGAAATCGTGGGCATGGAGGCGCTGCTGCGCTGGAATCACCCCAAGCGCGGGCTAGTTTCCCCGGCGGACTTCATACCGATTGCAGAAGAGAGTGGACTCATTGTACCCATAGGGGAATGGGTCCTGCGGACAGCCTGCTTACAAAATAAGAAATGGCAAGAGGCAGGCTACCGGCCCATCTGTGTGTCCATTAACTTGTCGATGCGCCAGTTCCTGCAGCCCAATCTGGCCGGCAAGATCGGAAGCATTTTATCAGAAATCGGGCTGGACCCAAGTTATGTGGATCTTGAGATTACGGAGAGCATGACCTTGGACAAGGAGACAGCATTCGAACAGCTAAAACGGCTCAAGGAGCTTGGTGTGTTCATCAGCATTGACGATTTCGGTACAGGCTACAGCTCTTTGCATTACCTCAAGAATATGCCGATTGACCGGCTGAAGATTGACCGCTCCTTCGTGGCTGAAGTGATGGAGGACAGCAACAATGCGGCCATCGTCTCGACCATTACGTCCATGGCTCACCACCTGAAGCTCAAAGTCACCGCCGAAGGCGTAGAGAATCAGGAACAGCTGCAATTTCTGCGCCAGCAGCGCTGCCATGAGGGGCAGGGTTTTCTGTTCAGCAAGCCGATCCGGGCGGCGGAGTTTGAGGTCTCTTTTCTCCAGTCCTCGATGCTGGGTATGCCGCACTGATTCCATAAATTTCAACTTAGGCATATCCAAGTATTGCATTTCAGGCTAAAGAATGATAAGATATCTCTTGTATTAAATTTTCTGTTGCGGGTGTAGTTCAATGGTAGAACTTCAGCCTTCCAAGCTGATAGCGTGGGTTCGATTCCCATCACCCGCTCCAACATTTAAATTAACCAAACCCTTGCGCTGCAAGGGTTTTTTGTTGTGTATAAGCGATATTGTCAGATTACCTTTAGTGTTTTTGTTTAATATTCTCAATTTCACATGTTATAAATAGAACGCATTAAATATTACAATGTAATTTCTCTGAGATGTTATAAATATAAAATAACAGGATTTATTCCTGTTATTTTTATTGGAATCTCTTCTTTTCTAAATATAACTGGAAAATCTCCTGTTAATTACCGCGTTATTAGATCATTACGGGAAAAAAGAGATTATTAACTGGAGTAATTCCCTTTATTTATGAGGAATAAGTTGAAAGGTAACAATTAACGGTATATTTTCCTGTTATATAAGAACGGTGGTTGCCTCTGATGAATATCCTTATTTCATGTTTTTGCTTGATCATGATTTCACGGAGAAGCAAACCCGATCATTAAATGATGTTTGTACATTTTTAATCGGCGGCTTTCAGAGCAAACTGCGGAAAGAGATGAGCAAATGGATACCTTTCATCGGGAGAAGATAGAGGATATAAAAAGACGCAATGAACTATTTTCAGTTCCTGACGATTACTTACTAAAGGGTTCTGCGCCAACACTTGAGGAATTTGCATCACTTGTGAAATTAATAGCGCCGATTGATGTTAATCCACTTTATCTTTTAAAGTCACTCCAAATGCAAGGGATGTATGTCACTCTTTGTGAACATTTGTTAAATACGAAATAAGGAAGAGGGCTTGCAGCTTCACAGGGCAGGCTCTTTTTGTACACATATATTTGAATGGAGAGTCAGCGATTATGCCATTTTTCTGTGACACAGCGCTGTCTGATGAAGCTTTAATTTCAAAGGAGGATTGCTTATTTTCTTTCCCATTGGAAAAACTTTAAATTAGGGCATACTTCATTGTGGTTTCACAACAAGGTTTCTCTAGACCCACTCGCTATTTGTCTGTTAAGTTTTACTTAATCCTGGAAAAAAGGTTGTGAAGCTCTTGAATGGTTCGAAGACGGCTTTCCTATCTGTGCTTAGCAACACATTCATTGTTTCGTTAAAACTTGTTATCGGAATAGTTACAGGGTCTGTAGCCATTATTTCGGAAGCGATCCACTCCGCGCTGGATTTAGTTGCTTCGTTGATTGCTTTTGTTTCGGTGCGGATTTCGGCGCGTTCTGCGGATAAAGGACATCCGTATGGCCACGGCAAAGTAGAGAACATATCAGGCACAGTTGAAACGTTACTTATTTTTGTAGCTGGAATCTGGATTATTTATGAGTGTGTGCATAAAATAATGAACCCGACGGAAATCGCATTTCCCTTCTTGGGCATCCTTGTTATGGTTGTTGGGGGTGGCGTCAATTTCGTGGTCTCTCTGAAGGTTAAGAAGAAGGCTGAAGAGCTTCATTCTGTGGCGATGAAATCAAATGCGCTGCATCTGCTTACTGATGTTTTCACATCTTTGGGCGTTGCATTCAGTTTATTATTGGTTACCCTCACGGGATGGACGATACTGGATCCGGTGATCGGGATTGTTTTGGCCCTGTATATTATGAGAGAAGCCTTCAAGCTGCTCAAGGAATCATTTCCTCCTTTGATTGACGCGCGATTAGCAGAGGAAGAGGAGAGCGAAATTATGCGTCTCATTGAAACCTTCAAAGAGAGATATATTGAGTTTCATGATTTTCGCACCCGCAGATCGGGTCCGGAGGAGTATGTGGATTTCCACTTGGTGATCCCTTCCACAATGGATGTTAAAACTGCACATCAGCTATGCGACGAAATTGAACAAAGCATTAAAGCAACATTCGTGCGTGCCCAGGTGATGATTCACATTGAACCAGAGCATGAAAGGCTGGCCGGCCAACCGCTTTAATTTAGAGACAGCTTCCAGTTTAAACGCTGAGGCAATACTGTATTAAGCTCTACCGCCTGTTCATAATGACTGGCCCATCTGACGAATGACGTGCTATATAAGACGAACGTAAGAACTGAACGTAAGAACCGAATGTAAGAACGAACGTAAGAACGAACGTAAGAACTAAGCATAAGAACCGAATGTAAGAACGAACGTAAGAACTAAGCATAAGAACCGAATGTATGAACGAACGTAAGAACGAACGTAAGAACGAACGTAAGAACGAACGTAAGAACGAACGTAAGAACGAACGTAAGAACTGAACATAAGAACCGAACGTATGGCTCAGTCGTCACTACTGCGGAATGTTTGGATTTCCGGCTGCTGTTGTCTCCGGATTTTTTTCTATTGTACTGCTGTTTGCGGTTGAAATTTGGAGACAGTCTATCTTCCGATGCGGGCTTTCATTCGGAAAGCTTATAGGTGGTCGCTACCGCTCCAACAGTTCCAAATTTCCCTCTTTGTTCCTTCTCGCTTTTTGTTACTTTTTTTGTTCGGCTTATTTAGTAGTTAAGAAAAAATAGACTTATATAAGTATCGAAGTAATTAACGGCATTTTTGTACCTTAAATCCTCTGGAGCTAAGGATTAGTGGAGATTAAGTGCAATATTGTACCTTAAATCTTCCAGAATCCCCGTCTAGCGTACATTTTTGAAAAAATAAGATACAATAATGCCCTTATTTCCCTCATTTGCCTATATTGAAGAAAAATAAGGTACAAAAATGCCGTTAGTTGGGAAGGTTGTTCCTCTTTTAACTTAAGATGACTGGTGAAGGGAAATATATCGCCTCTAGCACTTGAAATTTTGTCGACAGTCTATGTTTCGGTGCTAGCTCCTATGGAAAGCTTTCAGGTTAGCGCTTTGCGACCACAGCTCCAAACGTCCCCCTTGCCCCGAATGGGTTGAACCGGGAAATAGTAGTGTTTAGTATTTACACATTGTTCCAAAAACGCTAAAATAGAGTCTTGAATGATGTTCGCCTTCCAGTTAAAGGAATGAATCCTAGGAGATATACGATGAAAAACAAATATTTAACCTTACTGATAGCCCTACTTACCCTAATTTTGGTCTTCGGACAACCTGGTTACATTGAGGCGCAGACTGGTAACGTAATTGATAGTGAAACCAGAGATAGACTGACAGAACAATATGGGCTCGAACAGCCAGAAATTTCACATAGTAGTGGAATTGATATTGGAATAAGTGATCCTTTCCCATTCTTTATTAGCATATCTAAAATCGCTGTGAATCCATATGCCTTTATGGTCCAAAAGCTGATACATCATTGGGTTTACTGAGGGGATAAGCGCCTACAGCCCCATATGATCATTCACTTCGTTATCGCAAAAAAGCCCGGCCTCTTTTAATGGGAGGTCGGGCTTTAACGTTATTGTCCTTATACTGTTTTCAAAAACTCAACAATGGTCAGCAGACCTTTATCGAAGTTCTCCAGGTTGAAATGCTCATCTGGTGCATGCAGGTTCTCGTCGTCAAGGCCAAAGCCCATCAATACCACCGGCGCTTCCAGTACGCGGGCGAAGCTCTCCATGATTGGAATGGAGCCGCCGTCTTTGGTGAATAGCGCCCGGGTTCCGTACACTTTACCGTAGGCATCAGCTGCGGTTTGCAGAATCGGATGTGAAGGATCACTATTGAAGGCGCGTGCCTTCTCCATTTGCTTCACATGAACCTTCGCACCAGCTTGAATGTTAGCCTTCAGGTGAGCCTCGATGACATCGAGTGCGTGCTGCGGATCTTGGTCACCTACGAGACGGCAGGTGATTTTGGCATGTGCCTCTTTAGGGATGACCGTCTTGCTGCCTTCGCCTTGGAAGCCACCGTATACACCATTTAGTTCAAGCGTAGGCCGAGCGCCAATCCGCTCTACGAAGCTGTATCCTTCTTCGCCGTACAGTGAATCCAGTCCAAGTCCTTCTCTGATCTTGTTCTCATCTACACCTTGCTTGGCGAACTCTTCGCGCAGCAGAGGGGACAATTCCGGAACGCCTTCGTAGAAGCCTTTAACTGCGACGCGTCCTTTATCGTCATGGAGGCTAGTCAGCAGCGATACGAGGGCATGCAGGGCATTTGGAACGCCGCCGCCGTACGAGCCGGAGTGCAGGTCGGTTAGAGCAGTCGTTACAGTGACTTCCAGCGAGCAGAGCCCGCGCAATCCTGTGCAAATAGCCGGACGGCCACGTTCCAGCAACGAGGTATCCGAGACAAGTACAGCATCTGCTGCAAGCTTCTCTTTGTTAGCTTCGAGGAATGGTGGAAGATTCGCACTGCCGATCTCTTCCTCGCCCTCGATGCAGAGCTTGATGTTAACCGGGAGAGTGCCTTCTTCCTTCAGGATGGCCTCAATCGCCTTAATGTGCAGGAAGACTTGACCTTTATCGTCTGTTGCACCACGGGCAAACAGCTTGCCGTCGCGGATTTCCGGTTCAAATGGTGGGGTTGTCCATAGATTCAGCGGATCTACTGGTTGTACATCATAATGGCCATAGACCAGGATGGTCGGCTTGCCCGGCGCATGAAGGTAATCGGCATAGATGACAGGGTGTCCGTCAGTGGGATGAAGCTCAATGTTCTCCAGCCCGGCCCGTTTCAATGTATCCAGCAACCAGTGTGCCGCCGCCAAAACATCATCCTTATGCGCAGACAAGGCAGAGATGCTGGGAATGGTAAGCCACTGCTTTAACTCGTCGAGATGAGCCTCCCGGTGAGTTTGAAAATAAGATTCGTACGACATAGTGATATGTACCTCCTTAAAATGTATGCCCGCACGACGGGCTTAAGGTCTAGCCAGAGGGTCAACGAACCGAGAGTCTAGTCTTTACTGCCGTTCTTAGAATGCGTGCTACAGGAAACATTATACTGGAGAACGCCAAAGTGAGCAAAAAGGATTGCAAAATGCAGCCCGCCCCGCTTATTTTCCTTGCTGCCGCGCCTCTTGCCGCTTCTCTCCAGATTATTGATTACTAAGCAGTAACCATGATAGACTGGGTTAACCTATAGGCGAATTGCTGTACAAGCTACAGACTGCAAGTTGTATGGAGGGTAACCAGAACGATTATATGAACAGAGGATGGGACGATTTTGCATAAAGAGGTTATAACACCTGCATTTATCTATACTTACGCCAGCTCAGCGGATGAAGAGTCCCTGTGCGCGATGGAGCTGCGCTGCTTGTTTGGGCAGAACGTGGGCCCATCTATTTTTGCCAGCGATATTGAAGTGGACGTCAGCCGCAGTCCCTTTGTTAAGGAACGGATTGATGTGATGTATACGGGCGACAGCTTGCCCGAGATCTATGAACAAACGGAACAGGTGCAGGTAGGGGAGAAGACGTTTAAAGTTATTTTCGTCAAGACCAACGATCTGACAGCTGCGAATAAAATCGAATATGATGAACGCAGAGGAATTGAACGGGAAATCGGCTTACGCATAGAGGGTGAAGCAGATGTGAATGCTCCTGAGTTAGTCTACGGCATTGTCACCTTGGGCGGACGCTGGTACTTCGGGCCGTACCATAAGAATAACGCGGATTGGTTCCGTCATATGAAAAAACCCCGCAGCTACTCCATTGCGCTCAGCACACGTGTGGCCCGGGCAGCGATTAACATGGGGATTCCAGACCCGCAGGGCATTAAGGCGATTGATCCTTGCTGCGGAATTGGTACGGTTATGGTAGAGGCCTTATCTATGGGGATCGATATTGTCGGCCGGGATATCAATCCGATGATTGCCACCGGAGCGAGAACGAACATTGCTCATTTTGGATACAGCAGTGAAGTTACCCTGGGGGATATCGCCGATATTCAGGACCACTATGATGTTGCATTCGTAGACATGCCTTATAATCTGTATTCGAGCATTACACCGGAAGAACAATTCTCCATTCTTACCAACGCCCGGCGGATTGCAGATCGTGCCGTGATTGTGGCGATTGAGGCCATGGATGAAATGATTACCGATGCGGGATTTACGATTAAGGACCGCTGTATTGCTAAAAAGGCGGGCTTCTCCCGTCACATCATGCTCTGCCAATAGACTATATCCTGCGGGTAAAATCTAAGGAAAGAGGGATTATCCATGGAACCTAAATGGTTATCCTGGGCTAAAGAGATCCAGGCGATTGCCCAGACAGGTCTTGCTTATGCTAAAGATGTGTATGACATAGAGCGTTATCAGGCGCTCCGTGAGCTGAGTGTGGATATTCTGGCCCAATATTCTTTTGAGAGCAAGGAGAAGATCAGGCTGGCTTTTGCAGGAGAGGAGGGCTATTGCACGCCCAAAGTGGATATTCGGGGTGTAGTGTTCCGCGAGGACAAGATTCTGCTCGTCCGGGAGAAGCTGGATGGCAAATGGGCGCTTCCTGGAGGCTGGGCGGATATTGCTTTTTCCCCGAGCGAGGTGGTCGTCAAGGAGATTGCTGAAGAAGCGGGCTTTCAGACCGAGGCCGTCCGCTTACTAGCTGTATTGGATAAAAAGTTTCATCAGCATCCGCCGGAACCTTACCATATCTACAAGCTGTTCATCCTCTGCCGAATTACCGGCGGTGAGGCTGCCGTAGGCGTAGAGACCAGCGGGGTTGCTTTCTTTGGGGCGGACGAGCTGCCAGAGCTTTCGGAAGAGCGGAACACGGAGGCTCAATTGCAGACGATGTTTGAATATTTGCACAATCCTGACAAGGCAGTCATTTTGGACTAGGAGTCATGCATATAATGTATGACTTCCCGGTGTATATACGTTTCGAATACCGGAAAGAATGGTTAATATTCATTATGTAAGCACTTACAATTTAAAAACCCGCTGAGCCTTTATATCTAAAAAAAGACTAAAATTTTTACTTTTTGGGCCAGGCGGTCTACATTTTTTCCTCTGCTGTGACGATAGATATTTTAGGAGGGGATCGCATGGAACAAGAAGAATTGAGACTTCCGTTGCAACAGGAGGGTGTGAAACGTCCTGCGGAAGGCAATATTGCTACCGGGCTATTATGGGGCCTTCTGATCAGCATCCCGCTATGGATTTCGGTCTTTGGCTGGATTATGGGCATTTGGCGTTAGAACCAGCACAGAGGACACACTTATTCTATAACTTTAGCCGCATATAACAAAGGCTGCACCTTCGAACCGAAGAGAGCAGCCTTTTTGGTGTTTTTAGAGGGAGTGAGATGGTGAGTAGACGACTTTAAAGTTCTCACACAGGACCATTATCCCGGTGTCAAAAGCTACATTCCAGAACTCGGCCTCCCGAGAGAAGAAATCCTCATGGACAGCGCGCCAATAGTCCAGTGTCCGGTCGCCTTCCCCCTCGGTAAAGGCAAATTCCTCACCAACCTCGTTAAAGGGGAGAATGTCCACCTTTGTGGTTAGAATCACCGCTTTCGGCTGGCCTAGCCCGTTCAGGAGAATAGCTTGGTCTCCAACGCGAGGAGGTGTTCCCCCTTCAAGCTCATACATTGCATAGTTAGAGGATGTTCCTGTCTTGATTCCCCGCAGCACGAGATCCAGGAGCTCGTCGGCCATCTCCGGGCTATCGCCGAAGGCCCAGGCCACATAGTGATCACCAGCTTCGGGATGTACGCGGAGATACTCTTGCCAAAATTGCTCGATCTGTTCAGTGTTATTCATAGTATTCACTCCAGTTGTTATATAGGGTCTTTCCGCGGGCTAGAGATGGAGGGAAGACGACTTTACTTGCAGCCGTCTCTTTATTGCATCTTATCTTATCGCATCTTAGCCTATCGTATCGCATCATATCGCATCTTATCGTCTCTTATCGAATCGCATCGTAACATATCGTCTCTTAACATATCTTATTGTATCTATCCTATATCGCAAATCGCATCCAATAACGCCCTGCTTCAACGCTTGGGTTCAGTGTCTTTAAAAACACAGTGTGCTCAGCGGCTTGTGTCAGATTGCAATCAGAGCTGCTGTGTTACTCAACAGCACCTTCAGCGGCTTCCATCCAGGCGGAGTAGAGCTCATCCAGCTTCTCCTGCGCAGCATCCCGTTCCTGTTGGAGCTCTGTGAGCGCAGTGACATCGTTGCCGATTAGCGGGTCCATCATCCGGGCATCGATATCTCCGAGCACTTGTTCCGCAGCAGCAATGTCCTGTTCCCAGGCAGCTTGAGAACGAGCAGGGCGAGAAGCGCCTGCGCCTCCGGATCTCTTCTTCCCGGAGCCTTTAGTTCCGGCACCGCCTGTTTGTGGTGGAACCAATCTGGAGCCGTTGTGTTTGCCAGAAGTACTGGCATCCCTATCCGTTGCTCGCTGTGACGAGCCAGCAGCATTCTTGCCTGTTGCCGTAAGGTCTTGCTGCGACACACCAGCAGAGGCTGCTAGTTCAGCCTGCTTCTCTTTGTAGTATTCATAGTTCCCCTGGAAGACATGGAACCGGCCGTTTTCAATGCACCACAGCTTGCGGAAGCAGCGGTTAATGAAGTAACGGTCATGGGAGACGGCCAATACGGTTCCCGGGAATTCCTCAAGCGCTTCTTCCAGCGCTTCACGGGAATCGATATCAAGATGGTTAGTGGGCTCATCGAGAATCAGCAGATTCGGGCGGCGGTGCATCAGTACCGCGAACCGCAGCCTGGTCCATTCGCCGCCAGACAGGTTCGCAATGTCTTTGAACACATCGCTTCCGTAGAAAAGGAAGCGGGCAAGCTGCCCGCGGGCTTCGCCTTCCTCGAGTCCTGCTTCTTCCCGGAAATACCGGAGTACGGATTGTCCCCCGTCACCAGGAACGGCTTCCTGGGCGAGATAACCGACTGCGGCCCGGGAACCCAGAGTGCAGCTGCCGCTGTCCGGAGTTTCTTCCCCGAGAACCATTCGCAGCAGCGTGCTTTTCCCTGCGCCATTGCCGCCAATGAGGGCTGTTGTTTCGCCGTATCGCAGGACTTCACTGGCTTCCTTGAACAGTAGGCGTTCGCCGTAAGACTTGGCAACCCGGTCCAAGATGAGCGCCTGATTCCCGGAGCGGTCATTCTGCTCCAGCTGCAAATCCATGGTTCTGCGCTCCAGAATCGGGCGCTTCACCTTGACCATCCGATCGAGAGCCTTCTGCATGGAAGCAGCCCGGCGGTGGAAGCCTGGGTTAGGTGGATTGGAACGGTTGCCCCATTCTATCAGGCGTTTGATGCTTTCCTGCATTTGCTTAATTTTCTTCTGTTGCTCCTGATAATCCGCAAACTGCTGGAGCAGGCGTGTTTCTTTTTCTTTTTGATAGTCACTGTAATTCGTGTGATAGGTGATGGCTTCACCATCTTCAATCTCGATCACCTTCTTCACCAGCGCATCCAGGAAGTAACGGTCATGGGAAATCGCGAGAATGGTGCCATCATAGTCCTGCAAGAATTGCTCCAACCATTCGATGGCCGCCATGTCCAAATGGTTGGTTGGCTCATCGAGCAGCAGCACATCAGGACGACGCAGGAGCAGCTCAGCCAGGCCGACCTTGGTTTTCTCCCCTCCAGAGAGGGAGGTGAAAAGACGGTCGTACTGCTCAGGTTGAATGCCTAGCCCCGCAGACACGCGCTGAATGTTGGCTTCGATCTCATAGCCTCCAGCATTTTCGAACTTGTCCTGAAGGCTGCCGTATTCCCGAAGCAGCCGGTTCCAGTGGGCTTCATCGATTTCAGCATTCAGTAGGGACATCTCCTGCTCCAGTTCCCGCAAGCGGTGCTGCCATTGCAGCGTCTCGGCAAAGCTGCGCTGCAGAATGTCATATACCGTGTCACTTTCCTGAAAATCTTGAATCTGTGACAGCATGCCAACGACACTGCCTTTGCGGATCGAGATTTGTCCCTGATCCGGGCGTTCTCCGCCACTGAGAAGGTGGAAGAGCGTGGTTTTGCCACAGCCATTGCGGCCGATGAGGCCGATTTTCTCGCCTTGACGTATTTCAAAGGTAATGCTATTTAGCACGAGCTCAGCACCGTGGTATTTTTGGACATTTTGACATTGAATAATCATGGGTATTCTCCTTTTAGAACACCCTTCATCCGCCGTTACACCAATACAAAAAGACCGCAGGAAAATATCCCCGCGGTCTTGTCATCTCCGATAATTATATCCGTTCGGGTGATGGCAGGAAGGGCATTTCGCAATTGTGTAGTGTTATTGAGTTCTTGAAAATGGACAGACTTCTCCCGTTGTTGACATTTTCATTAACGATGCCAGCCATTGCCAAAGGCAGCCGGCTAATAACACTGTTGGTCCAATTGCGATCCATCCTACCACACCTCCTTTTTTTGCAAATTTACATTAATAGTAATCAATTCGTCTGAAATAAGCAAGCCTAAAATTGCATATTCCTGGTTATTACCTCGAATGATTGCCGAAATTCCTAATAATATGAGTATATGACGGAAGGTGGTCGTCAAATTACAGGACAGAAATGGGGAAGGGCCTATGGCACTTTTTGACGGAATATTGGGCAATGCTTCACAGGTGGATCTGGCGGCAGTGCGCAAGGAATATGGTCAGATTCTGATCCTTGATGAAAAGATTGAGCGAGCCTACAAGCTGGTACGGGATATGTTTATTTTTACAGATAAACGGCTCATTCTGGTGGATAAGCAAGGGATGACCGGGAAGAAAACGGAGTATCATTCTGTCCCTTACAAAAGCATCTCCCATTACTCGGTGGAGACCGCGGGACATCTGGATCTGGATGCCGAGCTATGCCTTTACATTTCCAGCAGCACAATTCCTATTAAGAAGACGTTCAACAAAAACGTAAATATTTATGAGGTGCAGTCGGTCCTGTCGCAGTATATTTTGAAGTAGTTTATGAGCGCTTGACGTACCGATGGGAACGTAAGATAATCGTTGGAACAAACCTGCTACTGTAGCAGGGAATAATCGGCGATGTACAATTTAACAAAACGTCTGCACCAGCGGCAAAACGGCTCTTGTCCCATTCGGGATGAGATAGCCGTTTTTCTTAGAATACGGGCAGATCAGTTACGGGTACGCTGATAAATAACGAGGAGGAGATCACCATGACTTTTGAGAGAAAACCTTTGGCAGATTGTGTACCGGAGCTTGTGGCAACAGCCCGTGGTGACCGGCCGGCTACGCTGGTGATTACTGGCGGCAAGCTGGTGAATGTGATCTCCGGCGAAATTTTGAATGGGATGTCTGTAGGGATTCAGGGTGGACGTATCGCTTATGTGGGCAAGGATGTCTCGCATTTGATTGGCGAAGACACTCAGGTCATTGATGCGAATGGAAAATATATTGCTCCTGGACTGCTTGATGGTCACTGCCATATTGAGAGCACGCAGCTAACTGCGACAGAATTTGCCCGCGCGGTGCTGCCGCTCGGTACGACCGGCGGGTTCTTCGATGCCCATGAGATAGCGAACGTCTTTGGGCTCAAAGGCATCAAGCTGATGCTGGATGAACTGCGCGGGACGCCGCTGGCAGGGTATATGCAGGTGGCATCCTGCGTGCCGGCAGCGGGACCGGAGTTTGAGACTACCGGCGCGGCTATTGGACCGGAAGAAGTAGCGGAAGCTTTTACCTGGGGCGAGGATGTGATTGCACTCGGTGAGGTGATGAACTTCCCTGGCGTTGTTTATGGCGATGAGAAGATGCTGGGTGAAATCCAGGCTACGCTGCGGGCTGGCCGGCAGGTGGACGGGCACTTTACTTGGCCGTCCAGTGACTGGCGACTTCCGGTTTATGCGGCAGCAGGTGTCACGGGAGACCACGAGTGCGTGACGGCAGAGGATGTTATTGAGCGCGTCCGGCTCGGTATGTATGCCAAGCTGCGCCGCGGTTCCGCCTGGCATG
Organism: Paenibacillus agri; assembly: GCF_013359945.1. GTDB lineage: Bacteria > Bacillota > Bacilli > Paenibacillales > Paenibacillaceae > Paenibacillus_AQ > Paenibacillus_AQ agri. The sequence continues at coordinate 102,946 of NZ_JABWCS010000202.1, read as the reverse complement.
ATGTGGCGAAGACGATCACAGCTCACACGGAGCATGGGATTGATCCTCGCCGGATCATGCTCGTGACCGATGACCGCAGCTCGGAATCCCTGCGTGATGAGGGGCATATGGATTTTGTGGTGCGTCATGCTATCGCTCAGGGTGTGAAGCCGGTGACGGCTTTCCAAATGGCGACGATCAACACGGCGGAGCGCTTTGGTGTGGCCCGGGATATCGGCTCCATTACGCCGGGTTCCTGTGCCGATATCATTTTGCTTGATGGCAATCTGGCGGATGTTAATGTCGTGCTAACCATCGCGGCGGGCGTTGTAGTGGCCGAAAATGGCATAATGACGGCACAGCTGCCTGCATTCACCTATCCGGAGGAAGTAAGGGCTTCGGTCCACTTGGCGCAGCGCCCGACCGCCGAGGATTTTATTATTACAACACCGATAGCATCGGGAACATTACCTACACGAGTCATCAAAGTTCGGGAAAATCATGTAGAGACTATCGAGCGCATTCTTACCCTGCCCGTCGAGGATGGTAAGCTGCAAGTGGGTCAAGGTGACGGACTGTGTAAAATTGCCGTTCTGGAGCGTCACAAAGGAACAGGCAATAAATCGGTGGGCGTTGTGGAAGGGATCGGCTTCCATGAACCAGCGGCCATCGCCATGACCGTGGCCCATGACAGCCATAATGTGCTGGTTATCGGGAATGATGACGAGCTCATGGCCCGTGCCGCGAATGCAGTCGCTGATGCACAAGGGGGAGTAGCGGTGATTACAGCGTCAGGAGAAACCTTATTCCCGCTGGCGATCGCAGGACTGATGTCCGCCGAGCCGTTCGAGATCGCTGCCGCCCAGTCAGCGGCCATCAGCACCGCGCTCTATAACGCGGGCTGTACGTTGAATTATGCTTTTATGACCTTGTCGCTTCTTGCGCTTGCGGTGATCCCGACCCTTCGCATTTCGGATAAGGGTCTGGTGCGGATTTCCCCGGAAGACGGAATACAACTTGTGCCACTGTTTGTACAAGATTAAATAGAAACAGTTGCTCTGTTAATAGAGTCATGATTCAGATATAACCGAAAAAGAGCTGCCATGTAGGGTGTTTTGTCCTACTGTGGCAGCTCTTTCTATTTTTAGTAATAAATTAGGCTGTGCCTGCTCATAAAAAGGATATATATTAAACAAATATAACAAAATTGAATCATTTTCTTTGTAAAAATAGTATAAAATCATTAACTATATAAGACGTACAAAAGATAGTAATGATATTTATTGAAAGAGAAGGGGTGCATCAGAGATGATCAGATTAGGAACGCAGGACATTGTGGATATTGCCATGAAGCAAATTGCCGGTATTTTCAAAATGGAGCCGCTCGAGCTGAGATTTGTCAATGATTTTCAAGGGGAGAAATATCTTCTGACCAATGACAAGCTGCACCTTAGCAACAAGCAATATTGGGCGAAGGTGATGGAATGTGTCTTCGAAGACCAAGTCAGACCTGTTCTGATGTGCGAAGTGCTATATTTTCTCCGTAATGAATTCCTGGAAAGTGAGATCCAGTTGAACTTTTCCTACGATTTCGCTGAAGGGGTGGAAGGGGAGGCCGAAGCCTCCGCAGAGATCTGCTTCAACGATTCACCTGAGCTTACACGGAGTGAAATTGCCGAGTTGATTGACGTGGCTCTGTCTATGCAGGATAAGCAGTGGTTTGATGAATTGACTGACAAATACAAGCAACTGAGCGTCTAAGTACGACGTCCAGTCCATAGAGCCGTTACGGCAGTACAAGCCGTCCTTTCGGGATCAGAGATGATCTGCGGAAGGGCGGCTTGTGTGCGTTATCCAGCCCTGAGCGTTCTGCTCCACCTGATGGGTCAGAAAGGACAGCCATTCCTCCTCGGTATTTAAGCAAGAAAAAGCGGTGAAATTCTCCTCTTGCCCGCCGCCTGCTACGAATAACTCTCGTCCTTCTACAGCAAGCTCATGCAGGGTTTCCAGACAATCGGTCACGAGACCTGGTGAGAAAATAGCCGGTCTTCGTATTCCCCGTCCCGCCAATTCGCCAAGTACATCTGCTGTTGCCGGTCCTACCCACTCTTCCCATCCGAACCGGGATTGAAAAGTAAGCTGCCATTCTGCTGCTTCCCAGCCCATGGCCTCAGCCAGCAGCCTTGCCGTCACCTTGCACTGTTCCGGGTATGGATCGCCGGTGTCGGCATACCGCTTCGGGATGCCGTGAAAGGTCAGGACGTAATAATCGGGCTTGTCCGTCATCCCCTCCAGCTGGCGCTTAAGATGATCCTTCATGGCTGAGATGTAACCGGGTGCATCATAATAAGCCTCCATGAACCGGAGGGCGGGTACAAATCGCTTCGATGCCGGACCACGTGCGCTGCGTCGTCCAAGTATAGCAAAGGCGGCTGCATCATACACGGAGGCGGTGGTCGTCGAAGAATACTGCGGGAATAGAGGAACGATAATGATCCGTGTCGCTCCCGATTTTTCCAGTCTGTGTACAGCCTGCTCCATACTTGGTTCACTGTAGGCGAGCCCTAGCTCGACCTGATAACGATTGCCCAGCAGTTGTTGCAGTCTAGACTGCTGCGCCAGGGAATGGGTGAGCAGCGGCGAGCCATCCACTCCCCAAATCTGCCGGTATAGCTCTGCTGAGCGGCGGGGCCGGGTCCGCAGAATAATTCCGCGCAACAGAGGCTGCCAGAGCAGTGGTGAATAGTCGATAATCCGGCGGTCGGACAGAAAACGCCGCAGGTAAGGACGAACTGCTCTAGCACTTGGTTCGGATGGTGTTCCAATTTGAGCAAGAATGACCCCGATGGGTGGTTGCTTGTTCACAGGGTCGATCAACTCCCTTCGTCGTGGCATCCAGTTAAAATAGCATACCTGACACGGTTTGCACAATTAGTGTAATCACTGCAATTTAGAGAAAGCAGAAAATGTAAGATATGAGAGAAAAAGAAATATAAATAGTAAATAACTAGAAAATAGTGATGTTTATTATAGGGGCTGTGATTTTATATACAGAGAACAAGGAGATGAGTCTGATAACATCAAGCCAGAAATTGCCGCTGAGAGGCTTTTATCCAAATATGTGAATTAATTCACCTTTGTACTAATAGACATTTTTTGTGGGCGGCGGATAATGCGATTCAAATACTGGAGAGGGGGGATGGACTCTTATGAAGAGGCACGAGGTTCTTCATAAGAAAGCAATGAAAGCGCTATGATCAAATTTATTTATAAAAGAGCTACATACTACTGGGGATTTGGTAAAGGAGAATACAGATTGAAAAAACAAAAGTTTATATCATTGACTGTCAGCGCGGCACTACTGTTGTCACCATTCGCTTACACACTACATGTTCCGAGTCTGAACCTGAACGTGGACGCGGTGTCTGCCGCCTCGGAGGAAGCGCCCGCGGCGCCCGCCAAGCCTGCGGCAACGCCTAAAGCGGAGCCAACAGCCAAACCAACTGCCAAGCCAACGCCAAAACCAACGGTTAAGCCTACACCTAAACCAACGGTTAAGCCAGCAGCGACACCGCAGCCTACTGTAAAGCCAGAAGCTACAGTTAAACCTGTGGCAACTGCCAAACCGGTCGTGACAACCCCGGCCAAACCTGAGGCAACGACCAAACCTGCGGCGACTCTTGTTCCGGAAGCAACCGCCAAACCTGTGGCTACCCCTGCTCCTGTAGCAACTGCTAAACCAGTGGCAACACCGCAGCCTGTGACTGTTCAAGAGAACGTTTATGAAGACGGGATCTACGTGGCATACGGTAACGCCTACTCCAAAGGCACAGAAGGCGTCAAAGTTGCCATCAAGGACGGCAAGATTACCGATATCGAGCTGATGAGAACCAGTCCGAGCCTGATTGACCGTGATGCCCGGTACAATTACAGCGGCGTATGGCAGGCCTATAAGCTAATGCATGAAAGACTGCTCGGCAAAACAAGAGACCAAGCCGCGGCTGTGGATGCCGTATCTGGTGCAACGCGGACCAGTGATGGCTGGAAATTGTCCGTGGACAGAGCCTTTGAACGTGCACTTAAGGTGAAACCGGACGATGCAGTATATTTTGCCGGCGAACATATGGGGATTGATCCAGAAAGAAAATATGCTGTCTTCTCTACGTATGATGAGAACAAGCTGACAGCAGTGAAGGTATATCCGCTGAACAGTGCTGGCGATATCGTGGAAGAGAAAGCTTTTACACCGGAACAGACAGCTACAGTAGCAGCGATTACGCCTGCCCTGCTGACTAGTGGAACAGCAGCCAAGCCTGTTGCCGGATTGGAAGCTGATTTCAAAGCCGCGGTCAATGCATTCTGGGATGCTGAGCAAAATGCCAAGATTAATAATTCGTCCGCTTATATCGATGGATTCTATTCTTCTTACGGCACAGCAAGAAGTGTCGGTGTAGAAAGAGCGGATGTAGTGATCCGCAATGGCAAGCTGGTAGATGTGAAGCTGTACAGACTTGGCTCTAATTTGATTGACAGAGGCAATACCGCTTATGCTGACGTCGTTAAAGCCAACGCTCCAATGACAGCAAAGTTCCTGGCAAACGGATCTTATATCAGTAATTACGATGAGAAGGTTGACGGGGTCTCCGGAGCTACGGAGAGCAGCCATGGCTGGAATCAGGCTATTGAAAGAGCCTTTGAGAAAGCGCTGAAAGATAAGGGCGAAGAGAAGTATTTTGACGGAAAATTTGCTGGTGTAGATAACGGGTCCAAGCTTCTCCTATTGGTTGATCTTGCAGGAGATAAGGTAACCGGCGTGAAACTGAGTCTGTTCGGTGCTGACAAAAAGCTGATTGCCGATGACAAATTAACTGCTGAGCAGAAATCTGTTGTAGATCGTCTGACAGCGGACCTGGTAGCTAAAGGGGTTCAATTTGCAGACATCGCAGGCCAGGAAGAGTTGTCTGGAGCTGCAAGAGCTGCACTGACCGATGCGCTGAATAATGCGTCCAAAGAACAAGGCGCATATAAAGATGGTAAGTTCACCGCTTACGGCGATGCGTATGATAAAGGCTCCAATAGAGCTGATGTTACGCTGCGTAACGGCAAAATCGTAGATATCGCTCTTTATCGTGTAGGGATGAATCTTGTAGATAGAGGAGCTGCCGCTTACCCTGAGGTAGTCAAAGCTATTCCTCAATTGACTGAGAAGTTCCTGGCAGCAGGCACCAGAGAAGGTGTGCAAGATGTGGATGCTATCTCTGGCGCAACCAGCAGCAGTACAGCACTGAAGGCTGCGGTGGACAGAGCTTATGGTAAGGCGGAGGTTGTAGAGAAGGAAAAGGCTGCTTATTTCGATGGGATCTTTATCGGCGTAAGCAACGACAAACTTGTGAATGTGATGGTAACTACCAAATACGGCATTCCTGTAAAAATGATGGTTTACTATCTAGATAACAACGGCAATACCCGAAAAGAAGCTCAGTTGAACGAAGCCGAAAGAGCAGTGAAGGCTGAGATTGAGGGCGGGTCGACCCCGGGACTGCATAAGTACGGATACCGTGCGGCAGTGTTCGGAAGCAATGACGCTGAGAAGGAAATATCCGCCAAGGCGATAGAAGCAATCAAATCAGCACTTGAAGCAGCGGGTAAATAAGGCGTAGTTAATTGTTATTTTGTAGCAAGGGGTTGTTTCAGGCCAGTAAAGCGGCCTGGGCAGCCCCTTTTATTTTATATATTCTAGATATACTGGCGATTAGTGTAATGGAACAATGTGAAAGCAAAATTGTAGATTCACCTACAGTTGCATGCACCGACGGTACCCTGAATTTGGCTGTATCCTGAGGTCTTTAACTTTTGGACAAATTTGCAGGCAGACGGTAATATAATAGTTTTAAAGGGTTTCAGGAGGTGAGTGTCTAACAGTATTATATACAGCAGGCCCCAGGCTTGTTATTAATGGGAGGCTTCAACATGACACTTATTAAACAACTCGCTCCACAGGATGAATTTGTCGGCTATTATATTTTGCGGGAGCTGGCAGTTAAACAAACAAACGGTACTCCTCCAAAGGATTATTTTGATATTGTTCTCGGCGATTCCAGCGGGCAGCTGACCGCGAAGTACTGGGATGTTAGCGCGACGGACAAAGAAACTTTTTTCCCAATGTCACTGGTGAAGATTCGGGGGATTGCCCATACGTATCGCGAGAAGCTACAGGTGAAGATTACTAAGATCCGACCGGTTAATGAAGCTGACGGCATAGCGCTGACGGATTTTATCCGCTCTGCTCCGATTCGGCCTGTAGATCTGGTTCACACGATCAAGAACGCGATGAATAGTATCGCTGATCCAGATATCGCTGGTATTGTATCGTTTTGTGTGGGCAAGGTGGAAGAGAAACTTATGCATTATCCGGCGGCCAAAACGCATCACCATGCCTATTTCGCCGGGCTTGCTTATCATATGGTCCGTATGCTGGAGATCGGTGACTTTCTCTGCAAGCAGCGTCCGTTCCTGAATCCGGATCTACTCAAAGCCGGCATCATTCTTCATGATATCGCCAAGCCGGAGGAAATGATCTCGCAGCTCGGGATCGTATCGGATTATAGCGTGCAGGGTAAGCTGATCGGCCACATCTCCATGGCTTCCAACTGGATTACAGAGGCGGCGATCCGCACCGGTCTGGATTTGGAATCAGAAAAAGTGATGGCGCTACAGCATCTAGTCTTGTCGCACCATAATTTGGGTGAATGGGGAAGTCCTGTTCAGCCGCAAACGGCCGAAGCGGTGGCTCTGCATCATATTGATGCGCTGGATGCCAAACTGCAAATGGTAGAAGATGCGCTGGATACGACACCTGAGACGGAGGAATGGACGCCATTCATTCGAGGGCTGGAGAACAAAGCGGTTTACCGGTTGAAAATTTGATAAGACAGAACCCCCGAATGTTCGGGGGTTCTTTTTTAAGATGATAGATGGAATTATAGAAAAACTTTATATAAAAGAATTGATCGACGTTGCCGATTTGCCAACACTGTCCTTCTTACGCGCACTTTTCTTCGGCTTCTTGGGAGCGGAGAAGGGCGTGTACCCGCCGGGATACATCGTTCCGCTTGCATAACCTTGTGCGCCGGCCAGAAGCAGCGGATCATGCTGCTCCTCCCGTTCCATCAGCTTGAGCAGGATCGAAGCTGCGGCGCGGGCATCATCAAGAGCGTCATGGTGCTTGAGCGGAATGTCAAAATGCTCTGAGATCACATTCAGCTTATGGGAGGGCAGATCACCCAGCATTTTTTTGCCCAGTACATAGGTACATAGATATTGAAACACCGGATAATCGAGATAAGCACCGTCAAGGCAATACCGCAGAACGCTCATGTCAAAAGAAGCGTTGTGCGCTACTATAATCTGTCCTTGCAGCAGTGGTTCCAGCGTAGGCCATAGCTCGGAAAAAGTAGGCTGCCCGGCTACCATAGACGGGGTGATGCCATGAATGGCGATGTTCCAGCCATCGAACCGCTGCTGCGGATCAATGAGCCAGGAGTGCTCTGCTGTAATGAGGCCGCCGCGAACCTCTACAAGTCCTAGTGCGCAGGCACTGGATCGGCTGGCGTTGGCCGTTTCAAAATCGATTGCTGTAAAATCCATGGGTAAAGCCCCTTTTCTATTATGTAGACTCTCTAACGAAGCGCCTGCATGTCATAGATTCAATTTTGCCAGAAAAGGCGGACCGTTTCAAATGCTATCTAAGACGAACTTAAGAACCGAACGCAAGGCTCGGTCGTCACTACGGTGGAATGTTTGGACTTCCGGCCGCTGTTGTCCCAGATATCTTATTTATAACCGCTTCTAGCGGTTGAAATCCGGAGAGCTTATGCTTCCGATGCGAGCTTTCCTTCGGAAAGCTTTTAGGCTGGGCGCTATCGCTCCTACAGTTCCAAATTTCCCCCTTCGCTCCTTCTCGCTTACCGTTATTTTCTTTTGTTCATCTAATAAAAAAAGGGTATTCCACAAGCCTTGAATGGCTTCGGAGTACCCTTTTGTGTATGTGACACAGTGGTTAATGACGTTCAGAAAAATGCTCCCTGGCAGGATAGTTTCTGATTACTGGGTCTAAAGGTGTGCCTTAAGATACAGCATTTTGCCGGAATTGCAGCTGATCCAAATCCAGGCGGAAGCCCTTAACTAGATGATCCCCGTTGTCAATATCTGTCTCATAGGCCCGCTGGAAGCCCAGCTTTTCATACAGCTGAATCGCTGACGCCATCATATCGGAGGTGTGCAGATTTAGAGTGCTTGCTCCAAGTTCGAGGCTCCGTCGAATCGATTCCTGAATTAGAAGGGTAGCAATTCCCCGTCCCCGGGCATTGGGGGAAACCGCAAGCAGGCGAATAATGGGAGATTCGATCCCAAGCTCAGGCTTGCCGTAAGCTGCCTCTGAGGAGAGGAACAACTGTACACTGCCTACAATCTGCCCATCTATTTCGGCAATGATCCGTGCTTTAGGTCGGTCGCCGTAGGCGGATTCCCGGATGGAGCTGCTGTATTCTTTCCAGGATAGTTCCGGCATAACAGCTGCATATTGGCTGTAAGCCTCCAGCATCAATTCGGCGATAGCCTCACGATCCTGCGCTGTGGCTTCACGAACACTCACTTCATGTATATGACCCATACGGTGCCTCCTTTGTTTGACTATATTCTTTTGTAAAAACGATTATAATACTAAATCCCGATAGATATAAGTGGCATTTAACAATTTTGATTAATAAATTGAAAAATTCAATTTGAAATGAAAGACAAAACGAAAATCCGTTGACAAAAAAATGAGGGATGACTAAGATAGATACAAAATCTCTATAGGTCGTTGCGGTCTTAATTCATTGTTAATCCATTGGAATAATTGAAATTATCGCAAAACGTGAATGGGGGAGCTCAAGTGAACATCGAAAATATTGAAGCCTTTGTCTATATCAATCATTATGGCAGCTTTAACAAGGCAGCGGATGTCCTTTTTATCTCTCAGCCTACGGTTACGGCTCGAATTCAGTCTCTGGAACGGGAGCTTGATAACAGGCTGTTCGACCGACTGGGCAAAGTGATTCATCTTACGGATAAAGGCAGACAGTTCCTTCCGTACGCACAGCAGATTCTGCAAACCTATCAGAAGGGTAAGCATCAGCTCCAATCGAAAGGCAGAATTCCTAACGAGCTGCGCATTGGCAGTACCGTATCGGTGGCCAATTATTTATTGCCACGTCTGCTGCCTCATCTCAAAGAGTGCTATCCACATATGAATTTTAAAGTGACCACAGCCTCCACCGAGCATCTGATCGAGAAGCTGAAGTCGAAAGATATTGATCTTGCTTTTATCCGTAAAGTTGTGAATCCGGCTTTTCAAGCTTATCCGTTCTGCGACGATCCGATCTCTCTCTATGTCCATGAAGGTCATCGTTTGGCTGGTGCAGGGCGGGCTTCGATACAGGATATCCGCAATGAGCCGCTGGTATTTTTCGAGTGCGGGTCCCTGGATTGGCTAAGGCTGCATCGCGTTTTTGAGAGTTTGGAACAGCCGCCGAATATTTTGTACCAAGTAGATAATCTGGAGACAGCCAAGAAGCTAGTGATTAAGAAAGCCGGAATTTGCTTCTTGCCAGCCCTCAGCACAGAAGAGGAAGTGGCTGCCGGGAAGCTGATTCCCGTGCAGATTGCCGAGACTGCAGGAATATCCCTGCGTACCAGCCTGATCACCCTGAATGGTGAGAACGCTGAATTCATTTCCACATTGCTGGAAGAGGGCGCGGTCAGTCCAAAGAATCAACTAATTGTATAAATGAATAGAAAAACTCTATTAGCGCATGGCGGTCATGCAGTGATAAAGTTAATTGCACATAATCACTACTAAATCGATGGGGATTATAAAATTAAAAGGTGGGAGGACAGAGGATGAGCGAGGTATTTCGACAGGCAGATCTTAAGGATGCGGAGCAATTGGTAGATATAATATATCGCGCCTATCATCTGATCCGTGAGCTCGGGCTGCACTGGCCGGCAGCTACCGCCGATTTGGCTCTGGTCCAAGAGAATATAACGCTCAATGAGTGTTATGTATTAGAGAAGGACGGAGCTATCCTGGGGACAGTCACACTCTCCAAGGAAGATGAGATTAGTCAGCGTACCGGTATCCCTTTCGTCAAATGGTTCGCCGTCGATCCGAATTACAGCGGGCAGGGCTATGGAGGCAAGCTGCTGGATTGGGTGGAAGAGCATATCATTCATGACCGCCTGGGCTCCTCTGCCGTGACCCTGGCAACAGCCAAGAAGCATCCCTGGCTGGTCCAGATGTATGAGCGTCGCGGATACGAACGGTTCATGGAATTGGAAGGACGAGACGGGGACGGCTTGATGTACCTTTTGAAAAAAACGCTCCAATACAAACAACAGACTATTTAATAAAAGGGGATATAAAGATGAAGAAGACATTCGCACTGACATCGATACTAGTATTGGCACTGGCGGCCACGGGTTGCGGCTCTAACAACAGCACAAACAGCAAGGAAGGAAATTCAGCTGCTGCACCGGAAGGCGGAAAGACAGAGGCGGCCGCTAACACACCGGTAACCAAAATTATAGTGGGGACAGGCACTAAATTTCCAAAGGTCTGCTTCATTGACGAGAATGGTAAGCTAACAGGTTTTGATGTCGAGCTGTTAAAAGCTATCGACGAGCATTTGCCGCAATACGAGTTCGAGTTCCAGACTATGGACTTTAGCAACCTGCTGCTGAGTCTGGAAACGAAGAAAATTGATCTGGTAGCACACGTTATGGAGAAGAACCCGGAACGTGAAGAGAAATATCTGTTCAACAAAGAAGCTTATGGGCACTGGAGAAACCGGATCGTAGTAGATAAGTCTAACGACTCTATCAAAACACTGGATGATCTCAAAGGCAAGAAGGTCCTGGTCGGAGCGACCAGTGCACAGGCGCAGATCGTGGAGAACTATAACAAGGATCATGACAATGCCATCAATATTGTTTACCAAAATGGTGCTGCTAACGATACCGTCAATCAGGTGACCACTGGACGGGTGGATGCAACGCTTGCCGCGGATTTTGTACTGCCGGTGATTGACCCGCAGAGCAAGCTGAAGGCTGTGGGCGATGGATTGTCCTCCGCTGACATTCTGTATGTTCTCCGCAAGGATGATGCAGATGAGCAGAAGCTGTCCGATGCAATTGATGGAGCGATCAAGGACCTGAGAGCAGATGGGACACTGAAAAAACTGAGCACGGAATGGCTTGGTGCGGACGTGACTTCTGACACAGTAAACTAATCAGCATCCCTACACAGGGGAAGGGAGGGTGTCTTAATGGGTGCACCGTTTGATATAAGTTTTGTTTTATCGTTTTTGCCGAAGCTGCTGTCCACTTTAGGCATCACGCTTCTGATAGTGGTCTGTGCATTGGTCTCCGGAATCATTGTCGGGTTTTTCGTGGCCCTTCCCCGATTGTACAAGGTACCCGTACTGAAGAACTTGTCGGAGATCTATATTTCCTTTTTCCGGGGAACACCGGTGCTGATCCAACTATTCTTGTTCTATTACGGGCTGCCTGAAATTCTGAAGCTCGTCCATATTGATGTCACACGTGCACCGGTACTGTTCTTTGTCATTCTGACCTATGGCCTGCATACGGGGGCGTTCATGTCAGAAATGATTCGGGCTTCCGTGATGGCCGTGGACAAAGGGCAGGTAGAGGCCGCATATGCCACGGGGATGACCGGCTTTCAGGCATTTACAAGAATTATATTGCCACAGGCGTTAGCTATTGCCGTACCTGTCTTTTCCAATCTCGTTCTGGCATTGCTGAAGGATACTTCGTTGGCCTTTACGCTCGGGGTTATGGAAATGACGGGGAAGGCGCAGACGCTGGGCGCATTGACACAGCATTTTATCGAGGCTTATCTCGCGCTTGCCCTGATTTATCTGGTTATTAGCTTTACGATCGAGAAGCTTCTCCTCGTGGCAGAACGTCGCCTGATGCGGCATGAGGTGCGGGATAACCCGGAGAAGAGAACGTTTGGTATTCAAAAGAACAAATCCTTCCGGCGTATCATTGCCGAGCTGGAATCTGGTAAAGGAGGCGTCGGCCTGTGAAGCTGGACCCGTCATTTATATGGACCGCCTTCGTGCAGCTGCTGGGCGCTGTACCAACAACACTATACATCACGGTTGTATCCGTTTTGGTTGGTTTCATCATCGGTACGGCGGTGGCTCTGATCCGCATTTACAAGGTGCCTGTCCTCTATCCGATTGCAGTGGCGTATGTCACCTTTATCCGCGGGACCCCGATGCTTACGCACTTATTGCTGATCTATTTTGGACTCCCGGTACTGATTGACGGGCTGTCAGCCTACTTTGGCTGGAGCTTCCGGTCGGTTAACATGCCGATGATCGGGTTTGCCTATATTTCGTTCTCCATCACTGCGGGTGCATATATGTCCGAAGTGGTCCGTTCCGGTCTGCTGGCAGTAGATAGAGGACAGATCGAAGCGGCTCATTCCGTGGGTATGACTACACCTCAGGCACTGCGGAGGATTGTATTCCCACAAGCGCTGGCAGCGAGTCTGCCCAACCTGTCCAATTCTGTTATCGGGATGCTGCACGGATCAACGCTGGCTTTTACCGTATCAGTTGTGGACATCAATGCTAAGGCAGAGATTGTGGCTTCAACGAACTGGAAGTTTTTTGAGGCCTATGTGGCTGCGGCGCTTATTTTCTGGGGACTTACGGTGCTCATTGAGCGACTGACAGCCGTGATCGAAAAACGGATCAATCTGTACAATCGAGGTGGAGTAGTATGATCAAGCTGTCGAATATATCGAAGGCTTTTGGCCGGAATCAGGTATTGAATAACATTAATTTGACGGTGACCAAAGGTGAGGTTGTCGTTATTCTTGGACCCAGCGGTTCGGGGAAGACGACGCTGCTGCGCTGCGTGAATTATCTGGAGAAGCCGGGTGATGGCGAGATTGCTATTGGTGACTTTAGCGTCAATTGCAAACATGCGCGTAAGAAGGACATTCACCAGCTTCGGCAAAAAACGGCCATGGTCTTTCAGCAATATAATCTTTTCAGACATAAGACAGCTCTGGAAAATGTGATGGAAGGACTGCTGGTCGTCAAAAAGATTCCCAAGGAGGACGCCAAGCAGCGGAGTATTGCCCTGTTGGAAAAAGTAGGCCTCGGGAATAAGCTGGACGCTTATCCTAGCCAACTCTCCGGCGGACAGCAGCAGCGTGTCGGCATTGCCCGTGCACTCGCGTTAGAACCCGAAGTCATCCTGTTCGATGAGCCGACCTCTGCGCTGGACCCGGAACTGGTAGGAGAAGTGTTAGCCGTTATCCGCAAAATCGCCAAGGAAGGCATCACAATGATTGTCGTGACGCATGAAATGGGCTTTGCCCGGGATGTAGCCAACCATGTGGTCTTTATGGACGGCGGCGTCATTGTTGAAGAAGGTACACCTGGCGAGGTCTTTAACCACCCGCGTGAAGAACGAACGAAGCAGTTCCTGAAGCGAATTACACCGGAACTCAATTATTCCATTTAGGAGGTATTTCCCATGACGATAACGATAAGTGTATTAGACCAAAGCCCGATCTATCCAGGAGAGACATCAGAGGAGGCCCTTCAGCATACGATTGCTCTGGCACAGTTATCCGAGCGGCTGGGATTTCGCCGTTTCTGGGTATCAGAGCATCATGATTCTGAGCAGGTAGCCGGTTCTTCACCGGAGGTGCTAATCTCGCATCTCTTGGCCAAGACCGAGAGCATCCGCATCGGTTCAGGCGGCATTATGCTTCAGCATTACAGCCCTTACAAAGTGGCGGAAAACTTCAATGTGCTGGCCACTCTCGCTCCGGGTCGGGTGGATCTAGGCGTCGGACGCGCACCCGGAGGACTTCCCCGCAGCACACAGGCGCTGCAGCAGGGAACCCCCAGCACTGCGTCATTGACCGAGAAAATCGTAGAGCTTGAGAAATATGTACACAACACACTTGAGGAAGATCATCCGCTGTTCGGGGTGAAGGCAGGTCCGATCCCAGCGTCTCCACCTGAAATTTATGTGCTCGGCGCAAGTGTGGCAAGTGCGGAAATTGCCGCAGAGCTGGGACTGCCTTACGTGTTCTCCCTGTTCATCAACGGGAATCAGGAGGTTGCGCTGGAGGCGATTCGGGCGTACCGCAGCGGTTTTAACACCGCGGATGGAAAACAGCCGCAAGCCATTATTGGGCTGTCGGTGGTTGTGGCCGACACTGCCGAAGAAGCGCAAGAACTGACCAGTGCACTGAAGCTCTACAAAATTCATCTGGCCAGCGGAAAATCGCTGACCGTAGCCAGTCAGGATCAGGCGGATGAGTTTATCCGTCAGAGCCAGGAAGAATACACAATTGAAGAGAAGGAAGCCGTAATCTTGAAAGGGACTCAGGAAACTGTACGCGAACAGCTCCTGGACCTTTATCAAGCATCCGGTGTTGACGAATTCATCGTAACCACGAATGTGCAACCATTCGAGAAGCGGCTGCGTTCATTTGAACTGCTGAGCGAAGCGCTGGCCGGAGTGACAGCTGAGGCTTAGCTGTGCAGGCATCATCATCAAATATAGTTTTTTGAAAGGAGGCAGGGTCATGACAAGTCCAGTAGCAGTATCCAAGGCTGAGGCCATAAGTGAACAGTTAACCGAGATCCGTCGGCATTTGCACCGGCATCCTGAGCTGTCCCATGAAGAAGTGGAAACCACGAAATACATCACCTCCCTGCTGGAAGAGGCAGGAATCAGAATTATAGATTACGGTCTGAAAACCGGAGTCATCGCTGAAGTCGGTGGTCTGCAAGGAGGTCCGGTAGTTGCTCTGCGCGCCGATATCGATGCTTTACCGATTCAGGAGGAGACCGGACTGCCGTATGCCTCGGTATACCCGGGGAAGATGCATGCCTGCGGGCATGATTTTCATACGGCTTCATTGCTTGGAGCCGCGTATCTGCTAAAGGAACAGGAGCAGGAGCTGAAAGGAACGGTCCGCTTCCTGTTCCAGCCAGCCGAAGAGAAGGCAAAAGGTGCGCTGCAGATTATAGACAGCGGTGCGCTGGAAGGCGTTAGCGCCGTCTTCGGAATTCACAACAAGCCCGAGCTGCCGGTGGGAACGATCGGCATCAAAGGCGGTCCATTAATGGCAGCCGCCGATGGATTCAGAATAACAGTGACTGGAGCTGGGGCGCATGCGGCTGTGCCTGAATCAGGTATTGATCCTATTGTAGCGGCGGCGCAAATCGTTACGGCACTGCAGACGGTTGTCAGCCGTAATGTAAGCCCGCTGAACAGCGCGGTGATCAGTGTAACCAAGCTGCATAGCGGGAACGCCTGGAACATTATCCCGGAAACGGCGGTGCTCGGCGGTACGATTCGTACGTTTACTGAAGAGGTGCGATCCAAGGTTCTGAAACGGTTCGTTGAAGTTACGGAAGGCATAGCAGCAGCGCTTGAAACGAAGGCGACTGTGGAGTGGATCGGGGGCCCGCCGCCGACGATCAACGATGAATCCCTGGCTCAGCTGGCCAATGAGACGGCAGCTGCCCTGGGACTGAATGCGGTGACGCCGGAGCTTTCACCTGCGGGCGAGGATTTTGCTTTCTATCAACGAGTCGTCCCTGGATTGTTCGCCTTCGTGGGCACTTCCGGTACCCGGGAATGGCATCATCCTGACTTCAATCTCGATGAACGGGCATTGCCGCTTACTGCAGGATTCTTCACAGATGTCGCGAGGCGCTATCTGGAGAGCCTGTCCACGGAAGAGCAAGGCTGAGCATGAGTGGCCCGATCTACGATGTGATCATCGTTGGCGCCGGCTCCATGGGAATGAGCGCCGGTTATCATTTGGCCCGCAGAGGTGTTAAAACGCTTTTGATTGACGCGTTCGATCCGCCGCATACCGAGGGTAGTCACCATGGCGAGCCGCGATTGATCCGGCATGCTTATAGCGGAGACCCTGCTTATATTGATCTTGCGCTCCGGGCGCAGACGCTATGGGAAGAGGCAGAAGCAGAGAGCGGAACGGAGCTGCTGGTAAGGTCCGGCGTGCTGAATCTTGCGGACACTTCCGTTTATTCCTTCAGCGGCCGGCTTCATGAAGCGGAGCAGCGAAAGGTGAGGGTCGAGCGGCTTGCTGCGGAGGAAATCAACCGCCGCTGGCCGGGACTTACGGTACCGGATCGTTTCGAGGCTATGTATGAGCCGGATGCGGGATATTTATACAGCGAACGCTGTATTACTGCGTACCGCCAGCTTGCATTAGCCCATGGTGCGAAGCTGCTGGTGAATACACCTGTGCTGGATGTGACTGCCACAGAAGGTGGCGTCACCGTCCATACGAAGGATGGCGACTTTCACGGAGCCAGCGTGATTCTTAGCGCTGGAGCCTGGTTTCAGTCGTTGTCGCCCTTTATCAATCTGCCGATCCGAGCCGTTCGCAAGGTGGTTGGCTGGTTCCAAAGTACGCCGGCTTTTGATGCCGGAACCTTCCCGGGCTTCACGCTGGGTACGACTGAAGGCGGCTTCTATGGCTTCCCGAGTATCGGCGGTGCGGGACTCAAGATTGGCAGGCATGATACCGGGCTGACATGGAAGCCGGGAGAGCCATTGTTACCCTTCGGCAGTGAGGACAGCGATGAAGGCGATCTGCGCCGGGTGCTGGATAAGTACATGCCGGGTGCAGCCGGAAGGCTGCTCAAGGGGGCGGTATGCAAGTATGAGCATTCGCCGGATGAGGACTTTATTATCGACAGGCATCCGCTGCACAATCATGTGCTGCTAGCCGGAGGCTTCTCGGGACACGGCTTCAAATTTTCAAGTGTGGTCGGCGAAGTCTTGGCAGACCTTGCTACCGATGGGCGTTCGCGCCATGAGATCAAACCGTTTTCGCTGTCGCGTTTTGATACGTGAAGCGAAGCGGAAGTCAATGTTATTTTGGAGGGGACATAATGAGTATTGTGAATATAGAGGGGTACCTGAACACTCATCAACAATTGGTTCAAGCAATAGAAGGACTGTCTGATGAACAGTTGAAATGGAAGGCTGATCCGGGGAGCTGGAGCGTGACAGAGGTTCTGACGCATCTGGCGGATCATAGTATCGTTATCTCTTTCCGTATTCGTGACATTCTGGCCGATACGAAGGTGCAACTCCCGGCATTCGGTCAGGACGCATGGGTAAGTGGCCAGCATGCCAATGCGGGCAGTGCCGGAGATAGTCTGGAGCTTTTCCGCAGCCTTTTGCATTATAACGGTCTCCTGTTTGGGCGGCTTAGTGCAGAAGAGTGGGAGAAGAGTGGCATTAATTTCAAAGGCGACAAGGTGCGGATCGTTGATATCGTAACCAGCTTTACCAACCATGTTCAGACGCATTTGGGTCAGATTGAGCGGATTAAAAAAGGAGCCGCCGCAGCGGCGGTATCTTAAACCAGTAACCGTTAGCGCTCTGCATATTACATTTTTAGGAGGAGAGAGAATATGGCGAAGTCAAAACAATTGAAACTGGGAGCCTTGCTGCACGGAGTGGGGGGAAGCACCTCTACGTGGCGTCACCCTGATGCCAAACCGGATGCCAGCGTGAATTTTGAGCTTTACAAGTCGTGGGTACAGAAGGCCGAGGAAGGTAAGCTGGATCTGATTTTTATCGCAGATGGTCTGTATATCAATGAGAAATCTATTCCGCATTTCCTGAACCGTTTCGAGCCGTTGACCATTCTCAGCGCATTGGCTGCCGTCAGCACCAACATTGGGCTGGTAGGCACCTTGTCCACCTCCTACAGCGAGCCGTTCACTGTTGCCCGTCAGTTCGGATCGCTGGATGTGATCAGCGGTGGCCGCGCAGGTTGGAACGTGGTAACCTCTCCACTGGAAGGCTCCGCCCTGAACTATGGTAAAAAAGAGCATCCAGACCACAGCAAACGGTATCGGATTGCTACGGAATATCTGGAAGTCACTCGCGGACTATGGGATTCCTGGGAGGATGATGCTTTTGTCCGCGATAAGGAATCCGGCGTCTTCTTTGATCCGGAGAAGGTGCACACCTTGAACCACGAGGGAGAGTTCTTCTCCGTAAAAGGGCCGCTTAATATTGCCCGCTCCAAGCAGGGGCAGCCGGTCATTTTCCAGGCAGGCTCGTCTGAGGTTGGCCGGAACTATGCCTCGCAGGAAGCGGACGCGGTGTTCACAGGCCATGATACAATAGAATCCGCACAGGAATTCTATCGTGATGTCAAAGCCCGCGTGGCAGCATCCGGCCGCAATCCGGACGAAGTGTTAATCTTCCCAGGCATCGGGCCAATCATTGGTGATACGGAGGAGGAAGCGGAGCGCAAATATCAGGAGGTTGCTGGCCTGGTAACGATTGAGAATGCGCTCAACTATTTGGGACGATTCTTCGAGCATCATGACTTCTCCCAATATCCGCTGGATGAGCCGTTCCCTGAACTGGGCGATCTGGGCAGAAACAGCTTCCAGAGCGGGACTGACAAGATCAAGAAGGATGCCAAGGAGCAAGGCTTGACCTTGCGTCAAGTGGCTCTGCAATCGGCTACGCCGCGTACGAGCTTCATCGGTACGCCGGAGCAGGTAGCGGATCAAATTCAGACCTGGTTCGAGTCGGAAGCGGCAGATGGCTTTATGATCGCGGAATCTGTACCGGGCGGGCTGGAGCAATTTGTGGAACGGGTCGTGCCGATCCTGCAGGAGCGTGGACTGTTCCGTACAGAATACGAGAGTGACACACTGCGTGGCAACCTCGGACTGCCGGTACCGGAGAACCGGTATGTAAAGACTTCGGAAACTGCTGGTAGTATCTAATAGAAAAGCCATGGTGCTCTGTTTTTGCAGAGGCGGCCATGGCTTTTTTTGATTTTGTTCGGGCAAGGTGGCATATTTGCCGCTTTGCCCTTGCGTATTTACAGAGACGATTAAGGCAACCCGATAGGGCGGATCGGCGTTTTATTTTGACACAATATATGTTGGGGTGTCTGTCTTGAAGATGATATGATTAAATGTATAAAAATATAATTTAAAACCATTATTAGGTATTATTTAATTGCCAGGTATTTAATGGATTTTTAAGAGAATGTTTCATCAAACCTACAGAATAGCGAGCGCTTCTTTGCTCTAAAAGGGATGGTATAAGCATGGTAGTAAACCCATTTAAAAAAGATGAAGGTAAAGTATTGGTACACGAATCATATCAAAGACTGCTCGATCAATGGGGAATACCTGTTCAAGAAGAGGATATCCCTACTAGTTACGGTCAAACTCATATCATTACTGCCGGTCAGTCTATTCATCCTCCGTTGCTGCTCTTTCATGGCGTAGGTGATAATTCTGCTTTGATGTGGATTTATAACATTTCTGAACTGTCGAAGCATTTTTACGTTATTGCTGTCGATACAATTGGAGGACCAGGCAAAAGTAAACCTAACACCAACTATAATAAAACCTTTGATCAGGCGATATGGATTGACCAAATACTACAGCATTTAAAGTTTGATTCCATTAACATCGCTGGTGTTTCCAATGGGGCTTATCTAGCCAGTTACTATACAATCACCAATCCTTCTAAGGTCAATAAGATGGTCGGGCTAGCGGGTGGAATCAAGGTGAGCATGCTAAAGATGATGATGCTTTTTCTACCAGAGGCTTTACTGCCATCGTCTGACAAAACAACAAGAAAACTGCTCAGAAAGCTATGCGCACCTAATACTTCAATTGTATTTGAAAACAACGAGGAGTTAATGTCTCAGTGGACATACTTACTTAAATATTTTAACAACAGGTCGATGATGGTTCATAAGTATAGAAAATTTACAACGAATGAACTGTCAATCTTGAAAGAGAAAGCGTTTTATTTAATCGGAGAGTATGATCGGTTGTCCAATTATCCGGGAGCTATTGAGGAGCTTGAAAGAAACAAGATCGCATATAGGATCATTCCAAATGCAGGGCATGGTATAAATCATGAGCAGGCAGATCGTGTTAACGAAGAACTTATTAATTATTTTGGTGGGAGAAATCCTTAATCTGCAAAATAATGAGTCTATCTAAGCCGAACAAAAGAAATTAACAAAAAGTGAAGATGGGCGAACGGGGAAGTTTGGAACCGCAGACGCAAAACGCTCGCCTGAATGCTTTCCACAGGAACACTAGGCACTGGAACGTAACCTGTCGACAGATTTCAAGCGCTAGAAGCGTAGAAGCGGGATATCCCCCTTCACCAGTTGTCTTAACAATGAAAAAAGGGGTACCTCCCCCAACTAACCATTTTAATAGTGAAAAAGGGCCACCTCCCTAACTAACCGTTTTAACAGTGAAAAAGAGGAACCACCTCGCAACTAACGGCAATTTTGTACCTTATTTTTCTTGAATATAGTCAAATGAGGGGAATAAGGGCATTATTGTATCTTATTTTTCGAAAAATCACGCTGGACGGGGTATCCTGGAAGATTTAAGGTACAATATTGCACTTAATCTTCAATAACCCTTAGCTACGGAGGATTTAAGGTACGAAAATGCCGCTAATTACACTTCGTTCCTTCTTATATAAGCTTTCTTTTCTCTTGGTTATGTTTTTTTTAATGCGTTCTATACAGCTATTAGTTTTGTTATCTTGCTCTCTTATTCCAGTGTATCAGCAGGAATGGCGGTTTTAAGGTATAGTAGTGCTGCAGGCCATTCAAAGCGAACGCAAGGACTTACTGGAGGAATGCCGGTGGGAACGGTTGTGACCAAAATTTTCGAATATAGGGATGAACAAATAGAGGCGCTGGGGCAAGCCGATATCACACTTGGAGCAGCAATGCAGCGGCTTGGCCGGGTGGAACGGGTCATTATTCCGGATCTGTTCGCTGCGCTGGTGCATGCCATTGTGGGGCAATTAATCTCGGTGAAGGCGGCGGCGACAGTCTGGGGAAGAATGCAGGAACAGCTTGGTGAGATTACTCCGCAGAATTTGCTTCTATATACGGCAGATGATATTCAGCACTGTGGCATGACGATGAAAAAAGCCCGCTGTATCGAGGCAATTGCCCGTACTGTGGCGAAGAGGGAGCTCGATTTGGAAAATCTGCGTGAACTCCCGGATCAGGAAGTCATCGCCAGACTAACGGCATTGCCCGGAATTGGCCGATGGACAGCAGAGATGCTGCTGATCAATTCCATGGAACGCCCGGATATCGTAAGCTGGGGGGATATCGCTATAAGGCGCGGCATGATGAAGCTGTACGGACTGGATTCACTCACCCGGGAGCAGTTTGAACAATACCGGAAGCGTTATTCTCCTTGGGGTTCTGTAGCGTCGATCTACTTGTGGGAGCTTTCTTTTGAATAGATGCGCATTGAAAATGCAAGACATGTTATGAAGGAAGGAAAGAGATTATTCAATATGGATAGAACCATAAGGGAGCAGCTGTTATTATTAACCGATGCGGATTATCAAAAATTCTCTGCCGGGCTTATCCCGAATGTATCCAACATCTTGGGTGTTCGGTTACCCGAGCTTCGTAAGTTGGCAAAAGGGATTGCACGGGGAGATTGGCGGGCCTATCTAGAGCAGGCTGATAGCGAATACTTCGAGGAAATCATGCTGCAGGGCATGGTCATTGGTTACGCGTCTAGCTGCAAGAATGCAGATATCGAAGAAATATTGAAGTATATCGCCGCTTTTGTATCCAAGATTGATAACTGGTCAGTGTGCGACAGCTTCTGCATCGGATTGAAGTTCACCAGCAGTCATCGTGACCGGGTATGGGACTTTCTCCAGCCTTATCTGGCATCCGATCAGGAATATGAGATCCGGTTTGCAGTGGTTATGTTATTGAATTTTTATGTCGAAGCGGATGATATGGATCGGGTATTAGCGAAGCTAGATGTAATCAAGCATGAAGGATATTATGTCAAAATGGCTGTGGCCTGGGCGTTATCCGTTTGTTATGTCAAACATCCTGAGCGGGTAATGACTTATCTGAAGCATAACTTCCTTGATGATTTCACATTCAATAAAGCACTGCAAAAAATTACGGAATCTTACCGTGTCAGCTCAGAGGACAAGCAGATAATCCGGAGTATGAAACGCAGATGAGACCCTGCTGCATATCGTCTTGGATCTAGGCGGGATGACTGGGCAAGTTAAGCATAAGCCGAAAGTGAGATTTGGCTCCAACAGTAATATAGGGAGTATATAAAAACGGAACGAAACGAACCCCCACCAGTCCGAAGTTGGATCGGTGGGGGTTCGTTTGTAATATCGGATGGAGCCGCCTGTATTAAGTTGACTGTGGCCTTATTTCCCGTTGTTCTTTTGACTGCGTAGACGTTCCAGTTCGAGGTCTACGGCTTGGCTCAGCTTGGGATCTACTGCAGGGCGGGCAATGTGGCCGGATTGTTCTGCCAGCACTTCCCACTCGTTAATTTTCTCCTCCATACGCTCGAATCCACGGGAGGCCGTGTTAGTAGCATTCAAGCCATATTTGCCATAGTCATTGGCACTGCCGCTATTGCTGCGGGGAGCGGATTGGATGGTCTCCGATGCTTTGCGGGCACGTTCTGCGAGTTCGGCTCTTTTGGCCTTCAGGCGAGTGCGTTCTTCTTTGGCTCTGGTGATGTTGGCTTCGAGTGTAGCCAGCGTTTGCCGGGTCTCCTCTAGACCGGTCACACATTCTTGAATACTTTCGGTGTACCGCAGTTTGGCTACCACAGCCAGGCGCGCTGCTTCTTCATTGCCTTGGGCCATAGCATTAAGGGCCTCGGATTCACTTTGTTCCACTAGTTTCGTGTATTCTTGCTTACGACGCTCCAGCACGGTCGCGGCGACTTGCAGATCACGTTCATTACGTTCTGCCGTTTCAATTTCTTCCTCAAGATCGCGCAGGTATTGTCCAGTCAACAGGATGGGATTCTCCAGTTTGTTCAGGCCTTCGTTCAGGGCGGCTTTAGTCAGGGTTGCAATTCTATTCAGGATACTCATAAGTAATCTCTCCTCATAATTAGGTTGGGTTCACAGGAACAGGGCAACAGTGGATTAATAGAAATCGTGTTTATCAGAAAAGTTGCCATACGGCTCTTGGGGAACCAGAATACTCAAGATGATGTACAGCAGAGCGACTGTGCCAAAGCTGAAGAATGCACCCACCACCGTAATCACCCGGAGGATTGTCGCATCGATGCCAAGCCATTGGGCTATTCCTCCACACAGACCACTAAGTTTCTTATCATTTCTGGAACGGTAAAATTTTGTCATGCTATATCTTCCTCTCCTGGGTGAGTTTTATTTGAATTTGTTTAACCGGCTTGCTTATGTACTTATTGTAGGATCTTTTGAAGGTTCGCAAAACAGCCTGAGGACGGTTTTATGCACTCGACCTAAGGCGGGGAAGGCTCCCGCAGAAAGACGGGGATACTATGGGAAAACGTGATGGAGAGGGGGGAATAGTCATGATAGAGCATGAAAAAAGATGAGATATCATGAAAAAGCAGCCCCCGGATGGGAACTGCTTAGTTTGTAGTGATGTGAGAATGTTACCCCCTTAAGGATTTTCAACCTCGTCGGGTCAGTGCCCAGAATAAAATGGCCGCGGCGCTGACAGTGGCGCCCAGCAGGCACACCGCATTCCAGCCACCGTGGGCATACGCATAGGTCGAAGCGAGGGAGCCGGAAGCACTTCCTATGGAGTAAAAGATCATGTATGCGGCGGTGAGACGGCTCCGAGCTTCGGGTCTTACGTTGAAAATCAGGCTCTGGTTGGTAACATGCACGGCCTGAACAGCCAAGTCCAGAAGTATAATACCGCCTAGCAGTGCGAGCAGTGAGTAGTGCAGCAGTGAAATTAGCGCCCACGAGGCTAGCAGTAGAATTAGAGCTAGCCCGGTGGTACGCTGGCCGAATCCCCGGTCGGCCAGTACCCCGGCCCGAGCTGCTGCGAGGGCACCGGCGACCCCGGCCAGGCCAAAGGCACCGATGGCCGTGTGCGATAGGGAGAAGGGCGGCGCGCTGAGCGGCAGCACCAGAGAGGTCCACAAGATGCTGAACGCCATAAAGATCAGCAGAGCAAGCACCGCGCGGACCCGCAGGATCCGCTCCTGCACGAATAGCGCGAGAACCGAGCGTAGCAGCTGTGGATACGATAATGACGCGCGTTTCTGTTCCGAAGGCAAGATCCGCAGCAGGATCAGCGCAATAATGGCCATCATTCCGGCGGAGAACAGGTAGACGGAACGCCAGCCCGCAAGGTCGGTCAGCACACCTGCGACCGTACGTGCAAGCAGAATGCCGATGACAATCCCGCTGGTGACAAGGCCGACGATGCGGCCACGTTCAGCGGGAGCGGCCAGAGTCGCCGCGAAGGCGACAAGCACTTGTGTCACAACGGCAAGCAGGCCAACAAAGGCCAGGCCGATGAAGAGTACATTAATCCCAGGCGCGAATCCTACGATGATAAGAGCCAATACAGATAAAGTCATCTGGCTCACAATGAGCTTGCGTCTGTTCAGCAGATCCCCCAATGGAACTAACAGCAGCAGCCCAAGAGCATAGCAAATTTGGGTAATGGTGATAACCACTCCAATAGAAGCATGGGAGATGGAGAATTCACTCGCCAGGGTGTCCAGCAGCGGCTGGGCATAATAGATGTTAGAGACAGCTAGCCCACAGGCGATGGCGAATAACAAAGCTACAGAGCGGGACATCCCCGATGCCGGAAGGTGTGAAGGCAAGGGTTCAGTATGATCGGCAGCCATGGGGATTTGTGAATCAGAGATGTGATTGTTCACAGAGTATCTCTCCTTTTTTAATTTATACTGATTAGTATAATATACTGAATAGTATGAAAAGAATCCAGTAAAATTTAAATTGTCTTAGAAGGAGTATCAAAATAATTAGTATCAGTTTTATTGGGGTTGCTCTGTTTCTTACTGTGTAAATCACTTCAATTTGACAAACTTTATCTAAAACCTTAAAATTATAACATACTGAACGATATGAAAAGAGCTGATGAATATGGTTCGACAGCGGGAATTTGATGAAGGGAAGGCGCTGGATGCGGCGATGCGGGTGTTTTGGGAGAAGGGGTTCGAAGCGTCTTCTTTAAATGATTTGACTTTTGAAATGGGTATTCAGCGCCCCAGTCTATACGCGGCGTTTGGGGACAAGAAGCAGTTATTCGAAACTGCGCTGCGGAAATATACCCAGCTTCATGCATCCGATATCCGGTCCAAGCTGCAAAAGGGGAAAACGGTCAAGGAATCTTTTCGTTTCTTGCTCGTAGGGATCGTGGAAGAGGAATACGCGATAGGGCCCAGCAAGGGATGTTTTTGTATTAATACGATGGTGGAGCTTGCTCCCCATGACGAGAAATTCGAGATTCTGACGCGGGAACATCAGATGTACCTGGCTACGATTTTTCAGGAAAAAATAGAACAGGGCGTACACTCAGGCGAACTGGCGGGTGATACCAATATAAAAGCCCTGGCACAAGGGCTGGTTATCACGCTGATCGGGCTTACGGTGATGATGAAGGCGCGCCCGGAGCGCTCTTTTGCTGATAATGCCATTCAGATGGCACTGACGATGATCAAGTAAAAATTGTATAAGTGAATGAGCCAACCATCGAGGTTGGCTTTTTTGTTTGGGGAAACTACATGGTTTCTTGAGATATTCTGCTCTTAGTGTAATCAAGCTAGCGGTAATTCCAGATCAGAAGGAGTGAATGAATTAATCACAGACAAATATTATTCATAGTTATTCAAATAAAGAAAATATTAACATAAACTATATTTACAATGTGAATATGGAGTTATATAATTCCAAATAAAGGAACATTTTGGGCGTGCTATGGATGTATGCTCCGCTACGTATCAGGAAAAAAGTCACTCAAGACATACTAACGATATTCCATAACGAATGAAAAGAGGTAGAGCTGTGAAAGGAAGAGACATTATTTTAGGCTTGCTGCACAAGAAAAAGAGGACCGGATACGAAATTAATGAGGTGTTCAAGACGATATTTTCACACTTCTTCAATGGTACTTATGGAATGATCTACCCCACACTGAAGAAGCTGGAGAAGGAAAAGGTGATTGACAAGGAGGTTGTATTTCAAGAAGGAAAGCCGAACCGAAATGTGTTTTCAATCTCCGAGGTGGGGACTAAAGAGTTCTTTGAATATTTGATCTCGCCCGTTCAACCGGAAATCCGCCAATCTGACTTTTTGATGAGAATGTATTTTGGAGAGTTTGTTGAGAACGAGGTTGTTATTCAATGGATTAATGATGAAATCAAACAGAAAACAGAGCAAATCGATCAGTTGAAAACAGATTACATTAAGTGGAAAGATAAACTAACCTACACACAAAAAATATCCTATGACATAGGCATTGCACAATACGAGGCGGAAATACAGGTGCTACAGGCCAAACTGGTGGAGATGGGTTAACCTTACAGGAGGTTTTATGAAAAAGGAGATCAATCTTTTTTTAACCATATCTGTGATGTGTATGGGGATATTCTTATGTATGTTAGATACGACTATTATGAATATAACATTGCCGGCTATACAGGATAGTCTGGGTGTAACTTTGAATCAATTATCCTGGGCACTGAATATATACACCATAACTTTTGCAGTAATGACGATTCCTCTAGGCAGATTGGCAGAGATTTATGGTAAGAATAAAATCTACATTTTAGGCTTTATCATTTTTTGTGTCGGATCATTGATTTGTTCTTTTTCTAATGATGTGTCTGTGCTGATTATCGGAAGAGGCGTGCAGAGTATAGGGGCGGCTATTATTTTTCCGATTAGTATGGTTATTGGTATATCCACAGTGTCTATAGAAAAAAGAAGCAGGGTTATAGCGATTCTAGGTGTTACTCAAGGACTTTCAGCAGCGCTGGGACCTTCAATAGGCGGGCTAATCACACAATTTCTCGGCTGGCGCTGGGTATTTCTAATCAATGTGCCTTTGAGCATCATTGCGATTGTGGTCTCCTTCTTCTGTTTAAACATTAAAAATGAAGAAAAAATCAAGAGCAAGAATGATTATAAGGGCGCTTTCTGGTGCGTATGCTTCTTGTTTAGCCTAACATTAGGGTTAACCCAAGGGAACACATGGGGGTGGGAGAGCATCCGGATTATTGGTACTTTTTCAGTCTCTATCCTATCATTCATCATTTTTATTGTCACGGAAAAAAGAAGCCAGTATGCCATGATCAATTTAAAATTGTTCAAGGATCGTCAGTTTAATGCCTCAGCGGTAACCGTAGTGTTCAGCAACCTTTTTCTAATCGGGGTTACCGTGCTCCTGCCGACGTTCCTGAACCGGATTCATGGAGAATCTGAGCTGCGAGCGGCGCTATTAGTGACTCCGATCTCGGCAATGATCTTTGTATTTTCGCCAATTGCTGGTTTGCTGGTTGATAAAGTCGGAAGAAAGGCAGTTATATTCACAGGTTTTATCGCGATGGCTGTTGCTTACTACATGCTTTATCATTTGGACGTATCGAATGGATACACGCAATTGATCATCGCTTGTTTGGTCCTCGGATTTGGTTATGGGATCATTGTGGGTCCGATTACAGTTCTGGCCGCCTCTTCTTTTACCGGAGAATTGCTTACAGCTTCCCAGAGTGTAGTTGGCGTACTACGTCAGGTTGGGATTGTTCTAGCGGTAGCCATCTTTGTATCTGCTCTAACCAACAATATCGCCAGCGCAAAAGTTCAAATATTAGAGCATGCTCAAAAGGAAATTCTAAAACTGGATATTACTAAAGAGCAGCAAGAGATCGTACTGGAAAACACCAAAAGAAACTTAGAGTCGGAGAAAATTAACACAAACGCTTCTGCTAATGATGAGAAAAAAATAATGAGTCCTGAGGAAAGGTCAGCATTAATTGAAGCAGAAGTACAGAAGGCTAGTCAACGACCAGGTACAATGAAGCCCCTGAATGACGCTACTAAGAAAGCAATTAAAGACCAAGTAACCGTTACTGTTGATCAAAAAATCGCTAAAGTTCAAAACGAAGTTAACGCATATGCCGCAGATATCCAGCAGTACTCGCAGAATAAGATCTCTAAGTCGTTCTCAAGTTTATACGGTATTGCTTTTTTTGTGATTATATTCTGTAGCTTGATCTCTTTCTTGTATAAAGAAACAGAAAAGAAGGACAGAAAAGAAGTGATAAAAGTTGATTCATAAAATAAATGATTCCATCTATCGAATCGAGCTGCCCTTGAGTGACACCGGTGGTGAGCATTCTGTGAATTGTTATTTGCTGATGCCGGAGCTACTGTTAGTTGATGCTGGGCCAGCAGATTCAGCTGCCTATAAAGTGTTGGAGGATGCATTAAGGAGTATTAATGTTTCAATAAACCAATTGAACGCTGTAATCATCACACATCATCATTCGGATCACACCGGACTTTTGACAACATTGCCCGACAGCATCCCGATTTATATGAATTCAACCTCAATACAGTATTTCTGTAATTCGTCTGCCATCCAGGATAAAGAATTCATTACAAAGACCATTGCCGAGTCAGTTGATGTGCCGGAACCCAAAAGAGCGAAGCTGATGGAACAATTGTTCAGAGATTACAGGTTGAATGGATTGGAGCATAAGACGCTACACTTGATGGATCAAGAGGGCTGGTTGTTTGATAAATACAAAATCATTTTGCTAAAAGGTCATTCATGCAATGATCTGTGCATTTATTGCGAGAATTATAATATTGTTATAAGCGGAGATTTGCTGCTTGATAAAGTCACGATAAACAGCTTGCTCGAAATTAATCCATCTGATGGGACCCTTGTGACTAATTTGATGAGGCGTTATATGAGCAGTGTTGAGTTTATTCGGACCACAAACGCCGTACTTCTTCCGGGCCATGGAGAGATCATCTATGATGCAGCATCCCTGATCAACAACAATCGGTTGAAGACAGAAAAACGGCTAAAAAAGGCGCAGCGTATTATTAAACAATACGAGAATCTGTCCGTAAATTCACTTTGTGAAAAGCTGTTTCCCGGATTATGCGATCTTGAATATTATTTGGCACTATCCGAAACCTTTAATATCCTGGATTTGTTAGATGAGCAGAAGAGTGTGAAAATAGATAATAGTAAACAAGGAGCACCCATTTGAAAGTAATAAGGGCTTCATTCGCTCAAAAAGCTATCATAGACCGACTCAGAATCATCAAATTGGGGAGAGAATTAACGACCCTTTCACCGGTTGAGCTTAACCTTCATCTGACCACACCAGAGCTGGAGTTATTCAATCGGTTATCCAAAAATCCGCGCAGGCAAAGACAATTTTATTACGGAAGATTACTGTGCAAAGAGTTATTAATCTCGACCCAAAGTACGGTTCAGAAGATGAATGAAATCAATATTATCAACGAAGAGGAGCTGCCGTTCAAAGGACGACCAATATTAGAGGGTAGCGCCAATGCTAGTATTTCTATATCGCATGAAGATGAACTGGTTGTGGGTGCAATTTCAATGGACTCCTTCATTGGAGTTGATTACTGCAAAATCAGACAGCTTCCGGTGATGAATGCTGTTTTCTCCAAGTATGAATTAAAGGTCTTGAACGACGCCTATGATCCTGCTGAGAGAGAGTTTACATCATGCTTAATGTGGAGTATTAAAGAAGCTGTGTTAAAAGCTTTTGGTGTGGGATTTCACTATGGATTTCAGGCGATTGAGATACTGATGACTCCTGATGAATTAGATATTGTTTTAAATGATGACAGGTTAATTGAGATGTATGATTCCAATATGCTGAAAATAGATATTTCCTATTTCACATATGAAGACTATGTAATCTCGACATGTAGGCTCATGAAAAAGGAACAGATCGGAGACAATGCTAAGTCGTTCGCTTAAATATGTGCACGTTCTCGTCTTGCCAATAAGACAGGGGCGTGCTTTTTTCTATTGCTATCAATGGCTAGATAAGCCCCTTGATTTCATATAACATGGACAAAACTAAATATACCATAGTGATATTTTGGATAAAGCGAGAATCGGCGCCCTCATAGTGACTATAGTGCAACAAAACCTGATGATACGACTTCAGGTAGTACTGTCGTAAATGCAACATTTAAGGATGTGCATCTAGAAGCTCCTTGGGCTGAGCAAGCCATTGAGAAAGCTTATGCACTGGGCCTTATAAACGGCAGATCAGTCGATATCTTTGATCCGAACAGTAATACAAAAAGAAGAGAAGCCATTACAATATTAGCTAGAGCTAAGAAGCTAACTTTAGGCCTTCCAGCAGATCTCAATGAAGCAGCATTGCATTTTACAGACTGGGACAGTGTGCCAGAATGGAGCAGGCCTAGTATCGCGGCAGCATATGTAAATGGGCTAATAAGCGGCTCAAAAGTTAATGGAAAGTTTTATGTGAACTCAAATTCCAATATAACAAGAGCAGAGCTTGCGGTGCTTATACAAAACGCGTTTAAGCTAAAAGCTGACATGAATAATGTCAAATCATTCTCTGACGATATCCCGTCATGGGCCGCTGAAAGTATAGCCGCATTATCATCAAACAAGGCCATTAGTGGTTATCCGGATGGAACCTTTAAACCGAGTGCCAATGCAACAAGGGCAGAAATGGTTGTTATGTTGATCAACGTTATTAAACCGTAATAGCACAATAAAAAATCACATTCTGTAGCACATGATGCTCAGAATGTGATTTTTTAAGTTCTGGTGCCAGAATAACTTGTACCTATTTCCCCCGTACATGCACTTCTAGGCCCCTGCCCACATAGAATAAAAGGACCATGAACCCGTAGTTCTCATTGCTGATCGGTTTCATTGTACACGTGCGGGAGGTGTCGCCAAATTGCCCGGAATCATAAGTACAATTGCCCTGTTGATCAAAGAATTGACGCTGTTGGTGTCGTATGTAAGGAACAACGCATTTCCACAGCCCCTGACCGAAGAAGAGGAAAGCCGGTACTTGGGGCGGATGGCGGAGGGGGATGCCAAGGCCCGTAACTTGTTGATTGAGCATAACTTGAGACTGGTTGCCCATATTGTCAAAAAATTCGATAATACCGGCGAAGACATGGAGGACCTCATCTCCATCGGGACCATCGGCCTGATCAAGGCGATCGAGAGCTATCGTCCGAATAAAGGCACCAAGCTGGCTACCTTCGCAGCCCGTTGTATCGAGAATGAAATTCTCATGCACTTGAGATCGCTGAAAAAGACCCGTAAAGACGTCTCCCTGCATGATCCCATCGGTACTGACAAGGAAGGAAATGAAATTACACTTATAGATATCCTCGGTTCGGAAGCCGATGATGTAATCAAGGAAGTCGATCTGAAGATTGAGAAGAGCAAAATCTACCGCAACCTCGACATCCTGGATGACCGGGAAAAAGAGGTCGTGGTCGGCCGTTTTGGCCTGGACACGGGAGGGGAAGAGCGGACGCAGAGGGAAATTGCCAAGGAGCTTGGCATCTCGCGCAGTTATGTGTCGCGGATAGAGAAGCGGGCGCTGATGAAGCTGTATCATGAGTTTTATAAGGCGAAGCGTTGAACGGATCGGGTCTGTCTTTTGACAGGCTCTTTTTGTTGTCGAAATTTGGATGAGTAGTCCAAAAGAACTATGTAAAAAGCCGGATTCCTCTGTAAAACATTAGAAACTTAATGTTATAATTTGGATAACTATAATGCTGTTATTACATAATCCGGAGGGGGATAGGTAACCGTATTTTTGGAATTACAGTTAATAATATGATTAAAGAAACTGCTAAGGCGCAGCGTGCAGCTAAAAAACAAAAGGCACTATACATAGAAAGACTTAAAGAGGAAACGAACGATTATAAGCGATTTTATTAAGTTACGATGAATGAAACTATATGGCTAGTAATTGCGAGGATAATGGATCTGGGCGGATGTGGGGTCGAACAGATGGACGTAATAAAGAGTAGACGCATACTGCTCACTAGTGAATTCCAAAAGAGCGCGTTTTGAGGGTTCCAATATAAACCAACAGCTGTCCTAAACTGAAAAATAAAGTCCTAGACTACTGTTGGTTTATTGAACTAACGTTTCCCGTTAGCGTAATGACTTGTTACTCTTAGTGGTAATCCTTCTCAATATTTTCCAAGTGAAATAAACAATTATTCCAAGTAGCATTAAACCAGAGAATTCAATTATTCTCCACATTGAACTATATTCATGGCCAAATGTTATTTTATGTTGTAGATAATCCATAGTCGTATACTTATCCACAATGTCTGGAACATATTTCTTTGAAAGATACATCCCCTGAATAATCTGAATAGCATAATAAACAAATGCAAAAATTAGTCCTACAATCAGGCTACCAATTAATGGTTTTTTCATAGTGACCTCCTTGTACTTAATACCTCATTTTACCATTTGTGTTAGTGCTATAACAATCACGTATAACAACCTGTTAGCTTAATTTTCGACAGTCTAATACTTTATTCTTTTGAGATGATGCACAGTACGAAGAGACCTTGCACTTATCTTTGCCGGAGTTAAGAAATTGGAATTGATAAACCTCCGCATTATCTGAAAGCTTGAGGAAGATTTGTTATACTCGAACCATTAGTGGAGATGATCTGAAACAGATAAGATTTCACCATTTTGAATCGCTAATGGTCTTTTGAAAGCGACTTGTCTTCGGATGAGTTGCTTTGATTATTATATATGCAGAAAGATTTTTGTGTTAAGTCAGCTTGTGAAAAAATACGAGCTGGAAGGAGCGCAAGCAATAAGGTGCTGTTCCTAAAAAAAATTGGCAATAAAATCCATTTGGCTTTTGAGTCGCTCCGGATAAGACGCTAGACACGGCGGCAGAACCCAGTTGTCCTGGGTTGAAGGATCTGCGGGGACATGGTCTAATCCGTGAGGGAAAGGCAACGCCTAATTGACCTTAGATTCATCGGTATGGAAATCTGGATTTAACTCACTTATTTTATTAATCGCATGTTGAGCAAATATCCGATTATCTGTTATTTCGAAAAGAGAAATTGATTTTTCATAATAAGATTTTGCTTTGGTAATTTCATTAATAAGAGAATAGTTATAGCCAATATGATAGAATAATTCACCCAATGAAAATGTTGAATAATGCTTCAGGCATACATTTACAGCTGTATGGCATTCTTTTATGGATTTTTCAAAAAGCTGAAGACGTGTTAGTGTTACTGCGTAATTGTATAAAATCCTTACCAAAATTTTATGATTTGATTGAACAGGAAGTTTATAATAATATTGAAGACCATTTTCAAAATACGCAAGGGCTTCCTCTAGTTGATATTCCTCGCAGTACAATACTCCAATGCTATTCAACATCTGAATATCTTGTTCGGTCATGAACTCCTGATTTATTGAATTCTGAATATAACTTAAGGCGTGCGCAAAATTATGATCAAGATAATATATACATATTCCCTCATGCCAAGAAAGATATCGCTGATATTTACTATTTTGAAACAACGGGTTATTTTTCTCTGATTGGATGAGATCATATAGATTTTGGTATTCGTGGTTATTTGTATATCCCTCAATTAATTCATAAAGGTCAGTAACATAATCAAAACGATCTGTTTGCCCCAAACTGAATAGATGATTAATATCTACACCCAGTCTATCAGCAATAAAATATAACATTGATGCTTGAGGTTCTAATTCCCCATTTTCAATTTTACTTAATTGTGCTTGAGAACAAATTCCCTGGCACAATTTTTTTTGCGAAATTCTTTTTGATTTACGAATTATTCGTATATTCTCCCCTATGTTCTTCAAATCCATTTTATATTTTGCAGACACGTAAAAAAGCCCCCATCCAAAAAATATTCTTATTAGTATATATTATACTTTCCAGAAAAGAAAATCAGGGATAAATTGGAATATTATATGTATTTAACTAGATTATGATTAAATCATAGTGAAAAATAATCCTTTATAGTAATAAATATACAAAAAATGTTCAGGAGGATCGAAAATGAGAGGAAAATGGAGAATAGTTTTGCTTATAATGACTATGGTTTTTATGTTTGGTGTAGTAACACCTACAATAACTACTGGATCAGGTGTTATTAGTACTAATGAACTGCCACTAAAGCCGTAGGAATCTGTTTGATGGTTACTACTAGAACGTTTTTCAGCTTCAATATCAGAGGAATGAATGGCGTAAAACAATAAAAAAGTGAAAAAATATTTTAGTAATAATATATTGGATGACATTAAAAAAATGATTTTAGAAGAATCATAATATTCGCGATTAGTCTTCACGGCAATTGAAGCTAACTGTTTTATTTCAAGTGGAAGAGGGGTTTAGTATGAACAAGCTAACGGATCAGGACAAACAATTAAAACTAAATGATATTATCGAACGAAGAAAACAGAGACATACCGAAAATCCGATTGATTCCATTGTGGCTCAGAAAAGAGAAGGAGCTTCTAATAATTTCTATTCTTCATTTGCGCAGCAGCGATTATTTTTTCTAGATCAATTTGAGAAAAACTCCAGCACCTACAACATTGGAGGTGCCCTTATCCTCAAAGGGAAATTTAACCGGGATGCATTGGAAGCAGGTGTTGAATATCTTTCAAAAAGACATGAATCCCTGAGAACCACCTTTAGTTTAACTGGTTCAAAAGTAACACAGATAGTAGATAGCGATAAGAGAGTTCCACTGGAAATGTATGATTTAAGAACAGTTGATTCTTTTGATAAAGAAGAACAGGCAACAAAATTGTTGGAAGAGAAATTCAATCAATCGTTCAATCTTACCAAAGGCCCCCTGGCAAGATTGATTCTTGTGCGTCTGGAAGACCAATTGCACTATTTATGCTTATGCATCCACCATATTATTTCAGATAACAGATCCATTCAGATATTTCTTGATGAGTTAGGGATATTGTACAGTCAATATATATCAGAACAGGAGCTTTCGCTACCGGAATTGAGGCTGCAATATGCTGATTATTCACTTTGGCAAAGAAATACTATTCAAGAAACCCGTTTTAAGAAGCAATTAGATTATTGGGTAGAGGAATTTAGTGATGTTTCCCATCTTCTGGAGCTTCCGTTTGACTTCAACAGGAAAACCCTTAGAAAAAGCGAAGGTCACACTTTAATTATCAACAGAGGCCTGAAAGTAAAAGAGGCTATTCAAAAAATCGGAAAAGACTCTGGAGTCAGTTCTTATATGACTCTGATGGCTGCATTTCAGCTTTTTTTATTTAAGTATTCTAATCAAAAGCGGTTCGCTGTGGGAACCCCGGTTACAGCCAGAAAGAATGCAGAAACACAAGATATTATTGGAATGTTCGCTGATACCGTTGCAATTGCTACAAATTTCGAACAAGATTTGACGTTTAAACAATTAATCTTAGAAGTCAGAGATAGAGTACTGGATGCCGCGGCTAACGGAGAGGTTCCCTTCGATAGGTTAATTGATGCTTTAAAGGTAGAACGCAGCACCAGCTATACCCCCCTTTTTCAGACAATGTTTGTATTTCATGAGGAACCAAAGCCGTTAGTGCTGCCGTTTATCGATGTCTTCTCTAAACCGTTATCCTCAACCTCCTCTAAGTTTGACATAACACTGACTATTGTTGACACTCCTGACGGATTTGAAGAGCATTGGGAATATTCGTCCTCTTTATTTAAACAAAAAACAATTGAAGGATTTATGAAGCGGTTCGGTGTATTGTTGGATCAAATTATTTCTAGTCCAAATGAAAATTTATCCAAGCTACACCTTATGGAAGAAAATGAGATCAAAGAAATAATCTATGAAAGAAACAATACGTTTTTCGATTACGACTTAAGCATTCCGATCTATTCTTATATCCAAGAACAAAGTAAAAGAAAACCGGATGAGGTAGCAGTTAAGTTTAAAAATCAGACGCTTACATATCAGCAACTGGAGAATCTATCTAATCAAATGGCAAACCGTTTAGCTGAAGAAGGTGTATCTAAGGGGGATTTTGTAAGCATCTGCATGTATAGATCTCTGGCTCTGATTGTTGCTTTGCTGGGTACAATCAAGAGAGGGGCGGTATATGTTCCGATTGATCCGGATTATCCCCGAGAACGGCTGCATTATTTACTGGAGGATTCCTCCTCTGACATCATGGTTTTAGACGATGATACCTATGACTTAATCTCACTTCCAAATGACAAACCATCAATTGTATTAGATTCAAATTGGTATAATATCAACCATTGCTCAGATCAATTGATGCCGGTTGAATTCAGTCCTATGGATAACTGTTATATGATTTACACATCAGGTTCAACAGGCCAGCCCAAAGGGGCTATCGTTCATCATGCTGCGGTGGCAAACAGGTTGTTATGGATGAGGGATGATTATGATTTAAATGAGCATGATGTTTTTCTTCAAAAGACTCCATACAGCTTTGATGTGTCTGTATGGGAATTGTTCTTGCCACTAATGGTTGGTGCAAAGCTCATAATAGCTGAGCCTCAACTTCACAAAGATACCTCATATCTATTGAATGTGATTCACAGTGAAAAAATTTCCGTCCTTCATTTTGTTCCTTCAATGCTGGAAGCATTTCTAAAAGAAATAGACACCAGCCGATTTGCATCAGTCAGAAAAGTCTTCTGCAGCGGGGAAGCGTTGCCTCAGAAAACAGCTGCAAAATTTTTAAATGCTTTTGAGAAATCCGTGCTTATTAATCTGTATGGACCTACTGAGGCGGCAGTGGATGTATCGGCATGGACATGCACTGCGGATACAAGCATGAATTCCGTCCCAATAGGATTTCCAGTAGCCAACACCCAGCTTTATATTCTGGACTCCAATTTCATGCCGGTTCCGGAGAGAGTACCAGGTGAACTATATATTGGTGGTGTACAAGTAGGCAAAGGCTATTATGGTAAACCTGAGCTCACCAAAGAAAAGTTCCTGGATAATTTTATTTTCTAAAGAAGATGGCGCGAAATTATACAGAACCGGAGATATTGCGCGCTATAACTCCGATGGTTCGATTGAATTCCTGGGAAGAAACGATAATCAGGTGAAAATTCGCGGGTTCCGCATTGAACTTGGAGAAATTGAGTCAGTTATTGCTCAGAATCCTTTGGTGAACAACGTTTTGGTAAAAGCAGTAAATCATCGCGAAGGCAAAGCGATTATAGCTTATGTGACTCATAAAGCTGAGGAGAAGAAGCTGAGAGAAGAATTAAAGCAACATGTATCCAGTAATTTACCCGAATATATGGTTCCTTCATTTTTTATATTCATGAATGAATTTCCTTTAACCCCAAACGGGAAAATTGACTTTATGATGTTTCCGACAATCGACTTAAGTATTTCCAAAGAACTCATAGACTTTCAGCCGCCGACAAATGAAATTGAACAAATATTATGCAATGTATATAAAGAGGTATTGTCACTTCCTGCTATCGGAATCACGAACGGCTTCTTTGATGTCGGTGGAGATTCTATAGTAGCCTTGCAGATTGTGGCTAAGGCCAAGGAAGCAGGCTTGCATTTTGAAGTGTCTGATATTTTCCGATATCAAACGGTTCAAGAACTCGCCACACATGCTTCACTTAGCAGGGACCGGATACAGATGGGAGGATACACCCCGTTCTCACTCTTATCGGAGAAAGATAAAGCTGATTTACCGGAAGGTATTATAGATGCTTACCCCTTATCCGTACTTCAACAGGGAATGATTTATCACAGTGAGTTTGGAAGACAAAATTCAACGTATCATGACGTGTTCAGTTATCACATTCAGGCATCTCCTCGGTTTGCGGATTTTAAACAGGCATTTTATAGGATGGTTGATCGGCATCCGGTGCTTCGAACCATTGTACAGCTAAGTGAATACAGTGAACCGCTTCAAATGGTGTTGGAGAAGACGGGAGAAGTATTCGGTGAGGATCAAGATATCTCCGGACTGTCCTTGCAAGAACAGGAAAGTTTTTTACAGGCATTTGTTGATACTGAGAAGAATCAGCGTTTCATTCTGGAAACTTCTCAGCTAATAAGAGTTTTTCTAATGAAGCGTTCTGAACAATCCTTTCAACTGACATTGAGTTTCCATCATTCCATTCTGGATGGATGGAGTATTGGGAAGCTTTTGATTGAGGTCTTGGAGAATTTTTCTGATTTGTTGATGAATGAGAAGATTAGAACCCGATCAAATCTTAAGTCGACATACGGAGAATTTATAAAGAAGGAACGGGAGAGTACCGATGACGAGGAACTAACGTCTTATTTTAGGAGATATTTGGAGGACTCGGAGGTAACCTCGCTACCTACATCGAAACGCTTAGCGGAAGTTACAGAAAATGACCATGGATTAAAAATGGAGAAAATCATAATTACTCAAGAAACTTATGCAAAGCTTTCGCGCTTATCCGGAGACCTTGGTGTTCCTCTTAAAACATTGTTAATGACAGCCCATTTAAGAGCCTTGGGAGTTGCATGTGGTGCCCAAGATGTGCTGACTGGACATGTAAGCCATGGTCGTCTTGAAGAAACGGATGGGGAAAATGTTTTGGGGTTATTCCTGAATACACTCCCTATCAGATTAAAGCTGCAACAGGAGAGCTATCGTGAAATGATTTCCAGAGTAATTAACGAAGAAGTTTCCCAGATCAAGGCAAGAAGATATCCTTTTGCACAAATTCTTGCCGTAACTAAGAAGGATACACTTACAGACACTATTTTCAACTTTACTAATTTTCACACCACCACACAAATAGACGAATTATCTAATGTAAAAGTTATTGATCAGATTCTCTATGAAAAAACCAATTTTTCTTTAATGGCCGCCTTTTCGCTGGATGCAGATTCCAGTAATCTTTTAGCATATTTAAGATATCATCCTGAAATTTACGATGAGCAGCGGATTAAAAACCTGGCAGGTTATTATGAAAGGATTCTGTATGAAATGGCGGAAGATTGCGACACCCCTATTTTTTCGGGTTCAATATTATCTCCAGAAGAAAGCGGAGAACTGTTATATAGCTTTAATCGTTCATACGCTCCTTATGATTTGTCGCATCCGCTGCAACATTGGTTTGAAGAACAAGTCAAACGTACTCCTGATGCGATTGCCTTAAAGTATGGCGAGGATACTATGACTTATTCTCAACTGAACCGAAATGCCAATCAGATCGCGCACTTCCTGATCGGAAAAGGGATCAAGGCTAACGACTTTGTCGGGATTGCGCTTAATCGTTCTTTCGCCATGTTTGAGGGCATTTACGGAATTCTTAAAGCGGGTGCGGCTTACGTGCCAATTGATCCTTCTTATCCGGAAGGCCGATTGTTGCATATGCTCGAGGATTCAAAGATCAGGCTCCTGCTCAGTGACCAGGCTTCCATAGGTGTTTTACCTGCAGATGATATTTCAATTATTTGTCTTGATAGTGAACGGGAGCAATTCGCCGGAATGCCGGACATTAATCCGGATGTGACTATAGATAGCGTCAACTATGCTTATATGATTTATACATCTGGTTCTACGGGCAAGCCTAAAGGAGCCATTAACCGGCACCGCGCGATAAGCAACTTTATGCTTTGGATGAATGAAAATTATCATTTAGGCGAACAAGACAGCGTTCTCCAGAAAACGCCTTTCAGCTTTGACGTATCTTTGTGCGAAATATTTCAGCCTCTGATGAGCGGAGCAAGAGTAATTATTACGGAACCCGAAGGACATAAGGATACGGCTTACCTGGCGGAACTGATTAAGAAGGAAGCAGTTACCCTTGTACATTTTGTTCCTTCCATGCTTTCTATTTTTCTGGAAGAGCCGTTGATTGAGAAGATCAATTCCTTAAAACATGTGATCTGCATTGGCGAAGCACTAACGAAAGAGCATGAAAAACACTTTTACCAGAAAATGAATGCCCAATTGAGCAATCTATACGGGCCTGCAGAAACTGCTGTCGTAGTCACATATTGGAGATGTAATCCAAACGATGAATCAACTTTTGTTCCAATTGGATTCCCAGTTGCCAATACACAAATGTATTTGGTTGACGCCATGTTGAATATTGTTCCGAAAGGTATTCCTGGAGAAATTCTAATTGGTGGTGAGCAGGTCGGCGCCGGATACTTTAATCGTGACGAGTTGAACAAAGAGAAATTTATCGAGGATATGTTCCTGGAAAATGGCGGCAAGCTTTATAGAACGGGGGACTTAGGCAGATATACCGAGTCCGGCGAAATTGAATTTTTAGGAAGAATGGATCATCAGGTCAAAATCAATGGCCAGCGTATCGAATTGGGTGAGATTGAAGAAGCTGTGCGTTCCCATCCTGCAGTGAAGGAAGCGTTGGTGTCTATCTACAGAAACAATGCCGAGGGTAATTCATTAGGTGCACATATTCTAATCAGAGATTCTTCTAACTCCTTAAATGAGGAAGATATTTTACGTCATATTTCTAACAGTCTGCCGGCCTATATGATTCCTGAGCAACTATTGTTGCTTAGTGAGTTTCCGTTAAATCCAAGTGGTAAAACTGACCGGAAAGCTTTGCCGCAGTTCTCGCCAATTAAAGCGGTAAGTCGTGTAGCGATGATAAGACCGCAAAACGAGTTGGAACAGGCTATACACGATGTGATTTCTACTGTTCTGGGAGTCGAAGAAATTAGTGTGATTGGAAATCTGTTGGATTACGGTATGGGGTCTTTGTCAGCGATCCGTGTGGTTTCCAAGCTTAGAAATACGTTAGGGCTGGATATTAATCTTACAGGTCTTTTCAACAATAAAACCATTACCGAATTGTCAAATTATATGTTGGCTTCTTTTGTTGAGGGGATGTCTGAAGGAGAACTAGAACTTGCAGTATTGGATTAATTAAGGTGAATCACTATGAAAGGGGATTAAATTGTGAATACTACTATGTCAGCCTCGGATAAATTGAAGCTTGCCAAACTTTTGCTCCGCAAAGGAGAAGAACAACTATTGCAGCACAAGGATGTTGTGGAGGATCCTTTTCTGGACATTTCTTTAGATCCTGACAGCAGGTTTGAACCATTTGAACTGTGCAGCAGCCAACAGGTTCATCTACTGGGGAGATCAGGATATTTTGACATGACCGCCGGATCTAACTGCTACCAATCTTTTGTATTCCAGAATGCGGACGTTGAATTCATAGACCGAATAGATAATGCATTTCAAAAGCTGATTGCGCGCCACGACGCACTTCGCATACAAATGGTCAATAGTAAGGAGCAACAGGTTTTGCG
This sequence comes from Paenibacillus agri, assembly GCF_013359945.1. Lineage (GTDB taxonomy): Bacteria > Bacillota > Bacilli > Paenibacillales > Paenibacillaceae > Paenibacillus_AQ > Paenibacillus_AQ agri. The sequence continues at coordinate 61,630 of NZ_JABWCS010000202.1, read as the reverse complement.
GGAGGTTCCTCCATTTCATGCGGTCAGAAAGGATTTACGGCAACACTCTCCGCTTGAAATAGAGAAGCTTGTACAAGAAGAACATAAATTCCTTGTATTTAAACCAGGAAACGTCAATCAATGGCCGTTGTTTGACTTGGTTGTTCTTATTCTTCCAGAAGATACACTGGTTTTGTGCTGGAGGATGGATTTGTTCATCTACGATTTTCCAAGCCGGCTTGTAATAACCAATGAATTTTTTGAGATTCTGAAAGATCCCAATAAGGAGTTCCCGGAATTAAAATTTTCCTTTAGGGATTACGTGAAAGCTTCCAACGATGCATATAAATCGGTGTTTTTTCAGAAATCCAAGGCCTATTGGGAGACAAAGCTTCCAAAATTTCCACAGCCTCTTCAGTTGCCGACCATCAGCAAAGTCCGGCCTGGCACCCAAACGCCAAAAGATGCATTTCTCTCTAAGCTATCTGCAGCGGATTGGGGGAAAATTAAGTCCTTTGCCAACCGGAAGAGCATAACCCCGTCAATCGTTGCTACTGTTGCGTTCGCTTATGTTTTGCGTAATTTTGCTAAATCGCGGGACTTTTTAATGGGGCTTATCAGTTTTAACCGCTTCGATATGCATGAGCAGGCTGAGGATATTCTGGGATGCTTTGTTCAAATGGTTCCTTTTCCTTTTGATTTTGAAGAGGCAACCTTTACTGATTATTGCTTAAAGGGCCGCGATCAGCTGATTGAAGCGATGCAAAACCGTTTCTATCCGGGACATCTGGTATTAAGAGATTTGCATCGGATGCGGAAGTCCGGCTCCCATTCCCAATGCCCGGTGATGCTTACCCTATTGTTTGAGCATAAGACAAAAATGGAAGCATTTCCGGATAACAGCGAGATTGGAGAGATTACATCCGAGATCGCCTTCCAACAGCTGTCCTTACCGCAACTTCAATTACACCCAGGCATGGGAGAAAATCCGGATGGTTCCTTTTGGTGTTATTGGAATCATGCTTCAGGTTTATATCCTGACGGCTTAATTAAGGATATGTCGGAAAGCCTAACAGGAATTCTTAGTGAACTGGCTGTGCAAGAAAGCAACTGGGATATTGCCTTTCATGATTTGTGCGAACCTGTTATCAGCAATAAGGCAAGCGTACAGTATAAGCTCATGGATGATATCAATGATGACTCAAGCTTCGTCCGGGACGATATCAATAGTTTAGTTGAGCAGGAATTAATGAGCCTTATCCAAAATAAGATGGGGATTGCAATCTCCTCTCCGCTGGAAGATCTATACGATCTGGGCTTTAATTCATTAAAACTGGTTCAGTTGCTAAATTGGATTGGAGAAGCGTTCCAATGTGAGATTCCGCAGGATATTCTATCCGGGGATATTACGGTTGCGGCTTTCGCATCTCAATTGGGTAACGTGCGACCTTCCGTATTGTCCTAGCAGGAGGAATAATAATGAAATGCATTAAGCTAAATAAGGTACAACAACCCAAAGCTAAACTGTATTTGTTCTCCCATGCCGGAGGATCTTCATTGAATTTTCAGAGTTGGCGGAGGGGGATTCCTGAAACTTCAATATTTGATATACAAGCCATCGAGTTGCCTAACCGTATCTATCCGTTTGACTTTAATGACACTACGCTGGAAGAGCATCTTCAGGAAATATCCTCATTCATACACGAGGATGCTGATATGTTGCCCGTCGGCCTTTTCGGCCAAAGTATGGGAGGACTCATGGCGTTCGAAATTGCCCGAACCTTGGAAGCAGTAAAGGATTCAATGGTGTGCTGGGTAGGAATAGCGAACTGTTCTCCTCTACATCTTAAAAATAATTTCAATGCACATCGACGAGGGAAACATACATACAGTGATGAGAAATTGATACAATATTTGATCAGTCTGGATTATGAGCAAGGCAGCTTTTTTCAAAACCCGGAATTCCGAGAGTCTTTTTTACCTGTCGTTCGAAAAGATCTTGAACTTTTGGATTCATATAAATCCAAATCCGAAACTGCCATAATCCTTGCCAATCTTTCTATTTTTCTTGGAAATCAGGATAAAACGCTGAATCTAAATGAAATGAGTCTGTGGCGATATAAAACTAGAGGTGAGTATGAAATGCTAATCTATGAAGCAGGCCATAATCTATTGAAGGGTACAGAGCAAACCTATCTTAAAAGTGATGTATTCCGGTTATTTTCGCAATCCTTTAAAGCATATACGGGAAACAGATTACAAAATATTTATTGAGGAGCTATCTGAAAATGTTGAATTTATTAAAACGTAATCGTAATTTCACCAACTATTTCTTGGCAGATATTATCTCTGGCTTAGGCACAGGAATGAGTTTTATCGGCATTAACTGGTACATTATCGATCAAACTTCGAAAAATTCAAATGTGGGTACCTTTATGGGACTTAATTTATTTGCTGGTTTAGTCGCATTCATTTTTGCAGGTACACTGGCTGATCGCTATAACAGAAAAAATATTCTGTTGTTCTCCAATTTGTTTCGGGGTCTGCTTATTCTGTTAATTGCCGGCCTTTTGTATCTGGACAAGGATAATATGATAATGCTCTTTATGATTGCCATTGTCAGCGGCTTTGGCTGGGGACTATACATGCCTGCTTCCAGAAGCCTGGTTCATGAACTTCTTGAGCAGAAAGATATTGTCGAGGGTAATTCGGCGCTTGAAATTAGCCTGCAAATCGGAACCTTTCTGGCAGGGGGGGCCAGCGGCTTTATCTACAAATGGTTAGGTCTTTCAGGAATTCTTTTAATTGATGTGAGCACCTACCTCCTGGGAGCTATACTTCTTCTTAACATTAAATATAAAGCACTAACTGTAACAGACAGGGCATCTGGATTCTTTACTCAATTTGCCAACGGATTTCGGTATTTGAAGGCTAATAAAGTTCTATTTGTTCTTGGTATTCTTTCAATGGTGCCTTCTGTAATTGCTGTATCTACTAATGTGGCGCTGCCGGGTTATATCAAAGATCATCTGCATGGAACGACTGTTGCCTTGGGAATTTCAGATATGACGTATGGAATCGGGGCATTTTTATCAGGCTTGATTGTCGGCGAGGTCTTGAAAAAGGTAAAACGTCAGAAGATGGTAGTCGCATTATTTACAACAGCTTCTATCGTACTACTTTTATTATTCTTCAATACATTTATCCTGGGGCTTTATTTATTGTACTTCCTGCTGGGTCTGAGCAACACATTCCTCAAAATTACGCTAAGTTCAGTCCTGATGGAATTTACTGCTAAAGAGCATTTTGGTAGATCAATGTCGGTCTGGCTATCATTGTCTACAATCATGCAAATTATTTTCTCATTTGTGATCGGTAATATTATGGATTCTTTTCCAGCACAATTTGGGTACTTAACGCTGGCGATAGGGATGGTTATTGGATTTGTCGCTTACCTTACTACTATATCTTTAATATCCTCTTCAAAGAGTGAGAGCAAGCATCTTGTAGCCTAAACAATATGCCCTTAATGTGCCTTGGCGCATTAAGGGGTTTTTAAACTTTAATCATATATTAATAATAAATAGGAATAAATATAAAATAATGGAAATGAGGTTGGGTTAATTCCATGAGCCAGAGAGAATCCAATATGATGAATGTTCTTTTAAATGAATTCAGCGGCAGTGGCGGCATTCATTATATTGATAAGAGTATAACGGATATTTTTTCTATGCGTGTGAAGGAATTTCCGCATAAAGTGGCTATAGACAGTTATGAACAACAATATACATACCAAGAAGTAGACAGACTGTCCGATGACATCGCCAGGCAACTTGCGACAAGAGGAATAACCGAAGGCAACATTGTCGGCGTATTTATTAAAAGATCCCCCTTGCTGGTCATTTCACAGCTGGCTATTTTAAAAGCGAATGCAACCTACGTGCCGCTTGACCCGGCATATCCCGAAGATCGTTTGCAATATATGATTAGAGATTCAGGATTGTCTTTGATTATAAAAGACAATAGTGAAATCCCAGGTGCCGACAAATTCGAGTTCCTCTGCTATACGCCTGAATTAAAAGAAGGAAGCGAAAATGAGGTTGTGCCTGCAAATGCAGGACCTAGAACTCCTGAAAGCTCAGCCTATATTATTTATACTTCAGGAACTACAGGAATGCCTAAAGGAGTCGAAATCGCTGATAAAGGAATTGTTCGATTAGTATATAATAATGATTTGTATCCTATTTCTGATGAAGATGTATCTATGTTCTCAGCTTCGGTTGCCTTTGACGCAAGTGTGCTGGAAATCTGGAGCGCGCTTTTGAACGGAGCTCGCCTTATTGTTCTTCCGGATAAATTACCCTCACTGGAAGAAATGTCAGCTTTAATGAATATAAAGAAGGTATCTGCGTCCTTTATAACAACACCACTTTTTCACCAGCTGATTGCTCACTTTCCCGAATCCTTTAATACAGTCTCCAAAGTTTGGACTGGCGGAGATGTGATTTCCAAAAGCCTGCTGATAAGACTGTTTGAATTGTATCCGAATATAACAGTATACAATTGCTATGGTCCCACCGAAAATTCTGTTGTAACAACCATTCAGATCGTCAATCAGACCAATTTATCAAGCTTTGATTATTCAATCCCTATCGGAAGGCCCATACCCGGTACCACGACTTACATCCTTGATGAACATCTGCAACCGGTTCCTATTGGGGTTAAGGGAGAATTGTATACAGGTGGTTTAGGTGTTGCTAAGGGCTACGTTAATAAAGAGCATTTGACGAGGCAGGCATTTATTAACGATCCCTTCTCCACTGACGGGAATAGCCGGCTTTATAAAACCGGTGATATTGTCCGCTACACCCCAAACGGACAGATTGAATTTTTTGGACGAGAGGACAGTCAGGTAAAAATACGGGGATACCGGATAGAACCTGGAGAAGTAGAGATGAGATTATCGCAGTGCAGCAATGTTCAGCTCTGTGTAGTAAAGGCTGTAGAGGATTTGAAAAACGAAAAATCAATCATAGCTTATATCGTTCCTCAAGATCCTAAAGATGCTTCAGAAAAGGCATATCGGAAAGAACTGGCTGAATCATTGCCTAATTTTATGCTTCCCGCATGTTTCGTGCTATTAGACTCTTTTCCGCTGACACCAAACGGTAAAATAGATAAAAATAATCTTCCAAATCCGTTTAACTTCATATTTGATGATAGCCATAACGTTGACAATCTTTCACTTCCAGATACTCATTCCTATATTGCTAATTTATGGAAGGATATCATGGATGTTCCTTTCATTAAAAGCGACAGCAATTTCTTTAGTCTTGGAGGAAACTCGCTGCATGCCGCCGTCATTATAGGCAAAATTCGTAAGGAAAAAGGACTTGATATCTTAGTCCAGACCCTTTTTGAAAATCCTGTGCTTTATAGTTTTGCTGAGTGTGTAGAAGCATGTTCTAAAATTCAGGTCCCACCTGTGCTGCTGGAGTCAAACTGCTTAAGCAGTGCTCAGGAACGATTGCTTTTTCTTGAAAGAATGGGTTTCCTGACAGAGGGCGTATACAATATTCCTGTAGGGTTTGAAATTAGCGGACCGGTTGATGTGCACATACTAAAAAAGAGCATAGAGCGACTCATAAAAAGACACGAAGTATTAAGAGCAGGCTTTAGGATGGATGGAGAACAGGCTTCTTTATTTTATGTTTCTGATATAGAAGACACTCTTAACGTCCGAGATTGGTCACATCTGCTGCCTAACGAGGCTGAGCATCTAGCTCAAGAGGAGATCATGACCACAGCTGCTAAGCCGTTTGATTTGCAGAAGGGGGGACTTTTCCGGACAAGCTTGTTGAGAGTAACACCGGATCGCAGCATTTTCACACTGGTTATTCATCATATTATTTGCGACGGCTGGAGCCTAGGGCTGCTGCTGCAGGAAATCTCGGAGCTCTATAACGCGTATACCCAGGGAATTGAATTAAGGGATGAAGGACAGGTGCTTTCCTTCAAAAATTATGTGTACTACGAAAATTCGCTGAAAAAAGAATCACAACTGGAAAAAAGCCAGGAATTCTGGGAAAACGAACTTAAAGATCTTTCAGAGCAATATAGTCTGCCTTTAGATTCAAAACGGCCAAGCCAAGAATCCTTTAAAGGCTCATGGATCGAACGCCGTTTAGATAAGGAATTGAGCCGGAAAATCAAAGAATTTGCGATGTTAGAAGAAGTGACTGTTCATTGTGTCTTGCTTGCGGCATTTAATATTATGCTAGCCAAATATACAGGTATGGAGGATCAATGCATCGGTACCCCTTTTCTAAACAGGGTTGAAAATGAGTTTCAGAATATTGTTGGATTTTTCTCAAATACGGTGGTCATAAGAAATCAGGTAGTCGGAAATCTTAGTTATTCCGAGTTTATCCAAGAGGTTCAGGCGAAGACAAAACTTGTTTTTAAGCATGCGCATATTGCGTTTGACGATGTCGTAAGAATTGGAGGGAAGAGTCGAAGTACTGCATATAACCCTATTTTTCAAATAGTTTTCAGTCATCAGGATTTTTCTAATTTGAAGCTTGATTTCCGAGATACGGTTTGCAGAATGATTGGCAATAAATCTATGAACTCAGGAACTGCCAAGTTTGATCTTTCAATGTTTACTTCTTTTGATGAAGATATGCTGCGTCTTGAATTGGAGTATGCCACTGATATCTTCAGTGAAAATACGGTGGAGACGATGATAGACAGATTTATTTATTTAATCGAAACTATTTTATCAGCTCCTTCCGCAAAGATATCGGCTACCTCCTTGCTTGATGAAAGAAAACAACATCAGATGTTGGAAACTTACTCCGGGTTCAAGTCTGAGTATCCACAGGACAAGTCCGTAGCATCGATCTTTCGTGAAGTGGCAGCGGCACATCATAATAAAACGGCCTTGCTATTTGCTAACGATACACTTACTTATGCCCAGTTGGATGTTTATTCTGATGCACTGTCTTTTGAATTGTCCGCACAAGGGGTTTGCAGAGGCGACAGAGTTGCGATAAGTATGGATCGTTCCATGGAACAAATAATTGCGGTTCTCGCTATACTGAAATCCGGAGCTTCTTATGTTCCTATTGATTATAGATACCCGGACGAACGTATGCATTTCATGATTCAGGATACCCGGTGCCGGCTGGCGATTGTTGATGAACATTCTTGTTCAACTATCAGGAAATTTGGAGTGTCGGTCCTAACCGTAAATATGGATAGCATACGTTATCTTGTCGATACCAATGAGTTTGCGGCGCCGTTGATTGAGGGGGAATGGGGAAGAGACGAAGCCTACGTTCTGTACACATCAGGTTCGACTGGCCAGCCTAAGGCCATTATGGTCCCAAATCGGGCAATTGCAAGACTAGTACTTCACACCAACTATATTCCACTGACGGAGGATAATACCTTTCTTCATATGGCTTCAATGTCTTTTGATGCCGCGACTTTTGAGATTTGGGCACCGCTGTTGAATGGTTGGAAGCTGGCGCTTTATCCGGATAGAATCCCTGACCCTGAAGAGTTTCGGAATATTGTTAAAGAAAAACGTGTTACACACTGCTGGCTGACCACAGGGTTATTTAATAGTATTGTCGATGAGGATGTATCAGCTCTGGAAGGTGTTCCCTTTATTTTTACCGGTGGTGAGAAAATCTCTGAAGAGCATGTCAGAAGGGCAGTGCAGGCGAATTCAGCACAGGAGATCATTAATTGCTACGGTCCAACGGAGAATACAACCTTTACCTGTACTTTTTCTAGTAAAGAATGGAATACAGATGAGGATACCTTCCCTATAGGTTATCCGATTGCCAATACTTATTGTTATATTCTAGATGAAAACAGGATTCCTCTCCCGGAAGGCATTGTAGGAGACCTCTATGTTGGAGGGGATGGTCTTGCCTTGGGGTATTTAAATAGAGCGGATTTAACAGAGGAAGTCTTTGTGAACAGTCCTTTTGCCCCTGGAAAGATAATGTACAAAACAGGTGACAAGGCACGTTATCGAAGAGACGGTAGCATTGAATACATTGGGAGAGCAGATGACCAAGTTAAAATCAGAGGATTCCGCATTGAATTGAAAGAAATAGAAAAGGTCTTATCAGCTGTACCTGGGATAGCCAGTTCTGCGGTTATTGTAAGAGATACACGGTTGCTGGCTTATTATACAAGCAGTACGGCTGAGGGGGTCAGCGAATATTACGTTCAAAGATCACTTCATGAACGTCTTCCGGAATATATGGTGCCGCTAGCGTTCATGCAGCTTGAGAAGCTTCCGTTGAATGTAAATGGTAAGGTGGACCGAAAGCGGCTTCCGGAAATGAATTTTGGTCATAACGATTTGAAAAAAAGACTGGAGCATACGTACACTTCCACTGAGTTAATAGTGTGTGAAATCTGTCAGGATATTTTGGATGTGGCAAAAGTAGAGATAAGTGATGACTTTTTCGCCTTGGGCGGACATTCTTTGCTGCTTTATAAGCTGGTTGCCCGATTAAATCAAAAGTTTGAAATTAAGATGGGTCTAGCAGAGGTTTATAAGAATTCTACCATTCTAGGAATTAGTGAAGCTATTGTTAATCACTCAGCCAACCGGCACCTGCTGCCCTATGCTGGAAAAAGGAAACCGGCAGGGGCCGACCATGGTGAACTTTCTTTTTCCCAACAAAGACTTTGGCTATTTGACCAGCTGAATCCGGACCAACGTATATTCAACATGCCGATTAAGCTGGAGTTTAAAGGTAGATTAAATGTTAAGGTATTAGAAGAAACTATTAATGTCCTCCTCTCCAGACACCAATCATTACGTACCAATTTCCAAGCAGAGGAGGGAAAGGTGACTCAACGAGTCCGATCTTCAAGGGTTTGTCAGCTTCCGGTGGTGCACTTAAGAACAACAGAAGAAGCAGAACTTCTTGTAGCAGAGGAAATTCAGAAACCATTCAACCTGGAGACGGATTCTTTGATCAGACACCAATTACTTTCCATTCTTAAAAAAAATCATATTTTACTGATTACCATGCATCATATCATTTCCGATGGCTGGTCCTTTGAAATCTATCTCAAGGAATTCTCTCTGATCTACGAGTCCATTGTAACCAAAACAGAATATTCACTGCCCGAACTTCAATATAATTATCTGGATTTTGTGCAATTTGAGAAGGAGAGAATGGTGTCTTCCGAATTTAAAAACGATATGGAAGAGCTTAGCGCGATACTCGAAGATCTTCCATCCAGCACGTTGCTTCCTTCGGATTATGCAAGGACGGAACAGAAGCAATTCAAGGCAAAACGGACAAGCCTAGAAATTGAGCCTGGAACCATCGAAGCTATACGTGGAGTTGCCAAGAGACATGGAGCCAGTTTGAACATGACCGTACTGGCAGTATTCCATGCATTGATCTACCGCATGACCGCTCAGGAGAAGATCGTTACCGGATCACCAATGACCAATAGAGAAGGTAGCGAATTCGAGAATATAATGGGCTTTTTCGTAAATAATCTTGTGAATGTCACTGACATTAGGGATGATATGAGCTTTGATGAGCTATTGAGTCAGGTTCGAAACCGTTCTCTGCAAATGTATCGTTTAGGCTACATCCCGTTTGAATATATTCTTGATTTCACCAAAAAAGAAAGACGTGTGGATCAGACACCTATTTTTCAGATGATGTTTAACTGGTTGGACAATAAAATAGAAAAATTGGACTTAGGTTCACTTCATGCAGACATTTACTGGGATGCACTCCCGGGATCGAAGTTCGATCTTACCTTATATGCTTTGGAAGCGGACTCCAGATTGAAGTTGGATTTGGTTTATGATTCCGGCTTGTTTAAGAAAGAAAGAATGGAGCTTCTACTGAGAGATTTTGAGAGTCTGCTTGCCGAGTTTGCAGTATCTCCCGGTAGAACGATCATTGATCCGCAATTGATTTCCAGCCATGATTCAGCTCTTCCCAATAGCCTTGAAAGGCTGGAATACAGACCCTCTGGTACAGTTCTTGACAGGTTCAAGTGTAATGCGGAGAGAAATCCTTACAAAGCTGCGATCTGCTATGGAACGGAAAGGCTTCATTATCTAGATCTTGATGTGCGTTCAAGCAGTCGGATGAAGCGCCTCGCTGAGGCTGGGTTTAAAAAAGGGGATATCATTCCGATTTTTGCCGAACGTAATCCAGAGCTGATTATCACTATTCTAGCTATTCTGAAGCTGGGTTGCTGCTTTTCTATTATTGATGCAGGCTATACTTGCGAAAGAGTCCGGATGCTTTTAGAGGTATTAAAATGCACTCGCTTGGTTCATATTATCAGAGAAGATCCAAATGATCTCATTCAGTCATTGTCTGCAGATCCTGGCGAACTTTTCATATTGGATTGCAGTGTTAATGTGCCTTATGCCGTTATGCCGGAGAATAACGTTTCAGAAATCCCTTCCGCCGTTAATCCGGATATGCCTATGTATATTTGCTTTACATCGGGTTCTTCAGGGGTTCCCAAGGCCGTTGTTTCATCGCATGCATCCGTATTTCAATCGCTCGAATGGTTTATTGATTATTTTGAAGTGCAGGAAAATGATCGGTTTGCCAATTTGGCGGGGGTTTCCCACGATCCACTGATTAGGGATATCTTTGTCCCTTTATGTGCCAACGCTGAGCTGTTTATTCCAACAGCTAATTTATTGGACAAGCCGGCCAAGATCGGAAATTGGATGTATGACAGTCAGGTTACTATAATTGCACATACCCCCCCAAGTCTGGCGGAGATTCTGAGTATCAGTTGGGAGAACCGGAGTCATGTGCTGGATCAATTAAGATTAGTATGTTTTACTGGGGAATCGCTGCGGCGAAGTCATGTTGTCAGCTTTACCGAAATTGCACCCCAAGCAAAAGCTGTGAATTTTTACGGCGCTACGGAGGCCCCGCAAGTCCGAAGTTTCTTGGAGGTGGATGAATCAGTCCTCACAGGAAAAAATGTTATTCCGGTTGGTAAGGGAATTCGCGATACTCAACTTTTGATACTCAACAAGAGCAACAAAATGTGCGGAGTAGGGGAATTGGGGGAAATCTGCATAAGAACGCCGTATCTCTCTCTTGGCTATCTCGGTGAAAAAGAAACTACGGACCAGGTTTTTCAAAAGGAGCCTGGCAGTGGGGACAGATATATGCTTTACAAGACTGGCGATTATGGCAGATATCTGCCTACAGGATATATTGAATTTGGAGGGCGCAAGGATAGACAGATAAAAGTTAGAGGATACCGGGTGGAGCTGGATGAAATTGAGCAAACATTGTCCCAGATGCCTGGTGTTCAACTGGCAGCGGTTAAAACACAAAAAAAGGACGACGACAATGAGCAGATTGTAGCCTTTTATATTCCATCATCTGAGAATAGTATATCTTTTAAGGAGATGAGAGAGCACCTGCTAAAGACCCTGCCGCAATATATGATTCCTATCGGGATCGATCTCATTTACGAAATGCCTCGCACCCGGTCCGGCAAAATTGATTATCGTTCGTTGGTGTTTGGAGGGAGACTCCCTTCGCTGCAAACGACAATTCAGCCGACAACGGAAGTTCAGATGCTGCTTTTTAACGTATTCAGCAAGGTGCTTAAAGTGGAGAATATTGGTGTTAACGATAACTTTTTTGATATAGGGGGTAACTCCTTACTGGGGTTTCAGATTATCGCTGAAATAAATAGGTTATTGTATTTAAATCTTGGACTAAAAGAAATTTTTCTGTTCCCAACCATAGAAACTCTTGCAGATAATATCGAAAGTATTCTGCTGGAGGATGAAATGGAGCACAGCCTGGTATAGCTGAATGTGTTATAACTGAACAAAAGGAAGGGATTGGGGGACAACAGAACGATGAAAAGCTTCTATGTACAAAACGGTTCTGTTAGCTTGCATGTATTGGAAACAGGAGAAGCCGGGCAAGGGGGACCCTCTCTCCTTGTCGTTGGTGGGATATGGGAATCGGCTGAGAGGGCAATTCCGCTGCTCTCGGCTCTCTCCGGTCATGCCGTAGCTTTTAGCTTTCGGGGAAGGGGAAATAGCTCGACACCTGAGACTGGCTATGGACTGAATGACCATCTTTCGGATATAGAGACTGTAGTCAAGCATTGCGGCCTCGATGACTATTGGGTACTTGGGTTCTCCAGAGGAGGAGGATATACGTTAGCCTGGGGTCTGGAGAACCAACAGCATATGAGGGGATTAATTGTCGTAGACCAGCCTCCAGTACATGAAGCACTCAGTTCTCAGAAAGTAGAATTTTGGAAAAATCTTATATATCAAGAGGTTCCTGTTACCGAATATATGCGTATACGGGCGTTTGAAGGGCTGGGAAGGGAGGCTAAAGAGATCAGTTTTCTCTCCCGTCTGCCGGAACTGAATATTCCCGTTACGGTTTTTGTGGGCAGAAATAATGATAGTAGTATAAAATCAGACCTGGCAGACAGCATGCTGGACGAGTATATGAAGTTAATCCCTTCTTGCAAGATTGTTGTATTCCATCATTCTGGGCATATGATTCCTGATGAAGAGCGGGAGAAATATATTGAGGAAGTACGTTCAGTTTTGAAAAGTTAAATGAATGAAACAAAATAGAGACGTTTTTGAATAGGACTTTTGTTAGTCTTCGCCTTGCGTTTTTAGACCGGACAGCGGGGAGGAGGGGGACGCTATCTGCGAACGCCCTTCCCAGCCGCTTATTTTCGCAAGTCTATTTTTTGACAGGTATAATAAATATTTTGAGAATCTACCCATTTTATTCCACATATGCGTTAGCCGAATCGTATCGGCAAGAACATCAAAGTTAACTGTAGCTTAGGAGGAGCCCCAATAATTTATGTATGTAAGTTAAATTTTGAATTGGAAGAAGAAATCTTCTGGACTTCGCTTTCCCGTGTGGACACAGTGAAGAGAGAACGGATCCTGCGTTATTATCGGAGGGAAGATGCCTGGCGTTCTTTGGGGGCTGATTTGTTGTTAAGAACAGTGCTGCGTGAACAATTTCATTTAAAAGAAAACGAATTAGTTTTTAGAATAGATACATACGGGAAACCTTATCTGTACAATAGGGAAGATATTAATTTTATCCTGCTGTTTATTACACAGGTACGCTCGACATCCATTTCCAAGTAAATCAGAACGGTATTATCCTGCATTCCGATCAGACTTCAGCTGCTGATACCGCCCCTTTAGTGGATGGTGATCTGATTTCTGTATTCTACGGGGATAATCTGGTTCTGAAAGCGAAGTGGGATGCTGCGGGCAAGAAGTGGGTATATCAGGGCATTGTGAGCATTTTACCGGCTCCAGTTCAAGTTTCGGCAACCCCTTCTTCAAGAACAGATATTAACATTAAGTGGGAGGCGACTCCTAAAGCGGAGTACTATCATATTCTCACAAGCAACTCACCGGAAGGACCTTATACTCCTGTTAAAGATAGTTCGGGAGCACCTTTGAAGGTACAAGAAAACTTTTATACGGATAGCGGGCATGCGCCGCATACAACAGTCTACTATAAGGTGATTGCGGTAGTTAACGGCACCGGCTCGGGATTTAGCGATTATGCTTCAGCCACTACGTTTAATAATGAGCATATGCAATTAGATTTCAATGTTACTGACAGCGTTCAAGACCCAAGCAAGCCAATTATTTATGCAACAGACAAACAAAATAAGAAACTCGTTGCGGTTAACTATGAGACCCAGCAGACTACTGTAGTTTCGTTTGAACTACCTCCGGAAAGCTTAGCTTATGCGGATGGGAAATTGTATGTTGCTCTCCTGAAAGCGGAACATTCGCCTTATATTTTTGATGATCAGCAAAAAGGTGCTGTAGCTGTTGTGGATGCTGCAACTCTTACCATCAGTCATATTTATGATATTAATCTCGATCCTTATAGCATTTCAGTAGACCGCGAAGGCTATGTGTATATTTCATCCGGTTCAGGCCAATGGACGAAAATCCGGTCTTATTCTGGTGATTCCTTTACACCCATCGGATCTTATACAATCAGTCACGCAACGCATACTCTTATGCATCCGACTATGAATAAGATATATACCGTTAACACGAATTCGATTCCAAGAGATATTGGAACATTTGTTATTAAGAATGGCGAATTCCTAAGCAGTTACGATTCTCCTTATCACGGAGATTACCCAATGACGACAAAGATTAATTTATCGCCGGACGGAAAGTATCTTTTCAATGGCGCAGGAACGGTATTTTCAACTAAGTATGACAGATTTGATGATATGAGCTTTGTATTTAACATGGAAAGAACATATGATGATATGGCATTCGATTTGAAGCATGGAAGGTTCTATACTATTAAAGATCGTCTTATCAACTCTTATGACTACAGTAATTTCAGCAAAGTTGATACTATCACCTTAGATGGAGCCGGCCAGCGGATTTTCGATGGAACCAATCAATTACTAGCATTGACCAGCTTAGAGGGTAAGACAATTCTTGAGTTTGTTGATAAACCTTTTGCGGAAGAAGTGCCGCCGGTAGATGTCCCGGGGATTTATTTGGGTGGAACGGTTGTGGGGGCTGTATATGACTCTAATGACAATAAGGTTTACGCTATTGATCAAGCGTTCAAAAATCTAATCGTAGTTGATATCGCAAGCAAGTCTGTTATTAAAAAAGTACCTCTGCCTTATAAACCGTCAGCACTGACTTTATCAGAAGATAGAACAAAATTGTATATTGTGAATAAGGATGCTTATAATCTGTTGACTGAGGTAAGTTTAAGTGATTATTCTGTTACCCGGAGTTTGACGTATTCAAATCCGGCGGATTCCCGGGACTTTTCCCATCGCCATATTTACAACAAGTCAGGCCGTTTGTACGTCGTATTAGGTGACTGGTCTCCAACGCTGTTGATCTTTAATGAAGCGACTTTCCAGCTAAGCCAGCCCAACACAATAATTGATGATGGTATTGGGGATATGGTATTCTCCAGTGATAACAGCAAATTCTATTACTGGAGCCAATTTGGATGGGATGCCGGCTCAGCTAAATCTACGGTATACACGTATTCCATTCATGAAGATGGCGGCATCAATAAGGTTGACGAGTCCGTTCTGGAATATCCGGGCATAACCAGAGAACCGATGGATACGCCGGCTTTATTAGTGGAAAGTCTGGGCATGGTCATTGTAAAGAACAAAGCTTTTAATAAGGATAACCTGCAAGAAGTTAAAGGGTCATTCCCGGAACCGATCTATGCTGTGAATGCAGTGAATAATACGGCATTGGGGAAACAAGGGATTTATGATCTTACAACCTTCCAGAAGGTCCAATCTATTGATTTAGCTGGTGCGACCAGCATATTCTATGATGATAAGGGAAATCTTTATTATTTGATTGATAACTCTTTGTTTATCAATTAAGCACAAAAAAATAGTATGAATTAAAGCTCATTATCAGCTTGCCTCATCCTTCTTTTTCTAACGAGGATTACGGCATGTCGGATAAATGTCTCCGCTACTGCTGCCATAACCAAACAAGCCTGATGCGAAATCGCATCAGGCTTGTTCATTTTCAAAAATATAAGAATTTAATAGTTTACGCTACCGTGTCTACTTGCCACTACGTTGTATCCCCTTCTCCTCCACAAACCTCTTCAGAACTCTAAAATCCTCGGTAACCCGTTTAAATGGTAAAGCCCCCAGCACCTTATCCCGGTAATCCTTCTTGGCTGCGGCGGACAGACGGGAATCGAGAATGCTGAGTACACCAAGGTCAGTTTCACTGCGGATTAGACGCCCGGTTCCTTGTCGTAAGCGGAGCAGCATGTCCGGTACAAAAACATCCTTCAAAGGATTGTCTGCCATTGACGCCTTATATTCATAGACTGGATCGGAAGGAACAGGGAAGGGCAGGCGAAAAATAATTAACTGCGACAAATCGGAACCTTCGATATTCACGCCTTCCCAGAATACACCGGTACTAAGCAGGACGCCTTTGCTGCTCCGGAAATCAGCGATGACCCCGTCCTGAGACGAGCCTTCTCTTTGCACATGCACCGCCCATGCCAGCTTCTCAGAGTTTAACTTCTTATGAATGTACTTCATATCCTCTTTAGCTGAAAAAAGGACCAATGTCCGCCCGTCCGTTAAGTTGCAGAGCCGCATCATTTCCTTGTATGCCGCTTCAAGATAAGCTTCACGGTTCTGATGGTTATAGTATGGGATGTCCTTGGCAATATACATCATGGAGTGGTTGTCATAATCAAACGGCGAGGCCTGGCGCTCCATATAATCTCCCCTGTATCCAAGGGATTGCGTAAGATATGCGTATTGTTCCTCTAGCGTTTCACCACTTTGGCACATGGTAGCTGATGTTAAAATAACAGAGGTCTTCCCGTTAAATAAGGTATATTTTAAAAATTGGCTTATGCCTTTAGGACAGATGCTGAGGGTGCTCTCCCGCTGGGTATTGCTTGCCCAGATCAGATAATTATCCTTCACTCCGGCGAGTACATCAAAAAGTTCTATAAGTCCGTTGATATCCTCAAAAAGATTGTCGATCTCCCGCTCATGCTTGGAAGTTAAGACGGAAAGACTGAGACTGCACTCTTTTAAAATTTGTGCCCCCCGTTTTAAGGGAACTCCTGTGATCTCCGATACTTTTATACGGTCATTGTCCTGTTTGGCTGTTTGGAGCAAATCCGTCTCGACCTGTTTGAAAATATAGCTAACGCATCTTTTTAAAAATTTGAATTGCGCCATAAGGTCCCTAGCTTCGGATTGCTTGAAGAGAATCTGTAGAGCGTCCTCCAGAATACGGCCGGTTCTGCGGAATGTAAACTCGAGCGTCCCGGCATCTCTAACCTTTGCCTCCAGATTATGAGCTTCATCTATTACGATCAGAGCGGGCCGTTCAGTGATTAGTCCCTTCGTTCCTTCTTTTTTCTTGATCAAATCACGGATGAGCAGGTCCTGGTTGACGATGATAAAATCCATATCGCTGGCGTTTGCATTAATTTTAGCCCTCATCTCGTAAAAAGAACATGTACTTTTATATTGGCAACGTTCAAATTTGCAATCATTGACACACACGTTGGACCATACAGCATCACTAATACCGCCCTTAATATCTGCTCTCTCATCAATTTCATAATTCACAATCTGCCGGGCAAGTGTGGATAGCGGGGAACTTGAATCATCCGTCTGTAACAGGTCTGCTGCTCTGTAACGGCAAGCGTACTGTCCCATCCCTTTTCCGACTACAGAGCGAACCCTTGTAAATCCGAGCCGGCTTCCGATGAACCTCAGATCCTTATGTATCTGTTCTGAAAGCTGTATGGAGGATGTGGCAATAATGACCGGCTGCTGTGAGATCTGGTTAATGAGCAGGCTGGGAATGAGGTATGCAAAGGACTTACCGATGCCGACTCCAGCTTCAATCATTGCGTTACGGCCATTAATGTAAGCATCCGCGATATCGAGAGACATATCTTGCTGCCCGATCCGCTCTTTAAGTCCAATCCGGGGAAATCTATCATACATCCGGAAGATGGCATTGACTAAAGAGGGTTCGATGTCCTTTTTTAGCTCCTGCTTCTGTAATTTATAGAGATCACTTAACCAGCTAATAACGAGCGCCCCTTTTCATAATCAATGTTCTTCCTGCTATAGTTTTTTGGTGAGGTTGTAATTATCTTCTAAACTACTCTTACAGTCAAGTGTGAGAACATAAAGCGGAGAGGGAGTACATAGTGGGCAATTGCCAAGGCGTTTGGCATCAACCGGAAGGATGAGTGTATAAAGAAGCGGACGTCGATGGGATTTTCATTGTAAATCATGATATTTTTAGCATTAATTTCAATTCCATTGTAGTAAAATGCTTCTTGTAAATGAAGGATATAAACTCTATTTAAAGGAGATAATCTTTTGAATAAACTGTTAAAATCATTTTCCATTACATTGCTTATTTTTATTGTCGGGGGATGCGGGATCGGATCAAATACTCAAGAAAAAATCTTCAATGATGACCAGCGTTTAATGGATTCAGGAGATAGCTACACATTTGGGAGTAAGACAGGCAAGATTACAGAGGACCATGCAGAGATAAAATTCTCGGGTTTTTCAGGAGTCTATACAGTATGGAGCATAATGTCAGATGAGAACGTGACCACAAAGATTAATATTAGTGGATATGCTAAAAAAGATAAATTTAAAATTATCCAGGTCAATGAAAATAAAGAACTTATAACTCTTTGGAAAGGGGAAGGAGCAACCGAGCTTACAGTATCTATACCTAAAGGAAGCAGTTCAATTAAATGGGCTGGCAAACACGCCTCGGGCAAGGTGGTGATGCAACTAGAAACAAACTCAGAGATGAAAATAGCTTCTCAGAAGGATCTGTTCGAGGGAGATGAATTTTTCAAGTAACATCTTCACCATCTTAGTATGTGGAGTGTCCTTAATGATAAATTGTTGACTATGTAGTCAAGAAGTGATAAAGTAACTCCCATGAGCAGACCAAGAGAATTTGATGTCGATCGTGTGTTGCACCAGTCTATGGAAGTATTCTGGAATAAGGGATTCAAGGCAACCTCTTATGAAGATTTAACCCGTACGACGGGGGTTAAGAAGCAAAGTTTTTATTGTGTCTTTAACGATAAACGGACGTTATTCTTGAAGGCGTTGGTACGCTATCGTGAACACAGCATAGCAATACTTGAAAAGTTAGAAGCGCAGAAAATGTCACCACTGGATAAGTTGGAGTCTTTACGCGAATCTCTTCTAGACGAGGAAGTCTCGTGTCGCGGATGCCTGATGGTAAATTCCGCAATGGAGTTCGGTACAGAAGACGATCAGGTTACTGGTGAAATAGAGCTAATGTTCGCTGAAGCCGAGCATGTATTAGAGAAGATTATTATCAGCGGCCAGGAACAGCAATTGATTACAACCCGTTATTCCAGCAAAGAGTTGGCATCTTATCTGCACAACGCTATTATCGGCGCGAGAATAATGGAGAAATCGGGTGCATCCCGGGAACAGATCGAGGCCGTTTTGCGAGTGTCTTTTTCATTAATTTCGCCTTGATCTTTTTTTTGCCAAGTTTTTGACTCTGTAGTCAAGTAAAAGTCGTTGCTATGAGTAGAACGCCGCTATTGTATTAAAGGAGGTGGTGCGTTTCGGGATGCACCTTTAGGCTAAGTTAGAATCGAAGTAAAGCTGATCTTAAGCACAGACAGTAAGTCTGTGATAATACTTAAATTTTTCAAAATATATATTAAATTTGGAGGCAATTATGAACAATACTCAATCCGTAGAACCCCTGTTTAAATCTATTGAATTAGGCAACTTGAAATTATCCAATCGCATCGTGATGGCACCAATGACCCGTCAATTTTCGCCGGATGGTGTGCCTGGAGCCAATGTAGCTGCTTACTATCGCCGCAGAGCTGAGAATGGTGTGGGACTTATTGTCACCGAAGGAACAGTAATTAATCATCCAGATGCGTCCAATCAAGCTAACGTTCCGTTCTTTTATAGTGAAGCTGCACTAAACGGCTGGGCCAATGTGGTGTCTGAAGTGCATGCAGCAGGCGGCAAGATCATCCCACAGATCTGGCATATGGGAGCAAAAGGCCAAGTGAATGATTATTCGGAAGCGGAAATGGCTGATATCGTTCAAGCTTTCGCACAGGCAGCAGCCGAAGCTAAGCGGCTTGGATTTGATGGGATTGAGCTGCATGGTGCGCATGGATATTTGATCGATCAATTCTTCTGGGAAAAAACCAATCAGCGTACTGACCGTTATGGTGGTAGCATGCTTGCACGCACTCGCTTTGCTGTGGAGATTATCGAGGCCTGCCGTCAGGCCGTAGGACCAGAGTTCCCGATCGTCTTGCGTTTGTCGCAATGGAAATCTACTGAATACACAGCTAAATTGGCTGAAACACCGGAACTGCTGGAACAGTTCCTGGCGCAACTGGTTGATGCTGGTGTGGATATTTTCCACTGTTCCACTCGCCGTTTCTGGGAGCCTGAGTTCGAGGGTTCTGAGCTGAACTTTGCCGGCTGGACCAAGAAGCTGACAGGCAAACCGACCATTACGGTTGGATCCGTTGGTCTTGATGGTGATTTCACGAGTCTTTTCACTGAAGGAAAAGGGGCAAATCAAGTTGGGGTTGATGAGCTAATCCAAAAAATCGAACGTGAAGAGTTTGACTTGGTGGCCATAGGCCGTGCCCTGCTAGCTGATCCTGAGTGGGCAGCCAAAATCCGTGATGGCCGTACGGATGAGCTGGTTCCTTTTACAGCAGAAGCATTAAAAACACTTCATTAATACCTCTCTCAATTGACAGAACACACTATTATATGTAAAATTTAAATCATACTTATCTCATCGACATAATAATATATTGGTGTGGTTGACCAGTTCGACTGGAGACTGAAGCGGAGTTCACGACAGGTGACCCGCCCAGTCTCTTATTTGCGTTTATCGCCAAAGGAGAGAGAGCGGATGAGCGAAAGGCTGAACGGAAGCAAGAAGTGGAGATTCGATACGTTGCAGGTACATGCTGGGCAAGAACCGGATCAGGCTACTGGGGCACGGGCGGTGCCGATTTATCAGAGCAGCTCATTTGTATTCAAAAGCACGGATCATGCCAGTGCGGTGATTAATTTTGAAGAAGAGGGCAACATCTACACACGGATCAGCAATCCGACCAATGCTGTGCTGGAGCAGCGGATCGCCGCACTGGAAGGTGGTGTGGGGGCGCTGGCTGTAGCTTCGGGCTCGACAGCGGTAACGTATGCGATTTTCAATCTGGCCGGAGCCGGAGATGAGATTGTTGCGGCTAACACCTTGTACGGAGGTACGTTCAATCTGCTGGAGGTCAGTCTGCCAAAGCTGGGAATCAACACCGTATTTGTCTCACCGGATGATCCGGACAATTTTCGCCGTGCTATCACAGATCGTACTAAAGCGCTGTTCATTGAATCCATTGGCAATCCAGGTTTGAATGTTGCAGATATTCAAGCTATAGCGGATATTGCTCATGAGCATCACATTCCATTAATCGTAGATAATACGTTCGGCAGTCCTTACCTTGTGCGTCCGTTTGAGCACGGTGCGGATATTGTAGTGCATTCGGCGACGAAATATATTGGCGGACATGGCACCTCTATCGGCGGCCTGATTGTGGATGGGGGCACATTTGATTGGACCAGCGGCAGATTTCCGGGTTTTACGGAGCCAGACCGTAGCTACAATAATCTTCGTTATGTCGAGAAGTTCGGGGAACTAGCGTATATTACCAAAGTCAGAGTGCAGATATTACGAGATATGGGGGCGGCGATCAGCCCGTTTAATTCTTTTTTACTGCTGCAAGGCTTGGAGACTTTATCTTTGAGGTTGGAAAAGCATCTTGCGAACACACGGGTTATTGTTGAGTATTTGGAGAACCACCCGGATGTGGCCTGGGTCAATTATCCGGGCTTGCCCAGCAGCCCATATTATTCGTTGGCTGAACGCTATTTTCCGAAGGGGCCGGGGTCGATCTTTACGTTTGGTTTAAAAGGGGGCTATGAGGCTGCGAATGTCTTTATCAATAGCCTGGAGCTATTTTCGCACCTGGCCAATGTGGCGGACGCCAAATCGCTGGTAATCCATCCGGCCAGTACGACACATGCCCAGCTCTCACCGGAGCAGCAGCTCGCCGGAGGCATTACTCCCGACCTGATTCGGCTGTCGATCGGCATCGAAGATCCGGAGGATCTGAAGGAGGATCTGGAGCAGGCGATTCGGAAGGCACAACTGGCTGCTACGGATGCAACTGAGGGAAGAGAAACCCCGGAGACGGAGCAAGTAACTGGTTAGCAACGTTTAGCCAGGATGGATTAATGCACAAAACGGCCTTGTTTCGCATTTACTTGCGATAAGGCCGTTTTATTTTATGAACATAAAAGCCAATTGCGTACATGGCTACTACCGATTGCAGCCAGCAGTTGTGGGTGCTTATAGAGGTTGAGAATATTCCTTATTTTGCTATAATTCAGGTAGTGTGTAGCCGCCGCCGTCATTCACGAATTAGGAATCCTCTGATTAAGGAGACGTTCTTATGAAAAAGCGCAACAAATACATTTTGCTTGGAATAGTGATACTAATCATCGTTGGTTTAGGCATCTTCTATATGTATCCGAGTAATACAACATTTAAAAAAGCTGTATTAGACCGATTGGATGTAGCAGATGTAAGTTCCATTAAAATTATTAAATCAGGAGATTCTGTAGATGAAAACGAAGTAAACGTCACAGATCCGAGCGAGATCGAAAAAATACTAGGCACGTTCGTTCACATAAACTTGAGTAAGTCGAAGCTATCTAACATTAAATATAATGATTCCTATTGGATGACCATAGAGACTAAGAGTGAGAACTTGAAGTACGGAATAACACTTTTTGATAAAGTTTATTTAAAAACCTTTGAATACAATGCAAAGATTCCTAAAAATCAACTCCAATCCTACAAAATAACGAACGACTTTGATCTAACAGTTATCCGCGATTTATTTGAAAAGTGATATCACTCTCTTGCACTTAGATATTCAAGCATGCAAAAAGCAGCCATTCTCTAGTATTTTAGAGAGTCGCTGCTTTAGTTTTTTTCTGCTGCCAACTATTTTATATGTTCCCCACTACAGAGAAGCAGGTTCCTTAGCTGCATAACGATTCGACGGGACTTCCAGCCCCAGATTCTCCCTCAAAGTGCTACCTTCATAGTCCGTCCGAAACAACCCGCGCTGCTGCAGAATCGGTACGACCTGATCCACGAATTCTTCAAGTCCGTCTGGCAGTGAGGGGGCCATTAGCATAAAACCGTCGGCTGCGCCTTCCAGAAACCATTTTTCCAGAGTATCCGCAATCTTCTCCGGTGTGCCTACCAGATGGTCCTGGCTGAAGGAGCCGATAATAAGGGAATAGACTTCTCTTAGTGTAGGATTCTCCCGGGCAATGACTGGCTGGTGCTTGACATAGTCAGGATTCCGGGCCTCCAAGTGGATCAGTCCTGCCTGCGCGGCGGTGGTCTGTGTCGTAAATCCGCTGAAATCAATCTCTTTAAAATAATCGGCCAGGAAGCCGAGAATATCGCTATCCGGCAGCAAATCCTCCAAGCGTTTCAGCTTGGCATAGGCTTCTTCTTCTGTGGCAGCTATGACTGGAGAGATTCCTTGCAGAATAAAGACGTCGTCCGGATTCCGGTCATATGAGGCTACCTCCTGCTTGAACTCCTGATAATACGCTTTGGCATCCTCAAAATTGTATTTAATGGCGAAAACAACTTCTCCGACGCGTGCTGAGAACTTCCGCCCAGCCTCCGAATTACCTGCTTGAACGAGCACGGGATGACCTTGTGGTGAACGCGCAATATTCAGTGGTCCTTCCACGGCAAAAAACTCCTCTTTATGATGGAGCCGGTGCAGCTTATCTGGATCGAAGAACTGTCCGGACTTTTTATCATACAGAAAAGCATCGTCCTCCCAAGAATCCCACAGGCCGCGCACGACATCTACGAACTCTTCGGCTCTTTTGTAGCGATGGTTGATCTCGAAGTGAGACTCTGCTCCGAAATTCCGGGCTGTATTCCCGGACAAGTCCCGGGTGGTGACGATATTCCAGCCTGCTCTCCCTTTACTGATCTGATCCACGGACAGGAATAAACGAGCCAAATTGAAGGGTTCAATGTAAGAAGTGGAAGCGGTAGCTACTAAACCAATCTTTGAAGAGGAGCCTGCCAGCGCCGCAATTAGCGTAATAGGCTCGAAGCGGTTGAGGATATTGGGGTGGGATTGTTCATTAATCGCCAGACTGTCTGCGAGAAAAGCCACATCGAACTTCCCGCGTTCAGCGGTTCGTACAAGCTCACGGTAATAATCAATATCTATGCTGGCACCGGGATGTGCAGACTCCAGTCTCCACGATGAAGCGTGCATACCTGTTCCGACGAGATAGGCGGATAATTTAATTTCTCTTTTGCGTGTCATTTGGGGCATTCCTCCTAAATGAGGGTCTCCAGTTGACTGGTCGAAACTCATGTAATGAATAAGTATGTAGATTTGATTAATAGGTATTATGCAGAAGATTTTAAATAGATGAACTAGGTTTGTCAACTATTAAATTTTCAAATTATTAGCAAAAAAATAGGTTGTTGACGATCGTTAAAATTTGCGATACTATGACCTCAATATAACCGATTGAATTACTCGGAAATAAATGCGCGACCAGTCAACTGGAGATGCCGCTTCTAAATCAACCATTTAGAGCTGCATCTTTTTTTATGAGATGAGGTGAGGAAGTGGCAAGGATAGGCGCGGCAGTCGTAGAACGAAATGTGCCAGTACCGATGAGGGATGGAACCCTCTTGTATGCGGATGTGTACCGCCCGGAATCCGAAGGCCTTTATCCGGTGCTGTTGCTCAGAACGGCATATAACAAGGAAGATGCTCAGAGTATGAATTATGCCCATCCGTCCTGGTATGCACGGCAGGGATATATTGTTGTGGTGCAGGATGTTAGAGGGAGGTGGGCTTCGGAAGGTGAGTTTCATCCTAATAGCCATGAAGAGGAGGATGGATACGACACGGTTCAATGGGCATCCGCGCTTCCTGGCGCTCTGCCCAAAGTTGGCATGTACGGGTTCTCCTACTGCGGGGCTGTGCAATGGCAAGCCGCATTGGCCCGGCCACCTGCACTGACATGTATTGCTCCGGGAATGATCGGCTCGGATGCCTATCAAGGGAAGACGTATCGCAATGGCGCTTTTGCACTGGCGAGCCTGCTGTCTTGGGTGCTGTTCGTGGCCCAGGATACAGCGCTGCACCGGGGGCGGAGTGATTGGGCGGCGGATATCCCCGGACTGTATGCGGGAATCCATTCGTTATATAGTAAGCTTCCGCTGAAGAACCTGCCGGGGCCGCTGGAGGAACTGGTTCCCTTTTATAAAGAATGGCTGGAGCATCCGGAAAGAGAGGAATACTGGCTTCCCTCGTCACTAAAGGAGCAGTATCAGAAGATTGCGGTGCCTGCTCTGCATATCGGCGGCTGGTACGACCTGTTCATCGACGGAACGATTGAGAACTATAATGGTGTCCGGCAGCATGGAGCCACTCAGGTGGCAAGAGAGAACCAGCAGTTATACATTGAGCCGTGGTTTCATATGCCATGGTCCAGATATGTAGGTGATTTGGACTTTGGCCCGGAAGCGGCTAACCGGATTGATGCGTTGCAACTGCAGTGGTTCGACAGATGGCTCAAGGGGAAGGTGCCGCAGGAGCGTGAAACAGCCGAAGTACTCGCGGCATCTGAAGCATACGCGGAGCATGGGAGATCTAAAGCGATTAAGTTGCATGTAGCAACCAACGCGCATGAATCTTTCGAAGAGCATAAGTCGCACGTAGCACCCGACGCACATGAGTCACACGAAGCACCTAGGTCGAATGTAACATCCAATGGACATGAAGCATCCGGAGCTCCTAAGTCGCACGTAGCACCCGAGGCCTCCCAAGCCCCCATCCAGTTCTTCCTAATGGGAAGCAACAGCTGGAGGCAGGCGGAAGAATGGCCGTTGCCTGGGACGCGGATTACGGATTACTACTTACATAACACGCACAAAGCTAACTCCATCAATGGAGATGGGCGACTGGATACCCTACATCCAGCGGATGAGTACCCGGATGTGTATGTCTACCATCCTTCCATTCCGGTGCCTGCGCTTGGCGGGAGGTCGGGTGCCGTACCGGATCTTACGCCGATGGGGCCGAAGAATCAAATCCCGGTGGAACTGAGGAACGATGTGCTCGTGTATACCTCGGAGCCGCTAACCAAGGGATTGACCGTCATTGGAGAGGTTGTCGCCGTGCTCTTCGTTTCCTCCAGTGCCGAGGATACCGATTTTGTCGCCAAGCTGGTTGATGTTCACCCGGATGGCCGGGCATTTAACGTTGCAGAAGGGATTCTCCGGGTTAGCTACCGGAACGGGCTGGAGCGGCGCGAGCCGATTGTTCCGGGTGAGGTGATGGAGCTTCATCTCTCGCTCGGGCCAACGGCGATCGTATTTTTGCCAGGGCATGCTATTCGGCTGGATGTGACAAGTTCGCTGTTTCCTACTTTCGACCGGAATCCGAACCGGTTGCTGAATCCCGGAGAGGTGACAGAGGAGGACTTCGTTACAGCGACGCAGACACTTTTTCACGATAACAATTATCCATCGAGGCTCAAGTTGCCAATCATCGGAGAATGAAGAACAAAAGAGGTGCAGGGAATGACAGTAGCTTATATCTGGTTCGATCTTGGATACACTCTGGTTTATTTGGAAAGAGAGGCAGCGTACCGTGAATTTTTGCTCGAACAAGGCATAGAGAGGTCGCTTGCGGACATTGAGGAGGCCTATCATCAAACCGACAAGCTGTTCATGCGCCAGTATCCGGGAGCGCTGGGCAGAGACACGAATACCTTCTATTCATGGTACATCGGCGTCTTGAATTATGCGCTGAACGTACATTTCGATCTGGTTCACCAATGCCGGAGGCTGCGGGAAATTGAGGCTCGGCAACAGAGCGGGTGGCGCGCTTATCCTGAGACGCTGGAGGTGCTGGGACTGCTGAAGAAGCATTCTTACGGCATCGGCTTAATTAGCAATTGGGATTTTACAGCTCGAACCGTATTGGAGGAGAACGGGCTGTTGCCCTTCTTTGATCAGATTGTCATTTCTTCGGAGGTGGGCGTGGTAAAGCCGGATGAAGCGATTTTTAAGAAGGCTTTGAAGTTGGCGGGAGTGAGTGCCGGGCAGAGCCTGTATGTAGGTGACAATTATTATGATGATGTCATTGGCAGCCAGCGCGTGGGGATGGAGAGCTATCTCATCAACCGGTTTGGCAGGCTTGGGATTGAGGAGATTGGGCCTGTGCCGACGCTTTCATCCATTAAGGAGCTTCCCCAGCTGCTTGGCGCATCGTCGTAAGAAACTCACAGGGGCTAACGATTTACACATGATCTCAAGGGATTAACGATTGCACATTACTAAGAAAAAGGTGGGGAAGAAGATGACGAACACGAAGATAACGAACCCAAAGAAGTCCTTATATGTCCTGTCTCTGATTACGGCTGTACTCATGGTGCTGGTGTTATCTGCATGCGGCAAAGATACAGCGAATACGAATACCTCACAGTCACAGTCAAAGTCTCAGCACACCAACAGTGCCGAAGCAACGCAGGCCCCTGAGAGCACAGAAGCACCGAGTGCTGAACCGAAGAGCGGAGGCAACGCCGTCGTCATTATCCCGCAGGATCTGGATTATCTGGACCCCCACTTGGCGGTAGCGGCTGGAACGGCTGAGGTGTTGTTCAACGTGTTTGAAGGTCTGCTGAAACCGAATGACAAGGGTGAGCTGTATCCGGCTGTGGCTGAATCTTACGAGGTGTCCCCGGACGGCTTGACCTATACCTTCAAAATCCGCAGCGGTGTAAAGTTCCATAACGGCAACGCCGTCACCTCTGCAGATGTGAAGTATTCCTATGACCGCCTGGCGGGTACCGCCACAGGCAAGCCGCTGTCCACAGCGTATGAGAGTGTAGCCTCCATTGAAGCGCCAGATGCGTCAACGGTTGTTTTCAAGCTGAAGGAGAATAATTCTTCGTTCCTGACCTCCTTGACGGCAGCGAGTGGAGCAATCATTCCGGACGGTTATGAGGACAGCAATAAGACTCCGATCGGCACAGGCCCTTTCAAGTTCAAGGAATATCTGCCCGGACAGCGTCTAGTCGTTGAAAAGAATTCTGATTATTACGTGAAGGATATCCCTTCGTTAGATCAGGTAGAATTCCGGATTATTACGGACAGCGAAGCTGCGCTGCTGGCGCTGAAGTCAGGCGAGGCGGATATTTATCCACGGATCGGGACAGAACGGCTTGAGGAGGTGGCCGATAAGTTCAACGCGGTCAGCGCTCCGCAGAATCTGGTGCAGCTCGTGACCTTCAACATTGCCAAGAAACCGTTTGGTGATATCAAGGTGCGTCAGGCGATCAACTATGCCGTTAACAAAGACGAGATTATTGATGGGGTTGCACTAGGTAAGGGAACCAAGCTAGGTTCCAATATAAGCCCTGTACTCGCCAAATATTATCAGGAAGGCCTGGAGGATAAATACGCCACTGATATTGAAAAAGCCAAGAGCCTGCTTGCCGAGGCCGGTTATCCGAATGGTTTTGAAACTACATTGTCGGTGCCATCCAACTACCAATTTCATGTCGACACGGCACAGGTCTTTGCCCAGCAGCTGGCGCAGATTGGCGTCAAGGTCAAGATCGAGCCGGTGGAATGGGCGGTCTGGCTGGAACGGATTTATAAAGGGCGCGACTACGATCTGACGATTATCGGGCTGGATGGCAAGCTGGACCCTTACTCCATTCTGAACAAGTATCTGTCGGATTCGCCGAACAACTTCTTCAACTATAAAAATCCGGAGTACGATGAGACGCTGAAAGCTGCCGTCAAGGAAGTGGACGATGCTAAGCGGGTAGAGTTGTATAAAAAAGCCCAGACCATTCTGGCTGACGATGCCGCAGCTGTGTATATTATGGACCCTAACCTGAACGTCGCTATCAGCAAAAAGCTCACCGGATACAAGCAGTATCCGATCTATGTACAGGATCTGTCGACCGTGCACTTTACGGAGTAACCTGCGGGAGGATTCCAGGCATGAACTATTACGCACGCCGGTTAGTCACGCTCTTCTTGACGGTATTGTTCGTCGTAGTGTTGACGTTCACCGCCTTTCGCATCATCCCTGGTAATCCGGCGTTGGCCATTCTGGGTACGGAGGCGTCGAATGAGCAGATTGCCCTGCTTGAAGCGAAGCTCGGCACCGACCGTCCCCTTCTGGTCCAATTCGGTCATTGGCTTGGCAACGCGGCTCTGCTGGATTTTGGCGAATCACTGCGATTCTCGGAGCCGGTGCTGAAGCTGATCGTCAGCCGTGTTCCTGTCACGTTGTCACTGGCGCTACTTGCGCTAGTGATTTCCGTGTGTACGGCAGTGCCGCTTGGTATTCTGGCCGCCAAATCGCACGGTAAAAAATGGGATGCCCTCATCTCAATCGGCACACAGTTCGGCTTAGCCATTCCTTCCTTCTGGATGGGAATCATCCTGATCCTTGTGTTCGGACTAACGCTAAGGTGGTTTTCGGTCAGTAGCTATGTACCGTGGTCAGAGAGTCCAATCCTGGCGCTAAAGTCGATCGTGCTGCCTGCTGTTGCGCTGGCGATTCCGCAGATTGCAGTGATTGTCCGGTATTTGCGTACCACGATGCTGGAGCAGTTGAATCTGGACTATGTGCGTACTGCCAGAAGCAAGGGGTTGTCTGAACGATCGATCCAATATATTCATGTGCTCAAAAATGCACTGCTGCCGGTCATCACCATTGTCGGAATTAATTTTGGCGAGCTGCTGGCCGGCAGTCTTGTCATTGAACAGGTCTTCACACTGCCGGGCTTCGGCAGTCTGTTGATTACCGCTATCGGCAATCGTGATTATCCACTGGTGCAGGGTCTGGTGCTGCTAATCGCTGTTACGGTTATTATCATTAATTTTATTGTCGATCTGTCCTACCGCTGGTTGGACCCGAAAATTCGCTTAAAGTAGAGGGCTCTTAAGGATGAGGATAAATAAAAGCTTCAGTCTGGTGCTCGGCAGTCTGTTCGTAGGGCTGTTGCTTGTCATTATGATAATCAGCCTCTTCTATACCCCTTATGGGGAGAATGTCATGAGTATAACCGAACGCTTGCAGGCACCGGGCTCAGCGCATTGGCTGGGAACGGATAATTTCGGGCGGGATGTGCTTAGCCGCATTATGGTCGGGGCACAGACAGCTTTTCTGGTCGGTTCTATATCCGTTGCGATTGGCCTAACATGTGGCTTCATTGTAGGCACCTTAGCCGGGTATGTGGGAGGCTGGGTCGATGAGCTGTTGATGCGGGCTACGGATGCACTGCTGGCTTTTCCCGGCATTCTGCTTGCCCTGTTGTTGGTTTCGATCTTCAAGCCAAATATGTTCCAGACGATTATCGCTATAGGTGTGTTATCCGTCCCATCCTTTGCCCGGGTAATCCGCAGCGGCGTATTGCAGCACCGGGAAGCGGACTATGTGCGGGCGGCGAGAGGAATTGGCGCAGGGCATTTCAACGTCATTTTTATTCAGATCCTGCCTAATATTATTTCTTCTATTATAACAACGGCGGCACTTAGCTTCTCGACGGCGATTCTGGTAGAAGCCGCGCTTAGCTATCTGGGACTTGGCGTCCAGCCACCCGATCCGAGCTGGGGCAGGATGCTGAACGAAGCGCAAGGGTATTTGAACAAAGCGCCTTGGTATGCGTTGGCACCGGGACTATTGATCACCTTGTCGGTGCTTGGCTTCAACCTGCTCGGCGATGGCATCCGCGATTTGCGCGACAACGTGAACAGAGGGGGATGACCAAATGGTTGGGAATCAAGTAGAACGCCAGAAGATACTGGATATCCGTAATCTGCGGATAGAACTGAAGGGGCGCCGGGAACGGCTGGCTGTAGTGGACGGAGTCTCACTGTCGGTTTCTCAAGGAGAGACGCTCGGCATTGTCGGCGAATCGGGCTGTGGCAAAAGTGTGCTGTCTCTCTCTATGCTCGGACTGCTGCCAAAGGCGATGGAAATCAACGGTGGAGAGATCTGGTACGGAGAGCGGGAAGATGAGGCTCAGCCTTTACATCTTTTGAAACCAAAGGAACTGCGGAAAATCCGCGGCCGTGAAGTAGCTATGGTATTCCAGGACCCGATGAGCTCACTGAATAACAGCTTAACTATAGGCTATCAGGTGACGGAAGGACTGCGTCTCCACCTGGGCTATTCCCGCCAAGAGGCTGCCGCACAAGCTATTGAGCTATTCCGTAAGGTTGGTCTGGCACGTCCGGAAAAGCTGCTGAAGGAATATCCGCATCAGCTCTCCGGCGGCATGCGGCAACGGGTGATGATTGCCATTGCTATCGCTTGCAATCCCGGGCTGTTGATCGCAGATGAACCGACCACGGCGCTGGATGTGACCATCCAGGCCCAAATTCTGGAGGTTATGCGGCAGATTCGCGATCAGGACGGGACATCGATTGTGCTGATCTCACATGATCTGGGTCTCATTGCCGAGATGTGCGACCGGATTGCCGTAATGTACGCGGGACGAATCGTAGAGGAAGGATCGGTGGCGGATATATTTGACCGGCCGCGCCATCCGTATACGATTGGGCTGCTGAATTCCATTCCGTCACCGTCTCATAAAGGCCACAGGCTGCACTCTATCCCGGGTGCAGTTCCGGCGCTTCACGAGCGGTCGGTCGGATGTAATTTCGCCCCCCGCTGCCAATATGCCATGGAATGCTGCCGCATAGAGCAGCCTAAGCTGTCGCCGGTTGGATTCGGACATACAACCAGCTGCTTTCTGGTAGTGGAAGAGGGGGTGAGGAAGGGTGACAACCGAAATACCGCTGATCGAGCTGAGGGAACTGGAGAAGTATTATACGAAACGAGTGTGGCCGCAGAAGGGACAGGTGCTGCGAGCCGTTGACGGCGTCTCTGTTTCGATACGGAAGGGAGAGACGCTGGGGCTAGTCGGCGAGAGTGGTTGCGGCAAGTCGACATTAGGCCAGATAACGGCCCGGCTACTCGAGCCCACAGGCGGTGGTCTTTTCTACAAAGGGGAGGACATCGCCGGTTCGGGAAGCCGGAATCAGCAGGATCTGCGGCGCCGGATTCAGTATGTGTTCCAGGACCCGTTCACCTCCCTGAATCCACGCTTCAAGATTGGACGGCTACTGGAGGAGCCGCTGAAGTTGAACCGCCTGGGCAAGGCTGCGGAGCGGTGGAGCAAGGTCAGTGACATGCTGGAAAGCATCGGTCTGGACGAGTCGTACCGGAACCGGTATGCCCATGAATTAAGTGGCGGGCAGCGCCAGCGGATCGGGATTGCGCGAGCGCTCATGTTGAACCCGGAGTTTCTGGTGCTTGACGAACCGGTGTCCGCGCTGGATGTCTCTGTTCAAGCCCAAGTGCTCAACCTGTTAAAAGACCTCCAGCAGGAGTTGTCGCTAACCTATTTGTTCATCTCGCATGATCTGAATGTTGTCCATTATATGAGCGACAGAGTGGCTGTCATGTACCTGGGCAAAATTGTGGAGATTGGCGAGATGGAGGAGGTGTACGCCCATCCCCTGCACCCTTATACGCAGGCATTGGTGTCCTCTATTCCGGCAGAGCGTGCGGCACAGAAGCGGGAACGGATCGTACTTCAGGGAGATCTGCCAGACCCCTCTGCGATTCCATCAGGCTGTGCGTTCCGCACGCGCTGCATGCACGCCCACGACAGATGCTTCTCAGAAACGCCCACGCTTGCGGACGTGAGGGAAGGGCATGCGGTCAGTTGTCATTTGTGGTCTGAGGAGAGTTATAGTGTGAACGAGATTAAAGAAGTCAGAACCGCCTCCCTATAAAATCGTAAAGAACAAAGCTATATTCATCAGAGTGATCTATATATCTTTAGACAAGCCTAAAACGACGCGACGACTGTCTGGCACATGTAACTCTATTGTGCCTATCAGTCGTTTTTTTATTGTAATGAAGAGAGAGGGGTACCCGAATCAGAGTAGGG
Source organism: Paenibacillus agri (assembly GCF_013359945.1). GTDB lineage: Bacteria > Bacillota > Bacilli > Paenibacillales > Paenibacillaceae > Paenibacillus_AQ > Paenibacillus_AQ agri. The sequence goes on along the minus strand of NZ_JABWCS010000202.1, from coordinate 28,900 downwards.
AGGTGGCAAAGTATCTCTCATCTATTGTCATAACTTAGAAAATACTGCTATATTTATTGGGATATTACATAGACTGGCGGGGTGCATCCTATGGGGGATCGGCTTTGGAAATGGTATCGTTTTACATTTATACAGACGCCAATAGCAGCGCTGGTGATTATTGCTTTGCTGGTGGCAGGAATGTATGCGCTGATGACGAGAATTGAGATTCGCCAGTACAGCTCGGCACTGGGAACGATTGAAGCAGGTACGCACGCGGAGGTTACCTATTTGACTGTCTTGTTAGAAAGAGGAACCCCTGAACTGCAGAGTAACGATGAAGTTGTGTGGTACACCGAAGAAAGCGGAAATCGTTACCCGGCTAAGGTGGACAGTATCCATGAGGAGGAACGAGGAACGGTTGTGCGTATTCAGGTAGAACCAGCGGAGTGGGATCGAGCGAGTGCGGAAGGTTCAGGGAAGCAGAAGCCATATGTCGTGGAGATTCCAATTGGCAAACAGACAGTTATGCAGCGGCTTTTCCAGAAAGGAGAGCGTGATGAGGAATAATTCTCAGCAATCGCTGCGGTCACAGCTGCACATGTTATGGCCCATAATCCGCAGATATCGACTGCCTTTAATCAATCTGTTTCTGTGTGTGCTCGTCACATCCGTCGTCGGCATGGTCTATCCTTACATATTTGGTCTGCTGGTTGATGAGGTTTTCTATCATCGGAACATGTCTTTCTTCTTATTTATTGTAGCAGGTTATGGTTTGATCTATGCCTGCGAGCAAGGTCTTCACTTGGTACTTAACAGTGTGTGGACCTATCTGGTCACACGATTCACATTTGATATCCGCAAAAAGCTGTATGACAAGCTGCTTACACTCAAGTCCACCTTTTTTCATAATAGTCGAACAGGGGACCTGATGACGATCCTCAACCGGGATGCGGAAGAGGTCATGGAGCTTATTCATTGGAATATTTTTTATTTAACAGCAAATGCGCTTAGGTTGTTGACGGCCATAGCCTTTGTCTTATACGCGAATGTATATCTGGGGCTGCTCATGATCATTGTCATCCCTGCTGTTGCGTTTACTACGCTGGCGTTTAACCGGGCTACCAAGTCCCGGATGGAGCGGCAGCGCAAACAATATGGGAAGCTGATGAGCTGGTGTGTAGAGATGCTTGGCGGACTGCGTGATATTCGCTTGATGGGGGCTGACCGTTACACGACCCGCCAATTTGTCCATCAACTTGCGGATTATATGCGGCTTAAGAATCAAACCAGCAGTATCGGTTTTTTCTCCGAGCGGGCGGTCAGTCTGGTTGCACTGGTGTCTGATCTGATTCTATACATAACTGCAAGTATCCTTATTGTAAAAGGCCAGCTGACGGTAGGCGGGTTCGTGGCGATGATTGAATATTTTGCCAGAGCGAGCGGTTTACTCAAGAATATGTCAGGGGCTGGCGCGAGACTGCAGCAAAATAAAGTAGCACTTGAACGCGTAGTGGGACTTCTGGCCAATCAAGAAGAGGATCGCTCGGTGAATTCCCCCGACCTGTTGATCACGAAAGGCAGTATAGAATTCTCGAAGGTCTCGTTCGGTTACCGGAAAGAAACGCCAGTCCTTCGCGATTTAAATCTGAGTATTCAAGGCGGGCAGACGGTAGCGATTGTAGGAAAAAGCGGGAGTGGAAAAAGCACGCTGATCTCGCTGCTTCTTCGTCTATATGATCCGGAGGAAGGAGAAATTGTGATTGACGGAATGCCGATTCAGCATTGCCGGTTAGCTTCTCTCCGCTCTTCAATCGTGGTTGCGCTTCAAGAGCCCTATTTGTTCGAAGGCACGATTCGTGACAACTTGCTCTGGGGCAATGCGAAGCAGAGTGATCAGATGTTATGGCATGCCTGTGAGCAAGCGGCGATCCATGACTACATTCTCGAACTGCCGGATGGACTGGATACCAAGATAGGAGGAAGACTGGGCATATCCATGTCGGGAGGGCAAAAACAACGGATAGCACTTGCTAGAACGTTTATGAAGAAGCCGAGAATGGTTATCTTTGACGAAGCTACGTCTGCACTGGATGGGGAAACGGAGCAGGTGGTCAGAGATAGCTGGCGCAAGCTGGGCCCTCAGACGACGATCCTTATCATCGCCCACCGTCTATCGACAATTAGGGAAGCTGATCAGGTGGCTGTGCTGGATGAGGGACGAATCGTTGCTTATGGGCATCATGAGGAGCTGCTTCAGAGAAGCAGTGCCTACCGTAAGCTTTTTGCAGAACAGTACACAGAATACGGGGAGGTCATAAACGGATGAAGCGGTCGCTGACGATGCGTTTGCAATGGTTCCGATCATTCAAGCCGGAGTGGAGACAGCACCGGTTATTGTTACTGGGATTGATAGGTGCGAGTGCGATGCTGCTCCTGCTGGGGCTAGCCTCTCCGCTGCTTTTCAAACTTTTAGTGGATCGGGTGATGATTGGTCATGAGCTTAGGCTGCTTTTGTACATTTGTATAGGCTATATACTCCTGTATGTCGTAGAAAGCGCAGTGACAGGCGGACAATTGATTGCTCAAAATAAACTGTCAAATCGATTGACCTTCGCTGTCCGCAGGAAAGTGTGGGCCCGATTTGTACAAATGCCGTTCGAGAACTACGAACAACAGAATGCAGGTGACTTGAAGAACCGGATCGACCAAGACGTTGAAGCTGTAGACCGCCTGTTTAAGTCCCATCTACTTGAGTATGGTTACAGTATTGCCTTCCTGATATCGAGTGCAGCGCTTATGGCTTGGTTCAGCTGGAAGCTGACATTGTTTGGCCTGCTGATGGTGCCTTTATCCTTCTGGATGACCAAGTGGCTGGGAAAAGGAGCGAAGGAAGCCGCGGAGAAATACCGGGAGACGTTTGGACGATACGAGGGGTGGCTGCAGCATTCGATTCGCGCCTGGAAGGAAGTCAAGACGAATGGGATGGAGAAAAGAAGCTCGCTGGCCTTCACCGAGTATTGGCATGAGCTCAGCAGGTTATTTTTCAAGCGCCATATGTATTGGTACGGCAATCGGTCATTTCAAGCCATTAAGGATTTCTTTATTACACGCATGAACCTGTACTTTGTGGGCGGTCTGCTTATCATTCATGGGGATATGACGGTAGGCAGTCTCTTGGTGTTCATGAAGTATTACGAACAGTGCTTCACACAGCTTGCCAAAATTATGGATCTGGATATGCAGTTCATGGACGATCTTCCTTCTCTAGAAAAGGTAAAGAATACGCTGGAGGAAACGAAGGAAGATATGAGGAGTTCAGAACTGAGCATGAAGCCATTCTTTCTGCCGGGAGCAGGAACGATTTCCTTCGAAGATGTGAGCTTTCGTTATGGGAATGCCACAAAATCGGCGCTGCAAGGGATCACTTTACGTATTGAAGCAGGGACGAAGGTAGCTATCGTTGGCCGAAGCGGCTCAGGTAAAAGCACGCTGATGAAGCTGCTGCTGGGGATGTATCAGCCGGATTCAGGCCGTATCGATCTGGATGAACGCGATATTTCTACCATTCGGCATCATGAGCTGCACCGGGAGATCGGCGTAGTGATGCAGGACTCTAATATTTTCAACATGTCTGTGCTGGAAAATGTACGCCTGGCCGAACCTGCAGCTACCGACCTTGAGGTAACCGAAGCATGTGCAGCAGCGCAGATGGATGAATTTATCCTTAAGCTGCCTCAGCAGTATGAGACGATGATCGGTGAGCGTGGTGTTCAGCTCTCGGGAGGACAGAAACAGCGGCTCGCCTTGGCACGGATGATATTATCGCAAGCCCGGATTGTAATCCTGGATGAAGCCACTTCACAGCTCGATCAGGAATCGGAAAATGGGATCAACCGTACCCTGGATCAATTGGCGGGAGAGCGGACTGTTGTTATAGTGGCCCACCGTTTCTCATCGGTTAAGCAAGCGGATCGGATCGTGTTACTCGACGATGGGCTGATGCTGGACGAAGGTAGTCATGAAGAACTGTGGGCACGAAGTGAGACGTATCGAAGCTTGTTTACGTATAACCGATGGGAGAGTGAAGCGGGGTAAGCTCAATCTTCTATTTTCACTTACGGCTTTGTTGATTGAAATTGTGATGATCGGAAATTATAGTATACACATGTTTATTGGTTGATAGGTGTTCATAAATATGCGGCTGTACGAAATGGGGGCATTACGATGGTTCGTTATAGATTAGCAGAAGAGCATGAATTAACACAAATAGCGGTGCTATTTGATGAAGCCTTTAAAGGATATCCACTCTTCAGCGTAATGGGAAGCAACAACAAGAGTGATGAGGATTTCTTTTACCAGCTGCATCTTGTAAATACAAAAGCATATTATCGTCAGCATTGCTGTCTGGTAGCGGTTGATGGAGAGCAAATCGTAGCTGCGGCTTTATTGAAGCATCGTGATAAGCCTGATATTGGACTATGGAACTTTGTGCTTGCCGGGGGCCTCAAGTTATTGTGGAGTGCGGGGGTCTCGCGGATTCGGAATCTCCTGGAAGTAATGGATGAGGCCAAGCATGCCTTTGCCGATTTAAAAACGCCCTATTGGTACTTGGAGTCCTTTGCGGTAGCGCCACAGTATCAAAGCCAGCATTTGGGCAGCAAAATGATAGCAGACTGTATCCTCCCTTACATAGCGAAAAACGGAGGGGGCGACTTAACCTTGATTACCAATACGGATAGCAATCGGATATTTTATACAAGACGCGGGTTCTCGGAGTTTGGTGAATCTGTTATTAGCAGATATGGTCTGGAAGTAGGCAACTGGAGCTTTATTATAAAAGTTTAACCTCGGAGGGATACCATGCTTTTTCAAAGTGGTAGCTTGGCAGTACGTGAACTAGAGCAAAGCGATAATATTTGGTTATCGAAATGGCTTTCGGACCCTGCGGTTCTGGAATTTTATGCAGGAAGGGACGACCCTCATGACCTGGACAAGGTGAATGAAGTATTTTACGCCCAGGAAGACGATGAGGTTAGGTGTATTATCGAATATGATGCTAAAGCGATAGGATACATCCAATTCTATCCGCTAGATGACGAATCAAAGAGGGAATATGGCTACACGGATGAGAATGAGAACATCTATGGTATGGATCAATTCATAGGAGAAGCCGATTATTGGAATAGAGGCATCGGAACGCTGCTTGTTACATCTATGGTTAATTACTTAACAGGTGATAAACAAGCAGATGTGGTGGTTATGGACCCACAGACAAGAAACGCCAGGGCTATCCGGTGTTATGAAAAATGCGGGTTTAGAAAAGTGAAGCTCTTGCCGCAAAGTGAACTGCACGAGGGGAAATATCAGGATTGTTGGTTGATTGAGTACCGATGAACCTTGCGCTGTAATACAAAAAAGGTCGAAGCATCCAAACCATGCATCCGAATCTTGCATACACTATATCAAAATTCTTCCTAATATTGATAGGGAGAACTTTTGAGGTGAAGGAGAGGAGGAGCAGACGAGATGGCAATTTTAACTACCGGCCCGATTGTGAATACTCCCGTCAACGGAGTAAGACCAACGCAAACGATAACAATCAAGATCGTGAACAACGATCCGGTGAACACTTCTACAGTGTTGTTTGAAGGGTATTATTTGAATGGAACAAGAACTTTATATGTACTTGAGGCTTTTCCAGTAGGCCCCAATGAGGTCATCACCCACAATAATTATGCTAATTTAGATGGGTATGAATTTCTGTTCACCATCGGCGATGATACTGCCGGGCAGACTGAAATCTCGGTATGGGGTAAGAACGCGGATGGAGAATTGGTTGATGCGCATCGACTCGTATCTTCTGAGGTGAAGTACTAAGCTATGTGCGTTGCCAGTCTGATAGTCACAGAGAAACAGCCCTGCGTTATCTGATTCCGGTCAGAACCGCGCAGGGCTGTTTTTCCTAAAATGCTTTGAACCAATAGGGGGAAGGTTCAATCAGCACCACCACCTGAATCGCTTCCGCCGCAGTCACTCACCGAGTTACTGTCTCCGCTGGAATCGACGCTGCTATGGCTGTACCCAGCATTCGACTCATGACTACCGGGATAGGATGAGTCATCATGATCAGGACGATCCTCCTCATGCGGTTTTGTATAGTCCTGAAATAAATTTGGCTCGGAAGCCGCTATGAAGCCAGCAGTATCATTATTGCGGTATTTTGTTGATTTTCTGCCGGTTTTCTTGCTGTTATCACGTAAAATGGTTTGCATAATGATAAACACCAGCACACCAATTGCTAAAATCCCAACGCCCATTCGATCGCTCCTTTTAAAAAGGACTCCAAGGTCTTCTTCAGAATTGTACCACATTCCCTGAAGCGTTGGAGCCGAAATATGCAGAAAGGGCCATGCAGTACTATATTTATCTGTACTCGGAAGTGCTGTGCAAGATACGTGGTAAGGGCTTGCGTTCTAGCTCCCAATTTGCTAACATGTAATGTAACTTAATCATTGTTTGGTTTTCTAGGGTTCCGCAGCTTCTTCAAGCTGGTCAGGTCCGAGGGAAAACGCACGAATCAAGAGATTCGTGTTCACACGGAGGGATAAAAGCCCGGGAGGAATCGTCTGTTATCGACGAATACCTCCCGGGCTTATTTTATTGTGACCAATGAGAAAGTTAAGTGTGCTAATAAGGGGGAGAAACAGGTGAGGAAGAATCTGGATTGGGCCAAGGTTGTGGTCGCTGCCTGCTTTGAGGTGATCTGGGTTATCGGCCTGAAGCATGCCTCCGCTCCATGGGAGTGGCTGGTCACGATCATTGCAATCGTTGTCAGCTTCTATGGCATGATCTCAGCCAGTCAAAAGCTGCCTGTAGGTACGGTTTATTCTGTATTCGTCGGACTGGGCACAGCGGGTACGATTATGGCGGAGATGATCTGGTTTGGAGAACCGTTCAAACTACTGAAACTGGTGCTCGTGCTGATTTTACTGGCGGGTGTGGTGGGGCTGAAGCTCGTTACCAAGGAAGAACCCAGTAAGGAGGTGGCTTAAATGGCGTGGTTATTTCTCGTAGTAGCCGGGATATTGGAAATGTTCGGTGTAACGATGATTAACAAATTGAACAAGGACCGCAACTGGCAGGCCTTCTGTCTACTGTTGCTTGGTTTTGGCGGGAGTTTTATCTTTCTGGCACTGGCGATGGAGAGCCTCCCGATGGGTACGGCCTATGCGGTTTGGACGGGAATCGGCGCTTCAGGCGGGGCCATTCTGGGCATGCTGTTGTACGGTGAGCCGAGAAACTGGAAGCGGATTGTTTTTATCGTGATGATTCTCGGTGCGGCGGTAGGGCTTAAGGCGATAGCGTAGTTTCGTTCTTTTTATTATTATAAATTTAGACACGTTCCCCAGGTTTCGATCGCTCCTAGGGGGTAAGTATAATAAATATACAACTCACTTATTAAGGGGACTTCAAACATGAACTGGCAGGTCAGTGAAGAAGAATTAGAAGCTATCGGGCAGGCCAACCGCAAGAACCGTATCCAGCTTCCGGATGGCGCATCGGTGCCCAGAATTGGTCAGGGAACCTGGAATATGGGTGACATGTCTTCCGCAAGGGAAGAAGAAATTGCCACACTGAGGCTTGGCGTGGAGCTGGGTCTGGATCTCATCGACACGGCCGAGATGTATGGCGATGGCAGATCAGAGGAAATGATCAGTGAGGCGATTAAAGGAATACGTGATAAAGTCTTTCTTGTCTCGAAGGTATATCCGCATAATGCCGGTAAGGAAAGACTTGTCCAGAGCTGTGAAGAAAGTCTGAAACGGCTGAACACGGATCACCTCGACCTTTACTTACTTCACTGGCGTGGAGAAATTCCGCTGGAGGAGACGGTGGAGGGCATGGAAGCATTGGTGACTGCCGGTAAGATTGCCAGATGGGGTGTGTCCAACCTGGATCTTGAGGAGATGCAGGAGCTCCAGCGCGTTGCGAAGGGAAGCCGCTGTATGGTGAACCAGGTGCTGTATCATCTCGGTTCAAGGGGCATCGAGAATGATCTGCTGCCTTGGATGAGCGGACATAAGATTCCGCTTATGGCCTACTCGCCGCTGGCGCAGGCGGGGGCTCTCCGCAAGGGGCTGGTAGAGAACGAGGTTGTCCGTGAGATTGCAGACGACCATCAGGCAACCCCCCTTCAAGTGCTGCTGGCTTGGTCGATCCGTGAGGCTCTGGTCATGGCCATTCCTAAGGCGTCCTCGCGGAGGCATGTGATCGAGAATGCAGCAGCTGTAAGGATCAAGCTCAATAATGATGAATTGTTGAAGCTGGATTTTGCGTTCCCGCAGCCTTCCTGGAAAGTGCCATTAGATATGGTTTGATTATCAATAAATACGACCGGATTGTAGTTCCAACCGGCTTGCATTTGCTACCTGCTACAGGGTAGCAAATTTGCAGGCCGGTTTTTGTTTGTGTAAGTCTTGCTTCAGGCTGGCATTCTGTTGTCAGAGTGTATGAATTCCCCAGTGCTTGGAGAAATTAACGACAATCTTGTGCTGTCAATAGCAGAAAGATCAAGCGGAAAACTGTTAATATATGAAAGTCTGCGACGGCATTTTTCGCGTAGTTCTGCGGCTTTTCGGACCTTTGATGCCAAATGGCAGGAACTCTTAAATGTTGTCAACAATGTTCATGCCGAAACCGTGTTTTCAATTTGGTGACAAAGAAAGCGCTTTGATTTACGATGTGGTCATAGGGGATTTCCTTTACACCGAAGACGTGAAGGTGTCCCGCTTGAATAACTTTAAGGGGGCTTATTACAATGGCCACGGAAACAAAACAATCTTCATCCGGTGGTGCACGGGTGAAAGTCCAACAATTTGGCCGTACCCTTAGCGGTATGGTTATGCCGAATATCGGAGCATTCATCGCTTGGGGCTTGATTACGGCTTTATTCATTCCAACCGGCTGGTGGCCGAATGAGAAGCTGGCAACCTTGGTTGGCCCGATGATTACTTATCTGCTGCCGCTGTTAATTGGTTACACTGGCGGAACGATGATTCACGGCAAGCGCGGTGGCGTAATTGGTGCAATTGTCACTATGGGTGTCATCGTAGGGGCAACAATCCCGATGTTCCTTGGAGCAATGGTTGTGGGACCTTTATCGGCCTGGGTACTGAAGCAGTTCGACAAGGCTGTGGAAGGTAAGATCAGAGCAGGCTTTGAGATGCTGGTCAACAACTTCTCGATTGGTATTATCGGTGGTATTCTGGCTATCGTGTCCTTCAAAGGAATCGGGCCGCTCATTCAAGCCTTGACGAATGCACTGTCCTCAGGTGTAGAATTTTTGGTGAACCATCACCTGCTGCCACTCGTTAACATTATTATCGAGCCAGCCAAAATCTTGTTCCTGAACAACGCTATCAACCATGGTATTCTTACACCGATTGCTGCAGAAGAATCCCTGAGACTTGGAAAATCCATTCTGTATATGCTGGAATCCAACCCAGGTCCGGGCCTCGGTGTTCTGCTTGCTTACTGGCTGGTTGGACGCGGTTCCGCCAAGGCTTCCGCACCAGGCGCAGTTATCATTCATTTCCTGGGTGGTATTCATGAGATCTACTTCCCGTACATTCTGATGAATCCTCGTCTGATCCTGGCGGTTATCGGTGGTGGTGTGACGGGTACGTTCACATTCCAGTTGCTTGGCGCTGGTCTGACTGGTGCAACTTCTCCAGGTAGTATCATTTCTTATATCGCCATGACTCCTAAAGGCGGTTACCTGCCAATGTTTGCCGGGGTCATTGTAGCAACTGTTGTATCCTTCCTTATCGCTGCTGTTCTTCTTAAGACAAGTAAGAAGAACAACGAAGATACTGATATTGAAGAAGCAGCAGCCAAAATGAGAGACATGAAAGCTGCTGGAAACACTACGGCTCCAACTGCAGCTCCAACTGCAGCAGCTCCAGTAGCAGCGTCTACAAACGAAAGTGCCGCTAATGCAGGAAACGTTCGCCGCAAAGAAGATGTGAATAAGATCGTCTTCGCTTGTGATGCAGGTATGGGTTCCAGTGCGATGGGTGCCTCTGTGCTAAGAAAGAAATTGCAGGCCGCAGGGGTTAACATTACAGTTGTGAACTCCGCAGTCAGTGAAATTCCGTCGGACGCTGATATTGTTGTCACTCAGAAAACGCTGACCGAACGTGCGATTGCCAGCAATCCGAAGGCGGAGCACATCTCTATCGACAACTTCCTGAAGAGTCCGAAGTACGATGAGCTTGTCGAGCGTTTGAAGTAAGTGATAAATGTGTAAGATAATCATTCAAGAGTAGTTTAGGATTAAATAAGGGAGACGCTGGCGGCATTTATGCCAGCGTTTGTCTCCATGTAGGCGAGGGTTCCGGGAATGAGGAAAATGACCGCCAGACAGCGACAAATGATAGGACTTCTCCTTGGGGTGAGCGAAGAGATCACCGCTGCCGAGATCGCTGCGGACACAGGTGTCAGTGTACGCACCGTTCACCGGGAGATGGAGGATATTGAGGGCATCCTGAAGGATTTTGGTCTCGATTTGAGCCGGAAATCCGGTAAGGGGATCCAGCTCAGCGGGCCGGAAGGTGGGCTTGAGAAGCTGCGGGTATACTTGCGGGAAGAGAAGCCGGCGGAATATTCAGGGGAGGATCGTAAGATCTATGAACTGTGCTCCCTGCTGGAAGCTGAGGAGCCAGTGAAGCTCTTTGCGCTAGCCCATTCGCTGAAAGTCACCGTAGCAACCATTAGCTACGATCTGGATGAACTCGAGCCATGGGTCCGCAAATTTGGTCTGAAGCTCGTCCGAAGGCGTGGTTATGGCGTGGAAATTACCGGCACCGAAGTGGATAAACGCAGGGCCATCGGCCGACTGGCCGCTGAGCATCTGGACCAGTCGGATCTGGTCGGTCATGTGCTGCCTGTACAAGGTAACCCGGTATTTAATATGCTGCTGTCCAGCGTGGGCAAGAACAAACTGATGGATGTCGAGAATACGCTCTGGGACATGGAATGGAAATGGACTGCGGAGCTGCCGGAAATCGTCTATATGGAGCTGCTGCTGGGGTTGTCTGTAACTGTACGACGGATCTGTATTGGCAGGGAAATTGATCTCACGGAAGATGTGGGGTACCCGCGAATGTCCGACCACCGGAATATTGCTGCTTCGGAGCAATTCGTCCTGCAACTGGGCCATATCCTGGGTATGACATTTCCGCGAACAGAAATTCTCTATATCGCGGGACTGTTTGACCGGGTGCAGGAGTCATTCTCTTCGACTGGTTTTGCGTACGGGGACATCGAGCTGGTGGAGATTGTTTACAGACTGACAGATAGCATCGCAAAGCGTACCGGGGTTCCATTCCTGCGCGACCGTTCCCTTCGGGAAGGAGTGATAGAGCATATCAATCCTGCCCTGAAGCGGATTCGTGAAGGAACCCGCATCCGTAATCCGCTACTGGGTCCGATTCGTAAGGATTACGAGGATTTGTTTCAGACTGTCCGGGATTCTGTAGAAGATCTGAACCTGGATCTTGTCATTCCCGACGAGGAGATTGGCTTTCTGGTGATGCACTTCGGCGCCTCCATGGAAAGACTGAATCAGCTCAGACGCAGTGTTCGGGCCATTCTGGTCTGTGCCAGCGGACTGAGCTCTTCACGGCTGCTGGCTACCAGGCTGAATAAGGAGCTGCCGCAGATTGAGGTCATGGGCAATGTCTCTTGGTATGAGGCAGCCCGTCTGCCGGAAGAAGATTATGACCTTATTATCTCCACTATCGATTTACCCCTGCCGGGTGATCGATATATCAAGATCAGCCCCCTGCTAACAGGGGAAGAAATAGAGAAGCTGCTGAGCTATATACAAAATACTGTGCCGAAAGAACGTGAAGAGCCTCCTGCAGGTGAATCAGGGACTGTTGTTCGGGAAGAAGCTGCTTTCGACCGAATGAAGAGTTATAGCGTCATTTTGGAAGAGATGCTCAGTCTGATTGAACGCTTCCGCCTCTATTCGCTCGACAATAGCGGAATGAACCTGCCGGCCACTTTGGCCGTCATGCTCGACATGATTGCAGATTTCGGTGTGATCGGTGACACCGGGCTGGTACTGGACCGGCTTCTGGAGCGGGAACGGATGGCCAGCCAGGTGATTCCGGATACCCGGCTGGCGCTGTTCCATACACGGAGCAGCCATATTCATAAGTCTTCCCTGACGCTGTACCGGCTGGAACAGCCTGTACAGCTGGATGGCGAGACGGAGGTCAGGGTTATCCTGCTCATGCTTGCCCCGCGCAAGCTGTCCAAGGAAAGCCTGGAGGTCCTGAGCGAGATCAGCGCTATGCTGCTCAATACAGAGCTGGTAAAGCTGCTGGAGGAGCGGGCGGAGCCGGAAATCCGGCGGTATCTGTCGTCCGAACTTTTACGTTTTTTCGAAAATAAACTTTGAAAGTGAGAGAAACCATATGAGTATACTGTCTGAAAATAAAGTAATGATGAACGCCACTGCCAAGGATAAATATGAAGCCATTCGAATGGCCGGGCAGCTATTAGTAGACGCAGGTCATGTAACCGAAGAATATATTCCGAAGATGCTGGACCGCGAAGAGGTAGTCTCCACTTATATGGGTGAAGGCTTGGCTATTCCTCACGGCACCAAAGAAGGCAGACCATTCATCAAGTCCACTGGACTGTCGATTCTGCGCTTCCCGGATGGGGTAGATTTTGGCGGCGATGAGCCAGCATTTGTTGTCATTGGTATTGCCGCAGCTGGTGACGGACATATGGAGATCCTGACTAATGTAGCGATGATCTTCAGCGAAGATGATGCCATCGAGCGTGTTATGAGTGCAGCGACACCGGCTGACGTTCTTGCTATCTTCGAAGGAGGCCTCGAGTAATGAAGGCTGTACACTTTGGCGCAGGCAATATCGGCAGAGGGTTTATCGGCCTTCTGTTGTCCCAAGCAGGGTATGAGGTTACTTTCGTCGATGTGAATGAGGCGTTTGTCTCGCAGCTTCAGCAGCGTGGTGAATATCCTGTTACCTTGGCCAGCGAAGGTCAGGAGACAGTGGTTGTCCGCAACGTCACAGCACTCAGCAGTGTCACTCACGGTGATGAGGTAGCGGCAGCTATTGCCGATGCTGATCTAGTGACTACCGCTGTAGGTGTATCTATTCTGAAACATATCGCGGGTGCTGTTGCCGAAGGGATTACCCGGCGGCTGGCGGGTTCCTCGTCCCCACTGCATGTCATTGCCTGCGAGAATGCTATCGGCGGCAGTGCACAGCTCAAGGAGCTGGTGTATGCCAAGCTGGATGAAGAGACTAGACGTAAAGCAGATGCTTCGGTTGCATTTCCGAATGCGGCTGTGGACCGGATTGTCCCACTGCAGCAGCATGAAGATATCCTGAAGGTGGTTGTCGAGCCGTTCTATGAATGGGTTGTGGATGCTTCGCAAATGATTCCGGGCTACAAGCCTGTAAATGGGGTTCATTATGTAGATAACCTGGAGCCGTACATCGAACGTAAACTGTTCACGGTGAACACGGGTCACTGTTCTGCGGCTTATCTGGGCTACTTGAAGGGCTACGAAACCATTCAGCAAGCAATGGCCGATGATGCATTGACTGCAAGTGTACGCGAAGTGCTTGAAGAGACTGGGGCTGTTCTGGTGAACAAGCATGGTTTTGATAAAGCCGAGCATGGCAAGTATATTGATAAAATTCTGGAGCGTTTCCGTAACCCGGCGCTGACGGATGAAGTCTCTCGTGTCGGACGTTCTCCGATCCGCAAGCTGTCTCCGAACGATCGTCTCGTTTCTCCGGCAGTTCAGGCGTATGAAGCAGGACTTGCTTTCACAGCTCTGACACGTTCGATGGCAGCTGCGCTGTTGTTTGATGTTAAGGATGATCCAGAAGCAGTCGAGCTTCAAGCTTCCCTTGCAGATATCGGACTATCGGAGGCGGTGGCTAAATATACCGGTCTTGCTGCCGATCACAAGGTGCATCAGTCGGTCTTGGCGGAATATGACAAGTTAAAGGCTAACTAGAATTAGCCCTGTCGGTGGCAGGGCTAAATAAAGGTAAATAAACAAAGACGGCTGGGATATTCTCCCGGCCGTCTTTGTTTCGTTCATATGTGTTTGTCCTGATTAGCTGTTCTCCAGGATTGTCTGCAAGGTGGTACGGTCAAGTCCCTCTACTAGCTTGATCAACAGCTCCTTGGCAGCCGCGTAATCATCGCTATGGATGACTGAGGAAGCCGTGTGGATATAACGGGAGCAGATTCCGATCACTGCCGAAGGAATCCCGATGCCGCTGACATGCACTTGTCCTGCATCAGTTCCGCCTTGGGAGACAAAATACTGATATTTGATACGGTGAGTGTCGGCGGTATCCTGTACATACTCGATCAGGCCGCGGTGGGTGATCATCGTTGGGTCGTAGATGCGCAGAAGCGCTCCTTGTCCAAGCTGGCCGAAGGCCTGACGGTCACCGGTCATGTCTGCAGCTGCACTGGCGTCCAGGCCGAAGAAAATATCCGGATTGAGCAGGTTGGCAGCTGTACGGGCGCCCCGCAGTCCTACTTCTTCCTGTACGGTTGCACCAGCGTACACGGTGTTAGGAAGCTTTTTGCCGGATAGCTCTTTCACAAGCTCCAGGGCCAGACCTACACCGTAGCGATTATCCCAGGCTTTAGCCAGGATCTTCTTGGGATTGGCTAGTGGAGTGAACGGGCAGATTGGCACGATCTGTTGACCTAGAGATACGCCGAAGCTTTGGGCTTCCTCACGGCTATCTGCACCGATGTCGATGTACATTTTGCCGATCTCACTTGTCTTGGTGCGCTCTTCATTGCTCAGCAGGTGGATAGGGGTGCTTCCTACAACACCTGTCAGCGGACCCTTTGGTGTAATGATGTGCAGCCGCTGTGAAGACACCGCTGAGGAGAGCCATCCGCCTAGTGGCTGAAACTTGATCATTCCATTGTCAGTGATGCCGGTAACCATAAAGCCGACTTCGTCGAAATGTCCCGCCACCATGATCTTAGGACCGTTCTCTTCGCCGCGCAGCACGCCGAACAGGCTGCCGAGGCGGTCCTGGACGAATTCGTCGGTATAAGGGGACATAGCCTCTTTGACATAGGCGCGCAGCTCACGCTCGAAGCCCGGGGCTGAAGGGAATTCGGTAAGTGTTTTGAACAAATCGAGTGTTTCTTGATTCATATGCAATCGCTCCTTTACTAACGTCTAGTATGAACATTTTGGAACCACTTGTCCACGTCTCGCGGATAAAACGACACCGGGCGTCGTCTCCACGAATACTATGCAGTAGTAGCCCTGATCGCAGGGGCTGAAAGAAAGGAAGCGATTGATAACGATGAGGGTTATGAGAAGCAGGCCCCAAGGAAGGGTGCAGACCCGGGCTGTCTATGGATATGGTGTCCGGCGCAGATACAGCACGCGGTATGGTCCGCCGAATGAAGCGGTGTTCATCTTAATACTGTTTTTGCTGCTTATTGTAATCCTGCTGTATTTTACCTGAGCACAGGAGGACATAAGGAGGGACCAGATAGCGAACAATAAGGAAAAACTTCTAAGCGAAGACAGTTCTGGAGCCTGTAGAAGCGGGAACCTGACTGCTACAGGCTCCTCTTCGCTAAACCATAGGAGGTGTGCTCATTGCCGGTTAAAACAAAGCGTTCAGGGGTTAAGCTGAAGCTCGATTCCTTGACCCCGGAGTCCTATGAGAAATTGTCCAAGCCTTATGTTCCTGCCCGTCCTGTCGGAAAAAACTGTATCCGCGCCTTTCTGGCTGGCGGTCTGATCTGTCTCATCGGACAAGGCATCCAGGAAGCCTATATGGCGATCTTCGGAATGAGTTCTAGGGTAGCGGCCAGTCCAACCGTAGCTACACTGATTCTCATTTCCGTTATCCTGACCTGTTTCGGCGTCTACGACAAGATGGCGCAATGGGCTGGTGCTGGTACGGCGGTGCCGGTTACGGGCTTTGCTAACAGCATGTGCTCCGCTGCGCTGGAGCATCGGGCCGAAGGGCTTGTGCTCGGTGTAGGTGGCAATATGTTTAAGCTGGCAGGTTCAGTTATCGTTTTTGGAACCGTTGCAGCATTCATCATTGGTGTAATTTATGCCTTGATGGGCTTTGGAGGTGGACATTAAATATGAAGCAGCTTGGCAGCCAGACCTGGGAATTCACTTCACGCCCTGTCATTTTGGGGTCTTCCTCCGTTGTCGGTCCTGAGGAAGGAGAGGGGCCGCTGGCCTCGGATTTTGACTTTATTTATGACTCGCTGAAGATGGGCGAGAAGACTTGGGAAAAGGCAGAACGGGTGCTGTTCGAGAAAGCCTCACAACTGGCACTTATAAATGCCGGCGTGAAGCAGGAGGATCTGGATTTCTTTGTTGGGGGCGACCTGATGAATCAGATTATCAGCAGCTCTTTTGCAGCCCGTAAGCTTGGAGTTCCTTATCTTGGTGTATTCGGTGCCTGTTCTACGTCTATGGAGAGTTTGGCCCTTGCGTCAATGATTGTGGATACAGGCGGTGCCAAGCTTGCACTGGCCGGAACTGCCAGTCACAACTGTACGGTGGAGAAGCAGTTCCGTTTTCCAACAGAGTACGGATCGCAGAAGCCGCCTACCGCGCAGTATACCGTCACAGGCTCGGGCTGTGCGATTGTCGGCCGTAATGATGGTTCTGTCAAAGGGCCGGTAGTGACGCATGCCACAATTGGACGAGTAATGGATTTGGGAGTTACCGACCCCTTTAATATGGGGAATGCCATGGCCCCGGCTGCAGCAGATACCATTACGGCTCATTTTCGCGACACGACCCTCTCCCCTGGACATTATGATCTTATTGTAACCGGAGATTTGGCCTCCGTAGGCCTGCCGATCGCCAAGACACTGTTGGCTAAGGAAGGGATACCAATGGAACAGACCCGGTTCGATGATTGCGGTCTGCTCATTTATGATCTGGAGAAGCAGAAGTACGTCATTGCAGGAGGAAGCGGCTGCGGCTGTTCGGCAGTGGTAACTTATGGACATATCTTGAAGCGCCTGAGAAAAGGTGAGCTCAAAAGAGTATTAGTAGTCGCTACAGGTGCATTACTATCCCCGATATCCTATCAGCAGGGTGAGAGCATTCCTTGTGTTGCACATGCAGTTTCCCTGGAGAGTGGAGGTGAAGAAGCATGATTTATTTGTGGGCCTTTCTGGTTGGCGGAGCAATCTGTGTTATTGGACAGCTAATGTTCGACGTGCTGAAGCTGACACCTGCGCATACTATGAGTACACTCGTCGTAGCGGGCGCAATTGCCGATGCCTTCGGTCTGTATGATCCGTTAGTCAAATTCGCTGGTGCGGGCGCTTCTGTACCTATAACGAGCTTTGGTAATTCCCTGGTGCACGGGGCGCTGACGGAACTGGAGCGGGATGGATGGATCGGCGTAGTGACCGGGATTTTCGACATCACAAGCGCCGGGATTTCATCAGCTATTGTGTTCTCGTTTCTGGCTGCACTTCTGGTCAGACCGAAGGGATAAGGGATACTTACAAGCAGGCTGGGATGACATTCCTGGCTTGCTTTTTCTATGCGCTGAAATATTGGGATTGGCTAGTGATTTTTTTTACATACATAGAAATAGCATTATCCATAATTCAGTTGCTTCAATAATGTACTTTGGGTCCCCTAATCATGTAAAATAAAATTAATACTGCTTCATTCTGACATAGGAGGTTTACCATTCATGCCCGTACGTCAAGAATCTATGCATATCATGAACACTGTACGCCACAACCTTGAATCCTGCATCCTTGGAAAATCATTCGAAATACAGCTCCTGCTGACGGCAATGCTTGCCGGAGGTCACGTCCTCATCGAGGATGTGCCGGGTACGGGTAAAACCCAACTGATTCGTGCACTGTCCAGATCCATGTCCGGCGATTACCGCCGTATCCAGTGCAATCCTGACATTCTGCCGAGTGATATAACCGGTGTGTCCGTCTATCACCCCAGGGACGAAATGTTCCATTTCCGCCCGGGGCCGGTCATGACGAATATTCTACTCGCAGATGAAATTAACCGCGCCACTACCAAGACACAATCAGCGCTTCTTGAAGTGATGGAGGAACGTAATGTCACCGTGGACGGCGAGACGTATACGCTTCCACATCCGTTTATGCTCTGTGCGACCCAGAACCCGATTGATTTTGAGGGGACGTATACATTGCCGGAAGCCCAGCTGGACCGGTTCATGCTGCGAATCAGTCTGGGTTATCCTGATGCGGAGACAGAGAAGACGCTGCTGCTTACCCATCAGGACGGCCAGCCGGTAGACAAGCTTACGCCGGTCACCAGCATGGAGCAGATTGCTATGATCCAGGAAGAGATCCGTGAGGTCTTCATCAGCGAACCTGTGCTGAACTATCTGCTGGATGTGGTGCGGATGACCCGTGAGCACCCACTGGTGCTGCTCGGTGCAAGCCCGCGTGCCTCTCTGTCCTTTATGATGGCCTGTAAAGCCTTTGCCTTCTTGCAGGGGCGTGATTATGTGCTGCCTGATGATGTCAAGATTCTTACCCCTTATGCACTGTCACACCGGATTCTGCTGCGTCCAGAATCGCGCCTGGATAATATTAGTGTGGATTCCCTGCTGCAGAAGCTCCTGCAAAATATCCATGTGCCTGTCACAATGAGGCAATAACATGAGACGTTATCTGTCTGCGGCGGCCGCTGTCATTCAGCCGGCGAAGTTCGCCGGCATCCTCGCAATTTGGGGTATCACATTGCTGTATGTATTGTTCCAAGGTGGAAAAACATCGATCATGCTGTTTATTATGGTTTCTGTTCTTATCCTTTATCTAATTGTCGGAGGGCTCGGCGGTGTTCGCCGGGCTACCGGCTCCCGCAGCTTCCATTCTGAGCAGGAGAAGCCTGATCTGCTGACCGCAGGCGGACATCTGCGAGTGCGGCTTAACGTAACAATCCCCGGCTTTCTCCCGCTGCCCTATGTTGTTGTGCGCGAAGTTATGAAACGACATAACGGCGAGAGCTGGGTATTCGAAGATAGCCTGATTACGAATCTCAAGGGTCAGGGGGAACTACGTTTTCAGACACCGCCAATGGAACGCGGCAGCTATACTTTTGGGGAGACGGATATTCTCAGTGAGGACATTTTCGGACTCGTGGAGCACAAAGGTTCATTTGTGGCCGGAGGCCAGTTCCGGGTCCTTCCCCGGGCGATATTCGTTCCACGCTGGCAGCTGTATGAGCGTAAATCAAGGCTGGCCGGTCCGCAGGTCTCCCTGGCTCAGTCCAGACGCGAGACCACACAGATCAATGGTGTTCGCGACTATGCATACGGTGACCGTCTGACTCGTATCCACTGGAATGCCACTGCCAAGACTGGAGCCTGGAAGTCCAAGGAATTCGAACACGAATCCATTCCCAAGACAATGATAGTCCTGGACGGCGGCTCGGGAGCATATGATACGGCTGCACAGTTGGAACTGGCAATCTCGATAACGGCTTCACTGCTCGGTTTTGGTATCCGGGAACGGATTGGCATTGGCCTGTGCTGTCTGGATAAGACTACCAAGGTCTTCTCTCCGGCTGAGAGCGGGGCGGAGCGGCAGAAGATGCTGCATTACCTGATCGATATCAATGCCGAGGGTCGGGGCTCTATTGTCGCCCGGCTGGAGAAGGCACACCGAATGTTCCCTAAGGGGGCTTATTTCGTGCTGGTCAGCCCGCTGAGTGGACAGCCTGTGCTGGAGACCTTGCGCTGGGCGGAAAGCCGTGGCATGACGCCTTCTCATCTGCATGTGCAGAACCCGGCAGGGGTGAATCGCAGCGGGAGCTGGCTGGAAATTTTGAAGGCCCGCGGGGTTACAGGTTATAGCGTGGATTCGCTTCAAGAACTTCCTGCTGTATTGGGAGGGGAATACTGAGATGAAGAGCTGGCTTAATCTGCTGAAATCAAACTGGCATTATGCTTTTAGTCTGTTATGGGCGACCATCATTGCCCTGCAATGGCTTTCTTATACTGATCCGGTCTGGCTGCGAGAGACGACGGCCTCCGTATTGATTGTTCTTGTTGCTGTAGCAATTATAGAAATACTATTGCCCATTCAGCGGGTATATCGCCTGCTAATCGAAGCCTGTGCAGTGCTGTATCTCCTGTACCGGACGCTTCTGCATTTTGGAATTTATGATACAGATATGATTTATGAGACCAAAGGAGAATGGCTAACGGATATCGCAGCCCAATCTACACCGTATCTGGCCTTTGTCATTGGGGCGTGGGGGCTGTTGCTGTTAACCTCCTGGTGGGTCAATACAAAGGCGCGTATTCTGATGTTTATCGGAATGAACATTGCTGCCTTCGGGGCACTGGATTCCTTCACTTCATCGGTGTTGTGGCAGGAGGTTGCGTGGACAGTGTTCGCAGGGATGGGCTGGCTGGTCAGTCAGCATCTGCGCAGCTTCCAGGTTCGTTATCCGCACGGCTGGTCCTATTTGCTGGATTATCCCTTGAAAGCTGTCGTGAATATCGCCATTATATTTTCATTAGTCATTCTTACAGGTATCAACATGCCGGAGGTTCGGCCTACATTGACTGACCCTTATACCGCTTGGAAAGAATGGAGTGGTGATGGCCCTGGTACTGGTGGCGGGTTATCAAGCTCAACAGACACGGGCGGCGGGAAGAGTTCAGCCAACAAGACCTCGTCCGGGTACAGCCTGGATGACAACAAGCTGGGCGGCGGGTTTAATTTTGATTATGCGCCCGTAATGAGCGTAATATCCGATCTGCGCACATATATGCGTGGAGAGACCCGAAACGTATATTCGGGGAAAGGCTGGAGTGATGATGATCGGCTGACAAGAGGTCCGCTTCGGACTGCAGAGGTCGGTGCAACCCTGGACGCTATCCCTTCAAAGATACAAACTCGTGAGTTACAGCAGACGGTAAGGATGCTGAACACCTATGAGTACCCCGTAATCTTCGGGGGCTACTCCATTACAACCGTAAATTCTGTTAACGAAGAAGCTCAGAGCGATGGCCTGTTCTGGCGGAACCGGGATAGTGAGCTGCTATGGGATGTGGATGGGAAGAAGCGGCCCTACCCTCAGACTTATGAAGTGACTTCTGCGGTTCCAATCATTCCTGTTCAGGAGCTCAGCAAGAAGAGTTTTGAACAATTGTACGGCGGAAAAGAAATTGATCCGGCGCTGTTGAAACTCCCGGGGGATTTCCCGGAACGGGTAAAGGAGTTGGCTAAGGAGATTACGGCGGATGCCAGCACTCCGTATGAAAAAACAGCGCTACTGCAACAATATTTACAGCTGAACTTTCCATACACCAATCAGCCAGATCTCTCGCGTGCCAAGAGTTCTGATTTTGTGGATAGCTTCTTGTTTGAAATTAAGGAAGGCTACTGCGATTATTACTCTACCGCACTTGTCACGATGGCCCGTTCCCTGAATATTCCTGCCCGCTGGGTGAAGGGCTATGCGCCGGGAGAGCAGCCTGAGCTGCCGGATAATCTGGGAATGCGGCCGGGTGGAGCAGCCAATAACAATTATACGATTACAGATGCGGACGCCCATTCCTGGGCCGAGGTGTATTTTGGGGAATATGGCTGGGTTCCTGTAGAGGCGACGCCAGGCTTCAACGTTCCGTTATTAGTACAGAATGAGACCCCGGACCGTGATACTCAAACAGATCAGCAGAAAGAGGAGGACCAGGAAGAAGCAGCCAAAGCTGCAGCGGCAAGCCAAAAGGAATTCCGTATGGGAACTTGGGCAGCGGTATCAGCTGCGGCGGTACTGTTGCTGTGGGGTGGATTCCAGCTTTGGAATCACCGTCTCAAGCTGCGTTTTCTGCTGCAGCGCCTAAAAGGCGGCGGTCCTTTGACCCCCGATCAGAAAGTGCTGATTGAGACCGGCCGTTGGGTCAAATATATGCGGCGCAGAGGCATGAGGAAGGAAAGCCATGAAACGCTGCGTGAATCGGTGGCTCGCTGGAGCAAGGAACGGCCTGCGGCAGCTGAAAATTTGACAGTTCTGTTAGGCATGTTCGAACAGGCGAAATACAGTCCGGATGTTATAGAAGACAAAGACTGGCGCACAGTGTATACTGAAGCTTTGCGGCTGCGGAAAAGCATGAAAGCCGGCAGATGAAGCCCCGGGGCAGATGGAATTCTGCCTTGGCTTTGTTTGCGAAGACCATAGAGTATGATATAGTTTTTTGTATGAAATCGAGGTGAACGTATTGTTTGAAAAGTTGGTCCCGAAGCTCCGGGTGAATACGGTGTTCGATATCGCTCTGGAAGAGCTGTATCAGCAAGGCTACCGGGGCATCATTACGGATCTGGATAATACGCTGGTTGGCGCGAAGGCGCCGTTAGCGACTCCTGAACTGCTGGTATGGTTCCAGAAGGTGAAGGAACTGGGTTTCAAGCTGATTATTGTATCCAATAATAATATGGACCGGGTCTCGCGTTTTGCCACACCGCTCAATATTGAATTTGTACATCAGGCCCGCAAGCCAATCAATGCTCCCTTTCATAAGGCCATGAAGATGATGGATCTGTCACCTAATCAAACGATTGTGGTGGGAGATCAGATGCTGACCGATGTGTATGGAGGCAACCGGCTTGGTTTGTACACGGTGCTTGTGTTACCCATTTCCATCAAGGATGAGGGGATCGGCACAAGGTTCAACCGTCGGGTAGAGCGGATTGCCCAAAGCAGGCTCCGCAAAAAAGGATTGTGGCACGAGGAGGAAAAACCCCAATGAATCAACACAGTGAAACACAGCGCCCTGTTAAATGCAGCGGCTGCGGCATTAAGCTCCAGACTGAGGACAGAGAGCTTCCAGGCTTCATCCCTGAGTCGGCTTTTAATCGGGAGCCTGTGATCTGTCAGCGCTGTTTCCGTATCAAGAACTATAATGAAGCTTCTTCCGTATCGGTAGATCAGGATGAGTTTCTGCGTCTGCTGAGCGGAGTAGGCGAGAAGAATGCCCTTGTCATTCATATTGTCGATTTGTTCGACTTTGAAGGCAGTTTGATTTCGGGTCTGCAGCGCTTTGTTGGCAATAACCCTGTTATTCTCGCAGTGAACAAAAGCGATTTACTGCCGAAGGTTACGAACTGGAACAAAGTCCGCAACTGGGTGCAACAACGCTGCAAAGAGCATGGATTGCGTACAGCCGAGATTGTACTCTGCAGCGCGAAGCGCAATCAAGGCTTTGACCGGCTATTGGAAGCAGTCTCTGAACTGCGTGGTCAACGCGATGTCTACGTCGTAGGGGCGACCAATGTGGGTAAATCCACGCTGATTAACCGTCTGATCTCAGACTATAGCGATCTGGATCAGGAATTGACGACTTCACGCTATCCGGGTACAACCTTGGATACAGTGAAGATTCCGCTGGACGACGGTCATTACATTATTGATACTCCAGGGATTGTCTATCCTTGGCGCTACAGTGAATTAGTGCACCGCCGTGATCTGGATGCGGTTATGCCTGTAAATCCGTTGAAACCTGCCGTGTATCAACTGAATGCAGGGCAGTCGCTTTTCTTTGGCGGGCTGGGACGATTTGATTTTGTGCAGGGAGAACGCCAGTCGTTTACCTGTTTCATTAGTGGAATGCTGAAAATTCACCGCACGAAGCTTGAACGTGCAGACGAGCTATACGCGAATCATCGCGGCGTCATGCTGTCACCTCCGGCAGCGGATATTATGGATGAGCTGCCGCAGTGGCAGCGTCACGAGTTCCGTATTGGCCGGAACAGCCTCAGCGATCTATATATTTCGGGTCTGGGCTGGATTAAAATCAATGGAACGGAAGGTGCGGTTGTGGCCGTTCACGTTCCGCGCGGCGTGAAGGTGCTTACCCGCCCTTCGCTGATTTAGAGAGAGGGGGACGGCCGGTATGGAATCTACTGCCGTGAAGTACAAGAACGGTGATATCCTGCTGGGTGTAATGGGAGACCCTATCGGACATTCCAAGTCCCCGCTGATGCACGGTGCCGCTTTGAAAGCTATGGGCATTCCTGGGGCTTACGTGCCCCTGCATGTGAAGCCTGAGGATCTCGGCGAGGCTGTGCACGCGATTCGGACGCTGGGCTTTCGCGGGGTCAATGTCACGATTCCACACAAGGTAGCAGTGATGGAATATCTGGATCGGCTGGATGGGAGTGCACTTGCTATCGGTGCTGTGAATACCATTGTCAATGATGATGGTGTGCTCACAGGCTACAACACAGATGGCATCGGCTATGTACGTTCTTTGAAGGCAGAAGCGATCTCTGATTTGTCCGGTGCCCGGATCATGGTGATTGGGGCAGGTGGAGCAGCCAGAGGAATTGTGGCTGCCCTGCTTCAGGAAGCGCCTGCTTCCATCGTCATTGCCAACCGCACTGCGGACAAGGCTCAGGATCTGGCGGCAGAATGGAGCGGATCGGGCAGCTTGGCCGGAATCTCTCTGGATGACATGGGGGAGCATTTGAAGGATATCGATGTGCTGATTAACACCACTTCTGTCGGGATGTATCCCCATATCGACGGGCTGCCGGTAAATCCGGCACTGCTGCATCCCGGAATGGTGGTCAGCGACTTAATCTATAACCCGCTGCACACTCGGCTGCTTACGGAGAGCCTGGAAAGAGGCTGTATCATTCACGGAGGCCTGGGGATGTTCGTCTATCAAGGTGCGTATGCTCTTGAATATTGGACAGGACAGACTGCTCCTGTGGATATTATGCGCCAAACCATTGAGGAAAGCCTCGGCGGTGGAGCATAAGCAATGAATTTACTGGTTTAGGGTAATAATATGTTAATTAAGGAGTTTGTTCATTTATGTTAACTGGAAAACAAAAACGCTACCTGCGCTCATTGGCACATCATCTTGATTCTGTATTTCAGGTCGGCAAAGGCGGCGTGAACGATCATCTGGTTCGTCATATCGAGGAAGCCATCGAGAAACGGGAACTGATGAAGATTAGTGTGCTGAATAACAATATTGAAGATCCGAAGGAAATCGGTGCTGCACTGGCCGAGCAATCGGGTTCGGAGCTTGTACAGGTTATTGGGAAGACCATCGTTCTGTACAAAGAATCCCGTGACAACAAGACGATTGAACTGCCGCGTTAACATAGCAGGAATCAACGGGAATTGAAAAGAAAACGGGGAGGCGATCCTCTTGAAGATTGGAATCATGGGAGGGACTTTCGATCCTCCCCATATCGGTCATATGTTGGCGGCGGAATCGGCAAGAGATACCTACGGTCTCGATGAAGTCTGGTTCATGCCTTCACATATTCCCCCGCACAAGCACGAAGCAGGAGTATCGGGTGAAGACAGACTGGCCATGGTGCAGGAGGCGGTGAAGCATCATCCCTCTTTCCGTACACTGGACCTTGAGGTCCTGCGAGGTGGGGTCTCCTACACCATTGATACGATCAGAGAACTGCAAACCGAGCATCCGCATTCGGAGTTTTATTTTATCATTGGAGCCGACATGGTGGAGTATCTGCCGAAGTGGCAGTCAATCGATGAGCTGGTGCAGCGCCTGACCTTTATTGGTGTGGGCAGACCTGGGACGCCGCTGGATCTGGGGTCCCTGCCTGATCATATTGCCGGCCGGGTTACACTTGCGGATATGCCGCAGGTGGATATATCATCGACAATGCTGCGGCAGCGGGCGGCTGAAGGCAGGTCGATCCGGTATATGGTACCGGATGGTGTTTATGAATATGTGCAAAGGGGTGGACTATATGGCATACAGTCGTGAGGCGCTGATTGAGGCAGTCTCTGCGCAGATGCCCGACAAGCGATGGAAGCATACGCTGGGCGTCATGGAGTCCTCCGTCAAGCTGGCGGAAACGTACGGAGCTGACCCTGTTCGCGCGGAAACTGCAGCCATTCTGCATGATGTAGCAAAATATTGGCCTGTGGAGCGCATGCGGGACATTATTGAGCAGAATGGTTTGTCCAAAGAACTGCTGTCCCATGACAAGCAGCTTTGGCATGCAGAGGTGGGAGCTTTTGTCGCAGAACATGACTATGGCATTACCGATTCCGAGGTGCTGGATGCCATAAGGTATCATACCTCAGGCCGTGAGGGCATGGGAATATTGGAGAAGGTCGTTTGCCTCGCCGATTATATTGAGCCGGGACGCGACTTTCCGGGTGTCAATCACATCCGCAAACAGGCGAAAGTCAGTCTTGAGGACGGACTGGTGGCCGGTTTCGATTCTACCATCAGCCTGCTGCTCGAGAAACGCCGAATTGTGTTTCCGCTGACCGTATTAGCCCGAAATGATTTAGTCAGAATATTGGAGGAAAAAGAATGAGTCTACCATCAAGCAAGCTATTGCAGCTGGCGCTTAAGGCTGCTGAAGATAAAAAAGCAATGAATGTCGTTGCGCTGGATCTGCGCAATATTTCACCGATCAGCGATTACTTTGTCATCTGTCACGGTAATTCCGATATCCAGGTGCAAGCCATTGCTACCGAGGTTCGTAAAGTCGTGCATGAAGCAGGCGGTGTCATCCGCGGTATCGAAGGGATGGATTCTGCACGCTGGGTGCTGATGGACCTGGGAGATGTGGTTGTCCATGTCTTCCACCGCGATGAGCGCGAATATTACAATATTGAGCGTCTATGGTCCGATGCCAAGGTTGTGGAGACTGTATGAACCTGATTGCTGGAACTACAGTTACTTTAACGGTAGCACGTGAAGTATCTCCTTACGGTTATTTTTTGACCAACGGTGACGAAGAGGTCATGCTTCACTATACGGAGCTGGCTAACAAAAGCAAACCTAAACCGGGCGACAAGCTGGAAGTGTTTATCTTCTTTGACACGGAAGATCGGCTTGCCGCTACTTTGAATAAGCCTTACCTGCAGCTTGGTGAATTGGCGCTGCTGGAAGTAGCGGACATCCATCCCCGGTTGGGCTGCTTTCTGGAAATGGGACTTGGCCGTCAACTGCTGCTTCCCATCCGTGAGTTGCCTGATCTGAACGAGCTTAAGCCTCAGATTGGCGATAAGGTGTTTGTCCTTATGGAACACGACAAACAGGGCCGTCTGCGTGCGAAGCTGGCCGGAGAGCAGGAGCTAGCTCCACTCGCGGTGGCAGCGCCTGAGTCCTGGAAAGGCCAGACCGTCTCTGCCAGAGTGTACAAGCCGCTGCAAATGGGGACATTCGTCCTTGTGGATGCTGGTGTACTGGGCTTTGGCATCATCGGCATGGTCCATTCCTCTGAACGCAGTCGTCTGCTTCGCCTGGGCGAACAGATTGGGGCGCGGATATCGCATGTTCGCGAGGATGGCCGGGTCAATCTTTCGATGAGCCAGCGTAAGGAAGTTGGCCGTGATGTGGACTCCACAACATTGTTGGAATTCCTGAACTCCCGTCCTGGCGGCTCAATGCCTTATTCGGATGCAACGCCTCCGGACATTATTAAGCAACGTTTTGGCATCAGCAAATCGGCGTTCAAACGGGCGCTTGGCAAACTCATGAAGGAAGGCCTGGTCACCCAAAAGGAAAACTGGACCTACCTGGCGAGTTCGCAGGAGAATGCTTCCGCTGAAGGAAACGATGCCAATGAAGGCGAATCCAGCCAAGACGGACAATAAGCCTGATTATAGAAAGTGCGGTGAACGCAGTGCCTTCCTACGGGAAATTTGCTTATGTATACGATGAGCTGATGGCGGACATGCCTTATCCAGACTGGATTACATTTGCCGAGACGGCCTGGAGCAAATACGGCAAGCCGCTGACGGTAGTGGAGCTAGGCTGCGGAACGGGGACAATCACAATCCCGCTGGCAGGGGCCGGCTACCGGATGACGGGCATTGACCTCTCGGAGGACATGCTAGCTGTTGCCCAGCGCAAGATGGAGGATCATCCGCAGGGACGGCGTTTTCTCAGAGAGGGAAGCGTTCGTTGGGTCAATCAGAATATGAAAGCCTGGGAACTGCCCGAGCCGGTGGACTCTGTAATTTCATTCTGCGATTGCTTGAACTATGTCGTGGAAGAGGAAGATATCCGTGCAGTCTTCGCCCGTACCTACGCTGGGTTGAAGCCTGGAGGAACATTCCTGTTCGACGTTCATCACCCGAATACGCTGATCCGCTATGAGGAAGAACAGCCTTTTATTCTGGATGAGGAATCAGTATCCTATATCTGGACTTGTGAGCTGGACGTGCCACGACGCGAGATTGAGCATCATCTGTCCATATTTGCCCGTGAAGAAAGAGGCAACGGTCTGTATCGTCGTTTCGAGGAGACGCACATCCAGCGCGCTTACGAACCGGATTGGTTAAAGGCGGAGCTGGTTAAGGCGGGTTTCTCCAGCGTGGAGACGTTCGCTGATTTCGAATGGGTTGAGGCGGATGATGATGCCCAGCGGTTGTTTTATATTTGTGTAAAATGATGGTTTGGGTAGTTCATGCTTAGAGTCTAGGGGCGGGGGTTCGCTGAACTGGGACGCTGCGGGCCGGAGGTTTCTTCCGATCGCTGTTAAAGTCCGATTTCTGATTGTAATAAGAGATTATAGGGTGAAATCGGACTTTAAAGGCGAACACTATCGTTTCTCCAGAATTCCTCCGGCCTCCGCTCTTGTTCGAGCGGCAAGCACCGCCCCTAATCTCAAGCATGAACCTTAGGGGGCAGCAGCTTATGCGATTTTCGCAGGCGGCTGCCTTTTTGACTGAATCCGTTTGTGGCCCCTTTGTACCTCTGTCAATAGAGTGGACACAGTAAATAGGGTCAATTCGCTAGTTTTAGATTGCTGTAGTACAGTGACTCGAAACGATCTGGAGACAGATATCCCAGTTTACTGTGAATTCGTT
>NZ_JABWCS010000201.1 GCF_013359945.1 Paenibacillus agri | reverse complement strand
GAGAAGTTCTGATTGACGGGGAATCGTTAAAAGACAAGGATAAAAGCGCGCTGACCCAGCTACGACTGGAGAAAATCGGCTTTATGTTCCAAAGCGCTCAGCTGCTCCCATACCTGAAGGTAGAGGAGCAACTCCTATACGTAGCCAGGCTGGCGAAGCTTGGAACGAAGGAATCCAAACAGCGGGCAGATTACTTGCTGAAGCGCCTGGGGATCTGGGAACGGCGGAACCAATACCCAGAAGCACTCTCCGGCGGGGAGAAGCAGCGGGTCGCCATCGCCAGAGCGTGGATGAACAAGCCGGCGATTCTGTTCGCGGATGAGCCGACAGCAAGCCTCGACTTCAAGCGAGGCAAAGAGGTCGTCAGCATGATTGCCGACGAGGTGAAGCGAGAAGGTAAGGCAGCGGTGATGGTCACGCATGACGAGCGAATGCTGGAATGGTGTGACCGTGTGCTGCATTTGGAAGAGGGTGTACTGGTTGAAGGCGTTTAGCCTTCAGCCTTCTTTTTTGCCAAAAAGCAGCTTTTGCAGGAACACATCCACCGCCATGGAGCGGGAATGCTCCTTATGACGGATGATCGAGAAGCTTCGTTCTAATTGCAGCTGCCGGATGCGCAGCTCGGTAATATCACCCGCAGCCAGTTCCTTCCTTACCACCCATCTTGATAAAAGAGCGATCCCAAGCCCGGCGGCGACGGCTTCCTTCACACCCTGGCTGCTGGTGAAGACATGGGACCGTTTCGCTTCAATCCCCGTCTCCTGTATAAAATGATCACTAAAGGCACGGGTGCCTGAGCCTAGTTCACGGAGTACCCAGACCTGATTCTGTAGCATGGCCTGCTCCACAACGACGGATTGGGATAACGGATGGTCGGAGGGGGCTACAACAATCATCTCATCCTTCATATAAGGGATAATCTCAAGGTCAGCAGAGGCTTGAACCTCACCCTCAACAAAACCGATATCCAGCTGATTTCCCCGAATGGCCCCGATAATCTCCTGTGTGTTGCCAATCGTGACCTGAATATTGACCTGCGGATACTGCCCGGCAAACGCCGCAAGCTTCCCCGGCAAAATATACTCACCAATTGTAAAGCTGGCCCCTATAAAAATACTACCGGTCACCTCATTCTGAAGCAGTTGAATCTCCTGGCGCGCGTCCTCATAGTGGGACAAGATTCGCTTGGCATGTCTATAGAGAATGGACCCGGCTTCAGTCAGCGACACTTGCTTCGGCGAACGATGCAGCAGCCTTGCTCCAAGCTCATTCTCCAGATTTTTGATATGCAGACTAACGCCCGGCTGAGACAGGTTCAGCAGCTCTGCAGCTTTGGAGAAGTGACGTTGTTCTGCAACGGTTACAAACACGCGGAGTGCATCAGTAATCATTATAATCCCTCATTTTTAAAATAGTGTCTGCGGCTATATGGGCTTGTTAGAGCCATTTTAGCACAGGATAGACTTTCAATCATAAGTTTTTATAATGATAAGCATCGCAAAGTCGTATTTCACTTTCGGCTTCTCTCCTTCTATAGTGAGAATATAATTTATCACATTAAGGAAGTGCAACGAAGATGATGGGACTTATACACCGAATGCCTTTAAGGGGCATGAAGAACGGCGGATTTTTGCAGGGGATAGGCTTGACGATACTGCTATCTATCATAGCTAAGCTGCTGGCGTACTTGCCATTTTTGAGTATTATGGGCCAATTGGTCATTGCGATTCTGCTAGGCATTCTGTACAGAGCGGTTAGGGGTGTGCCTGTGCACGCCCAGTCTGGAATAGCCTTTTCTAGTAAAAGACTCTTAAGATTCGGAATCATTCTGCTTGGCTTGAAGCTGAATTTACTGGATATCGCTCATGCGGGCTATAAAGTGGTGGCGATTGCCGCCATAAATATTGTGTTTACGATTGTGGTTGTCTATGGATTGGCAAAATGGCTCAAGGTCGACAAGCGGCTGGGGCTGCTGACCGCATGCGGAACGGCCATCTGTGGCGCTGCGGCAGTAGTTGCCATTGCACCGCAAATCAAGGCGAAGGACGAAGAGACGGCGGTGGGCGCGGCTACGGTAGCTATTCTTGGCACTATTTTCACACTTGCTTATACACTGCTGTACCCGCTACTGGGCCTAACCGTAACTGGCTACGGGATATTCACTGGGGCAACGCTGCACGAGGTGGCGCATGTTATTGCGGCCGCGGCACCGGGAGGCCAGAATGCGCTGGATATGGCGGTGATTGTGAAGCTGACACGTGTGGCAATGCTGGTGCCGATTGCCTTGATCATTGGCCTTTGGGATGGGCGGCAAGCGCGTAAGGAACAATCACAGGAACAACAAGGGCAGAAACGGCAAGGACAGAAACAGCAAGGGCAAGACCATAAAATAAAGTGGCGTGAGCTGCCGGTGCCATGGTTTATTTTTGGCTTCCTGCTCATGAGCGGGGTGAACACGCTGGGAATCATCCCAGGCGAGGTGATATCGGCACTTCTCGTACTGTCCTACATGTTGTTAGCGATGGCTATGGCGGGCCTCGGACTGGGTGTGGATGTCGCTACCTTCCGTCGCCTGGGCAAGAAGCCGTTCTACGCCGGGCTGATCGGGTCCGTCTTGCTGTCCATCCTCGGTTTCCTGCTTATTCATGCCTTTGGGCTGAATTGAGTAAGACCCTATTGAAATAACACTTCATGTACACCTGTTGTACACATGCGGGGACTATACTTGGTTTATCAAATCACCCCTGGAGGTAATAAATAATGAAAAAAATCGCATTCTTATTAGGTCTCACAGTAGCTGCAACCGCGTTGACAGGGCCGGTATGGGCAGATCAAAAGGCCGGTTCCACCAAAGCTGTTTCCAACGCAGTAGCAGCTCCTGCAGCTCAGCAAAGTATCAACAATCCGTATTACAATGCAGGTTTCGATGATCCTAAGGAATTCACAACCTTCCTAGCGAAGCTACAGAAAGCAGTCTCTGATGGCAAAAGCAAAGATGTGGCCGAACTGATATCCTACCCGCTTAATCTGAACAAGGGCGGCAAAACCTTTCCGATCTACACCAAAGAAGAATTCGTGCAAAAATATGACCGGATCATGACCGCCAATGTGCGCGCCAAGCTGCTTGCTCAAAAGCCGGATCAAGCCTTTTCCAATGTAAACGGCATTATGATCGGGGATGGGGAGCTGTGGATCAGCAAAATCAATAATCGTGTGGTTGTATACGCGGTCAATGTGATAGAGAATCCATATGAAGTTGCGGGTATAGAAAATCCTGTAGCTTTTACGCACTTTTTTAACAAGCTACAAAAGGATGTAGCCGCCAATAACAAAGCAGCAGTAGCCGACAGCATATCCTATCCGCTGCGCGTGAACACTAAAGGGAAAAGCGTGCAAATTAAAACGAAGAAAGAGTTTATCACCAAATATAATGACATCATGACTGCCAAGGTGAAGAAGAAGCTACTGGCTCAGAAAGAAGACAAACTATTCGTGAACTGGCAGGGTGTTATGGTGGGTGACGGTGAGCTATGGATTGGACAAGTTGATAAGAAGATCAGCGTGATCGCAGTGAATCGGTAAAGCAAGTCTTTTTGACAGGCATTCAAGTCTCATGTTAAATGGACTAATGAATTTCTGGTAGATGTGGAGTGTGCAATTCATGAAGAGAAGTATTTTGCTGGTGGAAGACGATGCGCTGATGCGGGAGTTTATCACGGACTATTTCAAGAAGGAACAATGGGAAGTTTATGAAGCGGAGAACGGACGGCAGGCGCTGGAGATTTTTGCACAGTCGATGGTTGATCTGGTCGTGCTCGACATTATGATGCCGGAAATGGATGGTTGGTCGGTTTGTAGACGTATTCGCCAGAAGTCGGATGTCCCGATCATTATCATTACGGCGAGGACAGAGGATGATGATCAACTGATGGGCTTTGAGCTTGGGGCGGATGAATATGTGACGAAACCGTTCAGCCCGAAGGTACTGGTGGCCCGCGCCACAGCTTTGATGAAGCGAACAGAAGGCACGATTGGCCGGGAAGGCGATACGTTAGTTTACGGAGAATTGTCGGTGAATCAGAAAGCCCATACGGTAACGGTAAACGGTGAACTGCTCAACCTGTCGCCCAAAGAATACGATCTGCTGCTGGTGATGATCAAAAATTATGGTATCGTCCTGTCCCGGGACCATATTCTGAATGCGGTGTGGGGCTTGGATTACTTTGGCGACCATCGGGCCGTGGATACCCATATCAAAAAGCTGCGGGCCAAGCTGGGCAGTGAAGGTTCTTTGATTCGGACGGTCATCCGTTCAGGCTATAAATTTGAGCTGGAGCCATGAAGAAGAACGGGGTAGTTCTGAAGCTGTTTGTTGTGACCTCCGTGATGATTCTGATTGTTTTTTCTATTGCCATGCTGGTGGAAGGGCTGTTCTTTGAGCGTTTTTACCGCACGACCAAGATCAGTAAGCTGGAACAGAATGTGCAGGAGTTTGGCCGGCAGTATACGGCAGTGCATTCAGGCGGGGATCAAGCCGCGCATCTCCTTGGTGACTTTATGAACCAGCATGATGTCAGTATCGCGATATTTAATCATCAGTTTGAGCGTATAAGTGTAGAGCCGTACTATATTCGGATAGCGTCCCCTGCCAAAAGCATTACAATCCGCATATCGTCGGACGGAACGATGCTGAACGATATTCCTGCCGGTCTCCACACCGGAGATCACTTGGTTGTAGACGGGCTGTATATGGATGAAAAGGATACGATTATGCAGCCTGCAAAGCTGCAGCCGTCCGGTGCACAGCCAGAGGAAGGATTGTCCCGTGTCACGGGCACAATCACAGATTTGTTACTGCCGGAGGACCGGTCATTTAACCCTTATTATCAAGACACACTAATTCAGAACGCGCTTGGTGATTGGATCAACAAGATGGACACCGATAGAGTTCGTCTGACCAAAGGACTTCCTGTTCAGATGGAATGGACCGACAAATGGAGCGGCATTGTGTATGCGGTGGTTGTTCTTTCGCTTCCTGAAGCTGGGGAGGGGGGGCGTTATGTCTTTGCGATGACTTCGCTTCAGCCCGTCGGGGAAGCGGTTAGCATCCTCACACAGTACTTTCTTTATCTGGCCCCGGTGATACTGATTCTGGTAACGCTGCTATCCCTAATCTATTCCAGAATCGTTTCGTTTCCGTTAGTGAAGCTCAGTAAGGCGGCTACGCGTATGGCAGAGCTGGATTTCAGTCAGCAGCCGTCCATTACTTCCAAGGACGAGTTCGGCGATCTGTCACGGAGCATGAATACATTATCTCAGAACCTCGACGCAACCTTGAAACAGCTAACTGAAGCCAACCAAGACCTGCAGGAGGAAGTGGCCAAGAAGGAGCGCTCCGAGCAGCTGCGCAAGGAATTGATCGCTAACATCTCTCATGAGCTCAAGACCCCGCTGGGGATTGTCAAAGGCTTCGCAGAAGGACTCCAAGACGATGTAGCCATCGATAAAAGAGAGCGTTACCTCCATCTGATTGTGAACGAGACAGACCGGATGAACGCATTGATCATGGACATGCTGGAGCTTTCCAAATTTGAGGCCAAGGCCATTCGCCTGCATCCCAAGGAGATTTATCTGGGGCGTCTTGTACGAAATGTAGCCTCATCGTTTGATCATCAGCTAGTAAGTAAGAATCTTCATATCGACATCCTGGAGACAGAAGAATGGGCTGTGCAGGCGGACCCTAGACGACTGGAGCAGGTGGTTCTGAACCTGTTGAGCAATGCCGTCCGGTACGCCGAGGAGCATAGCACAATCCGAATTGAGATTCAGCAGGCTTCACCCGGCATTATTATGACCCGCATCGACAATGTAGGTCCGTCTATCCCCGAGGATGATATGGAACGGATCTGGGATCAGTTCTACCGGGCTGAGCGTTCCCGGGACCGGAAGTTCGGAGGAACCGGGCTCGGCCTCGCCATTGTGAAGAATATTCTGGACCTGCACGGAAGCCGGTGCGGGGCCGAGAACACAAAGCAGGGCGTGTCCTTTTATTTTACGCTGGAACAAGTAGAGCCAATGATAATAACGGAAGAAAGTTGAGGATGTATCACATGAACAAAATGGCAACGATGAACGTACTGGCGGTGCTGGCAGCAACGCTGCTGCTTAGTGCTTGCGGGGCAAAACCGGAGTCCGTAGCCAATGGTGGTACGCCTTCCGCATCACCAAGTGCTACGGCACAGGTTGAGCCTACGGTGGCACCTACAACAGTACCAACAGAACAACCTACCGCAGCGCCGACAGAAGAGCCTACAAAACTGCCTACAGCAGTACCGACAGCAGTACCGACAGACCTAGCGTCAACCCCTGACGGCAGCGGCGCAAAGGCAGGAGATGCAGAGCCTAACGACGGCGCACAGACAGATCAACAGATACTGATCGTAATTGATCAGACACCTAAACCCATCGAGGGGAACAGTTTTGATTTTGCCATCAAACAGCGGCCTGAAGGGTATGCATTGTCGCAGATCGAGTGGAAGTCGGGTAAGAACGATATCGTGAATACACTGCAAGAAGCTGTGGAGCATGGTCAGAGCGGAGGCGATGGCTTCTACATTAGTGGTGACGGCCAGTTTATGGGCTTCATTTACCCGGATAGCATGAAGGGAGAGCAGGGCGAAGTGAAGTTCACCTTCAAGAACGATCAAGGCCAGAAATTGACGTGGAAAAAGACGATTACGTTAAAGTAGTGGGTATGATTGTTTAGCTGTATATAGAGATACGTATAGAGATAAGTATAGAGATATGAGGTTAGTGAGGTACTTATAGAGATATAAGGTTAGATGGAAAGCCGCGTAAGCGGCTTTTTGTCTGTGCTATATGTAGTCTATTTTGTCTGTCCTATGTGGGCTACATAGCTGAATTTTAATTTTGGCTATGTGTAAAACTTAAATCGAACTGAATGCAAACATAATTTCTGCTTCACAAACTAACTCATCGTTAACCTTAGCGACACCTTTTCCTTTGACAATCTTCCCTTTGATCCGTGTTACATCGAATTCGAGAAGAAGCTGGTCTCCTGGCTTCACTTGCCGTTTGAAACGACAATTATCAATACCTGTTAATAAGCCTATTGTATGATCACTGCTTTCTCCATTCGACATGACGATCCCACCGACTTGTGCTAAGGCCTCTACGATTAAGACTCCAGGCATAACGGGATACTCGGGAAAATGACCCGAAAAATACGGTTCATTGATAGAAACATTCTTAATCCCAACAGCTCGTTTTCCTTCATCAATTTCCAAGATTCTATCGACCAAAAGAAAGGGATAGCGATGAGGAATCACCTTTTTTATAGCTTCAATATCAAGCATGAATTTGCCTCCTCTGATCAGTGTAGTACCATTTTACCGTCATTTGGAAAAATTGACCATAACAAATCGGCAGCGCAAGTTTGCTGATCTCCTAAGCGACGGTATTTTTAGGACGGTACGTAACTGTAAAAGTGCAAACATTGCAGCGGGGCGGAGGACTCTGAAGAATCTTTTTACAACCAGGAAATCTGGCTTTAGAAGCGATCGCAAGAACCAGTGAACCCCGCAGTGGCTTACCTGTAAGTGCTGAGCAATAACTGTTGCTATCAACAGTCTATGTCAGCTATTTTGATAAAGGATTTAGCTCTAAAAGTAATTCTAAAAGTAATTCTAAAAGTAATTCTAAAAGTAACTCTAAATGTAACTCTAAATGTAACTCTAAAAGTAACTCTAAACTCAACTCTAAAACTGCTCTGAATCGAGTACTTTCTGTGTGCTTTGTTCTGTGTGCTTTGTTCTGTGTGCTTTGTTCTTCATCTTCGTCATGCTAACGGACTCCAGAGCCTTTATTTGCTATAGAGTCAAGCATTACAGATTGTAACGGACTCCAGAGGCCTTATGAGGAGAAATCCTGTTCAAAATCCGTTGGTTAGGCGGAAATAACGTCTCCTGAGTCCATTACATCTTCTAAAAGCAGCTATATGTGTGAATAAGGTCGATACGGTCCGTTAGCTTCAGCATGTGTACTTCAACCTTCTGGACTGGCTGTCTAGATGAAGTAGTCTTGATGAAGTTGTCTTTTTGTCATGACAGGGTTATTTTGGTAAGCATTGTTTGTGAGCGAGAGCCTTTTTTAAAAAAATTGTTTTATAAATCCGCCTGATTATGCAAATCCTATCCTGAAAGAAACCTGCGCCCAAATTCTAACAGGAGCTGATAACCGTTATGGCGAAGAAGCAATGCTTATTCTGTGATGAAATCGTTCCACTGGAAACCAGTGGGGATTATGATAAATTTATCGACTGCCATTGTGCTCCAGGTGATTCCTACCGATTGCTCCATGGCAGCTATGAAACCGTTAATGCCTTGAGCCATCAGGACAAACGGCAGCTTTTTCCTATTCTGTCGGCATATATCCGGGAACAGCTAGACCGGGGAAATCAGGTGGTTCTCGCTGCGAGCGAACTGGAGTCCATCGCCAACTCACCGGATATTCCGGCCACCATTGAGGAAAAGGGTGCGCGTTTCCTGCAATATCTGTACCGGCATTCAGAGGTGGCAGGTGAAGCGGTGGTTATTCAGCCGCTGGCCAACAGCTATAATATAACCTACTCACCGAATCTACAGGAATTAGTCTATATCATAGATAAACTCGCTGGCGACGAACTGCTCGTACGCGAAGGGATGAGTTTCAGGCTGACTGACAAAGGCTGGGCGGAAGCTGCTGCAAGGGCCGGGGGAAGAAAGCTTAAGTCTTGCTGTGTGCTGTTATCGGCCGATCAGGAGCTGCTCGAAGAGTGGTCAACCCATGTACTGCCCCGAATTGAACAATGCGGGTACAGTCCTCAAGTATTTAATGCTGCGGAGTCTGACCGTCAAGCAAGTTATGCATTGGACACTATCGCGGCAAGCAAGCTGCTAATTGCGGATGTGACCACTCATGCGCCAGAGGTCTATTTTGGAGCAGGATATGCTCTTGGACAGGACATACCTGTTCTCTGGACGATGAAGAGTGTTCATCACGATCATAGGCCTATTTTGCCAAGCGAGATACGTCCATTGCTCTGGGACACAGCAGAGGAACTAGCAGTCATTCTGCTGCAGCGGTTGAGCCACTAATTATTCCAGCCATTTCCTCCTACTTATCAGCTTGAACGATTCTATAAAGCCGCCGGCTCACGGACGCTCCAACAGACCCAACAGCAGATCCAACAGCAGATCCAGCAGCAGACCCCCCAGCAGTTCCAGCAGGTCCGGAACATCGTCTGTCCCTTGTCGAGCTACATGCCGGACTGCTGGGGTATGAACATATGAGCTGGCACCTTTATTGAAAATTAACCTATCCTTAATGATACTCCCTTAGGAGGTTAGACACCCGAATACGCCATAAATCCGCCGTCGACAGGAACCGTAATCCCCGTAATGAAGCCCGAGGTCTCTTCATCGGCGAGCCAGAGTAGTGTGCCCAGCAGGTCTTCCGGTTGGCCGAAGCGGCGCATTGGGGTATGGGCAATAATTTTCTGAGAACGCTCTGTCAGCTCCCCGTCTTCCCGGATTAGCAGTTTCTCATTCTGTTTGGTCAGGAAAAAGCCGGGGGCGATGGCGTTCACGCGGATACCCGCGTCTGCCAGATGGACAGCCAGCCAGCTCGTGAAATTGTTGATGCCCGCCTTGGCGGCGCTATATGCTGGTACTTTGGTCAACGAGGATTGGGCGCTCATCGATGAGATATTGATGACAGCCGCACCTTGTCGTCCAAGCATCTGAGCGGCAAAAATCTGGGTAGGAATCAAGGTGCCAATCAGGTTGAGATCGAGCACTTGCCGAAAGCCCGGAACACTGAGATCGAAGAATGAATGAACGTCAGGATGGTCCAGATCTCCCGGCTCATAGCTTTCTTTCGTAGTATTGGCCGAAGCATCATTGCCACCGGCGCCGTTGATCAGCAGATCGCAAGGACCCCAGCGCTGCTGTACCTCACTAGCGGCACTTGCTACGCTATTTTTATCCGTTACGTCACAGGCAATAGCATAAGCCTGCCCGCCTGCACCTTCAATTTCGGCCTGCAAAGCCTCGCCTTTCTCCAAAGTACGATTAAGTATAGCCACCTTCGCCCCCTGGCGAGCCAGTTCAAGCGCCATCGCACGACACAAGACACCCGCCCCGCCTGTAATGACCACCACTTTTCCTGCCAGTGCAGGATGTATTGCCAGATTGCTCATAAGAATCGCTCCTTGTCATGTTATAGGATTTATAAATCATTTCGTACTGATCCGGTAAGCGGAGGGAGAGACTCCCGTATTTTTCTTGAAGCTTTTGGAGAAGTGCGCCAGTTCCATCCCGACCTGCTCGGCGACGCTGGAGATGCTGGAATCTGAATAGGAGAGGAGCCGCTTGGCATACTCCATCCGTTTGAGCTGGACATACTGCATGGGAGGGACCCCCACGAATTTTTTGAAATAAGGAATAAAGTAATTCGGATGCA
Organism: Paenibacillus agri; assembly: GCF_013359945.1. GTDB lineage: Bacteria > Bacillota > Bacilli > Paenibacillales > Paenibacillaceae > Paenibacillus_AQ > Paenibacillus_AQ agri. Next base: position 122,586 of record NZ_JABWCS010000201.1, on the reverse strand, counting down.
AATGCACAATCTCGGCGAGATCTTCAACCTCCAGCGGCCAGTTCAGGCGTTCATCAATAAAATTGAGGACACTTGCCAGCTTGCCCTGATCGCCGGTCATGATAAATTCTTTCATGAAGTCCTGATACCCGCCAGATTCGAGACAAAGGGCCAAGAGATTCATCAGCGAAGCCTGGGTACGCATTTTGGAGAAAAAATCATTCCGGTGGAAGTTGGCGATCATCTCGGCAAAAATCTTCCGCACAGCATCCCGGTCCGGCGCATCGCTGATATACAGCTTGCCTGCGGCATGGAACAGCGGCCATTCCCCGATACGGGCATCGAAATGACAATAATAGCGGGTATAAGGATTTTCACGGGAAGTGTCTGTGGTCTGTGTGGTACCTGCCGGCATAATCATCAGCTGCCCTGGCTTCGGATAGTAAGTCATCCCGTTAAGCACGACCTTACCTTCACCCTTGTCTATGTAATAGAACCGGCCAAAGGAGGGGGTCTCATTGGTTCGGTTCCATCCAGGATATTTGGTGCTGACCTGGGCATAGGATACGTTGACACTCAAATTCTCCAGCATACCGCTAGTAAGATTGGGAGGGGTATTCATCATCAGGCTCCTTGTGAAAGCGTTCTAAATCCATTATAGCGATTATTGTTGATTTATCTAATGTATCTTATTTATTTACAAAAGAATCTTAATTCCTGGCATGTTCACTTTCCTTCTGCCGGTATATCCTCAAGTCATACTTATGAACAGGGAAGTGATCCATTATGTCAACCGTACGTTATGGGATTATTGGAGTAGGGAATATGGGCCGTGCTCATGCAATCAATCTATTGAGTGAAATTAAAGGCGCGGAGCTGGCAGCAGTCTGCGATATCAGCCCGGAACGTCTGGAGTGGGCCGGAGAACATTTGCCGGAAACGGTGAAGCATTACAGCACTCCTGCAGAGCTTTTTGCAGCAAAGACTGTAGATGCTGTACTCATCGCGACACCGCATTACGACCACCCGACGCTGGCGATTGAGGCGCTTAATGCAGGATATCATACCTTGATTGAGAAACCGGCAGGCGTGTACACCAAGGCAGTGCAAGAAATGAATGACACAGCTGCGGCTCATCCCGAATTGAAATTCGGAATTATGTATAACCAGCGTACGAACCCTCTCTACCAGAAGCTCAGAGACCTGATCCAATCTGGTGAGCTTGGTGAGATCCGCCGCACCAATTGGATCATTACGGACTGGTATAGAACGCAGAGTTACTATAACTCCGGCGGCTGGCGGGCGACTTGGGGCGGGGAAGGCGGCGGTGTGCTGCTGAATCAGGACCCGCATCAGCTCGATTTGTGGCAATGGACGACTGGCATGATGCCGAAGCGTGTGCGTGCCTTCTGTCATTTCGGCAAGTACCGGAACATTGAGGTAGAAGATGATGTAACTGCTTATGTAGAGTACGAGAATGGGGCGACTGGCCTGTTCATTACGACAACAGGAGAAGCACCGGGAACGAACCGTTTTGAGATCACAGGCGACAATGGGAAAATAGTGGTCGAAAACGGCAGTCTGACCTTCTGGCGGCTACGCACTCCCGAGCCAAAATTCAATGCTGAATACGAAGAAGGCTTCGGCGCGCCGGAGAGCTGGAAATGCGAGATTCCGGTCGAGCCGGGCGGCGGTGATCAGCATAATGGCATTCTGCGGAATTTCACCCGTGCGATCCTGCACGATGAGCCACTGCTGGCTCCGGGAGAGGAAGGTATCCGCGGCCTGACGCTTTCGAATGCGATGTATTTATCTTCTTGGACCGACAATTGGGTGGATCTGCCGATCGATGCTGAGCTGTTCCATAAGAAGCTGACCGAGAAGATCGAAAGCTCTACTTTTCAAAAAGCAGCAGCCGGGAACAAGACACTCGATGTCAAAGGAACGCACTAATCAACTACCATTCAGGAGATGATTTCCCTATGCAACATTCCAATATCGCATTGCAGATGTACACTTTAAGAGATTTTACCCAAACACCAGATGAGCTCAGAACAACTTTTCAGAAGGTGGCGGCGATCGGTTATACTGCTGTCCAAGTGTCTGGGATCGGACCGATTGACCCGGCAAAAGTGAAGGAATACGCAGACGAGGCAGGTTTGAAAATCTGTGCTACTCATGTTTCTTGGGACCGCTTGGAAAATGATCTGGACGCTCTGGCCCGCGAGCATCAGCTATGGGACTGTAAGTATATCGGTCTTGGCGGGCTGCCTGATCATTATCGTACCAGCCAGGAAGGGTACCGGACGTTTGCGCGGCAGGCTTCGGAGATTGCCCGTCGTCTGAAGGAAGAATATGGCCTGCAATTTATCTATCATAATCATGATTTTGAATTTGAACGGGTGGATGGCGTAACGGGAATGGAAATTCTCCTGAACGATTCCACGTCAGACTTTGGCCTGGAGCTGGACTTGTACTGGGTGCAGGCGGGTGGCGGTGATCCTATCGAATGGACCCATAAGGTAAAGGGACGGATGGGAGTCGTTCACCTTAAGGATATGGCCATCGTGGAGAGAAGGCAGACCTTTGCCGAGCTAGGCGAAGGAAACATGAACTATAAGGGGATTATTGAGGCCTGCCGTGAGACGGGTGTGGAGTGGTATGTAGTCGAGCAGGATGCATGTCGTCGTGATCCATTCGAGAGTGTGAGCATCAGTCTTAAGTATTTGCAGAGTTATCTTCAGGGAGGATCCCAATGAATCGCAAAGACGGGATGAATTATGCCCCTCGCCACGAAGCTAAGCCGGTGGTGGGGTCAGGAGAATTCGTTATTGCAGCAATAGCACTGGACCATGGTCATATCTACGGGATGTGCAACGGTCTGATCGAAGCAGGGGCACAAATGAAATGGGTGTATGATCCCGATCCGGCTAAAGTGAAGGTCTTCCTGGATACCTATCCAGGCGTAAAGGCTGCCCGATCAGCGGAGGAAATTCTGGAGGATGCTGCGGTTCATCTCGTTGCCGCCGCTGCGATCCCTTCGGAACGTGCAGCGCTTGGCATGAAGGTCATGGCGCACGGCAAGGATTACTTCACAGATAAGACACCGTTCACAACACTGGAGCAACTGGCAGCTGCCCGGGCTCAGGCGGAACGGACCCGGCAGAAGTACATGGTCTACTTCAGCGAACGGCTGCATGTGGAAAGTGCAGTCTATGCCGGGCAGCTGATCCGCGAAGGACGCATTGGCCGGGTGCTACAAGTTATGGGAATGGGGCCGCATCGACTGAATGCGCCAAGTCGTCCGGATTGGTTCTTCAAACGCCAGCAGTATGGGGGAATTCTCTGTGACATCGGCAGCCACCAAATTGAGCAATTTCTTTATTATGCCGGCTGCCAATCTGCCAAAGTGCTGCACAGCAAAGTAGCGAATTACAATCATGCCGACTACCCTGAGCTGGAAGACTTCGGTGATGCGACGCTTGTCGGCGATAACGGTGCTACCCAGTATTTCCGTGTAGACTGGTTCACCCCGGAGGGCCTAGGCACATGGGGCGATGGACGAACGATGATCCTCGGAACGGAAGGGTATATTGAGTTGCGCAAATACACCGATCTGGGTCGATCTAACAGCGGGGATCACGTTTTCTGGGCTGATGCGGAGGGCGAGCATTACGAGCATGTCGCAGGCAAGGTCGGCTTTCCATTCTTCGGCGAGCTGATCCTGGATGTTCTGAATCGTACTGAGCTTGCCATGACTCAGGAGCATGCCTTCAAGGCAGCAGAGCTGTGTCTCACAGCCCAGGCTCAGGCAGTCAATTTGACGCCGGAGCAATTACTTTAGCGCAGGCAGCGCGGAAGGACGAGCGAACCATGCAAAATACGAAAAAGCTTGGTGCAGCAATTATTGGCTGTGGCGCAATTTTCCCGCTGCATGCCCAGGCACTGGCTGGGCTTCAAGGCGTGGAGCTGCTTGCAGTTGTGGACAGTGATCCCTCGAAGGCCGAACAGGCAGGTCGGGAATACGGCTGTATGTCCACTACTGATTATCGAACCATCATCGACAGAGACGATATTGATGTAGTTCATTTATGTACTCCGCACCACTTACATGCGGACATGGCCGTAGAACTGCTACATGCCGGCAAGCATGTCCTGACCGAAAAGCCGCTGGCAGATAGCCTTGATGCTGCTCACCGCCTGCTTAAGGCTGCCGCCAACAGTACAGGGCAGCTGGGCGTAGTGTTCCAGAATCGCTACAATGACCCATCCGTGCGCATCAAGCAAATGATCGAATCAGGCGAACTGGGACGGTTACTCTGCCTGAAAGGCGTAGTCACTTGGCACCGGGACGAAGCCTATTATCAGTCCAGCAACTGGAGAGGCTACTGGGCGACTGAGGGCGGAGGAGTCCTCATGAATCAGACCATTCATACGCTGGATCTTCTGCAATGGTTCGGAGGAGAGATTCGCTCGGTACGGGGAAGTGTAACGACGGATGTCCTGGACGGCGTAATCGAGGTTGAGGACACCGCACATGCGTGCATTGATTTCAGTAATGAAGCCAGAGGGCTTTTCTACGGAACGAATGCTTATCTGGTCAATTCACCAGTAGAGCTGGAAGTGGTGTTCGAGCAAGGAACACTCCTGCAGCGGAGAGATTGCCTGTATCTCTGGAAGGACGATCAGGAGACACTCTTATGTGAACCAGCCACCAAATCCGCAGGAGCCAAATCCTACTGGGGCACTGGACATTTTCGATTGATTGAGGACTTCTATAGCCATATCCGTGAGAATCGTAAATTCTGGATTGACGGTGAAGAGGGCCTCAAGGCAATGAAGCTGGCGAAGGATATTTACAGCTCATCTAACGCCAGATCATAGAAGGATATATGATTTTATAATTAAATCGACACGTATGAAGCAGGCCGCGATATTTCGCGGCCTGCTTCATTGTATAAGCCCAGTAACCGAAACCTCCCTACAGGAATAAGATAACAGATGGAGAATCAGCATTTCACATTCATTAAAGAGGCGGGAGGATTACTATGACTTCCCCTGGAAGGAACAAAAAAACAACGGTTTCATCTAGCAGATCGAAGAGTGGAGCGAGCGCGGACCGTTCCATTCAGGCACTCCTTAATGGTGGAAAGAACTTGGAGATCATTGTTGCAGCCTTACTTTTAACCGGGAAGCTGAATGTAGATTCGGTGACTATATTCAAACAAGCCACGCTGCTTGTCGGGCTGACTGGTAAATATAAAACGCTGATTAAGAACACCAATGTGGACAACATGGTGAAGTTTCTTAACGACAATGGCGATATGACGATCGACGAGGTACTTCAAGCTTTTACGCAGAAGAGCCAAAAAGGCTAGAAGAGATCAAGACAATGGCGGGCTAATTACAAATGAAGGAGCAGTTGAATAATGGGCGAAACTGTTGGGCCGGATTTTGGGATGTGGGTTATTTTTTTCATATTGTTTGGATTGTTTTTCTTTGGTTCCACCGATATCGAGAACCTTTCTGCGGAACCGACACAGGACTAGTCTACGCAAGTCGTTCAGTTCAGCATACAGCTTGATCCATATTGACCTCAGCAGGCAAATGTGTCTTTAATATAAGTAGATACATGACTGTATAGAGAGAGGAATTATAATGATGGAACAAGCTATGTTTGCTGGAGGATGTTTTTGGTGCATGGTAACCCCTTTTGAAGAGCTGCCGGGCATTCACGGTATCGTCTCGGGATACGCCGGCGGACAGACGGTTAATCCTACTTACGAAGAGGTCAAGACAGGAGAGACAGGCCATTACGAGGTTGTACAGATTACGTTCGACCCCTCGCTATTTCCATATGAAAGACTGCTTGAGCTGTTCTGGCCACAGATCGATCCTACGGATGACGGAGGTCAATTTCAGGACCGTGGCTCTCAGTACCGGACAGCGGTTTTCTATTATAATGAAGAACAGCGCCTGGCGGCAGAAGCTTCCAAGGTGGATGTGGCTGCCAGTGGCCGATTTGAAGGACCCATTGTGACAGAGATTCTGCCGGCTCCGGTCTTCTACCGTGCGGAGGAGTATCACCAGAATTATCATAAGAAGAACCCTAAGCATTACAAGGAGGACCGGGAGCAGTCTGGCCGCGACACCTTCATCGAGAAGCACTGGTAATCAATAGTTCTAATATTCGTTGTTTATTTCGGAGGGAGTTTGAAGGTGTGAGCAGAACATTGCAAAGTATTTTGTTTGATCTGGACGGTACGTTAACCGATCCGAAAGAGGGAATTACGAAGAGTGTGGCCTATGCCCTAAACCAACTGGACAATCAGGTCGAGGATCTGGATACGCTGCTTCCCTATATCGGACCGCCATTATACGATTCTTTTATCGAATTGAATGGTTTCTCAGAGGACAAGGCCCGCCGGGCCGTTGAACTCTACCGTGAGCGCTACAGCACCATTGGCAAGTTCGAGAACGCCGTTATTCCAGGTATTCCTGAACTGCTTGGGGGGTTGAAAGAGCAGGGATATAGCCTGTATGTGGCAACCTCCAAGCCGACCGTGTTTGCCGAGCAGATTATCGAGCATTACGGTCTGGCCGCTTACTTCAAACATGTCGTTGGCAGCAACCTCGACGGAACGCGATCCAAGAAGCAGGAAGTGATCCAATACGTTCTGGATCAGAACGATATCGCACCAGAGCAAGCGGTGATGATCGGCGACCGGAAGCATGATATTATCGGGGCTATTGGTTGCGGCGTGGAATCTATCGGCGTCCTGTTCGGATATGGATCAGAAGAAGAGCTTAGCAGTGCCGGAGCAGATCACATCGCTAGCCGAGTAGAAGAGGTTGGGGAGATTATTGCTCGGATTCGTGAGGCTGGGATCGTTAGCGGAGCCTAATCTGTATATTGTGTAGAGAAGCGAGAAGCCCGAGATGGGCTTCTTTTTCTTTTGCCTCGCTACGTTCTGGACTACTTTAACAAGGAATTAAAAGAGACGGACAGAGCCCTGATCGGCGGAAGAAATGCATCATTTCCCAAGGTGAAATTCCACCCTTCTGGCAGGGAATTTGTAGAATAAAAAACTAGTTGATTTCATGCCCATTGGTGAAGCATACTTGGTCTTGGAAGACCATTTTCTCAAGTTCTATCATCTTACCAAAGGGAGCGTTGGATTCACATGTGGCCTACACATCTTGATGAACTGTCAGGCGAAGCTATACGGCTTGTTCCAATGGAAAAAAGTCACACTGCCGGGCTGACTGCAGTATTGGCAAGCCCTTCAATCTGGGAGTATACCTGGAGGCAAGTCACTACGCCTGAACAGCTTGACCAATTACTTTTAACCGCACTCGCGAACAAAGAAAATGGCACAGAGGCTCCTTATACCATCTTCGATAGGGCTACCGATCAAATCATCGGCACCACTCGTATTCATCATCTGGATGTGAATCACCGGAACGCGGAAATTGGCTGCACCTGGATCGCCCCGGAATACTGGCGAACGAGGGTCAACACCGAGTCCAAATCCTTGCTTCTACACCACTGCTTCGAAGAACTGGAACTCGTCCGCGTACAGTTCTCAGTGATCGGCAATAATCAAAGATCCCAGCGGGCTGTTGAACGAATCGGCGGGGTCAGGGAAGGCGTACTGCGTAACCACCGTCTGAGGTCCAACGGCACCGTGCTGGATAATGTCATCTATAGCATTCTCGATTCAGAATGGCCTACCGTCAAAGACAACCTGCATTACTTGTTGAATCATAAATACTAATTAGGGTACAGCCAACAAAATGCGAAAAACGTACGCTAACGAAAAATTAAAGTCGGCATCGCATGAAAATGCGTACGTTAAGACACATTGAAATAAATCAGCTCAATGATCCATCTAAAAAGAAGCAATCCCCCTGCTTTGTAAGGGCCGGGGGGATTGCTTCTTTTTTCGCTTTTTTTAGGATGAAACAGCCTTCTTGTTCCTGCACTTGAAATATGCTGCCGCCATAAAATTCCCCGTTAGGCCCTTTTCGAAGTATCCGCAGCGATTACACATTTGAGTTTGCGTAGAATTTTCCTAAATGACCTACTTTGGACCTGAAACAGATCCATGATTCATTTTAGAATCATTTCAATATAGTCTTCCACAAATCACATTCCAGATCATGATTTTCTAGACTGTTCGTTGACTCGAATGTAGTTATATAATATACTTTGCTTACATATATAAAGTTTATTACGGTATGTAATCTATCTTGCTATTAGTTAGTTAATAGTCCATTAATCAATTGATTACTCTGCAAATTCTTAAACCGTTCACTTAAGTTCGAGACAGGTTCGCGCCGCTTAAACATTTTACCTAGAAAAAAACAAGGAGTGGAAGCTATGTTACAACCAAAAGAGCAATTATCGATGTACTCATATCCGGGAATCGTCGCTTCGATTACTTCCCGTCATGATGGTAAACAAAATTTGATGGCAGCAGGATGGCACACATTGATCTCGTATCAACCGGCGATTTATGGGATTTCAATTCGTAAAGAAACGTATTCTTACAACTTAATCGTAGAAAGCGGATCTTTCGGAATCAATTTCCTTCCTGCAAGCCGTTCTAACTGGATTCAAGCCGCAGGTACGTTTTCTGGTAACCAGAAGAATAAATTTAAAGAGTTCGATATTTCATATCGTGATGGACATAAATTGGATATCCCTATTCTCACAGACGCGTACGGTGCATATGAATGCAAAATCCTAGATATTCACTCCTATGGTAGCCACGAATTTATTACAGGCGAAATTGTGCAGGCTCATCGCGACGACTCTCTTTTCCAAGAGGATGGAATTCCCGATTTTACCAAGTTGCAAATTCCGCTGTACTTGGGACGATCAACTTATTTAACGGTTGACGATACATTAAAATCCACAGATCATCTTTTTTATCTAGAGAAAAATGAATAACGAAGCTTAGAAGTCATTATGGACAGAAACGATTGAAAAGTGGTTGCTGCGGATTGTTCTGGCCATTTCAGGTGGCGTCACTTCGGTGAATGTTTGGACTTCCGGTCGCTGTTGTACCCAGATTTCTTCTTTATATGCCGCCTTTAGCGGTTGAAGTCTGGGTCCAGCTTAAGCTTCCGACATGAACTTTCCTGCAGAAAGCATTCAGATGAGCGTTTCGCTCCTAAAGTTCCAAGCCTTCCTCTTCGTTCTTCGGACTCCCCCTCATTAATCAGATCCCATTTAATCTAATCCTCGTTAATTCCACTTCGGGAATCCCTTGTTATAAACTCTCTTTTTTCTTGTCTTTGTTTGTTATTTTAATGCATTCTATATAGCGTACATTTTTCGCGTTTTGTTGACGCTACTCTAATTAGCAAAAATACTCAACTATGCTATAATAGAAACATATATTCCCGTATGTTAAGAGGTAATGCTGAAATCTCCAACCCATATGTATCCCCATCGAGGGGCGGATATGGGTTTATGTTATTTTTATGGAGGCTGATGGATTGAGAGTAGTAGTTTTAGACAATGAAGGGTTGGCTGAAAGATGAACTGGTCTGATTTTGGTGAGCGGAATAAACGGCTGAATCCCTTGTGGAATCTGGGCGCTGGTATGAACCTTGGGGAGATTCATCCTTATAAAGAGATGCTGGCGTTAAGTGTCCTGCTGCAAGTCTATTATCTGGAACTGGAATCCAATGAAAGACGCTCGAAAGAAGATATCATTGCGCTAGTCTGGACTGCGCTGGAGCGTTTTAATATAGCCCCGTTAGGCACAACCGAGTCGGTGGAGCGTTTGGTAGACGGCTTGCTGTGGAGCGGGAACGGCGGGGATTTTGAATCCTGGTATTATGATGATGCCACGGGACAGATGACGCTGCAGAAATATAAATATTTTACGGTGGATGAAGACGCAACGCGAAGTAGCTGGGAGGAGAACGGCAAGACGATCTACCGGCTCTCGGAGTATGCCATGGAGCTGATCTTCATGAGCCACGAGATTATCGAGGAATTCCAGATCAGCATCAAGCTGTTGGAAATTCAGATGCATATCAAGCATGGCCGGGTGACCCGGGCGCTGCAGGATGTCAATGAACTGATCTCCAGGGTGCGCAAAATGACGCAGCAGCAACAGGAATACCGGAACGCGCTGCGCCGCAATCCAAAGCATATTTTCAGCGAATACGGGGTGTCACGTCACCAGCGGTTGGAGGAGATCCATCAGCAGTTCGACGAGGAGCGCAGGCACTTTGACAATATTCATCGTTCGCTGGCCCGGCTCGCCAATGATGAGAAAGATGTTATCGACTTTAACGAGATTCGTCTGCTGTCAGAGCGGGTGGAGCTGTCCAGACGGGTGCATGATGAGCTGGCCGAGATGGTCCTCAATATTTTCGAAGTGGAGACGAATCTGCGGCTGAATTTCCCGGAACTGTTCTGGGGCGCGACGGGCTTCAACTTCCGTACACATGTATGGGAGGAATGGGTCAAGGAAGAGGGACTACCTTCTGGGGACAGTCTGGATCTGTTGATCGGTGGTCTGTTCGCACCGAATCAGGATTTTGTCTATCCGCTGCCTTGGGCTTGGGAAGAACAGGACGTTGGTTTTATGCCTGAGCTATTGCCGGAAGAATTGGAGGAAGATGAGCAGGACCTCTCTCCACCCTATGTTGCCAAAGGCATTCCGTGGGCAGAGGTGGCCCTACTGTGGATGCCGGTGTTTCATACTTTGGCAGAACAGGGGTCGTTTACATTCACAGCGCAGGCTTTTACAGCAGAAGAGCAGCTCAAATGGGCTGCCACTCCCCATGCGATCGATTTATGGATTCAGTTCTTCCAGACTGAAATTACAGTGCAGGAGCAGGAGGATGACAGCGGCAGTGGCAGCGACGAATGTCAGCAACTGATTGCGCACTTGTTAACGGGTAATCCGCAACTGGAGGTACTGCGTGGTAAAAAGCTGCGGACGTCTATCGCTGTGGAAGGACCGCAGCGTGTTTTCTGGCCAGGCCTTGATATCAGTCCATATACGATTACGATTGTAGAATAGAAAGGTGAGAAGCACATCATGAGTTATTCACTGGAACAAGTGCAGCAGGCATCTCGGCTGTTTTTTGAACTGCTCCGCAAAAAGGTGCTGCCCCTCGATGATCCCGCTGCCGCTGAATGCCTGCAAGATACCGCTTCATATGACGCACTTCAATATGTGGCGAGAGAAGCGGGCTGCCGGGTGATGAATTCCGGGCATCGGCTCCACCTGCTGGTGAATCCGCTAGGCTCGGTATTCGCTACGAACTTTACGCAGCTGAAGAATAAATACTCGCGCATCGAGCGCAAAACCCATTTACATACGATTAATATCATCATCCTCGTCTTCCTGGCAGAAATGGATCAGGACGAGACAAATTTCAAGCCGGGACAGGACAGTATGTCTTATATTCAGATTGCCGATCAGGTGTCTTCGCTTTTTTCAGCCTGGATTCAGATGGATGAGGACGGCCGGTTCAGCCGCCAGTGGCAGCTCGATATTCAGGCTATGCACAAGGTCTGGTCCAGTCTGTACATGCAGACCAAGAGCCAGGAGGAGAGCGATCTTTTGTCGAGAGGCGCCAATTCGCGGATCGGCCTGATTCATGAAGGGATGAAGCTGCTGGAAGAGGAGAAGCTGGTTTTCATCTCCGAGCAGGAGAAGCGGATTTTCCCGCGTGAAGAACTCTATGAGAGAATGCGCTACCTGTATCATGATGTCGACCGTTATCAGGAATTAAGAGGCTTGATTGGCCGGACTTTGGCGGAAAAGGAAGGTGAAGTCTATGCCGCGGATTGAACGAATTCGGATAACTGGACTCAAATACGAGAAAATGCTCAAGAAATATGACGATATGGTGTTGGACCTGTGCAATGAGGAAGGACCCGCCAATACGCTGATCACGCTGATGAACGGGGGCGGGAAAGGGGTATTGCTGCAATCCATTTTCCAACTCCTGATTCCGAAGACGCCATGGGGAAAAGATAGCGAGAACCAGGTCGAGGCTTTTTTCCATAATCATAAAAAACAGCTCAAGCCCTACACCTTTCACGTGGCGATAGAATGGCGGCTGGATAACAGCGAGCGTAACGAATATATCACAACTGGTATCGCCATGACGGCACATAACTCGCTGGATCAGCAGGATATCAAGGTGGATTATTTGTTATATGCGCTGCTGGAATACGGCGAGGGCGCAGAGATGAATCTCTCCACCCTTCCTCTCTATGATGAGACCACCCGCGAAGCGGCAGACTTTGACACTATTCAGCAATACGTTCGTGAACGTCGGAATGAGATCATGCCGTTTGGCAGCCACAGCTCGGACATGAAGAGATATTATGATTTCCTGGCAGTCAGGGATATACATATCGGAGAATGGCGCAATATGCGCAGAATCAACGGGGAAGAAGGCGGAATCAAGGGTTATTTTAAAAAGCATGATGCCTTCACGAACCACAACGTGTTCGAGAAGCTGATTATTCCTGAGATCGGTGCCAGCCTGAACGAAGGGTCGAAGGAGGATGATAACTCTCTGCAGCGGATGTTCATTGATGCGGCAACGATAGCTCAGCGCCTGCCTATGCTGGAGCAGCGGGAACAGGCGTATACTGAGTTTCTAGGCATGGCAGGTCCGCTATATGAATTGGTTGGTGAAGGATCTGCAGCAGAGGAAGCCGTGCAGGAGACGGAGCTGCTAGGCAGGCAGATGTTCACAGTGATCCACGAAGAACTGAACAGCACCGAAGCCGAGCGCCGCCGAATCGCAGACGAACTCGCAGGTCATCATCAGGAAGCAGATCAGCTTCGCTTCGAAGGAGATAACCTCAAGTATCTGCGCAGCAAGGAGGAGCTGGATACCAAGCAGACAGAATTTAATAGGTTGAGCGATCATCAGAGTCGTGCGCGTAGCCGGCTTGCTGACTCCAAAGAGATGGAGAAGAAACTGGAGATTGCTCACTCCCTTGCGAAACGCAAGCTTCAGATATCGCAAATAGAGCAGTGGCAGAAGGAAATTCAGGCCATTGAAGGCTCGATGGAAATGAAAGAACGCCAAGAGGTGATTCAGGAGACGAAGGAGAACCTGCGGAAGCAGTGGAATGTCGTTGCCCGATTGTGGCAACAGACGCTTATTGGCTTTGTAGCTTCTCTACATTCGCTTACCGTGGAAGAAGAAACACTGCGGAAGCAGCGGGATGAATCCCTGCGGGAATCGGCTACTCTTGATGTGATGATTAATGATCTGACGTCGGTCATCCGCAAGTATAGCGAGGACATGGGTACCTTTGCCGCCAAGCATGGATCGGAAGCTGCTCATACGCCTGGCCCTGCGCTTCAGCGGTCGCTTGCCACCGTACAGGAATTAGAAGAGACGTCGACATTGCTGAAGGAGAGAGTCAGAGCAACGGAAGAACAACGTTTGACGCTGCTCACATCGCATACGCGGCTTGCCGAGCAGTTCGCAGCCAATGAACGAGACACTAGTGAGCTGAGTGCCCTGCTGGATACGCAGAATCAGCGGGAATCACAGCTGTGGTCACAGCTTGTCGTGCTGCTGGAGTTATATGACGAGCATAGCCGGCTTGGAACCACTGCGCTATATGAAGTGAAGGAAGACATAACCGCGAGGTTCCTGCACCGAATCGAGGAGGCTGGGCAGCAGAGCAAGCGGCTGCGCCGGGATTATTATCATCAGCTACTGGATGTGGAGCTGCAGAATCAATCCTATTGGGTGCCCAATGGGGATATTCTGACTGTCAAGGACATGCTGGATAATCTGAAAATCCAGTCGGTAGCGGGCAGCTCTTACCTGAATGATCTCCCTTATCTAGCCCGGGAAGAGGAACTGGAGCAATATCCGCTCCTGCCTTATGCACTGATTCTCACCAAGCGGGAAGCAGAGAAGATCCAGCCGGATATGCTGAAAGAGGTGCTGTTGAAATCCCCTGTACCGCTATTTATCCGTGAGGATATGGCAGCTGCGGGTTCTCCAGCCTTAATGCTCCTTGCTAGCGAAGGGCCGCAAATGGTGCTGCAGCCGGAACGGTTTATGAACTGGAAGAATGGCATTACCGCCAAGCTCAAAGAGCAGGAGCAAGAGCTGCAGGACGGTGAAGCGTATTTGTCCAAGCTGAGATCCGCTCGTCAGGAGTATGATCGGCTGTTCCAACTGGACAATACAACGGTCCTGCGCGCTAAGTTGGATGCTTTGAGACTACTGGAACAAGATCTGCGCCAGAAGATGGGGCAGTTGAATGCGGAGCTACAGGACCATGAGGACCTTATAGTCCGGCTCAGCAGAGAGCTTGCAGAAGGCTCCGCTGCTATTCTCGAACAGCAGCAACGTCAGCTCGCTCTACAGAGCTGGATTGAGCGGACCCGGGCGCATGAAGAGGCGCGTCAGGAGAAGCAGAGAGCGGTAGAACGGAAAGGCCTGCTGGTCAGAGAGCTCGCCGTCAGAGATCAGCAGCTTCTCCAGCTTGCTGGACAAAGAGAAAACATGGCCGGCCAGCGTGAGAAATGGATGGGCGATACGCGGTATTCGCTTTTCCCGAGGCTTCAGCTCTGGTTCCCGGAGCTTGTGTTCCCGGCTGATCAACAAGCGCCTATAATGGAAGAGGAAGCTGCCGCAGCTTCTGAACTTGTAGACCCCGCGGAACAGAACACGCTGCTGCAACTGCTTAGCACTGTGGAGGCTCTCCAGCAATCGCTCTCTCGTAGCGAGCTGGAAATCCGAACTCGAGGGGCGCAGATTACTGCTGCCCGTGAGAATCTGAACGAGCTGGAAGCAACGCTCGGCGGGATCGATGCCGGGTGGCGTAGCGCGCCCGAGCCATCCGACTCTGCCGATTCCATCATGGCGGCCAGAATACGCCAGAAGGACGATACGGCGAGGCTGGAGGAGGACTATCAGCAGATCCATGATGACTATATCCGCTGCCAGACCGTAACGGACAATCTGCAGAAAGAGCTGAGCAAGGCCGAGAAAGCTATCAAGATGAAGCATGAGCGTCCGGTAGAAATCTGGACGGAGGGGCTCGATTACAAAGAGCAAGAGATTAACCAGCGCTTCCAGGACAACGAGCGCCTGCTTAGTCAATGCAAACGAAGTCTTGAACGTATAGACCGGCTGCTCCAGACCTTATCCAATCAGCGGCAAATTATGAACGCCCATATTGAAGAGCGTGTGAACCTCCGCGATATTCCGGAAGAGGTGAAGCAGCGCGTTCAGGAGAGCTGTGAGGCGTTCGTGTCACAATGGCTTCTCCAGATTAAGCAGCGCAGAGAGAAACGGGCGGAACTCTCTAAGAAAGTCAAAGAGGAGAAGAACACGCTGAGCAGCAGACTTTCCAAGAGCGGTTGGAATGCAGATCTGGAGACCAAAATTCAGGACCGGTTGAACACCGTTCACTGGGACGATTTTCACATTGCCCGCCAGGTGCTGGATTCCATGCTGCGTAGCTCCCGTGACCAGATCGAGAGCATCCAGAGCGACAAGGAAGGAATGGAACTGTCCCGCAAGCTGTGGGTCGGACGGGCTTCCAAACGTGTTATTCAGATTGTGGATATTATGAAGCGGATGGAGCGGCGGATGATCATTCATAATGAGAATCAGCATGCTTTTCCACTGGTTAAGTTAAGCTATAAAAATATCAATGTGCCACGTGCCACTGACGATGTGGAGCCGCTAGTCACGGACTATTTCAATCAATGTATTCAGGATTTGTTGAAGAAATATCCGAGAATGGAGCAGGTTCCGGCTCCCGCAATCAAAGAAATTATTAACGACGGCCGGATCGTCTATGCCGCCTTCCAGAACCGTTTCCCGGTACTCCAGGTGTACAAGCCTGTTACAGAGAACTACTTCCTGTATGCTGCTCCTGAGGAATATCATTATTCCGATTGGGAGGTCATTAATAAAGGGGCCTTGGATGAAGCCGTCGGTAGCGGTGGTCAGCGACAGTCCGTTCAGCTGTTGGTAGCGATGATGATTATGACCCACAAACGGGTGAACCGTGAGAATAAAGGCTGGACTGTCTTTTTATATGATAATCCATTTGGCGAGATGGTCTCGAACAACGTGCTGGACCCGGTGTTTGAAATCTCCAAGGCACTGCGGTTCCAGTGGCTGATTGTTACTCCGCCCGAGCTGGTTAAGAATGATGTTAGTATTCGGTTTGGCGTATACTGGCAGCTCTATTTTGGAGGAACCAAGGGAGACATGCTGGAATCCACACTGGTTAAGGGCGGCAGGAAGCTTCTGCCTTCGGCACTGTTCTGATCTTGTGTACCAGCTGAATCATTGAAATGAGGGTCCTTTCCCTTCGCTGAAGGGGGGACCTGTTTTAGATTAAGAATTAAGGTTGAGCGTATTGTAACCCGTGTGATCACGGTTGAAAAAAATAAAATATCTGCTACTATTAATACATAGTAAACAGATGGGAAAAATTGATAATAGGAGTGGGAATATGAGTAATATCTATCAAAGCTTAACCGAGCTTATCGGGAACACCCCGCTGCTTGAGATCTCCAGATACAGTGCCAGTCAGAATTTAGAGGCAAGAATCTTGGCCAAGCTTGAATACTTTAATCCTGCGGGCAGCGTGAAGGATCGAACCGGTTATGCCATGATCAAGGATGCCGAGGAAAAAGGCTACATTAACAAGGATTCCGTCATCATTGAGCCTACGAGCGGAAATACAGGGATCGGGCTGGCCTTTGCGGCCTCCAGTCTGGGGTACAGACTAATTATTGTGCTTCCCGAGACATTCAGTGTTGAACGCCGCAAGCTCATGCTGGCCCTTGGCGCCGAGATCGTGCTGACCTCAGGTGCGGAGGGTATGAGCGGTGCTGTCAGAAGAGCAGAGCAGTTAGCCGAAAGTACGCCTGGCGCGTTCATTCCGCAGCAGTTCAGTAATCCGGCAAACCGGCAGATTCACCGGACGACAACAGCTGAAGAAATTTGGCGGGACACCGATGGACAGGTGGATGTTTTTATTGCCGGTGTCGGTACCGGCGGAACGGTCTCTGGTGTAGGCCAGTTATTGAAGGAACGTAATCCAGACGTACATATCGTTGCTCTTGAGCCGTATGATTCTCCGGTTCTTTCCGGTGGCGCTCCAGGCGGTCATCGCATTCAAGGGATCGGTGCCAACTTCATCCCGGATAACTATCGTCCAGAGTTTGTAGATGAAATCCTTCAGGTGAAAAGCGATGATGCCTTTGCCACCGCAAGAGCGCTGGCCAGAACAGAAGGACTGCTCGTTGGCATCTCCTCTGGCGCGGCGGTGTACGCGGCGGCAGAGTTGTCCAAACGTCCGGAGTTTAAGGGGAAAACGATCGTAACGATTTTGCCGGATACCGGGGAACGTTATCTGTCTACACCACTGTTCAACTACGGAGAGTAATTCTTTTTCAGATATAATTCATTAATTATTAGGGAACGGCAGGCATCCTACGAGCAGGGTGCCTGCCGTTTCTTTGGTGATGCCACTATAGAGTAGGAAGTGAAGTGCATCCCCAATAAAGGATAGCTGGAAACCTTTGTAGAATTTCTAAATGTAAGCTTCGCTAATCAGGCGAAACTATTCCCGGAGCTCACCGTATCCGATAAAGAGAATAGAAACATACAGGGGGTGCACATATGAAACATAAATCACTAAAAATCGCTTGGATTGCCATTATACTTACGATGCTATTTCCCGTTCTGAGCTTCGCCAAGAGCACATTGCCAGAGCATACTGGAGCATTTTACGTGAATGATTTTGCCAACGTGTTGAATGACAAGACCGAGAATTATATGGTGAATTACGGAATTAAGCTACATAGGAAAAATGAAGCGCAGGTCGTGGTGGTGACCGTTGATTCTACCAACGGGATGCCGATCAAGGAGTATGCTACATCCCTGTTCAACAAATGGGGTATCGGCTCCAAGGAGAAGAACAATGGGGTGCTGCTGCTCCTTTCCATCAAGGATGATGATTACTGGGCGGTGCAGGGAAAAGGGATTGTGAATACGCTCCCGGATAGCAAGATTTCGGAGATCCTGTCCCGGCAGCTGGAGCCTGATTTTGCAGCCAAGAATTATAGCAACGGTGTCTATAAAACATACGGGTCTTTCATTCAAGCTCTGGGTGGTACTTGGACTGAAAATGTAGGCAACAAAACCTATGTTTCGGACAATGCCGGGGTGTTCAAGCAAGTCACGAAGGATTATCTCAATCAGTCCAGCAACAGGTATAAGGACACTACCGGGAACGGGATTTATGTCGTCACAGTCAAGAACACAGGCGGCAAGACCTTGCAGGATTACACGTATATGAAGTTCGCATCTGTAGGAGCGGGATCGAAGGATACGATGCTCGTACTGGACATTGGGGGAGATAACTACCACGTGCTGCAGGGTAAAGATGTGGATCAAGTGCTCACCAATGAAGTCATCAAAGGCATTTTGAATAGCGCACTGGAGCCTTCCTTTGCCAAAAAGGATTATGCGGGTGGAGCCACAGCAACAGCGAACGCTTTCTATAATTTCTTCCTGTCTAGAGCGGAGGCCGCGCCAAATACGGTAGTAGGTGATAAGGGAGCAACTCCGGCATCTGCTACCCAAGCTGACGGTACCAGTGAGAAATCCGGAAATTCTGGAGTGACTTCCGGCATGTTTAAGGTCTTTTTGGGAATCATAGGACTTTTCATCTTTTCTTCCTGGCGGCGAAGCCGGAATCTCTCGAAGTATGGTGTGCGATACAATCCCTACAGCCGTCGCAATAAACGTCGATATAGCCATTGGGATAGGGATGACTATCGTCATCATCGTTCCTCCTCTTCCAGCGGACGTCGTTCCTCCGGGGGCAGCAATTGGGGAGGTGGCGGTTCATCCAGTGGTGGTGGCGCTGGGCGTCATTCCTCAGGAGGTAGTTCTTCGGGAAATAGCGGCGGTGGGGGTTCCAGCAGTGGCGGCGGATCAGGTAGACAAAACAGCTCTGGAGGAGGTTCTTCCGGCGGTGGTGGTGCAAGTAGCGGTGGCGGCGTAGGGCGGCATTAGAGCAGATCCTTAGAGAGGTGGATGTATGATGAATGTACACAATATTCCATGGAGCAGCGGAACCTGGACGGTTCCACCAAAATCGGTAAACACAGAAGGGGACACTCTCAATGTTGAGGCTGTGGAAGGCAGTGATTATTGGGAGAAAACACTTTATGAATTCCAGCATGATAATGGCCATGCCCTTCTGGCTCCCTGGGAGGACGATCAGGGTGTCGAGGTGACCTTCCGGCTAGACAGCTTCACCGAGCTGTACGATCAGGCCGGCCTAATGCTCTGGCATAGTAAGACACAGTGGATTAAAGCAGGCATAGAGCTTAATGACGGGGTTCCGCACATCGGGGCTGTCGTTACCGACGACTACTCCGATTGGTCACTGTCTCCGGTAGCAGAATGGGCAGGGGAGACCGTCACCATTCGTGCTTCCCGGTCCAATGATGCGGTGATCATTCGCGCCCGGACGGAGCACCATCCGTGGCGAACGATCCGCGTCGCTCGCTTCCCGCATTTGACAGGCAAGCAGGCTGGACCCTTCCTGTGTGCACCTACGCGTGCAGGGTTCCAGGTCGTCTTTACAGCATGGCGGCATACTCAGCCTGATGAGGCACTTCACACCGATCCTCCAACATTTTCCGGCAAATAAAGTTTTATAGGTTGTTAGATGAAGTCGAACGGGCTCTAAAAATTGAAGAAATTGAAACCTTTACTCTCTCATTTTCGTCTATGATTAACAGATACGTTATGTATTCTTTTTATTCGTGGCAAGAATCAGGGAGGAAAGAAAAGAGTGAATTCATCATCATTACCAGAGCGCTCGACTATGCGCAAGAAGAAGCCGGTCAAGAAGCGCAAGAAAAAGAGCTTTTTTCGTAGACTGTCCAGGGTATTGCTGTTCTTGTTAATTCTGCTCCTTGCCGGAGGAGGCTGGCTGTATTTTGCACCGTCGGCCAAAAATCTACGCTATACGATCGCGGATACGCTGATCACCACCCAACATCGGCAGTGGGCCCAATATATTATTGGTGAGGAAGAGTTGAAGGCACGTGTAGCCGAGTACACCAAACGCTTCGATAATATGGGGGATGAGAAGGATACCCATACCATTCATACACCTCCACCGGAAGTAAAAGAGAAGCAGCTGGTGGAGATCGAGCCTGTCTCTGGTACCGGCTACTCCGGGTATGTCATGATCGTCAATGATCCGACAAAGATCCGGCTAGGTATTCCGAACAAAGTGGGCTCCGGGGAAAAGGTCACCAGTATGGTGAAACGACTCGGGGCGATCGCCGGGGTAAATGGGGGAGGATTCGCCGATCCTAACTGGAGCGGTAATGGCTTCAAGCCGATCGGCATCGTCATCTCCCAAGGAAAGCTCTATTACAACGGGCTTGGCGGGAAAAAATCAACGCAGATTGTGGGCCTCGATAAGCAAGGCAAGATGATCGCGGGGAATTACACGTTGGATGAACTCAGTAAAATGGGAGTTCAGGAGGCCGTATCGTTTCAGCCGCGTATCATCGTCAACGGCAAGGGACTGGTCAAGAACGCAGCCGATGGCTGGGGGATTGCACCACGCACAGCTATGGGTCAACGGGAGGACGGTGCTATCATCTTCGTGGTGATTGACGGCAGACAGCCAAGCTACAGCATTGGCGCGAACCTTTACGATGTACAGCAAATCATGCTCAAGCACGGTGCCGTAATCGCAGCGAATCTGGACGGCGGGTCTTCGACGGTTCTCGTCAAGGACAACGAGATTATCAACAAGCCTTCTTCGCAGTATGGCGAACGTTATCTGCCGACCGCATTTCTGGTCTTTGATCATCCGGATCAGGTAGATATCCCGAATATTTGGAAAGGCCTGGACCCTTCCAAAATCGACGCGGCTAAGAAGCGGACAAAATAATAGCGTTACAATAGTATTAGATTACGCTCCCGCATGGGGGGTGACAAGAGATCGGAGGGATGCCTCCGGTCTTTTTTAGTATTTTTATTAGAGTTCATTTAAAAGGGGGAAGACTCGATG
Organism: Paenibacillus agri; assembly: GCF_013359945.1. Taxonomy (GTDB): domain Bacteria; phylum Bacillota; class Bacilli; order Paenibacillales; family Paenibacillaceae; genus Paenibacillus_AQ; species Paenibacillus_AQ agri. The sequence continues at coordinate 101,507 of NZ_JABWCS010000201.1, read as the reverse complement.
ATGCAGTGCGAACCCCAAGCTCACATGAAATCCCTGGGGGATTCGCACCGGAAATATTACATTTTATGTATAAAACATTCTCTTTCAACTAATTGACGTTATGAGTTTTGCGTATTAAAGTAATTTTAGAGATGTTTAAAAAGAGATTATGCTCCATTTAAGTGTTTATTCGCTGTCGCTCCCTACGCGGGAGCGTGGATTGAAATTTTGGGGGGCGGGTAAAATGGCAGTAGTGGAGCGTCGCTCCCTACGCGGGAGCGTGGATTGAAATCCTTGTAACGTTATCGTCCCGTCTTCTGCTATCGTGTCGCTCCCTACGCGGGAGCGTGGATTGAAATAGGTGACGTTTAACGTTCTTGATCCGGATCAGCGTCGCTCCCTACGCGGGAGCGTGGATTGAAATCCCAAATTACGCACCCCCTAAAAAGATAATAATTGTCGCTCCCTACGCGGGAGCGTGGATTGAAATTGGAGGGCAGCCTGCGGGCGGCTCAGGATAAAGTCAGTCGCTCCCTACGCGGGAGCGTGGATTGAAATTCATAACCAATGGCCTCAGCTGTCTTGACGCTAGTCGCTTCCTACGTAGGAGCGAGGATTGAAATGCGGTATCTGCGTATGACAAATCGGGCAATCAGGTCGCTCCGCATGTAGGAGCCTGGGTTGAAATCGTCAGGATTTGCGCATTTGCTGCGCCTGACTCCGTCGCTCCCTACGTGGAAGCAACGTTTGAAATAATTAAGCTGCATATGCATCTGCCACTCATTGTGTGGCTCTACCGGCGTTCAACTGCTTTCATACTTGCCCCATAAACAACTATACAGAACGCATTAAAAAACAAATATAGCCAAGAAAAAAGAGAACTTGTATAGAGATCGAAGTGTAATTAACAGCATTTTTGTACCTTAAATTCTCTGAAGCTAAGGGTTAGTGGAGATTAAGTGCAAAATTGTACCTTAAATCTTCCAGAATCCCCCTTCCAGCGCGCTTTTTAGAAAAATAGGATACAATATTGCCCTTAATTCCCTCATTTGCTTATATTAAAGAAATATAAGGTACAAAATTGCTCTTAGTTGGGGAGGTTGACCATTTCAGCTGTTAAGTTTACTGCTTTTAATCACATACAGCATCTTATTTCACATGTATCAGTGCAACAGCATTAAAAAGGTATAAAACTGGTAACGTCCCATTAGGCAAACGGGCAGTATTGTGACAAACAACGCATCTGCAACATAAAACAAACCATAGCCCTCAACAGCGCGGTCCTCTTAGGCCGCGTTTTTTGCATATATTACCTTCATAAGGAGCGACGAAATATGTTTTACCCGGGTAATATTGATTTTATATTTTTACCCGGGTATAATTAGGCAATCAGAGAGGAGGTCAGCATGAGTAATTCCATAACGCACTTTTACTGCACGGCATTTTTGGGTGTCGGAGTTGTTGCCAGTGGTTCGTTACAGCACGTTGTTTCTACAGTGAAGGATGCTCTGGATGACAAAGACCTCACAGAGCTGCTTATATTTGACGATTCCACGGGGAAGCCAATAGATGTTGATTTTCGTGGGAAAACAGATGAAGTGCTCAAACGATTGGGAGTACAGTTCGGTGACTTACCCAGTACGGAAGTGGATCAGCAGCCTACACGGCGGGTTGGTCGACCTAAGCTGGGGGTTGTATCCGGAGAGGTTACGTTATTGCCACGGCAATGGGAATGGCTCAAGAGTCAACCTGGAGGGGCGTCGGTAACCTTACGAAAACTCATTGATGAGGCTCGACGTGCTGGAGAAAAACAAAGTAATATCCGAGAGTCACAAGAAGCAACATATAACTTTATGACAGCTATGGCTGGAAACTTCCATCAATACGAAGAGGCTCTGCGGGCATTGTATGCTGGTGATTTGGATCGTTTTAACCACTTCATTGATGATTGGGCACCTGATATCAGAAACCATGTCAAAAAATTAGCTGCTAATGCATTCCCCGAAGGGAACAGTACTTCTAATACCAAATTAATTGAAGGAGAACATAATCATGAACATTATAAAAGTTAACGGTGTTGAGTTGGCCTATGATAGTTTCGGTAACGAAAATGACGAGGCTATTATTCTAATCGCCGGGCTTGGAACCCAGATGATCCGATGGACAATTCCGTTTTGTGAGATACTGGCAGCACGGGGCTTTCGCGTCATCAGCTTTGACAATCGCGACGTAGGCTGCTCAACACATTTTAGCCATTATAAGGCGCTGGATTTTGAAGCACTGGCGACTTCTCTTATGTCGGGAATGCGACCTGACATCCCATACACTCTGGATGACATGTCCAAAGACGTTATCGGACTGCTCGACGCGCTTTCAATTGACCGGGCACATATTGTGGGCAGATCGATGGGCGGAATGATCGCCCAGATAGTAGCTAGTGATTACCCTGAACGGGTGTTATCACTCACTTCTATTATGTCTAGTTCGGGTAATCCCGCTCTACCGCAAGCTTCCCAAGAAGTCATGGCATTGATGACTAAACCGGCACCAAATCCGTTTGAGGATGAAGCAGGATTTTTGGCGCACAGTCTCTCTTTTGCCAAGCGCATCGCCGGCACCGGCTATCCGTTTGAAGAGGATGCTTATCGGGCGCTTATTTTGGAGGAAGTCCGGCGAGCCTACGATCCAGGCAGTGTCGGACGACAAATTGCTGCGATTGCTGTCTCCGGTGACCGTCGTCCGCGGCTGGCAACTATAAAAGTACCGACACTTGTCATTCATGGAGTGGACGATCCTCTATTTGTCCCTGCGTGTGGCGAGGATACGGCTGCTGCCATCTCTGACGCCGAGCTAATGCTGATTGACGGCATGGGACACGATCTGCCTCATCAACTGTACAAAGTAACTGCTGATGGTATAGAGCGAACCGCTCGTCGCAATGGGCAGGCGCTTCCTGAATAGCAAGCAGCTCCATTTTATCAGTCAAAGGGGGTTCTAACAGTGCCTCCATTTGAATGTGTACATGGGATCAATAGAAAAGCGCCGGTTTCATGATAACATCGTGAGCCGGCGCTTTTTCTATGAGGTTTATTCTAAACAGACGATGGTTGGATTCTGAAGCGAATTATTCAAGTTACAGGCACACTATCCCATATAACATGCCCCGGCTCAGGGAAAATCTCTGTGAATCCTGCCATTTTGCGGGACACAAATCCAATCGAATTATGGCTGCCGATCATCACAATGTTTAGCACATCACTAGCATTATCAGAAGGAAGTGCAAAAGCTCTTGTATAAGCAAATGTACGGCCCAGTGTAGTATGAATAGCGTTAATCATTCGGTCCTGTTCGCCTCTGCCCATCAGATTGAGAATGACGGCGCCGCGTTCATCCAGTTTCTCAGCAGCCAGTGTGAAAAATTCCTCTGAGGTCAGGTGGAAGGGCGTACCTTTGTCTGTGAAGGCATCGACGATTATGTAATCATAAGCCTGCGACGATTCACTGTCGAGCACAGAACGTCCATCTCCCACGACGACATTGTCTCTGTCATACCCGAACCACCGTCTGCTGATCTCCAGCACCTGTTTATTATATTCGGCCACTTTCATTCTGCGATCTGCAAAATAACTGGGTATTGTCCCAATCCCATGACCGATTAGAAATGCAGCTTCAAACTCCGGAGTGTTATGCTCCATCAAGTGGATGATCGCTCTCGGATATTCAAAGAGCACCCGATCCGGACGGTTCAAATCCATCGCTCCCTGAATCGCCTCGTTTGAGAATTCCAGCACCCGAAAAGCACCTTTTTCTCCATAGAGTTCTGCTGTGTCGTAAACTAATATCTCGTAGTTACCGCCAGAACCTTCGTCTATTTCCTTGTGCAGCAAGTTCAAATGCCCAATCTCCTTTTCAGTATGTTACCCGGCCAGTTCCCAAGCCACCGTTATGTATTTTCTAAATATATCTTCAATTATGGATAGAGGCAATGCCAACGATTAAAACACCAGTATCCAAAGTAATAAGCCGGCATGGCGTCTCATAATCTGTAAAAGGGGAACGAAGCAATGTCTCTTTGGGAGAGGAGATGCACGTCCGAGGAGCCATCCTTTGTGAAGGAATGGAGGCGGACGCAGATGAGTATCGATCAGCTCATTGCATTGCTCGTTCTTGTCATCATGATCATACAGCTGGCAAACAACAACAAAGGCAAGTCTTAATTACGGCGCAGCCGGATTGGCTTCCGAAGCTCAAGAACATTTGAGTCTCGGAAGTTTTTTTCGGCCATCAATCGGTGGAACCTAGTAAAATTACCGTAGTCAACGAAACACCAAGGTTTGCTGCGGCTGGATTTTTATTATTTTCGTATGCGTGCTTGTTGCCACAGTAAGAAAATGGTAGCATAATTCACGTGTAACCGTTATCAAGGGGTATATACAATTTGTACTGAAAGGTCTTCAATCTTCCACGATAGAGAGGATGAAATATCATGTTGCAGGAGTGGGAGCGTAATACCATCGCGATGCTAAAAAAGAATGACATCCCCGGTCTGGCAGCCGGACTGTCAAGAGACGGACAGACTCTGATGTGTGGAGGCTACGGATGGAGGGATCTGGAACAACAACTTCCGGTGACTGCCCATACGACCTTTGGTCTGGCTTCCATCACGAAGACATTTACTGCGCTCGCCATAATGATGCTCCAGGAATCTGGTAAACTATCGATCGAAGACGAGGTTATGAAGTGGCTGCCTGAACTGCATCTGCCGCCGCAATACAGAAATCACATCAGAATTAGGCATTTGCTGAATCATACCGCCGGACTTCCAGATCTGACACTCTATTACCGCATGATGGTTCCGAGTCTTCGAGAAGATAAGCCTTATAGAAAATCGGAGCGGCTGCCGTTTCATCCTCACCGGGTGACGGAAGTAGCGACGATGGAGCAATTTATTGAGTTGTTCAATGCTACCACAAAGGAAGGGTTCGGCCCGCCCGGAATCAATTATTCGTATTCCAATGAGGGATACATGTTTCTGGACGAAATCGTTAGCCGGTCCAGTGGGCAGAGTTATATTGAATATGTGACTACAAGAATCATAGGTCCTCTTGGCATGGAGAATACTTTATTTGGCCAGTCCTCACGGCCAGTTGCGCCAGAACTTACCGCTATTTATCATTCTTATTCTGTACGGAATTGGAGCAGCCCTTGGCGTAAAAGCTTGCAGAGCCGCCCGGCTCAATCCTGGATTCACAGCGGGCCGGTTTACGGTCATGGGCACTTGTTATCCTCCGCTGCGGATATGCTCGTTTTTGCTGAATTATTTTACCAAGAGGGTGTGGCTAGGGGCACTCGTCTCGTCCGAAAAGAGTCTATCCAGAAGATGATCAGCGGAAGGCTTGGCCTCAGTGTACAGAATTGGAAGAACGGACAGACACTTGTCGGGCATGCTGGAGGCCAAAAAGGGATGTCCAGCGATCTCTATATTGCCGTTGAAGCCAAAGTCGCTGCCATTGCGCTGGCGAATACGACCCGAGCCCCCGTCTGGGATGTAACGCTAAGCGGAATCAATGCTACGATGAATCGGCCTTTATTTGACTTGCCACTTGCTGACGAAGGTGCATTTAATGCTGCGGTAATTGGGTCCAGGCTGGAAGGGGATTATACCTCTTCCCGCCTGGGGAAATTGCAGATCTGGAGCGACAACCAGCAATTATTCGGTAAATTAAAAGGGATAAAGGGACTTGTTATTCCTAAGCTGAGGATAAGCCTTCAGCAGCACGATAAGCTCATGCTTGGGAGGTTTCCGGCGAGAATTTTGTTAGATGAAGATGGCAGGGTTATAGGCATCTCTCTGGGGCCTGGATACTATTTTGCAAGATACGGCAATAACTAGCACTAACAACATTTACCGATCTTGAACTTCATAATCCCCGCCCGGCATACGCTTCACTTGTGTAAACGCTGCTTCACTATACAGTAATCTCCCAATGCACTCTTGAATCACCCCGATGAGCCCGACCTTGGATTTCCGCTCCTGATATCCTCTTAGTTTTTCTATGATATATGGATGTTCCAGCATGATGTTCTCCCCACTTTCTCTCTTTTGTTAAGGCTAATTATGTGCTTTTCAAAAGGGGACAAAAAGCGTATAATTGCCTCTAACGATTTCCCCTTTTAGGGAAAAGCATCGGAAGGAGGTCGCAAAAGGTGATCATGGCCGAACGATATTTAACACTTTACGAACGTTTCGGGGGTGATAGCAGTGGGGGAATGCCTGTTGAGGCCACCTTGGAAGGTCTCTCGGAGGCCTTATTCTGTACGACTCGTAATGCAAAGCTTATCCTGCGTAAGCTGGAGGAAGAAGAGCTAATTGACTGGCTACCGGGCCTTGGACGCGGTAATCGTTCACGGATCGCATTCAAGGCCGATAAGGAGAGGTTTCTGCTGCAACTGGCCCAAAGCCGGGCAGAGAAGGGGGACTACAAGCAAGCCTTCGAGTTGCTGCAATCGTTCGGGGAAGGCACTCAGGCCAAGCCAAAATTTCTCGAATGGCTGAACGGCCAGTTCGGCTATCATAAAGAGGAAGCCAGCGATGGTATTTCTACAAGTGACACGCTGAGATTTCCAGTATATCGTCCTGTTACGACATTGGATCCAGCCCAAGTGAACTATTCCATTGACGCACATCTAATGCGGCAATTGTTCAGCCGCCTGCTTCAGTTCGATGAGGGGATCAGTAAGATTGCTCCCAGCATCGCTCATTACTGGACATCCAATCCAGAAGCGACGGAATGGACGTTTTACTTGCGCAAAGGGGTGCGTTTTCATAACGGCCATGAATTAACGAGCAGAGATGTGGTCTTTTCGCTGGAGCGCTTACGCGGAGATACTCAGAACCGTTGGCTGCTGCGCGGCGTGCAGCAGATTGAAATGCTCGGACCACGGGTACTGCGTGTTCATCTTAAGCAACCTAACCGGATTTTCGACCGTTACATGTGTTCCAACGCCGCGTCAATTCTGCCTGCGAACCTTGGTGGGATGGAGGAGGAAGAATTCTGGCAGCTTCCGATCGGCACTGGGCCTTTTCGAATGGTCTCGCAATCGTCACACTGCATCGAATTGGCTGCTTACACTGCCTACCATGAAGGCAGGCCGTATCTGGATGGCGTGGATGTAGTTGTTATGCCAGAGGAGTGTCGGGATTCAGCGGTCGAAATGCCTGAGATGCTACATAAGGGCTATTCCGGGAACCCTCTTCTGGAGAAACACATGGAGAATTGGCAGCTTCTTAAGAAGCTCTGCAGAGGATGTACGCTGCTCACCTGGAATCTGCGGCGCCCTGGTATCCAACAGTCGGAGGCATTTCGCCGGGCGGTGCGCATGATTCTAAATACGAGTGACCTTGTCTTGGAACTGGGTGGGGATCGCGCCATGCCGGCCTTCGGCTTCCGACCGGAAGGGAGCCAGTCCCGCTCTGCAGATCCGCTTCTGCCGGAGCGGGTTAAGACTGCGCTGCGTGAATCTCATTATGATGGCTCGGTTATCCGTTTTACCGCCCATGAGAATTTCGAAGAGGATGCCCGCTGGATTGTAGAGCGGCTAGGGCAATGGGGCATTCATATCGACCTCAAGATTGTCTCCTGGGCAGAAGCGTCTGTCTGCTCTACACCACTCCATGACGAGGACTTAAAGATCCACAGTTTTATTTTGCCAGAAGATGAAGTGTGCGAGATTGAAGCCTATGAGCATGGAGACAGTGTCTTTAAGTCCTATCTTGATGATGAATTGCTTAACTGGATTAACGGCCGGATCGACGAGGCTTTAAGTGCCGATACCGAGGTCGTAAGACGTCAACACTTGAAAGTGATTGAGGAGCACTTGCGCGACGAGGCCTCCGTTGTTTTCCTCCATCACAGGGAACTGCGTACTTATCTTCACCCGACTATTAGAGGGGTCAGTCTGAATGCTCTCGGCTGGATCGATTTCAAAGATATTTGGCTGGAAAAACTGGACTGATACCGGCTGTCGTCTGACCTTTCGTCTAATGAACATGAGCCTTCTCTTCTACGTATATTCAACTCCTCGCCCGGAGATAATGGAACAATGATTCCAGTCTACAATTGAGGAGTTTTTGGTATGCCGATACAAGACTCGAACCCAGCGCAAGATTCATCTGCTGTGCACAATCCAGTATATAACCAACATGACCCTCTGTCTTTTGTGAATCAAATCAGGGATTATCTGCACAGCCCTCCTGACCTTATCATTCACTCACTAGTCATTTCGCCAGACGTTCCTTGTAGCTGTCTGTTTCTGGATACCTTAACCGACAAGGATAAGATTGAGCATGAATTGCTATCTTTTTTATCGGAAAAGGCATGCTTCGAGGATGTCACCCATGCAGATGAAATGATTAGTGTCCTCAAGGGACGGATTCCCTTCAGCTCTATTTCCTCTTCCGATGATTTCACGCTTTGTGTAAACAGTTTACTAAAGGGCGTTTGCCTGATTGTGGTTGCCGGTGCACCTGAAGTTTTGTGGATCAACGTTTCCCAGACTAGTAAACGCAGCGTAGCGGAGCCCATGACAGAGTCCACGGTACGGGGACCCCAGGTAGGATTTACGGAGGACATTACAGTTAATTTGTCACTGCTCCGCAAGCGAGTCCGCAACGTGCATTTAGTTATCGAGCAGATCACGGCCGGTACGGAAACTGAGACCAACATGGCCTTGATCTATCTGGATAATCTGGCCTCCGGTCCGGTCATCGAGGAATTCCGCAAACGTCTCGCCGCCATCCATACGGACAGTATTCTTGATAGTGCCTATGTGGAAGAATGGTTACGGGAGCGTACCTATTCACCATTCTCCACGATCCTCAGTACGGAGCGTCCAGATATCCTGACTTCGCATCTACTGGAGGGAGGGGTAGGGGTGATCGTAGATGGAAGTCCTATTGCGCTTGTCGGACCGATTACTTTTTTTCAATTTTTCATTGCCCCGGAAGACTATTACCAGAGTGCTGATATTGCAACGCTGCTGCGCTGGGTTCGCTTCCTGTCGTTTATGCTGTCTGTATTCGTACCGGCTCTGTATGTAGCCGTCGTGTCCTTTCAACAGGAGCTGCTTCCTCATTCCCTTCTGATTAGCATTGCAGGGCAGAGGGAGGGGGTTCCATTTCCCGCATTTGTTGAGGCTGCGCTGATGATGGTGACCTTTGAAGTGCTGCGCGAGGCGGGTCTGCGAATGCCACGGATCGCCGGACAAGCGATCTCGATCGTTGGCGCACTAGTACTGGGACAAGCGGCAGTTACCGCCGGTCTTGTCTCGACTGCAATGGTTATTGTAGTTGCGATCACAGCGATCTCCAATTTCGTATCCCCATCTTACAGCTTCGGCATTACACAGCGGTTATTACAGTTTTTCTATCTGATGCTCGCCGGAGCGATGGGATTATTTGGTCTGTTGTGCGGGGTGCTGATGACGGTCGTACACCTTGCTTCCCTAAAATCATTCAACGTTCCATATCTGTCGCCGGTGGCTCCTACCGTGTTGTCAGATTGGAAGGATATTCTTGTCCGTGTGCCCCGGCCATGGATGGATGCCTATCCTAGAATGAACGGAACAAGGAAAAAAAGCAGGAAGCGGCTATGAATGCTGTCTTTCAAAAGCTTGCAGTCTCCGGAATCATGCTGTGCTGCCTGACCGGCTGCTGGGATCGAATAGAGATCAATGAATTGGCAGTTGCCGGACTGGTGGGATCGGAGATCGATCCACAAACCCATGAGCAAATCGTATATTACCAAATTGTCAATCCCGGAGCATACTCTTCGGAATCAAACGGTCGCAGTAAGGCTCCTGTATACACGTACAAAGTGCAAGGGAAGAGCAAGGGCGAGCTGGCTCAGTTATCCAGTGACACGTTGCCGCGCAAGCTGTTTACCGATCATTATCAGTCTCACATCGTTACCGAGCAGTACGCCAGAGATGGCCTGCGCACCTTCTTAAACTATTATGAACGGCAGTTCAACAGGCGCTCGAGCCTCTATTTGTTCGTTACAGACTCTCCGCTCTCGGATGTGATGATGACCTTTACGCCGCTGGAACAGCTGCCCGGACGGCTTTTGCGGTCACTAGTTTCGAATACAAACAATGCCACAGGCCGAATCAGCCTGAAATCGCGGGTGAAGGACCTGGTAGAGAATATGGATTCAACCACACTTACGATGCTCCCCATCGTCAGTCTGAAAGGTGAGAAGCCGATTCTTTCCGCCAACCGCTTTGATGACATTAACGGCAACCAGAGTAATTTAGTGCTAACGGGAGCAGCCGTGTTCAAGCAGGATCAGATGATCGGGAAAGTCTCGCTTTGGGAGAATGGTTATTACAATTTATTGAAGGGCGAAGCAGGTAACTTCTTCGAGTCAATCCTACTGGATGATCGGGTAGTCGATCTATATGCCCATAAAATAAAAACGAAACAGCAGCTGACACTTAGGAATGGTGCACCTGTCTGGAATGTGGAGATCACAGCCCATCTGGCCCTGCGGAATGATGAGCAGACCGAGAAGCTGACTTGGGACAACTTATCCAAGATTACAGATCAATTTGATCTAAAGCTCATGAAGACTTCGGAGAAGCTCTATGCACAAGCGATAGAGAAGAAGTGGGATTTGTTCGGTCTGGAGGAAGAGATCAAGTACAAGCGGGGGAATGCCTGGAAGAAGCTGCAACAACAAGAGAATGCCTGGGCGCAAACCAAACTGCATGTAACGATCAAGAGCAAAATTGAAAATATCGGGGAAATTGTTGATCCGTATAAAGGAGGGGCAGGGAATGGAAAAGAGTAAGCTAACGGTCTGGCAGTTCTTTGTGCTGACCCTTTCCTTCCTGATTGGCACCTCCTTTTTCTTCACTCCCGGTGGCTTAATTGCTGCTGCCAAGCAGGATGCGTGGATCGTCCCGTTATGGGCGGGAACAGCAGGTATTCTTGCCGCACTGGTCTGGTTGCATCTATCCAAGCTGCATGCAGGATTGTCTATCGTACAAATTTGTATTAAGGTCGCCGGCAGACCAATAGGCGGTTTCTTTGCGCTTTTGTATATCTTCTATTTCATCCAGCTTGCGGCCTTTATCACCAGGAATCTGGGCGACTTTATGAAACAAGCGCTAATGCCGTTAACACCATTAACTGTATTTCATGTGATGTTCCTCTTCGTTACCGGTTACGCTGTGTTTAAAGGGATCGAGACTATCGCCAGGTCGTCAGAATTATTGTTCCTGATTATGGCGGCCACCTTTATTTTTGTGCTATGCCTGGCCTTACTTGAGTGGGATTGGGGACGATTTCAGGGAATATTCCGCATGGATGTCTGGAAGACAATGAAGGAGACTAGCTCTATCTTTGGATTTCCGTTTATGGAGGGGGTTATCTTTCTCATGTTGTTTCCATTTGTCCAGAGCAAAAAAGTGAAGAGTAGTTTTATCCTGGCGTATGCGGTCGCGACGATCCTGCTAAGTTTCTCAACCTTTATTACTATAGGGGTACTTGGCGTAACTCGCGCTTCCCATGATACATATCCATTCTTTGTTATTGTCCAGGAGATACATATCGGGACCTTTTTCGAGCATCTGGAATCTACAATGGCGTTGATTTTGCTGGTCGCGATTTTTATCAAGCTCTCTATTGCCTATTATTGCTCAGTTCTGGGAATATGCCAATTGTTCAAGATAAAGAACAGATTTTGGATAACTATCGCACTCATTCTTCTAATTTCCGGCCTCGCTATGGGCTATGATAACGTGGTCGAGAATATCGAATTCAGTAAAAAATATGATTTTGCATATACGATTTTGTACAGTATGGTTCTACCTTGTCTACTCCTGCTTGTCACCTGGATTCGCAGAATCCGAAATAAGCGAACGGAGGAGCCCGCGTCATGATCTGGTTTATTCTTTTTATGGCAGTAGCGATAGGGCTGTGTCTTAGGGTCATGATACGGGTGCGTACGCAAACCAAAGAAATTCTGGTGTTCCTGGCTTTTGTACTGCTCGGTTTGGCGGATTGGATTACTATTTTTACAGACCACAAATTTAAACCAACCCATCTGATTTCAATGCTGCTAGACTTTGTGGGGTTGTGACAGGGACTTCATCTAAGAGAGGATCAGTGCTGATCCGATATAGTTAATGCTGACTTTGAGCGGATACATAGGAATTTCGCGATTATTTTAATCCGCGTTCTATATAATTTGAACAAAAGAAAGAAACAAAAAGGGGAGAAGGAGTGGAGGGGAAGATTGGAACTGTAGGAGCGAAGCGCTCGTCTGAAAGCTTTCCGAAGGAAATCTAGCATCGAAAGCATAAACTGTTCCGGATTTCAACCGCTACAAGCGGTTAATTAGAAGAAATCTGGGGACAACAACGACCGAAAGTCTAAGCTTCACCGTAGCGACGCCGATCCTTATGTTAGTAACTAAGTTCAATATATATAGTTTAACAGAACATTAACTCCAGCCCGAACGCTGCCAAAGAGTTAAGGTTCCGTTTAACTTATGTTTTACAAGAGCTAATCCTGGCTTGTTAGAATAAGGGGGAGATAGGCGGGGGATCTAAAAAAAAGCACCCAGAGAGGAACTCATTTATGAAGAAAATACTGTCTTTTTTGCTTAAAACAATAGGTGTTCTAGTCTTGGCAATTGTACTGTTTATAGTCGGGGTGTTCGTCGTCAATAAGGTCAGTAACAAAACCGAGCTGGGGAAGATAGAACCTTATGGCCAGAAAGTGTCGGTGGATGGAAAGAACATGAATGTCTTGATCCAAGGTAAGGGAGACGAGACCGTCGTGCTACTTCCAGGCTTTGCAACAGCAGCCCCAGGCCTTGACTTTAAGCCACTGATAGATCAGTTAGCTCCCTTTTATAAAGTGGTAGTGGTAGAGCCATTCGGCTATGGACTAAGTGATGTTACGGACAAAGAACGCACTATTGATAATATCGTAGCTGAAACGCATGAAGCTCTGCAAAAATTAAATATTAACCGCTACACGCTGATGGGGCACTCCATTGCCGGTATCTACGGACTGGAATATGTGAATAAATACGGAAATGAAGTGAAGGCATTTGTAGGGATTGATAGCAGTTTTCCAACGCAAATGAACGGGGAAGATGAAGAGTTTCCAACAGGCGTGTATAAGTTCCTTCGGGATTCCGGGTTCAACAGATTGCTCATGAAATTAAGTCCAGACCAAGTGTTTGCACCGGACGGTGACGAGACAATCAAAGAACAAGTAAGAATGATTTCGCTCAAAAATGCGTTTAATGCCAATATGTTGAATGAAGGGGAGAACTTCACGCATAACTTTAAAGCTGCGGAGAGCTATAGCTTCCCTAAGAACCTTCCGGTACTCTTCTTCTTAGTCAAAGTTAATACAGATGTTGAAGGCTGGAAAAAAGGACATGAAGAGCAAATCAAAAACTCTGCATATGGAAAAATAATTGAACTTGAAGGGGAGCATTATCTGCACCATACCCACTCCAAAGAAATCGCCGAAGATTTCAGAAGCTTTATGGCAGAAGTTAAGTAAAATAGAAGAGCCGAATGAATCCATACTCCTATGGGGCATTCGGCTTTTCTATGACTTTGGTAACATTTTGAAATAAATATGGATTTACTTGTTGCAATTATTCCCAGTAGAGTGTATAACTATTTATGAATACGCTTTCATTAAGTTTTGAATAAACCTTAGATCACTAAATTTGTCTTGTTAAGAGGAGGTGTGAAGGAAGAGAGCTGAAGTAACTAGAAATGACGCTATTCTTTGCAACAAAATGAAATCGATTTCATTTTATGCTATTTTGCGTTATATTCTATAAATCTAAAAGGAGTTGAGTTCATGAAAGTATGGAAAAAGAGTGCTCTTGTATTGCTGTCCGGTCTTTTAATCTCTGCAGGTTCAACAGTACCTAATGCTGCCCACGCTGCTGGGGAACAGGTGGAGGTATGGATTTCGACCTCTGATCCCAATTCTGAACCGGCTGTTGGTCTGAGTCCGACTGCCCGGCTGACCCGGATCGCAGATAAGAATTTCAGTAGTAATTCTGGCAATGCGGACGTCACCATTACGGTGAACGAGAACCAAAGGTACCAACAGATGGATGGTTTTGGTGTCTCTCTGACGGATGCTTCCGCATGGCTCATGAACTACAAATTGGATAACAATAATCGTGCAGAAGTGATGGAGCGGTTGTTCGGATCTTCGGGAATTGGACTCAGCCTGCTGAGGCAGCCTATCGGGAGTTCGGATTTTGCCTGGGCAGCCTATACGTATGCCGATACACCAAACGATACGTCACTGAGTCAATTTTCGATCGACCGGGACAAGGCATATATTCTTCCGATGGTGAAAGCTGCGATTGCCAAGAATCCTAATATTAAAGTGATGGGCTCACCTTGGAGTGCACCTGCCTGGATGAAATATTCCAATACGCTGAATGGCGGCAAGCTGAGAGCAGAGCATTACGGGACGTATGCGAACTATTTCAAAAAATACATCGAAGCTTATCAGGCTGAAGGAGTACCGATCTATGCAGTAACCTTGCAAAATGAACCTATGTATGAACCATCCCACTATCCTTCCATGGGCATGAACGTACAGGATCAGACAGGCTTTATCGGTGACTATCTGGGTCCTACACTGCGTAATGCCGGGATGAATACCAAGATTATCGCGTTTGACCATAACTATCTGGACTGGAACTTCCCTAACCAGGTCATTACCAATCTCAAGAATGCGGGCAAAGGCAGTTATGTTTCTGGTAGCGCTTTCCACCACTACGACAGCGGGGACGGTTCGCAAATGACTTCGATCCACAACAATCATCCAGACAAGGAAGTCTGGTTCACCGAGGGCGGCTTCGGTAACTGGAATGATCCGCAGAACGGCACATCGAGCGGATTCGATAATATGATCAACGAGTTCATCAATATTACGAGAAACTGGTCCAAGTCGATCATTACCTGGAACGCTGCCCTGGATCAAAAAGACGGTCCGGCACTGCTTGCACCGAACAACAGCAATAAAGGAATGCTCACGATCCGCAATTCGGATAACCGTAATGACGCACCTGAAAATAATGTAACTTATCATAAACAATACTATCTGCTCGGTCACTTCAGTAAATTTGTTGTACCGAATGCTTATCGCATTGACAGTAACACCGGTTCAGAAGTTAAAAACGTAGCATTCCGCAATCCGGACGGCTCCAAAGTCGTAGTGGCTTATAACTCTTCCAGCGCGCAGCGTAATGTGAAGATCCAGTGGGGCAGTCAAAGCTTCACCGTTACCATTCCAGGCAAGTCGGTTATGACTTACAAATGGAACGGAACCGTTTCATAAAATCGTATCATCAGGCCTTCGATACTTGGTATCGGGGGTCTTTTTTTTGGTAGAGCAAGGTATCTTGACAGGACACCAAATGGTGTCCTATAATCAATTCGACACTAAATGGTGTCCTATCAGATGCTAATGAAGTATATTCAGTGGCACTACAGGTAATATTACGGAAAAGGTAGGGGTGATTTTGAACGAACGAAGTCAAGTGAGAGATGTTTATGACGCTGTTGCTGATCCAACAAGGCGACAACTAATTCAAATATTGGCAGATGTTGATGAGATTCCGCTGCATGAGATTACGGTTCATTTTCAAATGGGGCGTACTGCCGTTTCTAAGCATTTGTCTATCCTTAAAGATTCCGGTCTTGTCATTGCTCGAAAGGTTGGCAGAGAAACGAGATACCGATTAAATGCCGCGCCGCTTAAAGAAATTCAGGACTGGGTATCGTTCTACGAAGGGTTCTGGAAAGAAAGATTCGACAAACTAAAACTATTATTGGAGGAAGAACAATGAAACCAGATGTATCCTTAGATTATCAATTCACAAGTTCAATCGAGAAGGTGTGGAACGCTTTAACGGATTCGGACACTCTTGCGAAATGGATCTGGAGCAACGACTTTAAACCGGTTGTGGGACATAAATTCCAGTTCCGCACAGAGCCGAATGAATGGTGGAATGGTATTGTTGATTGCGAGGTACTCGTAGTGGATGAGCCGCACACATTATCGTATACTTGGCTGAGTGCCGGAGAAAGCACTACCGTTACTTGGACGTTGAAAGAAGGTTCTGATGGAACCGTTCATTTGCATCTTGATCAATTCGGATTTAGTGAAACTACCAAGTCTCGTCCGGGCGCTATTGAGGGAGCTAAATATGCTTGGACGAATAATGGCGTTCAACTTGAAAAAGTGCTGGCAGAACTGTAACAATAATCTTCTATTTTCTATCAACCGGACGCTTTTCCGTAACAGGGAAGGCGTCATTTTTAGATGAGAACATGGCAATACTAGATAAGATGAACAAAAGAGAGTAACAAAAGCGAGAAGGAACGAAGGGGGAAGTTTGGAACTGTAGGAGCGTTAGCGCCCGCCTTTGTCTGCGGATTTCTACCGCAAACAGCGGTATTAAATCAAGAAATCTGCAGACAACAGCGGCCGGAAGTCCAAACATTCCACCGTAGTGACGACCGAGCCTTAAGTTCGGATCTTAAGATCATCTTATATAGATGGAGAGAATGGAGATGAGAGGATATCACTATGAAGATTAAACAATTAATTGCGAACAACATTAACAAGCTGGATGCCGTGCTGCCAGTGGATGAATCTTTAGGCATAGCTGGCTTGTCTGGGTCCGGTAAAACAACTTTTTGTCAAACCATTGGTGAAGAATCCAAGAAACGTCTCGTTTCCTTATTGCCAAAGGCCGAATACCAGTATTTATTTCCCGATATTATGGAGACTAATTTCAGTGCCATCAAGATGGAAGAGATGCCACTGGTGCTTTTTCTAGGCAGATCATCGATATCTTCCAATCCACGCTCAACCATTGGTACACATACCGGTGTGTTTACGGAGATTCGTGTGACGCTTGCGGAACAATTCAATCTTTCTCCGGAAGTTTTTTCATTTAACAATGAGTTAGGCTGGTGTCCGGATTGTAAGGGCCGCGGAACTACTAAAAATCTCGAATGTAAGAAGTGTAAGGGTAGACGTTATAGTCAAGAAGTTGAACAGCATACCATTGAATTACTGGATCGACCACATAGCATTTCCGATATCAACAATTTAAGCATTGAGACCATTCTTTCGCTGGCAGAAGTCCTAAAGATTAGTGAAGGCAAACAACTTATTCTGCAAAATATAATCAATATGAATATTGGTTATTTAACATTAAATCGGATCATGGGAACATTGTCAGGCGGAGAATTAACACGACTTTACTTGGCAGAATTCATGGCCACTAGTGAAAATACAGTGATTATCATTGACGAAATCTCTGTGGGTCTTGATCATCAAACCCTGTTGCGAATTTTAGAACAGATTGAACAATTGGGGTACAAGAATCAAATCTGGCTGATTGACCATTCCGACACGGTGCTCGATACAGCGGACAAGCACTTATTCTTCGGACCTGGTAGTGGTAAATATGGCGGCAAAATTGTAGAAGAGTCACCGCGACCACAGCCCGTCACCTGGGAACGAAATGCGGAAGCCCCAACTGGATATTATCAGTTTCATGATCTGTATTGCCGTAATGTTCAAATCGCTGAAATACAGATTCCCCAGAATAGACTTGTAACTTTTACAGGTGAGTCTGGATGCGGTAAATCTACACTGGTCAATGAATGTATGGCCAAAGATTTTGTAAAGCGATATCCCAAGGATAAGCTGGTCATGGTCGGGCAAGATCGAAATCAATCGATTACCAGCCGGTCAACCGTAGCGACTTTTCTGGATATTAAAAAGAAACTTACGAAGTATAGTGAAGATATTGATGATATTTTTCAGCGCTCGATTGAAGATATTATTGAGGAACTGCCAAATGAAGACATCGCTCATAAACGCTTGAGCTTGTTGATCAAGCTTGGACTTGGTTATTTGACGTTGGAAAGAAAAACTCAGACCCTATCGACGGGTGAATTCCAATGTGTCCATTTAGTTTCCGAACTGTTCGCGGGATCGAGGAACCCACATACGCTATTTATTTTCGACGAGCCTTCCAAAGGTCTATCCCAGAACATTCTAAATCAATTCATTGATAGCATCAGGGTTATTCTGCAGGATGAATCTGTATCTATGATCATGATTGAACATAACGCGTATATGCTGGAGAACTCAGATTTTATCGCCGATTTTGGGAAAAGACAGCTTGCTCCTGTGGAGCATCTTGATGTTGTCAGGCATGTTGATTATTATCGCGGGCAAAACGGTGCAGATACTGCCGCTCCAGCGCATATTTCTTCAACATTGCATGAACATAATGGCATTAACTATTTAAAAGAAGATCAGCTTGCCTATTTTAAAAATGCAGAGAACGTTTATAAAGGCGGTATCTTAAAAAGCTTATCCTCCATGGCTCGATTGATCTACGGTGAATACGAATCGGAACGAATTGCGCCGGTCGTTGCCATTGATCTGGAACGGCACTTGTATAGCCAATATACATTTCTTTATGAAATTGGTGGCTTGATCAACCATATTGTGGCGGCACATCCCACCAATAAAGATACGAATAGCTTCGATTTCTATCATCAAGAGAATCATTGTCCAAGCTGCAAGGGCCGCCGGGTGATTGAAGAATTTGATTTCGATATTGTGGTCCAGGATAAAACCGTACCGTTCTGGGATGGCATGTTGCATCCGGATGCGATGGAGATTTTAAAATTCTATCAATTCTCCAAAATTGAATTCATCTTTGGGGAGATTAAGAATGAGCTCAGTCAGGATCTAAGCAAAAGTTATAACGAGCTGACGGAAGCTGAGAAGCATACCTTTTTATACGGGTATTGGGAAAAGTCATTTTATGATAAGGCGAGCAAAGCTTCGAGGACTTGGGAAGGCTTTAATACCATCATTGGCAACTATATGGTGATCTCGAAATCAATCATTAAAGAGCATATCAAAGCGTCTAAAAAAATGATTACCTGCCCAATCTGCCAAGGAACCGTATTAAATCATCATAAGAAGCTGAAGTTTGGCGACACGGATATTCGTGAGATCATTGGGCAGCCAGTTGATCAAGCCATTAGAACCGTGGGTGATTTGCAGGTGCTAGATAAAATACAAGCCATTGTCGGTGGCGAGATGGTGTTAACAGAAGATGTCTCTTTATTGCCTAGAGAAACACAAGCTGCTCTGAAAATGCTTGAATTAGAGCAGGCAAGCTTCGCCCACTATGAAATGGTTCTACAAAATGTCCTGCCATTCTGGGACCGTATTAGCGGTAGTGTTGAATCCATCAGCCGGAACAATCGGGTCACGATCTGTGATTTTGCCGATATCACTGAGACGAGAGAGAACATCATTGATAAGTATTTCACGAATGGAAAATACAAAAAACTGACCTATGTCTATGAAGCGTTTGGCTACAAAAAAATTGTCACCTTAATTAATAAGGTTAAAGCCAGTCAGCCATGTCCATTCTGTAAGGGGAAGAAGGTCATATCTGAAGATGGACTCCATGATGGTGTATATAAATTAACAATTCCTTGTGTGAGCTGCTATGCAAGTGGTATCAATGATGAAGGGCGGAAGGAGATCGTCGAAGGCATCGACGTGCAGACCTGGCTAACGGGCAAAGTCAGTGATGTTGTTGCCGATGGGTCGAGTCTTGAAGCGGTTGGAGATATTCCGATTTTCAATCGCATTCGTGAGCTCAATAAACGGGATATGATGGCGGTACATCAATTCCTGGAGCAACCTAATTAAATAGAAGAAAAGAAACGCACCTGTCCAATGATCGGATGCGTTTCTTTGTGTTGATTACTTCATTTTAGAAATACCGCCGCTAATCAGGTTCACTTTGATATCGATCTTGTCAATGCTCTTCGAATCGAGTGGTAATTGCCCCTTATCATTTAACTTGTTCCACTCCTTTACATTGTCACGATAGAATATGTTGGATAGTCCATATACATCGGCACCGATTTCTAAACCTTTGGTGTAAGTTTTCATAATTTGCTCATTAATCTCTTCTATAGCTTTTAGTTCAAGCTTTTTCTTACTTAGATTTGTGCTGATCTCGGGAAGAGTGGCCTGCATAGACACTTTTATCGCGAAGACAGGTTTGCCATTCTTCAGCTTGGGACGAATGGAGTGTTTAATTTTGTTCATGACCAACAAAGCGAGTACGTCGTTTTGTTCATCCTTGATAACCAGGGGCGTTCTTTCCGTATTTTTTTCAAGCCATCTATTCCCTAAAATATCGTTATTCTTCAAGCAGCCCCGAAATTGCTGGTTCTGCAGAAAACAAATCCCCTTCATGCTAATATTGGGTGAGGACTCTTTGTTATTCGTCCAGGACGGTACAATTTCCAGATAAGGCAGCTGAACCGTTTCAGCTTTTTCTTTCCACTTCCAAATAAACTTGTAGAGATACAGCGGAGCGATGATGGAACTCTGTTCATACGTTCGCATAGGACTGTTAAGCTGGGAGTAGATCACCGATAAATCGGCGATTGACGTCGTGCTCAACACTTTATCGATGGCATCGCTAGTCCCCATGGTCCAAACGGTATAACGAAATTCATAGTATCGGTCCCACACGTCCAATACCTGGTTTACAACATCTTTCTCCTTTAGCGCTGCTTCACTAAAAACGATCGTCTTCACATTACTCCAGATAATTCTTTGCGGGCTGGTAGCATACAAATTGAAAATCGCAGTATCAAAGGATTCCCCGTCAGCTTTTCCTATGAATGTTTTCTGTTCCTGGGCTTGACCCGCTTCTTTCTTGGCGATACCGCTAAAGTTAACCATCTGGATATAAACAACGACCTTGTTATCTACATAATCGACTCCGAGTGTATTCACATAGATCATGTGCTCAATTTCCTTTGCTCCCCAACAGCCTGTAAGGAGTGTGGAAAGCAGTGCAGTAATAAGAATGCATCGGATCATTTTCATTATCGTTCTCGTCCTTTAATCCCCGTATTGTCAGTTAATCTTCTCTTCCCCCACGGCATTCTGAAAATAACCTTATACCATTCCTTAAACTTCGGCGGGGATAAAGGAGAAAGATAGTAGGTCCCGAAAGAACGTAAATTGACCAAAAAGAGGATCAGTACAAGCAGACAGATCATCGTTCCAAATAACCCAAGAAACCCGCTAATGATCAGCACCGCAATTCGAAACAAGCTAACAACGCTAACTAATGACTGATTTACTAATGTAAAGGTGGCAAGTACTGAAATGGCTATAACCACAATAGTACCTGGACCTGCAATTCCAGCAGAAATGGCCGCCTGACCAATAATTAGACCGCCCACCACCGACAAAGTCTGGCCAAAAGCGGAAGGCAACCGCATGCCCGCTTCCCGGAAGATTTCAAACAAAATAAGCATGACAATCGCCTCTAAAGGAGCGGGAAGAGGCACTCCCTGTCTCGAGTTGACTAAGGTTGCAAGCAATGTAAACGGGATTTGATCCTGGTGAAACGTAGTGATTGCGATCCAAAAACCCGGTAAAAATAATGAAAACAACACTCCGAATACTCTTAATAACCTCGAAAAAGCAACAAAGACATTCACCATATGTGCATCTTCCGAAGAATTCAACAAAAAGTTAAAGGTCACCGGCGCCATGATTACTGTAGGTGAACCATTAGTTAAAAGTACAAATTTACCATGAAGAAGCGAATTCGCTGCGTAGTCAGGTCTTCCTGTGTAAGAGAATAATGGAAATAGCGAAAATCTGGTCAGGCTCTCTTCAAGCTGGGTACTGCTAATCAGTCCTTTAACTTGAACATTAGCCAGCTTTGTCTGTATTAAATGTAAAACATGAGGCTTGATCGTGTCCTTGAGATATAAGAGATGAACTTTAGTAGCGGTTTTGGTTCCGATCGTGAATTCTTCAACCGCTAATAATTCCGTTTGGAGTCTTTTTCGAATAAGGGCAATATTGGTGAAGGATTCTTCTGTAAATCCATCTTTCGGCCCCCTAGTGGACACTTCCGTATTTGGCTCCTCAGGCTGACGTTTAGGTGGATCAGCCAACTTCACAGTGTATAACTGATTCGAAGGAGTAAATATCAGAAGAAGATCACCGCCTAGCACGGTTTCTTTCATCGATTGTTCGATCCCATCCATTGGCAGAGAAGTCATATGAAACGGAACCTTCTGCTGAAGATCCAGCTCATCCGATGAAAGGATAGGTTCTGGGATATCTTTTAATGCGGGTATAATGGATTGCTCTACTTTGACTACATCGCACAATCCCTGGCAATAAACGAGCTGTACGGCATAGTCCGAGTTAGACAAAGAAAGATTCATTCTCAAAATATCTGAACTGGTTCCAAATAATGTTGTAACTACATCCTCGATTTTTTTGGAGTTCTTTTGCTCTTGCTCCGTCATGATGTCGCTTTCCCCTTTCGATGAGCCAGGCTAATCAACCCCGCAATAACTATAGAAAAAATCAGCACCCCCCATAAAGAAAAGGGAAGCACATAGGAAGATAACAATTTCAGAAAAAAACGATCACTAAAAGGGATAGCTGTGAACACTACAATCGTTAAAAAAATGCATCCAAGTATCCACAGCTTCATTTTTCTGCTTTGAATTTGGAATATGTCGAGAATAAGGAACATGGTCAGTGAAATTCTCAGAAAAGCACCGCTGAACCATTGGTAAACACTAAAAAAGTCTAAATGCTCTATGTAACTGCCAATCGTCAGTAATCGCCATTCTTCATATGCAGGAAATCTGAGTTTACCTGCCTCATCCGGACCAAATTCAACAATGGCTCCAATAATCGGTCCCATGGTGAGACCCAAAATAAGCAGGGTCATGATCAGAAATGAAATATAGGAGAGCCGAGATTTGATGTGATGCTGCATAAATACGAGCATGATAACCTCAACAAAACCGGCTCCAACGTAGAGAGTCCCGTTCCACACTGGCTGTATGCCATGCTCAAGGATTGGTTTTAACAAGGAATAATCTTTATGGGTTGTGTTAGAGAACATTATAAAAAAGCCCAATATAACAACAAAAGGCAATAAAATACTGGCGGTATTAGCGAGGGAATGAATGCCTAAATAAGCATTTATAGCAGAAATAATAAGCAAGATGAAAGTAAGTACCAGTATGGGGGTCTCTGGGGAGAAGGTGAGATGCACCCAATAAACCGTGTCCCTGGTTGTAAGCATGCATATCACAAACAAATATACGCTAGCGAAGACGGCAAGAATACGGCCGACGATGGGATGATACGCTTTTGCCAGCCATTCGAAAAGATGCTGTTTCTTAATTTTGGTGCTGCCAATGTGCAGAATAAAAATCCAGACTAACGCACATGCGCCTGCCAATAGTACCGAGATCCAAGCGTCCCGCTTTGCTGCATCCAGTAAGATAGGAATGATGATGACATGATTTAGAAGGCCGGTGCTCAGCATAATAATCATGGTGGATTGAATAAACGAAATATTTGTTTTTATTTTCCCCATCCTCCTAAATAAACCGGCTAATCTTTACCTTATAGTGTCATTCTTTTCAGTGAAATATTCTGTTAAGTCATCAAGAAATGGAATACTGGATTACTTTTTGGTGCCTATGGTACTTATAAGTGCGTAATTTTCTTTTTACTTTATATGTATCATAATGAGTCTTGTCAGAGGATGAAACACTGCTTGTTCAGGAGTGAACGGGTATTTTCTCTAAATTTAACAACTCAGGAGGGTTTATGAATATAAGAACTGTGCTGCAAGGTAAGATTGGATTTGGGAGTGCTCCATTAGGCAATATGTTCCGTAACATTCCGGAAGAAGAAGCCATGGCGACAGTAAATGCTGCCTGGGAGCAGGGAATTCGTTATTTTGATACAGCACCATTCTACGGAGCTGGGCTGGCGGAAATTCGACTTGGGGAAGCATTGTCCACCCGCCGTCGTGAGGATTATTTGTTAAGTACCAAAGTGGGACGCTTGATTATGGACGAGCTGGAGGATCCGGCTGCTCGTGACTTGGGAGAGAAGGGTGGATTGTTTGAATTCGGTCGTAAGAACAAGTTGGTCAACGACTATAGCGCAGATGCGACTCTACGCTCTATTGAGCAGAGCCTTAATCGGCTGAAGACGGATCATTTGGATATCGTCTATGTTCATGATATCGCCCAGGACTTTTATGGTGATGAATGGCTAGCGCAATTTGAAATCGCTCGTACTGGAGCGTTTCGTGTGTTGACACGTTTACGTGAAGAGGGCGTGATCAAGTCTTGGGGTCTTGGCGTGAACCGCGTAGAGCCGATTGAGATCGCTTTGGAATTGGAAGAAGCACAGCCAGATGTATGCTTGCTAGCAGGTCGCTATACATTGTTAGATCATGAACGGGCGTTGCAACGAGTGATGAACGACGCCGCCAAGAAGAACGTCAATATTATTGTTGGTGGCCCGTATAGTTCGGGTATTCTGGCAGGAGGTACTCACTTTGAGTACCAAGAAGCATCGCCGGAGATCATATCTAAGGTCGAGCGAATTAAAAATATTGCGCGGCGGCATCAGATCAGCATTAAAGCTGCTGCCCTGCAATTTTCTCTGGCTCATCCGGCAGTGGCTGCCGTAATCCCCGGGGCCAGCCGTCCTGAACGGATTGCTGAGGATCAGGCTGCGCTGAACGAAGTGATCCCGAATGCATTTTGGCGAGAATTGCGTGAACAGAAGCTGGTAACCCATGACGCACCGCTTCCGGTCAATAACTAAAGTGATGGTTTGTAGGCGTTGCGAGAAGCCTTTATGAAATAAGCAATACAACACACAAAAAAACCGTAGTCATTGCACTTCTTGTGCAGAAGCTACGGTTTTTTCACTGTGGGACGCTTGGTTCAGTTCTTTCGAGGTTTAACTTTTGCCAATAGCTTAATGTTGCCTGATAAGAATAGCCCAATCACTACAACGACAGTTGCTACGATATCGAAGGAGGTCACTTGTTCATGGAGAACAACCGCGGAGAGAATGAAGCCGAAGATGGGCGTCATAAACAACCAGTTGTTAGCTCTTACAGGATCTTGCTTCAGCAGGAAGAACCACAGCAGCATGGTCCCTATCGAGATGACGAAGACCAACCAAATCAGCGAGCCAAGGAGATGCATATCTGGTTTGAAGAAAAAGGTATCCTTTTCGAGAAAATAGGCAATGGGCAGTGCTACGATACCGCCGATACATAACTGCCACGTGTTGATCACGATGCTGGGTAAATCCAGATTGACCTTTTTGAAAAAAACACTTCCTACTGCCATCGAAAGCATCCCAATTCCTAAAATGATTAACCCGCTTATGCTAGCCTCGCCACCTGCGATAGACGGCCAGGTCGCGATCAACAATCCGATGGCTGCGACCAGCATCCCCAGCCACTCTTTTATCGAAATGCTCCGCTTCAGCCAAAGATAGGAGAGGAGGGCAACGAGAAAAGGATTGGTGGCCACGAACAAATTAAACAAGCCCGCTGATACATAGGTTAACGCCCAGAAGGTCGCACCCAAGTAAATTGTTGTATTCAAGAGGCCCAGCGCGATTAGTGGTAGCCATTGCCGGGGCTTCGGCCAGGGGAATCTCCTGTTCAATCCATACACATACAGAAAAAGCAGCAGTCCGGCCGAAAGAAAGCGAAACGTGGCCAATGCCAGAGGTGTTGTAGATTCCATCCCGAACTTCGTGGCTATGGCCGCAGAAGACCATAACAATGTGAATAATAAACCCAATGCTGTCGACATGATTCTGCTCCTTCAAATGAAATGCCCAAAAACCGCGATTTACAGGCAATCACAGTTATAAGGGGAACTTGCCGTGTACTTGTACGGGTCAAGTTCATATTCATTTTACAGGCTAAAGGGTGGGCTCTTTTGTCTGAATTTCAGGTTGATTTTACTCCGTGCCAGATGTGGCATGCTGTTTGCGGTATTGGCTCGGGGTGGTCTTTTCGAATTGCTGGAACAAACGCGTTAAGGAGGATTGATGCTCCAAGCCTACTTGAAGGGCGATTTGCAAGATGGAGTAGTTAGTCTCTCGCAGTAATTGCTTCGCTTTATTCAACCGGACTTCTTGCAGATAACTGGACGGTGTTGACCCCGTTTCTCTAACAAACCAGTCTGAATAATATGACCGGTTGTAATGCTCCAGCTCCGCCAACTGCTGCACCGATATATTCTCGTGATAATGCGCATGAATATACTGGATGGATTTAGGCTGCCGCTGGCTGATTAAATTATGCGAAATATACGGAAACAGTTCCTTAAGTGCAGAGGGAGAGGCCGCTTCTTGGTTCAATTCATTCAGGATGAGATACCGGATGCCTTTCCACTTGTTGTTTAACGCATATGTGGTGCCTTTATGCTCCAGCCTGCTGGATGAAATCATCACATCTGGAATATCCAACACCAGAAACTCATTACGTACATTAGAATGAAAAGAATGATCGCATTGAGGAGGGACGTAAAATAATAGCTCGTCATCCAGTACATAATTTTCAGCGCCTGCCTCAATAGCCATTTCACCTTGCAGTGGCAAAATTAATTGCGCATAGGGGTGGGAGTGTGTCACCCGAGAGGCGGTATAGGTTCGTCGTTCTGCTATAAGTTCTCTATGGATGTTCATGGTAAGTTCCCCCTCGACAGTTCAACAACGTAATTCTACGATGAATTCATTGATCTAGCAATCTCCGTATTTCTTTCTATAATGACTCAGTGCGAGCAGTGGCCAGATGTAGCGGTAGCTATGATAATGGATGTAAAAGTTTCCAGGGAGGCCAGCGCCTGTTGGATAGGTAGTCTTCCAATCGTCTTCATGCATGAAGGTAATAAGCCTACGGATGCCTTGATTTATTGCAGGTGTTGCCTTTGGCTGCGTTGCGATTAGAGCATCTAGCGCCCAGGCAGTCTGTGAGGGGGTGCTTTCCCTTAAAGGCACATAATGCAGAAGCCGGTCGCTATGACAGGATTCTCCCCATCCGCCGTCCGGGTTCTGGATGCTTAAGAGCCACTGTGCTCCTTTTTGCACGGAATCATGACTTGTCGGCACGCCCACAGCCACCAAACCCGTCAACGCGGCCCATGTCCCATAGATATAACAAACGCCCCATCTTCCGTACCATGAACCATCCTTCTCCTGATTTTGGATCAGCCACTTACTTCCCCGTTTGATGAACTCATACCGCATATCCAGCCCGGCAAAGTTCCCGAGATACTCTAAGGTACGACCCGTAAGGTCCGCCTCGGAGGGATCGGTGGCAGCCGATTTGGCACCGTCGATAGCGAGCCATGTGAGCATTTCTTTGTTGGTGTTCTTTTCAAAAGCCGGCCAGCCGCCGTCTTTATTCTGCATGGACAGTACCCAATTCAGTCCGCGATTCCAAGACTCCTGGTATGGCCCGGATGTCCTAGACAAGCTATGAATCGCCCGTAATGCCGCTGTCGTGTCATCAACATCCGGATTGATCGTATTGGATTCGGAAAATCCCCATCCTCCCGGTTCTATGCTGTGATTGTGGATGCTCCAATCTCCTAGTTTATGATGCTGTCTGGGCAGCAAATAGGATGCAGCTTGCGTAATGGCCTTGTGATCATCGCCTATTCGGGACTCTTGCAAAGCGTAGGAAATTAGCGCGGTATCCCACACGGTGGAAGGAGAGTTTTGCATCGTTGTTTTGCCTGGGGAACGATATTGCATCGCGGTAAGTCCTGTAATCGCTTCGGTAATTAGAGGGTGTTGTTGATCGTATTTCAGGGCCAGCAGGGCAAAAATCATCAGAATTGTACTGGTAGCGTAGCTGTAAAGGGTGCCGTCAGATTCGATGCGCTGGAGCATGAACTGTTCTGCCTTGGTCCTGGCGGCTTCATGGATAGAGCGGGGTGTACCAATAAGTCTGCTTAGACCGGAATGAATGTCTTTCTGCATTTCCTGATATTCGCGTGAAATTGGCTCCTCAGCATCTACTCGTGTATCCATGAGGTCTGACAGCTCGGGAGCATCGGCTGTTGTAATCGAGAAGCGCCGATCGGCCATGATCAGCATAGGGGTGAGGTGAACTCTTGAATAACCGGAGAACTCGTAATAGTTAATAGGAAAATAATTGGGGAACATTAGCACTTCCAGCGGAATGAGGGAGATCGATAAGGGCCACTTGGCTTGCCCGGTAGCGGCGAGAATGGCTTTAGTTAAAATGCTGGTGACTTTTGCAAGTCCACCTTTGGACTGGATATAACGCTTGGCTCGCTGGATAGGCTCGTCTGTGATTTTGCTGTATCCGGAATAGAGCAGGGCGTAGTAAGCTTCCACAGTTGCGGATAAGTTCCCATCCTCTTCATCTGGGTATAATCTCCAGAACCCTCCTGGCTGCTGTTCGTTAAGGATACGGTCATACAGCTGCCGGATCAGTTTCTCATTCTGCACATTCAATATCCGAAACAGAATAATGACATAGGCATCAATGACGATTCCGTTCTCAAAACAATAATGCCACGATCCGTCTTGCCGCTGCTGCTGCAACAGAAATGATGTCATCCGGTCAATTTCCTTATCTACTGCGCTAAGAACATCGCTCATTCTTGGGTACCTCCGAAGACAATAATTAGTCGCATTATATGAAATTATATGATGAAGGAATGGTGGAGATGATTGAGTCAACTTTATTGCAGCAGCTTGTGGCAGAGCCAATAAGAGTTTTTGTTAGATCGGATCATGCAATTCTGAATAAAAGTTATAGGGCTGCAAAGTTACTAGGTAGCAACTCTACAGCCCTATTGTAGCTTGAAAGCGATTCCGTTTATTAATTTTCAATTATTCAATTACTATGCGGTTCAACTTGAGATTGACTGGAGCGGCAAGGGTGTCGCCTACAGGGCATTTACTCTCTAGAAATTGCACGAATTGCTCGATCCTTTCGGCAGGTGATGAGGATTTTATGTAGAAGGTGTAGCGAATATCGGAGTATCCTGGACGGACTTCAGATCGGTTGAAAAATCCATCGAGATCCAGATCACCTTCAACTTCAACTCTGAAATCTTCCAGCTCTACTTCAAACTTGGGAGCATAGACTCGGGCTACAATGGATTGGCAAGCGCCTAAAGAGGCAAGCAAAGCCTCGACAGGATTCATTCCTGTATCCGTACCTCCAAGGCTTTGAGGTTCGTCGATGATGAGTTCGAATTGTCTTGCCTTCGTTACGACTCTGACGCCGTCTTGCAGATGGGCAGTGGCTTTGAACGTTTGAACATTTGGCATGAGGTAGGCTCCTTTTTCTGGACGCTCCATAAAGTGATGGGAAGCTTCGCGGTGTTTTAAATCCTAGTATTTAACTTTGATTAATTTAGATTATAGTTCTATTGCTTACAATCTGTCAATCTTTGAGAGATTAGCACATGGACGTTAATTTGAATTGGTTATTTGACGAATAAATAGAGTGATGGGAGAATTAATTAATGAAAATAATTCCCCGATGTTACATTTTGAAAGGCCAGTATAGTCATTACTAAAAATGGAAAGAAGGATGACGACATGGGAATGCGTGGATATTACTTTGCTATGGATGACAATCTGGTGCAGCAAATCGCAGCAGGCGAGATTGCATTGAAGAGTTTGAAAATAGACGATTATCCTGGACTGGATATTGATAGATCCTGGGAGGCAATTCACTATTTGCTTTGTGGAGTTATTTCCGATGGAGATGCCCCTCTTGGCTATGTTGTTCCGCTGACGTCAGACAAAGGTATCGAATTCGGCTCATTCGGGGCGTTCTCCTTACACGCCGGGCAAGTTGCAGAAGCGCTTCAGGCTATGTCTGAGCTGGATGAAGAGCAGCTCCGCCTGCGGTATGATTTCCCGGCCATGGTTAAGGAGGAGGTATATCCCCTTGACCCTGAAACTGTTTCAGACGAGGATAAGGACGAGTTCTTTGGCTATATGCTTCAGTATTTTAACGAAATTCAGCGTTTCTACAGCCAAACTGCAGCCGAGGGTAAAGGTCTCATCTTCTATATTTTCTGATTCCAATAATTTGAATCCTCGCAAGCGGCTGCGGGGTTTATGATCATTCCTTGGGTGTGAGTCATACGGAGGTGTCTATGAGCTAAGTCTGATATAATTAATAGATGCAGGGATTAAGGGAAGGAATGTTAATGTGAAGAAAGTTATCGTCATTGGATCAGGAATTCTAGGAGCTTCGACAGCTTATCAGCTAGCAAAAATGGGTGCAGAGGTCCTTATCATAGATCGTCAGGATAGCGGACAGGCTACTGATGCTGCTGCGGGTATAATCTGTCCCTGGCTCTCTCAGCGGCGTAATCAGGCGTGGTACCAATTGGCAAAGTCGGGCGCACGGTTTTACCCCGGATTAATTGAAGAACTCTTGAACGAAGGGGAAACCGATACTGGTTATGCGCAAGTAGGTGCGCTTAGTATTCATCATGATCTGGAGAAAATCGGGAAGATGGAGGAGCGGGCACAGATTCGCAAGCTTGAGGCACCTGAGATCGGTGAGATTACCCGGCTTGATGAAAAGGAAACACATACGCTATTCCCTCTACTTGAAGAAGGTTATCATTCTGTTCAAATTAGCGGGGGCGCCCGTGTCGATGGCCGTGCACTGCGGGACGCGCTGCTTCGATCCGCGCAAAGGAACGGGGCTCTCCTTGTAAATGGGGATGCCAAACTGCAATTTCAAGCGAACCGTGTAATAGGCGTCACTGTCGGAGAGCAAAGCTTACCGGCCGACGAGATCATTGTCTGTGCAGGGGCATGGGCCCCTCAGCTGCTGCAACCTTTAGGGATTCAGTTCGAGGTTCGTTTTCAAAAAGCACAAATTATGCATCTACAGGTCGGAGACCGTCAAGATACAGGGAGCTGGCCGGTAATCATGCCGCCATCTGACCAATACTTGCTTGCTTTTGATGGGCAGAAGATTGTAATTGGCGCGACTCATGAGAATGAGGTGGAAGGTTACGATACAAGGATAACCCCAGGAGGGATGCAGGAAATTCTCAATAAAGGGTTAGAACTGGCGCCTGCTTTAGCCGATAGTACATTTCAGGAGGTACGAGTGGGCTTCCGCCCGTTCACACCCGGTTTTCTTCCCGTGATGGGTCCAATACCTGGCTGGGAAGGACTTATTGCGGCCAACGGGCTAGGATCTTCGGGGTTAACGATGGGACCCTTTATCGGCAGCCAGCTGGCGAAGATGGCACTGGGATTGGATCTGGATATTGATATCCTTGATTATGATATTGGCAAAGCTTTGAGCTAAGAATGACTTAAAAGCACTGCCTAGCTTTGTGTGAGCCTCCTTATCTGTACGATGTACGGGTATCGGGGTTCTTTGTGTTGCATCCGAGTTGAACATAATATATGCATGTAAAGCCAAAACAAGGTAATAATACAGTTGTTATCGGTAACAAATGGAGGACTCAAATTGAAACTTACCCGAACTCAAATGATGTGGCTCGTCTTTTGCATAAATGTCGGGCTTCCGATCTATCTGTCCGGGACGATGAACGTCACCAAGCAGGACGCCTGGTTCAGCGTGATTCTGGCGGGCGCTGCGGGCTTTATCGTGCTGGCTCTGGCTGTCCGCAACGCTAAATATTTCCCGGGTCAGACCTTTATAGAATTCACTCAGGAAGTACTCGGCAAATGGGTGGGGCGGTTTTGGGTGCTTCCTTATCTGGCCTTTTGGATGATTTCACTAGGGAATATCCTGCGCTCTGTCGTTGATTTTATAATCATGGCTTTATTCAAGGAAACGCCGCTTACGGCCGTAGTTATTGTCTTGTTCGTCGTTGTTGCCTTTGCTGTAGCCACGAATGGAATCAACACGATCGCCCGCTGTGCTGAACTGATGGGACCACTTATTGTGTTGATGTTTTTGTGTATTTATATCCTGAATTTGAGCAACCTGGATTTCACATTCCTTCTCCCCGTTGCTGCCGATACGAGTCCGTTAAACATGGCAAGAGGTACCTTTACGATGATGGAGATGTACGGGGACTCTTATCTGCTTGTAATGGTCTTTGGGTTCTTGAACAAACAGAAGGGGGTAACTCCGAAGATTTATGTTGGATTTACTCTTGCTGTCGGTTTAATGGTCCTTACAACGACGTTTATCCTGTTAACCTTTGGACCGGGACTGGCCGCTAAAATGCAATATCCGCTCTACGAATTGGTCCGCTATATTGAAGTTGGTGAATTTCTGCAGCGGATTGAGGTGGTGATGATCGCGCTATGGGTCTGCAGTGCATTCATCAAACTGGGGTTTTATTTATTTTGCCTCAGTTACGGGACTGCACAGTGGCTTGGGATAAAGAAATGGAAGCTGCTCATTATCCCCATTTCGTTACTTGCCATATGGGCAGCGGGACTAACGACCAGTCTGCTGACTACCCGGGCGCTTCTCCTGAGGTACATCGATCCAGTGATCCTTCCGTTGCTTTACTTTATCCTCCCGGTAATCCTCTGGATTATGATTCTGCTTCACAGACGAAAGAATCAGAAAGTGCAAACTGGAGTAGTCCCCACAATCCCCAAGGCCAGCATGGGTTGGAAATGGTCCGGGGTTACACTCCTGATTCTTATGCTCAGTATGTATTACTACATGTACATTCGCTATTTCAAAGTCTAGCCACATGAATAAATAAGGATAAAGCGAGGGATGGTCTTGAGCAACCTGCCACGAAATCCGTCACGGTCAGATCAAACCCCATACCACGAGCCGGATTCTATCCATTTGACAGATGACCTGGATCAGACTGAACACGCCATACGGGATATTTTTGAGGATTGCACGGATGTTATATTCAGACACCTTGAGCTTGAGGGTCCATCCCGGCTGCTCTTTGTTTATCTTCAGGGATTTACCGATCCCCATATATTGAATCTCGATATTATTAAGCCCTTGAGTGAGCGTAATCGTGACGAGCCCTTTACTGCCGACATCCTCAAAACCTTAGTATCCTCTATCTCTGAACCCATCACTGATATCAATCTGGTGGCGGGCGAGATAGCCTGTGGTGCGATTGTCTGCTTCAGTCAGGGGGAAGCAGCGGCGTACAGTATAGAGATTAGCCAGCCTCCCAAGCGAAATATTGAGGAGCCCAGTAATGAGGTTGTCGTTCGCGGGCCCCGGGAGGGATTCATCGAGGATTTGAACACCAATATTACGATGCTTCGCAGAGCGCTGCCCAATCCAACGCTGAAGACCGAAGCTTTTCGTGTGGGGAAGACCGCCAAGCGAAAAATCGTCATCGCCTACCTTAAAAATATAGCGCCCGTCGACATCGTGAATGAAGTCAGAGAACGGATTCAGAATATAACGGCCGATCAGGTATCGAATTATATGGAAGAGTTCATTGAAGATTCCGCGTTCACGCTGTTTCCACAGATTCAGAACACAGAGCGGCCAGATATCGTCAGCTCCAGTCTACTGGAGGGGAAGGTGGCCATTCTGATCGATGGTAATCCGTTCGTATTGATTCTGCCGATGACCCTTCTGTCCGGTCTTCAAGCGGCTGATGATTATTACGAACGGTTCATCTACACATCAGCGATTCGGGCGGTTCGCCTAATCTTGTTTCTCATCTCGATTTATCTGCCGTCCCTGTATATTTCGATCACTTCCTATCATCCTCAAATGCTGCCGACCAACCTGTTGCTGAGTATATTATCCGCACGTGAAGGGATTCCGTTGCCCGTAGTATTTGAGGTCCTTATTATGGAGTTTATGTTCGAAGGACTTAGAGAAGCGGGGCTCAGACTTCCGAAGCAGATTGGCTCCGCGGTCAGTATTGTAGGTGCGCTGGTTATTGGACAAGCCGCTGTGCAAGCAGGAATCGTCTCGGCTCCCATGGTTATCGTTGTAGCGGCTACCGGGATTTCCTCATTTGCAGCTCCCCGTTACAATGTCGGGACAGCTGCGCGCATGCTGAGATTTCCGATGCTGATCCTTGCGGCGTTGTTCGGCCTGTTCGGGATTATTATGGGATCGATCCTCTTGATCGTTCATCTGACGAACCTGTCTTCATATGGTACACCTTATCTGAGTCCGCTCGTTGACAGGGAGGGCCAGTCGCTGCGGGATACTTTCATTCGCGCACCGCGATGGATGATGCACCGTAGACCGCGTCCGGCCGTACGGAAATCACCTCCACTGTCCGGCAAATCACGATCAAATCCGCGTGAGGAGAGGAATTCATGAGATGGATGCTTCACAAGCTGCTGCCTTTGCTTGTCCTTTCGTGTCTGCTCACCGGCTGTTGGGATCGGGTGGAGCTTAATGACCGTGCTGTTATTCTTGGCTGGGGGATGGACAAAGAGCAGGATGGGCAATATTTGGCCAGTGCGATGATTTTCATCCCACAATCGAATAACAACAACAGCGATGGGGATTTAGCTTCCCTGAGTAAGCACTTTGAGGTATTTACCGGAAAAGGCAGATCTATTATGGAAGCGGCGAATCAGATCCAGCCCAAGCTGTCACGTACCATATTTGCAGGTAACCGGCGAATGATTGTCATCGGTGAGAGTATGGCCAGAGACGGACTGTCCAATATTTTGGACGAATATAGCCGGAATAAAGATGTCCGCCTTAGAACCGATATGATCATTGTAGAGAAGGGGACCGCCTTAAGCTTACTGAAGATGGTGTATCCGCTTGAGGATTCTCCGGCGACGGGGGCGCTGAAAATACATGAAAATACAGGCGGACTGGCGGACAAGGCCATGGTGTATTTTCTGCAGGCCATCAATGATCCCGGTAAAAGCCCTACACTTCCGCAACTCTCCTTATCCAGCAAGGAGCAATCGCAGAAACAGGAAATGCAAATGACAGGTATTGCGGTCTTTGATAACAACCTGAAAATGAAATATAAACTGAATGTTGATGAGACCCATTCCTTTTTTTGGCTAACTAAAAAAATCAATAAATTCAGTATCACAGTCCCCATCAAAGAAAAAGGGGTGATCAATGTGGATATGCACCGATTGTCCAGCAAAATTGCCGTGAAACTGGTTGACGGAAAACCGCAATTTGAAGTGAAACTCAAAGGTGACGTTATGATCGTAGAGAACGAAACTGCACTGCATCTGGATCAAATGGAGGATTTCAGGAAGGTCAAAGAAGCACTTAATCTGAAATGTAAAACGGATATGGAAGCATTCCTTCACCATATTCAGCAAGAGAAGACGGATGTCGTTGGATTCAACGGTTATATTCACCGCAAATACCCTCGCACCTGGAGAAAGATGGAGCCGACCTGGGGCCCTGATTTTGCCCATGCATCTATTAAAGTACAGGCGAATATGACTCTAAGGCAAATCGGACTCACCGGAACCTCTATTGAAAATGAGGAGGACCCGGACTAGAAGCAGGGCTATTGTATAAAAGTTCATTGATGATGTACCTTATACCGCTAGAATAAACATACATCAATGCGGGAAAGGTTGGGGCACAATGATTATTTTGGAATCGGAAAGACTAATGCTTCGTAAGTTTGAGGCAAGTGATTGGAGGGATTTGCATGAGTACCTGTCTCAAGAAAATGTATTAAAGTATGAGCCCGATACCGCAAGGAATGAAGAAGAGTGCAAATTAATGGCGGCAGAGCGCTCGCAGGGGAATGCTTTTGTGGCTGTCTGCTTGAAAAATACGAATAAAATGATTGGTCATATTTATTTTGCGCAGAGAGAGCCGGAACCCTTTTTAACATGGATGATTGGATATATCTTCAACCCTGAATTTTACGGTAAAGGTTATGCCACAGAAGCTTGCCAAGCTGTATTGAAATATGGTTTTGAAGAATTAGGAGCACACCGGATCATGGCTTTATGTAACCCTGACAACGCACCGTCCTGGAGATTATTAGAGCGTCTGTCGATGCGTCGAGAGGGGCACTTCAAGAAAGAAGCTTTTTTCAGAAAACAGAAAGTGGGCAGCCTATTTGGCATGATGCGTATCAATATTCGATCCTGAACGAAGAATGGAATATTGATACATATAAACAATGAATCTTTTTATAGATTTTCATTGACTTTCTTCAACAAAGCTTTGAAGGTCTGCCGCTCATCCTCAGAGAGGGATTGAATGATTTCTGCCTCTACCTGTTGAAAAGACTGCTCGAAGGCTTCGATTAGTGCAACGCCTTTGGGCAGTACATAAATATTCTTTTGACGCTCGTTATGGGCAGGGATTTTACGTTCGATGTATCCTTTTTTTTCAAGACCTTGAAGCATGCTGGTGATGCTCGCGCCGCGTACGTGGAAACGATCGGAAAGATCCTTTTGAATCAGACCCTTGTCTTGATGTTCATAAATATAGCCAATCATCTTTCCTTGCTGAGAATTTAACCCCAGCTCTTTGATGCTTTCATCTGCTCGTTTCTTTATTTTCAGTGAGATAAGCTGCAGCAAATCCAGGTAGAGTGTGTCTTGCTTGGTATCCATTAAGGCGTCCTCCTTTGGCTCTTAAATGATTATATTTCTAATTATCAGTAATTGAACTATATAAGGATTTTCTAGGGTTTGTCAACAAACGCTGCTAACAGATGCCATCAAGAGACGCCAATTAGAAAGCTTCTTGACAGATAGACTGGATTAAAGCTATCATAGATACATTAGATCTTTAATTGAATTGATGCGTTATCGCTTAATATGCACTGCCCTTACGATTGTGAAGGTAGTGCTTAATGCTAATCAATTATAGATATAAAATATCTTTATAGTATCTAATTTATCTTATGGAGGTTTTAAACTTATGCATATCTATGATTGTGCCATTGTCGGCGGTGGACCGGCAGGATTAAATGCTGCGCTGGTACTAGGCAGAGCTAGAAAAAGTGTGGTGCTTCTCGACAATAGCCAGCCCAGAAACGGCGTGACACACGCCTCTCACGGATACCTTACACAGGATGGGGTTACGCCCGCCGAGTTTCGTCGTATAGCCTATGAAGAAGTGCTGCGTTACCCATCTGTCCAGCATTTGCCGGCTGAGGTGAGTGATATTCGCAGGACGGATGCTGGTTTTTCTCTATCTACCTCGGCGGGTGAGCCAGTGCTGGCCCGCAAGCTGATTCTAGCTGCCGGGCTGAAAGAGGAGCTTCCCGAAATCGAGGGGCTTCAAGACTTTTACGGAAAAAGCCTATTCAACTGTCCATTCTGCGACGGATGGGAACTACGGGATCAGCCGCTTGTTGTCGTCTCGGACAATCCTGCCGTATTCCATAAGGTTAAACTAGTCATGGGCTACAGCCAGGACATCGTGGTGTGTACGAACGGCTACGATATTCTGAATACCGAACAGCGGGAGAAGCTTGCTTCCAGAGGGATATCCATCGTGGAGACACCTGTCGCATCCTTTTCCGGTCAAAATGGCTTGCTGGAGCGGGTACATTTCACAGATGGCACCTCCGTAGAGCGGAGTGGAGGATTCATTGATCCCAAGCTGCTGCCCAATGCCCGATTTAATGAAGCACTGGATTATCAAATAACAGAGAACGACAAGGTTATAACCGACGAAATGGGCCGGACCACCGCAACCGGAGTATACGCAGCCGGAGACTCGTCCTATGTGATGCCTTCTCAATTAATTTACGCTGCAGCCTCCGGCAGTAAAGCTGCGGTGGCTGTTGTAGCGGATCTGATGGAAGAGGAATGGGCGTAGACGCAGTACAGCGAATGTATTTGCTGATCATCTCTTCCCTAGCAACTTTTTCTGAGCGTTAAAAAAAGCTCCTCAAGGTTCGATTGAACCCATGAGGAGCCTTTTTTGTATTTTAAGCCTTCATTTATGCAAATGCATGATATGAATTCATTGTGCGAATGTATCGATCATCCATTGCGAGAATTTATCTTTTTCTTCAAATTGAGGGTAATGAGCGGATTGATCGTATTGTATAAGTTCCTTATGAGGTGCCTCTAACTTTTCCAAATAATTATTGGCTGAATTCGCAGTAGTCATATAGTCGTATTTCCCCATAATAAAGTACACAGGTAAATCTAGTTTGGTGACTAGGGGGGGGAGAGGTTTATCCATAGCTGGCTTTAATAAAGTATCCTGTGAGTAAAATAAGCCGCGATAAAAACGGATGATATCCAGTAAGTTATACTCCGG
This sequence comes from Paenibacillus agri, assembly GCF_013359945.1. Taxonomy (GTDB): domain Bacteria; phylum Bacillota; class Bacilli; order Paenibacillales; family Paenibacillaceae; genus Paenibacillus_AQ; species Paenibacillus_AQ agri. The sequence goes on along the minus strand of NZ_JABWCS010000201.1, from coordinate 63,336 downwards.
TCCGAACAGGAAACCGTCCCTTATGTCCGTAGCTTCATCGATCAGTCTTGCTGCCCCGCCATATTTCCGGAGATAATCTCGTGGAGCTAACTGCTCGCCACTCTGGATTTTATCGGTTAACCCTTGCAAATGCTGGACATCGGTTGTATTGCCGCTTGATTTAGCTTGATCGATCATGTAATTCAAGGCATCCAGTTCACTCTCTACGGTATCTGCCATCTGACCAATGCCTATGTAGGCTTCATATTTTTCTGGAGCTTGATGGGCTGCCTGTGTAGCAATATAGGTACCAAACGAATGCCCCATCAGAATAACTTTCTTCTTATCCAAACGATCACTTATGTAATCTGTCAAAACCAGCAAATCCTTCACTAATAGATCACTCGTGAGATTCGAGTAGTCTTCTCCAAAGTGATACGATTTCCCGGTGGCCCGCTCGTCATAATGAACGATCGTGAAATGCTTTTCTAATTCATCCTGGTATTTGGTCACATAAGGGATTTCCGGAACACCGGGTCCTCCATGCACAAAAATGACAACAGGGTTGTTCTTGTCCTGACCACGGATCATCAATTCATGACCGGTACCGTTAATTTCGACTTGCTTGAGTTCTCTTATGCTGTTTTCTCCTTTTATTGCGGGTGTCCATGTGGGGAAGATTAGCCCTATCCCTACAAGTAAAATAATTGCGAGTCCAAGAGAGAGCAGAATTCGTCTGACTTTTTTAATAATCTCATCTCCTTTATCTAGCGTTAAAGAATAATATGGTATATAAAGGATATTTATCTAAAACAATGATGACCTTTTATATGTTTCAGAAGCTCATATTATATATGTAGAAATTATCAATAAAGTATTATACTTCTTTTGTTTACATAATAGCTTATGATTAGGCGATAATCATCTTTTTCACAAAGGAGCAGAATAGATCTTGATCAAAATATCCAATCACTCGCTGGACGCAATGGCCAAGAAATTCGGTACTCATATGGATGCCCTGACTTTTGTGGGCGGTGGAGGAGAGGAATCAGACGGTATTCTCTACAGCTATCGTTCTGGTTGCCGCGATATGGTTCTCAAGATTCTGGCCATTTCGAAGGGAAATGCCGATAGGGCGTTTAAAGAAATGGATGAACGCACCCGGTTTATCAACTATCTAGGAAGGCACGGGATGGACATCGCTTATCCGGTGCTGAACACGAACAATAACATCATAGAGACACTGGACACGGGTGATTATATCCTGGTTGCGTATACGATGGATAGAATCCGCGGGAGAGTTCCGGGAGGCAATGATTATACTAAGGATTTCCACATCAGATACGGAGCACTGATAGGAAAGCTGCACCGGCTGACAAAGAATTATCCGACTTGGACAGGAAGTGCGCCGGATGGAGGCAGCGACGTACTGAACTGGGAGGGGGAGTGGAGCTTCTTTTATTCCTGGTGCAAGGATGCGGAGATTAAGCAGGCTTGGAAAAGCCTTAAGAGCGAACTCTCTGAACTTCCGGTAACGAGGGATACCTTTGGTTTCATCCACAACGATCCGCATATAAATAACATTATGCTAGAACATGACCGGATGGTCCTCATCGACTTCGATGTCGCCAATTATCACTGGTTCGCCAATGATATTGCTATCGCTTCACAATTTTTGTTGTTTTCGACAGCTGGTGGAATGAACGAGCCGTTCAAGGATATGGATGGTTTGAAATTTTTCTATACGCATTTTATGAATGGTTACGAAATGGAAAATCATCTGGACACGTTATTTCTAAATAAGCTGGAATTATTTATAAATTACCGCAGATTGCTGATGTACACTGTTTCTCAGAGTTGGCTGGAATCGAACCCGGAGGACAAGAAATCGTGGAAGCGGATGATCCTAAACAGTCCGGAGCTCCATCTATTCAATTAAATCAAGTACAGGCGGGGATCAAAGATCACCCGTCTTTTTAATGAAGTAAATCCAAACAAATTATCGGTATTCTGTCGATAAATAAATGTGAAGTTATTAATTGTCAAATCAACACGCTGGAGGGATAGTATGCACTACTCAAAGTTAGGAAAACAATTTATTGCTGGGGAATGGAGAGATGGCAAGAGCGGTAAAGCGCTGGCCGATATCAATCCTTATAATGATGAGGTAATTACCGATTTTCAAATCGCGAGCGTGGCAGACATTGATGATGCTTATCAAGCTGCCTATAAAGCCAAGCTCGAATGGGACAAGGTTAACCCGTATCTTAAACGTGATATCCTTGAGAATGCGGTTAAATACATTGAAGCAAATGAGGAAGAAATTTCGTCCATTATCGTTCAGGAGCTGGGCGGAACACGACTGAAGGCTGCTTTTGAAATCGGACTTGTGAAAAATATGATTAAGGAAGCGGCAACGTTCCCGCTTCGAATGGAAGGTAAGATTTTACCTTCTACTGAGGATGGAAAAGAGAATCGGCTGTATCGCATCCCGGCTGGCGTGGTTGGTGTAATCAGTCCGTTTAACTTCCCGTTCTTCTTGTCCATGAAGTCAGTTGCTCCAGCGCTGGGTGCCGGCAATGGCGTAGTGCTGAAGCCGCATGAGGATTCCCCTATTACAGGTGGGACACTGATTGGCAAGATTTTCGAAGAAGCGGGTATTCCGAAAGGCCTATTAAATGTTGTAGTTACAGACATTAACGAGATTGGTGATGCGTTCGTCGAGCACCCGATTCCAAGAATTATTTCTTTCACAGGCTCGACGAAGGTCGGAAGCTATATTGGCCAACTGGCCGTCAAGAACTTCAAAAAACCGCTGCTGGAGCTCGGAGGAAATAGCGCGTTCATAGTCCTGGAGGATGCGGATATCGATTACGCGGTACAAGCGGCGACATTCAGCAGATTCACGCACCAAGGCCAGATCTGCATGTCGGCCAACCGGATTTTAGTACATAAGAACATCTATCAAGATTTTGTAGATAAATTCAGCGCGAAGGTCTCTACGCTTACAGCAGGTGATCCAAGTGAGCCGGGGATCATCATTGGACCTGTTATCAACGACCGTCAGGCAGATACGCTGCAGAAGCTGATTGCGAGGGGGATTGAGCAGGGAGCAGTTCCACTGGTGCATGGTAAAATTACCGGCAGATTGGTGGAGCCTACAGTCCTCGCCAATGTCACACCGGATATGGAGGTAGCTCAAGAGGAGCTGTTCGGCCCGGTTGTATGCATTATTCCATTCGAGACGGAAGAAGAAGCTATTAACATTGCGAACGATACACGATTTGGTCTTAGCGGGGCCATTCACACCTCCAATCTTGAGCGTGGTGTAGAGATGGCGAAGAAGGTCCATACAGGTATGATCCATGTGAACGATGTCACGATTAACGACGAGCCCATTGTAGCTTTTGGCGGAGAGAAGCAGTCCGGCCTGGGCCGGTTGAACGGGGAATGGAGCTTGGATGAATTCACTACGTTGAAATGGATTTCCGTTAATTATGGACAAAGGACGTTCCCGTACTAAGAACTGGAGGATAAACGTATGAGCACAGTGAATGAAGAGCAAACACAGCATGAGTTGATCAGATCTTTTGTAAAAGTAGCCCCACTATTGAATAGTCTTACTAACGACGACATAACCATTGGCATTTATGACACTGAGAAGCTGATCATCAACATTCCAGGCAAAACCTTCTCTCTGAATGTCACCCCCGGGGACCCGCTTCGGGAAGGGGATATTGTAACGAATGCAATCAAGGCTAATAAGCCTTTGTCTGCTGTCGTTCCCAAAGAGTTGTTCGGATTTCCACTTGCTGCACACGCGATCCCGCTGCATGATGAACAAGGCAGAGTAATCGGCGGTGTAGGTATGGGGACAAGTCTTGAGAAAGCGAATAAGCTTTTTGAGATGGCCGAGAGTTTCTCGGCAATTGTCGAACAGACCACTGCCTCTATTGAAGAGATCAGCGAAGCTGTAACTCATCTAACCGACCGGGTGACTGACGTTACCACTCAAGTGAAGGACGTTAGCATAAGTGCTCAGCAGATCGGTAAAATTTCCACGGTTGTGAAGGAGATTTCGGATCAGAGTAACATGCTGGGTCTTAATGCTGCTATTGAAGCGGCACGAGCAGGGGAAGTGGGAAGAGGCTTCTCTGTTGTTGCCGATGAGATCCGGAAGTTGGCGACAAGCTCGAAGGAGAATGTAGACCAGATTAATGGTATTACGCAGAATATCCAGGAACTTCTATTACGCCTAAATAATACGTTCACTGATATTCACAAGCTAGCCGATGGTCAGTCAGGGGCGATTCAGGAATTCACTGCAACGATCCAGGAGATCAGTGCGAAAGCAGAGGAATTAGCCCAGGTAGCAGAAGAATCCCTTTTCTTCAAAGATAACGGATAACAAGGCATTAAATATAAGAATCCCAATTTCTCAGGTTTAAAATGAGAGGTTGGGATTTTTTTGTTGCTCCATTAAGGGGAAGATCAATCTCATTCGACTAAAGGCGGTTTAACCTTAGGGGATACTTTATTTACAACTATCGGGATATTGGGAGTCCATTGCACGCAATAATGAGGAGAAATGGATTAGGCGCTGTTGTATAGAAGAATCCACCTCGGTTATTCCCGAAGTGGGTTCTTCTCCCAATAAGTTAAGGCTCTTAGCGATAAGGCGGGTAGATCGCCGTATTATCGGGCGGGCAAGCAGGGTTGGGAGGGGTGATGGAGGAGTGGAAATTGTCAAAGATAGAGTTCAGCTTCTTATGCAGGACCAATTCTTGTAAAACCACCTCGCCAAGAGTTGCACGGACCTCTTTGTTGACCTGAAGGATTTCGTGTAAGGTTGCTTTTGGGGTCAGCCCTGGTAGCGTTCCAAGCACATATTGAATCTTCTCTGCCTCCGCGTTCACGATATGACTTAAGCCAATCTCCTCCAAAGCGATGGATATGAGCAGCAGGTTATAAGCATCTTGACTTGTCACACTAATCGTTGGCGTTATATTCGGTATGGATGGTAATGACACAAAGATTTCTCCCTAAGTTAAGTTTTTTGTTTTGATGGTATACATAGCATGGAGTGACTTCACCTCATCCAATCACCTCCTTGCAAAACGACGGGGTGATTTACTCCTCGCAATAATCTTCCAGCCCGTAGAACTCTTCACTGCAATCCTCTTCGCCTTTATCACAGTTCTCTTCCTCTTCGTAATGATCGTCTATTAGACAGATAATGCGGTCATGCCCAGCATAACTGCAATATTCGAACAAAGGATTTCCTGAAATTTAATACTTCTGTCTCCAAACTGCTGGAAGATATCAATATGGAGCAGTGGCTGGGGCTCAATAAGATGCCTTCCGGCGACGACTTTCAGGACATTGCCCAGGAAGAGCTCGCCTTATCAAGCTGGTCCGGATATGGTAACCAGGAACGGAACGCCAAACCCGCAATGAAGAACGCGATAGCTGAATTAATAGTGGCGATGGCTGCGGACGAAGTGGCTATTGCCCAGTTGATTCGCGCCGAAGCTAGCAATATCGAAGCTTTTGCAGGTAAAGAAGGGGAATTCCCCACCTCACCGACGAATCAGCAGATCATTGATTTTCAGCACGAGGTTGCCCGGGTAATGGAAACGATCGTGGAGAAGCAGAAGCTCTTCCTAAGAATGATAGAGACGAGTGTAAGACTACTTCATTGGGAAGGGGAGGGGGATTCCGATTCATAAGAAGAGAAGTTGGGAGGAGTTACAAGTATGGCACGTAACAAGGAGCTTGCCTGGTCAGAGCTGCAATTAGCTGGTGAAGATACACTGAAAAGCCTTCACCTGCTACAAATCAAATCCAGTAATCATGTACCTCTGTTAAAGGAATCAGCATTTCGGATCCAGCCAGTGACTGAACGATTACTTCAGTATATCCATGTCATACAGGGTGACTCGGACTCTGTGTCCAAGCTTTCAGCCGCTGAGCCGAGAACGGCTCACAAACCGACGTTATTTTTCAGAAAATAACTATTCAGGTAATATCATACCCATATGTTGGACAAGACCCTCTGCCGAATTAACGGCCTAGGGTCTTCTAGTGTGCAAGGATACATATATCCAATAGGATTCAACTTTAACATTCAAGGGTCTCAATCCGTTGCAGTAAATCTGGTGCATATTGTTCCGTATGTCTAAAAGATTTGGAAAGTTCAGTGATGATCGTTCCCATCTCTATAGCAGAAAGCGGCATGCCGTTCATTAGCCAATCAACCATGATCCCGAACGCTCCGCTCAATTGGTATTTCATTGAATATCGATAATAGAGCTGTTTACTTAATTCCTTCTCATCTCCGCACAGCTCATCACTGTAGGCGCGTTCCAAACGTTCGAAATGCTTCATCCATAAATGTTCAATATTGGCCTTCATCAGTCTTGTTGTGATTTGGCTCTCCCGCTCCAATCGCTCGAACAAGAGTCGCGGAATGGCACTATCATTATCCTCACAGTCAATCTTCTTGATGTCCATAATAAATTCATTGAAGAATGTCTCGAGATACGTCTCAATAATGTCGTCCTTACTCTTATAATTCCTGTAGAAGGTCTGTCTTGCAACACCCGCTTTGTTCGTAATGGCGGCAATCTTGATCTTCTCATAAGGGATGGTCTCCAATAGGATCAGCAAGGCTTCCAATATCCATTCTCTCGTTCGTTGAACTTGCATATTGATCTCGCGTTGTGCTTGCAACACTTTCACCTCTTTTGTCCATTTTCGCCCATTAGACGTGTATTACGTTTGAACTCCACTATTATTTCAAATTATAATATACTCGCATTAGCCGTAACAAATGTTGCCCTTACAACCAACCTACAGGTGCGAAAGGAATGAACATTATGGGACAAAAATTAGAATGTGGTAAAGCTCTGGTCATCGGAGCAGGTATTGCTGGCTTAATGACCGCACGAGTTCTGTCTGATTACTATGAAGAAGTCCTGATTGTAGAACGTGACTTACTTCCCACAGAACCGGAGAGTCGTTCAGGTGTACCCCAATCGTTCCATCCTCACCGTGTGCTCCCTCGTGGCAGAATAATTCTAGAACGTTATTTCCCCGGCTATGTAGATACTTTAATAGAGTTGGGTGCTCAACCTACCCAAGGCGAGTCTACGATAACAGTTAATAAGTATGGGAGCTTGGTCAACCAACCTGCGGATAAAGATGCTTCGAGTAGCAGAGTGCTGCTGGAGTGGGTCCTGTATCAGCGTGTGAAGCAGATCTCTAATGTACAGTTTCTACCAAACACAGAGGTTAAGGGGTTAATCACTACAGATGACCAGCAGACCGTCACAGGGATTTATACGAAATCTCGTGATGAGCTAAAAACTGAATCATCATTGACCGCGGATCTGGTGGTAGATGCAGCCGGACGTTCATCTAAAGTAATCAAATGGCTTGAAGCCCTGGGACAGCAAGTTCCAGAACCGGAAATTCTGAAAGTTCCACTGGGATATAGCACCCGTTATTATAAAATCCCTTCACACGTTGATCAGAATTGGAAGTCTTTCTTCTATGATACTCAGGCAGGCGAGGGTGTAAGTGCCGTCATGGTGCACCGCATTGAAGATCATATTGCGGGGGCAACCATTGCCAGTACTGGAGGAGAACATTATCCTTCTACCGATATTACTGAATTTGAGGAAGAATTGAAGCAGTTAGTGGCTCCTGAGATCGCAGAGGCTCTCGAACAACTAGAGCCCTACCAAGGACCACGGGGTTATCGTCTAGCGGAATCGGTTCGTCAGCATTTTGAGAAGCTGGAGAGCTGGCCCTCAGGGCTGCTAGTGCTTGGAGATGCCTTATGTAGCTTCGACCCGATCTATGGGCAAGGCATGACCGTAGCTTCGATTGAAGCGGAGACCCTGGCTGCCTGCCTGGAAGAGCAGATTAGTAATCCCCAGCCGGATTTCGAGCTTCGCGTGCTGAACAGAATGCAGCAAGCCCTTGAACCCGCATGGTGGCTCAGCTCCGTGTCGGATTTACGTTGGAGGGGAGTCGAGCATGTCTATTCGGAACCTTTGAAAGGTATTGCCTTCGCACAGAAATATATCGATTTGTATACGAAAAAAGCGACTGCATTGGCTCTCGAAGAAGGGAACAGAGCGCTCTTTTTCACCTTGTTCATGATGAATGGGTTAGTTCTTCCGCCGCGGGAGTTCTTTAATGCTCATTTATTGACCATGCTGTTGAATGATAACGGATCCGTGGAAGAGCAACGATTAAGAGCAGAACTGGCAGAAGAGGACCCTCAGAAGTTCCAGGCCAGAATAGATGAACTTATCCCTTCCTTTGAAGCTGCATACGATGACCGTCTGAAGGAAATGCTGGCCGCAAATTACCAGCACGCAGCAGCGGAGTAAATACTATATTTAATCCAAGAACGATCGACCTGGACTGCGGTCGTTCTTTTTTTTGACTATGACAATGTCTGTCACTATTAATGTGTATACTTTAACCTGTAAGTTCAACTAGAATCCTATTCTGGAAGGGGAAAGATTACAGGTGTCAAATACTCATCATGAAATTACGGCAGTGCGGAAATATTTCAAATCCGGAAATCTTCAGCTATCTTACTTAGACTTTGGCGGTGAAAGTGAACAAATACTAGTGATGCTCCATGGGGCTATGGCCAATGCTAGAACATTCTCGGAATTAGCGGCCAAGTTCAGCAAATGGCGGGTGATTTGTTTAGATCAACGCGGTCATGGTTGGAGTGAGCATGCTCTACAGGACGAGTACTCCAGAGATCATTATGTAACAGATGTTCTAAACCTGATTCAAACGGAGCTTGGAGGGCAACCGGTAACGATCCTGGGTCATTCCTTAGGCGGGGTAAATGCTTATCAGTTCGCCGCCCGTTACCCCGAATTGGTTCAGGCTGTGATTGTTGAAGATATCGGTGCAGAGATTGATTCTGACTTCTCATTTGCTAACAAACTCCCTTACCGGTCAGCCTCCTTAAAAGAATTGAGAGATTCGCTTATAAACATTGGCCTTCGGGCGATCGATTATTTCTCAGAAAGTGTGTTGGAGGATGAGCAGGGCTGGGGATTCCGCACCGACATGAAAGGGCTGCAAACTACCATAGCACAAGTAAATGGGGATTGGTGGGAGGACTGGTTATCATCCAGTTGTCCTATTCTACTGATTCATGGCAGAAAAAGCATCTTTTTCGACTTACCCCAAGCGGAACAGATGGAGGCTAGAAGGTCAAACACAAAACTTGCTGTTTTCGAAGATTGCGGACACGGCGTCCATTCCGATGACTTAAACGGATTTTATCAGGTGATGAATGCATTTCTTGAGGATCTAACGCATTAGCATGTACCGCCGAACGTGGCGTATGTCAGGCTGTCGAGAATTCCTCGACAGCCTGACACAGTCCTATAAAACTTTATCAAAATGAAGTAAAGCAATTAATTCTATTGTGTCTCGTAAAAAAAATGCAAGTAGCAAGTACTGTAGTGCTAAATTAAGAGATATTGTAAATTGAGTATCAACAAATGATGTAATAGCAAATCCAATGCAAATTAGGAAACCAAGTACACTATTGTAGTGCATTGCCACATGGCTCGCCTTATTCTGAACGAGTTGCCAGCGTTCATCATTTTTGTATTTAGTTACTTTTATAGCTTTAAAGCATTGAAGAAAGATAAAACATATTCCTAATACAACCGCCACTGCTAACAGTACAAATTGATAACTCATTGTTCTTCATCCTCCTCAGGTACAAATACTTCATTAATGGATACATTAAATGCCTTCGCAATGTTGAAAGCCAACTCTAACGACGGTGTGTACTTATACTTCTCAATGGAGATGACTGCTTGTCGTGAGATCCCAACACGTTCTGCCAAATCAGCTTGTGTCCAGTCACGTTCAGCTCGCAAAACTTTAAGACGATTCTTGATCAATGTAACGGGTTCCTTTCTAAATGTAATGAGGTAGTTACACTTCAACTGTAATCACCTCATTACATTTTGTCAATAAAAGGATGTCATTCATTAGAACAGGGGGAATTGATATAATTAAAGGATTACATAAGCCGAACAATAGAAATTAACAAAAAGCGAGTATGAGTGAACGGGGAAGTTGGGAACTGTAGGCGCAAAGCGCTCAGCTGAAAGCTTTCTAGGGGAAAGTTAGCACCGGATCATAGTCTGTCGACAGACTTCAACCACTAGAAGCGTTAAATTCCTATTCGTCAGTCGTCTTAACAGTGAAAAAGTGGGAGCATCTACCCAACTAACGGCATTTTTGTACCTTATTTTCCTTTGAATTAAGTAAATGAGGTAAATAAGGGCATTATTGTATCTTGTTTTTCGAAAAAGCAGGCTGTACGGGGTATTCTGGAATATTTAAGGTACATTATTGCACTTAATCTCCACTAAAGCTCAGCTGTAGAGGATTTAAGGTACAAAAATGCCGCTAATTTCACATCCTATATGTAAGCTCTCTTTTTTCTTGACTATGTTTGTTTTTTAATGCGTTCTATCTAGTACAGGGTTTTCACTCACGAAAGTTCTTTAATAAAGGGGAGTCCCGCATATGAATCACACCTATCTACCCGTTGATAAGCATGATTGTAAAAGTGTTGAAGCCCTTGCAAGCATGGAAAGAGAAGTAGTAATTCCCTTGTTACCAGAACTATTGGAATGGATACAGGATATGAACTGGCCTATTGCTTCCGCAATGATGGACGTGTTACTTAAGTATAAGGTTGAAACCATACCGCACCTCAAAATCATCTTTTCTCAATCCGACAGTATCTGGACATACAACATCCTCTCTTATTTGATAAAAGATTGGAATACGGAACTGATTTCAGAATTGTCCTCAGACCTGCGAGAGCTAGCACAAACGATGGATCACTATGAAGATACAGATCTGCTGTCCATTGAAATTTTGTATAAACATCTTCTGATAGAAGCGAGCGAAGCAACGGAGCTATTAGCTGGAAAATTGCGTGAAATAGAAGAAGGTCTTAATAGTGTTACAAAAGAACAAAGGGTCATTTTCGCGGAGTTAGAGCTTGAAAGGTTACATATTCTAAACACGGATGCCAGGGGAATCTTAAATTACATAGAGGTTAACCGCAAGTCCTTGAAGGAAAAAGATCAGTACGAAAATTTGCTTCGCCGTTACCAGGAAATTGAGACAATGATAAATACGAATGGAGGCAGGCTCAATCGTGAATAGTGAAATGCTGAAGATTTTTGATGATAATCGAAATCCAATCGGGGTATCCACACGCGAGGAAGTACACAGATTTGGACATTGGCACGAAACGTTTCACTGTTGGTTTATAAGCAGTGAAGGGGATAAAGAATATATCTACCTGCAACTCCGGAGTGATCAGAAGAAGGATTATCCGAATCTACTGGACATTACAGCCGCCGGACATATATTAGCTCATGAAACTGTGCTAGATGGAATAAGAGAAGTGCACGAAGAAATAGGTATTGAGGTTACCATTGATGAATTAAAGTCATTAGGAGTTATTGATTATATTACCGAGCAGCCTAGCCTTATTGATAAAGAGCTGGCGAATGTATTTCTTTATAGATACACAAAAACACTTGAAGATTTTACACTACAAGAAGAAGAGGTAGCTGGGATTTTCAAGGCCGAATTTGATGATTTTTACGATCTTTGGCACGGGGAGAAGGAGCAGATTCAAGCCAGTGGATTTATTATAGAATGCGGTGGGGTAAGGATTCCCATGAAGAAGATGTTTGATAAAGATCACTTCGTTCCCCATGAGGAATCATTTTATCAACATATTGCGAGACTAATAAGAGAGTGTTTAATTAAGAAACCATTTATCCGATAAAAGGACTGGTGCCTCTCTGCCCTACAGCAAGCTGACTATAGGAAAGCATCAATAGTAATTCATGCAAATTAAAAGACGAGCTGAGAAGCCCGTCTTTTTGTGCTGACTTTGTAGTAATAACCACTTTTTATTTGAAAATGGGTATGTTCATCACTTTATGATGTCCTGGTGATCCTAGACTGCTTTATCCACCTCCACCATTGGTAATGGAGCTGATTTCATTCCTCTCAAAGTGTAGTACATAAATCCTACAACAAGCCACCCAGAGCCCAGCAGCAACGATGAGAGATCCAACAGCGTGATGAGATAAAATACAAATCCTGCGCCGATAAGCGGGCAGAGAAAACGTAAGAACAGATCCTTCGGAGAACGTTGCTTTTGACGAATGATGTAATGGAAAATGACGGAGAGATTCACGAACAGAAATGCGGTTAATGCGCCAAAATTAACAAATTTGATCGCGGTTTCGAGGCTGATGAAGATCGCGGACAACGAGATTACGCTTGCCAAAATAATGTTGAATACAGGGGTTCGTAATGTAGGGTGGACAGATGCGAATTTTCGCGGCAGCAGGGAGGTTCTGCCCATTACGAACAATAGGCGGGTTACGGTCGTCATGGAAGACATCCCTTGGGACAGTACGGAGAAAATAATGACGAAGGTGAAGAGGGATGCAAGCAGACTGCCTCCGATGGATTGCATCAATTCAAATCCTGCAGAGTCCACATTGGTGGATGTAAAGGAAGGGTACATTTGCTGAATGAGGTAAGCCGTGCCGAAATACATTAAACCTGCCAACAAAACGATCACTAAAATGGCACGGGGAATGGTTTTCTTCGGATTCTTGGTTTCTTCGGCCATCGTAGTAATGGAATCAAATCCAAGGAAAGAGAAGCAGACAAGCGAAGCACCGGCAAGGATGGATGAGAAAGATACACCTTCTTTAGCTGCAAAAGGGTTCAATCCGGCAGTTATACCGCCTTGCAACGCTCTATACACAAGCAAGGAGCAGAACCCGGCAATGAAGATGATCTGCATCAGCACAAAGATTTTGCTAACGTTGGCTGAAGTCTTAATCCCGATGATATTAATGATCATGACCACAAGGGTACATCCGACAATCCAGAAGGAGGTAGGAACGGAGGTAAACTGTGCATGCAGATTGATACCGAACATGAGCACTGCAATGATACAAGAGAAAAGATAATCCAGTAGAATGGCCCAGCCCACCAGGAAGCCGATGAAAGGATTCATGGACTTCGTGACATACGTATACGCGGAACCTGACACAGGGAAGGCACGAGCCATTTGACCATAACTTAAAGCCGTGAACAAGATCGCTACAAAAGCCAGGAGATATGCGGCCAAAAGCATACCACCAGATCCTGCATACAACACACCGAAGCTGGTGAAAAAAATCATAGGCGACATCCAGGACAACCCCATGGTCACGACATGTACTAGAGATAAATTTCTTTTCAAGGTCAGATTATCTGACATAAAATCTCCTCCTTCAGTTTGCGATGAATACTTGCTGTTTTAAACCAATGTCATGACACCTCACATTAAATCAAGGTTTTTCGTGAAAAACAAGCTTTTTTTCTTCGGTTTTCAAAAAAATAACCAATAATCTAACACTGAAATCGTCGCTATTATTGAAATAACTAAAAATTCGAAATATTTTGTTGTCATGAATTTTATTGTGTGTTAGGATTGTTTACACAAACCGAATAACAAATGTTTTCTAGGGTTCCGAACTGCTCTGACGGTTGACTGGTCCGAGAGAAAACGCATGGATGCCACTTAGCAACCGTGTACACGGCGGGAAAAAAGCCCGGGAGAATTTACCAAGTCTTATCTTTGGTATTTCTCCCGGGCTTTTTTATTTTTTTCACTAACAGGAGGGAATGACATGAGTTCAATCCGTATTCAAGCAGGCGGCAAATGGTCCGGTTATATTCGCAGAGGGAAAAGCATTGTAATAACAGCAACTGGCGAACGCGCCAATCTGACAACTCTGCTATATCATGCATCCGATCCTTCCGAGCGTTATAACATGCCTGACACTTTAAAGGCCCAACATACCGCTTATTTGACAGCGGGCCATGTACTCATGAGTGACCAGGGCCGGGTGCTTGCATCGATTACCAATGACACGGCAGGCTGGCACGACACTTTAGCCGGGTATACAACACGAGCAATGACGGATCGGAAATATGGTTACAGCCGGTATCAGGATGAACGTAACGCCTGGCTCCGCAGCGGTTATGAGAACCTGATCGTTGAAATGTACCGGCATGGGCTTGCCCCCCGCGATCTCAGTATTCCGGTTAACTTTTTTTCCAAAGTGGTATGTGAGCTGGACGGTACAATGCGATATGAGCAGCAGCCAACGGCAGGTAAGTCTCTTACGCTTCGCACAGAAATGGATGTACTTCTCGTGTTGTCTAACACCCCTAATCCGCTGGACCCGCAAGAAAGCTACCCCGATACCGCCATTGAACTCCTGTTAAGTGATGCTGAGACCGTAAGTCCTGATGACCGCTGTGTAGTTCACTGCAATGAGAACCGGAGAGCTTTTGAAAATACATGGAATGCCTATTCGTTACTGAAGGGAGCGAACTAACATGAGCACTTATACATTTGAACCTATACAAAGCACGCTCGATCCGGCCAAAGCTGTTTATGACAAAATCATTCCGGCAGGTGAAGGCTGGATTCATGACCTTACCGCCGGGCAGGTGCTCCGAATCCTTGATCTGGAGGGAAATCAAGCGGTGGATACGTTGTTTTACGCGGCTGAAGATCCTGCAGATCACTACAGTGCTATTCAGACGATTACCAGACAGCAAAATCTGTATTTGACGACAGGCTCAGTGCTGGTGGCTGAATCCGGACGGGAGCTGCTGCGTATCACCGCAGATACTTGCGGACGGCACGATACGATTGGAGGCGCCTGCTCGGCCCAGAGTAATACCGTCCGTTATTCTCACGATACCCTACCTATGCATAATTGCCGGGATACGTTCATGCTGATGCTGTCGGGCCGGAGTGAATTTTCCAAAAGAGATCTCGTACCTAATGTGAACTTCTTCATGAATGTCCCCGTTACACCGGAAGGCGAGCTAACCTTCGCAGATGGCGTGTCCGGCCCGGGACGTTATGTGGAGCTGGTCGCTCTTGTACCTGTAACCGTGCTGATCAGTAACTGTCCGCAGCTCAATAACCCATGTAATGCATACAACCCTACACCTGCACAAGTGCTGATCTGGGACGCAGAAGGGAGTGAGACTCATGTTTAAAAAAGTGCTTATTGCCAATCGCGGTGCCATCGCTGTCAGAATTATTCGTACACTTCGCAGCATGGGAATTGCCTCTGTTGCAGTGTACACCAAGGCAGACCGGGACAGCCTTCATGTTGAACAAGCGGATGAATCCATCCTGATCGGAGAAGGTCCGGCTAAAGAAAGCTATGTGAACGCAGCGCTTATTTTGCAGACAGCGGTAGCGGCCGGAGCGGATGCGATCCATCCGGGTTATGGGTTCCTGAGTGAGAATGCTTCTTTTGCCAGGGCCTGCGGAGAACACGGTATTACTTTTATTGGCCCCTCCCCGGAGCATATTGAGATGTTTGGGCTAAAACATACCGCACGTTCCATTGCTGAGCAGGCTGGTGTTCCCATGCTGCCCGGCACGGGATTGGTTCCATCCCTGGAGCTCGCTGTTGAACAGGCAGCCGGGATCGGTTATCCGGTCATGTTGAAGAGCACTGCTGGTGGCGGTGGGATTGGGATGAGAATATGCGGCGATGAGTCGGCGCTGCGGGAAGCCTATGATTCTGTCACACGTCTAGCGACGGCGAACTTTAACGACGGCGGTGTTTTTCTGGAGAAATACATTGCACGGGCACGTCATGTGGAGGTTCAAATCTTCGGGAATGCCTTCGGCGAAGCTGTTGCTCTTGGTGAGCGGGACTGCTCAGTGCAGCGCAGGAACCAGAAGATCATAGAGGAGACACCAGCTCCGAATCTGCCGGATAGCACGCGGCATGAGATGCACGAAAGCGCCCGCCGACTGGCGGCGACAGCCGGGTACCGCAGTGCGGGGACTGTAGAGTTTTTATACGATCCTGAATCGACGGAATTTTATTTCCTGGAGGTGAACACTCGTCTTCAGGTGGAACACGGTGTAACAGAGGAGGTACTGGGAGTAGATCTAGTGGAGTGGATGATCCTAGAGGCTGCCGGAGATCTTACGAATCTCGCCGAACGCATCCAGCCTCCGCAAGGTCATAGTCTTCAAGTCCGATTGTACGCCGAGGATTGCTTCCATGATTTCCGCCCTAGTGATGGCCGCATTGATAACATTGTATGGCCAGAGGGGGCGAGGATCGAAACATGGATTCAAAACGGGCTTGAGGTGACTACGCTGTATGATCCGATGCTTGCCAAAATCATTGTTCATGGGGATTCGAGGCCAGCGGCGATTGAGAAAATGAGGATAGCTCTGGACCAATTGCGTGTGTATGGCATAACGACGAATCAGACTTACATTCATACTTTTCTGGCGACGGACCTGTTTCAAGAAGGGCTGGTGTATACGAATATGCTGAGTGGATTCCATCCCGTGGAACATGCACTTGAAGTGCTTGACGGGGGAGTCCAGACGACTGTGCAGGACTATCCGGGACGAAAAGGCTATTGGGATATCGGTGTTCCGCCTTCCGGACCAATGGATGCACTGTCCTTTAGAATCGGGAATATCTTGCTCGGAAATGCCGAGAATGCAGCAGGGCTGGAAATGACATTACGTGGCGGGTCCTACCGCTTCAGGGATGAGATGGTATTTTGCCTCACCGGATCAGATATGGCGGCTACGCTGGATGGCAAGTCAGTTCCTTTATATACACCTACGCTGACAGCTGCAGGCTCGACGCTGATTTTGAATGAATCTGTTAGCGGTATGCGCAGCTACTTACTCGTAGGCGGCGGATTGGATATGCCGCTAACCCTCGGCAGCTCGTCTACATTTACACTGGGCGGATTCGGGGGTCATATGGGCAGTGCACTTCGTCCCGGCGCGGTCTTAAAGGTGCATCCGCATCCGGGTACAGTTCGGCAACCGCTCTCGCTGCAAACCATTCCAGAATTTACACAGAAGTGGACGATTGGTGTGATTCCGGGACCCCATTGTACGGAGGAGTATTTGCTAACCGAATATTTGGAACAGTTGACGGAGACAGAGTGGGAAGTTCATTTTAACAGCTCGCGGACAGGTGTGCGTCTGATTGGTCCTGCGCCGTTATGGGCAAGAGAGGATGGGGGGGACGCCGGACTTCACCCCTCGAATATACACGATAATGCTTATGCTGTCGGTGCGCTGGATTTGACCGGAGACATGCCCATACTGCTTGGGCCGGATGGGCCGAGCCTGGGAGGATTCGTCTGTCCGGTTACGACCGCTTCCGCTGAATTCTGGAAGGTGGGCCAGCTTCGGCCGGGAGACAAACTCTCTTTTAAACTGATTACGGTAGAAGAAGCAGAGCAGCTTAGAGAAGAGCAAAATGCCTTCCTGGACGCCATGGTGAACGGTCAAACCACCCCATCTCTGCCGCAATTGCAGGACATTTCTACGGGTGGTTATATGCCGCTGCTCGCTTATGAAGAGGATGGACGCCGGTTCAAAATCGGAATTCGTTGTTCTGGAGACGAGAACATTCTGATTGAGTATGGTGATCGTGAGCTGGATCTGCTCTACCGCTTTCAGGTGTATGTCTTAATGCAGGCTGTGAAGGATAGCGGGAACATTCCTTTTATTGAAATGACGCCGGGAATCCGTTCGCTCCAGATTCATCTGGATACGACCCGGATTACAGTAAAGGAAGCGGCTGCGATCATTCTGGATCTGGACCTGCTACTGCCGTCTCTGGAGTCGAATGAAGTCCCTTCGCGGATTGTGAAGCTGCCGCTGTCATGGGATGATCCTGCAACACAGCTTGCCATTGAACGTTATCAGCAAAATGTACGTCCTGATGCCCCTTGGTGTCCGAGTAATCTGGAGTTTATTCGTCGCATGAACGGACTGGGTTCATTGGAAGAAGTGGCAGAGGTGGTATTCAACGCTTCCTATCTCGTGATGGGGCTTGGAGATGTATATCTTGGTGCACCTGTAGCTGTACCGCTTGATCCGCGCCATCGGCTCGTTACCACGAAATATAACCCTGCACGCACCTGGACACCGGAGAATGCCGTAGGTATTGGCGGAGCTTATCTCTGTGTCTACGGGATGGAAGGACCGGGGGGATATCAGTTTGTAGGCCGAACCGTGCAAATGTGGAACAAGTTCAGGTCAACGGCGAATTTTGAGCAAGGAAAACCCTGGTTGCTGCGCTTTTTTGACCAAATTCAGTTTTACCCCGTGTCTCAGGAAGAATTGCTGCAGATGAGAGAGGATTTTCCACGTGGGGAATTCGTTGTGGAGGTAGAAGAGACCACGTTTAACCTGGGGGATTATCTCCGGTGGCTGGAGCAGATTCAAGAGCAGTCTTTCGCTTTCCGTCAATCACAACAAGCTGCATTCCAGCAGGAGAGAGCTTATTGGAAGGAGCTTGGCATTGCCGAGCATGTGTCTGAACCGGAAAGTGTGGAGGCTTTGGAAAAGCAAGATCTGCCTGAAGGAAGTATGGGCCTCAGCAGCTCCATGTCAGGAAGTGTATGGCGGGTGCTGGTGGAAGTGGGTCAGAGTGTCCGGAAAGGCGAAGATCTTATAATAGAAGAAAGTATGAAAATGGAGTTCCCGCAAAAGGCACCTTATGACGGAATTATCGCTTCGCTCTATGTATCGTCCGGTGACCAGGTGCGAGCGGGCGACTGTATCGCAGCTTTATATCCTGCTGAGGAGGTGAATGCATCATGACGATGAAATCTGTACCTCATCTGTTGTCCATTGAAGTACTGCAAAAGGGATACCGCAACCGTCAGTTTACGCCTCAGGATGTCATAGCGGCAATTATTCACCGGGCCGGGCAGACTCAGGAGAAGAACATCTGGATTCTCCCGCCATCCTTAGAGCGAATTCAACCTTACTTGGACCAGCTGATGCAAAAGAGTCCGGAAGAGTTCCCACTCTGGGGCATTCCATTTGCGGTCAAAGACAACATCGAGGTGGCTGGCTGGCCGCTGAGCGCGGCCTGTCCTGACTTTGCTTATGTTCCGGAGCATCATGCGACTGTAGTGGAGCGTCTAATCTCAGCAGGCGCGATCCCTGTTGGGAAAAGCAATCTGGATCAGTTCGCCACCGGACTGGTCGGGACCAGAAGTCCCTATGGCGATACACATAACGCACTTCGTGCGGAGTTAATTAGCGGAGGTTCGAGTTCCGGTTCGGCAGTGTCTGTAGCCTGCGGTCAGGCTGCTTTTGCGCTGGGTACTGATACTGCAGGATCCGGGCGCGTTCCCGCAGCCTTAAATCATCTGATCGGTTATAAACCGGCCGTAGGCGCATGGCCTAACAAGGGGGTACTCCCTGCTTGCCGTTCTATTGATTGTGTGACTGTATTTACGCATGTGCTGGATGATGCGGAGCGGGTGGACCTGGCAGTTCGCGGAGTAGACCGCGAAGATCCTTATTCAATAGATCGTCCCCTGCGGCGGGGAGTTATGCCGGGCACCTTTTTGCTTCCGCAAGGCTCGCTTCAGTTCTACGGGCCTTATGCGGAGCAATACGAGATCGCTTGGAATCGCAAGAAAAAAGCAATAGCAGAGCTGGGCGTGCGTGTGAAGGAAGTTGACATTTCCCTGCTGGAGGAAGCAGCGGCGCTCTTGTATGAAGGTCCTTTGGTTGCAGAACGTTGGGCAGATCTTGAGGATTTTGTGGAAAAGCATACAGGCTCCGTCTTCCCTGTGACCGAAACGGTTCTGCGCTCGGGAAGCAAGCCGGAGTTCACGTCTGCCTCTCTTTTCAAGGCACAGCATCGATTGGCAGAGATTCGACGTAGCATTACTGCAATGCTTGAAGGTAACGTACTCGTGTTGCCGACTTGCGGCGGGACCTGGACGAGGGAACAAGTAAAGGCGAATCCGATCGAGACGAATAGTAAAATGGGACTCTACACCAATCATTGCAATTTGCTGGATCTCAGTGCCCTTGCGTTCCCTGCGGGGTGGGCTGAAGCCGGGCTTCCCTTTGGGATTACACTGTTCGCACTTCCGGAAGAAGAAGCTAATCTAGTTGTGGCCTCCAGAATTCTGCTGAAGCAGGAAGATAGGATTACGGTTGCGGTGTGTGGATTGCATATGCGGGATATGCCGCTTACGCATCAAATGACGGGACTGGGAGCAGTTTTCCTGGAGGAAACCGTAACCGCACCGAAGTATGAACTGTATAAGCTTCAGACAGAGCCTCCTAAACCGGGTCTCATCCGCGCAGAGCAAGGAGGATCGTCTATCCTAGTAGAGTTGTGGGAAATGCCAAGTGCTTCCTTTGGAGCATTTGCGGCCTCCATTCCTGCTCCGCTAGGGATAGGGCGAGTGGAGTTAAGCGATGGCCGGCAAGTTAGCGGCTTTCTATGCGAAGCCTATGCTACTGTGAATGCAGAGAATATTAGCTTATTTGGAGGATGGAGAGAGGCGGCTTTGCTCGGATGATGTTTTGTTTGATGGAAGCAGGTGAAGATAAGCAGGCTCAGCATCCTCAACACAACGTTATCAACATAGCTTGTCGATTTGGCCTCATCAAAACAGCCAGTTTTGAAGGTTGAACTCACGCCCACAGAGCTAACGGACCGTAAAGTCCTTATTTGCAAATAAAGCTGCTTTAAGAGCACATAGCGGACTCAGATGACGCTATGTGCTCTAAAACAGCTGATTTTGAATATGATTTCTGCCAATAAGGGCTCTGGAGTCCGTTAAATTCCTGAAAGGCTTGATTCTATAGTAATAAGGCTTCTGGAGTCCGTTGTTTGTCGAAGAACAGAAGAGCTAGAAGCACAGAAGATTTAAAGACGCAGAAGAGCTAAAGGCACATAAGAGATAAAGGCATAGCAAAACTAAGACACATACTAACCTAATCACATATACAAAACGAACATCACCCAAAGCGAAACACGCAGCCAGAATCGAAACATCCGCGATAGTGAAACACACAGCCAGAATCGAAACATCCGCGATAGTGAAACACACAGCCATAGTAAGACGCGCACCCAAAGCGAAACACATAGACAAAACGAACCAGACTGCCAGACTATAACCCGGCTGTCTGGTTCGTCTGCTTCAGCTAACAATGAAAATATTACAGAATAAAAAAGCATAAATTATAAAAAAATAAAAAGTGTTGACGAATCTGAAAACGTTTTGATATATTTTGATTATCAACTAGAGCATCATTGAAAACCATAATGATTGCTAAGAAGAGGAGGGAAACGTTCTGTCTGTCAACATTAAAGATGTCGCGAAGAAGGCCGGCGTTTCCATCTCGACCGTATCCAGGGTACTGAATAACGGGAAGTATGTGAAGCCAGAGGTTAGGCTGATTGTGCAGCAAGCGATTGAAGACCTCAACTTCGTTCCTAACAGCATTGCCCGCAGTTTGGTGAGCAAGAAGACGAATCTGATTGGTGTGATCGCTTCCGATATCTCTACCAGTTTCTTCTCTTCCACACTTAGTTATATTGAAGAAGCTGCAAGTCAGAATCGTTACAACATTCTTGTCGGTAACATCAAAGACAATCTGGACAAGGAATTGAAGTATCTGCAGGTCTTTAAGGAGATGCAGGTTGACGGCATTATTATTATGCATGAGATGATGGATAAACATATTGAGCGGTTTCTCCAATCGTTGACGACACCCACCGTGTTTTGCAGCGCCAAACCGAATTCATCTGTGAATTGCCCTTCGGTCAACATAGATGATATGCAAGCGTCGTACGACACTGTGAAACATCTGATCTCGTTGGGACATCGGCGTATCGCTTTTATCGGGGGAGATACGAAGGAGCTCTCGACAGGGCGCTATCGTTATGATGGCTACTTGAAAGCACTCGTGGAAGCGGGGATCTCGGTGAATCCGGATTGGGTCCGTTTCGGTAATTTCAAGCTGCAGGATGGCTATGATATTATGCAGACTTTCCTACAAAGTGAACAACTGCCAACTGTTGTCTTTGCAGTCAGTGACGATATGGCCGTAGGGGCACTCAATTGTATTGTGGACCATGATCTAAAGGTGCCAGATGACATTTCGCTTGTTGGGTTCGATGATTCGAGTATTACAGAAACGGTCCGTCCGAAGCTGACTTCATTGCATCAACCGATTCAGCAGATCGGGCAAATGAGCGTCGATATCCTGATTAAAATGATTGAAGGGCAATCGCCAGGAGTTAAGGAAGTCGTACTTAGCCACAAGCTGGTGGAAAGAAGCAGTCTGAGAAGCTTGCTGTAAGAGTCTCAGGCATCTTTTTTACTCAAATCTGATAACGTTACCAGATAATCATACGATAAAACACTTACAACTCTTTTATTTATAACTGGTAACGTTACCAGAATAATTATTCGAGATTGATAGGAGGTAATTCTTGTGCAAGCTGAAAAATCTTACGATGTGCTGCTCGTGGGAGCAGGGAACATTGATATCGTCGTTAGCGGCTGCAACGCCATTCCTGATGCGGGACAAGAGATTCGGGTGCCGAATATCTCTTTTCACATCGGGGGCGGGACTGCACTCAGTGGGTTGGGCATGGCCAAGCTTGGAATGCGCCCAATGATTACTGGACTTGTAGGCGACGACTATTGCGGAAGGTTCATCATCGATGAACTTCAGCGTTATGGGGTAGCTACAGACATTGCTTTTAGCCGAACGCAAAGTACTGGGATCAGCATCGCATTTAATCCGGAAACGGACAGGAGTTTTATCACTCACGATGGCACCGTCACAGCATTTACGCTGAATGACGTCAAGGGGCAGCTGCTGTCCGAAGTCCGACACGTCCATATCACTGGATATAACGGGCGCTCCAACCATGAGGAATATATGACTTTCGTCAAGAAAGCCAAGCAAGCTAATTTGACAGTGTCCATGGACGTTGGGTGGGATGAATCTGGCGAGTGGTACGACGGTATTTTTGAGGTCATCCCATTTGTGGACGTGTTTTTTTGCAACGAGCTGGAAGCTCTCCATTATACTCGCAAATCCGATGTCAAGGAGGCCCTCTCTGTATTCGCTGCTCATGTACCTGTTGCTGTCATCAAACTTGGAGAGCAGGGAGCTATTGCTGCCAGTGGAAGGACGATGCTGCATCAACCTGCTTACCGGGTAACCGTTGTGGATACAACTGGAGCTGGAGATTCATTTAATGCCGGTTATCTCTACGGTTATCTGAATGGTCATGATTTGAAAAGCTGCTTGAACTTTGGTACCGCCTGTGGCTCGTTCTCAGTTACGAATCGCGGAGGCAACGCAGGATTTCCTACGTTACCTGAGTTGACCGCGTTTTTGGCCGAAAATTAGTCGCAGTTTCTATAGCTTCATTCTTAATTCCATATTAAATTTGAGGAGGATTTACAATGAAATTGGCATTAATCGGGGGCGCGGGTGTTCGCGCGGTATTTTTCACTAAGAGCTTAACAATGTTGGCCCAAGAGATTGGAATCACGAAATTCGTCATGTATGACATTAACCGTGAGAAATTAGAAATCATCGGCAAGTTGTGCAAGCATGTCGTTGCGGAAAGCGGCATTCCCATGGAGCTGGAATTTAGCGATGATATCGAATATGCTCTCACCGATGCGGATTACGTTATCACGACCATTCGGGTAGGGAATGACCGCTCCCGTGTTATCGACGAGCAAATTGCCCTGAAGTATGGCGTAATTGGACAAGAAACAACGGGTCCTGGGGGCTTTTCCATGGCAATTCGTACGATTCCTGTACTGCTGGATTATTGTGAGAAAATCAAACGTCTGGCGCCAAACGCTTGGGTGTTCAACTTTACCAATCCATCCGGGCTTGTCACGCAAGCCATGCACACCGCCGGTTATGACCGTGTGATCGGTATTTGTGATACACCAAGTTCGACCAAGATCCGCATTGCCGAAGCGATTAACGCTAACCCAGACGAGCTTTATGTGGAGTTTGTTGGACTGAATCATCTTTCCTGGATTACGAGCGTTGTACAGGACGGCGAAGAATTGCTGCAAGACCTCGTATCGGATAAAGCGTTTATTGCCAAGGTTGGCGAGTTCAAAATGTTCGATCCCGATTTGATCGACACGCTTAAATTACTGCCTAATGAGTACCTGTATTACTACTATAACCGGGAGCAAGCAGTTGAGAACATCATGAAGAGTGGCGATACCCGCGCCAAGTTCGTTGAAGCTAACAATGCAGAGATGCTGCGTGTGCTGGGAGAAATGGACATCGACGCTGATCCGGAAGCAGCACTGCAAACCTACCTGCGGTTCATGCACAAACGTGAGTCTTCATATATGGCTATCGAAACAAGCAAAGGCCCGATTGAGCAACCCGCAGAGAACGAGAAGCTGGAAATGCCGAACACACTCGGCTATGCCGGTGTCATGCTGGACTTCGCGAGAGCGATGAATCAAGGCATTGAGAAGCATATTGTGCTGAACATTCCAGCCGGCGACTATGTCGAAGGTTTTGAGAAAAATGATGTTCTGGAAATCACCTGCCGCATGACGGCCGAAGGCGCGGTTCCGGTTACACCGAAGAAACTGCCTGAGCATGCCTATCAACTAATGAAGAATGTGAAGTTATTCGAAAGATATACGGTAGAGGCTGTGTTGAACAAATCCAAAGATTCCGCAATCAAGGCACTGATGGTGCATCCGCTTGTCAATTCCTATTCCATGGCCAAAAGCTTGGTGAACGATTACCTTGAGGCTTACGCAGATATTCTCGGAGAATGGGAATAAGCCGGGCGTATAATAGGAGGCACTCGTATGAATAAAAAAGGGATTGGAATCAGTCTGAACGCAGAGCTTGTGAATGGAGATTTAGAAGTGCTGGAACGCCACCTGGGGTATATTGCAAACGCCGGGTGCGATTACGCCGAGCTCATCTTGCATGGACTTGACGTAGTGATCGGGGGCCGTGTTCACCAGAGACGGCTGGAGAGAGTGCGCCAGGTGCTGGATAAATACGAGCTCGGATATACGATGCATTTACCCTATGAATTGAATTTACTGTCGTGCAGTAAAGGCGATGATTACGAAAGGGTCTTCGAAGCAGGGATTGAGTTGTCAGCAGCGATTGGCGCGGACACCATCGTGTATCATAGCTCCTTTGCTGAGTTGACGGACCATAACCTTATGCAGCATTATTTTCCGACGTATGGCCGATTGCCAAGGGAAGAGCTATTTCAGATCTTGCTTGAAGAGGATGCTATGAAGCTGCGTAGATTGGGGAGCATCGCCAAGGACGCTGGCATTACGATTGGAGTAGAGAACAACATCTGGTACGATATTAAGAATGATTACACCTACGGCATGAATCCGCAGACGTTGGTGGAGCATGTTCGCTACGTCGGACTGGACAATGTAGGGATTACGCTAGATGTTGGACATTGTTATCTGACTTCCATTGCTTACGATTATGATTTCAAAAAAGCCATTGAAGCCGCGCTGCCTTATGTGAAGCACCTGCATGTACATGATAACTTCGGGGAACTGTACGATGCCAAGGCATTCATGAGCAATCTGCCTTATGGTTACGGTGATTTGCATTTGCCTGTGGGCTGGGGCGATATCCCTTATGAGGAAGTTTTCCAGTGGATAGATCAGTATCAAGGTATCGTAAACATGGAGATTGAATTCCGGCTGTATCCTCATTTTCAGGAAGCTGTCGAAGACATGAGGAAGCTATTAGCCAAGTAAGGGTATTAGTACAGATACATTGATCATCCAATGAACAAAAGTCCGCGATTTCGCGGACCTTTGTTTTTTTGAACGGGTAGAATTTATTTTTTGTGATAAGCCCCTAATTGTTGTTGTGAAAAAATATGGATGGAGTTTTTGTTTTCTAGCCACGTATTTCCTTTCACTATTAAAATATAGACAGCTACGGCAAAATAAATCGCGCTCCAAATCCAGTCAGTTACGGTTATTAAATGATGCTCATACACGTAGTTGATATACCAGATTCCAATTGGCAGATGTACAAAGATCGCGGTGAATACGCCTGGATGGTATATCCTTTTTGCTTTTATATTTGCGACGATTCCATGGAATATGATCTGGAAAAAACCCATCAAAACAGGTGCCATACCCAGCCATACGACAGATGGGAACAATAGAGGGAGCAAGTAAAACACATACGCAATAACCACATTAATTATCATTGCGGACTGTTGATTTAACGGATATCGCTCAGGGGCTTCACTTTTAAACAAAACCGTGTTAAATACGCCTGGAAAGTAACCTGGCCAACGATATTCCTCAAACTGATGCAGTAGGATCGCCACGAAACTCAACCACAAAATACTGTTAATCCGCGGAATCGTGCCCCAATTCATTGCAACATAAATGCATACAACAATTCCAATGATAAGCCCTAAATCCTGCCAATACTTTTTCAAGAAATTCATTTGAATCACCCCAATCCAAGGTTTTTAGTGAAAGTATCTGTCAAAGAGCAAATCAATTTGTTCCTCTATCGGTGCAATCTTCACGGAAGCGCCTGTTTCCAGAATAGGACTCATAAGTGCCGGAAGAAAAAGGGCTCCGAAGATCTGCATCGTCATTGTCATCAGGTGCTCTGGCTGCTGTTCATCAGCTAACTCTCGCAGCGTACTTTGGACCTTGGGGAATCCCAGTAAGTTTAGAAATGATCCATATTCATGCTGGGATGAGAAAACGGTCTTGCCCATTAAGATGATTCTAGAGAGCAACTCGGGATATTGACGGATGACTTGCAAATAATCAAGTAAGAAGTGCCTCAATCTAGCCCGTGCTGGGAGGGAGGAATCATCAAGGATAGCAAAGGTATGCTGAAAGCTATTCAATATCAACTTCACCGACTCGTTAATCAAGTTTTCTTTGGACCCAAAGTAATAGTTCACTAAGGCGACATTAGTGTTAGAGGCTTCTGCAATTTTTTTGATGGTGATACTTTCAAAGCCTTCTTGTCTGGTTAGCTCCAGTGTGGCGCGCATAATCTTCTCTTTTGTTTCCAGTTTTTTGTCTGTTTCCATCGTGTAACCTCCAAAGTATGCTTCTTTAAATTAAACGATTCGCACTAATTTAAATGATGATTTAAATAACATTTTAAATGCCATTTAAATTTAGGTTTGAATTCAGTATAGCAATTATTTTCCTGATTGCAAGCTTGATTTTGACAGTGGGCTCCCGGAATGAGAAAATGTTATTTCATAGAACTACAAAATAATAGTCAGAGCAAAGGTGGCAACAGCAACTTGCAGCAGCCAAAACGAGTGTTATACCGTTTAATTCTTTATTAGTTCTAAAGGTTGATTGCCGATTTCAAAAACACTGTTAAACAATATTTTTCTTTTTTGTATAATCTTTTCCTACAGGAATGCCGATATAGATTTGAGTCTTAAGGACTATTTTGTATTTCGATTTTATTCAAAGGAAGTGGCAATGAAGTGTTTAAAAAGAAGTGGCTTATCACCCCGCTGGTTGCGGCTACACTGATGTTCAGTCCATCCGCATTCGCAGCAAATACGTTTCCCGATGTGGACGGGACAAAATATGAATGGGCTGCCGAATCGATTCGTTCGATGGTCGACAAGGGCGTTGTCAACGGTTATGCAGATGGAACCTTCAAGCCAGGCAAAACCATAACGAAAGCAGAGTTTGTACATATGTTTCACAAGCTTTTTCCAGAAATCAATTATTCCTCCGGCAAATCTTCAGATTTTGTGGATGCGCGTAAACACTGGGCCAATAAAGATTTTGCAGCAATATTCAACGGGGACTATATATGGCCTTACACTGAAAGTCTAGCGGGCAAATATCCTGACTATCAATTCTATGTCAAGCCGGACAAACCGTTGACCCGCTGGGATGTAATGATGATTTCTTCGATCCGGACGGATTATACCGAGCAGACGCTCCATCCGGAGATTGAGGAAGTGATCACCGCAGCTTCGCAGTTCAAAGATATTAAAGTTCGTCAGGCAAATTACAATGACAATTTCTCAGCCTACTATCCGGTACTGTACATCGACAAGACCGGAGAAGAATTCTACTATGACGGTGATTTTCAGGATCTAAAGGCTGAGGCTTTCTACACTCTGACCCAAATGGGCGTTCTTACGGCTAATCAAGGATACCTTTTCCCAAAATCGCTAGTCACACGGGCTGAAGCGGTTACCATCCTACAGCGTTTGTACGAAGCCACAACTCAGTGACCTGTAAGAGAATGTGATACCAGGTCTTCAATAACCTGCTAAATGCATGGTGTAGCTTGTTAAAATATAAGGCGGCTCTCCCTTCCGTTGACGAAGGAAAAGCCGCCTGTTTGGTGTTTTTGCTAGTTTAGGATCAGTTCGTACTTCCAGACGAAGTAGTAGTCAATGGCCGGTTACAGATGCTATTATGGATGCTATGAACCATCCGGTGAAGTACACTCTTTAAAGTAAAGCAGCTACTTGAGAACAAGCGCATCAATGAGCTGAGAAGACTAATTCCTAATATCACCCATAAAATGCTGACATAGCAGCTTCGCGAGCTTGAAATCGGTGTGGGAAAAGTTATGCTTATGGGGAGAGAGTTACTTGGACAAAGTTTACGGAGACAGAGCTGCCTACTTGGAAGAGTATTAGCAACTTTCTAACCGATGCAGAATTACAAAACAATATTGGAGGCATAACAATGAATCAGCGTTTTCGGATAACAAGATCGATGCAAGAAAATAATGTGGAGCAAACCATTTCCTTGGAAGAGTGCAAGGACTACTTCTCTTCCCAACCCGACTTTACTTACTCACAGGTTCTTATTGTTAAAGGACCTGAAAGTACCATGTCTATAGATGGAGATTTTTTCAAATGGAAGCTGCTGGACGTGGAAATTCCCTTCCGTCTTTACATGGGCGATCTATACGTAGCTATTTCGCACGAAGCAATTGTTCCGAAAATGCTTGAGATCGCAACGGATCTGCGTGCAGATATCGTTGAAGGGTAACCTAAAGAAATCCCAACAAGATAATATCAATTAAACATGGGGATGATGCAGATGGTAGAGCCGCAAGTATACGTCCGTTTCCCGGAAGAAGCGGATGCCGCAGAATTGGCAGCATTGTACAAGCGTAATCGGGAGTTTTTTGAGGAGTTTTCGCCAAGCATCCCAGAGGAGTTCTACACAGAGGAATATCAGCTTGAGAAGATTATTAAGACTAAGACCGATAGAGAAGAGGACCAGCGATATGACTTCTTGGTATGCCACAGGGAGGACAATCGCATTATTGGTAGCGCAGGGTTGTCCTTTGTGTTGCGTAGCTCGCTTCAAAGCTGCATGATCGGATACAACCTGGACCGGGATTATAACGGCAAAGGCTATATGACCGAGGCTGTGAAGCAGGTCGTACGCTATGCATTCGAGGAGCTGAAGTTCCACCGGATCACAGGGGAAGCCTCTCCCCGGAATCCTGGGTCTATACGTGTACTTGAGAATGCCGGGTTTCATAAAGAAGGCATCTCCCGAAGCAATGTGAAGATCAACGGAGTGTGGGAAGATCATCAGGTTCTGGCCATTATCAATCCTGCAGATTGAATCTAGTCTAACATTTAAATCCATATAACGTAAAAAGGGTCGATATTTCTGACAACAGAAACATCGGCCTTTTTACCGTGTACACCTATTTATAAGTAACGTGCCTTTTACCAGAGCAAGTTGCCGCCGATAGCAGGGAGGCCAGGGGTCATTTTTTAAACGGTTCGACACCAATCGTAGTACCGGTATCACCGGGGTCCTTCATTTTAATATTCGTAATATACCAACCTTCATAGCCCTGGGATGTCATTTTCTGTACAGTGACAATCGCAGATCCAGTGCCTTTCCAATTGGAAGAACGGAGACCATAGTCGAATGAGAACTGAGTCGTTGTCTTATTCAGAGATTTTGTTTTAAGCTTATCAATCTCGGTCATATGTGGGCTCGATCCGCCTGTTGTCCAGTAATAATACTCGAATTCTTGCTTCGTTTTGGTGCGCAGCTCAGGGGAGAAAACAGCATATTGCAATGCGCCATTGCGAGTCTGAATGCCTTTGACCCATGTATTTAAAGCTTCTTGTGCCGTAGTGGGAACCAGCCCAGCTTCCAAACGCCCGATCTGAACCGCTTGTTGAGCGGAGTCCGGTAGCATCACTTGAACTTCATTCTTATCGGCATCATAGACTGCTTTTCCTTTAAATTTTTCGGCAAGCAGATCGATTGGAACTAGTACTTTACCATCTTTGACTTGCAGATCTAATTTGCTCGTATCAAATTCTTGGCCATTGATAATCAGATTCAATTTTGATCCTGCATAAGCGGAGCCTACAGCAATCATCGCACCGAGGCCGGTAAATAGCACAATTTTCGACAGGGATTTCATTAGCGCTTCACCTCTTCTTAATATATACAGAGATAGACGATATTCACTGGGAAAAGTTTCATATAAAGTTTTTATGCTCTACTCACTAACCTCACTTGTTTTCTCTTTATATTGATTAATCAAGTGATAGATATCCATTTTCCATATCTTATCTTCTTTTTGTAGACCTAATGCCAGGGAATTTGTCATTATTCCTACCCCCGCTGTAATAATTACGGTGACTTTATTCTCCTCTGCGGTATTTTCATCAATTTTCAGGGATTCATAATACCGGTAATGAACTGCTATTTCTGAATCATAATTCGATGCATATTTAAAATATTCATTGCGAAACGTCTCCTGATCAGGTAATAGACCCGCATTATAAGTGATCGCATAGATCAAATCAGGATCACCAACGGAGAGGGAGTATAGATAAACGAGTACCATGTCCTCTGGGGTAAAATCGTAAAGATAATGAAAATTCTTCTCTTCGGCTATAAATTTCACGAATGATTCCTGTTTCGCCAATGACAACTGTCTTAGATAAGAGAACCTTTTATCGTTCCCATCATTGATGCTTTCAATGCTGCCGTTAGTATTAGATAGCCGCTCGTCAAAGTGAGCTTCTGATGTTGGGGAATTTTTCTCGGTCGTTGCCGGCTCACTCTTTGTATAATCACAACCTACTAGAGAGATTAAAATAATCATTGTCAATATGAGTTTTCTCATTTTACATTCCCCTTTTGAAACCCGTTGTTCTAACTAACGAATGGAGTTACCAACATATTTTTCTATTCGACGTTGTGTTGTTATGTTCCTTGCTGTTGATCACTTACTGGACCCAAGCAAAACTCAATGGTGAAAAATGAATAGGTTCAAACCTTCAGCGAACTTTCAGTTGGCATTAAGGGTGTCTTCATATTAGAGCTTTATGATACGGATGTAACCCCACAAAAAAACAATCGTAGGAGGATCTGAACATGAAGAAGAGACTGATCGCAGCAAGTGTATTGGCACTATCGGTAACGTTAGGTGGAGGCACACTTCTAGCCGGAAATGTTCTGGCAGCCAGTACCGTGCAAACTACGCCGAATCCAACATCAGCAACGAAAGGTCCGGTTAACGGAACGTTGAAAGGTAAAGGCTTCGAATGGGGCGGCGAACGTGGTGCACATGCTAGATTGGATAATGCAGCGATTGCCACACTTCTCGGAGTAACAGAAAAGGATCTGAAGACGGCAGAACAAGCAGGGAAATCACTTGCAGTGATTGCTGGCGAGAAGGGCGTAGCAGTGCAAACAGTGGTAGACCTCGTGACCAAGCAACTGACAACGAATCTGGACAAGCAACTGGCGGACGGTAAAATTACACAAGCTGAATATGATAAGCAGAAAGCGAATCTGGCTACAAAAGCGGGCGAGATAGTTAATCGGACATTTACGGGTAAGGGAGAACACGGGAAACGCGTGAAGCTGGATAATGCAGCGATTGCCACACTTCTTGGAGTAACAGAAAAGGATCTGAAGACAGCAGAACAAGCAGGGAAATCACTTGCAGTGATTGCTGGCGAGAAGGGTGTAGCAGTGCAAACAGTGGTAGACCTCGTGAGCAAGCAGCTGACAACGAATTTGGACAAAAAACTGGCGGATGGAAAAATTACTCAAGCTGAGTATGATAAGCAGAAAGCAAATCTGGCTACAAAAGCGGGCGAGATTGTAAATCACACTTTTGTGAATCGAGGCGGTCACGGCAAATTCGATCGTAATCAAGGATGATCACTCATTTTTGGCTGCCGAAATAAACCAACGAACTGATGAGCATTGTTATCAAAAGAAAACGTACACTTTATTAGATTGAGTAAACTGTATTTTTACTGCCACAAGCTCTTGGCCTAGCGGATGCCAGAGTATTTAGTGAACAACGCAGATTATCTATGCAGAGCAGTCGATCACGGAAAAATATTAGATGTAATCGGATATGATCATGCAATAAAAGAAGGAGCAGTTTGCCAATGGCATCTGCTTCTTCTTTTGTTGCTAACGGACACCATACAGTACGCTTAGTTAGCTATCAACTGCAATTATAAAAGCATGAGGGAGGCCCATGTGATAGAATAAGTGTGAAGTATCACACTAGTGGACAGATTATCGTCGATAGGGAATGGGTTTGAGGACTCCTCTAACGACATTTAGGAGGAGGGGACATATGGAATTTTTTGCAGAATATTTAGCGGGTATTGATAACCCAGAGCATCGGAAACGAACGGAAGAAGTGTTGAATTGGGTGAACCAAACATTTCCGAATTTAGTGCCAAAAGTGGCTTGGAAGCAACCGATGTTTACCGATCACGACACGTATATTATAGGCTTTAGCGTATCCAAACAACATTTGGCTGTGGCTCCTGAAATTGCAGGGATTACTCACTTTTCTGCTGACATTGCGCAGGCAGGCTATGATCACACCAAGCAGTTAGTACGTATCAAGTGGGAGCATCCGGTAGACTACTCATTACTTGAGCGAATGATACATTTTAATATTTTGGATAAGGCGGAATGCACAACATTTTGGCGGAAATAGATCAAATGTAATGCTCAACGTCATAATCTGTTCAGAAGGTTAAAGATCATGCCCAGGAGCTAACGGATCCTACAGTCGTTATTTGCGCATAAATCTGCTCATGAAACATAAAACGGACTCAGATGACGCTATTTCCACTTAAACAGTGAATTTGACCAGATCGATTGAATTCATATTTCATCTTTTTAATGGCTGCGTTAATCGCGGCTTTTTTTGCGTTCTGTGATATACAACAATGGACAAGTAGCATCTATAGGAAGGGATATTAACGAGAGTTTCTACTTGACAGTGGATAAAAGCTGCTTTATATTTAATCAAGTGGTTAATTAACTATATGGTTAAACATTCCGCAGATAGTCTCAAATTGCTGGATAATGTCTGACCAGTCTCAATGAAAAAGGAATGGAGGTTGTGTTAGTTATAAGGTTATAAACGCAATGAGAAGTGCTTCATTTTCACAGGAACAAACACAAATTAATTGAAGGCAGGTTATTTAAATTATGGCAACAGTATTGTATATCACAGCAAACCCGAACGCTCAGGGAGCATCTTATAGCTTGACTGTAGGGGAAGAATTCGTTGAGGCTTATCGCTCCGCTAATCCGAATGATGAGGTTATTCGTCTGGATCTATTTCAATCGGATATTCCGCAACTGGATGCTGATGTTTTTAGTGGCTGGGGCAAGCTGGGAGCAGGAACTGCCTTTGCAGAATTGACTGATGCTGAAAAAGCGAAGGTAGGTCGTCTTGGGCAATTGGTTGATCAATTTGTGGCTGCCGATAAATATGTTTTTGTCAATCCGATCTGGAACTTTTCTATTCCACCTGTGTTGAAAGCCTATATTGATGCGATCTGTGTTGCCGGCAGAACGTTCCGATATACTGATAAAGGTCCGATTGGCTTGATGACTGATAAAAAAGCTGTTCACATCCAAGCGAGTGGAAGCGTATTGTCCCCAGGCTCAATATATGCGGATTCTGAAATGGGACACCGTTATTTGGACTCCATCATGAAGTTCATTGGCGTTCCTAGCTTTGAAGCCATCTTTGTTGAAGGCATGGCTAAGTCTCCCGATCAAGCGCTAGCGATTAAAGAAAGAGCGATCCAACGAGCGCGTGAAGTCGCGACTAGCTTCTAATCACCCTCTGCATAGCCGGGCGGGTTTCAGGTAACTAATCCTGAACCGTTCGGTTCTTTTTTGTTTGCAGATGTAACTTCTTGACAATAGCTAGAAATCCGAATAAGCTTAAACACATGGTTAAATACGACGATGAACTTTTGAATAATGTTTTCCACGTGCTCTCTGATCCGACGAGAAGAGAAATTTTAAGACGTCTGGGTGTCGGAGAGATGACCGTGATGAATTTGGCGAAACCTTTTGAAATGTCGTTGCCAGCAATCTCTAAACATCTACGGGTGTTAGAAAAGGCTGGTTTAGTTTCGATTCGGAAGGAAGGGACTTATAGATATTATTATTTAAATCCAAAGACTGTGGATAAAGCGCACGAATGGTTAATGGAACTCAGAAACTTCTGGACTCCCCAACTATCTAACCTGGAGCTTTTTTTGGACAATCAATCAAAAGAAGACTGACGGAGGCACTCTTAATGATAACAATGCTGAATGGAAAATACGTGCTTACGCTTCAACACGTTTACAATGCGAGCAAGGAAAGAGTATTTATGGCTTGGACGAAAAAAGAACAGTTAGAGAAGTGGTGGGGGCTGGTAGGTTTTACGACAACCATTGAACAAATGGACGTTGCTGTAGGTGGGAAATACCGTTTTCATATGCAAGCTCCGAATGACGGTATGGTTTTCACTTTGGAAGGCCGGTATGTCGAGATCGTTCAGAATGAGAAGCTGTCATTTACTTGGAAGTGGCTGAATGAAGGAGACGAAGCAGAGGAAACGCTTGTTACCATTGATTTTGTTGAACAGGACAATAAAACAGAGCTTGTAATTACACATTCTGCATTCTCCAAGATGAATGTTGTGAAAAGACATCATAATAACTGGAACAACGCTTTAGAAAATGGACTGTTGAATTATGTCAACTAAAGCCAAGTTGGACGACAAGTGCGTAGAGCACTAAGAATCCTGGTAAAATGCCGATTCAGTTTCGAGAGAAGCCCTCGTTGTTAACAGTGAGGCTTCTTTTTTATGATAACAACCAATGCCCAGGAGAGCACAGAACTCCTGAATGAATCTCAAATGATTGAAATATCGAACGAATTGAATTATATTATTAGCGAATAACAAATTCATTATTAATGACGGGAGACAGTATGCAGTCAAAAAAAGAAGAAGTAAAACAGCAAATCGAAGCTGCTGCTTTAAAGGTGTTTTTCCGAAAAGGCTTCTCGGACGCCAAAATGAATGATATTGCCGATGAAATCCAAATTTCAGTCGGAAATATTTATACTTATTTTAAAAATAAAAAAGAGTTGTTCTATTCAGTTGTTCCTGCGTCATTAGTCGATTATTTGAAGCATGTGCTAGTGGAGAATATTCGGATTGATAATCAGACTTCTTTTGATGATGTCAATAATGAGGAAAAATCGGCCCTCGTCCAGGAGCAGGTAAACATATTAACCCAATACCGTATGCAAATCGTCATTATTTTTGAAAGGAACAAAGGGACTGTATATAGTAATGCCAGAAATGAGCTCATCGATCTGATGATCGAAACTAAAAAGCCCTATTTGA
Organism: Paenibacillus agri; assembly: GCF_013359945.1. Classification (GTDB taxonomy): domain Bacteria; phylum Bacillota; class Bacilli; order Paenibacillales; family Paenibacillaceae; genus Paenibacillus_AQ; species Paenibacillus_AQ agri. Next base: position 27,647 of record NZ_JABWCS010000201.1, on the reverse strand, counting down.
AAAAAAGTTATAAAAGATATCAAATCGAAACCGAAGAAAACCTGATTTTGCTAAACATCATCGCGGGAAATGTCATCAACATGGTTTTGGATTTATTAAAGCGGGAAATGAGTGCTGATAGCAGGAAACGGATCTTTGAGGCCCTGAGCCTATACTGGTTGCACGGAATAAAAAGCATAAATGAATAAAGCTGAGGCAGGGCGCAGCTCTGTAATTGAGGGCCGATTTGCACATTTTGAAACGAAGAAGCCCTTATTTTTTTAAATTAAAAATGAATTAATTATTCACTATTGAGAGATGTAACTATAAAAAGGAGGAACAAAGGATGAAGAGAGGTTATGCATTTAAGAGTTGCAATGTTATTTATGGAGATGCAGGAAGAAGCATAGATAGAAATATGACGATTCTAATCCATGAAAAGGGACTTATAGAGAAGATCGGGAAGGCAAGTGATGTGGTTATTCCAGAAGATTATGAAACGATAGATTTAGCAGGGGAATATGTCATGCCCGGTCTGATCAACGCACACGTCCATCTTTTTGCCGACGGCAAGCCATTTACGCTATCTGTTAACGAAAGGCTGCTGAAGTTTGCATTTCATCATATTTTGGATACGAAACTGGGCAGAAACGTACTCAAGAAGAGAATGAAGCGAAATGCTCTGACCGCACTGCATTCTGGTGTAACAACGATGCGCAGTGTGGGTGAGTTTTTTTATACCGACGTTAAGTTGAGAGACGAGATTAAAGCAAACCAGTTTGTTGGACCTAACCTTCAAGTGTCCGGTTATTTCCTGAGTGTAACTGGCGGGCATGGTGCACCTTATTTGGCTTTGGTTGGCGATTCTCCGTGGGAAGCCAGAAGGAATGTACGAATTAATGTTAAAAATGGTGTAGACCTCATCAAAATCTGCGTGACAGGCGGGGTTACGGATGCTAAAACGGTAGGCGAAGCCGGCCGCTTGCAAATGACGGAGGAAGAGGTTGCTACCATTTGTGAAGAAGCCCATAAAATCGGCATTCGAGTGGCTGCCCATGTGGAAAGCACCGAAGGCGTGAGAATCGCGCTAAAGGGCGGGGTGGATACGATTGAGCACGGTGCGGAGATGGATGAAGAGATTATACAGCTGTACAAAAATAATCCCAAAGCCTTAAAGGGTTACACCGCCGTGATCCCTACTCTACAAGCAGGGTATCCCAGTGCGAAATTGGACACGAGCCTGACGAAGTTGAACGCGACCATTAAGGAAAATTCCCGGCTAGTGTATGACTCTATGCTGAAGGGGCTGCAACAAGCTATAGAACATGATATCAAAATTGGAGTTGGCACGGATGCCGCGATGTCCTTTGTCACTCACTATGATATTTGGCGTGAGTTGGACCATCTTATACGTCAAACGAAGCTGAATACAGCTCAGGTCATTGAACGAGTAACCAAATCAAATGCAGAAATTTTAGGAATCGATCACCTAACGGGAACTATAGATATTGGCAAACAGGCGGATTTAATCGTAATGAAGCACAACCCGTTGGACAACATAAAAGCTTTGTCGAATGTAACTATGGTTATGGTCAACGGCAATCTTATACAAACACCATCAGTGACCAGAATTCAAGAAGTGGACGAATTGCTTGATACGGTTTGGGACAGTACTTCATACGAATATTGACTCGGTCATTATCGAATCCAACAAAGGTGAGCTCTACTATACGTCGAACCTAACGAACGTTTCGCTGCAAAGTCTCTCGGTCTATCCGAAGGAAGCCATCGACGCGTGGTTGGTTCCGACCTCGACGTTGACGCAGGGCTATTGGAAAATCATGCTGTTGATGATCGTTTTTGCCCTCATCAGCATTTTAACGGCAATCGGGCTTCCCACCGTCTTTTCCCGTCTTCTAACTCGGCCCCTGATCCGATTGAGCAAGGCCATTGTCGAGGTGGGAGCCGGGAATCTCAATACGCGTGCACCAGTTGAAAAACAGGACGAATTCAGCCAGCTGGGCACAACGTTCAACGAAATGGTTGATCGCATCCAGGATTTGGTGTATCGAGTTGAAGATGAAGCGAAGAAACAGCGGCTGCTGGAGCTACGGCTCTTGTACTCGCAGATCAAACCTCATTTTTTGTATAACACGCTGGAGACGATACGTTTCTACCTCTATGACTTTTTTGCAGGTATCGATTACAGGATCAACCTGTCGAAGCCCGCTGGAGAACGCATCGTTAATGTCATGTTCCAAGGCCGTCCACTTGCGGATACGGATGAGCTACAGCTCGCGGTCAACAATTATCGGTACAGCAGTCTACTGAAAGCTTCTAAGCTAGTGAAAGCTACGAAGCATTGGGAGTCGCCTTGCAGCATCCGTGATTGTCTTTTGGACTATGTACGAGAGCGCCATACGCTAACTCCCGAAGTCGACAATAATTGGTCAATTATAGGCATCGATTTAAGCAGCCCCTACCGAGACGAGGTCATTAGACTCGTCAACGAAGGCAAGCTTGATTCTCCGTATGATAAGTCGCTTAATGTTAAAGAGCTGCTGGAGGCAGGATGGATCTCTTGATTTCTATAGGAAATGGTTTATAATGGAATAAAATATGCGATCGGTGGGATAAATACAGTGATGATGATGACGGTGTTCCTGACAGAAGTAATAGGGTGATTTCAACCTAATAACGTATGAGCAAGACTGAAGTACTCTTTATTATTATGAAGGGTTCGTTTTCCGATGTCTTTGTTCATACACTCTGTTATGAATTCTCATCATTATCATCGCTTTCGTACTCAATGCTATGGACAGGTATGTCTTCTTTAGCATACGTACGTTTAAAAAGCTGTGGGATGAACGTTGGTTCATTCTACGGCTTTTTGTGTTTTCCCAAATGGATCTAAAAAAGGAGAGGTTAAAAATGGGTCATAGTAAACCGGAAGTCTCGATGGAAGAAGTGCAAAAGTTGGTTAAAGCTCACTTGGGGAAATCTGCTGAGAGCATACAGGCAATCGAAGGTGGCAATTTTAGCAGCGTTTTCTCATTTGCGATTGAGCAAAGTGAATACGTTATTCGCTTTAGCGCCGACCAAGAAGCCTTTGTAACAGAAGATTATGTAGCGAATTTACTTGCTTCTAATCATGTGCTATTCCCACAGACATTAGGATCAGGGAAAGTGGGCACATTGAAATTTTGTATATCAGAGAAGATAAAGGGCAAGCCACTAGCTGAGTATGACGTAGATCAGAGAACCCAGCTACTCCCGGATCTGATTCATCAAATTACAAGGATGAACCAGGTGTCTTTGACAAGTAAACAAGGATTCGGGTATCTGAGACCAGATGGCTCTGGAAGCCATGAGAACTGGGAGGATGTTGTTACAGCAGTTTATGCAGAGGATCAAACGGGAACCTTTTGGGAGAATTGGTATGCGTTATTTGATACAAGTTGTCTGGAACGTGATGTCTTTAACGAATGTTATGCCCGGCTACTTGATTACAGTAAATATAACGCTCCGCATCGCTACTTCGTACACGGCGATTGTCATGAGTGGAATATCCTTTCCGATGGCTCCAAGATCACGGGGATTATTGACGGTAACTTTTTGTATGGGGATTTTCTGATTGATATTGCTACAATTGAGCACATTGTACCTAACAAGGATTTAGCCATTGATTTCGGAATCTATTATGAGAAAATGGGGATGCCGATTCCTGATTTTACGAACCGATTGATCGGTGCTCGATATTTTAAAGGCTTAGACGGATTACGATTCTTTGCAAAAATGGGCTGGGATCATGCGTATATTGAACTGCGGGACAGCCTGTTGTCTTTGGCTAAATGATAGAACAACATTCAAGAAAATATATCGCTTTGTACAAACAATTGCTAGAGAATCAGCTACAGCCTTCTTCTTCTTTAGATGAAGTCGGTCAGATCTGTCATTCCAGGAGGTTATTGCTACATTTGTTCTTGTCACCTAGATATGTGTTAAATTATCCCGATCATGCACTTCGTCGAGTTTTAGAAGCAATTCATGATTCATCTTATAAGCTAGGTAAGCTTGGATAGAAAATGTTTAGAACTTTTTATTACCAAGCGTTGGATCAAAAAAACAGTAAAATATCACTATTGGACCTCTAAGTATTAATAAAAAATGGTGGTGTTTGACATGAGGTAGGGAGTGTCATGGCTTGGATTGATGAAGATGGAGATGGAACAATTGAAGATCTGTTTGTGAGGAACCCTTATCGAAAACAAGGCATTGCAAGGTATTTGCTATCTCAGGCATTAACTTATCTCAAAGACCACGGCTGTACGTCCGCAGAACTTCAAGTCGAAACAGCCAACAGTTCCGCACTATCTTTATATCACTCTGCTGGCTTCAAAGAAGTATCGGAAGAAGTTCGTTATCATCGAGAGCTCTAAAGCGTTAAACAAGGAGGAGAAGTACATTGCCTTATGTTAAGGTTTTTGACTTGGAATTGTTTTACGAAAAAATGGGTAACGGGGATAATATCATTTTTTTGCACAGTGGCTACTCACGCGGCATACTGGCTTTCGCTGGCCAAATGTTAGATTTTCAGAAGAGATATACCTGTTATTTCCCAGATTTCAGGGGGCATGGAAGAACAAGATGCGAAAGCCTCGAATGGTCTACACCTCAAATTGTAGATGACATCTTACAATTCATGACTCAATTAGATATTCCAAAAGCTCATTTCATTGGATATAGCTTGGGAGGGAATGTTGGGCTTTACCTCGCGGTAAATCATCCTGAAAGAGTTATTAGCCTCACTACAATAGGTACTAGTGGCTTTTGTGACCCTAGTGGTGTTGAAGAATTTGAGCCTGAATGGATCCTCGAAAGAGGATTACACGATACGATCAATCAAATGATCGAAAGACATAAAGAAGCGCATAAAGGGAATTGGGAAGAATTTATGAGGCAATCGTCGCAAGATTGGCGATTATATCCTCAACTTACAGAAGACCAACTTAGGAGCATTGAATGTCCATCGCTATTTATTACTGGCGAGCATGATCAATATGTGGGTGAGGAGAGAGTCAAACATCTAGCTTCACTTGTCAAAGGATCACATTATCTAGTTGTCCCTAACGGAAGTCATAGGCCGCATATGGTCAGAGAAAACCCAGCTTTAGTAAATGATACGATATTGCAGTTTTTGATGTAAAATAAAACCCCAGCCAATTGGCTGGGGCTCTCTATCCATTAACTTTAATACTAACTTCTCCGCTTGAAAGATATTCCTCTTCGCCATTCTCATACCTGACTTTGAGCCGACAATTGTCATCAATATCAATGGCTGTTGCCTGGCATTGTTTGTTTTCTTTCAGTACAGTTACGGCTTTGCCAAGGAAAAATATACGTTTTTTATACTCAGGCAGAAATAGTCTGTCCGTCAAACTTGCATAGAAAACCATGAAATTATTGAGCACCTCTGCCGCTAGTCGGTTACGAAGATCCCCGCTGTTCTTGTCATCCGAAAATACGGACGTAGCAATATCTGTAATCTCTTCAGGAAATCCGTGAGAGGGTAGTGATACATTAATTCCAATGCCAAGCACAGCATAGTCAAGCCAGCCACTTTCCACTGAAAGAGCGGCTTCAGTAAGGATTCCGCAGACCTTTTTACCGTCCATGAATACGTCGTTAACCCATTTTATCTGCGTGTCCTTATGGGCTACACTCTCGATGGCCATCGAAACAGCTACTGCGGCGGAGGTCGTGAGAAGAAAAGAATCTTGCGCTGAGATCTTCGGACGTAGAAGGATGCTCATATAGATCCCCGTTCCTGAGGGAGAAAAGAACTGCCGGCTTTTTCTGCCGCGTCCGGCTGTCTGCTCCTCCGAAAGGATCACTATGCCCTCAGCCGCTCCGTTCAAGGCAAGTTTTTTAACGGATTCATTTGTTGACGGTACTGTTTTGAGGACTTCAATATGTAGATTGTTACACTCCATATTTAAATAATTCGAAATTGCAACAGCGGATAGAATATCCGTATTAGGTGATAGAGAGTACCCTTTATTTGTTACAGCCGTTATGGAGTAACCTTCGTTCTGCAGCGATTTGATCGACTTCCAAACAGCACTGCGTGTAACGGATAGCTGTCCAGCTATCTCCTCGCCGGAGATATATTCGCCTCTGTTGCCGTCGAGTAAAGCTAGAATACGTTCTTTTACCGTCATGGCAATAAACCTCCACTAATATATGCCTAACAACCTTATCCCTATATTTTAACATGCTTAGCTAGTCAATAACCAGCTACAAAAGTTAAGCACATGAATGATCTATTTAAGTGTTTGATTGTGAACCTACAGTAAATTTAGGTTTACAATTGAAATTCACTCTATTATAATTCAGCGTATGGAACAGCTCGTTAGCTTAATCAAATACATTTCACGTTCCCAATGGAGGTCTATTTCTTGAAAACAAAAGAACTTGTCTATGCGGCATTATTCGCCGCTCTAATCGCAGTGCTGGGTCTGATCCCGCCTATACCACTCGGGTTCATACCCGTTCCAATCACTGCCCAGACACTCGGTGTCATGTTGGCTGGATGTTTTCTGGGTAGAAAAACCGGCGGCCTAAGTCTTGTACTCTTCATCATTCTGGTGGCTATTGGTTTGCCTGTGTTAACAGGTGGGCACGGTGGTCTGGTGGCGTTGGTTGGACCGTCTGCAGGTTACATATTCAGCTGGCCGATTTCGGCCTTCCTGATCGGATGGGCTTCCGAGAAAATCTGGCTGCAGGTCAAAACATGGAAGCTGGTAGTCATCAATCTGATTTTTGGTGTAATAGTGGTGTATCTCATTGGTGCCCCTGTCATGGCTCTGATCACTAATACGTCCATTTGGGCCGCCTTAATAGGTTCGATAGCCTTTGTTCCAGGTGATATCATTAAAGCCGTCATTGCAGCCATCATTACGATGCAGCTTAGAGCGATTAGTCCTATTGAAGAAAAAGTACAAGCTTAGTATCATTGCTCCAATAGTCCTCATCAATATGATTACACTTTGGCGAAAGCCAAAGCCTTCCAGACTGGTTACTACCGAGCTGGAGGGCTTTTTCTCGGCTTCGAAGTAACGAAGGGAGCAACACAAATGCTTGTTTTTGATCAAGTTAATTATCATTACCGCCGAGAGCATCCCATCATTCAAGATGTGAGCTTCGAAGTTCAAGAAGGAGAATTTGTCGCCATCGTCGGAGGGAACGGAAGCGGGAAATCCACACTTGCCAAGTTGATCAACGGATTGCTACTGCCGAGGAAAGGACAAGTAAGACTTAATCAGTTGAATACCCTTCAGCATGTGGATTTGAAAAAGATTCGTGAGCAGGTTGGACTGGTCTTTCAGAATCCTGAAGATCAGTTTATTACGACAACCGTTCTCGATGAAGTCGTGTTCGGATTGGAGAACCTTCGCATCCCAAGAGAAGAAATGATGCCTAGGGTAGAAGGGGCTTTGCAAGCTGTCCGTATGGAAGATTATTTGGACGCGATGCCGCATCAGCTGTCAGGAGGCGAGAAACAACGGGTGGCGATTGCGGCCATTCTGGCCATGCGTCCGTCTATCCTGGTATTCGATGAGGCTACTTCCATGCTTGATCCGCAGGAGAGAAAAGACATCCTTGAGGTGATGCGCACCCTTCATCAATCAGGCTTGACGATCATTCATATTACTCACCACATGGATGAGATTCTGTCAGCGGATCGGGTTCTGCTGCTAAGTAATGGGAGTATCCGTTTTGACGGTACTCCGTCAGCCTTATTCAACAGCGTGTCCCTGACTGACCAGTTGGTTCCTCCTTTTGCTGTGAGGCTGCATCAGACACTGGGATTAGATGTCCCCTTAGGTTCTGATTGGAAGGAGACGATCACCAACTTATGGTCTATGCATTAAAGGATGTAAGTGTAAGTATGAACGGCAGAGAGGTTCTACAATCGTTGAGTTGTACACTTCAGGAGGGGAAGTGGATCTCTGTCATAGGTCACAACGGGGCCGGTAAGTCCACTTTTGCCAAGCTTATAAAAGGTCTGATTCCTTCATTCAGTGGTGAATATACGTATAACCAACAGCCGCTTCCGCGGGACAGCAAAGGGAATATGAGGGTGGTTCCACAAATTGGCTATGTGTTTCAGAATCCGGAACAGCAAATCTTTGAAACGACTGTTTATAAAGAGCTGGCCTTCGCTCAGAAAATAAAAAAAGGTCACACTGGGGATACGAAGGCTGAAATCGAATCTGTGATGCATCAAATGGGGCTCTCGTCAGACCTTCTGGACGCGTCTCCATACCAGCTCAGCGGGGGACAAAAGCGGCGTGTTGCCATTGCTTCGGTGCTTATTGCAGATCCCGAGTTGCTTATTCTGGATGAACCGACCGCTGGACTTGATCCTTTAAGCAGGATTGCGCTTCTTGAGGAAATCAGAGCATGGCAGCGGACAAAGAATCGAACGGTGATCTTCATCTCTCATCAGATGGAAGATGTAGCTGAATACTCAGATGAGGTTATGATCTTTAATAGGGGACGTTTATTGGTACAGATGAGTGCGAATGATCTTTTTTTACAACATACAGCGTTCATGGAGCAAGCAGGGCTGCCTTTGCCGGAGCCTGTACAGCTCCTCAAGCTGATCGAGGAATTGTCCGGCCGTATTATCGAACCAGTCAGTTGCAGAGAAGAGGACATTATGCAGCAGGTTAGATCAGTCTGGCAGGCAAGGGGTATTCAACATGATGGATAAAATCATACTGGGTCAATATGCAGATACTGGCTCAGTCATTCACCGGCTGGATCCCCGAACTAAACTATTGAGTATCCTTGCCATCATGATTAGTTTTCTTTTGCTTAAAACATTTGCCGGATATATTGCGACAACTGTCCTGGTGGCAGGGTTAATCCTGACCGCTAAATTGCCGGTTGTAATGGTCTTCAGAGGATTAAAGCCAATTCTCTTCATTCTTTCCTTCACCTTTTTGTATCATGTCTTGCTGACGGATGGAACGCCACTCTGGCCTGGCTTCTTTCTAAAAGTGACCCTAGAAGGGATAAAGAACGGCAGCTTTATTGTTTGGAGAATGATATTGCTGATCTTACTTGCTTCGGTGCTCACGTTAACAACCAAACCGCTGGATCTGGCGAAGGGTCTTGAAAAACTGCTTAAACCGCTGTCCCGCTTAGGTGTTCCAGTCGAAGCTTTTGCACTGATGATCGTGCTTGCCATCCGGTTTATTCCAACGATCATTCAAGAGCTTGATCGCATTATGCTGGCTCGTAAGGCTAGAGGATATGACACTACGTATACCAAAGGCTACAAGAAGATCGTTGCTTATACTTCAATACTGATTCCGTTATTCGTTACAACGATTCAGCGGGCGGAGCAACTGACTTTAGCGATCGATGCAAGAGCTTACGGGGATGGAAGGGGCCGGACATCCTATAAGGAGCTGAATTTCGCGCAGGTGGATTATGTCGCTGGCGGACTAACGCTTGCTTTTGTATCGCTAATCCTTTATCTCTGAGTTGCAAAAGAACAATTAAGCTAAGCGTATTATAGAGTCACATTAGAATAATATCTGATGTGACTTTTTTGTATAAAGAGTGGTGTTTAACTGTTCGTTGCTGGGTGTCAGGTGATTCTCGCGAACAGGATCAATCAATTTTAATTGTTTTCTACTATCCCATTTACCGGAATTTGTTAGTAAAATATACATATAGTTCAAAAGAATTAGGTTTTAACAAATGATTAGCTAAAGGGGAAATGTTATGACTTATGACGAAGTTGTTCAAATTGGTGATACCTATTTGCTTCCATTAGTATCAGAGCTATATGGCTTGGAGGGTTATGAGATCAGCCGGATTAACCCACATGACGGAGGGCGGAATATCGCTTATAACTATGAAAAAGACGGCGCTGATGCCAAAATACTCCGAATCGCCTTTTTGAATGACAGGAGCCGGGAAGATTTTCTGGCCGAAGTCCAGTACATCAGGTATTTATTCGAGCATGGCGGCAGCGTATCGAATGTAATCAATTCCCGGAAGGGGAATCTGCTGGAAGAGATCACTCATCATAATGACACTTTTTTTGTCTGCCTGTTTGAAAAAGCCAAGGGTAAGCATCTGGTGGAAAATAACTACCAGTACCGGGAAGGCGTTCCCATTACCGAATATTATTATAACTGCGGTAAAACTCTCGGTAAATTGCATCAGTTGTCGAAAGGTTATACGCCAGTCCAGCGCCGATATAGCTTTTTAGATAAATATAACGCAGAATATATTGAAAAATTGATTCCCGATTCCTTATCTCGGTTGAAGGAAAAGCTGGTAGCGCTTCTTACGACAGTGGAGGGATTGGAACGAAGCAATGAATCCTATGGTATGATTCATTTTGATTACGGGGATGGGAATTATCATATCGATTTTGATACCGGGCAAATCACTGTATATGACTTTGATAATTCGTGTTTCTGTTGGTATATGTGTGACCTGGCGTCGATCTGGAGAAACGGAGTGGGCTGGATACAGTTTGAAACAGACGCCAACAAACGTAAAGAGTTTATGGATGATTATTTCAAAGTCTGCCTCGAGGGATATCGATCCGAGACCAATATTGGAGATGCGATGCTGGATCAACTACCATTATTCATCCAAATAAACCTGCTGGAAAATATAGTAGATGCATTTGAGTGTATGCAGCACGCCGGTGAAGAGCCAGAGTATGATGAGGCATTGTCCTATTTAATAAAATGTATGGAGGAGGATATTCCGTACATGGGATTTTTTCATGAGATTTACTCGTGTGAAGAGCCCTTTGAATATGCTTTGAAAGAAGCTGCAGGCGAGGTATATGATTCTTGAAAGCACTAAAGATAGCGAAAAAACAAAGAAAGAACCTGAATCTTTCATTCAGGTTCTTTCTATATTGCACATGACCAGACTAGATGATATAATCTGATCGCAACTTTTCAATTTATGAATAGGCATAGAAAGTCTATCTTATATATTAATCTTACTATGCCGACCAAAGTCTTGTCAAATGTTTTTTCCTCAAATGAATGGTTAGGAGAGATGTGGAATGCGTTCGTTAGTTCTCAATTTTCAGGAAATGAACAACACACAGCTTATGCTTGTTGGCGGAAAAGGGCTGCATTTAGGGGGATTGTCTAAAATTGAGGGTATACAAGTACCAGAGGGATTTTGTGTGACAACCGTGGGATATCAAGCAGCAGTCGGACCAAATGAAACATATCATGCTTTGTTGGCTCAACTAGCCATGCTAACCCTAGAAGATCGAGATCAGATTGCTGAAGTCAGCGGGAAGCTTCGACAAATCATTTTGGAAGCAGAAATTCCATCCGAGGTTGTGCAAGCAGTCACCCATTATCTCTCCAAGTTTGGTGATGAGCATGCTTATGCAGTGCGCTCTAGTGCGACTGCTGAAGATTTGCCCCATGCCTCTTTTGCCGGCCAACAAGACACCTATTTAAATATCATTGGCCAACAAGCAATTTTGGAGCATATCAGCAAATGTTGGGCATCCCTATTTACAGATCGCGCGGTCATCTACCGTATGCAAAATGGATTTGACCACAGTCAAGTTTATTTATCCGTTATCGTGCAAAGGATGGTGTTCCCGCAGGCCTCCGGGATTTTATTTACCGCTGATCCGATGACTTCTAACCGGAAGCTGCTATCGATCGATGCCAGTTATGGACTTGGAGAAGCGCTGGTTTCTGGCTTGGTTTCTGCCGATGGTTATAAAGTACGGGAAGATGAAATCATCGAGAAGAGAATAGCAACCAAGAAGTTGGCTATCTATGGTCATCAAGAAGGCGGTACAGAGACTCGGCAGATCGATCCTGATCGGCAAAAGTCTCAGACACTGACTGATCAACAAATTTTACAATTGTCACGTATCGGAAGACAGATCGAAGCTTATTTTGGTTGCCCGCAAGATATTGAATGGTGTTTAGCGGAAGATGTCTTTTATATTGTTCAGAGCCGGCCGATCACAACGTTATACCCGATCCCTGAAGCGAACGATCAAGAGAATCATGTCTATATCTCTGTAGGCCACCAGCAAATGATGACGGATGCGATGAAGCCACTGGGATTATCGTTCTATCTGTTAGTAACTCGTGCACCTATGTGTACTGCTGGCGGAAGGCTCTTTGTTGATGTCACACCTCAGCTGTCTTCACTTGCTAGCAGAGACATGTTATTAAATATTTTGGGGCAATCCGAGCCGCTCGTCAAAGATGCACTCAAGACTGTTATAGCACGAGAGGATTTTATAAAATTATTACCTAATGATACCGCTGCACCGAACAAAGCCAAAAATTACGCAGGTATGCCAGCACCAACTGAAACCGATCCGTCAATTGTTTCTGACTTGGTTGAGCGGAGCGAGACATCGTTGGCGGTGTTAAAAGTAAATATCGAAGGAAAATCAGGCGCAGACTTATTTGATTTTATTCTGGAAGATTTGCAGGAATTAAAGAAGATTCTCTTTGACCCACAAAGTACAAAAGTCATTATGGCTGGTATGAACGCGTCCGCTTGGATCAATGAGAAAATGCAAGAATGGCTAGGTGAAAAAAGTGCAGCTGACACCCTGTCCCAATCTGTATCGAATAATATTACTTCAGAGATGGGGCTGGCGCTCCTGGATGTCGCTGATGTCATTCGTCCTTACCCGGAAGTCGTTGATTATTTACAGCAACTAAAAGAGGACAGCTTGGGGGACGAACTGCTTAAGATTCGTGGGGGACAGGCAGCGTATGAAGCGATTACTGCTTTTCTGGACAAATACGGCATGCGGTGTGCCGGTGAAATTGATATCACGAGAACCCGTTGGAGCGAAAAACCATCCGCCCTTGTCCCGATCCTTCTAAGTAATATCAAGAACTTTGAGCCGAAGGCCAGTCATCGAAAATTAGAACAAGGGCGGCTTGAAGCTTTGAGCAAAGAACAAAAGCTATTAGAACGCCTAAAGGCATTGCCAGACGGAGAGCAGAAAGCAACAGAAACCAAACACCGGATTGACTTGATCCGAAACTTCAGCGGCTATCGGGAGTATCCCAAATACGGCATGGTGAATCGTTACTTCGTTTATAAGCAGGCTTTACTCCAGGAAGCTGAGGCACTTGTCCGGGAAGGAATTATTCATGAAAAAGAAGATATCTACTATCTTACTTTCGATGAACTTCACGAGGTCGTGCGTACCCATAAATTAGATTACCAGATCATAGACACACGTAAAGACGAGTTCAAACGATATGAAAAACTAACTCCGCCGCGTGTGATTACATCTGATGGAGAAATCATTACCGGGGAGTATAGACGAGAAAATCTTCCCGCCGAAGCGATTGTTGGTTTACCTGTTTCTTCCGGAGTGATTGAGGGACGAGCACGTGTTATCTTTAACATGGAAGATGCTGATCTAGAAGATGGAGATATTTTAGTTACTGCATTTACTGACCCTAGCTGGACTCCATTGTTTGTATCTATCAAAGGACTGGTTACTGAAGTGGGTGGACTTATGACCCATGGCGCCGTGATCGCACGTGAATATGGCTTGCCAGCAGTTGTTGGCGTGGAGAATGCTACCAAACTGATTAAAGAGGGGCAGCGCATTCGCGTACATGGAACGGAAGGATATATTGAAATATTGTAAGGGTGAATTTGTAATCTTGCAAAGCGGGATTGCCGCTCACCATTATTGCTGAACCAGTAGTCACTACCACCAAATATTTCGCGATCTGGCAGGCCTATTCTGACCTTATTGGTGACACTGCCAAAGGCATTATTGAACTGGCGACCGTATATGAAACTGCGAAGTACCCACCATCCGTCTTGGCGACTTACCATGCTCGTGACTATCGTGACGCGCTGAGTCGAATGACTCGTTACAAGCAACTATGCCCGCCCGAAAGCTTGCGTATCACGGAGGAAGGAGAACACTGTGTAATCGAGCTGGAATGGCAGTATACCGAGCAATCTGGTCCGCCGCTGCTGATTGGGATCACGCTGGCAAATCTTCTGGAGCTCGGGCGCCGGGGCACAGGTCAACCTTTGACGGCGCAGCTGGTTGAATTTACGCAGGCAATGGGTGATTTACGAGCCCTTGAGGCTTATTTTGGCTGTCCTGTTCGGATTGGCGCGAAGAGTAATCGGCTGACACTGCATCGAAAAGATTTAGACCTTTCCTTTCTGTCGTACAACGAAGAGCTGCTGGTGATCCTGACGCCAGTATTGAACGAATCGCTGGGCGAGCATCAGGGCAGTCGCTCCATCACGGAGAAGGTCAAATGGATCATGAAACGCAGTCTCACCGGGGACATCCAGACATTCATTCCATCGCCAAAGAGCTCAATATGAGTGATCGGATCTTGCAGCGCAGGCTTACTGACGAGAATACGAGCTTCAAGCTTCTGTTGACACAAGCAAAACACGAGCAGGCACTGGAGTATTTGGCAGACCCCTCGCTCGATATTAAAGAAGTTGCTTTTCTAATTGGATATGAGGACCAGAATTCGTTCTACCGTGCCTTCCGCATATGGGAAGATGACACTCCTTCCAATTGGCGTGCAGAGCATTTAGGTGCAAATTCGATATCCGAAAATGCTACTATATACTGATTTTTATTATTTGGCGTGTTAAACAAGATCTTTGGCATCCTATGCTAGTTACTGAATCCCCAAGACAACGTAATATAGTCCCTATCCGGAGCGCAAGGCTGTTGTAAATAAAACTACGAATTAGCTTGACGTTATATAAGACGAACAAAAAGAAAATAACAAAAAACGAGAAGGAGCGAAGGGGGAAGTTTGGAACTGTAGGAGCGGTAGCGACCGCCTTTGTCTCCAGATTTCAACCGCAACCGCGATACACTGGAAAGAAATCTGGAGACAACAGCGGCCGGAAGTCCAAACATTCCACCGTAGTGACGACCGAGTCTTACGTTAGGATTTTAAGTTCGTCTTATATAGATGCAAATAAAAAGGAGTAGAGTAGATATGGATATGGGATTACAGGGGAAAACAGCTTTAGTGACAGGATCGACCAAAGGAATAGGCCTTCAGGTCAAATGCCGCAATACTGTATGACTAAATCAATGCTGCTATCGCTCTCCAAAAGCTTGTCCAAGCTAACTGTAGGCACAGAAGTTACCGTCAATACCATTATGCCAGGACCGACACTCTCTGAGAATGTACAGCAAATCATTGAGGGAATCTACCCTAATGAAGAGATGGCTTTTGCGGAAAAAGAGAAAGACTTTATGATTAAAAACCTGCCGCAATCGGAAATACAACGATTTATAAGGCCTATTGAAATCGGCAGACTCACTACATTTGTATGCAGCCCTTATGCATCCGCCTTTAAAGGCTCTCCAATCCGCATGGATGGAGGAATGGTTCCGACGATTTTTTAATATTTTTCATAAAGACATCAATTCCATCTTGGAATAATTTCCGTGCAAAAAGCGTCATACTTTCGGACACGCTCACAGGGGTCACCCCCAGAGCGCATACTGAATGTATGGCGCTTTATTGGTATTGAAACGATAAATATAGTGAGTTATTTAGCTATGTTGTCAAACCTTATCGTTTGTTCCTTTAATATATGGTTACTTCACTAGTCGCATCTTTACATACTGGAATATTTATACTATACGACTTTACAATAGATTTACGCTGTCTTCATTCTACGTTGATAAATCAGTGTTAACTTTACATAGTCAAGTAATGATCAAGCCTCATCAAACATGAGGCAATATGAAGGCGTGGGGGACAACATGAAGAACACAAAGAAGAAACTAGCATTAGCGTTAGCCATTACGATGTCTACAGTTACATTTGCAACGGCGTACGTAACGATGGCACCGCCAGTAAGAGCTGCAGAAGTAGAGACCTCCAATGCAAAGCCGATTAGAAATGATGAACCGACTTATGAGAGAATTAATCAATATAAGGACCTGGCCATGTATTACTACTGGCATGGCGGTGATATTAAGCAGTCCGAGAAGGATATTTTCAAAGGCATTACGCTTAAAGGGAAATATGATGTTGTAGAGAATGCTTTTAAAGAAGCAACACTCCTCGACCCGTTCGATCTGGATTTGAAGTTCTCACTCGCTTCTACACTAATTATTGAGAAGAAAGTTCCAGAAGCTCTGCATACGTATAGACAAATTTTGAATTTGGATCCTAGCAACTTTAATGCAAACCTGCTTAACGGAGTGTATTCGAAGGCATCTGGAGACGAGGCTACGTACAAAGCTTCTATTGCAAAGCTGAAACTGATCAATGCTCAGAAAACCAATCAGTATCTGCAAAAAATAGAGCGTACAGAGAAGGTATTTAATGAAAAACTGAGTACAACTCCTCCGGCAAATGTACAGTCAAAAAATCATGCGATTGTGATTCTGGGTTATGCACTTGCTGATGACGGAACGATGCAACCGACGTTGATTGAGCGTTTGAAAACAGGTCTGGCTGTAGTGAATAAATATCCGAACTCTAAAATTATTGTTACAGGCGGAGTACCAAAGCAAGGCGTTACAGAGTCCGATGCCATGAGCCAGTGGTTGATTGCTCAAGGCGTTAATCCGAATAGAATTATTCTTGAAAATAAATCTACGGATACCGTTGAAAACGGTCTGTTCTCTACTGCCATTCTGGAAAGAGAAGGACTGAAAGACGTTACGATTGTGACCAGCGCAAGCCACATTCGTAGAGCACTCGCGGTCTTTAAAGAAGCTGATAGTTTCTATAGCAAAATGAACGGCAAAGCAGCAAGCAGAAACTTTACGAATGCTGTGTATTTGGATTACAAGTCTCTTGAAGAAGCACAGAAAGTAACAAATGATGAAAAGCTCGTTATTTACCGTGACCTGCTTAGAACTTCTGGTATTTGGCAATATCCTGGGTTGCAAAGATAACTACTTGCAATGAAAAAATGAGTTTGAAGGCATTATCTATGGGCGTTCCTTTACAGGACAAGCTCAGGGTAATGCCTTTTCTTTTTGACTGATCCATGACAGGTATATTAGAAATAGATACACGGTATCTTATTTTTGCATTATTCATGATTGCAAGAACGATGTATCATCATAGAAGAGATAGAATTTCTGCTATTAAAATTGTGCATATCTGTCCAGAAGTGGGGAATAATCATTAGTAAAATTAGGAGGTTTATATGACGACTTATCATTCAGTAGAGGTTGAAGGATTAGAGGTCTTCTATCGCAAAGCGGGAAATCCGGATAAACCAGTCATTGTATTGCTGCATGGCTTTCCTTCTGCTAGTCATATGTTCAGAGAACTAATCCCTGTGTTGGAGAAAGATTATTATGTCATTGCTCCTGATTATCCGGGGTTTGGGAAGACATCATCACCTGACAGAGAAGCATTCCAGTATACATTTGACCATATTACTGAAGTTATGGAGTCTTTTATCGATACACTAATGCTGACTAAATATGCGTTATACGTCTTTGATTATGGAGCTCCGATAGGCTTTCGTATCGCCATGCACCGTCCAGAGCGTGTAACCGCAATAATAAGCCAGAATGGAAACATTTATCGTGAAGGACTAGGTGGAAAATGGGCAGCACGAGAAGAGTACTGGAATAATCCGACTCCAGAAAAAAGAGAAAGTTATCACACAGCATTTGCACCTGATACGATTAAGAATCAATATGTTCAAGGAACAGAAGACAACAGAGTTTCTCCTGATGGCTATACGCTTGATATTGCTTATATGTCTCGTGCGGGAAATGATGAAAAACAATCAGATTTGATTTTCGATTACCAAAGCAATGTAAGATTATACCCGCAATTTCAAAAGTATCTCCAAGAATATCAACCGCCCTTATTGGCAGTATGGGGGGAAAATGACGTATCCTTTATTCCGGCCGGTGCCGAAGCTTTTAAACAGGATTTACCCGAAGCGGAGATTCATTTATTGGATACAGGGCACTTTGCATTGGAAACACATGCGCTTGAGATCGGAGAACTGATGCTGAATTTTTTAAAGAACAATGGAATATGAAAAAGTGGCCGGGGCGGGGCATCGACTAAAGTTCAATATCGCATACCCTCAACTGGAATTCAGTTAAAAATTGTTCGGTAATGATCGTATCACGGTTATCGATTTCATAAATTTCGCAAGGGTCTCCGAATAGACGGGGGCCTTTTTCGTTGGCATGTGCAACGACCTCAAGCATTTTTTCGTGACTTTGGCCTACCGGAAGGATGTAATCATAGCAGACGTTTCATTCTGGCCGGGGTAGCTGTACTCGCAGTTGCTCCCGTAGAACTTCCAGTCGGTGTTGTTATGGGCGCGCTTGGCGCGCCGTTCTTTCTCTATCTGCTGCGTTCCGCAAAGAATATGTAGCGGGTTTACACACGAATGTCTTAAAGATATGATTTATAAACAGATATTCGAAAAGGCGGTATAGGCATGAAGGAATTATTCACAATAGGTGAATTATCAAAATTATTTCAGGTCAAAATCTCCACGCTCAGATATTATGATGAGATTGGGCTTTTGAAACCAGAATATATAGATAAGAGCAATAATTATCGCTATTATTCAACTCAACATTTTGAAAGATTAAGTACGATCAAATATTTAAGAGCTTTGGGCGTGCCAATCAGCGACCTTTTGGATTTCTTCGACTACCGTGATACGGATAAGCTGATCGAGATGTTAAACCGGCAACAGACTGAAATTGCGAATAAAAAAAGAGAATTAGAGTTAATTGATAGAAAAATCAAACGACGGCTGACTCAGATCCATGATGCAATCAACCATCCAATGGGTACAATAATGGAAGTGAAGCTGCCTAAACTAAGAGTGGCCCATTTAACCCATGACTATAGACCTGGTGAGGATATTGAGTATCCCATTGCCGAACTCCGAAAAAATTTCAACATTGATGAAAGTATTTTCCTGGGTAAAATCGGGCTTTCAGTTGCGCTTCAGGATATTGAGGCCAATACATTTGACCGCTACAACAGTATTTTTATGATCTTAGAAGAAGGAGATAATATCCCCAAAGCGGAAGTCGTTTTTCCCGCCCGTGAATATTTAAGAGTACGTTTCAGTGGGACACATGTCCATGCAGCTGGCTTTTATGAAGAATTACTCAAGTATAGTGAACAGCATGGTTATACCATCATCGATGATTCAATTGAAATTACATTGATTGATTATGGGATTACAAATAGCGTGGACAAGTACGTTACAGAAATTTTATTGCCTTTTAGTCGAAATTAATAACTTGACCCTCTAGTTACTAGAGGGTTTATTTTTTTTATATTGCCAATTTTGAAGGGAGAAAGAAACGATAATGTTGGGTACGGCCTTTAATGTGTTAATGATTATTCTAGGTAGTATTATTGGAAGTGTTTTTAAAAAGGGGATCAAGAACGAGTATCAAGATATTTTGATGAACGCAATGGGATTAGCTGCGCTAGCGCTTGGAATGAATACGATCGTGCAGCACATGCCTGATAGTAAATATCCTGTTCTGTTTATCGTTAGTTTAGCTCTTGGCGCTTTAATTGGACAAAAGATTAACTTGGAAGAGAAATTTAATAATCTTGTTAGTAAGTTTTCGAAAGGAAATCTGGCCGAGGGATTATCAACTGCTATTTTATTATTTTGTATCGGTTCACTATCTATACTTGGTCCGGTCGAAGCAGCGTTAAAAGGTGATTACACTTATTTATTTGCTAATGGAATGTTGGATTTTATAACTTCTATCGTATTAGCGTCAACATTTGGTCTCGGTATAGCATTAGCTGCTCTAGTATTATTTTGCTGGCAAGGTTCAATCTATTTGATCGCGAAATTAATAGAGAATTCTTTAAATGCTGATCTGATGAATGAGATATCTATCATTGGCGGTATTTTAATATTATGTTCAGGCTTAAGTATTTTAGGGATTAAAAAAATGAAAACATTAAATCTTTTGCCCGCATTAGCTATTCCACCGCTTATGTTTTTGATCATTTTTGTTTTTAATTTGTAGTACAATCCCATCATTTTAGTACCTCAGGGCCTAGTGTGCGACTGTTTATCCAAGTTATAATATAAAATTCCGGAGAATCGTGAACCTGATGTTCGAAAGTTACCGCCGGAATTCATATACAACGAGAGGAGACAACTATGAATATGGGAAAAACCCTCCTGAGCTCGATGGAGTTTAGCCAGGAGTTAGATATGCTTCACAAGCATATTACGAACAGGGAGCTGCCGGTGTCCAAAAGCGATTCCTTCGACAAGCAGTGCATGCTGCTCGAAGAATCTCTCGGTGAGCATGC
Organism: Paenibacillus agri; assembly: GCF_013359945.1. Lineage (GTDB taxonomy): Bacteria > Bacillota > Bacilli > Paenibacillales > Paenibacillaceae > Paenibacillus_AQ > Paenibacillus_AQ agri. The sequence continues at coordinate 7,296 of NZ_JABWCS010000201.1, read as the reverse complement.
TTATCAATCTACATACAAGAAAATGAAAAAGGTGAATATCTTGTCTGGTTTGTTCGCCCTGCCAGTGCTGCTGGTTGTGGCCGCTGCTTTTATCTATGGGCGATGGATCGACCGAGACTATGATGTTTTTGGATTTTTCGTGGATCATCCTATCCTGTATATTGTGCCTGCCGCTCTGATCGTAGTGACTCTGGTGCTGGCTGCGTTTCATTCGGCGCTACGTCGGAAGCTGTATGGTCATATCTATCTGGAGCTGAAAAGCAAACTACGGATGAATGCCAACTGAGTGTGAACGGGTTCGCCCACTAGTGCGTATCAGCAATCAAGAACTGGTTGTAGCATCAGACTGATGATATGTGGATATGCCTCATAAGTGTAAAAGGGTCAGCGTCTCCATATGGAGGCACTGATCCTTTTTTATACATGGTAACCATCGGATTTACATTCAGTTTAAAAATACATTTTATACTAAGTTAAATATTAGAACTCTGATATTATGAAATCTATTGATTGTAGATCTGGAGGTAAGATTCACTTGGAATTGTTTGAATTTATTTTGCTGATGTTGGCGGCTGTCTCTTTATCCAATTTAGTGAACAGATTTATTCCTTCGGTCTCCGTGCCGATTATTCAAATCGTACTGGGGATGATCATTACTTGGCTACCTGTTCACTATGAACTGAAATTAAATCCGGAGCTATTTTTGCTTCTATTCATTGCCCCGTTGCTATTCAATGATGGCAGACATGCGGATAAAGAGGCGCTATGGAAGCTGAAAAAACCAATCCTTTTACTAGCGCTGGGTCTGGTGTTTGTGACGGTAGGTGTGATGGGATATTTCCTGAATTGGCTACTTCCGGTCATCCCGCTGGCAGCATCCTTCGCACTGGCGGCTGCACTAGCACCTACCGATGCTGTGGCCGTGGGTGCACTGGAGCAGAAAGTGAAGATCCCTCATCAGACGATGCAAATTCTGGAGGGAGAATCTTTAATCAACGACGCATCGGGGCTGGTTTCCTTTCAGTTTGCCGTAGCCGCTATGGTCACTGGTATGTTTTCTTTCAAAACGGCCAGCATCAGCTTTATCTCCATTTCACTTGGTGGTGTGGTACTGGGACTGTTGCTCACGTTTGTAAAATATGGCGCGGTGAAATGGCTGCGGAGACTGGGGATGGAGAATGTCACGCTCCACATGCTGATTGAGATTATGACTCCTTTTTTAATTTTCATCGCTGCCGAGGAATTGGGGGTCAACGGTATCCTTGCTGTTGTTGCTGCAGGAATCGCTCATTCTTTAGGTTACAAGAAAATGAATCCCGAGGTTGCCAAGCTAAGAGTTGTATCCAAAAGCACCTGGTCGGTCATTATCTTTGTATTGAACGGACTGGTTTTTCTGCTGCTGGGAACACAGCTTCCGGAAATTATTCAGACGATTTGGAACAGCCCGGAAATAGGGAATGTTAAAGTCATTTTGTACACACTATTATTGACTGTGGCTGTACTCGGGCTGCGGCTCATCTGGGTGCTTCTAATGGATATCTCTGAAAAGGCTAATCCGCGCGAACCATGGCCAGTCAGATTCAAGAAGGCGCTGATCCTCAGTCTATCAGGAGTACGAGGAACGATCACACTGGCGAGTACATTGTCGCTGCCGTTTTTTCTTGATGATGGCACAGCCTTTCCGGCGAGAGATTTAATTATTTTCCTTGCGGCTGGAGTAATATTGTGGACCCTGCTAGCCTCCAACTATCTGTTGCCGCTTTTATTGGGGAAAGAGACGCAAAATGAGCAGGAAGAAGAGGATATTCAGGCCAAAATTGAGATTCTGCGAAATGTAGTTACAGGTTTAAACGAACAGACCAGAGATGAGAACCGGCTGGCAACGGTCCAGATTATCAATACGTATACTACCAGGATTCGCACGCTCAAAAAAGATGACAATCAAGATAAGGTACAACGGTCCTTGGGCATATCTGTCCTGAAATGGGAACGAGAGAACACGCTGCTTGCGCTTGAAGAGAAAGAAGTGAATCCATATATTGCATATAGTTACCTTAACAAAACTAATAAACTGTTATTTATGCAAACAAGAGATTCCAGCTATAAAAAAGAGCTTTTCCCCATTAAGCATTGGATCGAAATATTCGAAAAACTACCGCATGCTCCGTTAAGCTTCCGTGAAAGACGTGCCGAATTGCTTCGGCTCAGAATTCATAATATTGCTTATGTCATTAAGCAACTAAACGTTCTGCTTGCAGAAGGTGAGCCAGATCATATGGTGACCGTCAGCGCACTGATTCTGCATCAGGAACGTACGCTACAGCATCTGAGCAAAAACGAATCGGTCACCGATACCCGAAAAGAGTTCGACATCTCGCTGCAGGAGCTGGCCCGGATCGGAATTCAGCTGGAGAGAGACAACATCCAATCCATGTTCGAGACAGGGCGAATCTCTAGACAGGGCATGAAGGATATGAAACGCGATATTCTCTTTATGGAGCATGATCTGCGAGAAGAGATGGCTTGAGTGTGAGGCTGGACTATTCCTAATGAAGAGAACTGTTTAAATGGAAAATTTGAGAAGTTCAATAACATATTCAATACAAAAAAAGGCAGCCCATTATAGGCTGCTTTTGCTATGTTCATGCTCTTTATCCCGCAAAATTAATGCAGGAACGATGCGTATGTAAATCAGTTCACCTACAAGCTCCACAATAGTCTGAGTTACTATAACAGCCGCTGCTATGGTAGCCCATTCCCCTGGTAAGGATAATCCCAAAGGAAGAACTACGAGCGAATTTCGAGTTCCTGAACTGAAAATAAGCGCTCTTCCTGCCCCGGCATCCAGGCGGAACCATGCCGCAAGCATGCGTGATAACATTGGCATCACAATAAGAAATAAAATATAAATGGGGAGGACTTTTAGAATAATATCAAAATCGTTGGTAACCTTCTCGATTTGAGAGGCAACTACAACAATTAAGGCTAGTGCCATGAACGGAACGGGTAACCAAGCTGATAAATGAAGTGCTCTTTCTCCACTTGTTTTATTCTTTGCCCACAGTTGCGTCATAAGTGCCAGAAATAGAGGGATAACAATTAGAAACGAAAATGCTTCGACAAAAGGTCCAACCTTTACAATTTTAGCTGCTTCATTTCCAATGAATAACCATAAATAGAAAGGAAGCAAAACCATTTGAACAACGAATAGTATAGGAGTTGCTGCTAGCATAAGCTTTTCATTCCCACGTCCCAGTTGTGTAAATACGATTACGTAGTCAATACATGGCGTTAACAGTACCAAGTAAACTCCGACTAAGATTGGAGGGGATTGGGGGAAGATCTGAGTTAATATCCATACTACGATTGGGACGATGACAAAGTTAGCGACCAATAAAGCCCCAATAAATCTTCCATTGGAAAGCGAATCTCGTAGTTGAAGAAATGGGATTTGGGCAAACATGCTATACAGAAGAATCGCAAGAATTGGTGAGATCGTAAAATGAAGCAATGAACCAGTCTGAGGGCTAGTCAATCCTATAACTCCACCAATAATTAGAACAATTACATACAGCCAAATTTGTTGATGTTCAAGTCTTTCTCTTGTTAACATTTCATTCTCCTTTCAACCATTAAGAAAATTATACTAACAAAGAGTGGAGGGGTAAACTTATTTTGTAGTACTCGATACATAGGCCAAAAGATTTATTTACATAAGTTTACATAAATCTATGTTCCTCCTAATTCTTGGGCGATAGGATAGTAGACGACAAGCAGGTGGTTAATTCTGGCAAGACCTGCCGTTCTATCACTGAAGGAGGATGGGGATGAAGAAGAGTCATTCAGATTGGAAAAAGAAGCTGATCAAAGGCATGTTCGCAGCGGCGGTAGCCGTTCCAATGCAGTTATTCGCATTTGGAGCCGGTCCGGCGGTATATGCTGAGGGACCAACCGACCCTGCGCCGTTCATTGAAGCCAAAGTAGTCAATGAGAATGCGGGCAAAAAGATTTTGTTCGACAATACCCATGAGCAGACTGCGGGCGCAGCCGACTGGGTGATTGACGGCGCTTTTTCCGATTTCGGTAACGCACTTGCGCAGAATGGTTATTATGTCAAAGAGCTTCGTAAGACAACGCCGATTACTTTAAGCGATCTATCCGCTTATGACGTCTTCATCACAGCCGAGGCCAACGTGCCATACAAAGCCAGTGAACAGCAGGCAATGGCGCAATACGTGCAGAATGGCGGTAGCATATTCTTCATCGCTGATCATTACAACGCAGACCGCAACAAAAACCGCTGGGACGGTTCCGAGGCGTTCAACGGATACCGCCGCGGAGCGTGGGACAACCCGGCCAAAGGCATGAGCGCCGTAGAGGCCGCTTCCGATGCAATGCAGGGTGTAGTCAGTTCCGACTGGCTGGCAAATGAGTTCGGCGTTCGGTTCCGCTACAACGCCCTCGGCGACATCAATGCAACCAACATTGTCCCTCCTAATCAGGCCTTCGGCATCACGACAGGAGTGTCGGCCGTAGCGATGCATGCAGGTTCCACGATCGCCATCCTGGACCCGCACCGGGCCAAGGGCATCGTGTACTTGCCACAAACGAGTGCAGCTTGGCCTAATGCCGTGGACCAAGGTGTCTATAGCGGCGGCGGAGTAGCGGAAGGTCCATATGTGGCAGTTGCCAAAAAAGGGGCCGGCAAGGCAGCCTTCATTGGTGACTCTTCCCCAGTAGAGGATGCGACGCCAAAATACCTTCGTGAGGATACCGGCGCTAAGAAAACAACTTACGACGGCTTCAAAGAAGTGGACGATGGCAAGCTGCTGGTGAATACTGTTAACTGGCTAGCCAAAAAAGAGAGCTATACAGATTTCACCCAGGTCAGCGGCCTGACACTGGATCAGCCGACAGCGTTGCTGCCGTTTGAAGAGCCAGCGCTATCCACCGAGCCAAAGCCTGAGCCATGGGCCGAGCCGAACGCCGGTTACAAATGGTATGATCGTAGTACGTTCAAGGCCGGCTCCTACGGCGGACCAACAACTAGCGCGAACGCGGTGTACAAATTCACGCACCAGGCCGTATTACCGAATGCGCAGGATTTTCAGATTCGAGTGATTGCGGATAATTTACCACCCGGTACTACAGTATCCGGCTTCCAGGTAGGTATCTACCAGGTAAGCGGGGGTACCCAGATTGCTAAGATTCAGAACAACGATGGCTCCTGGCCGAGCAGCTATGGCTACAGCGCCTCTTTCAGCCTGACTGCTGATCTGAACGGCCATGCCTACAAGGATCTGACGGTACAGATCAAGCCAGGCACGACGGCTGCTTCGAACCTGCGACTTCGCCTTAATAGCACCAACCTGACGACCGAAGCAGTGACGCTGGGCAATGTTCCGGCCGAACCGCTCCCGGCAGAGGAGGATCCGATACCAGCCGCGATTTCCGTCAGTGAAGCCCGTAACAAGGCCACAGGAACACTCGTGACCGTGGAAGGGACTGTGACGACTGAGCCGGGTATTTTCGGCGGTCAGAGTTTTTACTTACAGGATGAGACTGGCGGATTGTATGTCTTCCAGAGCCAGAGCGGCTTCCATGCCGGTGATAAGGTTAAAGTGACGGCGCCTACAACTCTGTACAATACAGAGCTGGAGCTGTCCGACGTGGTGCAGATTGCGAAGACCGGAACGGCAGTACTCCCGCTGCCGGTGTCGGCAACAGTGGTGAACGATGCTAATCAAGGGCAATTGCTCAAGTTGTCCGACGTGACGGTGACTCATATCATTAGCGCTGCCCCAAGCGGTTCGTTTGAATTTGACGCCATCGCCGCTGACGGGACAAGCAATCATGTACGGGTAGATGCCCGGACAGGCATTACTAAGGACAACTTCCCTTATACGGAAGGACAGCAGCTGAACATTACGGGCGTTTCTGCAATTTTTAATGGCGTCTATCAGCTAAAGCCAAGAAGTGTTGGGGACTTTGTCATTGCGGAAGCGAAGAACGCGCCGGTGACTACAGCAACGCTATCGGCCCAAACCAATGCTGCCGGCTGGCTGAATCAGTCCGTAGAAGTTACTCTCATAGCCGACCCTGGCACGGCTACGATCTATTACGCGCTGAACGACAGTGCGGAAAAAGTGTACAGCGCGCCAGTATCCGTGAGTCAAGACGGCCGGCATATGCTTGCTTATCATGCATTGCCAGGCAAGGGCAAGGCTGAAGAAGTCAAAACACTTGGCGTAAATATCGATACGACACCGCCAACCGCTGAACTGACAGAGTCCGGCCATATTGTCAAAGATGTAGAGGAAGAGGCACAGCTTCAATTTGAATTAACCGCCTCCGATACGTTGTCCGGCGTTGCCTCCAAGCAGCTTCTGCTGGATGGGTGTCCGATCACCGAAGGGCAGATCGTGAATGCTGCCGATCTGGGCGCAGGAGCCCATACGGTTGGATACGTCGTAACCGACGCCGCTGGTAATAAAGCGGAGAAGAGCTATTCCTTTCAGGTTAAGAGCGGTACTTCACTAGCTACAGGCAAGCCCGGACAAGTGGTACTGTCTTCGAATAGCGGCTATGCCAGCGGACTCAGTGACGGCAATTATACCGTCACCATGAATCTCTGGTGGGGCAACAATGGCACCAGCTACAAGCTCTATGAGAACGACGTGCTGATCGACAGCAAGTCGCTGAAGGATGTTTCTCCATCGGCCCAGACCACAAGCACAGAGCTTAACGGTAAGCCGAACGGCACGTATGTGTACACCGCAGAGCTGACCAACAAATATGGCACAACCAAGAGCAATACGCTCACAATCACTATTCGCGACGCCGCCCCGGGCAAACCAGTATTGTCCCATGACAATTGGGATGGTGATGGTGACTATAAGGTGACGATGAACCTGTGGTGGGGTACCAATGCTACGGAGTATCGCCTGTATGAGAACGGTAAGCTTATCGACACGCAGACGCTAAAAGCGAACGCGCAAACTGCGCAAAGCGCCGAGACGACCATTAGCGGCCGTGAACCCGGATTGTACGAGTACCAGGCCGAGCTGGTCAATGCGGCGGGAGTGAACGTTAGTGATACAATCAAGGTAACGGTCAACCGTTAAGTAGATGAACGTTAAGCATGACGTTAATGACGATCGAGTAGGAGGGGGCGTTAAACCCCCGTCCTCTCACACCACCGTACATGCGGGTCCGCATACGGCGGTTCCAAAAGGTTAACAAAGCTCTAAGTAACGTGAAAGCAAACTTTTCAGCCCTTTCGCTTCCCAATAGGAA
>NZ_JABWCS010000200.1 GCF_013359945.1 Paenibacillus agri | reverse complement strand
GGTGTGCAGTTACCAGTTGCCCTTCAGCATCAACACCCCATACTGAAATTTGGATAGTGTCGTCCAGTCCATCCAGCGGGGTTTCGAAAATAAACTCGAAACCGTCAAAGTCAGCAAAATAGTCTCTTGTAATAACCTGGTTCGGGGATACGGACAGTACTTCACAGACATACTCCGTTCTTACTCCGTTCAGATAATAACCGTAAATTTCAACGGAAGCGGCAGTATCTGAACTTCGATTGTCGATCTTTACCGTCAACTGTTGAGTCGGTCTTATCCCACTCACCGGCGATACCGCATTCTCTATCGGCCCTGTTGATAAAAAACTCATTGCTCCAACTCCTTTTTAATAGATTTTGAAACTGCGACACTATCATTATCTCTAGCATTCATAAATCAGTGCCTCGATATAGTAATATTCGATATTGTTACGGTCGGTGTGGACGTAAATAACCATGCATTCAGATATAGATAAAGAATTAATTTCCGAGCTGTTTGCAAGAAAAGGGAAATGGCTATTGCATTCTTGGGGAAATTGGGTATACTTAGAAAAATTAATATGACAATCGATGATCGGGAGAGTAATTATGGGATTCCAGCCCTCAGCGAGCCGGGTAAGTGAAAGCCGGTGCGGAACTTATAATGAAGCGCACCCGTGAGATGGACTTCTGAACATAACAGTAGGAAGTCCCGGCAGAAGGCCGTTAACCTGTGAGGTGGCTGGACCCAAGGTCCGGCAACAAGAGTGGTACCGCGAGCGCTAACAGCCCTCGTCTCTTTTTTAGAGACGAGGGCTGTTTTTTATATCTAAAAGGAGGAGTTATCATGTTAAGCAGCATCATCAGAGAAAGCTTGAATCAAAGTGTATATAATGTATGCGATACGCTGGGTGTGGCCTACTCCAGTGGTCCCATCCCTATCCAACAGCCTGCCAGTTTGGAGCATGGCGATTATTCCACCAGCATTGCCCTGCAGTTAGCCAAAACTTTGCGCAAGGCGCCTATGGTCATTGCCGAACTTATTGCAGCAGAACTTGAACAGCAAGGTAACGCCGCAGGTCTGTTCAGCAAAGTGGAGGTTGCCGCTCCCGGATTTATTAATCTATCGATTCACTGGCCGGAATGGGCGAAGCGTTCGTTCGACCTGCCGACGTCTTTAGGAGAGAAGGTAGTTGTCGAGCATACTTCCATTAATCCTAATAAGGCCGCACATATCGGCCATCTCCGCAACTCCTGTATCGGGGATACCTTGGTGCGCATACTGAGAAGAACAGGGAAACAGGTAGAGGTGCATAACTATGTGGATGATCTTGGTAACCAGCTTGCCGATACGGTGGTGGGATTACAGAACATTCCGCTGGAAGGTGATTATGTCCGCTTCGGGGATTATTGCTGGGATGTCTATTCGCAAGTGAACAAAGCGTATGCTCTTGAGCCTGAGATGATAGCAAAACGGTCAGACACCCTGCATGCCTTGGAAGAAGGCCGGGGAAATACAGCCTGGCTGGGTAATCTCGTAGCGGAGCGGATCGTACGGGAGCATGTAGAAGAGATGAAAGGCTTCGGCATTAATTATGATCTGCTCGTCTGGGAAAGCAGCATTGTCAGAGAAGGTTTCTGGTCAGCTGCATTTGATCTCCTGTCACAGACTCCAGCTTTCGTTCAAGAAACAGAAGGCAAGCTTGCCGGATGTTGGGTGCTAAAGCAGAACAGCGGAGAGACGCCAACGGGAGACGCAGAGAGTGACGAATACCATGCTGACAAAGTGCTGGTACGCTCCAACGGGATTTTAACCTATACCGCTAAAGATATTGCCTACCATCTCTGGAAATTCGGACTATTGGAAAAAGACTTCTCCTACAGCGAATTTTCCGCTGGTTTATGGACGACGGGCATGACTGGCCACACCCTGCCTTATGGCAAAGCAAATGCTGTCATCAATGTTATTGATAACCGGCAGGAATATCCGCAGCAGATGGTGAAGCAGGCGCTGCAGGTGCTCGGCTACAACGAGCAGGCCGGTAAGTTACATCATGTAAGCTACGGCGTAGTTTCACTAAGCCCGGCTTCCGCAGCCGAACTGGGCATTGATGTCTCTGACGGCAAAGGCTCTTATGCCATGTCGGGCCGTCAAGGCATTGGCGTGAAGGTGACGGACTTGATCACTTTGATGGAGAGTACTATTGAAGAAAGCCGTTCCGATAAAAGCGGGCTGGACAGCCGTATCATTGCTCATGCCGCCATTCGGTACTACCTGCTGCGCTTTAATCTTGGCACCGAGATTGTCTTCGACTTCCGGCAGGCCACTGAGATCTCCGGCAATACCGGTGTCTATCTGATGTACACCTTTGCCCGGGCAGGAAGTGTGCTTAGCAAAGCTGAAGCGGCCGGGATGTTGCAAGAGCCGGGAATCCCCGTTCCATTCCCGGGCACACCAGAAGCTGCGGAAGCAGCATTACTGAGACATCTAAGCGCTTGGATGGATACCCTCCAAGAGGCTGGACAGAGTCTCGCGCCGAACCTGATCTGTACCTATGCCCACACCTTGGCTACCCTGTTCAATAACTTTTACTCGCTCTGCCCGATCCTGAAGGGAGAAGCAGACAGCATGAGATTCCGGGTCTGGCTGACTGGCAAGTTTCAGACCACGCTGGGTGATGCGCTGAACGTATTAGGTCTTCCTGCGCCAAGCAGGATGTAAAAGGTTCAAAGGCTAGAAATTGAATAGGCCATCCATCAATAACCTAAAAAAGTCTCTGGGGCGTTAGTATAACGTGACCACAGAGACTTTTTTAACTTACTATTATTCAAGACAAAGATTGCTCAAGACAGCGGAACATATAACCGTGTCCCCATAAGGTTTGAATGAACTCATTTCCTTCCGCGGAATGGAAAGTCAGCTTTTCACGTAATCGCTTGATATGGGTATCGACTGTACGCCCATCGCATGTTTCCTTCACCGGCCACTTCCATACCTCTCTCAACAATTCTTCTCTGGAGAATACTTTTTCCGGGTTGGTAGCTAGAAAATACAGCAGATCGTACTCCTTGGGCGTCAAGTGAATTTCATTTCCTTGTACCCGTATACGCCGAGCACTGGGCTGAATCAGAATTCCAGAGATCAGTATTTCATTGCTTGATGAATCATTAACATGAGATATGTGGGTTCCGGTCATACGAGCAACAATACTTTGTATACGCAGTAGAACCTCTCTTGGACTAAACGGCTTGACGACATAATCATCAGCACCCGCCTGAAAGCCCTCAATGCGGTCTCCTTCTTCGGCGCGTGCAGACAAAATAACAACCGGAACGTCCCCGCTATCCTTAACATATTTGCAAATCTCCAGCCCACTCATATCCGGCAGCTCGTAGTCTAGTACGATCAAATCAAAATTTCCATGCACATAATATTCTCGAATCGCTTGAATGCCGCTGGCAGCCTCATCCACAATGAAATTTTCTTTCTCGAGATAATTTCTCAGCAATGTACGGACCCGATTATCCCCGTCTACTAACAGAATTCTTTTTTTCAAATGATGAGTCAGGTCGTTCACCTCCGAATCTCTTCATCGACACAGCGAAACTTTATGCCCGATCTTCTCCAACCATCTGCCGCTCAATCCCCTTCATCTCATAGAAGTAACCTTGTTGCTCCATAAGCTCTGAGTAGGAACCTCTTTCTACTATCCTCCCCTGATCCACCACTACGATTTGATCCATTTGGTCCAGACCGATAAGCCGATGGCAAATCAGCAGAAGTGTATCTTCAGCCGCCTGCTCGTAAATATGCCCGAGAACACGCTGTTCTGTGACATAATCCAGAGACGAAGTAGGTTCATCCAATATCCACAGTTTTCCTTTCCGAAGCATTACTCGTGCAATAGCCAAACGCTGTTTCTCTCCGTCAGACAAGTTCTCACCATTCTCATATACCAAATCACTTAACGATTTATTGGGAAGCCCTGCCTTACCCAGGGTCTCAGTCAACACTTCATCAGAATAATCTTCACCTTGGAGCAACAGGTTCTCTCTAAGGGTTCCACGGAAAAAATGATTATGTTGTAAAACTACATTTGCCGCGGCCCAAATGCTGGTTTCGTTCAGATCTTCGAGCAGCACATCGTTTATCCGGATCTCCCCTTCAGTTGGTTTACGCAGCCCCAGCAGCAGATCAACAATCGTTGATTTTCCCGAGCCGCTCGGCCCGACAATTGCCGTCTTGGAGCCTGGCGGAAGTTCCAGCGAAATGTTCTTTAACGCAGGACGCCATTCCCCTTCATATTGAAACGCAATATCCGATAGCTTAACCGAAACACCTTGTTGAACAGAGAGCAGTCCACCTGAAGGTGAAGATTCCTCCTTAGCGGCCTGAACCGTTTCAGTAAGCCGATTAGCAGCATGTTCACTATCCTGCTTATATGCAGGCAGTGTAGCCATTGCCGCAGCTTCTTCAAATACTGTGAGCGAAGCCATGACCAGCATGGCAAGAAATACGCCAGCCAGTTGGCCCTTCATAATCAGACTAGCACCAAGCACCAATACCCCCCAGGAAATTAAAAACGTAACAAAGGTATGCAGGGATTGGCCCAGGAGCAAATGACCCGCTTCTCGCCGTTGCCCGGCCGCTAAATCTGCTGAAATATTCTGAAGCTGTTGTTCCCGCTGCTTCAATTGACCATATACTTTTAATTCACGAAAACCATACAGAACCTCGGTAAACTCTGTTGACAGTGCTGCCCGCTGCCCGCGCACATGACCCACTATTTTTCGCTGGCCGATCAGGACGATGGCAGGAACAACAAAGGCGACGACGATCATCCCCAGCACGAATAACGCTGCAATCCAGATGGAGAATACCGATGTAAACAGGATCGTTGCCAAAAAAACCATAACGACAATAACCGGCGGATAGGCAACGCGTAAAAAATAAAATTGTAGGCTCTCCACATCCCCCACGATCTGGGCAAGCAGGTCTCCGCTGCGCTTTTTGTTCAATACACCTGGTGTTAAGGGAATGAGCTTGGCAAAAAAGGTTGTCCGTAACCGGCTTAGCATGGAGAATGTCGCGCGATGGGAGTACAGGCGCTCTCCATAACGGCTTCCCGCACGGAGCAAGCCCAGCATTTTAACCAGCGATGTCAATACAATCAAGGTATACAGGGGCGGCATGAATACAGTCTGGGAGATCAGATAGCCGCTTGTGGAAAAAAGAAACACTCCGGCAATGCCGGCAATAAATCCGCCGAGAATGGCAATAACAATATCTTTTCGCTCCTGTATCATCGCTTTGGACAGAATAGCCAGATCGTTCATGCCAATCCCCCTTCTCTTTGAACCTGGATCATCTCGGCATACTGAGGTAGAGTCTTCAGAAGCTCGTCATGCCGGCCCGAACCTACTAATACGCCATTATCCATAAATAGAATGTTGTCAGCATGCTGTATCGTATATAGCCGATGCGCCACCGTAATCATTGTCGCCCCTTGGGCTAGTGTATTTAAGGACTTCTGCAGAATGCGCTCCGTGTACAGATCCAAACCTACCGTTGGTTCATCAAAAAGGATCAGAGACGGCCGCTTCAGAAAGGCACGCGCCAGAGCCAGACGCTGCTGCTCGCCTCCGGACAATCCTCTCCCGCCTTCACCAACCAAGGTATCATAGCCATGCTCCAACTGGGCAGCGAGGTCAGCAAGCCCAGCCTCTGATGCTGCCCGCTCGATTTCTGCTCTGGACACATCACGGCCCGTACCTATGGCAATATTCTCAGCGAGTGTACCTGCAAAAATATACGGGTGCTGCGTAATATAGCTCATTCGTTCGAACCACTCGGATTCTGCGAATTGCGAAATCAGATTGCCGTTCACCAGAATCTCACCGGAATCCGGTCTGAGTAAGCCGGCAATGAGATGAAGCAGAGTCGTTTTGCCTGAGCCGCTTTTGCCCACAATCGCCACGTTCTGGCCTTGTCCAATCGTTATAGATGGTGTGCACAGTTCAAACGAATCAGGAAGATAACGGAATCGAATGTGATCCAGCCCGATGGACGGAGGCATGACAATGGTATCCAGACGGGATTCACCACTCCTTGTTCCTTCCTGTTCTTCTTTCAGTCCTTGACTTTTCCCATCCGTTTCCACCATCATCTGTTCAACCTTCCGGATCGCTCCCATGCTTGTGCGGCCAGTATGAAAGGCTGTTCCTGTATTTTTGAAAAGACTGTAGTATTCAGGAACAAGAAGAAGGATCAAAAAGGCTGTATGAAAAGTAATCGATTTATAAATAAGCAATTGGATCGCCAGCTCCAGGGCAACAATACCAATGCTTAGCATCACAATGGTCTCCAGCATAAACGTGTTCGTGAACGCAATTCTCAAGATACTCATCGTTGCATCCCTGTATCCCATACTGCTGCGTTCAATTTCTTGTTGCTGGCGCCGGGCCTGCCCGAATATTTTCAACGTCACCAGTCCTCGAACCGCGTTGAGAAACGTACCTGAGAATTCAGCCAGCTGGGCATATTTCTCCTCAGATTTGTTCTTGGTCTTTAGTCCCGCCAGAATCATGAATAAAGGGATAAAGGGCGCTGTGCACAGCATGATAAAACCGGAATTGGCATGCTGGGTAAATACAACTATTAAAATAAGCACCGGAATCATAGAAACTTCGATCATACGGGGCATATATTGGCTGAAATAGCTGTCAGCCTCATCCACGGCATCCAGTGCAATACTCACCTTCTCCCCTGCTTGTCCACGAATGGCCGAAGGAATGGAGGCGTGAATCATATTCTGTAGCAGCGCTGACCGCATATTTCTTTTCGCGGTAGCAGCCATGTTGAGGCCAATCCTTCCGTTTCCATAGGATAAAAGACTCCGTACAGCCATAACTGCCAGCAGTGCTCCCAGCAGAGCAACAACTGACGAAAGTGCTTCCCCTTGTACAAAGATCCGCTGGACTGCATCCGCTAGCAGCACAGCCTGGCCTACAATAGCTACGCTGAGCCCTAGAGAGAGAATTGCGAGGATAGCGAGGCGATTCCTTTGCACAGACATTTGCTGAGATATCAGACTTGTTTTCCCCTTCACGTTCCTTCCCCTCCTTTAATGTTTCCCCTTTACATAGTCCGCATCAAAGAGAAAAAGTCTGAAAACAAGAATAAGTGAAGGGATCAGCAGACATAGCCCTCCGACAAAAACAATAATTAAGGCGAGACCCATAGCCGGCGAAGTGGCACTGTTCTGGATCGTAATGTAAGGATCAATGATATAGGGGTACTGCCCAATACCGTACGCAAAGAAAGCGCTGAAGAATTGCAACATGACACATATAAATGCCAGACCGTAGCGGCGCCCATTGTACAATAGCCACATTGCCGTCATAAAGAATCCAACGGAAATCGCCAGCAGCCACCATAGATCCATCATGTTTTGAAAATGACGCGAATTGTGCTGGCCAAGGTATATAAAAGCAGTCAGTGCAATAACAATGGTCGGTGTACTCCAAAACAGAGCATAGCTCCGCATCAGCTTCAAGGCACCGGTATCCTCCGCACGGGAGGCATAAAAGGTCAAAAATGCACTGCTGATGAACAAGACAGAAACAATCGCCAGTCCAACGATGCTCCAGGATAACGGGCTTGAAAACAACGCCCAGTAATCAAGCGCAACACTATCCTGACCTTTTACAATAAATCCGCCCTCAGATAAGGTGAGCGCTACCGATAAGGAGGCCGGAATAAGCAATCCGGAAGCACCGTATAGAAACAAGTACACTATGCTGCTCTTGGCCCCATAGTTCTCAAAGGCATAAAATGATCCGCGGATAGCAAGCAGAATCACAGCAATGCTTCCCGGAACAAGCAACGCTGAACCGTAGTAGTAGGCCGTATCAGGGAAAAAACCGACCATACCAATATAGAAAAAGATAAAGAAGACATTCGTAATCTCCCAGACGGGGGATAAATAACGTGAAATCAGACGATTAATCAAGTGGTCCTGCTTGGTCAGGCGAGCGTAGAAAGCAAAGAAGCCTGCGCCAAAATCAATAGAAGCTACTATTAAATAGCCATACAAGAACAGCCAGAGCACCGAGATGCCAATCAATTCATAATTCATTACGCGTGCTCCCCTTCTTCTGTAGTGAGATTGCGTTTATCCTTCGCCCACTTTTCCATCTCGACTTCTGGCGGATTATTGTTAAACAAGCGTCTTAACACAAGTACACACATGATCCCCAGTACGATGTAAAGGAGCAGGAAGAAGAAAAATAAAATCCGCACATTGGGTGAAGAGGTCGCTGCTTCATCCACACGCATATATCCCCGGATGATCCAAGGCTGCCGTCCCAGCTCAGCATAAAACCAACCTAACTCGACGCCCATAAAAGCAAGCACTCCACCTAGTGCTATTATTCGAAGCAGCCATTTATTAAGCTCATTACGCTTCTTCCAGAAGACAAAGAGAAAATAAAGCAGGGAAATCGCCAGTAGTGCAAATCCGATTCCGGCCATCGCATCAAAGAAGTAATGAATGAGCAGCGGAGGCCATTCCTCTTTCGGGATTTGATCAAGCCCTGTGACTGTTGCATTAAAATCTCCAAAAGCCAGGAAGCTGAGAACTTTCGGAAGATGAAGTGCACCTATGACTTCATGCTCCGCATTAAGGAAGCCGAGTAAAATCAAATCTGCGCCCTTTTCCGTTTTAAAATGCCATTCCCCGGCAGCCAGCTTTTCCGGCTGATGCTCAGCCAAAAATTTAGCCGAGACATCCCCTGCCAACGTGTTGAGCAAGCTGAATAGTAAAACTACCCCCATCATAAGTTTCAAGGCTTTTTTGTGGTAAGGCGTAACGCCTTTTCTCAGCATGGTTATAGCTGCAACACCGGCCAAGAGAGCGGCTCCTGTCAAATAAGCGGAGCTTAATACATGAAACACCTTGGAGAAGGTTGCAGCATTCAGCATGGCCTGTAACGGATTAACGGCTGTGAATTGCCCGGCATTCATGACAAAGCCTTGCGGCTGATTCATAAATCCATTGACCGTTGTGATAAACACTGCGGACATCCCTGCTCCCAAGACAATGGGAATCATCAGCAGACAATGAATATATGGATTTTTGAACCGGTCCCATGTATACAAATAGATTCCTAGAAAAATAGCTTCAAAAAAGAAAGCAAACACTTCCAAAAATAACGGAAGCGCGATGACATTGCCCGCCATTTTCATAAAATTAGGCCATACCAAAGCTAGCTGTAATGAAATTGCGGTGCCTGTCACAACACCGACTGCTACGGAAATAACAAATCCTCGTGACCATCTCTTGGCCATCAGTGTATAGTGAGGATCTTGTTTGCGGACACCGATCAACTCGGCTATGGCAATCATCAGCGGTATGCCGACGCCAAGTGTTGCGAAAATAGCATGGAACCCCAGGGTCATCCCTGTAACCAGCTTACTCCAAAATACCGTATCTACTCCCATAGGCTAATGCCTCCTCTCAAGCTCTGTTCGTATAATAAATATCAGAATTATGCTACTCAGCGTCCCCGTTCTGTTTCTTTCATAAACCCTTTTTTGACCTCGTAATGGGCTAATAGAGATTTTTTTCACAAGATAGACAAAAAGGCTTCCCTGCACCCCTGCGTCTCTGCTTTTCATATTATGAATCCTGATATTCAAAATTATTATATCTTCAATTTGAAACAATTCAATTGAGGTCACGACTTCGTCTTTAAACGTTCAAGAAAGGATCAACTCTTTCTGACAACTACGTGAACATCATAAAAATAACCCGAACGGGCTATTGATCGATCCTTCAGAGCCCTCAAATTCTGATTACCCCAATGTCTCCCCGGCTTCAGCGGCAAGAACATGATTTGTAAGGCATATTTGTAGGACATCTCTCAATTAGAATCTTGATACAATCGGAACGGCTGGAAATTCCGATCTTATCGCTAAAACTTGGCATAATATATACGAGAAGCAAGATCGCTTCGAAGATGTATTCCCAACAGACTTTGTTCTAACTTAATTTTCTAATTTATATAGATGAACAAAAAAGAGGCAATTCCGGCTGGCCAGCCAGGAATCGCCTCTTTTTTTAGTTATATACAATCGAACAAAAGAAATTAACAAAGAGCTAAGATGAGCTAACGGAGAAGTTTGGAACTACAGGCGCAAAGCTCTCGCCTGAATGCTTTCCATAGGAGAGCTCGCATCGGTTCATAGACTGTCTGTCGACAGATTTCAACCACTAGAAGCGGTATAGTCCGCTTCACCAGTTGTCTTAACTGTGAAAAAGAGGGCTCCCTCTCCAACTAACAGCATTTTTGTACCTTATTTTTCTTCAATATAGGTAAATCAGGGGAATAAGGTCATAATTGTATCTTAATTTCCGAAAAGGTACACTGGATGGACTATTTTGGAAAATTTAAGGTACAATATTGCACTTAATCTCCACTAACCCCTAGCTGCAGAGGATTTAAGGTACGAAAATGCCGTTAATTACACTTCAATCCTTCTTATATAAGCTCTCTTATTTCTTGGCTATGTTTATTCCTTTAATGCATTCCATATAGCATGCTTTTTACAGGTAGATCTCTACGACATTGCCCTCAGCTTTGCTGAACTGGTCATAGTCTTTACGATCGATGCGGACACCACCGCTGCGGTAGCGGTTGTGGTTGTCTTTGGTAGCTACATCGTTGCCGTTCACTGTAACCCGCGAAATCTCTCCACCTGTCAGATGATAGATGAAGTCCACCTTGGCTCCAGCATATTCAAAAGCAAACTTCATGCCGTCAAGCGACTCCGGCAGAATCGGATCGAGGATCAGATCCCCGCCTTCTTGGCGAATACCAAGGGCGTTGGAGATCAGCTGGTTCATGTAGATCCCAGGACCGCTGGAATAGATTCTCCAGCCGCCTTTTACCGCAACCTCACCGGTACGCAGCTTGTCAAAGCCTTCTTGCGCTTCATAACGAGTATTGAATTTACCGTCCGAACTACTGAAGTAAGAATTCGCTTGGCGCAATTCAGCATTTGGTACTACATCACGGATACCAATCGGGTTGATGGCAGCCAGTCCACTCCAGACCTGATCATTCTTGCCCAGCTTAGCCATCGCTTCCACGTAACGTATATGTGCATGCACATATTGAAGTCCGATTTCGCGGCCGAAGTTCGAAGCCTGCTCTGCACGTTTGAAATGCTTACTGACTCCGCCGACATATTGAGCCGGACGGTTCATCAACCGCACGCCGTCAGGGCAGAACAATTTATCCTGAATCACCGCATAATGTGCTTCAGCCTGTTCAGGCGTCAGCAGTTCACTGATCATGCTGCGTGTCATCGGCAGGAGACGATATTGAATCCCTGTCTCGGTGTCGCTAGGATGTACCATCAGCTTCACTTGTTCCGGATCTTCCATGTAGAGGAAGCCAGGGATAACTTCGGATTGCAGCATATGTGTGTTGAAGTCTTCACGGATGCCTTCGGCCAGCTTGCCAAGCTGCTGTGCAGTGTCTGCATCAACAGCCTCCAGTACCTTGGAGAAGCGGTTTAGCGTCTGATAGGTCAGAGCAACCGTCCAGCTGCTCACCATGTATTGCTTAAGCTGCGGGTTCGCAGGCTGCAACGTATCATCCCAGTCTCCGTCGCCGTAGGAGGATAGATGGGTGTCATGCAGGAAATGGCTTTGAATATAGCCGATCTCCTTACGCGCATGATCCAGCAGGCTTTCAGTCTCCTCCGTGAAGTCGAAGCTATGTTTACGGGTGTATGGAAGCTGCTCCTGCAGGATTCCATAATCACGAGTAACCGCCAGGTAATCTCCCAATACTTTGAGCGGCCAAACGATAATATCGCCATGGCTCTCTTCCTGTTGAATCTTCGTATACTTATCGAACATGAACCATTGCGGCCAGTTGCCATCATCCTCATATTGGTGAGCGAAGATGGTCAAGATGATCTCACGAACTTGCTCATACTTGTGCGTAGCCATGAAGTATTCAACAGGGCCTTGGCAGACGTCACGTGTTCCCCATGCCGCGCCGCCGTACTGCTCCAGACCATGCGGAACGGAATAGTGAACCAGCATATTATGCGTGTACCACCAAGCAAGCGCGTTTACTTTGAACAGTTCGCCTTCTTCTCCGTTTTTATCGCTCAGATGGAACCCGTTCATAACACCGGTATAGAATTCACGATAAGAAGCAATCTCCGCTTCCACTGTCGTTTGACGTTCAGGTAGGGCTTGTCCGTCTAACAAACCTTGAATACTCAGGGTCCATTCTGCACTAGACGACAGTTCCAGAACAGCTAGTGGCGCCTTCTCAGGAGCAACGCCGCTAACCAGCTTAGACTCATCGGTCAACGACAGCTCAGCACCTTGCAATTGGAAACGGTACTGCAGCTCAGGATATACGTCAGCGCTTAGCGATTCGCTGTCAGCCTGGAAGATGATACTGCCATTCTCCTGCTTTACCTTGTAAGCCAGTTCATATTCGTTGACATTCATCGTAATTTGGTTCGTTACCAAATAACGATAGGCTGTACCGCTCTCTGCCCGAACATTCAGCAACAGCTCAGGTTCATTCGCTGTCGTGTAGTTCGTAATAATGAAGACCTCATTCTCGGTCTTGTAATGCCAACGGGCATAGTTGAAGCCAATCTCGAACAGGGATGGCATAGTCAACAGTCTGTACTGCCCATCGATTTGTACATAAATACGCTGACCTGATGTTTTAGCAATATTCAGCGCATTTCTAGGATTGGTCATCAGCTTGTTGAAATTCGTGTTGCCGATAACGACCTGGGAATTGAAAATTCCGTACATATAAGAAGTAGTAGTAATGACCTTATCGTTGAGACGGGCATTGTCCCCGCTCATCAGAATATGACCATGCGGACGCTCTACCAGCAGTTCTTTTTCCTTCAAGACTACATGCTCATAAGTATCCGTGAAGAAGGAGAGTAGCGTATCCCCTTCCCACTCTTCTTGATGACGAACCGGGTACAAGGCATTGATCTCTTCCGTAGTCAACGACAGGGCGGCCAATGGCGCTCCAAGCTCAGACGTTAAGGCAGGACGTTCAGCCGCTGCTCCGCTTTGGACTTCGGCATCTTTTACCGCATTCCATGCGGCAGTGATCTCGTCTGCGAATTCCAGTCCAGTCACTGCATCCTGGTGATTCTCCTTGAACAAACCGTAGAAGACAAAGCGGGCATTACCGTCCAGCTTCACCCGTGCGGATTGCAGCGCCGTATAGGCAAACTCATATTGATATACTTCATTCGCCAGCTTCTCGCGGCTTAAAGATTCAGGTTCATTCGTCTCCTTATAGGACAGGCCGAAGAATTGGAACCCGTCCGTCGAGAATCCGGCTGCTCCGGTCAGGGAACCTTGCTGTAGATACGGGAATTTCCCGCCTTGCGGCTGGTTCTGTCTGGAGCAAACGACGTAACCTTTAGTGCTATCTTCGAATACCGCATGGTCAATATATTGCGACAAATATGCTTCATTACTGCGTACCGCGCCGATATCGGCAATACCGACATCCTGACCGTACACCAGATCAACCTCAACATCGCTACCTGTCAGTGTTACATCCCAGAACCAGATACTGTCCGAACCCAGGGTGAAGACCACTTGATATTCCACATGTCCGGCTTTGCCTTCCCAAACCACTCGGTTGCCATCCTGGCGAACCGTGCTGGAAGAACGGATGCCTAGCAAAGGAAATGCTTGAATGCCTCCATCAAGGTGCAAACGCAGATAAAGGTTGGACAGCGCGCCATCCAGCAGACCGGACAAAAGCTGGTTGATCATCGTCCGTCCGTATGAAGCTTTAAATACATCCCCGCTATTCAGAAAAGTAAACGACAGTTCTCCAGTACTCAGGGAGATGTTAGTGTTATTAGTTGTCATTCCTGATCACTCCTATCCTTTACGACAGCACATGCCGTATATTTTCTACTGCCGCCTTCTCCAGGCGGAAGCTGTGGCTCTTCACATCTCGGCTGTTTGGACCGACGAACAATTGGAATTGTCCCGGATCACTAACAAAGCTGAGATCACTATGGTGATAGCGAAGCTGTTCTTCTGTAAGTGTGAAGTGAATCTCACTGCTCTCTCCAGGCAGGAGACTAACTTTGGCAAAGTCCTTCAGTTCCTTAACAGGTCTTACTACTTCGCCTGAAATATCTCGAATGTAAAGCTGAACAATGTCTTGGCCAGCAACCGTTCCGGTATTGGTGACAGTCACCGACACCTGAAGCGGCTGATCCTTGGACATGATACCCGAGGATACGACGGGTTCACTGTAAGTAAAGGTTGTATAACTAAGACCATAGCCAAACGGCAGCAGTGGTTCATTCGGAATATCGAGATATTGCGAGACATAACGTCCATCGGCATCCGGCGAATCCACAGGACGACCTGTGTTGAAATGGTTATAGTATACCGGGATTTGTCCCACCGATACCGGGAAGGACATACTAAGCCGTCCTGAAGGGTTCTCATCGCCGTAGAGCAAGCTTGTAATTGCCGCTCCTCCTTCACTACCCGGGAACCAGGCTTCCAGGATGGCGTCTGCTGTCTCATATACACCGCCGAGATCAAGCGGACGTCCGTTGAACAATACAACAGCGATTGGCTTGTCCAGTGCCTTCAGGCGAAGCAGCAATTCTCTTTGCGCTTCCGGAAGACGGATATCGGCGCGGCTGCCCGCTTCACCGCTCATTTCGGAGCTTTCCCCGAGTGCCAGCACGATAACATCTGCAGCCAGCGCAGCGGCTTCCGCCTCCTGCCATTGCTCTTCAGTCATAGTCTCTATGCCTGAGCCTTCAGCTACGGTAATATGATCCGCGCCAACCCGTGCGGTCATCGCTGTCTCCAGCTTGACAGCATCCTCCATGGAGCCCGTCCAGGACCATGGACCAAGAATGTCACCGCTGCGGGCGAATGGACCAATCAGGGCCACCTTCTGATCTCTTGAGAGAGGCAACACCCCATCATTCTTCAAGAGCACACTGGATTTAACAGCCAGCTCACGTGCGGCTGTACGGTGCTCCTCGCAGAACACTACCTCACGCTCAGCCTCTGGATCAGCAGCACGATAAGGATTCTCGAACAATCCCAGCTTCTGCTTCAGCTTCAGAATGCGCAGTACAGACTCATCAATCAGCTTCTCATCCACCAGGCCGTCCCGCACAAGAGCAGGCAATTGGTGTACATAACAAGCCGTCATCATTTCAATATCCACACCGGCGCGTATAGCCTTCAGAGCTGCCTCGGCTTCATCCTCAGCAACACCATGCGGGATCAGTTCCTTCACTGCGCCCCAATCGGAGATCAGGATCCCGTCAAAGCCCCATTCTTCACGCAGCAGTTCGCGCAGCAGCTTCACATTCCCGCTGGCCGGAATCCCGTCAATGGTATTGAACGAGGTCATCACCATTTCACAGCCTTCATCCAGCGCCGCACGATAGGCCGGCAAATAATATTCACGCATATGGCGTTCAGACAAATCTACCGTGTTGTAATCACGTCCGGCTTCAGAAAGTCCATAAGCGGCAAAATGCTTGATGCAGGCCGCCACGCGGTCCTTATCCCCTGCCAGATCGCTTCCCTGAAAGCCGCGCACAAACGCGCGGGCGAACAGACTATTCAAATGAGGGTCCTCGCCTGTGGACTCCATCACTCTTCCCCAGCGCGGGTCACGCACCAGGTCAGCCATCGGCGCATAGGTCACATGTACCCCCGAGACCGCAGCTTCCTTAGCAGCAACAGCTGCGCTGCGCTCCGCTTCTTCCAAATCCCAGGAACAGCCAATAGCTAGTGGCACCGGGAAAATAGTCTTGAAGCCGTGAACGATATCAGCCATCATCAGCAGCGGAATGCCCAGTCTGTTCTTACGCAGATGAGCTTTCTGCACGGCAATCACTTGCTCCGCCCCTGCCAGACCAAGCACAGAACCACTGCTCTCTATCATTTGATCTGTCATGCCCATTGCTTCCATCGGGCCAGTAATCTGCCCTCCGCTCTCCGCCCCTTCATAGAAGTTAGCGGCTAGCTGTTGTAATTGAGCAATCTTCTCCTCAAGTGTCATCTGATTTAACAAGATGACCAGTTGCCGATCGTCCATTTCAAATCCCCCGTTGTATGATTTCTATATATAATGTCTAATGGAAGAACCCGGGTGCAGCAATTCGCACCCGGGTTCTGTAGCGGTTCGGCCCGGGCGAGCCCGGGAAGACGGGAATCAATACTTTCCCGTCCGCACGATTAATTAAAGATACTAACCACGCTCGGTTCCTCCGCGCATGGGGCAGGAATTACTTTTTCAAGTTGTTCAATTCATCAAGAACAGGTTGTACAAGTGACATTTTGCTGTTAACCCAGTCTTTCCAGTTCTTTTCAAGATCACCTGGTTGCAGAATCAGGTTCGTATATTCGGTAGCATAGTCGAAGGACGCCTGGTTCTTGGCTTTGGAATCATACAGTTGGAAGTCCCAATCGTAATCAGCAAGTGATTTGTCTTTCATTCCAAGTTCAGCTTTTTCCTTGAACAATTGCACGGAACGCTCACGATATTCTTTCTTGATGCCAGGATTCACAATGCTGAAGTCATCCGCCAGGACATACAGTCCTTCAAAACGGTTTGGATATTTCTTATCCAGGGTTTGTCCTTCAGGCAGAAGGCTTTCCAACTCCTGATTCTCACCATACTTCCAGTCTTTTCCTTCAAAGCCCATGTTAACAATCAAGTTGCCTTCTTTGGCTGTTGTGTATTCCATGAAGTCCATGATGCGCTCGAATTTCTCTTTGCTGATGTTTGGCGAGAAGATTACAGCAGACCAGAAGTTAACTTGCTCCAGGTTGCGGTATTTACCGTCATCACCAAGGACGATAGCGGTATGCACGACATCATCGCTGTTCAAGCCGAGGTTATCCTTCATTCTTTGATCCATGTCTTTTCTGTAGGAAGCCAGTCCTCCAAGACTAGTAATCCCGGATACACCGTTAACATTGAACTTTTGGTTAGCTTCACCGTTCTTCCAAGTGTAGAACTCTGGGTGCAGCAGACCTTCTTTATACGCTTGTTGCAGATCCTTTAAGCCTGTCAGCGTTTCTTGGTTGGCAGGTCCCCATTGGTATTTGCCATCCGCATCTTTGTAGAAGGCAGATTCCACACGTGAATGTGCGCTGTTAGCCATAATAATGTTGGTCAGTGCATCGTTGACATCATAGGAGATAGGAACCAGATTCGCCCCAACCTTGCCTGGATCTTTCTCTTTAAGCAGTCTTGCAAAATCCATCAGTTCGCTTGTAGTGTAAGCATCCTTAATCGGGAAACCTACTGCCTTGGCCCAGTCAGAACGAAGGGCGATAACGCCGATTTGGTTCACAAGCGGATCAGCCGGCTTGTTCTCGTTGTATACCGGTCTTGGCAGAACATAAGTACCGCCGACCAATTCTTCCAGCTTGTCACCAAGTCCAGTCAGCTTGTAAGCTGCTGCTACGTTTGGCCAACGCTCTTTCCAGTTATCCGGAAGTTTGTACAACAGACCTTGATCGATATAATTGAGGGCATCACCGTGAACATAGTTCCAGCTCGCTACGTCCGGCAGATCGCCAGAGTTGATCCACAGGCGCAGCTTCTCTGCCCAAGAATCCCACTCTACGTAGTTGTAATCCCATTTGATGTTGAATTTATCGGTAAAATATTTATGGAATTCGTTATCGAAATCAGAGTTCGCTGTTTTGATCGTGCTGGCAATGGAGATATTCAGGTTATTTTTGTAACCATCTGTAGGATTTCCGTAATCGGAGTTGCCTGCTTCAGCTCCATTGTTGCTTGAGTTCGAGCATGCTGCCAGCAAGACCATGGAAGTGCCTAATACAGCTGCCAAAATCGTTCTGACTGACTTTCTTTTGAATGTGTTCATGATAGACCTCCTGTTTGTGTGTGACTATCTGTCTCTTGATGTTACTCATGTATAAACTAGGTCTTGATAGCCCCTGTTAATACCCCTTTAGCAAAATGCTTCTGTAGCAGCGGGAAGAAACACATGATCGGAACCATGGTTACGAATACCGCCGCCATTTTCATACCCATGGAGAAGGACTGCTTGCCGGCAGCACCCAAGCTGCTGGCATTAGCTGCGTTGACCTGCGCCTCCGTAATGATAGATCGCAGCACATTCTGCAATGGCATCTGGTCCGCTTTTCGCAGGAAGATCATCGCTTCGTACCAGCCGTTCCAGAAAGCTACACCATAGAACAGCGTGATTGTAGCTACGATCGGTGCCGACAATGGCAATACCACTCTAAAGAGGATTTTCCATTCTCCAGCCCCGTCGATCCGTGCCGATTCCATCAAGGATTCAGGCAGGCCGCTGAAATAGTTGGACATCAGAATCAGGTTGAAGGCACTGAAGCTTCCCGCCAAAATGACGGACCATAGTGTGCCTGTCAGGTGCAAGTCCTTCATGATGAGATAGAGCGGTACAATCCCGCCGTTGAAGATCATCGTGAACAGAACAAGCATGAAGATCAGTTTTTTACCTGGAAACTTGCTTCTGCTCAGGCCGTAGCCCATGCTTGTCGTCAAGAACAAGCTTAACGGCAGACCTAGTACAAGAATCTTCATTGTATTCAGATAACCTGTCCCGATGAGACCTTCCGCGAAGAGCGCTCTATACGACTCCAGTGTCGGGTGTTTCGGGAATAGCATTAATGGATTGTCGGCATATTCCTTTTGCGTGGAAAAGGAAATCATGATTACATTCCAAAAAGGAATCAGGATGGCTAAAGCACCTACAGTCAAAATTGCGAAAATGACATAATCCATTGTCGTCATCTTCTGACTGCCTACCTTGGCCTTGGATTTCTTGCTCATTTGTTTAGCTCTCCTTTCTTACCGGAATAAACCGTCGCCGCCCATAAGCTTGGCAGCTCTGTCAGCCAGAAGCAGTAATATCATGTTGACAATCGAACGGAACAGACTGACTGCGGTGGAGAACGAGAAGTCCGTAGCGGACTGGAACGTAATCCGGTAGATGTACACATCCAGCACTTCCGAGACATTCTTAGTCGCCGCATTTGCCATATTGAAGATTTGGTCAAATCCGGAAGACATCAGACCACCTACAGATAGAATGAACATAATGGTAATGGTCGGCAAAATGTTCGGAATCGTAACTTTGAAAATTTGTTGAAGACGTGTAGCTCCATCAATCTGAGCGGCTTCATATTGATCCGTATCAATCCCGGAAATCGCAGCCAGGAAGATAATCGCTCCCCATCCGGCTGATTTCCAAATGTCTGCCAAATACAACATCGGTACGAACAATTTCTCGGAACCCAGGAAGTTAATGCCTGTTCCACCGAGTAATTTAATGAGGCTGTTCACCAGACCATCATAAGAAAGAACGTTGATGACCACACCGGACACAACGATCCAGGACAAGAAGTTCGGGAAGGTAAATACAGTCTGTAGCGCTTTCTTATAACGGGTCATGCGCAGTTCGTTAATCAGAAGTGCCAGGATAATCGGGAACGGGAACTGGATGATCAGCTTACCGATGTTAATGGCGAGTGTACGCCATACCGCACCAGCAAACGCCGGGTCCCGGAATACATACTTGAAATTTTCGAATCCTACCCAAGGACTGCCCCATATTCCCAAATTGGCTTTAAAATCCTTGAAGGCCAACGACAAACCGCCCATTGGAAGATACGCGAACAGAATTAACCAGACCAAACCTGGTAGCACCAGGGTATACACCATTCTGTTCTTCCATATTTCCCTCATCAACAGCCGAAACTTGCTGTCATTCATCTTACTTGCCGGTAATGCGGCTGCGGGTTTCAAATTGCATCTCCTCACTCTACTTGAGACTTTTAGTTATACAGAAAATCAAAGGTTGTCTTCAGATGCCGCTCCCAGAATCGCCATTCATGCATGCCGGGGGTTTCAACATATCTGAAATCATAAGGTGTCGTCTCCATATATGAGGCGAAATCCCGGTTCATCTCGGCAAAAGGATCCTCCGAGCCGCAGCAGGTCAGAATGGCCGGTAACGCCCTGTTATCCTTCACCAGCTTGTCCGCGAGCGCGCGGATATCTTGGTCCGGCTTCACCTGCAACCCATTGCCAAAGACCCCCATCATCTCCCTTGACATCTCCGGGCCCATGTGCGGATCATTCAAGCGTTTCTGAAGATCAGTGACGCCAGACAAGGACACGACCTTGCTGTAGCGTTCCGGATAAGTCAGTGCACATTTCAGTGCGCCGTACCCGCCCATCGACAAACCAGCGATGAACGTCTTCTGCGGGTCGGTCTCAAGATTGAGCAGACGCGCGCAGAACTCGGGCAGTTCCTGTGTAATATAGCGGAAGTAATCTAACCCGTACTCCATGTCCGTGTAGTAACTTCTGCCCACTTGAGGCATAATCACCGTGCAGCCATATTGGCTTGCATACAGCTCTGCGGTGGTTAGTCTGTGCCAAGTGCTAGCATTGTCACCCGCGCCGTGCAGCAGATAAAGCGTTCCGCCTGATCCTGTGCCGGCATCAACGGGTGAGATGATATTGACTGTGGTCGTCATTCTCAAGGTAGGAGAACCTGTCTCAACAGTTAAAAGTGCCATATGCTATCTCCTTTGGTTCAATACTGACGCCGATTTATTTGATTTTTCTGCAAGACCCGCGCTTAACCAGCACCGATTCGAATACCGTGTGCTTGTTCGCAGATTGCCCCGAGATCAGATCAAACAAAATTTCAACGCTGGCTTTCGCCATGTCCACACCAGGCTGGCTGATGGTATCGAGGGATGGGTGATAATACTCGGCCATCTCAATGCCGTCAAAGCCGATGATCGACACATCATTCGGGATGGAAAGTCCGAGCGACAGCAGCGCTTTGGCTGCCCCGATCGCAATCGTATCCGATGCTGCAAACACAGCGGTGATTTCCTTCTTCTTGTTGAGCAGGCGTTTGGTTGCCGTGAACCCCGAACTTGGACTGTATTCACAATCCTCCACCAGCGCGGGATCATACTCAATACCATGCTCCTCAAGTGCCTTGATGTACCCCAGCAAGCGTCTGTTCCCAGTCGTATGCTGCACCAACGGGAACCTGGCCAAGAAGCAAATCTTCCGATGACCAAGCGAGATCAGATAGCTTGTTGCCTTATACGATTCCTGAACATCGTCAATGACCACACTGGAAAAGACCGAAGGATCAACATCCTGCGTCGTTGTGATGGTCGTAAGCACGAATGGAATGGATAATTGCTTGAACTTTTCTTCTGAGTGGTCATAAGTACCGCCCATGAAAATAACTCCGTAAAGATTCTTCTCCTTGACCAGTTGAAGGGCTGTGTTAATCTCGTCCACCCCGTCTTCGACATGCTGGATCAAGAGCGGACAGCCGCGCAGGTTGACCTGGCGCTCAACTTCCTTGATCATATTGGCGAAGAACGGGTTGGAAATCCCTTTAACCATGAGTGCAATCGTATTGGATTGTGTCTTTTTCAGGTTGCGTGCATTTCCGTTAGGAATGTAGTTGTACTCTTTAACAACTTCCATAACCTTGGCCCTGGTAGCCTCACTGACTACGCCGGTATTATTGATGACCCGCGAGACCGTGGCTATGCCGACACCTGATAGTTTGGCAATATCCTTAATATTCATGTTCTTTCTCTCCACTCCGGTTATCAAATTCTCATAACGTAAAACATGGTTATGAAAACAACTAAAATCTATGGGAAACGTTTCCCATGATAACAATAAGAAACTCTTCTCTAGCTGTATTCGCTTTCTTTGTTCATTATGAACATCATTTTTGGGATTGTCAACAAAAATATCTAACATCAAAAAAGTAGCAATTTAATTATTCAGTAGAATTTTATTCACTTTAAATCATAATTTATGTCAATAACTAATAAAAGTAATTTTATCTTTGAATCATTTCATTCCATTAACTTAGTAAAGAGCTTGAAGAACCTGATTTCCGTTTTTTTCTTTACTATTTCAGGAAACGTTTCCACTTGTATTGTTTCTCCATCAAGTTGTACACTTATAGAAGCATTTGCAGAAAGAAGGGAAACTATGCTCAACTTGACCTCATTTGAAACCCTGATCCGGGAATCCGGGCTGAATGTTTTTGGCATCCGTGTCTTGCAACAAGGAAAGTTGCTGGGCAAAGTAGCGTTCGCGGAAGATGTCCGCCGTATCCAGCATTCGATCAGCAAATCCTTTACCGCTATGGCAGCTGGACTGGCCATTGAAGAAGGCAAGCTCTCACTGGATACCAAACTCAAGGATCTTTTTCCCGAGTATCCTCCTCTACCCGGTGTCACTGATGACTCCATGCAGCCGGGTGAGCTGACACTTTATGATTTACTTCGTATGTCTTCAGGACATGATAACCCGCCATTCTGGGCGGAAGAACGAGCCACTTTGCCCGAGAAAGATTGGGTAAAGCATTATCTATCCTTGCCGCTCGACCGTGAACCAGGTGAAAAGTTCATGTACAGCAGTGGGGACACCATCATGATCTCGGCTATGATACAAGAAGCCGTAGGTGAAACTGTGAAAGACTATCTCGTCCCGCGCCTGTTCGCACCGCTTGGCATCCACGATGTCTACTGGGAGACTACCCCGCTTGGCAGAACACTCGGCTGCGCTGGGCTTGTGATCAATACAGAAGAATTGAGTCGTTTTGGACAGCTTATGCTGCAAAGAGGACAGTGGGAAGGTAAGCAATTGATCCCGGCCGAGTGGATTGACTATGCTACCGGGAAGCGGATCGATAACGATGGACCGGCGGATTGGGGACAAGGCTACGGCTGCCAGTTTTGGATGTGTACGCATCAGGCCTACCGGGCAGATGGAGCCTACGGACAGTTCTGTATTGTCCTACCGGACAAGCAGGCTGTCATCGCCATTAACAGCCAAGAGGAGAATATGCAAGGAATCTTGAATGCCGTATGGTCAGAGATATGGCCACAGTTGTAAGCTGACGACAGCACTCCTATCCGAGAAAAGTAACAGAAAACACAGAAAAAGCCTTCCATATGGAAGGCTTTTTCATGACGTCCCGGAAGGGATTCGAACCCCCGACCGTGCGCTTAGAAGGCGCATGCTCTATCCAGCTGAGCTACCGGGACATGTCTATGTATTAACGCAACGTTATCTATTATACCTTATTCAGCTTTTTTTTCAAGGCATAACAATGGAAAACGCATATTTTTTTCATTTTCTCATCTAATCAGCACCTTCTTCCGGGCGCTCTCACGAGATCACCATGCACAAAGACCCGCCTTAAGCGGGTCTTTGACAAAGCGAAACCGGGCTTTCTTTTTTAGGAGAGTCCCCGAAAATGATCCTCCAGCTGCTTCTTCAAATCCCCAAAAATCAACAGCTCTCGCTGGAACTTGGATCGTTCCTCTTCAGGGCTCATAACAATGCTGCCGGTAAAGGCACTTGAAGTCACATCCACAAAGGCATCATGCAGGTTATTGTCGAACCAATCCGTAGCAGTGCTGGCATCATTCGTCACAATACGCACAATTTCGTACCCGTCCTCGCGCTCGTCCTCCACGATATATACAAGCAGCCCGGAATCCTCGGCAGCCCCTGACAATACCCCTACCTCTGCGCATGGCGCACCGTCATATTCCGTCATTCTGCGAATTTTGGCATCTTTAATATAATACACTTGTCATCCATCCTTCCCGGCAAATTTCCCTCTTCTCTAGTGTTCGGATAAGGACATACATTTTATTCCTTGCTTCGGCATATATCTGTATTACTTGGCAAAAAGAAAGGACAACAATCGCACAAAAGAGAGGATGAAACATCATGTGCGGAATAACCGGATTTATCCAGTGGCGCGATGATCTTACGCAGCACTCGGGACTACTGGTCAAAATGACTGATACATTAGCTAACCGCGGGCCGGATGCAGCAGGCACCTGGATTTCAGGACCTGTCGCCTTTGGACATCGCAGACTTAGCGTAATTGATCCAGAGAACGGCGCACAGCCGATGATTACCCGCCATGAGGACCATGCATATGCTATTGTTTATAACGGAGAACTCTATAATGCACCTGAGCTGAAAAAAGAGCTGCTCGTGCGCGGTCATCAATTTCGCACGGAATGCGATACCGAGGTTCTCCTCCATTCCTATATTGAATGGGGACCGGATTCTGTAGAGAAGCTGAACGGCATCTTCGCTTTTGCCATATGGGATGGCCGGCGGGAGCAGGTGTTCTTCGCACGTGATCGCCTTGGCGTCAAGCCGCTTTTCTACAGTCAGGTGGATGATGTCTTTGTCTTCGGATCCGAGCCCAAAGCTCTGCTCCAGCATCCTAAAGTGCAGCCCGTCGTGGGCCCTGAGGGTCTGGCAGAAATCTTCATCATCGGCCCTGCCCGCACTCCCGGGCAAGGGGTCTACAAGGATATGTTCGAACTTCGCCCTGGCCACGCTATGATCTACAGCCGGGAAGGACTGCGCAATTATGCCTATTGGAAGCTGGAAAGCTTCGAGCACACAGATAATGAGAACGAAACTGCCGCCAAGGTGCGCGAGTTGCTGCAGGATACGCTAGAGCGCCAACTTGTTTCCGACGTACCGGTCTGCTCCCTCCTGTCCGGAGGGCTGGATTCAAGCGCCTTATCTGCGCTGGCCGTCAACTACTACAACCGTACCGGTCAGGGGCAAATCAACACCTTCTCTGTCGATTATGTCGACAACGACAAGCATTTCAAGAGCCATACCTTCCAGCCCGGTGCTGACGGTCCCTGGATCAAGCGGATGGCGGAAGAGTTGAACACGAACCACCACTACATCAATTTTGATACCCCCGAGCTGGTCGAAGCGCTTGATAATGCCTTATACTCTCGCGATCTGCCAGGAATGACGGATGTGGACTCTTCCCTCTATTTGTTCTGCCGTGAGATCAAGAAGCAGGCAACCGTGGCCATTTCGGGTGAAGCAGCTGACGAAATCTTCGGCGGCTATCCCTGGTTTCACCGGGAAGAGATGCTCTCTTCCGGCACCTTCCCTTGGTCCGTAGCTCCGAAGATGCGGGCCGGATTATTGTCTCCGGAAATCGGCGAATGGATTCGGCCACTGGAATATCTGGGAGACCGGTACAGCGATGCGGTCGCCGAAGTCCCTGTCTTAACCGGGGAAACCGGCAAGCAAGCGCAAATGCGGGTTATGTCTTACCTGAACATCACCCGCTTCATGCCCACCCTGCTCGATCGCAAAGACCGGATGAGTATGGGCGTGGGTCTGGAGGTTCGCGTACCTTATTGCGACCATCGGCTTGTGCAGTATGTCTGGAACATTCCCTGGGAGATCAAAAATGTCGGCAACCGGGAAAAAGGCATTCTGCGCAAAGCACTGGAAGGCGTCCTTCCGGATGATGTGCTTTACCGCAAGAAAAGCCCCTATCCCAAAACACATAATCCGGCCTATCTCGATGCCGTGCGCCAGCGGATGCTGAATATTCTCGATGACGCCTCGTCCCCGCTGCTTCCTTTGATTGATGCTGCTAAAATCCGTGAGATTGCCGCGTCACCGGAATCCTCCACCAATCTGCCCTGGTTCGGGCAATTGATGTCCGGTCCACAGCTATTCGCCTACCTGTCACAGGTAGATCTCTGGCTCCGCACATATAACGTAGCTATCCGTTAATTGCTACATGTCGATATCCTAGCAAAAATAGCAGGTTCCCGTGTTGGGAGCCTGCTATTTTACGATATTC
The DNA here is from genome assembly GCF_013359945.1 of Paenibacillus agri. GTDB lineage: Bacteria > Bacillota > Bacilli > Paenibacillales > Paenibacillaceae > Paenibacillus_AQ > Paenibacillus_AQ agri. The sequence goes on along the minus strand of NZ_JABWCS010000200.1, from coordinate 97,565 downwards.
AAGCTATTGAATGCCTTTACGAAGCTAGGGCGTTTTAAAAATTAAAATTATCCGGGTCCGGCCCAAACCGGCTGTCCTGATTCAGATCTTCCAGCGCCTTGACATCCTCATCACTGAGCGTGAAGTCAAAGATGCCTGCATTTTCCTGAATACGGTTGGCATGAACGGATTTCGGAATAGTGATTACGCCCTGCTGGATATCCCAACGCAGCACAATCTGTGCAGGCGTTTTGCCGTATTTCGCCGCCAGTTCCTGAATCAGCGGAAGATCCAGGTTCCCCTGCATCAGCGGACTCCAGGCTTCCAGTTGAATCCCCTGCTCGCGGCTATACTTCAGCAATTCGCGCTGGGTCAGCAGCGGGTGAAATTCAACCTGGTTGACGGCAGGCACAACCCCGGTATCTTCTATAATGTCCTTGAGGTGATGAATTTGGAAATTACTCACGCCGATGGATTTGACCAAGCCCTCTTTTTGCAGATGGATTAGCGCTTTCCATGACTCGCGGTACTTCCCTGCAACCGGCCAATGAATGAGATACAGATCAATGACCTCAAGTCCCAGCTTGCGCCGGCTGTCCTCGAACGCCTGAAGCGCAGACTCATAGCCTTGATGGCCGTTCCACAATTTGGTGGTGATGAACAGTTCTTCGCGCGACACTCCACTTTCCCGTATGCCTCGTCCGACACCTTCTTCATTCTTGTACGCCGCCGCGGTATCAATGCTACGGTAGCCTACCTCTAGTGCTGATTTCACCGCATGAACTACCTCGTCGCCATCCTTGGTCTGCCAGACACCGATCCCGAGCCATGGCATTGTCGCTCCGTCATTTAATGTAGGTCCACCCGTGAACGGTCCGTTCAATGTACTCATTGCTTCACCCTCCAAACGTGTATTGTTCGCTTCACCATACTTAACCTTAAAACAGGTTCCAGAATCTGGTACTAACCAAAGATAAGTATAGCAGATTGTCCTCCAAGAAAAAAACAAACAAAAAAAACGCGGGCAATCGCTGCCCGCGCCTCTCTCCTACTCTTCAATCAGCTTGAAATCATCAAAATGGAACTCTGGTGAAACAATGCACGACACCAGCGCTGGCTCATCGCCAAGGGTGCGGGCCGCTTGCCATGCCCCTGCCGGAACAATCGCCTGCGGCTGTTGGCCGGCTGCGATATCCGTACCCAAAATCACTTCCTGTACGTCTTCCGGCTTATCGCCGGTTCCGCCAATACTCAAGACGATCGGACTGCCGGAATGCCAAAGCCAAACCTCATCAGACAGCACGGTATGCCAATCAGAGCTTTCATCACCATGGAGCAAAAAATAAATGGAAGAGGCCGAACCTCGCGGGCCGGAATAAGCCTCACCAAGCGTGTTCTGCGGAATCTCAAAAGAAGATACCCAAAGCCTTTTGTACCAGCCGCCTTCGACATGGGGCTGCAAGCCCAGCGCCTCCACTAACGGGGAAATTTCTCTTTGTGTCAACTGTCTTCTCTCCTTACTCGTTTGGGAAATTCAACCGGTTGATTCCCCCGGTTTCGCTTCCACTTTAACGGAATAAGGAGCCTTTGTCTATTATCTGCTTACTTTCCGTCCTTACTGGCCTTGAATACTTCAGCAATCGCCCCAAGACTACCCAGGGTCTCTACTGTGCTAGAAGGCAGGAACACTTTGTTCGCCGGCCCCTTAGCGATTTCAGTCAGAGCCTCGAAGGAGCGATACGCCAATACATTCTCATCCAGACCCGCAGTACGAAGGAGCTCAATCCGAACCTTTTCCGCTTCCGCTACGGCTTGAATCGCCTTCGCTTCACCCAGTGCTTCCAATTCCTGCGCCTGACGCAAACCTTCCGCTTCGCGAATGCGGGCTTCTTTATCCCCTTCCGCCTTCAGGATCTTACTCTGCTTGTCGCCTTCCGCGCGCAGGATCATGTCCTGTTTGGCAGCTTCGGCTTCCAATACGATCGCCCGTTTGCTGCGTTCCGCCTTCATTTGCTTATCCATAGCTTCCTGGATATCAACTGGTGGCTTAATGTCAATAACCTCGACGCGCTCAATCCGCACGCCCCATTTCTCCGTCGCCTCATCAAGGGCAATCCGGATCTCGGTAGAGATTTTTTCCCGGCCAGACAAGGTCTCATCCAGCTCCAGCTTACCGATAATCTGCCGCATAGTTGCTGTGGAAATGTTGCGCACCCCATAGACGTAATCGGAAATGCCGTAAGTGGCTTCTTCTGGTCCAACTACCTGGTAGAAAATGATGGTGTCGATCTGCACCTGCACGTTATCCTTCGTAATCACTGTCTGTGGCGGTACATTCGCCTGTTGAATCCGCAAATCATGATATGTGCGTACCTGATCAATAACTGGAATAAGGATGTTCAGACCCGGTTTTAACAGACGGTGAAATTTACCGAGACGCTCGACAACCCCCACCCGCTGCTGTGGTACAATTTTGACCGTCAAAGCTACAAATACAATCACAACAAAAAGTACAACTCCAATAATGACCCATTCCATCCTTACATGCCCCCTATCGTTCTACTTCAATAATGGTACTGCTTCTTCCAATGATCCTGACAACTTCATCTTTATCCAGCACCTGTGACGAGGATGCACTCCAGGTATCCCCGCCAACCTTGACCTGGCCATAACGCCCCGGTTCAATCGGCTCGACAACAATCCCCTGTCTTCCGACAATATCCGTCCCTGTATCCTTGAATCCTCTGGAACTGCGAAACCTGGCCACAATCGGCTTGGAGAACAGAGTCAAACCAATGGCAACCAGCGAGCCAAGCACAACCTGAAGCAGAATAGCATCCGGCACGATAAGTGAGACTAGACCCCCGACTACAGCACCAATACATAGCCAAAGCAGATAAAACGTAAGCGTCATCATTTCTACAACGAGCAGGAGACCGGCTACAATAAACCAGACAGCCCAAATGACCATGGGGTACCACCACCTTCCCTGTATACTACTATAACGAAAAAATTGGCAGCGCGTTGCATCCGTTGAAAAAAAAGTCGCTAAGGCATACATATGATATATATTTCTTCGTCTCGGGGGATATGTGTCGATCTGCACTTTCATCTGAAAAAGATGGTTTAGGCCCAAAAACCAACAAATCCAAAACAAATAGACTAATAGATTCCTTCAATCGCCTTTTGAAGTGAGAATAGGTATACATCAATGCACACTAATTAACCTATAAGGGCAACTAACATACCATGAACTACTAAAAACGACTATTGTATGAAGATTATAAAAGGGTTTTTATGAGCATTAGTCCATATATTTGAAAATTTTATCCCTCTATTATGTAATTTTATCCCTAGCATATTAACAAAACTTAACCGAAAATAGAAATTACCTTCACCGCTTCATATGTAAATCATCCTTCTAATTCAACTTTCCCTATCCCTTTCAGTCTTTCTTGGCATTATCCCAACCCCTATAGGACGTGTTACATTCCAGAAGTAAGGAAAATTGACATTGAGCACACAGAGTTAAAAGAAGCACTCACAATTAAACCAAATTGGGTTACTCTATCATTTTGCGGCTCTTTCTACATTCTATTAGCCTGTTAAATGATAGAAATGAACAGGGTGAAGGTGAATCTTTTAAAACGATGGGGGTGAGCGCCAGAACTTCTTGCTGTACGGGTATCGATCCAAACATTGAACCAGGGAGGTAGTTCGTCAATGATATTCAAGAAAAAAAGCTCACGCAAAACCTTTGCCATCGGAATGGTCGCAGCACTTCTGGTTACCCTCTTCTCCGCTTTGGGTGCAAACATCAAAACCGCCAATGCGGCACAGGATTACAAGCTAGTTGGTTATTATCCTTCGTGGGCTGCCTATGCACGCAATTATAACGTATCGGATATCGACCCTACCAAGATGAATGTAATTAACTACGCGTTCGCTGATATCTGTTGGAATGGCATTCATGGCAATTCCGACCCTACCGGCCCGAATCCCGTAACCTGGACCTGTCAAAATGAACAAGCTCAAACTATAAATGTTCCAAACGGCACGATTGTTCTCGGCGATCCTTGGATCGATGCCGGAAAGAGCTTCGGGGATGACAAATGGGATGATCCCATTAAAGGCAACCTGAAGCAGCTCTGGAAGCTGAAAGAGCGCAATCCGAACCTCAAAACCCTCATTTCCGTTGGCGGCTGGACCTGGTCGAACCGCTTCTCGGACGTAGCAGCATCGGCGGCAACCCGTGAGGTGTTTGCTAACTCCGCTGTTGATTTCATTCGCAAATACAAGATGGACGGCGTCGATCTCGACTGGGAATACCCGGTGAGCGGCGGTCTGGCTGGCAATAGTGTTCGTCCTGCGGATAGGGAGAACTATGTACTGCTTCTGCAAAAAATACGGGAGAAGCTGAACGCTGCCGGGCAAGCAGACGGCAAAACCTATCTGCTGACCATTGCCTCCGGCGCAGGTCCGTCTTATGTAGCTAATAATGATATGGCTGGCATCGCCTCTGTGGTCGACTGGATCAACATTATGACCTACGACTTTAACGGCAGCTGGAATCCAACCACCGGTCATAATGCTCCGCTGTACTACGATCCGGCAGCAGGCTCGTCAGGACTTACCGATCCGCAGAATTACAATATCGACAAAGCAATTACATCTCATTTGGCAAGTGGCGTGCCCGCCAGCAAACTCGTAATGGGTATGCCCTTCTATGGTCGCGGCTACGGCGGAGCACCGAGTGCAGGCAATGGACAATATCAGGTATCGGCCGGCATTTCCGGCACAGGCACTTGGGAGAACGGAAGCTACGATTTCTATGACCTTGAAGCTAACTATATTAACAAGAACGGCTACACCCGATATTGGAACAATACCGCCAAGGTCCCTTACCTCTATAACCCTTCGACCCGAATCTTCATCACCTATGACGATGTGGAGTCCTTCAGCTACAAAACCAGTTACCTGAAATCCAAGGGTCTGGCCGGCGCCATGTTCTGGGAGGTCAGCGGCGACCGTAACAAAACACTGCAGAACAAACTTATCGCGGATCTGTCCGGAGGCGTCGTGCCGACCCCTTCCCCAACAGCGACACCGTCTACAACACCAACCCCTTCCCCAACAGCAACACCAACTGCCACCGCAACACCAACAGCAACGGTAACACCTACGGCCACACCAACTGTAACACCTACGCCGACTACTACACCGGGACAATGCGCTGCAGCCTGGAGTGCCACAGCGATTTATACCCAGGGTCAGCGCGCTTCCTACAACGGATCGCTCTATGAGGCCAAATGGTGGACCCAAGGTGACCGTCCCGATCTTAGCGGCCCTGATGGTGTATGGAAATTCATCAGCACATGCGGCGCTCCGACAGCTAGCCCAACAGCAACTGTAGCGCCAACGCCGACAGCCACCGTGGCTCCAACACCAACGCCGACAGCTACAGTAGCTCCGACAGCTACACCTACACCAAGCCCAACGGTATCGCCGGGCGGTTCCGCCTGGACGGCAGGTGTAGCGTACAAAGCCGGTGATGTGGTCAGCTATAGCGGAAAATCCTATACTTGCCTCCAGCCCCACACTTCCATTGTAAGCTGGGAACCAGCTAATACACCGGCCCTGTGGAAACTGAACTAATCTTAGTACACGACCGAGTTCAAAGGAGGAATGCCCGATGAAAACAAATGCACGTTCAAAGCATCCGTTCCCCGCCCGTTTTCTCGCCGCTATTCTGAGCCTGATTCTGCTTATTCCTCTGTATGCGGGTGCCGGTGCCGGATCACAAAGCGTTGCCCAGGCTGAGGGAGCGAATGCTTCCGCAGTTCCACCTGCTCCAGATCATCCCCGCAAGATTGTCGCCTATTTCCCGGAATGGGGAGACCAGGCGAACAAAGGCTTTTACACTGTTGATAAAATTCCGTGGGGCAAAATCACCCATATTAACTATGCCTTCGCCCAGGTGAGCGCTCAGAATACAATTGAACTCATGGACCGCACAGCGGCCATTGAGAAGGATTACCCCGGACAATTGACCACTCTTCCGTTTAAAGGTCATTTCAACCAGCTTATCAAATTCAAGCATCTCTATCCGGATGTCCGCACCCTGATATCGGTTGGTGGCTGGGCAGGCTCCGGTGGATTCTACAACATGGCCAATTCAGAAGCCGGACGGGAAGCGTTCGCGAACAGTGTTATTAGCTTCCTGCGCACCTACCAATTCAACGGCGTGGATATCGACTGGGAGTATCCGTCTGGAACGGCGCAGTCCGGAAATCCTAATGATTTTGGGGCAGCGGAACCGCTGCGCGGCGTGAATTATAACAACTACGTTTTGCTTATGAAGAAGCTACGGGAGAAGCTGGATCAAGCCGGCGCGCAGGACAATCAAAAGTATGATCTCACTGTCGCTGCCACTGCTTCCTCCTGGATTCTCGGCGGCATGAATCTGGGAGAGGCTAATCAATATCTGGATTGGGCCAATCTCATGACCTATGATTTTCACGGCGCATGGAACGGTTATGTCGGACCGCATTCCGCCCTGTACCCGGATTCCCGGGATACGGAGACCGCCGCTCTGGGGACGCCCGTCCTGAACACCGATTGGGCCGTCCGCTACTACCTGGGCACTCTGCCCCCGGAAAAAATCGTGATTGGTGTTCCCTATTATTCACGGGGCTGGAAGAATGTAAGCGGCGGTATCAACAACACCGGCCTCTACGGCACGGCACCGACCACCGGAGGAGGCGCGGACGGCGATTATGGGATTTGGAATGATCCAGCGCCGGAGCAGCCTGCCGGAGCAAATCCGATCTGGCACATTCTCAATCTGCTTAAGGACCCGGCGAACAAGCGCTACTTCGATCCTGTAACCAAGACGCCCTACCTCTTCAATGCGGATAAGAAAATATTTTTGACCTATGAAGACCAGGAATCCCTTGGCTACAAGCTTGATTACATCAAACAAAAGGGCCTCGGCGGAATGATGTTCTGGGAGCTGACCGGCGACTATTCCCAACAAGCGGACGGCACCTACACGTATGGCACCTCATTAACCGATTACGCCTATAATCAGCTCAAGAATGCTACACTGCCGGGCGGACCTCCCAAGCCGCAGCTTCCAGCACCGAAGAACTTCAGCATCAACTTCAGCGGATCCTATGATCATCCGAACTATACCTACTCTCTGAAAATTACAAACAACACCGGCGCCGATATTCCGGGCGGCTGGAAGCTGGAATTCGATTTGCCTACCACCACCACCCTGACTTCCGCCTGGGGAGCAGGCACTGTGGAGCAAATCGCTACCGCCTGGGACTTCAACCGCTACCGTATTACCGGTACGGCCAGCCAGACTCTCGCGAATGGAACAACCCTGGACATTCCGGGGATGATGAAGCTGAATTTTTCCGGCGGCCCGCAACGGGTCACGCTTAACGGAAGCTCATCCCAGCAGGAGTATGACAAACTGTACGGAGGTGTCACGCCGACACCGACGCCTTCTGCGACAACAGCACCTACACCGACAACTAAACCAACTACTGCACCGACAGCAACACCAACGGCTACAGCAACAGCGACACCTTCTGCCACACCGACAGCTAAACCTACAACTATACCAACTACTGTACCGACAGCAACACCAACACCGACCCCAGCACCGTCGATTACACCAACCGCAACGCCAACACCTAGCGCTACTTCAACGCCGGGGTCGTGTACGGCTGCAGCCTGGAATGCATCCTTAATCTACACGCAAGGCCAGCGTGTATCCTACAACGGCTCGCTGTATGAAGCGAAATGGTGGACTCAGGGCGACCGTCCTGATCTCAGCGGTCCGGATGGCGTCTGGAAATTCATTAGTGCTTGCGGGACGCCGACAGCAACACCTGCTGTCACTGCAACCCCTTCACCTACTGCAACAGCTGCGCCAACTGCAACGGTGACACCGACACCAGCGACTACGCCTACACCGGCGCCTTCACCTGCTGGTACAGCCTGGGCAGTAGGGATTGCCTACAAAGCAGGCGATACCGTCACCTACAGCGGCAAGACGTATACCTGCCTCCAGCCCCACACTTCCCTGACAGGCTGGGAGCCTGCTACTACCCCTGCACTTTGGAAGCTGCTCTAAGCTGGCTTCAGACACCATGACTGATTTTAGGCCATTGTGGGTGTATAGGATTGCTAGCTTGAACAGGTGCTTCTTCTGCTTTTCATGGAATCCCGTTCACTCGAAAGAAGTGAATAGACAGTTTTAATTTAACTCTAAATCCGGGGTGGGTGGGTTTGGAGTAAGTTGAGTAGCTTGAAATGGCTTAGTGTGGCTTGGGAATCTGGCGCATCTGAGCAAAACATCTGTAGCCGGGCATTCCTAAGTCTGGCGAGCCGAGACGGTGGAACCCAGGGGATAGGCGAGTCACTGCGACCACAGTCTACATTTGGGAGTCCACACTTCACACTTCGCCTGAATATTGGTCTAAGCCCGCGTTTGAGCATAAAGTGATTTTGACGTTTGGATAGCAGGAAAATATACCGTTAAATGTCTTTCGTTTATCTTATTTATCCCAAATAACTGGATTTTCTCCCGTTAAAAACCTCTTTTATCCGTAGAACGCGTAAACCAGAAGAAATTAACGGGAGTTTTTCCAGTTATTTTTTTAAAAAAAGAAGAACTTAACCAAAATAACAGGAACTATTCTCGTTATTCCCGTGCCCTATCGAGCGAAATTTATCTTTCAGCAAATTTCTTACCCGAAGAGTTAACCTTTTGTGATAATGAATGATTCAAAGGAGGTTCTAAGGAAGCTCAAAGGGCGCATTTTCTACTATTAGGCGATAAAAGAGACCTTATTGAGACGAGGACGTCATTTTCGAAGCTACGTGGTGTTCTAAAATGCGCTTTATTACTGAAGATTTTCATAAATGCAAAATAAGCTTGCAGAACCAAGGCTCACGCCTTGTCCTGCAAGCTTATTTATACGCCCGTAGCTCCCGCTAAACGGGGAGGCTGTAAATCCTGTTAGCTTCTGCCTTATGCTGACACGAAGCGATCAGCCTTTATGGCCGGACGCCACCTTGCGCCGCGAGCTTCTCGGTCAGCGCTCGAAGTGCTGCGCCCCGGTGGCTGATGCCCTGCTTCTCGGTCAGAGTCAGCTCCGCCATTGTCTTCTCATGCCCTGGCAGGTAGAACAGCGGATCATAACCAAAGCCGCCGGCCCCTGATGGCTCGGAAGTAATCCAGCCGTCCACTGATCCTTCTGCCGTAAGCTCCTGCCCCGTAGACGGATCATAGAGCGACAAGGTACACACGAACCGGGCTGTGCTCAAGAGCGGTTGGTCAGTGTCCTCCCCCTGCTTCAGCCCTTCCAGTTCGCCGAGCAGCTTCAGATTATTATCCGAATCTGTGGCGCCTTCACCGGCATAACGGGCAGAATAGACACCCGGTCTGCCATCAAGCGCATCTACGCATAGGCCGGAATCATCGGCAAGCACAGGCAGCCCGAGGGCATCACCCACTGCCTTTGACTTCTTGAACGCATTCGCAGCAAAAGTCTCGCCATCCTCTACCACATCAGGCAGCTCAGGATAATCATACATGCTCTTGACCGTCAGTCCCAGAGGCTCAAAGGCATGCTGGAATTCTCGCAGTTTTCCTTTGTTCTTCGTAGCTACAATAAGAATATCACCAGCGGAGCTCATACTAGACCTCCTGACCCGGCTGACCCGATTGGATTTTCAGAGCGACCTCGCCCAGAACTTCTTTCTGTGCGGCAATGAGCTCGTAAACCCCCTTCTCGCCAAGCTCTAACAGCTGATCCAGCTCCTGGCGTGTGAACGGTCTGTCTTCACCAGTGCCTTGCAGTTCCACAAATGCACCGGCGCCGGTCATAACGACATTCATATCGACTTTCGCTTTGGAATCCTCTTCATAGTTCAAGTCAAGCAGAGCTTTATCACCCACAACTCCGACACTGATGGCTGCGAGGTAATCTGTGACTGGGAATTGACTCAATTTGCGGTCCTGTGCCAGCTTGTTGATGGCGAACACCATGGCTACAAACGCGCCTGTGATCGAAGCGGTCCGGGTTCCCCCGTCCGCCTGAATCACATCACAGTCCAGTGTGATGCTCCGCTCGCCTAAAGCCTGCAGATTCACAACGGAACGCAGTGCCCGGCCAATCAGCCGCTGGATCTCCATCGTCCGGCCTGTCAGCTTGCCCCGAGCGGCTTCCCGCTGGTTACGAGTCTGGGTTGCCCGTGGGAGCATGGAATACTCTGCGGTTACCCAGCCTTTGCCTTGCCCCTTCAGAAAGGGCGGAACCTTCTCTTCCACTGTCGCTGTACAGATTACCTTGGTATCGCCCATCTCTATAAGTACAGAGCCCTCGGCATATTTATTTACTTGGGTCGTTATCTTCACGTGACGCAATTCGTCGACGTTTCGCCCGTTTGATCTCATCTTTTCTGCCTCCTACATCGAATAGCTAAAAGTTTGTCCTGGCCGTTTCCCCATACGCCTGCCCGCAGTTTGAACCGCGGGTGTAAGCGCACGTTTTTTGCGCAACCTTTATTCTACCAAAGAGCAGGCACAAAAGCATCTTTTTGACCGCCATAATCAGTGATTAGAGCGGCAAGTCGTTCACATATTCCGGGGCCGAAACCGGCTTACCGTAATCCACATGATCCGTTCCAGTCACCGCAGTCTTTCCGTTCATCACAATCTGTACAAGGGAATCCTCTGTATTCTGAGCGACGGTAAGTACGACGGATTCCAGCATTTCCGCCGGTACGTCCTTGGCATCAGCGAACATATCGTCACTCAGCGATACAGTAACCACACCGTTCTGGCCCGCATCCACTGAATCCAGCTTCGTTCCCTCCGTCATCACCATCTGCAGACCGTTGTCTGATTCCGGACCTGTAATTAATTCATTCAGCGCTGCCTTAAGCGGCTCCTGCGCCGGGTCTACAAAACGGGTGACCGGAACATAATATTGAGTACCATCAGGCGATTCTGCGGAAAAATAAACCGTAACCGCACTGGAATTCATGACATTCGTGCTGTGTTTCGGCAGGTTGATGCCCATGGTGCGGGAGAGCGGGCGATCCAGCGGTGTACCCTTGAGCGGCATTTCAGTCAGTTTTTTACCGTCTACCCATAGCTGAACGCCTTTGATATTGTCCTGTCCGGTCAGCGTCCAGGTGACCGCCTCCAGCAGCTTGCGCTCATCTCTGGCTTCATAGGAACCGAAGGAATCATTGAACTCGACTACGGCAAGTCCCGTTGCAGCATCAACGGTGACGTTCTTCACAGCTGTTCCGGCAGGCAGTACGCCTTGGAATCCTGTCGGAAGCGAAGCTGCTAGCGGACCTTTGCTTACCAGTGCGGTAAGGGAGTTCTTCAGAGTGGCATCCTTGTCATTCTTATCACCCTTGGGAAGCGCGAGCGAGATCGGCGCGAGAAGGCCGTGTTCATCCTCCAGATATACCGTGGTGCGCGGACCATCGGCTTTGGCCGATGCCTTCTTATCCTTGCTTGCCACGTTGCCTGTATCTTCTTCCGTCACTCGCCCCATCACACCGGAATCCAGTGTAGAATCCCCGCTGATCTGAAGCATCTGCGCTTCGACCTCACTTGGCGGCGGATCAACTGCGGCAGATTCCGAACCAAACCAGTTGCAGCCGGAGAGCGTGAGCGGAACGGCCAGCAGGCAGGCTGCGGACAAGCCGCGGATATATTGCTTTCGATTCATAATGAATTGCCCCTTTCAAGGTTGGATAAGCATTTAATACTGCTATGTATACGAGCCCTCTGTCCAAAAAATAACAAGAGCTTATCCTAATTTCGCCTTTCTGGACAAATCTGTCCCGTAAAAGTAAAATTCCAAGTACAGCGGAAAGATTATATCGACAGGAACCACCGCTGACAACCAACGACTCATTAACGAGGTGACTGAGCATGGCTGATGCAAAAATGCCTTACAGTCTGAACAGCAAGGCGGTCGCAGACGCAACCTATGCCTGGCTGCACAAACGTGGAGTAACACTGCTGGAAATTGCAGAGCTGGTAATGCTGCTGCAGCAAAAATATTATCCGGGCCTAACGATGGACGAGTGTGTTCACAACGTCGAGATGGTGCTGAGCAAGCGGGAAGTACAGAATGCGGTGCTGACTGGTATTCAGCTGGATATTCTGGCCGAGGAAGGCAAGCTATTCCCGCCGCTTCAGGATATGATTGAAAATGATGAGGGTCTATACGGGGTGGACGAGATTCTCGCCTTCTCCATTGTCAATGTGTACGGCAGTATCGGCTTCACCAACTACGGTTATGTAGATAAGCTGAAGCCAGGGGTACTGGAGCGCTTGAATGACAAGAGCACGGGACAGGTTCATACCTATCTCGATGATATTGTAGGCGCTGTGGCCGCAGCGGCAAGCAGCAGAATTGCCCACCGCAAGCAGGCCGAGCGGGAAAAAGATTATGGGCTGCCACATACTCCGGAGGACAGCGAACCTGCGGCCAATAAGACGGCACCTCAGGATGGGGAACAGCCAGAATAATTCTTAAGCCTGAAATGATGTAGATTAGCCGCATCAATGTTCGCGCAAATTCCCTCTTGGATGAACCAAAAAGTCCCCGGACATGCTCTATAGGACAAAAAGAAGCCTCCATCCCCACTCGTAAAGTGGTATGGAGGCTTTATTTATGGCACAGGGCTCGTTTAATCACCAATCCCCTAGAGAGAACGCTCATAAGCGTAATCTTGTACTATGCTTGATAATAATAAAATCAGCTTATCGCGGGATTACGTCATCCCGACTTCACCAGTGCAAACAAAATGGCGTCCCCCGTCCCGGACTCCACAATTCGGCCCCGCCGCACCAGCTCGGCGAGGTGGGCCAGCGCCTCGCTCATGGCGAAGCGCATCTGATGCGCCGTTGTCACCCGGCCCCGGAACAAGGCTTCGCAGATTGCGAAGCCGCTGAGCGGGCCGCCTTGCAGCAGCGCCTCGGCGGTGTCCAGCCGTTCCTCGTGGTGACGGAGCAGACTTTGGGTCCGCTCCGTAAAGCCACTGAACGGCTCCCGGTGACCCGGATACGCGAAGCTTACCGGGTAACTCCCAAGCTGCTCCAGTCCCTGCAGGAACGTGAGCAGCGGCCTACCATCGCCGCCAGGATGCAGGCCGATGTTGGGGGAGATCTGCGGCAGCACGGCGTCGCCGCAGATCATAGCCCCGCTGCCGGCGTGGTAGAAGGAGACATGCCCCGGGGCATGTCCTCCCGTCACCACCGGCTGCCACACCCGGCCGCCCATAATAAAGGGCGCCGAGTGATCAAGGGCGGTAATCTCCGGCTGCGGGGTGACCTGCGGCGTGAAGCTCTCCAGATGAACCCGGATTTCCGCCGTCAGGGCTTCCGGCATGCCATGTCTGGCAAAGAACAAAGGCAGCGCCTCATTCATTATGGACTTCTCGCCCCACATTAGTGACGCCTCGGCATGGGCACGCTCCGTCATCCACACCTTGCCGCCGCTGCGTTCCTGCATCCATCCGGCCAAGCCATAATGGTCGGGGTGATGATGCGTTACAACGATATCCCGCACCTGTTCCCATCGCAAGTCCAGCTCCTTCATTACGCCCTGCCAAGCCAGCACACTTTCCTCTTTATGCGGACCAGGGTCTATCACCGTGACCGTTCCGTCGGCCCCCGGCAACAGATAGCTGTTCACCCGGCGCAGTGGCGGGTCCATCGGTACCGATATCTGCAGAATCGCGCCATTGTCCCAAGAGGTGATGTCGGCTTTCCGCGGGAAGCCTTCGTCTTCACGAATTCTTTTGCCCGATACCATCTACGGCCGTACGCCCCGGAAAATCATCCGCTTGGAAGTCTCCGCATCATAGTCAGCTTCGTCATAGCTCCCATGAACAGACTGGATCCGCAGCCCCGCCTGCTCTAGCATCTCACGAAATTTCTCTAGTGAATACAGCTTTACCCGCTCATGATAACGACGGGGTTCCCCGTCCGTTCCTGCAGTCAGAATAATATCTTTTTTCACATAGCCGTCCTCAATCACTCTATGCTCTTCAATATGATTCAAGCCGTCTTCACGTGTAGAATGGGGAACCAGATGATGGATAACATAAGCAGGGTTCAGAAAATCAATAATGAATCTGCCGCCGGGCTTCAGCATACGGTAGATCTCACGAAGTACCTTAATCTGCTCCCCATCCTCTTCGAAGTAGCCGAATGAAGTGAACAGGTTCACCACCGCATCAAAGCCGCCTTCCAGGGGAAGCTCCCGCATATCCGAGCGAATCCAGGTTACCTGCTCCGCTCCTTCTTGTGACCGTGCCTCTCGCAGCAGCGCTTCTGACAGGTCCACACCAGTGACGTTAAAACCTGCTTCCGCCAAGGCTAGCGAATGACGGCCCATCCCGCAGCACAGATCCAGTACGTTCGAACCCGCCGGCAGGTCCAGCCAATTGATCATCTGCTCCACCTCTCGCCGCGCGCCTCCGAAGTCACGGTGCCTATAGACGATCAGATAATCCTCACCGAAGCTCTTCTCATACCACTCAGCCATTATGTCTCTCCTCTCCAAACTGCTTCCCATTCATGTCTTATGTATATTACCGTTTATTGTAACGCCTTTTCCATTTAAAGCAAAGTCGCAGCCGTGGTAAAAAAGCAACAGGCCGGGAGCAACTCCCCGCCTGTCTTCTGTATTGAATGCGCCCTGGCCATTCATTGTTCTTAAGCTCAGTTCGCGGCTCCTTCTTTCAGACTCTGCAAATAGACCCTGGCTTCGTATGGACGAAGCTTTAGTTGAGCCAAGTCCTCCCCTTTTACCAAGGGATAGTTGGATATCAGCAGTTGACTCTTCTCCGATACGACCCCGGATGGTAGCTGACATACAGGCTCCTTGTCAAAAAAGTTCAGGATAACCAGCAGCTGCTGATCCTCAAGGGTCCGGGTGTAGACATAGATTTCGTTATCATCCGGTAGCAGCAATTCATATTTACCATAGACGATTACCTTATGCTGCTTTCTTAGCGCAATCAATTGTCTATAGTAGTGATAGATAGAGTCAGGGTCCTTGACTGCGTTCATGGCGTTGATCTCCATCACATTGGAGTTCACCTTGAGCCACGGAACACCGGTCGTGAAGCCACCTTCGTGACTGTCATCCCACTGCATGGGTGTGCGGGCGTTATCACGGCTTTTGGCATGAATCGCGGCCATGATCTTCTCTTCAGGCACCCCCGCACGACGTCTCTCTTCATAATAATTCAGTGTCTCTACATCCCGGTAATTATCAATGGATTCAAAGGCAACATTCGTCATCCCGATCTCCTCGCCCTGATAGATATAAGGCGTTCCCTCCAGCATGTGGATGAAGGTCGCCAGCATTTTAGCCGACGGGACACGATAATAGAGATCATTCCCGAACCGTGACACTGAGCGTGGCTGGTCATGGTTGCATAGGTAATTGGCATTCCAGCCCTGATCATGCAGAACCGTCTGCCAGTTCGTGATAATCTGCTTGAGGTCCAGCAGGCTCCATGGCACGACATCCCATTTTCCACTACCCGGGGAAGCTGCATCGATGAACATATGCTCAAACTGGAAGGTCATATTCAGCTCCCGCCGTCCGTCACCGACATAATCCAGCGCCTGCTCCGGTCCCAGCCCTGAAGTCTCGCCCACCGTCATAATATCGTAATAATAAAGTACCTGGTCATGCAGGTTCTGCAGCAGGGTGTGGACATTTTCCAGGTTGGAGAACATCTCATACGCCCTTACGGTTGGCGTGCCAGCCGGATTCAGAGCATCCGGGTAGCCATGTGTTTTGGCAATATGCGCAATCGCATCGAAACGGAAGCCATCGACACCTTTCTTCAGCCACCACTGCACCATTTCATGCAGCTTGTCTATCACCACTGGATTCTCCCAGTTCAAGTCCGGCTGGTACTTGGAGTACAGATGCAAATAATACTCATCCGTCTGGGGATCCAGTTCCCATACCGAGCCGCTGAAGTAGGATTCCCAATTGTTCGGCGGACCGCCATTCTTTCCTTTTCTCCATATATAATAGTCTCGCTTAGGATTATCTTTCGAGGCTCTGGATTCTATGAACCAAGGATGCTCATGGGAAGTATGATTCAGCACAAGATCCATCATCAGCTTCATGCCTCGGGCATGGATTTCACGCAGCATCGTGTCAAAATCATCCATCGTACCGAATTCCTTCATGATGTCGCAATAATCACTGATATCATAACCATTATCATGGTTCGGCGATTTATAAATCGGGCAGATCCAGATCATATCCACGCCCAGTTCCTGCAGATAATCCAGCTTCGAGATGACGCCGCGTAAATCTCCAATGCCATCGCCATTGCTGTCCTTGAAGCTGATCGGATAAATCTGGTATACCACATTTTCTTTCCACCATTTGGGGTTCATGTTGAGAGCCTCCTTCTGTGCAGCGTCCGTATGAGTGCAGCAAGCAGGAACAAAGGCCGGGCTGTGCGGACACGTAAATATATTTTAACCACTGCGGCAGAAGGAGATAACATCTTGCTATAATTCTTCCGAAGCTTCCCGTGTAATTAAGCTGGCAGCAGGCCGATGCCGAGGACCAACGTGAGCCAAGCGGATAGCTGCGGAGTTGCTCATGCTTCGTATAGAGTGCCACAACAGAGCAGGAGCGATACCTATGTAGTGTGAACTTACAAACCCAGCGTCATGATGGGTGAATCCTTGATATACAAGCTGGGGGAGGATGAGGGGGACTGGATGTGGGAACAGGTTGCGAGGGGCGGGGGGTAGTACATCCGTAGCCGATTGTCATTTTGAAAATGACCCCAACGTCTAGATAACAGCCTTCTTGTAGCCTTAAGTACAAAATGACCCTTGGATCTCAAGGGTTTCAATCACTGGGGTGACAAATGCGAAAAGCCCACCTTAATCTACAGGGCATGGGAATAACGGGAATAGCTCCTGTTATTTTAATTAAATCTCCTTATTTCTAAAAATAACTGGAAAAACTCCCGCTAATCCCCTCATATTTAGGCCATTACGAATAAGTAGAGGTATTTAACGGGAGAAATTCCAGTTATTAATGGAAAATGAAGCAAAAACGAACGAATAACGGTATATTTTCCCGCTATCCAAACCCCTCTTAACCTCGAATGAGGGAGGGCACGGGTAGTGAATATTACGGTGATTGCAGAGGCGAGCGGTTGTTATAAATTGAACAGGTTAAAGGATCTCTAGTCACTGAACTCATAAATGATCGGCTACGGAATGTTACTCCAGATAGCCCAGAACCGAGGGTTCATTTTGTTCTTAGGCTACAGGAAGAGCAATATTTAGAGGCCGGAGTCATTTTCGAAATAACGTAGTTTTTTTGATAACTTCCTAATAATAGACTCCTTTCTCCTGTTCTGCTCTGAAATGTATTGTCCCCTTACGATCTAGCACATCCCCCTGCTGCTGTTTTCGGCGAAAACACCGCTCCTCAGACTATTTCTCCAGACCTTTCTGATACTGTGAAGGCGTGAGCCCCGTCCACTTCTTGAATGTGGCACTGAAATGGCGTTCTTCTCCGTATCCGACCAGCTTCGCCACTGCATACATCTTCAGGTTCTGCCGGAGCAGCTTCTTCGCTTCCTCCACCCGGTATTGGTGCAGATAATCCAGAAAATTCACTCCCAGCTCCTGCCTGAACAACGAGCTCAAATAAGTGTTGGACACGTAAGCTTCCTTGGCTACATACTCCAGCGTTAGGTTCGTGTTGTATTTCTGCCTGATAATCTCCAGCGCCGTTACAACGGTGCGGTGCAGCGGACGATGGTTGGAGAATGCCTCGACGACACTTTGCATCACCATGTTCAGGATCGCCGACAGCTCTTCCAGCGTCTCCACCTGCGGGGCCTGTTCCATCCAGTTCACGAGATGCTGCTTCCATTCAAAACCGGCTACCTGCTTCTCCTGAGTCAGCCGCTTTAGACGAACCACCAGCGCTGTCGCCCGGATATTGACTTCCTGCTTAAGGCTGCCCGGATTGCTGCGGAAGCGGTCCAGCCAACGTTCCAGCAAATCCAGAGCAACTTCATAGCTCCCTGCAGTCACTGCGGACAACATCTCATCCTCCAGAGCGTTCAGCTCTTCGTCATCCAGTATGCTGACCAGCTCCCCAGAAGGACCAGATTGTCCCGCAGTTCCTTCTGTGTAAAAATAGACACCGCCCTTGCCGTTCAGAAAGCGTAATTCCATCGCCTGGTTCGCTTCCATGTAGGACAGATGTGCTTCCGAGAGATGTGTGCGACAGGAGCCGACCGCAATACTGATCGAGAGCTTGAGATATTTCTCCAGATTGTCCTGCAGCTTCCCAATGTCATCCTTCAGATTCGCAGGCGCACGATAGACCTTCCGCTGGTCACCTGCCGCAAGGCCACTACCGATCCACAGCAGGTGATTCCCGTCATGAAAGGTCTCGATACGGCCTTTATAGATTGGCCCCAGTGTCTCTCTGATAATATTGAGCGCTGCATATCGCAGCAAGACAAAATCCTGACCTTTACTTCTCGCGGAAAGCGGCTCTATGTCAAAGCTGATGAGACCGATCTGAGGGCCTTCAGGCGCAATCGCCATGGATAGCTCTTCAATCAATTCCTCGCGGCGTTCCAGCGGAACGGGGGGATGATGAATCCACTGCGACAGCACCTGGCTTTTGACCAATGGAGCGTTCTTATGCCAGGAGCGTTCTTTCTCGAACAGCACATTCTCCTGACTGCGCTGGGCTTCGATGGCATTCTTGGCTTTCAGCACTGTCTTCAGAATCTCTTCGGGACGGCAGGGCTTCAGCACATAATCCACAACGCCCAGAGAGATTGCTTGCTTGGCATAGGAGAATTCATTGTAGCCGGATAGAATAATCGAGCGAAAGCCATAGCCCTTACGCTGAGCAGCTTCAATCAATTCCAGCCCGTTCATCTGCGGCATCCGAATATCCGTCAGCAGGAGATCCGGTGGATGATTCTCCATTAGCGCTAGTGCCTCGGTGCCGTTACCCGCTTCGCCAACCACTTCTATCTGATGTGACCTCCAGTCAATCATGTTTACAATACCTTCACGAATGGTATCTTCATCTTCGGCAATCAGCAGCCTCAGCTTCATTATCATGGCCCCTCCACAGCGATCTGAATAATAATGCGAGTTCCCATTCCTTCAATGCTCTCAATTTCCAACTGAGTTCCTGCAAAGAATAGCTCCAGCCGTTCTTGTACATTGGCAAGGGCAAACCCGGTACGGATCCCGTTCTCAGGCTCCACTAGCGGTTTGCGCAGCTCCAGACGCTGGCGCAGTTCCTTCAGTCCTTCCGGCGTAATGCCTACTCCGTTATCCTGCACCTCCAGCACAATCATCCGCTCGTTGCGGTACGCGCGAATAGCAATCAGTCCATTGCCGGACAATGGTTCGATGCCATGAATGACAGCGTTCTCGGCCAGCGGTTGCAGCAGCAGCTTAGGCACGATGAAATCTTTCAGGCTGTCGTCCAGGAAGATCTCGAATTGAAAGCGGTCACGAAAACGGTTCTTCTGCAGAAACAAATAATTGGTGACAAGCTCCATCTCCTGCTCCAGCGTAAACGTATCCCGGCCGTCATTCAGGCTAAGCCGGAAGACCTGCGAGAGGGAATAAACCATGTCAGCAATCTCCTTGTCGCCCTTCTTCTCGGCCTCCCAACAAATTGTATTCAAAGTGTTGTAGAGAAAATGCGGGCGAATCTGTGCTTGAAGCGTTTTCAATTCTGCTTCGCGCTGCTTGAGCGTGGAGGCATAAACATCGTTGATCAATGATTTGATGCGCTGTACCATGAGATTATAGCCATGGCCCAGCAGTCCAATCTCGTCGTTACCTTCGAAAAATACGCGCTGTGAGAAATCCCCGGTCTGCAATCTCCTCATCGAGCGTGACAGCTTCTTAAGGGGCTTTGTAATGGCCGCTGCCGCAAACCAGGTCACCATCAAACTCATGATCAGGCACAGACAGGCAATGGTGAACGTCACCTGGGAGATCTGTCCCAGTTCCTTCACAAGCTGCCGCTTGGAGTGAACAACGACAACATACCAGCCGGTCATCTCTGACTGAAGATGCGACACAATCCATTGGTCATGACCGACAGCTTGATCCAGCCTTTCCTTCACAGTCAAAGCAGAATCGCTGTCCGCAAAATATGGAAGTTCGATATCCTGCTTACCGATCCAGCTCCGGTTCGAAGCCGTAATGACCATACCCTGCCTGTCGATGACGAACATATCCACATCATCCTTGGAATTATCGAGATATTGGCTGCCGATCTTCCCCGCATCCACACCGATCACGGCTAAGCCCGCGGGTTGCAGGGTATATACATTCTTGATGATTCGAGAGAGGACAATTTTATGATAATGATCCCCGACAAAGATCCCGTCGGAAGGTCTAGTCAAACCAAAGGTCGGACTACCCGCTGCGGCAAGCGCCTCAGCATAATATGAGGTATGTACGAAATCAGAGAACTTCATAGCGGTCGTCAATCCAGCCTGATTCGTGGCAAAGGGCTCTGCCGCCTGGTTCTGGTCCTGAAGCGTATACAAGATCAACGACTGGATGGAATTGCTGGCAATCATCAGGTTCGTAACTGTCTTGAAGACAGAATTGCGGTCATTCTGCGCCTCCGTTGACGCATTCAGAAGCCGCTGCACGCCTTCATCCAGAAACATGGTGTTGGAAAAGGAAACCATGCCTTTCACCATCTCGTCGATCTGCTCTGTCGTCTTCTTGGTCAAATGGTCCTGGGATTGTCTCATCTTCTCCACGACCTGCTGGGAGGAAATTCTGTAGGAATTCCAGCCCATCGCGAATATCGTTACGAGGAGCAAGGGCACAAACCACAAGAGCAGCTTGAACTGGAGCGGAAGATGGCGGTAACGGCTCACAAGGCGGAATTTATAGACCATGGGAACCACCTTCTTTTATAAATAGGAGTTTATTGGTAAAACAATTATAGCTTAAAATCGAATTGGCCGGTCGCGCTTTTTACAAGAACTGAAAAATGAGTACATATTTCTTAATTTTGGACCATGTTTAAGCGGGCCGGAACCTTTTAAGATGAGAATGCAACGAAAATATGACATCTCCAAAAAAAGGTGGGTTTATGATGAACGGAAAAGGAATAAAGCTTGTGCTAGCGAGTCTGATGGTGTCAGTCGGACTGGCAGGCTGTGGTGGCGGCAATAATGCGCCAGCTGCGAGTACTCCTACAGATTCACCGGAGTCCACGGCTCCTGCTACCAACTCTGGCGGAAATACACCTGAAGAGAAGGTTACACTAAAGTTCTTCACCGCGCTCGCGGATCGTGCTAACGGCTCCGGCAAAGTGGAACAGGATATTATTGATGCGTACATGAAAGAGCATCCCAACGTCAAAATAGAAGTGGAAGCGCTTCAAGATGAGCCCTACAAATCCAAAATCAAAGTCTATGCTTCCAGTAACCAGTTGCCAGACATCATCCAGGCCTGGGGCCAGCCGTCTTTCCTGAGCCCGCTGCTGGATAACGATCTGCTGCTTGAACTGAACAAGTCTGATTTTGAAGGCGATCAGTTTGTAGCCGGTTCCATGGACGGATTCAGCAAAGACGACAAGCTATACGGTTTGCCACGCGGAGCCGACTATATGGTCATGTACTATAACAAAAAAATCTTCGCCGACAATGGCATTGAAGTACCTAAGACTACTGCCGAGCTAATGGATGTTGTTAAAAAGCTTCGCGACAAGAAGATCAACCCGATTGCCATGAACGGTATGGATGCCTGGACGCTGCCAATCTGGTATGAATTTGCCGCTCAGCGTGTGAACGGTGATTTCAACAAAATGGATGAAGCGGTTGCCCGCAAAATCTCCTTCACCGACGCTGATCTCGTTACTGCCGCCAAAGACATGAAGGCATTCGCAGATGCCAAAGCCTTCGCTGACGGCTGGTTAACAGCTGACTACGGCGCAGCGCGCAACCTGTTCGGTCAAGGTCAGGCTGCGATGTTCTTCATGGGTGCCTGGGAATCCGGTCTGGCTACTGACGAGAACTTCTCGGAAGACTTCCGCAACAATGTCGGCGCATTCGCCTTCCCTGCTTCTGACAAAGGCAAGACTACAGATGTCGCTGCATGGTACGGCGGCGGTTATGCTGTCAGCAAGAACTCCAAGCATCCTGAGGCTGCAGTAGATTTCTTGAAATACTTCTTCACTCCAGAGAACTGGTCCAAATTGCTCTGGCAAGCCGGCGCGGGTACACCTGCGCAGCAGTTTGACCAATTCCTGACTGGCTCTGAAACCAATCTCCAAAAAGAACTTATCGACGTCTTCAGCACTATGACATCTTCCAGCGGCACGCCGCTGCAGGATATCGGTGACGACGAGTTCAAGCAAAAGGTTATGGAGGCTCACCAAAGCTTGCTGTCCGATAAAATGTCTGCCGAAGATTTCGCCAAAGCGCTGGATGCCGCTTCGGATAAATTCGCCGGCAAGTAAGTCATAGACTTGCACATCCCCCTATCCTTAAGACCCCCGGCTTATTCCAGAGCCGGGGGTTTTCTTTTTAAAAAATACATACAACGATCTGAAATTTACGGCATGTTCCGCCGGGTGGCTTCCCGGTACGATGGAAGTAGATAGATTACCCTTTTAAAAGGACGGAGATTCCATGCACAGAGTATTAAGCGACAAAAAAGCAATTGCCCTGCTTATCGCGCCCGGTCTGTTCCTGTTTGCCTTTATGATCTGCATTCCTATCTTTATGAGCGCCTACTACGGCTCGACAGACTGGGGCGGAATCGGCAAATACAACTTTATCGGCTTGGACAATTATCGTGAGATCCTGTTTCACGACAAAGTATTCTGGACCTCGCTGGGCAATGCACTGCTGCTGACGGCAGCGACTGTATTCCTGCAGCATCCCTTCGCCATTCTACTGGCGATCTTCCTGACGCATTCGGGTAAATACGAGAAGGTATTCCGGACCATCTTCTTCATTCCTGCAGTCATCTCCATTGTTGTAACTGCCAAGCTTTGGAGCAGTATTTTCCATCCCAATTACGGTCTGCTCAACAAGCTGCTGGACGGCATTGGCCTGGAGGCCCTGAAGCATGACTGGCTCGGTGATCCCAATACGGCCATCTGGTGTATTATCATCGTCGTCATGTGGCAAGGTTTCGGGTATGCGCTACTTCTCTATTACTCAGGCTTGCAAGGTATTCCAAGTGATCTGAGCGAAGCCGCCAAGATCGACGGAGCGAATAACTTCACGCTCTACACGCGCATCATCATTCCATTGCTCTCCCCTATGATGCGGGTAGCCATCATCATCGCCGTAACGACTTGTCTCAAGCAGATGGAGACCGTATTCCTGATGACGAATGGCGGTCCGGCGAACAGCACGCAGTTCCTCGGCAATTACTTGTACAAAACCGCCTTCTCCTCGTCGCTATACGGTTACGGGAATGCGATTTCGATATTGTTCATCATCTTCTGTCTGGTGCTGACGGTTGTGCTGAACAAAGTACTCAAAAAAGATATCGGTGAATTCTAGGGCCGGAATACCGCCGGCATTTCCATAACGCTAAGAAAAGACTTTAACCGGAGGAACCCATATGACCAATTCCTTATCACCGGCAGCTCCGCTGCCAAGCACGAAGCCGCATAAAGAGGAACGCCGCAAGGTATCCGGCGGAAAAATCCTGATGATGGCTTTCCTAATCCTGATTGCCTTGTTTCAGCTCTTCCCGCTGATCTGGCTCGTAGACTACTCCCTGCTGAAGAGCGGTGAATTCTTCGGAAGCTCATTTCTGAAATGGCCGTCCCCGCCGGAATGGCAAAATTACGTCAATGCCTTTACCTACGGACGGGTCCCGCGCTATTTTGCCAACAGCCTTATCATTACAGTCATTACGGTGATGCTGTCTGCCCTGGTCTCCCTGATGATGGGCTATGCGTTCACCCGTATGAAATGGAAGCTGAGCGGAGTTGTCCTCTCCCTGATCATGATGGGGATGATTATTCCGATTCATGCCACCCTGTTGCCGAACTTCATTCTGTTCAACAAGCTGGGCATGCTCAACAATATGTACACCCTGATCCTGCCATACTCAGCTATTGTGATCCCGATGAGTGTGCTGATTATGACCGGGTTCCTGGAAACCATTCCACGTGCAATTGAAGAGTCTGCAGTGATCGACGGAGCCAGCATTTACGGCGTCATTTTCAAAATCATTTTTCCGATTACCAAGCCTGCACTGGCTACGGTCTGCGTACTCAATTTCATCAGTACCTGGAATGAATTCATTATGGCGAATACCTTCCTCACCTCGGAGGATTTGAAAACCATACCCTTCTCCATCATGAAATTCGCTGGGGAATACTCGTCCAACTACGGCGCACAGTTCGCGGTTATGACGATTATCGCCATCCCGACGATCCTGATCTACTTGCTCTTCACCGAGCAAATGACCAAAGGAATCACAGCCGGAGCGGTAAAAGGCTAAGCTTCTAGGCATAAGAAAAGCATGGGAACTCTCGCGGAATGAGAGTGTCTCCATGCTTTTATTTTTTCCGTATCCATTCCTTGTCCTTACCCGTTCCTTACATGTATCCTTATCTATCACCCATCACTTTCGGAAAAGAAAACCGCTCTCCACCTGTGAGGGTGGAATCAAAAGTCTGTGGCTCACCAACCTGCTTGTTATTGCTGTCGTAAACGGTTAGCTGACCGCCCTTGATTAGCAGCTTACCAGCAGGTGTCTCGCCATTATAGGCGTATACAACCGCTCCACTGGTGCTCTCATCAAAGTACAGCGTCGGATCGTAGAGCAGTAGCACATTGCCCACAAGGCCAACAGGAATGATCTGTGGGTCCACATTCGGGTTCGGCTTCCGGTCTGGCAGGAAATCCTGAATGTCCTTATAAATCGCACTTTGCGTAACAAAGGTCTCCTTCTTCAGATCAAAATATCCGAAATCTCTGCTTCTCCACACGTACAGATGATCGCCATCCAAGATCGAATTACCAGGACTCACAATCATATCGCCAAAAGGGAGTCCTGTAGCAGGAAATTCCTTTACCGCGAATGTGGACGAATTCTTGCTGTAATCAACAACGACAATCCAGCCCTCGCCCGGCTTAAAGACTTTGGGCGCTGCCGTAAAGACAAGTCTGAAGCCTCTATTATCCTTCGTAGCAGTTGCGTTAGCCAGATAGAAGCGTCTGTCTGTAAATGCCGGGAGCTCATCCTGAGTAAGCTTATAACTGCCTTCTTGATCCTGTATTGTGTACTCAGGGTTCTCTTCGTTTCCAGAACCGGCCACCTCAAACCCTTTGAACACATACTCCTGCTCCTCAGGCATCTGCTTCACATCGGTCAGCTGAAGCGTGTAGCCATGATCTGATCCGCTTACAGGCACAGCATTTTGCCGATCCAGAACTAATGTGGTTCCGCTCCAATACAGCGGTGAAGCATGGTCACCCTTATACGAATAAAGATCATCTCCGTAGGCTAGCTCTGATCGGGAGAGATCCCAGGTTCCAAGCTTCGCCGTCCCGCTGTCTCCATCCCCCGCACGGTAGAAGAGAAACGGGATTTCCGCCTGAACCGGCGGGTGTTCCTCATTGTTATCTTTGACCCCTTCGGGTGCCGGTGCTATACTGCTGCATGCCGCCAAGATGAGCAGTAACGCAGCGGTCAGGAACGTAAACCTTGGCTTTCTCATCATGGATCACGCTCTCTTTCACGTAAATTCGATGCCCTATCAATTATATAGACCTCATATGCACATCCTAACCCCACAACATGCAAAAGTAAAATTATCGTGCCCCGCGATCACTCACACAACCATTGACATAGGGATTCAACTAATATATGATCTACCTAGAATCATTACTGAAACTTCAAAATTTCATATATCCCGTAAAGGGGAGTAGCTGTTAAGTAAAGTCGTCAGTACGAGAACGTGAGGATGTTCTCCGGCTTTATTGGCAATATACATTGTTAGCGAGACCTTTACCAATCAGGTTAGACCTTTATTCCAAAGGCTAATCTGTTTGGTAAAGGTCTTTTTTATATATTAATATTACCATTTTATGGTATAACAAGTGTCTTTTTACGGGATACTTACAGTCAAAGAGGAGGAAACAACAATGGATTGGGGATTATTATTAGAGTATGGATGGGTACTGCTTGTCCTCGTAGCACTGGAGGGGCTACTGGCGGCAGACAATGCGCTGGTTCTGGCTATTATGGTCAAGCACCTGCCGGATGCAGAGAGGAAGAAAGCACTGTTCTACGGATTGGCCGGGGCATTTATATTCCGTTTCGGTTCACTATTTGTCATCTCTTATCTGGTAGATATATGGCAGGTACAAGCTATTGGTGCAATTTATCTGTTATTTATTGCGGGTAACCACATTTTCCGAAAACTATTGGTCAAGAAGCCCTCTGCCGAAGAAACTAATGAGGGCGAGACCCCTGAGGCTAAAAAGAAATCGAGTTTCTGGTTTACCGTACTTAAAGTCGAGATCGCTGATATCGCTTTTGCCGTCGATTCCATCCTGGCGGCAGTAGCTTTGGCCGTAGCACTCCCTGCAAGCGGCTTGCCTAAAATTGGAGGTCTCGACGGTGGACAATTCCTCGTTATCTTTGCTGGCGGATTCATCGGACTGGTCATTATGCGTTTTGCGGCTACCTTCTTCGTCAAGCTGCTTCAATCCCGCCCTGGACTTGAGATTGCAGCCTTCTTCATCGTCGGCTGGGTCGGCGTCAAGCTGTCGATCATCACCATGGCGCATCCTTCACTCGGTGTGCTGTCTGAGGACTTCGCCCACAGCACCTGGTGGAAGTTGACCTTCTACGTAGTATTAGTGCTTATTGCTGTAATCGGATGGTTCATGAGCAGTAAGAAAGAGGAAGATCAAACTCATGACAACCCGGTCAAGGAAATGCATTAACAACTGGGCAAGTAAATATCGAATAATGCAAAAAACAAACAGCCTGCCCCGCCATATGGCGGAGAGCAGGCTGTTCTTTTGGTACAAGCTTATACTTGGGATTAGTATCTGCTGCCGCTGCCGATAGCTTGATCCGTTTTACCCTGCAGTTCTACCAGCTTCATGATAATAGTGGCAACTTGCGCCTTGGTTACATTCTGCCCAGGATTGAACTTGCCGCCTTCATCCTTTAGAAGTCCTAGCTTCACAGTGATAGCAACCGCTCCCTTGTTGACGATAGCGGATGCATCACTGAACTGTTCTACCGTTGCATCCTTGTCAAGGTAAGCCGAGATTTTGCTGTATTTCACAAAAGAGGTTAGCAGAACAGCCAACTGTTCACGAGTCAGTTTCTTATCAGCTTGGAACGCTGTATCCTTGCTGATCCAGCCGCTTTGCACGGCAAAACTTACAGCATCATAATACGGGCTATCAACACTGGTACCGGCCACTGCTTTACGTTCACTACCATTATTATAGTTGGTATAATAAGGTTGAGTAGCTTTGGCCAGATAGCTAATCAAATCCCCGGCAGTAATCTCCTGATCGGGGTTTAATTTGCCATTCTCATCCGCCTCGAATACTCCGTATTTCAGAAGTTCGGTAAGCTGCTGCTCGGCCGCATGGCCCTTGATGTCGCTGGCTTCAGAACCCTTCTTCACAGGGTTCGAATAGATGGTCGTCCACTGACCAGTGACAGCGTTCAGAGCTTCGTACGAGTTCTTCTCTTCGGTTGGCACCAATGCGTACACCAGCGTTAACTTTGGTTCTACATAGCTATTATTGAAAGCATAGCCGCCAGTCCGTTTATACTGAAGCTCCACCTTGTATTGCTTTGCATACTTTTCCAACGCATCCTGCTTGGTAATCTTGGCTACCGGCTCCTGGGTAATCTTGTCGGTGTTCAAGCGATTACCGTAGTAGGTCTGCAATCTTCCATACACATCCAAACTCAAACTGATGGTACTTCCACTTACAGGGATACCATTATGCTGGAGAATGTACTGGTATCTGTAGCCTGTGCCATCCGGAAGCGTACTCCATTCGCTACCATATTCAACCTGCTTCAATACACTGCTGGCTTGCGGGTAAAGTGCATTGATTAGAGCAGTAGCCTTCTGCGCGGCTTCTGTGGCTGTCAGCTTCTTGGCACCTGCTGGTGCAGCAGGAGTCTTCGGTTTTCCATCTTCACTAAAGTTGTATTGCTCCGTCTGAAAGCTTATAATTTCTCCGCTAACCGCATCGATCTCAGCAGAGGATTGGGACGGAAATCCCGGTCCAAAGCCTCGCTGTCCTTCATCCCAGGTGAGTCTCCATACCTTGTGACCTGGACTCGGGTAACTATCGTTCAGCCATTTGTTGGTCAGTTTGCGTCCGGCAGGAATGTAACCAACCTTCTCTACCAGCTTGGCCGCCTGCTCCGCAGTAAGTTCAGCACTACCCTGCGACTTGAAAACTTCCTTGGCCTGCGGTACAGCAGTGTAGGTAACTGGACTGGAAGATGCCGTGATGCCTTCCTCCGTTAATCTCTTACCAGTTGCTGCATCAACAGCATAGAGCGCCTGCTCCACCGGAGACCAGCTCAAAATCCAGCTGTCGGGAACCCCGTTTTTATAAATCGGATTATAATATAATCCAACATCAAAGCTGTCCCGAAGGCTCTTCTCCGCCTGGGCTTGGGTTACTTTTGGCACTGCCGAAGGATAGGCAAGATTGTCTGAAGATTTGTTAAAGCCGACCACTTCCCCATTGCCATCCACTGTGATGCTCAAATAATCGCCCGAGGAAGGAAGTCCATTCTTCAAGAGATTGAACGTAAAATTGTAGCGAACCGGTCCAAACAATGCATTTCCATAATCATAGAGGGGGCTTTCCTGCAGCTTCAAATCACTGCTCTTGATGCTAGCTGCAGCTTTAGCAATAAAAGCCCGTGCTTTTTCCAGCGCTTGAGCCTCTGTTACTTTGGGCGGGTAGTAGCTTTCATTATTTTGATTAAAAAAATAAAGATGGATGTTGATCAGATCACCATTCAGGGCATCTACTTCACTATTGAATCCATACCCAGAATTTCCATCCTGGTATTGCCACTGAGTATTCCAGATCATTTGATTTGGGCGGGGCGGATAGCTATTGGTTGAACCCAACTCCGTGGAATTGACGGTTGCATCTTTAAGTATAGGGAATAATTCCTTCACTTTAGCAATGGCGGCTTCCTTCGAGAATTTCACCTTGGAAGGGTCAGCGGTCACGACCTCCGTGTTTGCAGCAGAATCGCTAACTGCGCTTGCCGAGACATTGACGGTTGATGAGCTGACAGTACCGGAGCTCGCCGCTCCGGCGAGACCTGCGGGCAATAACAGAGAGAGTGCGACGGTTGCCACTAGTGCTGTTCTAGTCTTTTGCTGAATAAAAGTAGTGTTGTTGCTTTTCAAAAGTGTTCATCCTCCTCTACACATGATCTAGCAATTATACCATCCGCTTCATTAATTTCCCATTATTTATTTACGACAGGAAATTCTTAAACTCACCCATAGCTCATTGCTGACGACAAAAAGGGACAACTCAGGCCACAAACGTAGCAGATGCTGTCCCCGATTTTTTAAAAACCTACTCAAGCAATCCTTTATACGGACCAATAATCGCCTCATAGTAACTGCCGTATTTCGCTGTCAGCTCCTCGGCGAAGTCCTGCCCGATTCTTTCCATCACGACATCATGATAAAAGCCGTTCTGCAGCAATTCGATCACCGAGGGGTGATCACTTTCCAGAGCCGTCAGCCGCAGTGTTTTACCGAAACTGCCAATCAAGGCGGAACGGTTATCGCAGAGGATTGAGAACCGCCTGCTCTCCGCCCCGTTCCATGCCTCCTGCCGCTCATGAACGATCACCTTCTTAAGCGGTGTGTGGCTTTCACCAATCGTAATCAGCACCACTTCCACACCCCGGTTCTCCGCCTCCAGCAGTGGTTCTTCGACCCAATGAATATCTTCTGA
Organism: Paenibacillus agri; assembly: GCF_013359945.1. Lineage (GTDB taxonomy): Bacteria > Bacillota > Bacilli > Paenibacillales > Paenibacillaceae > Paenibacillus_AQ > Paenibacillus_AQ agri. The sequence goes on along the minus strand of NZ_JABWCS010000200.1, from coordinate 67,493 downwards.
CCACAAATCAACCACGATGCTCTTATCTGCATTCGCAGCCAATCGCCGGATAGCGGTCTTCAGCGCCCGCTCGCCCTGCCAGTTGTAAAAAGAGGTAGTCGTCCGAACAGGGTTCTGCATCTGCTCCAGCAGATTCGCCGCCGTCTGCTCAAAGTCTGCCTTGAGGAGTCTGATCAGCTGTCCAATCGGAACAGCATCATACAGAACCGGATCGGCCTCGATGGCCCTGCACACGCCTTTGTCCGTCAGCGATCGGAGTGCCGCGTACACATTTGTACGGGATACCGACACTCTTTTGGCCACTTCATAACCGGACAGGTTGCCCTCTTCATGCAGTGTCAGATAACATCTTGCTTCCAGATCGGATAATCCAATTTTACGCAATTCCTCAATCAATGGTTGTTCCCCTTTCATGTCCGATAACCTTCTCCAATAGGAGTGTAAACAAATACCACTACGAATACAATAAACGACCTTATAGACTTCCAACTACGAACCTCGTTACGGGTATATATGCGAAAATGAACTTGCCGAGTTTGAACTTCATCAGATGATCTGGTAGACTTTCCAGAACCGTATTCATCATACAAGCGCACTAACTACCTAGGAGATGATTGGCATACACGACTTTAACTTCACAACACTGGTTCAAGGGCTGGAGGAATTAGAAATCCGCAGCACCTTGATTCTCCACAAAGGTTCCCCTGTACTGGAGCATTACCGGGAACCAGAGGTTGCTGCACAACTTAATAGAATAAATTCCTGCACCAAAAGCATTCTCTCTGCTTTGGTCAGCATTGCCATAGACCGGGGAATTCTGCCACACCAGGATACCCCTGTTACAAGGTTCTTTCCTTCCCTACTGCTGGACTCCGATCACCGCAAGCACGAGATCACCTTGGCCCATCTGCTAACGATGACAGCAGGTTTTGGCTGGACAGAATTTGGCGGACGGAATTCCTTTCCGACCATGACGAAGACGGACGACTGGGTCCAGTATGTGCTATCCCTGCCACTGGAGGATGAGCCTGGGACACGCATGGAGTATAACTCCGGCGGCTCCCAGCTCCTGTCGGCCATCCTGCGGCAGGCCGCAGGACAGACGGTTGCAGAGTTCGCCGAGCAGCACCTGTTCGGACCGCTCGGCATTCAGGAGTACCGCTGGGATATCGACCCGCAGGGCAATCACACCGGCGGCTTCGGGCTTTACATGCAGCCGAAGGACATGGCCAAATTCGGCCAATTGTTTTTGCAAAAGGGACGGTGGGAAGGACAGCAGATCATTTCCCCATCCACTGTACATGTAGCCACGCAGCCACTATATGAGGCAACGCTGCCCCGCAAGGGATTTTACGGCTGGCATTGGTGGGTCTCAAGCTTCCCTAACGCTGAGGAAGACCTCGGCGAGACAAGCTACTACTATGCACTTGGCTACGGCGGCCAATATATCGTGGTTGTCCCCAGCTTCGAGTTAGTCGTAGTTGTTACTAACGATAAATACGGCAGAAAGAGGAAGCCTGTAGATGTCTTCCGACAGCTGGTGGTACCGCTTCTGAATGGTGAACAGCTCTAAAATGCTGGAGAACGGACTCTCAAAGAAAGATCATCTCATCTACAGAAAGTCGACCCTTGTTTTTTAGATATACAACGAAAGAAGTTGAGAAATCAGGTAGTAGCTTAATCGAGCAATAAAATTGGTTTTAACAGTCTGTCGGCACTACGATGGGATGTTTGGACTTCTGGTCGCTGTGCCGCTGTTAGAGGGACATTTTTTAAAAGCACGACAGAAGCCCCAAAATGAAATAAGGGCATTTTTGTACCCTAAATATGCTGCAGCTAAAGGGTAGTGGAAATTAAGGACAATATTGTACCTTAATTTTTCCACAATAGCCCTTTCAGCGCACTTTTTCAGGAATTAAGGTACAATAATGCTCTTATTTTACTTATTATCCTTAAAAAAGGTGAAATAGAGTACAGAAATGCTCTTAATTAGAGATCGCCTACCATTTGTCATCCTTGGCCTATATCCTCAATATCCTCTAGCTCCCCTAATTCCGCCACTTCATGAACTTGTAGTCCAGAAGGTCAACCAGCAGGAACAGTACAAAGCCCACAAGGCTGAACAGCATGATGCCTGCGTACATTTCCGGATAATCCAGTCTTAGCCAAGCATCCATGATGAAGAAGCCCATGCCATGGTCTGTGCCATAGATTTCAGTGAAGAACAACACCGAGATGGCTGTTCCAAGGGAAATCCGGATCGTGCTGAGGATTACAGACAATGCACCTGGTAGCGTAACATTCCAAAATTTCTGCGCAGAGCCTGCACCGAGACTCGTCAGCACATCATACGTATTATCCGGGATAGATTTCACGCCGTCCCGCACGGAGATAATAATCTGGAAGAGCAGAATCAGCATGATCATCAGAATCTTGGAGGTCTCGCCAAGCCCGAAGAACAGCATCACCACCGGCAGCAAGGCAATTTTCGGCACCGGATAAGTCAGGTACACCACCGGATCAAGTAACTTATTCCATGTGGCCGAGCGACCCATTAACAAGCCAATCATCAGGCCGATAAGCAACGCCAGCAGTACCCCCGCAAAAATCCGCATCAGACTGTAGCCGACATTCAGCGCAAGATCCCGTCCTCCGAGTTCGCCCATGGCCTGATAGACTACCAGCGGACTCGGCAGAATCGGGTGATTCATCAGCAAATAAGCGATATACCAGACCACATTCATACAGAAGAAGACCAATAACAACCTGAACACTTGATGGAGCTTCCTTTTTTTCACCATTTCTCCTGCATTACCTTTCTGATTCTCTTCATTTGCTCAAAAAATTCATCACTGTCCCGTTTCTCCCCATGCTGCATGCCAAACAATGTCTCGTTGTCCACAAAGACCGGAGAATCCTGCTTGCTGGACGGCATAATAATAATCTTCTGACCCAGCAGAATTGCCTCCTCCACATCATGCGTAACGAATAATGCTGTGGCCGGGTTCGCCAGCCAACTGTCCAGGAATAGCTGCTGCAGCGCTTCCCGCGTAATGGCATCCAAGGCCGAGAATGGCTCGTCCAATAAAAGAATAGTAGGCAAAATAGCGAACGCCCGCGCAATCGCCACCCGCTGCTGCTGCCCTCCGCTAAGAGACAGCGGGTAACGTTCCGCCAGCTCCGGGATCCCCATGGCCGTCAGCCAGCGGGTGATCCCCTCTTCCTGCTTCGCTTTACTCTCCGTGGACCGATGGGCGATCTTCATCGCCATTCTAATGTTGGCCTGCACAGTCTTCCAAGGCAGCAGGCCGTAATTCTGTGGCACAAGGCCAACTAGTGTCGCTTTATCGCGCAGCGATTTCCCATTGAACAACAATTCGCCCTGGTAGGCAGGCAGCAGGCCGGCAATGGCACGCAGAAGCGTGGATTTCCCACTACCGGAAGGCCCTATAACCGTATAGATGCCGTGCTCTGGCAAGGTGAAATTCATCCGCCCCAGCGCCAGCTGCCCGCTTTTATATTCAACTTCCAGGTCCTTCACGCACAGTCCGCTATTTCTTAAACTGGACATCAGAGATCACTTCTTCGGGCTTAATATCCTTAGTCAGCAGACCTTTTTCATGTGCCCAGGCAAAGGCAGCTTCAACCTCTTTCACATCCACCTGATTGGCTGGGATGTAAGCCGGAACTTTGATTTCGTTCTTTAATGTGTCCGGGTAGCCTACTTCTTTGATCACAAGATCGATATAATCACTTTGGTCATGCGTCTTCATATACTCTACTGCATCGTCATAAGCGGCATACATAGCCCGGATCGCGTCCGGCTTGGCATCAATTGCGGTTTGCGGGAAAGCCAGCACGAATGGATTCACATTCGCCTGAATAGTGGAGCTTAACACGCGCAGACCAGCAGCTTTCCCCATCGTTACGAAAGGCTCCGGCAAAATAGCTGCGTCAGCCTTGTTATTCTTGAGCAGCTCCAGACGAGTTGGAATTTGTGGCACTTCAGTTACCTTGATATCCTCTTCTGTCAGACCAGCCTGCTTCAGGATCGTAGCCACTGTGTATTGTGTGGAAGTGTTTTTGGACAAAATCACAGTTTTGCCTTTCAGGTCCTTCACGTCCTTGATCTCATCGTTTCCGGTCAGCAAGTCAAATTCGCCGAAGGTCGTGCTGGTGATCTTCACATCCAGACCGGCTTGATTGTAGATGGAGATTGCCACCAGGTCGGCGCTAAGCCCGTCCACTTTCCCCGCTTGAAAAGCTACATCGCGGTCCTTGGCGCTCTTGAACGTCTGAATGTTCAGGTTCACCCCGCGCTTCTGGTCAAAGCCCTGCTCGTGGGCAATGATGAACGGAATGGCATCGATCGAAGGCAGAAGTCCCAGCGATAACTCAGGGGTCTCTGCCGGAGTGTCCTTAGGTGTATTAGCAGTTGCAGTATTTCCTGCAGCGTTACTTGTAGTAGCATTGTTGGCCTTATTACCACATGCCACGCCCACTATACTGACTGTTAGCACCAGCGCTAGCAGCATCGTCATCTTTTTCACAGTCGCTCTATTCTTCATCGTTTGTTCCATCTCCCATGTGTTTTCTATGTAACTCCGTTACAGCCGTATCCGGCCCTTTCAGTTCCGCCAGCACTTGCCAAATGCCAGGTACGCCCTGCATAAAGGAACAAGGCTTCCTCCTTTCCATCAGAAATCCTATTGTCAGCAGCCTGCACAGCCGCAGTCAAATCTTTGCTCTTTTTTTCACAAACAACTCTGTGAAGATCCCTTTATGTCATTCCGGCAGTTTCAAACAATGCCATTTTACACCTATTGTTGTATTTTGTATATTTATAAATTTAAATAGTTCCAGAACGCACGCCATAACTGACCATACGAAAATAGCCTCCCCCGCCGTCTGGCAAAGAAAGGCTTGCATGATTCATTGCATTAGTATGTGTTATTGAAGAGCTGTGTTTGTTTTTTTCCAAATTATGATAGATATGATCCAGGCACTGATAAATAATGCAACCATCGCATATCCCAAATCACCAAACTCCAAGCGGCTGATCCACATCAGGAAGGGTGAACTCCAATGAAGTCCTTCAGTCAGCACCTGGGTGATTTCCACAAACCCGATGGTAAGCGCAGCTGCTACGGATACTGTGGTGATGAGAATGTTATAATACATTTTCCTTGCTGGAGTGATAAATGCCCACTGGTACGCTTTGGACATCACCATGCCATCCGCCGTATCCATGAGGCTCATGCCCGCTGCAAATAAGACCGGAAGAGCGAGAATACCCGGAATGGAGTATGCGGAGTGTACAGCTGAAGCGGAAAGAGCAAGCAAGCCAATCTCAGTGGCCGTGTCAAAACCAAGACCAAACAGAAAACCAAGCGGATAAACATGCCAGCTCCGGTTTACAAACCGAAACAAAGGACGAAACAGCCGTGCAAGCAGACCGCGGGATTCTAACAGGTGGTTGATTGCCTCAGGCTCCATTTGGCCGGAGCGCATTTTTCGGAAAGCCTGCAGTAGTTGAAGCAAAATATAGAGGTTCATAATTCCGATGAGGAGGAGAAAAAATCCCGAGACGCTCATCCCGATAAATCCGCCTATTTCCTGCATAGCGGGCATGCTTGTCTGAATCCATTTTACGGAGAAGACCACCAGAAGAACGAGAATAAATACAACGGATGAATGGCCAAGCGAGAAGAAAAAACCTACCCCTCCCGGATTTTGCTTCTGCTCGCTGAGCTTGCGAACCGTATTGTCTATAGCAGCAATATGATCCGCATCGAAAGCGTGGCGAAGACCGTATGTGTAGGCGAGAATACCGAGCCCCCAATACGCTGAGCTGGCAGTGGTTGCGGCATAGATCAGTCCGCCTATGCCAATAATATGCAACAACACGATGATCGCAATGTATCTAAACCAGGATGAAGTGGTAAATCCAGTCTTCATATTCATAAGCTGTGCCCCCGTTTAATTGATCATACCCTTTCCGAACACCGTTTTGCGGATGAAATGAAATGCACATTCCAGGGTTTCCTGCAAAGGCCAGGCCGCCTGTGCCGACGCTGTAACCACCAATCCATGACGGTAAGTAAGCGTAACCCCAAACAGAACTTCACTTTTAGGTGTTTGCGGCAAGCTTTGAAGTTTCTCACGGATCGCCTCTACATGAGAGGAATTAATGCGGTCAGAGAACACATAAAAAGTTCCCCAATGTGTTTGTTCCTCCCATGCCCCTTTTTCCTGAAGATTTTGAGAGGAAGGCACTATTCTCTGCCGCTGATTAAAAATCATTTCGTCTTGATAATAGACAGACAATGCACTTTGGTAATGCCGATATTTAAATCGCTCTCCAAGATGCGTCCGGCCTGGGCACAGTACCTCAGCCTGCATCCACACGGCTCCGGGAGCGAGCCTCACAACCGTAGTATTCATATACTCCGCATCCTGATAAAGCATGCTTGGCTGGGGCATATACTGAACAAACGCGCTCTGGTCCAATTGAAACAGCTGGCGCATCTCAGCTCTTCCACCATTGGGACAGGGATGAACTTTCGTGAAGGACTGGTTTGTCACATAAAGACTAGTATTTTGTCCGGCAAACCACTCCATGGAATAGTTATCGCCTTCAAGCATACCAGGCGAAACATCCATGACGATGATACCAAGCTCCTGATCCATCTGAAAGGATTTTGCAATTTTAATCGGGGCCGTATGATACTTCCCCTTCAAGAAAGTCCGATCATCGCTTTGATGAAAGTACGCCCTCAACTCAGCAGTAGCAGGTTTCCCTTTCATTCAGAATCATGGCTATGCATTACCCCTTTTGCGTGGGCAATCTCATGCTTTAGCCAAGAGACGATGTCCGCAACTCCTTCACCGCCGAATAAATTGGAGAAAACGAAAGGCCGTTCACCTCTCATCCGGGTCGAGTCCTCCCTCATTACGTCAAGCGAAGCGCCCACATACGGAGCTAAGTCAATTTTGTTAATGACCAGAAGATCAGAGCGCATAATACCAGGTCCGCCCTTCCGGGGGATTTTTTCTCCTTGCGCTACATCAATGATATAAATGAACCGATCCACCAGTTCAGGACTAAAGGCCGCTGCCAAGTTATCGCCGCCGCTTTCGATGAAAATAAGGTCAAGCTCTTTAAAACGTCCCTCAAGCTCTTCTACAGCTTCAAAATTCATGGAGGCATCTTCACGGATAGCCGTATGCGGGCACCCTCCCGTTTCTACTCCAAGAATCCGTTCTTCCGGAAGAACGCCTGTACTCACCAGAATGCGTGCATCTTCCTTGGTATAAATATCATTTGTGATGACGGCAATACTGAATTCCTCGCTGATTTCACGGCTTAAACGCTCAACTAACGCTGTTTTACCGGAACCGACGGGGCCACCGATCCCAATTCGAATTGGACGGTTGGTTGGGAGACCTGGTTTCTCCCATTCCCGGTGATCATGACCTTGTCCTTGACACATAATAATGCCTCCTTTTCGTTATCGTAATATTTCGCACTAAGACATAAACAGTCGTGAATATAAAGTCTCGTGACGAACCATTGCCAGTTCAGCCATAGGCATGCTGTTCCATGCTTCTTCAGGCTCTGTTTGCTCCACGATCCATACTGCTTTTTCAGTTATAGGCATGATCGCCGCTATAAGCTTCTGAGCCTCAGTCTGTCCCATGGACATCAGACGCAGCGCACTATTCATGCTGTTCACGATACAAGTATATAAATAACCTTCTACTGCTTTTCTCATTGGAATTCCCAATTGATAACTAGCAAATCCGTGAACAAGTGCATGTGTACCCAAGGCATCACCCTGTTTGCAAGCGCCTGAAAGAGGCTGCCACTCTATTGAAGGGAAGATTTCTATTGCCAACGCCAACAGACGGCGCCCCATTTTTTCGGCTGCCTTTCGGCTCTCCATAGCCAGGCGCTGCATATGAATTTGACGCTCCACTGCCCATAGCCGCTCCCAGCCTTGAGCAGGAACGTCACGGTATACCGCTTTGATCACAAGAGCATCTCCACATGCCCAATTGTGGATGACCATGTTCTCCACATAAGAACGAAGCTGTATCGTATTGTTAATTCGCATCTCCTGAACCATCGTTTCCAGACCGAAAGAATGGGAAAATCCGCCGATTGGCAGAGCCGAGTCAAGAAGCTGTTGGTAAGCCAACCAAGAGGCCGGTGAATCTACGCCCGTTGTGTAAATGCTCTTATCGTTCTCCATGTTCAAAACAAAAAGTATCGCTGAGCCATCGGAACCACTTCAGAAGGCTCGCAAGTAATGTGTATACCATCGACCGTCACTTTGTACGTTTCCGGATTAACTTCAATTTTTGGCGTAAAACCGTTATGAATCATATCCTTCTTGGATACATTGCGGCAGTTCCTAATCGGCTCCACCCGCTTCATAAGTCCCAGCCGTTCCTTTATTCCACTGTCATAAGCGGCCTGCGATACGAACGTAATTGAGCTTTCAGTCAACGATTTGCCGTATGCGGCGAACATCGGGCGTCCGAATACAGGCTGCGGTGTCGGAATCGAGGCGTTCGGATCACCCATTTGTGCATAAGCAATACTGCCGCCTTTGAGCACCAGATCCGGCCTGACTCCAAAGAACATGGGGCTCCACAGCACCAGATCCGCGAACTTTCCGATTTCAACTGAACCGACAAGATGCGAGACGCCGTGTGTGATCGCCGGATTAATCGTATACTTGGCGATATAACGCTTGATGCGCACGTTGTCCCGTTCTTCTGTATCCGACTCAAGCGGTCCGCGCTGGCGTTTCATTTTATCCGCTGTTTGCCATGTACGGATGATCACCTCACCGACACGCCCCATCGCTTGGGAATCCGAACTGATCATGCTGAAGACACCCATATCGTGTAAAATATCCTCTGCGGCTATAGTTTCAGGACGAATGCGTGAATCAGCGAACGCTACATCTTCTGGAATACGGCTGTCCAGGTGGTGACATACCATCAGCATATCCAGATGCTCCTCGATGGTATTAACGGTGAAGGGCCGGGTGGGATTGGTCGATGAAGGCAGAACATTCTGCTCAGCCGCAGCCCGGATGATATCGGGAGCATGACCGCCACCGGCTCCTTCCGTATGATAGGTATGGATCGTTCTGCCGCCTATAGCCTCCAGTGTATCCTCCAGAAAACCGGATTCATTGAGTGTATCCGTATGGATGGCAACCTGAACATCGTATTGATCTGCGGCTTTCAGACATGCATCAATGGCTGCCGGAGTGCTGCCCCAATCCTCATGCAGCTTGAGACCAATTGCACCCGCCTCAATCTGCTCAATGAGAGGTTCTACGAATGAGGAATTTCCTTTTCCGGTAAGCCCGATGTTCATTGGAAATGCCTCTACCGCCTCCAGCATGCGCATCATATGCCAGGCACCCGGCGTACAGGTTGTTGCCTTTGTCCCTGTTGCAGGCCCTGTCCCTCCCCCAATCATAGTTGTAACTCCAGAGGATAATGCAACTTCAATCTGCTGGGGACAAATAAAATGCACATGTGCATCAATGCCCCCGGCTGTAACAATCTTACCTTCTCCTGCAATAATTTCCGTGCTTGCACCAACAACCATACCTGGCGTCACGCCATCCATGATGTCAGGGTTGCCTGCTTTTCCAATAGCTGTGATTACCCCATCCCGGATTCCGATATCTCCCTTCACAATCCCCCAATGGTCGATGATCACCGCATTTGTTATAAGCGTATCGAGCACACCCTCACTGCGTATGGCGCTGCTGGACTGGCCCATCCCGTCACGAATGACTTTACCACCGCCAAATTTGCACTCATCACCGTATACCGTATAATCATGTTCAATCTCCGCCCAAAGCTCTGTATCTGCAAGGCGTATGGCGTCCCCGGTTGTCGGACCAAACATACCTGCATAACTTTTACGGTCTATCTTGTGCATGACAGTCTCCTTTCCATGCCTGAAGACGGGCCTTAACTTCAATGCCTAAATCTCCTTTTTCAGCAGGACCATTAGTGATGGCACTCAGACCGTAAGAGCACTTATTGCCTCCCAGAGTCACAAGCTCTACCGGCTTCTCCTCTCCGGGTTCAAAGCGCACAGCCGTTCCGGCAGGGATATTCAGTCTCATTCCAAATGCAAGTTCCCTATCAAATAATAAAGCCCGGTTGACTTCGAAAAAATGAAAATGTGATCCAATCTGAATTGGACGATCACCTAAATTTACGACAATCAGTTTCTCAGTGGCTCTGCCTGCATTAAGTTCAATCCATCCTGCTTGTGTCCGATATTCACCCGGAATCATCTTATTCCTCCTTCTATTCGTACTTGATAAAAGGACGTGATTATACTGATCCATGCTAGGTTCCGTTAATAGGCTGGTGTACGGTTACAAGTTTTGTGCCATCAGGGAACGTCGCTTCGACCTGTACCTCTTGAATCATCTCAGGTACACCCTCCATAACCTGTTCTCGCTTCAGAATTTGTGTTCCGAGCTCCATGAGCTGGGATACCGTTTTCCCATCACGAGCTCCCTCCATAATCTCCGATGTGAGGAGCGCAATGCTTTCTGGATAATTTAATTTCAACCCGCGCGCAAGCCTTCTCCGTGCCAAATCGGCGGCTACAGTAATCAACAGCTTGTCTCTCTCATGAGGGCTAAGTTGCAAATATTCTCCCTACTTTCCGTAAACTTCTTTTTTTACATGCTTTTGATCATACCGCCATCCACCAGCACCGTGCTGCCAGTCATATAGGATGAGGCTTCCGAAGCCAGAAAAGCGACCACTTTGCCGAACTCTTCCGGTTTGCCATAACGTCCAAGCGGAATGGTCTTGCGGGAGTCGGCCTCCACTTGTTCAATCGGAACACCCGTTTGATTAGCCTTGATTTCATCCAGCGTTCTTACACGATCCGTAGCAATTCGTCCTGGTGCTACTGTGTGGACCAGAATATTATAGGGAGCTAGTTCTATGGATAGCGTCTTCGCCATTCCCATAACGCCTAACCGAAATGTATTGGAGATTAAGAGACCTGGGATTGGCTGTTTCACCGAAGAGGACGTCAGGTTGATAATCCGGCCTGCACGACTATTTTTCATATAAGGTAGTACCTCGCGAATAAGACGGACATAGCTCAGCAGCGTTAATTCGAACGCTCGGGTCCAGTCTTCATCCGTGAATTTTTCGAACGTCCCCGCCGGCGGACCACCGGCATTATTAATCAAAATGTCTATCGTCCCGAACAGGTCAACCGTTCTAAGAACCGCTGCCTTCAACTGCTCCGGTTTAGTAATATCACATACCACATATTCGACCTGACCCGCTGCCACCTGCTGCAGTTCTTCCTTGGCAAGCTTCAGCTCTTCCTCGTTCCGCCCGGAAAGCATCACGTTGGCGCCTTCCTTTGCTAACTCCAGCGCACTGGCTTTGCCGAGTCCCCTGCTTGAGGCCGCTATAAATACCGTTTTGCTTGTTAAATTCAAGTCCATGCTCATCCCCCTGCCGAAAATCGTATCTTATAGCATCACCATCAGTTGGTGCTTCTACTCTAGTTCCAATCCAAGAAAAGCGATTATCTCCTGAAGCTCCTGCATGGTTTGCGGATCAATGGCAGCTCCCGGGAAACGCACATGTGAGCTTGCAATCGCCTGACGCAGCTTGAAGGTCTCTTTACGGATAGTTACGCCGCCGATTCCAAGCTGCGCTTCGAAGCGAATTAACGGCAAATAACGGTAGAAGTACGCTCTCGCCTCCTGCTTCTTACCCGCTATGAACAGATTATAGGTCTCCACAAGGATTTCCGGGTAAGCGAAGCCCGTCATGATACCCACCGCACCTCGTTCAAGTTCTTCGTAGAAATACATTCCCCCGAGACCACCGAAAATACGAAGATTGGCCTGTTTTAGAATGCTAGTGATCTTGATTGTGGTCGGCGCTTCTTCCAGCTTGACGTACTTGATCTGAGGCACGCACTCCGCCAGCTTCGCGATAAATGGCGCGCTCAGACGAACGCCTGTCGTTACCGGTTCGTCCTGCAGTACGATCGGAATCGAGATTTTCTCAGCCACATTTGCAAAATAACGAAGCAGCATATCTTCATTGTTCAAATTGGCAGGAGGTGCAACCATGACGGCCGCTGCTCCGGCTTCCTCCGCTCTCTTGGCCAACTCACCGGCCAACTCGCTGCCTGGCGCCGAGCAGCCGACGATCACTGGCACACGCCCGTTCGTCTGGTGCAAGACGATGTCCATAACCCGGTAACGCTCGGACTCGGACAGCTTGTGAGCCTCTCCCATAATGCCTAGTATTGTCATTCCGTGAACACCGGAATGAATATAGAACTCTGTCAGTTTTCGCAGACTCTCTTCATCCAGACTGCCATCGTCGTGGAAAGGAGTCAGCGTAATGACACAAAGACCTTGCAAATCGCTCATTTGGAACCCCCCACTTTATTAGCTACGAATTTCCCGAAGCCTGGCTTTTGAACCACTTCATCTCCGTCATAAACGGTACACCCTCGGACTATCGTATGAATGATCTTCCCCTGTACCTTTTGGCCGTGAAAAGGTGTGATTTTGGCATTTGTCCGAAACTTCTGCTCGTCAATCACCCAATGTGCGTGGGGATCAATGACTGTAAAGTCGGCATCATAACCCGGAGCGATCCGACCTTTGCCTTCGATCTGGAAGACTTCGGCGGGATGCTGCGACAGCAGCTGTGCATATTGCACCGGCGTCATCTGTCCTTTAGCTACACCACGATCAAAAATCAGCGAAGCCATAATTTCCAGACCGGGAAGTCCCGGCGCCGCTTTGAAAATGTTCTCCTTACCCGCATCCTTCTTACTCTTATCCCATGGGACGTGATCCGACGTAATCATGTTAAACGCGCCTGCCTTGACATACTCCCACATCTTCATTGCATCTTCCGGTTGACGCAGCGGAGGGTTCATCTTCGCCTTCGTGCCAAGACGTTCAAGATCGCCGACGTCCTTCAAAAAATACGGGTAGCACGTTTCAGCTGTCACCCGCACGCCCTGCCGCTGAAATGCTTGGATAAGCTCTATGGTACGAGGATGGCTAACATGGACGATGTGAAGTTTCGCCTGTGTCCAATAGGCCATTTCCAGCAACTTGAGCACCTCAACCGATTCACTGACTGGAGGCCGGGTCTCCATATGCGCCCGGGGTGCCACGTTGCCTTTTTCCGAGTATTCCTCGATCAAATGCCCGATGATCTCACCGTTCTCCGCATGGAATGCCACCGGAAGTCCTATCTTCCCCGCAAGCTGCAGCGACTGAAGCACTTCATGATCCGGAATGCGCGGAAAGCGGTAAGGGTCCGCTTCAAAAGTGGACAGCTTGAACGCGATAGCACCGGCTTCAGCCAACGGGCCAATCTGCCAGGTGCCTCCTTTCGCTACGGTAGCCCACAATCCTACATCCACAATAGCTTCTTGCTCCAGCAGCGCCACTTTGTCCTTGAAGCGTTCTACGCTAGTAATGGGATCAGGTGAATCATAAGGCATGTCAAGAATAGTAGTGAATCCGCCTACGGCTGCCGAGGCTGTATTGTTAATGAAGCCTTCTTCAGGATTCGTATAACAATGTACATGGGCATCAATTAATCCCGGGAAGATATAGCAATCTTCAAAGTCGAGTGTCCGTTCTCCGTTCAGAGCTGCCTGTTCTGGCGAGAACGTCTCAATGACGCCGTTATTAATGCCGAGCTCGCCCGCTACCACACCGTCTTCAAGCACCAGGCATCCTCTTACGACAAGTTGATAAGTGCTCATTTTCATTTCTCCTTCGGGATAAATTCAATATAGTAGACAAGCTACACTCCGGCCTGGAGACACTTCTTTCCACTCCGGCGTCACCGATTTACATTCCGGTCTGGCCGATGGACAGCGTGTATGGAAAGCACATCCAGCAGGGGGATGCTGTGGATTGGGTACATCCCCGCTCAGAATAATCCGCTCTCTTTTGACTTCTGTATCCGGAAGCGGAAGGGCTGAGATCAACGCCTTCGTATACGGATGAAGCGGATTTTGAAATAAGTCGTCCGTAGGCGCCATCTCAACCAGCCGGCCCAAATACATCACGCCGACGCGGTCACTGATGAATTTCACGACAGATAGATCATGCGAGATAAACATATAAGTTAGCGAATATTGCTCCTGTAAATCCTCCATCAGGTTCAAAACCTGGGCACGTATGGACACATCCAGCGCAGATACCGGTTCGTCGCATACGACGAATTGAGGCTTGAGCGCCAGCGCCCGGGCAATGCCGACCCGCTGCCGTTGTCCACCAGAGAATTCATGGGGAAAACGGTCCGCCTGATAGGGAGAGAGGCCGACCACCTGCATGAGCTCTGACACCCGGTCCTTTAGCTCAGAAGCCGAAAGCTTCTCATACAGGCGAAAAGGTTCGGACAATATTTCCCTTATCGTCCACCGCGGATTAAGGGATGCATACGGATCTTGAAATACAATCTGCATTTTCGTCCGGAACCGGCGCATTTGATCCGGATTCAGTTTTCGGATATCGTCCTGCTCGAACAGGATCTCGCCATCGGTCGGTTCAATTAACCGCAGAATCGAGCGGCCCATCGTTGACTTGCCGCAGCCGGATTCACCTACAATGGCTAGCGTCTCTCCTCGCTTAATACTCAGTGAAACGCCATCAACCGCTTTGACAACCGCACCCGTCTTGCCGAAGAATCCTTTGCGAACGGGATAATGCTTCTTTAAATTGTTTACTTCAAGCAAGACGCTCATTGCTCTCCCTCCCCGTATAGGATACAGCGGCATTTATGTCCTTGTTCGACCTCAAGAAGAGGGGGTTGATATTCAAGGCATGCATCTGTACGAAATTTGCATCGCGGGGCAAAGCGGCAGCCAGAAGGCATATTCAATGGACTCGGCACACTGCCGACGATAGGCTCAAGCCGCTTTTTCTGCCCCGCCAATTGCGGGAGAGAACCAAGAAGTCCTTGGGTATACGGATGGAGAGGCTGCTTAAACAGCATCCCCACCTCCGCTTCCTCCACTACTTGTCCGGCATACATAACCACAACCCGTTGACAGGTTTCCGCCACAACACCTAGATCGTGGGTAATAAGCATAATCGCCGTTCCTTGCTCATGCTGCAGCCCCCTCATTAACTCCAGAATTTGCGCTTGAATCGTCACATCCAGTGCTGTCGTTGGTTCATCAGCAATTAGCACTTCGGGATTACAGGCCATTGCAATAGAGATCATCACCCGCTGGCGCATCCCACCTGACAACTGGTGGGGATACTCCCGGGCAATTTGTTCTGGACGGGGGATGCCGACTTTCTTCAGCATCCCGACCGCTTCGCTCCACGCTTCTTTTTTGCTGAGATTTTTATGAAAGCGAAGGGCTTCGCTGATTTGGTTGCCGATTTTAAATACTGGATTCAATGAGGTCATCGGTTCCTGGAATATCATTGCGATTCGGTTGCCTCTTACTTGCCGCATCTCCTTCACGGACAGCGAGAGCAGGCTTTGGTCGTGAAAGCGAATATCTCCGCCTGCAATACGACTTTGTCCTTTGGGAAGCAGTCCCATAATTGACATGGAGGTCACGCTCTTTCCGCACCCGGATTCACCGACCACCCCCAATGTTTCTCCCTTATTCAACACCAGATCAACTCCATCAACGACACGTACAGGTCCTTTACCGGTAAGAAATTCTGTCTTTAAATCCTTTACTTCAAGTAAGGGCCTCATCGGCTAACCTCCCTGTGGAATTCTCGAAGATTTAAGAGTTGCTGTTACTTCATGCTCAGGTCGGCAAAACGGATAAATTCGTCCGGATAGAATTTGTATCCTTCCACCTTGTTACTGACGCCAACAATGCGGTTGTATTGATACAGATACAGCCAAGGGGTATCGGCCGTAATAATCTTCTGAGCCTGGTGATACAGTTCCATGCGTTTATCATTGTCTCGTTCATCGCTCGCTTGCTTCAACAGCCCGTCAACAGTAGGATTGCTGTAGTTATTGAAGTTGCCTGTTCCCTTGCTGTCCAGCAGCAATCCTAAATGCCAGCTCGGGTCGTATACCATCGAAGTCCATTTGGTGATGTAAGCATCCATAGACTTTTGTTTTTGCATTTCCAGAAATTGCGGACGGGCTACATTTTTAATATTCACAGTAACGCCTATTTTTGCTAGAGAAGCTTGCAGCAGAACAGCATCGTCGTCCCAGTCCGGATATCCTGAACCAATTGTCAGATCGAAGCTGAATCCGTTCGGATACCCCGCTTCGGTCAAGAGTTGCTTCGCCTTGTCCAGATCGTAAGTATACGCATACCCGTCGTCTGTGTAGCCGGGGGTGTTGCTTGGAACGGAGCTTCTCATCGAACGCGCTTCATTAAACATGACGTCCTTAATTAACTGATCATAGGGTGTGGCATAAGCGAGCGCTTGACGTACCTTCGGATTGTTGAAAGGCTCTTTGTTCATGTTCATTGCCAAGAACAAGATCCGATTGCTGCTGTTGGAATGAACCGTCAGGTTCGTAGCAGACTTAAGGTCTGCCAAGTCCTTTGGAGGCAGTTCAACCGAGACGTCGATGTCACCGTTCTTCAGCAGCATGAGACGATTGGAGGCTTCTTTGATGTACTTCATCGTAACTTGTTCAATCTTAGGAGCTCCTGCCCAATAGTTCTTGTTAGCTTTGAAAATGACTTCGCTCGACGGATCCCATTTCTCAATGCTATAGGCACCGGAGCCGACCGCATGATCATTGACATAGGCGTCGCCTTTTTCTTTAACAAGCTTATCGTCAAGGATGGAGAACCAGTACATCGCAAGCATTTTCAGCAGATTCGGGTTCGCCTTGGTCAGCTTGAGGACAACCGTTTTCTCATCTTGGGCTGTAATACTAGCAATTTGTGTCAAGCTGTAAGTGAAACTCCCCGTTGCAGAATCTCTCATTCGTTCCAGTGAAAATTTAACCGAATTAGCCGTAACGGGATTTCCACTTTGGAAGTTGGCATTATCCTGCAATTTAAAAGTATAGGTTAAGCCGTCTTCGGAGATCGTCCATTCCTTCGCTAGCATCGGCTTCAGTTTGAATGCCTTGGCGGAATCGCCATCGCCAGGATTAACTTCATAGCCTACCAGCCGGTCGTAAGCGTTGACGGCCAGAACGTCCGACGTAGCGTTAACAGGGTCAAGTGTACTCGCCACTGCCTGCCATGCAACAGTAAGCGCTGTGGGTGCTGTGCCGTTATTGCCTCCGCTGGCTGGCTCTGATGAAGCGGCGGCATCACCGCTTGGACTTGAGGCACAACCAGCTAGCGCCAAAACCAATATAAGAGCCATAAATCCTACCCAACACTTCTTCATGGTCTTCTCTCCTTATCCATTGTCAGATTTCTAATCGTTCTTCTTGTTGCCGCTACTGGATCTAAGCCGGGGATCAAGCACATCCCGCAAGCCGTCTCCAATTAAATTGAATCCCAAAATGGAGGTTGCAATGGCCAGTCCCGGGAATGAAACAATCCACCATTCCCCTGAGACAATGTACTGACGGCCTTCAGCTATCATGGCCCCCCACTCCGCAATAGGCGGTTTCACGCCTAGTCCGAGGAAGTTCAAGCTGGAAGAGATAAGAATTGCAAAACCAATGCCCAGCGTGGCTCTTACGATTAGCGGAGCGAGCGCATTGGGAAGAATATGGCGAAACAAAATAACCGAATTTTTCAAACCGATGGCCCGCCCCGCTTCAACGAACTCCTTTTCCCGCAGAAGCATGGTTTGCCCGTACATCAGACGGACATATTCAGGAATACCAACGACGCTTACCGCGATCATTGCGCTGGTTAAGCCCGGACCAATCGAGGCAGCAATCGCCATAGCAAGCACCAATGCGGGGAACGCCAAGAACATATCCATCACACGCATGATGATGCTGCCGAGAACACCGCCGTAGTAGCCTGCAATAGCACCGAGAATGGTGCCCACGCAGAAGGAGATCGCTACAGCTGCCACCCCGGACCAGATGGTATACTTGGCCCCGTATGCAATACGAGTAAATATATCCCGTCCGAAATTGTCCGTCCCGAACCAGTGGGATACACTCGGAGGCGTAAGTTTATTGGCCACATCCGGTTCGATAGGAGAATAGGGGGATAGTAGCGGCGCCAGCAGAGCCAGGGCAATCCAAACGATAATGAGCAACAGTCCGATCATTGACAGGCGATTGCTTGTAAGCAACCGGATGATGCCCACCGACTTGCGTTCCTGTTCACTGGATGACTGGGAAACCAGGGCAGTTGCTGCTATCTTCTCCATAAGTTCATCTCCTTGTCCCGAAGATCGTCAATCATAGCGGACACGCGGATCAATCAATCCGTAAATCACGTCTACCGCCAAATTGGTAAAGCTGATTATCAAGGCACTCATTAAGGTGAATGCCTGTATCGGTGCATAGTCCGTCGCAAGTATGGATTCGGTAATATAACTGCCCACGCCCGGCCAGGAGAAAATCGTCTCTGTCACCACAGCACCGCCAAGTAATAGACCAAACTGCACTCCGATAACGGTCAGCGTTGGAAGCAACGCATTAACAAGCGCATGCTTCATCACAACACTGCGTTCATAAATCCCTTTTGCTCTGGCTGTGCGGATGAAATCTTGGCTGATCACCTCCAGCATGCTCGACCGGACCATACGTGAGATAATGGCCATCATTCCGGTACTTAGCACAATTGCAGGCAACAGCAGATGAGCCAATGCTTGCTCCAATACCGGTATGTTCCATGTCAACAGACTGTCGATAACATACAAACCGGTCAAATGAGTCGGTGGACTGACACTGTCTCCTAATCTCCCCAGGGGTGCAGGGGACCAGTTTAACTTGGAGTAAAACACATAAATCAGAATCAGAGCCAGCCAAAAGGACGGAACACAAGAACCGATAAGAGAGAACACCCGGGAGATATGATCGACGATTGATTCTTTCTTAGTTGCGGCAATAATTCCGACCGGGAGTGCAACAGCCAGCGCAATGATGAAGCTGGCCAGCGTCAGTTCAATGGTAGCCGGCAGGCGCGTATAAAAGTCGGAAAAGACGCTGTGGCCCGTATGCCAGGCAAAACCGAAGTCCCCGTGAAACAGTCGAATAACATAATGAAAAAATTGTTGATACAAGGGCTCATTCAAACCCATATCGCCGCGGAGCTTCTTCAAAACCTCTTCGGGAGCTTCTGTACCCGCAATCATCAAAGCAGGGTCCCCCGGCAGTATTCTGGTGAGAAAAAACGTGATGAAAACTATCCCGATAAGAACAGGAATCATATAAAACAATCTGCGCAGGATATAGAGAGCCATCTACGCACCCTCCTTTTGCATATTCAGACATTTTATTTCTAACGATATCTTGTTTATCTGTCGTAACGTTCAATCAGTGCATTCAGTTGAGGCAACCATGGACGAGCCTCTTCAAATGCGCTGGAAGCGCGGAGGACGATATCATCTGCCAGATGCCCGCCGATCAATTGCAAGCCGACCGGAAGTCCGGTATCCGTCCAGCCGGCAGGAAGTGAAGCTGCCGGGAAGCCGGTAATATTAGCCAGACAATTAAAGGAAGACCAGTGATTGTCCGGTACACTTTTACCGTCGATTTCTGTCGGGCCGTAAGTGCCGACCTTGAATGCAGGGGCAAACAGCGCGGGAACAATAAACAAATCATAATTTTCCATAAATCTTCTCATTGTAATGTTAATGGCTTGTCTATCCATCGCCGCTGAGGTCAACTGCTCATCAGTCCACACCCGGTTGATGGTGTTCACGAAATTAGGGTCCATGTACTCCCCATACTCTTTCGCCATTTTTCGCAGCCCGGCGAAGTCAGTATCTCTGGCGATCAATCCGGCGAAGATTTGAGATGGATTAGAAATGCCGGGATGTACCTCTTCAACATGACAGCCCAGATCTTCAAATACTTTCACCGCCTCTAAGGTAATTCGCCGCACCTCCGGATCAACGGTCGCATAACCGGCATCCACACTCCAGGCGATTCGAAGGTTCTTGATGTCTTTATTCTGTATGATCTTCAGAAAGTCGAGCTTACCCGGAAGACTGTGTCTGTCCATGTGACTCGGTCCACTCATGATGCTAAGCATCAGTGCGCTATCTTCCACCGTACGCGTTAAGGGTCCGATAACTTCGAGCGTTTCCCAACTGCTTCCTCCCGGGAATTTCGGATCACGGCAGCCTGGATATAAGGGTACTCGGCCAAAGGACGGCTTGAATCCATAAACACCAGTCAAACTTGCAGGATTACGGATAGAACCGCCGCCGTCACTGCCGACCGTGAGTGAACCCATGCCCGTCACGACTGCAACAGCAGAACCACCGCTGGAACCACCCGGGGTTAAATCCGTATTCCAAGGATTGCGGATATTTCCAAAAACCTTATTAATGCCCCGATAACCAAACTCTGGTACATTCGTCTTCCCAATGATAATGCCCCCGGCCTTATTCAGACGCTCTATGCTAATGTCATCTTCATCCGGAACATAATTCTCAAAGGCTTTCGAACCAAAAGCAGTGCGAATCCCTTTCGTCAGCACCAAGTCTTTGGCATGGAAGGGAACGCCGTGAAGCGGTCCAACCTCTTCTCCGTTCATAATTTGTTCTTCTGCTTGTTTCGCAGCCGCCATAGCACGATCTTCCTCCAACTGGCAAAAGGCGTTCAGTACCGGATTTAATCTATGAATTCTGTCAAATACCTGCTCTACAATTTCAACCGGCGACACTTCGCGTTCACGTATTAATTTCGCTTGTTCCGCTCCAGTCAACGCATATAACCTCTTCATCTCTATAAATCTCCTCCCCACAACCTCATGTCAGCTTTGAAGTTTAATGACGTTAACAATGTTAAACTTCCTGACAAAACATTAGCATATCCATCAAGTGCTGAATAATAAAAAAATTAAATAACACCCTAAACACTAAAATTTCGCGAATTATTAGCATATCAAAATTAAAAGTGATATTATTTTTATATAAAATGTTAGAATATATAACATTAATAATAGCATCTCGTTAAACTTTCTCTATTGAATTTTAATGGAAACCGCATCAACATTAATGACATGGACTTATGGGGAGGGTGAACCTATGGACTTAACAGATCTGCATTCTTTGCTTACAATCGCCCGAGAAAAGAGTATATCGAAAGCCTCTAAGGTAATTCATATCTCTCAACCCGCGTTAACGATCAGAATAAAAAAACTGGAGCAGGAATTAGGGTTTGTCTTACTGGAGCGTACTCGGAGCGGGGTAAAATTGACCAAGCAAGGAGCATCAATTATTCATAACGCCACCAAAGCCATTCAGCAAATTAAGGCCATGTCCAAACTTCAAGATCATTCCAATTTGATCGATTTGATTAAATTGCTTCATCCGGAGCAAGATGACTTCAGCGATTCATTCAACGATAATAGCAGCAACATTAAGATTGGTGTTGCTACCCCGCTGGGATGGACCATGTTCAAGCCTATCATGAACCACTTGCGCAGCTTTGATCCGGACCTGAAGTATCATATGTTATCGGACTCCAACGAAGTCATTATCGAATTAATTCTTCTTGGAGATATTGATTTTGGGTTCGTCCCTTATTTCGAGGAGCTACCTGGAATCGAATCTATCTCCATTATGCAAGATGAGATGCTGCTCCTTGGCCCCAAAAACGAAAAACCGCTCTGTCTTCACAATCCCGAGAGCATGAATACCCTGCTGGAAAAGACGTTTTACCTCTTCTTCTCCAATCAACAGCTGCGGTCCTTAATTAATGAAACCATGCTTAAGCTGATGGGAAATATCCCTAAGGATATTTGCAATATTAACGAGACAGGCATCATTCTGAAAATGATTTCCGACGGACAGGGGTACACCATCTGTCCCAGTTCGTTCTTGTACGATACAATGGAATTTTTCCATAGTCTCTATGGAACCGGAGAGCTGCCCACTCTGCTGCAGCATGAAACGGTACCCTTCTCCGTCTACCGCCTAGGCGAGAATTATCCGTCCCGGACGATCCGGATGATCTTTCCATCAGATTCCCCCTATTCTCAATTCATTCAACAACTATCCAACATCATCTAAATATGCGTTATTAAAAAACGGGTCCGAGAAGGGCGCACCCCATTCTGGGGCGCCCTTCTCGGACCCGAAATTTGTTATTCCTGTGTTACTCTAAAATTCGTCCCCATCCCGAAATTCCTGCATTGTTGGCCCCTATTAATCGGAGAGTCTTCCATAAAGTTACCGCCGCGGTATCGAACACAGGAACCCCATATTCTTCTTCCAGCGGGGTTGCCAGGTGGGCAGCACGCATATTTGTCCCTGACAGGATAATCGCATCCGTTCCAGGAATGAACGACTCTTTTACCGCCTCTATAATTTGTTTATCCGTAATCTCGCTGCTCATTTTGTTCAGCTTAATGTTAAAATTGCGGTAACCTGTACACTCAAATCCCTGATTTTTATACTGTTCGATCACTTGCTTCGTCACCTCGTCAACCAAGGGTGTAACTAAACAGTAGGTTTTGATTTTATAAAGACGCATAGCTTCAAGCAGGGCTAGTATTGAAGTTGTGGCAGGTTTGGCGGTCCGTCTGGTAATCGCGTCACATAATGCCTGATCCGATTCTTCGCCCAGCCATCCCCCGGAAGTAGCATTGTAAGCAATAACATCTACGTCAGCATCCATCAGCAAAGATGCAGCCTCCAACAATGTATCTGTATCGGATTCCCCACGCTTGTTGTCACCAATTATGATCTTAGTGAGCTTAAAACGGGTAAAATGGACAGAAACCTCGCTTAAGGAAGCCGCCATAGCTGCGGTTACAGGCTCAACAGCCGTGTTCGATGACGGCGTCAGCATTCCAATCTTTTTCATGATAGACCTCCTTTTGTTAATATACTTAAATAGTAGCATGATCCCAGAACAACCCGTCATTGTAATTATAAATATAACTCGAGCGCCTGAAGCGGTCAGCAGGACAGCCGGAAGCTTATGCCCACTAATTGGGATTTACCGTAAAATACAGGGGCTCAATAGACAATGTTATATTATCCGATTATCCATTCTGACTTACACAAAAAGTGTCTCTTTGTAGGAGACACTTTTCTTCTCATCGAACACAAACCCATATTAATTATAATTTCTCCATTTAATATTGTGTCTATCCAGTGGACATCGCACTTTATTGCATCATTCTATGCTATAATGAAAGCGTAAACATAATATACAAAGTACCGTTGAGCTCATCGCCTAAGGAGGATGATGGATATGCTGACAGGTCTGAAGGAACTTAAAAAATGGGTGTTTGAATTTTGGCAACCGGGGATGCCTTCGGGGGGAGAAGACTACCAGAGCATCGAGTTTACAACGAGTCGCCAAATGCACAATCCACAATCGCCAAGTCCGCTCACTTACGAAGAAGAAGCGCGGATCAAGACTATAAAGTTTCATTAAATCCTTATCTTCAGAGCCGTTCGAACCGGAAGTCATTTCCGATTTGGCGGCTCTTTATTTCGTCGTTTGTTTTTGTATGCGTGCATGTCTTGGTACCAAATGGTTTGCTGTATCCGCTACCGCCTATTTTAGAGCGGGTACGTCACCATTAACATCTCCCATACATAGTATGGTTTTGACTGTATCCCTTTACCTTGTTATACCAAACAAACCCGAGCAAGGAGGGGTGACACCATTGAAAGGGAACGAACATCATAGCAAATTTCTTTTAACGCATCGCGAGCGCGAAGTTTTTGAACTTCTTGTTCAGGATAAAACTACGCGCGACATCGCTGGCCTGTTGTTTATCAGCGAAAAAACCGTCAGAAATCACATCTCAAACGTCATGCAAAAATTAAACGTAAAAGGCCGTTCGCAAGCGGTTGTCGAGCTGATTAAGCTTGGGGAGCTGAAAATATAGCTACCGTGCTGTCGAATGTGACGCGTTTAAGCCTTCTTTCACCCATCAGGTGAGAGAAGGTTTTTTGTTGTGCTTTATGCTAAACAAAAAAACAGCAACATTAACCTTACCGGTTCGTCACGCCCTTGCGGTCACGCCGATTTAGTCCGGTAATGCTGTTGCATCCTCAGTGTAAAATATGAAATGGATACCAGAGCAAGCCTTTTATTTTCGGGGAGTAAAAATCATGTGGTAGAATAAGAGCATCACTACAATATCCACTTCAGGAGGCTTTCTTGCGGATGGCCAATATTAAAGAAATCGCCCGAATTTCCGGAGTGTCTGTAACCACCGTCTCGCGTGTGCTTAACAATCATCCTTATGTCAGCGACGACAAACGGAATGCGGTCCTGAATACCATAGAACAGTTAAATTATCGCCGGAATATGAACGCTGTGCATCTGATCACCGGACGTACTAAATCAGTCGCAGTAATCATGCCGCTAATCCGTATCTATTATTTCTCCATCATTATGGAGGGACTAGCCCAGGAAGCATTGCTGGCTCAATACAGACTGGTCCTGTGCCAAACTAACTACCGTCCTGAAGAAGAACTCAAGGTGCTGGAAATGCTGCGCAACAAGGAAATCGATGGTGTGGTTATTGTATCCACCTCCCTGAAGCCTGAGGTTATCGAGGAATATACAGCATATGGACCTATCGTCACTTGCCAGAACAGCGGGGAAAGCCGCTTCTCCTCTGTCTATATCGAACATTACGCCGCCTTCCGCCATGGTCTGCAATACTTGGCCGATAAAGGCTACCGTTCCATTGGCTATTGTGACGGAAGAAAACATGGCTCCTCCTCCTCCATCCGTCAGTCTGCGTTCCGGGACTTTCACCGGGAGAGCGGACTTCCGCTGCATGAAGAATGGATGATATTTGATTGCCTGAACGAAGAGCATGGTGCAGCGTTACTGCATCGTCTGAGCGCGATGGAAGAACGGCCAGAGGCTATCATCGTCGCCGGGGATCATGTCGCAGCCGCCCTGATGATTGAAGCCGGAAAACAGGGCATCCGGATTCCTGAAGATCTCGCCGTGATCGGGTTTGATAACCAGCCCATCGGCAAGCTGCTGGGGTTGACCACAATTGATAACAAGCTGTTCGAGATGGGCGCGGCTGCTTTTCAGACGATCCATGAGCAGATCCATGGGGATGGCGGAAGCCAGCCCGTCCATCGCAAGCTGGACTATGAACTGATAGAGCGCTCCTCTGTGTGAGGGAGTACTAATCGGCGCAATCAAGGGATAACTGGAGGGATTTCCCTGTTCAAAATGAAAGGCGGGCACCTGTTGGTGTCCGCCTTATTTAGGCTGTAATGCTAAACAATGAGAAATATCACATTTTATATTGACAGCCCAAGTACACAGACTTATGATTGTTCCAGCATTATTGATAACGATTATCATTCACACACACATATATAAAGGAGTGGCTCATTTGAAATTTAGTTATGCTGTACCGGCAAGCCTGCTTGCGGCTTCTATTCTGTTCACCGGCTGCGCAAGTAATAATACCAATGGAAACACGGCCCAATCCACAAATGGAGCGGGTACCAACACGGCAACCAATGCTCCTGCAGCGACTGCTGATGCCGCTAAAACGGCTGAGGCTGCAGACTTTACATCAGCCATCGAACAATACCGCACGTTTGTTATCGAGCAATGTGATCTGTTCGTCAAAGAAACGGAGAAGTTCACGGGCGCCGTGAAGGCAGGTCAGATTGAAGAGGCCAAAAAGCTGTATGCTCCGACCCGGATGTATTATGAGCGGATTGAGCCTATTGCTGAAGCGCTCGGTGATTTGGATCCTCATATTGACGCCCGTGAGAATGATGTCGATCCTGCGGAATGGCGCGGCTTCCACAAGCTGGAGAAGGCTCTTTGGGAAGATAAAACCACAGCTGGATCCGAGGAGACCGCAGACCAACTACTCAAGGATGCACAGCTGCTGCGGGCAAAAGTGGAGACGGTAGAGATTGATGCCAATCTGCTCGTTACCGGAGCCGTTGAACTGCTGAATGAAGTTTCCTCCTCCAAAGTTACCGGTGAGGAAGAACGCTATTCCCACACTGACTTGTACGATTTTGTCGCCAACGTAGAGGGCGCACAGAAAATATATGAGCTGCTCAAACCGGAGCTGGCCAAAAAAGATGCCGCGCTTGAGCAAACGATCGGTGAAAGATTTGCAGCGCTGCAAGCAGAGCTGGCACCGTTCAAATCCGGTGACGGCTATGTCTCCTATCAACAACTGAAGGAAGATGAAGTCCGCAAATTAAGCCAGAACCTCGATGCGCTAGCAGAGCCACTATCTAACATGGGGACTATTCTGGGAGTGTGATCATCATGAACAAACACGATAAGGATAAGCAACCTACTCCAACAACAAATTCAGAGCCCAGCCAGAAACTGCTGGATACAAAAGTAAGCCGCCGCGATATGCTGCGGCTTACTGGCGCCACCGGGCTAGGCCTTCTGCTGGGCGGCGGGGCCATGGGGAGTCTGCTTTCGAGGGGAGGAACAGCTGCCAAGGCACCGGTCGCTCCTGTGCAGGCTGATTCCTCCATCCCTTTCTATGCCAACCACCAGGCTGGCATTCTTACACCTGCACAAAACTTCCTGTACTTCGCAGCTTTCGACTTGACGACAACCAAACTATCCGATGTGAAGAAGCTGTTACAGGAATGGACCACCGCTGCGGCTGCACTAACCACAGGACGTTTGGTCGGCAATACCAATGACAGCCCTAATTTGCCACCTTCCGATACCGGAGAGGCAGATGGTTTAACCCCTTCCCGCTGCACACTCACCTTTGGCGTGGGCCCGTCCTTCTTCGACGAGCGCTTCGGGTTGGCCGGGCAACGGCCTTCCTCGCTCGCCGATCTCCCGCCATTTGTCGGCGACAATCTCGATCCCGCCTGGTGCGGCGGGGATCTCTGCGTGCAGGCCTGCGCGGATGACTTGCAGGTGGCGTTTCACGCCATCCGCAATCTGGCGCGGATTGCCCGCGGGACTGCCGTGCTGCGCTGGACCCAGGAAGGGTTCCAGCGGACGGGCGAGGCCGATCCCAAGAATGGAACACCGCGCAATCTGCTCGGCTTCAAGGACGGCACCGGGAATCCCGATGTTACCGATGAAGCCGAGATGAACAAGATCGTCTGGCAGGGTAGCGGCGACGGGCCTGCCTGGATGAACGGCGGCACCTATATGGCGGTTCGCCGGGTCCGGTTCCGCATCGAAGTATGGGATCGTTCATCCCTGAGCGACCAGGAGGCGACCTTCGGGCGGCATCGCCAAAGCGGCGCTCCTATTGGCGCCCGGGACGAGTTCGACAAGCTTGATCTAAAGGCAGCAGATGCGTCCGGCAAACCGCTGATACCAGCGGATTCCCATTCCGCCCTGGCTCATGGCGACGGCACAGTCAAAATGCTGCGCCGTTCCTACTCCTATTCCGGCGGACTAAATGCCAAGACCGGCCAGCTTGATGCCGGTCTGTTATTCATCAGCTTCCAGCGGGATCTCGTCAAACAGTTCGTGACGATTCAGCAGCGCCTGTCACGCAATGACCGCCTGAATGAATATATGGTTCATGTCGGCAGCGCGGTCTTTGCCTGCTTCCCTGGCGTCCGCGAAGGCGGCTTTATCGGAGACACACTGCTCGGCTGACCTGAGAGTTACTAAAAAGGGGATTACTTAAAACTCGGAAGCTACGAAGCCCGACTACACAAGCACATTAGGGATAGTTCCATTAAAATAAGTAAACTGCATTTGCAGCGATATTTGAGCCTATATTAAATGCCCTCTATACTTGCCTTCTATTCATATGCCTTCTTACTTGAAAGGGGATTATCCCGATGTTCTCTCTTGTTCATCATCCCTGGCGGGCGCTTAAGGCAACCGCCATGCTGGTCTTGATCTGTATGCTGCTGATCCTCCCGGCAGCAGCAGGCTTCGCGGCGGAAGGCAGCGCCCGGCACGATGAGCTGCTGCCGCCTGTCGGCAGCGCGCTCGTCGAAGCCGGGCAGAGCCGCTGGAGCGACGCTGCCACCGATGTGGAGACGTTCGCGGCGCTGTGGCGCACCGCGAACGCAGGCACGCCGGACCCGGCACTCGCCGGTCCGGCTGCTGCTGTAGACGCCGCGCTGACGGAAGCGGCGTCCACGCTTAAGGCGGGCGGCGGTGAGCCCGCCAAGCGCGCACTGTCCACGCTCGCCAGAGCCGTGGACGCGTATGTGACCGCCGCGGGTGATAGCGGCGGTGATTCCGCTGCCGCCGGGCGAAGCGCGGCGGAGAAGCTGCTGCCCGCGGCGAAGACTGCGCGGGATGCGGCGCAGAGCGCCGACTGGGTCGCCGCGGAGAAGGCGTACAGCGCTCTAACAAGCGGCTGGAAGCCGGTGGAGCGCGCCATCCGCAAGGATAATCCTGCCGTCTACGGCATGCTGGAGACGAAGATGAGCCTGCTGCGGATCGCGCTGCAGGCAGAGCCCCGCCGTGAAGAATCAGCCCGCAGCGAAGCCAAGGCGCTGTATCAGCTGCTTGCTGATTACGGTCAGGGCAAAGCCGTTGCTGCGCCGAACACTGCTGGCGAAGATACTTCCATTGAAGGGCTGATTGCCTATCTCAAGCAGGCCTCGGCCGCAGCTACCGATGGAGATAGTGCCAAGGCCGCAGCGATCATGGAACAGTTCATTACTGTCTGGCCGATGGCCGAAGGTCAGGTGCAGATTGCTTCTCCTAAGGTCTACGCCAGTATCGAAAATGAAAGTGCCGCTGTAACGGGATATCTCCTCTCCAATCCGCCAAAGCTGGAACGGGCACTCTCCACGCTGGACCAGATGACAGCTGAGTTGACCCCGCTTGCAGGAGAAGCACACTACACGGCCTGGGATGCGGCTCTGATTCTGCTTCGTGAAGGACTGGAAGCCATTCTCGTACTATCCGCTCTGCTCGCTTATGTGAAGCGGGGCAATCAACAAGGCGCCCAAAAATGGATCTGGTCCGGCGCCGTGGCCGGTCTTGCCGGAAGTGCTATCTTGGCGGTTCTGCTCTACTATGCCATTTCTAAAGCGGCAGCCGGGAGCACACGTGAAATGATCGAGGGCGTGACCGGTCTTGCAGCTGTAGTCATGATGCTGACCATCGGACGATGGCTGCACAGCAAGTCAAACACGGCCTCCTGGAATAACTATGTAGGCAGACAGGTGGATGGAGCGCTGGCTAAAGGCAACCTGTGGTCACTGTTCTTAGTCTCGTTACTGGCCATTCTTCGGGAGGGTGCAGAGACAACGATCTTTTATGTAGGGATGGCCCCTGCGATCAAGACCTCCTCACTACTGATCGGGATCGGCAGCGCACTGCTAATTCTGATCATTCTGGGTTATGCCATCATTGCTCTCAGTGCAAAACTTCCCATCGGAGCCTTTTTCAAAACGGCTACCGTGCTTATTTATTATCTGGTGTTCCGCTTTCTTGGAGAAAGCATTCATTCTCTTCAGGTGGCCGGAAAGATTCCCTCGCATGTGCAGGAAGGTTTTCCGTCAGTTGGATGGCTGGGCTTGTACCCGACGTGGGAAACACTGCTACCCCAGTTGATCGTGCTGCTGTTCATCCTGTGGGAAATGTTGCGCCGCAGACCTGGCAAAACCTCGTCTCATACCGCAGCTTAATCGCCCGAACACATCTAATAGTACTCTCAGAAACCCGTATCGCAATGGTTGCGAGCGGGTTTTTTGTCATTTCCACACTTTATTCATAAAGATGCCCTTGCAACGCTCATCGTTTTGTTTTATCCTAATTATGAAAATAATTTTCTATATATATTAACTAATTGTAAAAATAATTTTAAAACAGATTTTACGAATGGAGGTGGGTCATGTCCCCAATTCTTCATGCTCTGGAGCATGAGATGACCAAGCTGTCGCAAATGGAACGCAAGCTCGCAGAACGGATTCTTGCTTCTCCCGCCGAGATTGTCCATATGGGCATTACAGAACTGGCTGAACAATGTGGCGTCAGCCCGGCAACAGTTACCCGTTTCTGCAAGGTATTTCATTTCAAGGGCTTTCCGGACTTTAAAGTAAATCTGGCTGCAGAAATTGCTGGCAGCGATCAGGGGCAACAGGAAGGCGGCTCTTCCTATCAGGATATTGTCGCTGGCAATCCGCTCTCCACCATTGTTGAAGCGATGCAGAACAATCATCTCGCTTCGATCCGGGATACCACTTCGCTGCTTAATATAGAGCGGCTGGAGGCTGCTGTAGATCTGCTGTGCCGCGCCCGCCGTGTTGATCTGTATGGGATGGCTACTTCCTCCATCGTGGCACAAGACTTCTATCAGAAGCTCATTCGCATCGGTGTGAACTGCACAGCCTTCGCAGACTCCCATATGCAGATTACTTCTGCCTCCTCGCTGGGCGAGGGAGATGTGGCTTTTGCGGTCTCGTACTCCGGGGAAACCCCCGAAACGATTGACGCCTTGAACTGTGCCGGTGCAGGTGGAGCTAGTACTATCGCCCTAACTTCTTACGGCAGCAGCACACTAGCCTCATTGGCCGATATCCCGCTTTTCTCTTCCTCACTGGAGAAGGGGATGCGACGGGGCGATATGGCTTCTCGCATTGCACAGCTGCATATCATCGATATTTTATTCACCGGAATGGTCAGTACGCGATTTACAGATTATATTCCCAAGCTGGAGCAATCTTATGTGAATGTCCAACATTACCGTCATAAACGAGGAGGTCAATCCTGATGAATATTTTAAAATTTCAAAGTGAAGAGGATTTCGCACAAACCGGTGCCAATCTGATTGCAAGTCTGCTGCAAAGCAACCCTAAAGCCGTACTCGGCCTGGCTACCGGAAGTTCGCCAGTAGGCGTTTATGCCCGGCTCGTAGACATGCACAAAAAAGGCCTGGTGAGCTTCACCAAGGCGTCGTCTTACAATCTTGACGAATACGTAGGCTTGCCTGCAGGTCATCCGCAGAGCTACCGCAGCTTCATGAATGAACACCTGTTCAATCATATTGATATTGATCTGTCCCGGACACATGTACCGGATGGCAATGCTTCCGATCTTAGCGCAGAATGCGCTGCCTATGACCGGATGCTGGAAGAGAATGGTCCGGTGGATCTGCAGATTCTCGGCATTGGAAGCAACGGTCACATCGGCTTCAACGAACCGGATGCCAGCCTGAGCAGCGGCACCCATGTGGTGGATCTGCTGGAAGGTACACGGGAAGCCAATGCCCGCTTCTTCGATAACCTGGAGGATGTGCCTCGTCAGGCGGTCACAATGGGAATTGGCGGTATTCTGAAAGCCAAGCAAATTGTCCTCTTAGTCCGCGGCGAGGAGAAAGCCGAGGCGATCCGCGATGCGATTGAAGGCCCTATCACGACCCAGTGTCCGGCCTCCTTGCTGCAAAGTCACCCGAACGTAGTCGTGCTGCTGGATGAAGGTGCAGGAAAATGGCTGAAATAACGGCAACAAACGGCGAATTATTGTATGGTAAAGTGCTGACTCCGAACGGTCTGATTCCACAAGGCGTGCTTGCGATCTCTGGAGAGCGAATTCTCTATGCCGGTGAAGCCCATGACCTGCCAACAGCCTATGCCAACTGGGAAGCAAGTCACCATGACAATGAATTGTTGCTCCCAGGCTTTGTGGACGTTCACGTTCATGGCGGAGCAGGATATGATTTTATGTATAGCGATGAAGCTTCCATCGACGCCATTACGAAGTTCCACAGTACACAGGGAACAACAACCATGCTGGCTACCACGATGACGGCTGCCAAAGCTGATATTGACCGTGTTCTGGAAGAAGTACATGCTTACCGTTCCAAAGAAATGCCTTATGCGCAGTTGGCCGGAGTGCATCTGGAAGGTCCGTTCATCAGCCACAAATGGATGGGGGCCCAAAATCCGGAGCATATTGCCCCGGCTAACATTGACTGGTTGGAAGACTGGGAACACGCCTATCCCGGGATGATTCGCCAGGTCACACTGGCACCCGAGCGTGAAGGTGCGCTGGAAGCGATTCGTTGGCTCCGCAAACATGAGATCACGGCCGCTCTCGGTCATACCGATGCAACCTATGAAGAAGTTATTGCTGCTGCGGACGCCGGATTAAATCATGCTGTGCATACGTTCAATGCGATGACCCCGCTTCATCACCGCAAGCCGGGAACGGTGGGAGCCGTATTATCCGATGCACGCATACGCGGAGAGATTATTGCCGACGGGATTCACGTCCATCCTGCCATGGTGACACTACTATCCCGGTTAAAGAAT
The DNA here is from genome assembly GCF_013359945.1 of Paenibacillus agri. Classification (GTDB taxonomy): domain Bacteria; phylum Bacillota; class Bacilli; order Paenibacillales; family Paenibacillaceae; genus Paenibacillus_AQ; species Paenibacillus_AQ agri. Next base: position 35,145 of record NZ_JABWCS010000200.1, on the reverse strand, counting down.
GACGGTAATCTCTTGCTGATCACAGATGCCATGTCGGCGACCGGACTTAGTGACGGGGAATATAAAATTGGTGATTTGCCCGTCATTGTTAAAGATGGCATCGCCACTCTCCGTGATAATCCAGCCGCTCTAGCTGGAAGCACGCTCACAATGATTCGCGGTTTCCAATTTCTGATTCAGCAAGCTGGAATGAGTCTGGAGGAAGCCTCCCGTGCAGCCAGCTTGACGCCGGCCGTATCGCTGGGTCTCGAACAAAGAATCGGCTCGCTCGAAGCCGGCAAGCAAGCGGATATTCTGTTGCTTGACGACAAGCTTCAACTACAAGAAGTATGGATTCGCGGCCGCAAACAGCAGCGGCAAAGTTAAATGACAAAAAGCAGCAGTCCGGAACGCATCGGCGAACAGGACTGCTGCTTTTTAATGCCGATCAGGTAAAAAATGACGATTAATCCGGGAGTTCTCCAGACATACTAACCATGAGTTAGTAACTACGAGTCGGGAAAATGCGCTCTACCATCTTACGGAATTCATCCGCAAAGCCCTTCAGGGGATGTCCTGCGCGTGCTTCTTCAGCGTATACGTTAAAGCGTTCTACGAAATCCGGATTGGCGGATACATATACGGCATCAATATTCGGTGAGGTCTTTTTGATTTCGGCAGCAATCTTATCCTTGATCGCCTGAGTCACATTATCTTCTTCAAGCTTGGTGTTTCGGGCTGGTGTTGTTGTGTTCGTAGTGCCAAGGCCAGTTATTCCACGATCATTATAAGACCCTGTACCTGTGCTTTGCATTCCATAACCACGATTAGTGTTTACTCCTACACCTACACCCGCACCAGTTCCACCAACGCCGGCCATATTGCGTCCTGTGCCAAGCGCACCATTACCGGTACCCGTTGTTCCATGACCCGGGTTGTAGGTTCCTTTTGCACCAAGCCCTGGACTGTAGGCACTCCCACCTAGACCAGTTCCGCTGGAACCGTACATGCCACCGTCAGTAGAGCCATTCGTTCTGCCATTCCCCAGTCCATGTGGTGTGGATGAAGATCGCGTCCCGTAATGACCTGTTCTGCTGGAACCATACATGCCACCATCAGTAGAGCCATTCGTTCTGCCATTCCCTAGTCCATGAGTTGTAGAGCGTGTCCCGTAACGCCCTGTTCCCAAGGCATTCGGCTGGGTAGTCGAACGGTCAAGGGTTACAGCAACATACGCAGACCTGCCAGCAAGCAAAACATTGGCAGAGCGAACTTCCGGCAAGGAAGCTACACGGTCAGCCAGCTTCTGACTCATTTCTAATTTGTCGTAGTTGCGGATTTGGTTCCCTCCGCGCACCGAATTTACGGACAGCCTGCCATCATGTGTTCCCCGGACACTTTTCGTATGAACCGCGTTTCCTGCTGTGTTGTTGGCACCACACCCGGTAAGGCTGACCATACCGAGCAGCAATGCGGCGGAAACAGACATGCTGATTTTGGATCGCAACATGAATTCATCCTCCATCTCTAAATGTAATGGGTGTCCAATGTAACAATCGTTAGGATGGCTTGAATTCGGTCAGGCTATGCTGAAAGGATTTGGTACTACAGGCTTTCACCGTCACCCGCTGGGGAACAGCCGCGTATCTTATAAACAGTAGCTTATCTTTTCGAGAAGGGTCCGATGATACCGTTACAAAATAGTCAGGAGGGGTGAGCGTTGAAGGTTTTATTTACGTTTTATGTACCCAGCGGAGGGGTCGAAACACTGAACAAGCTGAGATGCGAGAGCTTGCAGCGGAGCGGAATTGAATGCCATCTGCTGTATCTCATGCCGGGATCAGGCGAGGATAACGGAGCAGCCTTTCCGACGTTTATCGGTTCCACGGATGAAGAAATCACCAAAGTTATCAGGTCCAATTATTATGATGCTATTATCGTAACATCAGACTTTGCCCTCTTGGAACGACTCCGCATGCTCGGTTATAGAGGAATCCTCATCTATGAGGCCCAGGGATTAGGAAAAAGACATGAAGCAGAGGAATTGATTAAAGTCGCTGTCCCCTTTCTACAGTCCTTCTGTAATGCGATCCTGATTCCACCCACAGATCATTTAATGGAGCTGTTCATGCAAATCTGCCCATGGATGCAGCGCTTTGTCATTCCTAACCTTGTCGATGTAAACACCTTTAAGCATATTCCGAATGATCCGCCAGCCGACCCGGTCATTGCCTGGGTCGGCCGGCTGGAGAGCAACAAAAATTGGCGCGAGTATCTGGAGATCGCCTATCAGCTCCGGAGCCATAAGCCGAATTTGCATCTCTGGATGTTCCATGATCCCGCCTTGGCCGGAGTGGGAGAGCAAGAAAAATTTGACGTGATGCTTCAGCTACTGGGATTGCAAGACCGGCTTAGTGTATTTACCAACATCCCCAACGGGATCATGCCGGTATACTATTCCTCCATTGTTAATTCCGGAGGCTTCCTCTTGTCCACTTCCGTTACCGAAGGTTTCGGGTATGCCGTTGCGGAAGCCGTCTGCTGTACCTGCCCTGTGCTCAGTACAGATTCTGACGGTGTCCGTTCCTTTATCGTGCATAACCGGACCGGAAAGTTCTATCCGCTGGGTGATGTCGACACCGCGGTCACCGAAGCGCTAGAGCTGATGGATAACAACAAGCTGCGAAGCCGCATCCGCAAACAGGGCAGAGACCATATGGTCGCCAGCTTCGGTTCGGGACAATACAGCCAGTCCTTTCGCGAGATGCTGAACTTCTTCTCCATTTTTTAAATCCTCAAAATCGCGTCCAATACTCTATATCCAACTTAAAGAACCCTCACTCCACAGACGTGGGATTGAAGGTTCTTTTTTGTATGCCTATGGCCAAGAATTGACTTTTCGTTATTGTGACACAATCTCAAGCAGCTCACGCTGTAATATTTCAGCACTATGCTGCCAGGTAAAACGCTGCGAATCCTGTTCCCCTTTAAGGGCGAGCCTATTACGCAATTCCGGTTCCTCAATCAGTCTCAGCACATCCTCAGCCAGCTTGTTTTCATAACGGTAGGACATCAGGCAGTTCTCGCCAGGGCTGCAATATTCCATATTCCCGCCCGCATAGGTGGTTACAAGCGCCGCACCGCACCGCATTGCTTCTAGTCCGGGCAGAGAGCCGGCATCATGCGTGCTCGCACTGACGAAAATGTCGCTCTCATTATAATGGTAGCAGAGCTCCGCATCATTGGCGGGTGTCCGAATATGGTAGCCCGGATCATGCAGGAATTCTTGCAGCATCGCTGACTCGGCAAATTCACGCGGCGGGATAATCAGGTAAATATCCACCTCGGGGTGGCACTCCTTCACCCTGTTCAACTGCCGGATCAGATAAGCCTGCTCACGGTGGTCGGAGAACCCCCCTTCAGGCTTGCGCAAGATCGTCGAAACAATGAGCCGTCTGCCTCCCTGACTGCGGAGTTTCATATTATAGAAGTCGGGATTCACACCAATGGGCACAATCCTGCCCTTGATGCCATGAACCAGTTGTACCAAGCTTTGCTGCCAATGGGACAGGACGAAAAGGTTGCGCGTCACGTTGTAGGAGGCGAAGGACACGTTATTATCCGGCAAAAAAGTTGGTTCATAGCAGAGCGTCAGCCGGGTGTGGATCCCTTTGCCCGCTTCGCTGGCCTGCTGCGACACTGCTACGGTGCTGTAATAGTTAGAGACAATGACGTCACTGAAGGGGAAATCAGCAGCGCTGATGCCCACCGGACCCGAGGAATGAATGATTTTGCATATCATAGGGTATTCCACAATCCCGTTTCGGGGCATAAGGACGGTCACATCATGACCCAATCCGGCCAGACGGTTAGCGAGTTCAGCCAACATCCGTTGTGCCCCGCCCTTGGACAAAGTCAGAATTGGAAACGTCAGCTTCATTTACTGTCCTCCTTCCGCAGCAAACGCAGAATCTGCATACGATACTTGGCCTGTAGCCGTTTGATTTCCCGACGTTGCGCCTCACTATGAATCACAGAGCCCATGGCCTCATGAACCCTGTAATCAAGTAGCGGTTCTTTAATGAAAGACCATTCATAATAGGGCAGCAACCGGAGCCACAACTCATAGTCGTGGGTATACAAATATGCCTCATTAAACAGTCCCAGTTTACGAAAAATATCCATGTCCAGCAGTACGGTACTGCCGTTCACAGTGCATCCGGTCATCATCGTCTCCAGCAAATGCTTTCTGCTCGCAAATGGGAAATTTACTGCTTCGGTCAGCCTTTCCCCTCGTTCATTGATGCAATAATATGCCGTATGGTTAAAGGACAAACCGGAGCTTCGCAGCATTTCCAACTGTCTTTTGATTTTGTCAGGGTGAAATATATCATCAGCGCTGAGCCAGGCAAAATAGCCTCCGGTTGCCGCCTTAATACCCTGATTCAGGGCCGAAGCTGTGCCACCGTTCTCCTTACGGATATATAAAATACTATCCATATAAGGCGCAAGCTTCTCTACATGGACCGTAGAACCGTCGTCAACGACGATAATCTCAATATCGGTATAACTCTGAACCAGAACGCTCTCCAGCGCTTGATCCACATAAGGACAATTGTAAAAGGGAATGACTACCGAAACCCTGGATTTATTATTCATGTGCTCACCTCCCCCACCTTAAAAGTACGGCCTCCGTAGAATCTGTGCCGTCCCTTAAAGGCGACCCGCGCAGGCGGAGGACGCTGCACGGGTCACTTAGTCCTCCAGGAATCTCCCGATAATCAGCCCTGTCCTTCTCTTATAATTAGCCTCCCATAGAAGAGATCAGTTCACGAAGTGGAGCTTGATAGCGATTGGTGGTTACAGCCACTTCGGCCATAATGGCATCATAATGCTTCATCGTACCCATGCCTTCATGCTTGCGGTAAGCGGTCAGGGATTGATTCAGCAGCACCGGAGGATAGCCATTGAGTATTGCCCGGAACCACAGATCATAATCATGAGTGAAGGGCAACGATTCATCAAAGTAACCAATGGCTCCAAACAGCTCTCTCTTGATCATGATCGTACAGCCATTCACGGGATTGCCCTGAAGGAAGCAGCGGAGATAGGCAAGGTGGTCTGGAAATACCGCTGCCGCATCCTGCTTAATCAATTGAGATTGCCCGTTAATATAATTGAAATTGGTATAGGAGATCAGCAAGTTATTTTGTTCCATGTACAGAACCTGATTTCTGATTTTGTCATGATAGAACAGGTCATCTGAACTCAACCAGACGACATAATCACCCGTAGCTTGCCGAATACCGTGATTCAGAGCGGTGGCAGTTCCCCCGTTACTCTTCCCCAGATAGTGAATGTAGGGGAGATACGGAGTAATCCGCTCCTGATGGATCGTCGAACCATCGTCTACGAGAATGATTTCATAGGGCTGCCAGGATTGTGACAATGCGCTTTGCAGCGCCTGTTCAATATATGGACAATTGTAAAAAGGGATAATGACTGACACTTTCGGATTGTTCATACTAACCCTCCTTCCCCGTTGGTTCGATAATGGACCAGGATATCGGTGAGCGAGGTCTCCAGACCGATCTCCGGTTTCCAACCTAACGTGGCTACATTCACTTCTGGTGTGGCCTGGACATCAGGGACAACTGCCCCGGAATCCTCTCGTTGCGTCTGATTCAGCGCGTTCTGATCCTGTGCTTCACTGGCTTCTGGGCCCCAGTCCAACGGCACTGCTACTGCCGAGCGGCTGACCAGATGCTCCGCGACTTCGCCCAGGGAACGCTGCCTTCCGGAATCAATCTTATATACCGTTCCTGTCTCCCCTTTATTCAAAATCACACTGTAGGCCTTGACCGCATCACGTACATCCAGAAAGTCACGAAGGTCATACCGGGACGAAAGCTTGAACAGGGGCGGCTTCCCCCCTGCTTCCAGAGTGACAATATACCGGGTCAATAATGAGCAAAACCCGGTGGAGGGACCGGGGCCAATCAGATTACAGGGCTCAGCCATTAGCACCGGTTGCCGGAACAAGGTCCCCCAGGCCAGTGACGCCAGTTCCTCCAATGTTTTGCTGAGACTGTAAGGATGCGGCGGTCCGGCCAGCCCGCCTGCCTTAAACTTGAGGCGCGAGCCTGCCACCAGAACCCGACTTTGAGGCAGGCTCCGCAAGGCTTCCAAAAGGTAGAGAGTGGCCATTACATTACTTTCTATATATAACAGTGGATCACGCCAGGATTCCGGCACCGAATTTTTGCCCGCGAGATGTAAAACCTCATCCGGTACGACCATCTGGATCATTTCATTAACAGCTTTCCTGTCGCTCAAATCGCAGTAATGTACCTGAACGCCTTCCGGGAATATGGGGGCAGCTCCCCTGGAGCCCCCATCATTCCCCGGGTGTCGCAACACTGCCGTGACCTGCGCTCCCTCTGCCGCAAAGCTGCGAACCGCATGGCGTCCAGTAAATCCTCCTGCTCCGGTGATAAGCAATCTGCGCCTGTTCATAGGTTCGCTTCCGGTGGATTCATCCACTCCGCAAGCTCCGCCAGCATCACTGAATACGTGGGGAAATCCCAGCTGAAGTCAGGTCTTGTGCTTTGCAGTGTACGGTCCTGCACGTACATATCTTCAAGAACAATCTCTACATCCCGCTTGTCAAAAGCTTTACGAATCTGCTGCAGCAGCTGATATTTGCTTACCGGCTGGGGGTGGGCAAGATGGATAAGACCAGAAACGGTGGAATCCAGCAAAGAATCTATAGCTTTGGCCAGCTCTAGGGTAGTCACCCCGTTCCACATCACCCGGCTATAACCCGAGACCTGGCCCGTCTGAGCCAGGAACCACTCCAGTAATCCGATCCCGCCGGAGCGGATTTCTGGCCCGATAATAGACGTGCGAATGGTCAAATGCCCCGGTTCACGCACCTCACCAAGACTTTTGGTAATCGCATATACCGAAGTCCCGTCCGGAGTGTCGTCCTCGGCATAACCGCCGCGTGTTCCTTCGAACACGCAGTCGGTGCTGATATGAATCAGCCGCGCATGAACCTCATCCGCCACACGCCGCAGGCGGTGTGGAAGAAATCCGTTCACATGGTAAGCTCCGATTCTATCACGCTCTGCAAACTGGTTAAGCACCCCCATGGCATTGATAATACAATGAGGAGAGACGATATCGATCAGATTTTCTACCCCGGCGATATCGTCGGCATCCACATACAGCCCGCTGAGATCTTGTTTATCCCGGGTTGTATAGAACACGCTGTGCTTGCCCTGACGGCGAAAATAATTCACGAGCATATGCCCCGCCATACCGTTTCCACCGAGGATAAGCAGCTTCATTGGAGAAAACCTCCCCGGATCAATATGTCCTTGATCTCATCCTGGTCCATCAGATTGGTCTCGGAGCTGAAGCTGTTGAAGGAGACATGCGGGTAACGGCTGTAATGCTCTTTCAGTTCCGGCATATCCAGCGTTGGCAGAATCACCAGATACTGTTCGTCATAGACTACTGTTGTCATACTTTCAAAGTCACTCATGAGGATTTCATGGATCTTCTCACCAGGCCGGATGCCTGTTTCAACAATGCTGACATCCTCTTTCCCGGAGGCCTCAATCAGTACCTCAGCAAGATCGACGATCCGGCAGGTCGGCATAGTCATAACAAAGATTTCACCGCCGACACTGACTTCCGAAGCTTTGAACAGCAGTGTAATAGCATCGCGCAGAGTCAGGAAGAAACGCGTCATGCCCATATCTGTAATACGCACCTGTCCTTTATCCTTAATCTGCTTCATGAACAGATGCACAACACTGCCGTTCGTGCCAAGCACGTTGCCACCACGTACCGTTACAAACCGGGTGTTTGAACCAAGCAGGTTGGCATACACGATCAGCTTCTCCCCAATCGCTTTCGTCATTCCGTAGAAGTTGGACGGGTTGGCCGCTTTGTCAGTAGAAATATAGATGACTTTCTCCACACGGTTCGTAATCGCCGCCTCAATCACATTCTGTGTGCCGACTACATTGGTCTTCAAAGCTTCATAGGGCTGATCCTCACAGACCGGAACATGCTTCAGTGCTGCCAGGTGAAACACATAGTCGATCCCTCGGCATGCCGCGGTAAGGGCATCCTTATCGCGGATATCGCCAATAGTGAAGCTGAGACGATCATCCTCAAACTCGCGGCTCATCGCTACCTGGGCTGACTCGCTGCGGGAGAATACTATGATTTCGCGCGGATTTTGCGGCAACAGCTGCCGGATCAGTTCATGCCCCCAGGAACCGGTGCCGCCGGTGACCAGAATCCGTTTATTATTGAACATGCAGGTTCCCTCCAAGCAAAAATTTGACTACTTTAGCCGAGACATCCGGGGCTTTATAGCCTTCCGGTGCCTCCCATTCCCGGTGAAGCGAGGTCATCAGCTTGACGCAGCGCAGAATGCTGTCCCGATTCACACCGGACACCACATTGCTTCCGCAATCCACCGTCTCCGGGCGTTCAGTGGTTTTGCGAATGGTAACGGTCGGTACTCCCATCAGGCAGCATTCCTCCTGAACCGTGCCGCTATCGCTGATTGCACACAGCGCATGCCGCTCCAAATGAACAAAGTCAAAAAATCCGAAAGGCTCATGAAATTCAACCAGTGGGTGCATGGATAACGAGAGTTGCTCTGTAAGCCTAGAGCGTGTGCGGGGATGAATGCTGCAGATCAGGCGAATTCCAAAATGCTCGGCAACTTCATTCAGACCAGACATAATTTGTTCAAGCGAGTGGGGATCGTCAACATTCTCAGCCCGGTGAGCCGTGACCAGGAAATACTGACCAGGCGTAAGGCTTAAACGGTCTAGAATATCACTCCCGCCAATCTGGGCTTCATAATGTGTCATCACTTCATGGATCGGATTTCCAGTCAGCACGATCCGGTTCGTGGGGAAACCTTCACTGACAAGATGTCTTTTACTCTGTTGTGTATATGGCATATTAATGGTGGAAACCGCATCGATGACACGGCGGTTTTTCTCTTCGGGCACATTCAAATCGTAACAGCGGTTACCCGCCTCCATATGCACTACCGGAATTCCCATGCGCTCAGCCAGAATCGCACACAACGCGCTGTTGGTATCACCCAGCAGCAGAATACGGTCCGGCCGTTCCTTCCGCAGAATCGGCTCCAATCCGCCAAACATAGCGGCCATTTGTCCACCAAGCCCTGCCTGTTTATCCTGCAGCACATAATCCGGTGCCCGCAGGCCCAGTTCTGCAAAGAAGATGCCGCTGAGGCTAGAGGTAAAGTTCTGGCCGGTATGCACCAGTACATGCCGCTCCGCGTGCTCATCGAGCAGCGGAATGATTACGCTGAGACGGATAATTTCGGGCCGTGTGCCCAAGATCGTCATGACCTTCATGAGTTCACTCCCCTGCCTTGTATATAATTCCGTTCCGGCCGCCAAGGATCTGAAGCGGCCGGCCGGAGAGACCGCGCATCCTCTGGCGCGGCCTACGCCGCCTTGCGGCGGCCCTTGGTCCGGCGGACGCTGCTGCGGCGCTTGCCGCCGGAACGCTTGCCGCCGGACCGCTTCCGCCGGGCGGCGGGTTTTGACCGCCGCTTGCGGGACGCGCGGCGAATGGCGGACGGGCGCCCGCGCCGGCGCGCCCGGTCCTTGGCGCGGCGCAGACGGCCGCGCCGGATCTTGCTGCGCCGCAGGGACACGCGGCGCGAAGTTCCCTGCCGCGGCTCAGCTGCGGCAGGGGGCTCGCTTTCGCCCGGGACCGCAGGTCCGGGCGGAGGCGCCGCTGCCACGGGGATCGCAGCGGGCGGCGAACTGCAGTAGCGGAGGCTCCACCTCTCCGCGAGTCCATGCAGGCGCATGCGATACGCCGCCGGGCCGTAAGCGGCCTCGGCCAGCTCGCGCGCCCTGCCTCCTATGGCGGCGGCATGACCAGGCTCCGCCAACAGCGCTTTTACCGCATCTGCCAGTGCCACGGTATTCTCAACCGGGACCAGAAAATCACCACAGCCCCCAGTTTGCAGAATCTCCTGCAGTCCTCCTGAAGCATAGGCTACGACGGGTTTACCGAAGGACATTCCCTCCAGGGCTGTCATCCCGAAACCCTCCCGGATGAGGCTGGGTACAACAAGTACATCCATCGCACAATAAGCTGCCGGCAGGCAATTCTCGTAGCCAACAAATTGGAAGCGGGAGTGGAGGCCCTCCATTTTCACCTTACGGACACAGCGGTCATAGAAGCTCTTATCCCCCGGTGTCCCGATGACGAGAAACTTGGCATCCCGATGTGCGGCTGCTACGATTACCGCCATATCTACGAAATGTTCCAGTCCCTTTTCCTTATTAATGAAGGAAGATATATAACCGACCAGCTTCTGGTGCGGCTGCACCTTCAGCTCCAGTCTCCGTTCGCTCCGCAGCTTGCTCCAGGATGCTACCATCATCTCTTCATCATTCCATGACGGGGGAAGCAGCGTGACCTTGTCGACCATCATCTCGTGCGGAAAACAGGCTGCCGCCGTATGCGAGATAGCCAGGATCTCGTCACTGTTGCGGTGTATCAGATCGACACTGATTCCTGTATATTCATTGTCCGTTATGGCCTCCGAGATTTTCCATACTACGGGAATGCCTAGCGACTTGGCGGCCATGGCCGGGAGTACATGCACACAGGTGCTGGTGATGATAAAAGCCGGACGCAGAACGACCAGCCAGTCGGTTAGCTCCCGATATTCTCTGCTCTCCTGCAGCTGACGGGCATCGGCTGGAAGGCCTGCATACGGAGTGTACATTCCATACAAAAGAGGGATCGGCATAAGCTGTACATTCAGCCCAAAGCTCCGAGCCTGCCTGGTCAGCTTCCCTTCATGCGGCGCAACCAGGATGCATTCAAAAAAACGGGACAGCTCACGGCCGAAGAAGAGCAGCAGCTTCTCCGCACCGGTAATGCTTCGTGTATTGGAGACATGAGAAAAGAGGACGATTGTAGCTTTGTCGGCCATGGCGTCTTGGCGCTCCTTTACCTTAGGCTGGGAGCGGCCATTCACCTCCTAAAAGTTATCCGGAGTCCGGCCAATGTTCTTCCATTGACCGGACCCTTCCCTGTACAACAATATCCAGCAGCCAGGCTATTCCTTCAGAGGCAAATGCCAAATCCGGTGATTCAGTATATTGATAAAAATCTACTCCCGGCACCGGCATTTGTTCACCCGGCAAAAGCACATTCCTGTCCCTCGCCTGACTTCGTTCAGCCGTAGATAATGGTCAGCAATTGATTCAGACGTTTGGTGTACGTGTGCTCCTTCAGTGTCCGCTCATAGGCACGGAGTACAATTTCCTGGCGCTCTTCTTCATGCGTAAGGTAGAAGCGAATTTTGTCCATCATTTCCTTCGGACTGGCAAAGGTCTCGATCTCCTCACCCGGCTTATAAAAGTTCCCCATGTCATCCCTCGCATCGCAGAGCTGCAGCGTACCACTTGCGGCAATTTCAAAGGTGCGCGGGTTCGGAGAAACGGCCTTAATACCCAGTGAATTGTTGTTGACATCCTCATCGATATGGGACCGATGCAGGTTGATGACGATTTTGGAGCCGCTGTAAGCAAGCGCTGTTTCCTGCGGGGACATCCACTTACCGATCTCAATCCGTTCTCCATACTGCGGGGCCTCCGGCAAACGGTCCCACCAGATTCCGTTGATGACCGTGTTATACTGCATTAAATCAGGCAGGATTTCACGGAAGAAGTTGACCCGGTTCCAGTAAGCAGAGCCGATAAAGCTGATATCGCGCTGGATCGGTGAGCGTGTCGTAGTCGGATGATAATGCTCCCGGTGAACCCCAAATGGAAGATAATGAACCTGCTGGCAGCCCAGTCCTTTGTAGAAATCGATGCAATTGCGCTCCAAAGTGAACACGTAGTCGTAATGCAGCACGATTTTCAAAGTAAAGTCCGTGTAATAAGGATCATCTGTGAGCCAGATGGCCGTGCGGATACCGGAGCCTCTCAGCACGTTAATCTGCTCTAGTGGCAGATCCATTCCGTCCAAGACTATCACCAGATCCGGGTGATCTGCCCCTGCCAGCTCCACCAGGTTCTGTCGAACATCTGTCACTGTTACCCGGGTGGTCAGCTTTTGCAGAGCTGCAACTGCGGCTTCGTCCAGGGGAGAGTAAGGATAACCCTTGCCTGAGGCTACATACATGACGTGAATATCGCGCACAGGCAGCGGTTCCTCCGGTCTACCGTGGAGAATTGCCAGCCGGCCCCGCAGATACCCTTCGTCATATCCTGTCTTGAAGCCGGTTAACCGCCCCCGCAGTTTTTCTTCTTCCGCAGGTGTAAGAGGCAGCGGGGGTGTAGGAAGTACAAAATTATTGCTCATCAGCTTCTCGCTCCTTTATTCATAAATAGATTTATTTTCGCGGGGCAATAACATCCAGCAGCTGCGGCAGGCGGGCAGTAAACGTATGATTTCGCAGCGTGGTATACAGCCCGCGTAACGCAATTTGACGGCGTTCTTCTTCATGATGCAGATAATAGTCCATTTTTCGTTGCAGTTCCTCTGCGGAGCCGAACGTTTCAATGTCATAGCCAGGGCTATAAAAGCGCCCCAGATCCTCCCGTACATCCGTCAGTTGCATCGTTCCGCAGGCGCTGATCTCATAGGTGCGCGGATTGATAGACCGGGAAGGCAGCTGGTGCGTATTACGGTTATCCTGTCCGTTCTTCCACGGCCGGTGAATATTGATGACGAGCTTAGCACCACTGTAATAATTCGCCGTTTCTCCCGGCGGGATAAACCCATCCTTAATGAACGGGGCCAATTGATCATAACGGCCCAGCCGTTCCCAAAATCCTCCGGCAATCAATACCTTCTTGGTGCTCAGATAAGGAGCCAGCTGGTCGAACAGCTCTGTCCGGTTGCGGAAGGCATTGCCGATGAATACGATATCGTACTTGTACTGAGGCCCGGTGCGGCGGGGATGGAACATGCCGGTGTTCACACACAAGGGCACATAATGTACAGATGCCGCTCCAAGGGAGCGATAAAATTCCACAGCACCCAGTTCATGCGTAAAGACATGATCGTAATGCCGCCAAATGACCGCAGTGTCCTCTGTAAAATAAGGATCATCCACGAACCAGATCGCCGCTGTAATGCCCAGCCCCCGTATGGCGGCAATCTGTTCCAGATGGTTCTCCGGGAACACATGCAGCCCGTTCATGACGAGCACCGCTTCCGGCCGCTCTCGCGCCGCAGTCTCATACATAGCTTCAGGCGTGCTAACCACCAATTCGCTGACGAGCTGCTGCAAAGCTTCCCTCACACCAGTATCAATAGCTTCGAAACCCTGTGGTACATACATGAGTTTAAATGGCCGGCATGCCTCCGCTTTCGGCGGGTTCAAGCGCTGCACGGCCTGGCATAACCCTAGACGATATCCTTCGTGGTAACCATCAAGGTATTCGGGGTTATGCGCCTTTCTATTTTTAGCTGTCACGGCCTTCACCCTGCCCTGTTGTATTCTCAAGACAGTGTACTATATGCGGAGTCAGCACCCGCCTCATGGACATCTGTCTGTAGCACGCATAAATTGGCAGATGCCCCCTGTCTTTGGCCCGGCTTGGCACACACCAATGCAGAATGTATCCACTCCTGCCAAACTGCTATAATAAAGGGATCACCAGATTCAGGAGGAATACTGTGCTGCCGCCTGATTCGGCCTATGGGGAGGTAATCATGCATGCATAACGCCAATACCATGCTGTATTTACGACACGCGGAGCTGCTTCGGGATAAAGTTCCTTCTTTCGGCTCTTACCCCTTCAATTTGCCAGCCATACGTGATCTGGAGCGTCTTGTGTTTGAGAAGCACGTTACCTTTCTGGTAGGGGAAAACGGGACCGGAAAATCAACACTGCTGGAAGGTATCGCTGCTGCCTGGGGCTTTAATCCCGAAGGCGGGACCCTGAACTTTTCGTTCAATACCCGCGCTTCGCATTCGTCGCTCTACGAGTTTTTTAGAATTGCCCGCGGCGTCCGGCGTCCTAAAGACGGGTTCTTCCTGCGCGCGGAGAGCTACTATAATGTCGCTTCATATATAGATGAATTGGACGAGCAACTGGCTCCCTCGCCGCAGATCAAAGATTCGTATGGCGGTAAATCACTGCATGAGCAATCCCATGGCGAGTCTTTTTTCGCCACATTTGTTCATCGCTTCGGCGGCCGTGGCCTTTACATCCTCGATGAGCCGGAAGCTGCGCTTTCTCCGGTACGCCAAATGTCACTAATAGCACGGATGCATGAACTGGTGAAGCTGAACTCGCAGTTTATTATCGCGACTCATTCACCCATTCTTATGTCCTATCCCGGTGCGGATATCTTTCTGTTGGAGAGTGAGGGAATACGCAAGGTCACGCTGGAGGAGACTGAACATTTCACTGTGACCAAAGCGTTCATGAACGACCGCGAGAAAATGCTGCGGGAACTGCTCGTGGATGATGAGTAAGTTTTTTCAGACGGATGGAGTTTAAAAACTACTGAGCGATTTGAAGCTGAGCTGAGGGATTTGAAGCGGGAAAATGATAGATTGCTATATAAGGCGAGGCCTAGAAAAAAAGTTTATAATAATAAGCTCCGAAGTGAAATTAACGGCATTTTTGTACCCTAATTAGTCTGCGTCAAAGGGTATTTGGAAATTAAGTGCAATATTGTACGTTAAATCTTCCACTATAGGCCTTTCAAGGCACTTTTTTTAAAAATAAGATACAATAATGCTCCTATTTCCCTAAATTACCTTTAATTAAGAAATATAAGGTACAAAAATGCCGTTAGTTGAGAATATACATCCATTTTCTACTGTTAAGATGACGGGCGTATAACAAAAAGACACTTAAAGGGCAGCACCCCTTAAAGTGTCTCCAATAAACCTATTTTCGCATGTAAGCGACCTTATACTTAAGCGTAATAAACTACTCTTCGCAATTGAAACTACGGGGAACGAACTTAACCTTATCTCCGCTTCCAGAACCGGGTCAACCGGTGCAGCACCCAGCCAAACATCACAACAACCATCATGTCAAAGCTCACGTTGAACATGAACAAATGCTTGCCGATATCGGCCCGACCGTCGCCCAAGATCGGTACCAGGAAGCAAAAGATGCCTATCAGCCCCAGCAGCATCAGCAGTTCCCCCGCCATCCGGCTCCGGGTTTCCCGGGCACGGAAATACTGTAACAGCGCCACGGCGAAGTACACCGCGTAAAATATAGACAGGAAGGTCAGCGTGTGCGGGATATGTTTGTTTTTGAATTGGCTCCACGTACTGTAGGTGTAGGATAAAGCTCCAGCTGGTTTGTTCTCCGCCTTCTCGTAATTCCCGAGGTAGTACGGACGGATGGCCATGCTGTTACTCGCTGCATATTCCATATTCTTAATCAGGCGATCTGGATGCTTAAGATAGAAGAACAGCACATCCTTATGGGATACCCGGTCGTAAAAGTCTGGTCCCAGCGAGGGGTCATTTTGCTTGATAGCCGTATCATTCTGAAAATAATTCGTTCCTGCCAGCACCTCCAGCCGCTCTGGTAATCCCAGATCCCGCAAATCACCTCGCACATCCGGCGATTCGTTAAGAATCCCGAAGAAAACCGTCTGGTACAGGTTGATATGCTTCAGATCCTTCGGCGCAGCCACATACAGAACAACCGATACCACGAAGATCGCGGCAGAGAAGCGCAGCGCCAGCTTTCGCCAGTTCCCTTCCCCTTTAAGGAAGGAGAACCGTAGAAAAATAAGCGCGAAGGCAATCCCGATCGGCGCGTTCTGGATTTTGGAACAGGTAAGAAAAACGACGGCGATGAAGAACAAGGTCAGCACTTTGGGCGTCGGCTTTTCCATAGATGTCAGCTTTAAACCCAGCGCAAAGGCCAGTAGCATAAACACCAGGGATACCGGCTCGCCATACAACGAGTTGAAGTACGCCAGATATCCGATGTCATAAAAGACAAACAGAATACCGGCACCCAGCAACAACCCTGTCAGATATGAGCCCTTGGCGTTATGCTTTACAAGTAGCCAGGATGCTGCCAGCAGCAGTATAGCGTACACTGCACCTAACAAACGAATATCGAAGAAGCTTCCGTGAAACAATCCACCGAGCAGCCGCGGAATCAGTACCAGCACGATTTGCGAGGACGGATAGAAGCCCTTAAATAGATTTTCATACGAGAACCGGGAATGGCTAAAGCTGAAAAAACGATCGGCATACGACTCGTTCGCATCGTAGTAATTCAGACCGGTAGTGCTCATCATGCGCAGGAAATCTCCGTTGTCAGCCACTCCAATGAAATGACCCCAGAACAACAGCGAAATAATAATCCCCAGTCCGACCAGCGTCACCACCGTCTCTGGGCGGCCTAATCTTCTCATAATCTCTCCTTACCGCTGCGGAAGCAGCTTCACATATTCATCAGACAAGCCCATTAGTTGAAGAATATAATCATAGTCGGTCTCATATTTGCTGAAGTCCGTCACCGGCTCCAGTGTATCCAGCGAGATGGCCTCGCCGTCCTGAAAACTTTTTCCAGGCACGAACATGATGTCATCGTTAAAAAATGAGCCTGTCGGCAGATAATAACGCATCCCTACCACATTGCGGTCAATGTTCAGAAGATCATGCCCAAAGGCGGTAAAGCCCTCTCCCTCCAAAGAGACACCCAGCAGATTGGCGATCGTCGGCATAATATCGAGCTGTCCGCCGGTACGGTTGATCACTTGCCCCTGCTCCATACCGGGAACTCGAACAATAAGCGGGATGTTGAAGCGGCTGATCCTAGAGTCATATTTGATCCCTAGTGCCTGCTCCACCTGCTCCGGCGTGACATCCTTCGGCTGCAGCCCGAAATGGTCCCCGTACATAACAAGCACCGTATTGTCCCACAGTCCGTTCTGTTTCAGGCCTTCAATCAGCGTACCAATGGCGTAGTCTGTGTAATTGATTGCCGTCAAGTAGTCGCCCAGCATAGTGTCCTTCAAATCACCTTCGATGTTGATTTTTTTGAAGGCATCGGGAATCTTGAATGGGTGGTGACTGGAGGCGGTAACCATTTGTGCGTAAAAAGGTGTTCCCTTGGCTTTTAGTTCAGCAAGCTTCTCCACGCCGGTGATGTACAACTGCTCGTCCGATGCGCCAAAGGCGTTAAAGTGATCATTCTTGAAACTCTGTTTGTCATAGTAACCGTTGAAACCCAATGCCGGATACAGCTCATTCCGGTTCCAGAAGCCAACCTTGTTCACATGAAACGTATATGCTTCATAGCCCTTGCTGCGCAGAAGACGGGGTAGGCTGGGAAGCACCCGATCCCCGAACCCGGTCGACATCGCTAGCGTAGCAATGGGATAGATAGACGTATTACTCATGAACTCGGCATCGGACGTGTTCCCCGGACCAATTTGCTGATAGACATGGGGAAAATAAAATCCTTCATCCGCAAGCTTGTTCAGTACCGGCGTCAGTTCCTGACCATTCAGCGACTGATGCAGCGGAAAGTTTTGAAAGGCTTCCATCTGAATCACAATGACATTGCGGCCTTTCTGTGAGCCAAACAGATCAGGGATCGTCCCGAGCGGTTGATCACGGTAAGGATAGGAAGCTTCCAGGTTTTTAATTTTGCCGACGGTCTCCTTGATATCCCCGGTTCCGATCAGACCGTTATCAGCATTAGCCTTGATCGCAGCCACTATCTCATAGTTGATGAATCCGGCGCTCTCCGCCTGCACCAATTCATTCGTGATCCCTTTCGCATTCGTGATTGTATAGCCTGACAACCAGGCGCCACCAATTACGCATACCAGAAGCACAATCAGATGAACTCTGCGGGCGTTAGATGAGACATATCTTTCCTGGGAATAGGCAGAACCCCGCAGCCATCTGTGTAACCCACGGTAGAGGGCATACACCACGATATCTAGAAAGAACAGGTAGTCAATAATCTGTATCGTCGACTCCACGCTCTCCTTAATCTGGAACACCTGATTCAGCTCGTATAGAGCCAGATAGGTGGGTACCGATCCAAAATGGTTGAAATACACACTACTTGCGAAGAACAACAGTGACAGCACAATGTTGAATGTCCAGAAGACCCCAGACTTCAGACGCCGGGGAATCACTACAGCCAGCACCCCCATCAGCATCAGCACCGGAGCGGCATCGGCGGCTACCCACTCCCAGGCGATCCTGTCAAAAAACAACACTCTCAGCAGCAGCAGCTTCAACAGCAGCAGCCCTGATACCATATAGAACTGGGCGTATACCGGCCCGTTTTTCTCCTTGTACATAACATCCCCTCTAACTCTTGAACATGATTTCGATTCCTGTTTTCCGCTTGGAAAATAGCAGATTTCACTAGTATAGCAATAATTGTTTTTATTTCAAAATGGATCGCTGTTATCAATGCGTTTTTTTAATTGATATTGCACGTTTTTGCACATATACTTCTTGGTAACTACTATTCCCAATATCAGGAGGAATTCTCATGCTCAAAGAAGAACGGCTGCTGCGCATCGGGGTACTTGGCTGCGGACCAATCTCCCAGGCTGCTCATTTCGAGGCTTGCCGAAGAGGGCGTAATACAGAGCTATACGCCATCTGCGATATCTCGCAAGAACTGGCAGATGCCATGGCTACTATCCATTCCCCTCGGAAGGTCTATTACAATTATGATGAAATGCTTGCCGATCCCCTGGTGGAGGCCGTAATCATTGGCATTGCCGATCAGTTTCACGTTCCCATGGCCGCTAAAGCGCTGGCTGCAGGCAAGCATGTGCTGGTGGAAAAACCGCTTGGCGTGACTGTGGAGGAGTGTCAGGCGCTGGCGCGGCAAGCCGAGGAGAGCGGGCTGTTGCTTCAGGTCGGCCATATGAAACGTTTTGACCCCGGCATTGCCTATGCCCGGAAGTTCATCCGTGAAGAAATGGGCCAGATGCTGGCGCTGAAAGCCTGGTACTGCGATTCTACTTACCGTTATACAGTCACGGATAACGTGATGCCGCTGCCTGTAAGCGGCAGCGGAGCGCTGAAGCCGCAAGGCAATCCGAAGGAAGACAAGCAGCGCTATTACATGCTCACACATGGCAGCCATCTGCTGGACACCGCCCGCTATCTGGGCGGGGAGCTCCTGGCTGTCCAAGCCAGACATGTGCAGAAATACGGCGCCCACTGCTGGTTCGTCGCCGTGGAATTCGCCGAGGGCAGCATGGGCCATCTTGATCTTACCGTTGCTGTGCGCATGGATTGGCACGAGGGCTTTCAGATCTATGGGGAGCACGGCAGCGTCACCGGCAAGACCTACAATCCATGGCTGTTCAAATCCAGCGATGTCGAGGTCTTCTCTGCCAGGGATGGCGTCACCCGCCGCCCGCTGGGCGCAGATGCCCATTTCTATAAGCTGCAGACCGAAGGGTTTGCAGACACCATTCTCCACGGAGTCCCTCTTCAGGGAGCGGATATCCAGGATGGGATTGCCGCGATGCGAGGCATGGCCGCTATCGCCCGGTCCGCCCAGACCGGAGAACGTATCCTGCTGGCCGATGTTACTGGAGGCGTCTAATGAATCCCGGGATATTCGCCAAAACCTTTCAGCGAGCCACCCTTCCAGAAGTGCTCGATACTGTGCGCAGCTTCGGCTTCACTGAAATCCAGTTCAACATGTCCTGTGCCGGCTTGCCCTCCTTGCCGGATGAACTTTCTCAGGCCACAGCGCGCAGGATCGGGCAAGAGCTTCAACAACGGGGAATACGGATGTCAGCCGTATCCGGCACCTTCAATATGATCCATCCCGACCCGCTGGAACGGGAAAAGGGTCTGACCTCTCTCGCCGTACTGGCCGCAGCGTGCCGGGACATGGGTACATCCGTAATCACACTGTGTACCGGCACACTGGACGCTGGCAGTATGTGGGCTTATCATCCGGGCAATGCTTCGCCCGAAGCCTGGCGTGCATTGACGGCCTCACTGGAGCAAGCGCTGCTGCTCGCCGAGCAGCAGGGCGTTCAGCTTGCCATCGAGCCTGAGCCAGCTAATGTTGTAGCCTCCGCCCCGCTAGCACGCCGCCTGCTGGACGAAATGCAATCCCCCCGGCTCAAAATCATTATGGATGCCGCTAATCTGTACCCGGCCGGAAGGCCACAGGAACTTTCGGCTGTTTTGGAGGAAGCCTTCCATCTGCTCGGAGAGGACATTATTCTCGCTCACGCCAAGGATGTGCTGGATGAAGCCGGCACCCGCTTTGGCGCGGCCGGACAGGGTCTGATACATTATGAGCACTATATAGAATTGCTGCTCAGGTGCGGATACCAAGGGCCGTTGATTATGCACGGCCTGGAGGAACGAGAAGTTCCGGGAAGCCGCGATTTTCTCAACAGGAAACTCGCCGCAGTTCAGAATAAACCATAGAAAACGCCTGGCGGAAGCAGCATCCCTTGTGGATTGCAGTCTCCGGCAGGCGTTTTTAGTTAAGACAGAGCACCCCATAGGTGCATGTTCAATCTGGAGATTGTGAGTGTCGCAGTATCCCGGTCTTGCTAATACTGAATGACGGTAATTCCCTGTTCCCTATATGGAAGGAGGATGTTCTCCGGCACCTCATTTGACGTAATCATGCAAGTCAATGCCGAGGCTGGGGCGACGATGAACGGCGCTGAGGTTCCAAGCTTATCAGGCGTTACCAGTGCAACCACCTCCGACGAGCCAGCGATCATAGCTCTTTTGACAAAAGCTTCATCATTGTGCGGCAGACTAATGCCGAACTCGGGGTGAATGCAATACACTCCAAGGAAGCACAGATCAGCACGGATATGCTGTAATTCCTGAATCGCAGCCGGACCCAGATTCACCAGGGAGTCCTTGAACAGCTTACCGCCCAGCATCGTAATCTCAATCTCTGGATGACCAGCCAGGGCCACAGCTACCGGAGGGCTATTCGTAATCACAGTCGCCGAGATATGCGCTGGGATGGCTTTGGCGATCTGCAGCGTAGTTGTGCTGCCATCCATAAGAATGACCTGACCGCTGCGGATCAGCGAAGTAGCACCTTGAGCCAGAGACATCTTCGCTTCTGCACCCAGCCGCTCGCGATCTCCGAAGCTGGCCAATGTCGGGGATGAAGGCAGCGCACCGCCGTGTACCCGATGTAGCAGTCCCGCATTGTCCATTTCCCGCAAATCGCGGCGCACGGTGTCCTCGGACACATTCAGACGGCTGCTGAGCTCGGCCGCCACCAGCTTCCCTTCCTTGACAAGCATATCCAGAATGATTTGTTGCCGTTCTTCTTTGAGCACTGGTAAGACTCCTTGTTCATCGCCCCTCGCGGACGAAGTCTATAACAATCCGCGGCGCGTAATTTCCGGCGTTTGTCTACGCAAATTATAGCGGCTGGGATTGATCAAGGTCAATCCGGCGAGACTCAGCCCAGGGGTGTGCGGCTGAGCAGTCTTTTAATAGAACGATTGGCTTCCTGCAGCACAATTTCCTTATCCATCGTCTTCATAAGCCCACGTTCCATCACAATCTCGCCGTCAATAATAGTCGTCTCCACATCCGCACGGGTAGCAGAATACACAATCCGGGAGATCGGGTCCACATCATAGGACGGGAACGTGTGAAAATTACGCAGATTCAGCAGCGCAAGATCAGCTTTTTTACCCACCTCAATACTGCCGATACTACTTTCCATCCCTACTGCCTTAGCCCCGCCAATGGTAGCCATGCGGAACACGCTTCTCGCATCCATAGTCGTCGGCCCATGCTGTGGCTTCTGAATGATGGCAGCCAGGCGCATCTCATTGAACATATCCAGGTTGTTGTTGCAAGGAGCACCGTCGGCACCAAGACTCAGAGAGACATGCTCGTGCAGCATGCCCGGTGTATCCGCAATGCCTGAGGCCAGCTTCAGATTAGAGCCGGGGCAATGGCTGACATGCACACCACGCTCCCGCAAAATCCGCCGCTCCTCGGCATCCAGCCAGATACAATGCGCCAGAATGAGACGCTCATTAGCCAGACCCAAATGATCAAGATAGACGATGTTCCGCATACCAGTCATAGCCTGCACTATCTCGATCTCTCCCAGATTCTCCGATGCATGAGTATGAACCTTAACCCCATAACGGGCAGACAGGTCTCGCACCTCCGTCAGCAACGGCTCGGTACAGGAAATGACGAACCGCGGGGAGAAAGCGTACTGAATCCGTCCGCCTCCATAACCATTCCATTTCTCCAGCAAATCCACGCTCTCCTGTAAGGAGGATGCTGTATCCTCTTGCAGGGCAGCGGGCACATCCCCGCCCTTCTGATCCATCATCACCTTGCCGGACAAGGCGCGGATGCCGCTCGCCGCAATGGCCTGAAAAGCAAAATCCGTATGATGCACCGTCTCCATATCCACAATCGTCGTAGTCCCGCTGGAGATCAGCTCGCCAATGCCCAGCATTGCAGAGTAATATAACGATTCCTCATCATGCGCAGCCTCCAGCGGCCAGATTCGCTTGCGCAACCAATCCATCAGCTCCAGATCATCCCCTTTGCCGCGGAACAGCGTCTGGCACAGATGAATATGCGTTTGAATAAAGCCAGGGATAACCGTACGGTTAGTGGCATCAATTACAGTCTCGCCCGCTTGCGGTGTAAGCCCACTGCCGATCTCCGCGATCAGGCTGCCCTTGATTCGAATATCACCGGTGATGATGTCCTCCGAGCTGTTCATGGTTACAATCTCTGCATTTCTGATCAGGATGTCTGCCACTACATTCTCCCCCTTTAGCCAAGTTACTTTGTCTTGTTAAATTGCTGAATACCTGAGAGCCAGTTGTAACACAAAAAGGCCACAAAAATATGCCGCAGCATATTTTCGTAGCCGGAAATTTACGGTTTCCAGTAGAGACCCTTAAACCCATTATTAAGGATATACGAAAAAAGGCTTATTCGATTCAGTCCCTTGAATAAGCCAATCATAAAAGAAAGACATGATTCATGTCAATTAAAAGTTAATTAAAATAACATAAACATTCGTATTTCTTATGGTTCTTATATTCTAATTCTACAAATAACGAGTAAATCTGTTATATATGTTATTTTAAATAACATATATAACATTATCTGATCCCATCAAACGATGATATCAAACATATCTAACATAGATTTACTCCGTAGCAATCAGCACCTTCTCAAATACCGGGAAATTCGCGGTACGGCTCGGGAAAGAGATTTCGCCTCTAAGCTGATAGCCCAGCCGCGGGTATATCTCCAACGCTCTAGTATTCTTCGCATAGGTATCCAGACGAATGCTTGTATACCCGTTACGCAATGCCAGCTCTTCTGCAAAAGCAATCAATTGCCGGGCAATCCCCTTACCCTGCACCTCGGGATGCACTGCCAAACGGTGCATGATCAAATGAGGCCCCTGGTTTTGCTCCCAAGTAATCGTTTTATAGGCCTCCGCCTGATTTTCATCCAGTACGAGGATTCCCGCAATGGCATGATTGTCTTCGTATACGTATAGGGTACCACGCTCAATGTCCGTTCCTATAACTTCTCTATTGGGATAATGCTCATCCCATTGGTCACTTCCGCCATCCTGCATAACTTTCACACATTTGGCAATAAGCTTCATGATTTCTTCCAGCTCTTCCTTATGTGCAGTTCGAATCCCATTGCTCACCTGTGCACCTGCTTTCTTCCATCCAAATTCGATCCCTTCAGCGAGACCCTGACAAGAAGTCTATCATATTCGGGTCCACTTTGAGGAGGGGATTTGCGGAAAAAAGAGCATAGCAAAACATCCGGACGGACTCCTCCCGACCGGATGTTATTTCCTTCTTGCCCCAGATTGCTGCACTTCTGGGTTATTTGAATTCCAGCTTATGCCCGTCCTCGAAGCCCTTGGCGAAACCGGCGTCGAACCCCACGTTGTATGCTTCGGTGTAGCCCTGCTGATAGGCGTCTCCCTGCGGCGTTTCCGGAGAGACGCCAAGATCCGGGGGGAGCGGAATCACCTGTGGTGCATCGTTAGGACCCACTGGAGGTGCTGCGTTAGCTTGTGGGGCAATGATGATTCTTCTCCGCAGGATGCGGCGGCGCCGAAGTCTTCTTTTTTTGCGCAGCACAAGACTTTTGCGGGTCTTCCCTTTACGGATCAGTCCTCTGCGGGTTTTACGGGCAAGGCCTTTGCGGACCTTGACCTTCCGCGACAGCAACAATTTGCGCCGTCTGCGGGTTGTCGTGCCTAAACGCACTTTTCTGCTGCTCTTTTTCTTCATTCTCTTTATTCCTCCTGTACTCCATGTACTTTGGAGGTTCCTCCAACACACGCCTTAGTCTTGTTCAGCCATGGCGCTGCAGGAGTTCCCCGTTTAGGCCGGTGCAGCGAAATGCCGGACATCATCCGGCACATGGCGCTCTGGTACCCGCTTAAGATCCGGATATTGTCGCTCAGCTTGCGGGCCGTCAGTTCGGAATGCCCCGTCAATTCGGCGATGCTCTCCAGTATGGCGGCCAACGCAGCCTGGCTACGGGAAATGGAGCGGATCATCTCCAGTTTGACGGCATGCTCCGATAGACGGCCCCCGGTCATTTGCTCAGGTCCCCAAAATCAAACCCGTCGCCGCCCGAGAACCCTTCTCCGCCGCCTTCTTCCTCACCACTGCCCAGCACAGCCTTCAAATTGCTGTAAAGTCCGTTCTCCAGCTTGGTCAGCCCCTCGACCATCTCAACGATCACCTCGTGAATGGAGAGGGTTTCTTTCAACTGTTCCTCGTGGCTTTCGAACGATCTCGCGTGGATATGATGCTGTGTCCACTGCTTTACCTTCTCTGCCTCGACAGCCTTCGCCTCCAGAATCATGGCGACGTTCCACTGAATCACTGCCGTCGACTCCAGCATTTGTAGAAAAGCCTTCTCCCTGCTCATCACCAGCCTCCTACTCCTTGCGCCTACTCTTCTTCCTGCCCATTCATTTCCTTGATGACTCTGCCGACCCCTTCCGCCATCGCTTCTTCCAGATCAGCCAGGGCATTGAGATACGAAATGATATTCTTGTTGACCTGACCCGAGCTTTCGATCAGACCGCTGGTTCCTCCAAAATCAGGCTCTGCATCCGGCAAATCGTGGATGATTTGCGACATACGGACAACCACGTGACGTTCGGCGTCGAGGATCCGCGCCATCTGTTCGTGCGTGTGGGCCATGTGCTGCAGCACTTTTGTTATTTTATTCTGCACCTTCATGTCTCCTTTGCTCAAACGCCCTGCTACAACATATGCGGCAGGAGCCCTAGCGGTGCCGGAAGGTGCAGCGCAAGTTAGTGCTCTGATCGTCGGTATAGACGGGTGTTATTGCCTGTGATCTTGGACGTATTCCCTGCTGCATCAACAGCTATAACATAGTATTTGTAGGAGGTATCTGCGGATAAACCGCTATCTCTGTACTCTGTTGCCGTTGTCGTCTTGATCTCTACATCATTGCGGTAAATCTTGTATCCCGTCACTCCCATGTTATCCGTGGAAGGTGTCCATTTCAGATCGATGGCCGAGCTGGATACCGCTTCCGCTCTCTCTATGGTCGGTTCCACGGGAGCCTCGGTATCCACGATGGTTGGTGTCCACCAATTGCCGGATACCGCAATCATGCTTAGCAGCCGCAGATTATTCCCAAAATACAAATCATCTTCTGTAGAGACAGCCGCATTGTAATCCCATAATTGATTGAGCCACTTCTGATTGGATGAATCGATCATGGCGCTAACCATCAGGGGCGCGGAAAAGGAAATATCCGCATAATCATTGATGGCTTCCGTGCCGTCAAGCTTATATCCCGCAACAATCTTCTTAGGATCATTATCCGTGGTCCCCCGAATCCAGCTGTTGAGTGTGCTGAGCTGGCCTTTGGCCCGGGCATCGCCTGTCAGGAGATAATCCGTACCGATCCGCCAAGGAATACGGGAAGAGTTATAGTTGTAATCTCCGTCATGTTCAAACTCCAGGAAGTATCCATCCGGCGTATCCCATTTCTTCTGGCTTACCGGTTTGTATTGCCCAGCCTTATCATCTTTGTATACAAAATCCGGCAACAGCCCGGCTTTCGGACTGTAATTCTCATACAAACTATTAATAATGCTGTACGTCTTATCCGCAACACGGTCCCAGTTGACATCACCGGACACATTTTTAAAATCCTTCAGATGCTGCAGCATAAAATCGGAAGGACGTGTCGCATTGCCGAACATGGGGTCATTGTCGCTAACCCAATCCGCCAATTTTAACGTCCACTCGGAATGGTTAACATCGCTGGCCATAATAGCGTTGATAACCTTTTTGGCCTCGGACAGATAGTTAATCTCCCCGCTGCTACCCCATTGGCTGTCGGCAAGCAGGAGGGCGTAAGCAATGTCCATATCGCCGTCGGTTGCTGAATCCGCGCCATTAATATCAATAATTTCCTTGCCGGTATCCGCCTGCTGCCAGGCCATTAAATCAGGATTAATTTCACTTGGATGTGCTCTGAAATAGCGATACAATCCATCAAAATACTTCTTGGCCTCTGGGTCATGACCCGCCAGCAAAGAGGTAATCAGCATCCCGTAGCCATGTGCTTCCGATACAGTGATCTCATTATCCTCAAACCAGTCGCCATCACTGTACCACACATAGTACTGGTCTGGATCATACGGATTTTGTTTCAAATATTTTGCCTTCCACTCGTTGTATAATCTGCCCACTGTAGCATCCAATTCGGCCTGTGTCAGATGATTCGGCTTAATCGAACCTGCCACATAAGACGTATGCTGTGGATAGGCCTTATGGACACCCTCTCCAGTGGATGCCGGCTTGGTCGTCACTTGAATGGCATTACTCGCCAGCGACTCCATCCCCTCTGCATTATAGGCCTTTACAACGTAACTATAGGCCGTACCCGGCGTTAACCCGGTATCGCTATAGGTGATTCCCTCCGCCTGACCTACCTTGCTGCCATTACGGTAGATGTTGTAGCCTGAGGCCTGGATATTACCAGCCGAAGCCGTCCATTTCAAGTTGATCTGGTAAGGAGAAACCACAGTTCCTTTTAACTCTGAAGGCGCTGAAGGTGGTTCCGACTCGACCGGACCTTGAAGTGTGCTGACTTCAACCGGATCGGAATTAATTCTCGTACCGACCGCTTTGACGATAAAATCATATTTTTTCGCCGGATTGATATCTTCTATTGTATAGCTGTATTTACTCTGACCTTCTGCCACCTGTACCACGGTATCTGTCATGACATCCGTGTACCAGGCTAAGGCAATACTTGTCTTTGGATCTCCGTTAAACGTCATGTTGATCGATTTGGGAGCAAATGGTGAATCCTGTACACTAAAACTCCAAGAAATATCCCGGGCCAGCGGTACCAGATCCGTTTTACCCTTGATAAGCTCCTTAGGAACCGTTACCGTATAAGATTGTCCATACGTCAAAGAAGAATGGTTAACCCGCAGAGTGTCGCTGTTCACAACTTCCAAGGACGCTGAGTCCAACTGGTGATGGTTCTCATCTACAAGCCCTACTGTATAACCCGGTTCAAGGGTAATAGACTTGTTGAATTTGATCTCAATTGGAGCGTCAACAGTTACATTCCTTGCGCCATCGGCCGGCAGCTGGGCAAGATCGACGGTAGGAATGACGATTTCTTGGCCCGGGATCGGCTCGCCGGATACCTTGATGTTTCTAATTCTGCTGGAGCCTGAGCTCCCTATGCCATCGTCATTCTCCTTGGTGTTGGTATCAGCGCTGACGATCCAGCGAATATATAATAATTCCTGATCATTGCTGTTCGGAAGGGGCTTGTTCACCAATTTGCAGGTAGCACCCGGACAATCAAAACTGGATACGACCATTTTAAGATTCGTATTCGGCACATCCTCCCACGTCTGGAGGTCCAGGCTCGTCTGCACTTTGAAATCACGCGGACCTGATCCGGACGAATTCTGCTCAGAGGATAAGGTGATATTCTTGAATCCGGTTGTAGACACGGTAGCAAGCCAATACTTTTTCCCGTTGCCCTGGTCCCAGCCCTGATAACTAATTGCTTTTTTGCCTGTATCCATAGCCTCGGACACACCGCCTACATTGCGAAAAGTAGACGCCGCCTCATAGATTCCGTACGTAGCCGAGAATACCCCCATACGGTCAGTGGCTTTATCAAATGCCCATTCGGCAATGGTCTGGACACCAGGTACTGCCGCTAAACCGGCAGCCTCTTGTTCAGGTGAAGCATCTGCAATCTGGAATGGCAGCAGCACAAGTACGAGCAATAAAGTAATGGTTTGGTGTAGTCTTCTTTTCAAATGACCCTTCTTTTGCAATGTCGTTCCCTCTTTTCGCAGATAATAGTTTAAGCGCTTTAACTTTCAGTTTCGCCCAGACCTGCTACTCTTCCCCCTTCTGTATTCAGATTCATATGTACTATAGCGCATCGTTTTCTACTCTATCTCTGCATATTTTGATATCGCTATTGATTTTCTACTTTTACCGCTATTTAATTTACATCCTGATCAATCCTTTAACAAACGTGATACGATGAAATTAGGTATGGATCATGATGTTACTCTCGATCATTCCCGCAGGATTGGAGATGACACCCCTGGAAATCAACTTTTATCAATCAGATCCCTTTTACATTAGCCGTGAGTCAAAAAGAGTTACCAGTATGCCTACCACTCATTATCACGATGCTTATGAAATACTCTACTTAGTGTCCGGCGAGCTATACTATTTCATAGAAGACAGAACCTATCAAATCGTCGGCGGGGTTATATTATTCATTAACGTCTATGACCTGCACAGATTAGTTAATGTACATAATACGATGTACGAGAGATTGAGTTTATTGTTCAAAGGGAGTTCCTGCACGATCTTTTCGTAAACGGCTCTCTTCCACCAGGCGTCCTCTCTGTTTTCAATCCGAGACCAATACGATCAAATTAAGCGGCCCCGACCAGATCTTTATCGAGAATCTATTCAGCAAAATGCTCCATGAAGACACTCAAAAACCTACGGGATACGACGTCTATCGAAGACTCCTGTTAATGGAATTGCTAATCTTCATCCAGCGCAAAAATCTTTCGGGTCACCATGAACATCTTGTACAGCCGAACCGGACCCATAAGAAAATCTCGCAAATCACCCACTTCATTAACGGGAACTTCACCAAACCATTGTCTCTGGAGTATATGGCGGACAAGTTCTCTATAAGCTCCTCCCATTTAAGCCGAACGTTCAAAGACACAACTGGCTTTACTTTTATTGAATATGTCAATAATACCCGTCTGAAAGCAGCACGCTCTCTGCTTCAGGACTCCACATTAACCGTTTCAGAAATCGCCGAGCACACCGGTTTTGGTAACCTGACTCATTTTGGCAGAGTGTTTAAAGCTATGACCGGAACCTCGCCCCTAAAATACCGCAAGCAATACCTGGCAAACGGGGAGTTTAACTCTCCGCAGAATTGAGATTCGATCCTTCGCCAGAACTGCTGCGGGTAACCAAAAGAAACGGGAGCTGCCCCAAAAGGACAACTCCCGTTTCTCGTAAATAGTACATAGCAAAGACCGGATCCTGACTACTTGTCATACAATCCCGCATCTTAAAAAGATAGAACAATTCGCCCGTCAACCTCGCCATGCTCCAGCTCTGAGAAGACCTCATTGATCTCCTCCAGTCTCCTGACTGCTGTGATCGCCTTCACTTTCCCTTCCGCCGCGAACTGCAGAGCCTCTTCCAGATCCTGTCGCGTACCGACAATCGAGCCGACAATCGTTGTCCCATCCAGCACCGTGTTGAAAATAGGCACCTCCATTTTCTCCGGTGGCAATCCCACCAGAACTAGCGTGCCACCCCGTTTGAGGGAATAATAGGCGCTGTCGAACGCTTTTTTGTTCACAGCCGTGACAATACTGGCCTGGACCCCGCCCAATTTATTTTTGATTACCTCTGCAGGGTCATCATTCCTCGGATCGATCGCCAGGTCAGCCCCCAGTTGCTTTGCGAGCTCCAGCTTCTCTTCAGAAGTATCAACCGCGACCACATTGAGGCCCATAGCCTTGGCATATTGAACAGCCAGATGACCTAGCCCCCCCACACCCACAATCGACACCCATTGCCCCGCACGGGCTTTGGATACCTTCAGGGCTTTATAAGTGGTCACACCCGCACAAAACAACGGTGCTGCTTGCACAAAATCGATGGCGTCAGGGATTTTCACGACATAATCGCCATGGGCAATGCAATATTCGGCATAGCTGCCGTCGACCGAATATCCCGCGTTCTGCTGCTGCAAACACAGCGTCTCACGTCCGCTCAGGCAGAATTCGCAATGACCGCAAGCAGAATACAGCCAGGGAATGCCTACCCGATCCCCTACTTGCAGATGATGAACGCCCGTGCCGATCTGCACAATTACGCCAACACCTTCATGTCCGGGTATCAAAGGTAGCTTAGGTTTGACTGGCCAGTCCCCGTTCGCGGCATGAAGATCAGTGTGGCATACGCCGCAGGCATGGATTTTGACGACCACCTCATGGGGGTCCGGATCACGCAATCCGACTTCCTTGATTTCCAAAGGCTTTTTAAATGCATGGGTAACTGCCGCTTTCATACTGTTCCTCCTCTAGATGATGAATTGAAAATAGTATGTGCGACCATGCAACATTTAACCAAAAAAGGAGTGTCCGGTAACTTCCCGGAACACTCCACTGCTTCATTACAATGTATCCTTGAGTTTCTCCCCGGCCTCGCGCAGAGACTGAAACGTTCCCGCATCACTCCACCATTCCTTCAGCACATCATAGCTCAGCTTGCGGTCGGCGGCATACAGGTTGTTCACATCAGTGATCTCTAGCTCGCCTCTCCCCGAGGGAGCAATCCGCCGGATAATATCAAATACGTCCGAGTCGTACATATAAATACCGGTCACGCAATAATTCGTCTTTGGCCGCTTGGGCTTCTCTTCGATGTAGGCAATCCACGAAGGGTCCTTATCATCAAAGACGGGAACACCATATCTGCGTGCATCCTCCACTGGTGTCAGCAGCACTTTGGCGGTCCCTTCGGACTGTTTGAGAAAGCTATCTACATAAGGGGTAAGATCGTCCAAAAACAGATTATCTCCGAGCAGAACCACGAACCGTTCTCCCGGAGAAATGAATCCTTCCGCAAGATCCAGGGCTTCCGCGATGCCTCCTGCGGCTTCCTGAATTTTATAAGTCAGAGAGACGCCAAAAGAGGCACCGCTGCCCAAAAAATCCGTATACAACCCGGCGGACTGCTTGCTGATGACCAGAAGAATATCGGTGATCCCCCCTCGGCGCAGCCGGTCTATACCGTAGCACACCATAGGATAATTGCCGACCGGAAGCAAATGTTTGTTCATAAGCCGGGTCAGCGGTAGAAGTCTGGAACCTGTTCCGCCCGCCAGTATGACTCCCTTCACTTACTTTCCTCCTCTTTATCTACGTCGTTAGTCTTCGGGTCTGCACCTCACATGAAATTCGCAGGATCCACCTGCCATTTATCTATAAACTTGCCGCGGTTTCGTTCCACCAGATCACCCCAGCCGCTATCGTATACTTCCTTGAAGCTGGCGCTTCCTTCATGGTGTACGAGACAATCTCCAGCAATCAGTAACCGGTAACCCTGCTGACGAGCGCGGTAGCAGTAGTCATCGTCCTCATAATGTCCTGGTGAGAATCTCTCATCCAGCAGTCCCACAGAATTCAGCACCTCTCGCTTCAGCAAAAAGCATAAGCCCACCAGCCGCTGCGTTCTGATCCATTTGCGGGGATCGGGGACATTCGCGATTTTCGCGGCTTCATGATACCCCGGCAAGTCGGTGTACTCCGTCTTGACCTGCTGCCGGCCACTGGCATAGTTCGTCACTGGCCCGACAATCCCGATACCCGGCGCACTGTACAGCGCCGCCTTCAGATTGGTCAGCCATCTGGAGGAGACAACTACATCATTATTCAGTAGCAGTACTTCATCGCCGGAAGCCAGCTGCAGCCCGAGATTACAAGCAGCGGGGAAGCCACGGTTGACGGGCAAAGAGATGAACGCCAATTTCTGAGATCGGCAGTACTCTGCGGTCCCATCCTGTGAGGCGTTGTCTACGACAATGATTTCATAAGGAGTATCCGTCCAGGCCCGGATGGCCTCCACACAGGTCCGCAGCAGGCCAAGTCCGTTGTAGGTCGGAATGATAATACTTGTTCGCGTCATAACCCATTCCTCCAGATCGCCATCTGGCGCCGCTTCTCCCAAAAGACCTCTTCCGGTACAAGACTGCCGGGGTCCCGACGGGAGAGCACCTCATGCAGCGCCTCGGCATGATCTCCGGTAATCAGCTGCTCCACAGCGTTGCCCGTTCCAATGTTGGTTCTGCGCAGCCGATTATGCTTGATGACATCGACCGTTCCCACCTGCTCCACCCGGAGACCTCCCAGGATAGAGAGTGCTTGAGCCTTAGGAGGAACCATTAGTTCCTGAAAGCCGATTTTCTCCAGCGCATGCCGGGAGAGCGCATGAGGAACGGCCGTCATAGAGCTAACGCCCAGATCGCCCCGGCCCAGAGCAAGATTCAGAAACATCTTGCTACGGGTCACATCGTCGCTCAGCCGGAACGGCGGCAGCAGCGAATTCAGGTCATTAAGGGCAACATCTACTCCTTTGTCTACGGCGGCAGGGAAGGGAGCAAGTTGCGGTGCCGGAATCACCATGTCGCCGTCGAGGAACAACAGGATGTCACCTCTGCTTAGCTTCGCGCCTATGGCCCGGCCGACATCATGGCCTGCAGAATCCGGAAGATGGATGATCATCGCCTCCTTGGAAAGGCGGGCTTGCCGGAAGCTGTTGTCAATGCACCCGTTAAGTACAACAATGATCTCCATAGGCTGAAGCCGCGATACCTGCTTGAGCAAAGGCAGCAGCGTTTTCTGCTCATTACGTGCCGAGATGATTACCGACAGCGTGCCGTTCCGTTGCCATCTCCCCGTCTTGCGAGACCCATGTCTGCGGGTCACAGCGGGCCGGCCGCTGCTGCGCCGCGGACTCCTCCTGTTGGCTGCCGCTGTTGCACCTTTTGCCGCTCGCTGAGAGGCGGACTTGCCAGGCACGGACACGATAAGCTTCCGTCTGCGTTTCGACTTTATCTTCATCTGTCACCTCACGATCTCACGCCGCCGGCTCCCGTCGCCGAAGCCGGCCCGGTGTCCGCGCCGCTCCAGCAGCAGGGATACCGCCTCCAGATGATCCTCTACAATCTGCTGCTGCAGGGGATCACTTCCGCCCGCCTTGCGGCGGACCGAGTTCAGCTTCCCTACCTCCACTGTATGGACCGCCTGCACCCGCAAGTCTGTCGTAACAGCAGCCGCATGAGCTAGCGGCGGACGGGACAGCAGGCCGCTACCCAGCACTGCAAGCGCCCTGCGGCTCAAAGCATGCGGCACAGCGGTCATAGAGCTTCCTTTCAGGTCCGGACGGCCGAGCAGAAGGTTCAGCGCATGCTTGGAGAGCACCACCGGATGGGGCATTGCCTGGCGGACCGGACCGGAATAACCATTCAGGGCAATATCAGCGCCTTCATTTACAGCCCGCACGAAAGGACGCAATTTTGAAGCCGGTATAACAAAATCTCCATCCAGGAACAGCAGGACTTCCCCCATAGCAGCCTCTGCTCCAACACTGCGTCCGGCGTCATGTCCAAGCGGCTGTTCATAGGAGATTACGCGGGCACCTGATGAACTTGCCATCTCCGCCGTACGATCAGCAGAGCCGTTCACAATCACAATAACCTCACAACGCGAATGAACCCCCCTGGCCTCAGCAATCACACCACGGATGGTCCGCTCTTCATTCATGGCAGGAATGATAACGGACACATAAGGCTCGGGATGATTAACAGGAGGTATTGCTGCAGCTTGCTGCACCGGGCGGGCCGTCCGCCGGCGAGCTTTGGAAGCCGGTCGCAACTGGCGACGGGCAGAGGTACGTTTGGGCTTCATATCACATCCACCTTTCTTGCAGGGCTGATTATCCGGGCTGAGGGTTACATCACAGTTTATGTCATCCGCCGTGCAGGGTAACGGCCAATGTCTCATCCGCACAGAAAACAGGACAAATGCCGTTACTGACAAAGGGCCATATCCTCCGGCAAAGCCACGGAACCTGAATCTCCTGTGATGATGAAAAAAAGCGCGGCCTGAGGCCGCGCTAGTCATTGGTGCGCTTATGCATCGATCCATTAATCGAAAGGAACCTGATTCACTGCGGGTTTAGCCTGTGGAGAACCTATAGCAATCCAGGAAACGACGCCGTAGAACTGACTGTTCTCACGCAGCCTAACTATCTCGATTACAGCTTCATGCAAGGACCGGCTCTTGAGAGAGGCATGAAAGAAAGGTTGATTCGTCATCGCCACAAGGACATAGCCGGTGTGCCCAAAGCTCTCATCGAAGGTCACCGTCACTTCTACACTTTCCGCATCTCCATTGAACATGAAGGCTGTCATGCCAAATTGCTGAAAGGCTTCGCGCGACCCAGCAGTCTGCACCGGTCTGAAGGAAAGATGCTCCGGATTGACCGTGCCGGGGACCAGATGCTCTGCGCTAACCGCGCCCGGCGCAAGATGATAGCCCTGTACACTCTCTTCCACCAGATGGCGGGACTGTACGGAGAATGGGGCAATTTTGCCGGAATCCACTGCTTCATCCTGCAGCTCTGTAGTCCCGACGGCATCGGTCGACAATTGCAGTGTTCCTACACTGCCTGGCAGCAGCTTGTTCCCCGGTATGCTACCAGCCTGCAGCAGTTCGCTGATATTTGTCTCCTCTGCCAGATGCTCAAGCTTAATAATACCAGGACGCAAATGCCGCTCTTCCACACTTTGCTCAGCCAGTTTCGCTCCTGTTATGCTGCCGTCAGGCAAGAGATCGGACGTGTATACTTCCTCTGCCAGATGCTCAAGGGTGATACTGCCGGGTTTTACATGCCGCTCTTCCACACTTTGCTCGGCCAGGTGCCCGCCAGTTATGCTATCAGGCTGCAGATGCTGTCCGTTCACCGCTC
>NZ_JABWCS010000199.1 GCF_013359945.1 Paenibacillus agri | reverse complement strand
GATGAGAGTGATGAAACCCGGCTTGCTCGATAGGAAAACGGGCCTGTGACGAAGGTTTTGTTTTCTGAGCAATCGTATCGTCGTGAATGACAAACAGCGGCTCCGCCGTGCGCTTGGAGGTATCCAGAATCTGGAAAATAGATTCGGTTTTCACTTTATTTTGTAACACGGTTTCATCCCATACCCCTTCGGCAAGGAAATGGCCTAGTGTGGTACGATGGCGGTCACTGTATTCCGCCAAAGCGGTAACCTTGCCACGAAATCTTTTAGCGATTGCCGCCGTCATGTACGTTTCCACATGATTTAAAACAGGCTTGGAAAAATACAAAGGCAGCTGATGCTGCAACAAATAGTTGCGGATGGCGTTGGATTCAGGTGCGATGGCGGTATGAGACATAGTGATTACCTCTTTGTGAAAAGTTTGTTGTTGTGACTACTTTTTCAACACAGGTAAAGCACTTTGTCTCTATTTTTTTGATTTTACAGTTTATTGGAAGTGGATTTGCTCATTTATAGTTGATAAGCAGATATGATGAAGGAACTATCCCTCAATTGATTTCTTTGCTAGATTCATCAGAGTCTGCTCCAACGATAAGGGTCTGGCTCTCCAATGAAATTAATCAAGTAGCCGAACAATACTTATAGGTTTTACGGAAGTTGCCGCAGGGATCTTGTTTATTGCTGTTCTTCGATATACCTATAGAATAAAAATCAGGCGAGAATGAAACGCACAGCGGCATGATGTAGCATTAGCCGGGGGTGTAACTCTTCTCGCCTTAAATTTTAAATGCCCTTTTTAATATCGTTATTGATGAGTATCTTGCTCTCGCGTGGTGTGATAGTGGTGGTGATGATGGTGGTGGTGATGGTGGTGGTGATGATGGATGTGATGAATACCCTGGGGGGAACCATAGATGTGAAAATAGGGATGGGGATGTTGTGTATGTTCATGTCCGTAATGTTGTGGCTGGGGATCTCTTTGCTGAAATTCTTGAACTCCATTGTTTTCTTGTCGCATGGATGTACTCCTTTCGTTTTCTTAATACTGCATAATATGCCTATGCATAAGTAGTGACACCTGACCTAAGTGAATTGGGCTACCTACTCTAGGGTAGGGAAATCACCAACAGCACTTGCAGTGTGTAACTGGAGCTGGCTCCAGGTCTGTTGCCAGTTTTTCCGCGCGATCCGCTCTACAAAGATGGGGTGACGTTCCTTGTCTGCTGCAAAATGTGGCGTCGGCCGTAACACCATATTCACCGCATCCTCGATCCCGTGTGGAGCGGTCAGGATGACTTGCCCCGCTTCGTTCAGGCTAAGCCCAAGCGCAGTTGCAGTCTCTGTAAAGTTCGAGATCGCATCTGTAGAAGATGAGAATGGTGACATGTTATTGATCAGATGCATTCGCGCCTCATTTTTAACCGACCAAGGGATGGTGGGATCTATGCTTCTTAGCTGCTCCTCCAATCGTTTTTCCTCAGCTTCATCAAGGTTAGAAGGGTCAAAATAGACAACATCAACATCTGGTAAAGGCGTTCTTTCCGCAAAGCCATGGAGCGTGTCCCAGATTTTAGAGCGCACAAACCCTGCACAGACCCACCAATCCGGCAAATGGAGTAGACTGGCTGTTTCCAGCACACTCATCATCCACGGGTCGTTTTGGACAAGCTGCAGGATATCTTCCTTATTGTTTAGTTTCATAGTTATCGCCTCCGTTGTTGTAAGCTTCCAGCAAATATCCTCCAGTGAACTGCTCCGATGGCTCGCTAGCGTGGCCGTTAATACCGCGAACCAGCAATACGAACTATGTGCATCTGAAGCAGGCCACCGCAAACCATCAATATGAACTACGTGCATCTGCAGCAGGTCATTGCGAACCAGCAATATGCCCTACGTTCGTCTGCAGCAGTCTACCGCGAACCAGCAATATGAACTACGTTCGTCTACAGCAGTCTACCGCGAACCAGCAATATGCTCTACGTTCGTCTGCAGCAGGCCACTGCGAACCAGTAGTATAAGCCTCTTACGGACCCAGGAAACGTTATTGCTCCTACATCAGCTTTTTTTTGTGCCTTACGGACTCAGAAGCCGCTATCTACACAGAATCTAACAAAAGAAAGACTAAAGTGTGTGAATAACGTCTCTGGAGTCCGCTAACTCCCTATAAAGTTCTCTTTGGATAGAATAAGGTCACTGAGGTCCGTTGGTGGTACTACCATGTACTCATTATAAATATGAATGGGGAAGTTGCCAGTAGCAAAGAGGGGAAGTTCTGAGTTTCATTATTTTGCTGATAATAGTCAGTCCAGCTTTGTAGAGAAGTGAAAGATGTACAGATCCGGGCTGCAATTGGACAGCGGCGGGAACTATAACTATAATGACCGATATATTGTTCTTGGAGGCCGTGACTATGCAACACACGTTTACTATTCTGATGCAATTATTCGAAAGAGCCGCGCTTCTGCTGATGTGTCTGTTCGTGCTGACCCGTCTGCCGCGGTTTAAAGAGATTTTTCAAAAAGGTGCTTACGCCCCTCAGGAACTGGCGATTGTAACGGTGGTATTCAGTCTGTTCGCTATCTTTGGTACGTACAGCGGTATTAACGTGGAAGGTTCGCTTGTAAATGTACGGATCATTGCCATCATGGCCGGAGGGATACTGTTTGGCCCCTGGGTCGGTCTGATCACTGGAGTGATCTCAGGCGTGCACCGTTTCCTGATCGATATCGGCGGGGTAACCTCGGTTCCTTGTCTCATCACAAGCGTGATCGCGGGGGTAGTGTCCGGTATTATTTATCGTCGCAGCTCTGTTGAACGGCGCTGGATCGCTGGCATTCTCGCCGGGATGGCCTGTGAGGCGCTGACAATGGTACTTATTCTAGTGATGGCGCAGCCAACCTCGCTTGGGCTGGACATCGTGTCCAAGATCGCTTTTCCGATGATTGTTGGCCAAGTCAGTGTGGGTCTGATCGTCATGCTGATCCAGAGTGTGGAAGGGGAAAAGGAGCGGATAGCCGCCAAGCAATCCAAGCTCGCACTCGATATCGCCAATAAGACGCTGCCGTATTTTCGCAACATCAATCATGAATCCCTTCACACCATCTGCCAAATCATTAAAGAGGATATCGGAGCGGACGCTGTAGCCATTACTGATACCAGATTGATACGCGCATACGTTGGTATAGGGGAAGAGTATTATGCCGAGACCAGCGAGATTATTAGCGACGAGACCAAGCAGACGCTGTCCAGCGGCGAGATTACGATCCGGAACAATGATACCGACCATACGAACCCACTGATCAAATCGCTGATTATTATCCCGCTTAAGGAGAAGGGTGAGGTGACGGGGGCGCTCAAAATCTACTATACCAAAGCCCATAAGATTACGTATTCCCTGCAGGCTATGGCCGTGGGACTGTCGCAGATGATTTCTACACTTATGGAAGTGTCGCGGGTGGAGGGCATCAAGGAGATGGCGAACAAAGCGGAGCTGAAAGCATTACAGACGAGCATCAACCCCCATTTTCTATTCAATGCGCTGAATGCCATCATCTCCTCGATTCGGATCAACCCGGATAAAGCGCGGGAGCTAATCGTGAATCTGTCCGGGTATATGCGGTATAATCTGGAGCTGAGTGATGAATTCATTGACATCAACAAGGAGCTGCAGCAGGTTCAGCAATATGTAGAGATTGAAAAAGCGCGCTTCGGCAGCCGCCTAACGGTGCTCTATGATATCGACGATGAGGTGGAGGTGCGCATTCCTAGTCTCATTATTCAGCCACTCGTGGAGAATGCCATTGTTCACGGGATTTTGAAGGAAAAAGGGAAGGGTACCGTGACCATTTCGGTAAAAGACCAGGGCGATACGGTGCGGGTCGGGATCCGCGACACCGGGGTCGGCATTTCTGAAGAGACGATCGCGAGAGTCTACAGCGGCGATATGCCGGAGAACAAGATCGGACTTTATAATGTGCATCAGCGGGTGAAACTGATCTATGGGAACGGACTGACGATCCACCGATTGGACAAAGGAACGGATATCTATTTTGATGTTAAAAAGGAGAACCGATGAGAGCGATAATTGTAGAGGATGAGGAACTGGCAAGACAAGAGCTGGCCTTCTTGATTGAGGCCCATAGTGGAATCGAAATTGTCGCTCAGTTTGAGGACGGGCTGGATGCATTAAAATACTTACAGAGCCAGGAGGCGGATGTGCTTTTTCTGGATATCAACATTCCTTCCATCGACGGTGTGCTGCTCGCGCAGAATATCAGCAAGTTCTCGGTGAAGCCCTATATTGTGTTCATCACTGCGTACAAAGAGCATGCTGCCGAGGCCTTCGAAATAGAGGCGTTCGATTATATTCTGAAGCCATACAGCGAGGTGCGGATCAAAGCGATGCTGCATAAACTCGAGACGGCCCATGCCGCTCGTGGTCGGCAGGAGGAAGAAAGTGAACGTAATCCGCTCAGTGATAAGGTAAACCTATGGAAAAACGAGAAGATCATCGTGGTGGATGCGGATGACATCTATTACGCCTCGGCGCAGGAGAAGACCACCAGTGTGATGACCAAAAGCGAAGAGTACAGTATGGCGCTCAGCATCAGCGATTTTCATGCCCGGCTGCCGCAGGACCGATTTTTCCGTTGCCACCGTTCCTACCTAGTCAACCTGTCGAAGATCAAGGAGATCATCCCTTGGTTCAACAATACGTATCTGCTGCGCCTGCGTGATTTGGATTTTGAAGTGCCGGTTAGTCGCAGCAGGGTCAAGGAATTCAGGCAGATTATGCGATTGTAAGCGCATTTCATTCCTCATTTCAGTCATCTCATTCCGTATTTCTCTCAAGCGGTGTTGCTTTCGCTACAATGAAGAGGCAATAGAGGCTCTTGCAGCGATCAACGAGAGAAAGAAGGAAACGGCCATGACTACAACTACGGATAGTAAAAGCGCCAAACGATGGCTTATTGTACTAGGTACCGTCATTATGCAAATGGGTCTGGGTACGATTTATACATGGAGCTTGTTCAATGCACAACTGGTATCCAAATTCGGATGGGAGCTCAGCTCCGTCGCAATAACATTTTCCATTACCAGCTTCGCGCTGGCTTTCGCAACACTGTTCGCGGGCAAGCTGCAGGACCGGTTCGGCCTCCGCAGACTGACTGGAACCGCAGGGATCGTGCTAGGACTGGGGCTAATGCTCAGTTCACAGGCAAGTTCACTCCCGATGTTCTATCTGCTGGCAGGATTGATCGTCGGCTATGCGGACGGAACGGCTTATATTACTTCGTTATCTAACCTGATCAAATGGTTTCCAAAGAATAAAGGCTTAATCTCCGGCGTATCTGTTGGTGCTTACGGGACAGGAAGTCTGGTTTTCAAATATATCAATGGCAGTCTGATCGACTCGGTCGGTGTATCTAACACATTCCTTTACTGGGGAATGATTGTGATGGCTATGGTTGTTATTGGCTCGCTGCTGATCAGAGAAGCTGCCGCGCCAGCCTCTGTACCGGCTGTTGTGCAGTCTTCGGAGGGTGTAGTCCCAGCAGGAACGCGGTCTAGCCTGTCGGCATCTCCTGCAACCGCCTCCAGTGTTCCGGCTGGTGCCAAGGACTATACCGTTAAGGAAATGCTTCGCACCAAAGAAGCGTATCTGCTGTTCATTATCTTCTTCACCGCTTGTATGAGCGGTCTCTACCTGATAGGCATCGTTAAGGATATCGGTGTGAAGCTGGCTGGACTTGATGTGCAGACAGCAGCGAATGCGGTGGCAATGATCGCGATTTTCAATACAAGCGGACGCCTGATTCTTGGGGCATTGTCTGATAAAATGAGCCGCTTGAAGCTGGTGGGCGCATCACTCGTAGTAACCGCTGCGGCGATGCTGACGCTTAGCTTTGCCAACCTGAGCTTTGGCCTGTTCTTCGCCTGTGTAGCGGCAATTGCCTTCTGCTTCGGCGGCAACATTACGGTGTTCCCGGCTATTGTCAGTGACTTCTTCGGTCTGAAGAATCATAGCAAGAACTACGGCATCGTGTATCAGGGCTTCGGCATCGGCGCGTTGTCCGGCTCATTTATAGCTGCTTTGCTTGGCGGGTTCAAACCCACCTTTATCGTGATTGGTCTCTTGTGTCTGCTGGCTTCAATCATTGCAATTTCCCTGAAGCCGCCGGTGCAGAAAGAGAAGACAGAGAAGGGATTGAGTCTGAAACCTTACGGGGGGACGGCTTAACCATATACAGATTGTGATGTTGGCCTAATTACAGAGACAGAGCAACAAAAGGTAACACCTAATAGAGGATGGTTAGTTCATTATGTGGGCTGATCTCCTCTATTTTTGCTTTAAAGAAATATTAACTAGGGCTTTAAAGCTTACTGGACAGTCAAAAGTTTACCGGAAGTTCGCAACCTATTTTGTGTTTAAACCAGTAACTAAATTTGTGATTATGTAAAGTGAGCTTAAGAATAGCACCTTGCTGATTGATGATATCCTTATTTTTATAGGAATTCTCCAGTCAGCTTGCCTAATTCTTAAGTTCAGCTTATATAGACCAGTAACTAAATTTAGGGCTTATTGAGAACTTATTGAGT
The DNA here is from genome assembly GCF_013359945.1 of Paenibacillus agri. Classification (GTDB taxonomy): domain Bacteria; phylum Bacillota; class Bacilli; order Paenibacillales; family Paenibacillaceae; genus Paenibacillus_AQ; species Paenibacillus_AQ agri. The sequence continues at coordinate 105,103 of NZ_JABWCS010000199.1, read as the reverse complement.
ATTTACCGAGGGCTTAACTGGAACAGAAGTGACGCGCACAATATGGGGCTGGCACATAAGTTCAGTGAATCAGAAGATCGAAGCTTTCACTTAATGGCCCGTTCACTTGATCGCCTATTCTGCTGCAGTTACCTTGCCGCCGTTTTCTTTCGTGTAACGTTTCTTTTTCCAAAGCCGACTCAGTATTTAAATAGCGGCATTTTTGTACCTTATATTGATAATTTTAGCGTTAAAAAGGGAATTAAGAGCATTTTTGTACCTTATTTTCTTACAAATCCCTAAAAAGATGATATACCCGAAGAATTAACATACAAAAATGTCCTTAATGAATCTTTCCACTTCGTTGCCGCCGAATTAAGGTACAAAAATGCTCTTATTTATGTATTCGCGAGGTTGGTTCTGCTGACGATAGACAAGCTGTTAAACATGCTGTTACACAAGCTTGGGGGAAAGCACGGAGGTAGTGGGTTTAGCCCCCATTGATCTTCTCATACCCCCTATGGTTATGGAGCCCCACAGGCTTCTCTTCACTAAAGTTAAGCGGAAGGTTAGTTGAATAAATAACTATATAAGCGAACTTAAGAATAACACCTTACCGATTGATGATATCCGTATACTCACAGGGCATTCTCCAAGCAGCTTATTTCTAACACTTCGTTTGAAAATTTGCTTTTCCCTCCAAGACGGCATGCAAAAATTTCTTCGATTTTTTCAATCGCTTCTGGACATCTTCAATTTCTTTGATTTTTTGTTCAACAACTTGTTTCTTTAGCTCGTATGATAAATTAAGTTCTTGACTGACTAGCAAACTTAATTCCTCTATAGAAAAACCTACGGATAAAAGTGCCTTCACATCTTCCAGAAATTCAACAATCTCCTCAGAATAAACACGATAATTATTGGCATCTCTTTGCAGAAATATGTCCGGAATTAGGTTCTTACGTTCATAAAATCTCAATGTTGATATAGGCAGATCCGTTAATTTTGAAACATCATTTATTTTCATAATATGACCTCTTTTTGATTGTTGCTATAAACCTAGGTTTATAGTTCATAATGCGAATATGATAACGAACGACATACAAATTGTCAAAAAAAACTAACGTTATCAAGAGGAGAGAGTCTATGTTTATTAATACTCTAAATAATGATTTTGCCAGTATAGTCAAGGAAAGACGTTCTGTTCGTAATTATGACGAGAACTTTAAAATATCAAAAGAAGAGCTCAGTGAAATGATTGCGGAGGCCAGCTTGGCACCATCCTCTGCAAATATGCAGCCTTGGCGTGTAGTGGTGGTGGATACTCCGGAAGGAAAAGAAAAACTAAGACCTCTTGTGCGCTTCAATACGTTACAAAACGATACTTCATCAGCCATGTTATTAATTTTTGGTGATACTGATAGCTATTTAAATGTCGAAGAAATTTACAATACAGCTGTGGAAGAAGGGAAGATGCCAGCAGAAGTACGAGATAGTCAGGTCAACACCATCCTGTCAATGTATCCAACGTTACCAAAAGAAGTGAAAATTGAAGTAGCAAAAATCGATAGCAGCCTTTTCGCCATGCAGTTAATGTTGGTAGCTCGTGCACATGGGTATGATACGAATCCAATGGCAGGCTTTGAAGTCGATCAGGTAGCCAAAGCATTTGATTTAGATGAAGAACGTTATGCTCCAGTAATGATTATCTCCATAGGAAAAGCCAAGGAAGCAGGATATGAAACCGTGCGGTTAAGTTCTGAGAAGATTACATTTTGGAGATAAGCACTTGTATTAATGAGAGGCGATAGTTCAATAAAAAATAGCGGTAGTCCAGGACTTTATTTTCTCGTCCATGACTGCTGAATTTACTTTCATTGGGAAGGTGAAGGTACAGAAGCCAAGCAGGAACGATAAATATCGCGGCAAAAAAAGGAGGTCCCTTGGAGCTAGGCTCTGGGGATCTCCTTTTTGATTGATAGGTTAACAGCACATTGTAAAGTTGGATGAGGGCACTTAGCCTTCTAACAACAGCGCTTCCGGATCTTCCAGCAGTTCCTTGACTTTAACCAGGAAGCTTACGGCTTCGGAGCCGTCGACGATCCGGTGGTCATAGGACAGTGCAATATACATCATCGGCCGGTTGACGGTAGTCTCTTCGTCCAGTGCGATCGGGCGCAGCTGGATCTTGTGCATACCCAGGATACCTACCTGTGGGGTGTTAAGAATCGGCGTAGATAGCAGTGAGCCGAACACTCCGCCGTTAGTTATCGTGAATGTGCCGCCTTGCAGCTCAGCTAGGCTCAGCGTGTTGGCCCGCGCTTTAGCGGCCAGTGCACCAATTTCCCGCTCGATCTGCGGGAAGCTCAACCGGTCTGCATCGCGGACGACCGGTACGACCAGGCCTTCCTTGGCAGCGACGGCAATGCCGATATCATAGTATTTCTTCAGCAACAGATCCTCGCCGTCGATCTCGGCGTTGAGCATCGGATAGGCTTTTAAGGCGCCGATCACGGCCTTGGTGAAGAAGGACATGAACCCGAGTCCGACATCATGCTTCTCTTTGAAGTTATCCTTGCGGCGCTTGCGGATATCCAGAATCGCCGTCATGTCCACCTCGTTGAAGGTGGTCAGCATCGCCGCCGTCTGCTGCGCTTCCACCAGGCGGCTGGCAATCGTCAGCCGTCTGCGCGACATGCGCTTGCGCTCCGTCGCTTTGCCGTCCTCCGGGTGCGGCGCTTTGCCCAGCGCCGCAAGCGGCTTCGCCGCCTCCGGCTTGCCTTGCGGCGCCGGAGCGGCTGGCGCAGCAGCACCCGCTGCGCCATGGTCCTTCACATCGGCCTGGCCAATCCGGCCGATCGGGTCACGGGCGCTAACCTCGCCGAGGGCGATGCCGCGCTCCCGTGCCAGCTTGCGCGCGCCCGGCGTAGCCAGGGCCGCGGAGCTGTCGCCCGCGCTCGTAGCTGCGGGCGCGGCACTTGCAGCGGGTGCGGAAGCTTCCGCTGCTGCCTGAGGCGCGGCGGCGTTGCTGCCGCCTGCCGCTTCCGGTGCGGCCGCGGGCTTGCTGCCGCCTGCCGCTTTCGGCGTGCCGGCTGCTGCCGCGCCGATGATGCCGATGGCTTCGCCAACGGCTACGTTCTCGCCGGCTTGCCGCAGGATGGAGGAGATGACACCGTCCTCCTCTGCACTAATCTCAAGATTGACTTTGTCTGTCTCCAGCTCTGCCAGCACATCCCCCTGGCCGACAGTATCGCCCTCTTTAACCAGCCATTTGTAGATCGTTCCTTCAGAAATGGATTCGCCAAGATCGGGTACTTTAATTTCAGACACAGGCCGCTACCTCCCCAAACTTTATAGTTTACGCTATAGTGACACCGTCCTCTTAGGAGGACGGTACAGCCGTTTGTACTTGCGAATTCAATTTCAGGGCTTCCGTAACAATTCTACGTTGCTCATAGGTGTGAACATCTGCATAACCGCTTGCCGGGCTGGAACGCTCCGGACGGCCGATATATTTGACCTTGGTATTCTCGGGAGCGATGGCCCGCAGACGCGGCTCAGTGAAGCTCCAGGAGCCCATGTTCTTCGGTTCTTCCTGTACCCAGACGATTTCTTCCAGGGAGCGGAAGGTGCTCAGGTGAGCGGCCAGTTCCTGCTCTGGAAACGGGTAGAGCTGCTCAAGCCGCAGGATGTGCAGCCAGGACCATTCCTTGCCCTTCGCAGTCGCAGCTTCCAGCTCGGCTTGCAGGTCAATGGCGACCTTGCCGCTGCAAACCACGAGACGTTTCACTTCAGCCGGGTTCTGGCCGAGCAGCGGCTCAGGCAGTACGGCCTGGAACTGCCCTGAAGCCAGTTCGGTTCCGGCAGAGGTGCTGCGCGGGTTGCGGATCAGGCTCTTCGGCGCCATGATAACGAGCGGCCGGGCTTCCGGCTTGCCGCAGAGAGAAGCCTGCCGGCGCAGCAAGTGGAAATATTGGGATGCTGAAGTCAGATTGGCCACGGTCCAATTCTCTTCAGCAGACAACTGCAGGTAGCGTTCCAGTCTGCCGCTGGAATGCTCCGGTCCTTGGCCTTCGTAGCCGTGCGGCAGCAGCATAACAAGATTGCTGCGCTGCGTCCATTTCGCCCGTCCAGCCGAGATGAACTGGTCAATGATGACCTGACCGGCATTGGCGAAGTCACCGTATTGGGCTTCCCAAATTACAAAAGTCTCAGGCGCAAATACATTGTACCCGTATTCGAAGCCAAGCACCGAGGCTTCCGACAACGGACTGTTGTACACACCGAAGGAAGCTTTAGCATCGCTTATTTGATGCAGCGGAGAGAACAATTCTCCGGTCTCACTGTCATGCAGGACGAGGTGGCGGTGCGCGAAGGTACCGCGCTGTGCATCCTGGCCGCTTAAGCGGATCGGAGTTCCGTCTCTGATTATGGAAGCGAAGGCCAGGCTTTCTGCCAGTGCCCAGTCTACCTTCTCACCATCGTTCAGTGCGTCTTTGCGGCGCTGCAGAATGCGCTGCAGCTTCGGATAGACGGTGAAGCCGTCAGGAACGCTAAGTAGCTCACGGTTGATTTGTTGGAGCGCACCCAGGGAGACAGCAGTCGATTTGCTAGGGCTGTCCTCTGTCTTCACGGATACGGAAGTCTTGCTGTCCGCGTTCTTATGTTTGCCTTCTTTCATATTATCATAAGCCTGCTGCAAAATGCTCTCTGCATCAGCGTTCATTTGCTTCACATCTTCATCTGTAACGACCTTTTCCTGACGGAGGCGTTCGGCATAGATTCTGTGAACCGTCGGGTGATTGCGGACCTTGCCGTAGACGATTGGCTGGGTTGTTTCCGGATCATCCATCTCATTGTGACCGTGGCGGCGGTAGCCGATCAGATCAATGACAAAATCCTTCTTGTACTTATTGCGGTAGGCGCTAGCTAAACGAACAGCCGCTACACAGGCTTCCGGATCATCAGCATTGACGTGAACGATAGGGATTTCATAGCCTTTGGCCAAGTCACTGGCATAATGCGTCGACCGGGAGTCCTCGCTTTCGGTGGTGAAGCCGATGCGGTTGTTGACGATAATATGAATCGTACCGCCATTCGTATACCCGTCCAGCTTGCCGATGTTCAGTGTCTCAGCCACGATACCTTCACCTGGGAAGGCAGCGTCTCCGTGCATCAGCACAGCTATCGCCTTGTTCGTGTCGAGCTTCGGCAGGCCTGTTGTGCCCCGCTCCTCCTGAGCTGCACGAGCGAATCCTTCAACGACAGGATTAACAAACTCCAGGTGGCTCGGATTGTTCGCCAGCGTCAGCCTAGTGCGGACGGTTTCGCCTTCACGTACAGCGCGGTCAGCACCCAGGTGATACTTCACGTCCCCGGTCCAGCCGTAGTTAATGCCCATGGACCCTTCCGAAGGGAATAGCTCCTTGTTCGGTGAATGATGGAACTCGGAGAAAATGATATCGTAAGGTTTGCCAAGGATATGAGCTAGTACATTGAGACGTCCGCGGTGGGCCATGCCCATCAGGATATGCTCGGCACCTTCATGTGCGGCTGCGCGTACGATTTCGTCCAGCATTGGCACCAGGGCGTCGTTGCCTTCGAGGCTGAAACGCTTTTGGCCTACGAAAGTCTTGTGCAGGAAGGTCTCAAACTGCTCCACTTGAATCAACCGACTCAGCAATTCCTTGCGTTCAGCGGTATTCAGTGGCGCAGGTGAGTTAACGGATTCTGCCTGGCTGTTCAACCAGCGAAGTTCCTGTTCATCATGCACATGACCAAATTCGTAGGCGATGGTTTGTGTATAGGCTTGGCGCATCCGGTGAACGGCGTCCCAGGCGGTTTTAATATTATCCGGGACATTCTCCCAAATCAGCGAAGCAGGGAGGGCCATGAGATCCTCACGCGTCAGTTCATATGTTTCGTGATTCAGCCATTTTGTCATAGGGTTGTGATCCCGCTCCAGCGGGTCAATATTGGCGGCCAAATGGCCATATATACGAATGTTAGCGATCAGCTTGGAGGCTTTGACAGCCTTACGAAGCCAAACGGCATCTCCCGAAACGATCGGCTGCGGAGCTGGTTCGGCATCCGGCGCCAGGGGAGGCGGGCCATAAACAGTAAAGAGTTCACGGTAATTATTTTCAACTGAGGAGGGGTCTTTCACAAACTGCTCATACTTCTCTTGAATGTAGCCCAGATTGGGACCGTAATATTTGCTCCAAACAGATTCATTGTAGGGCTCTTTGGCTGCCATGAATACATCCTCCTAACGGATGAACTCCAAACGCAGGGCGCTGGTATGGGCCTTGTTCGGAGCTGTGATGGTTGCGTTTTCATTTCCTTTCTATTGTGCTACTTTCGGTGATCTTAATCAATTCATACTTTCGTCCAATCCAATCGCAAAACGGTATGGTTCAGCCTGGTTATTGATGCCATAGCGCCATAAATAGATTACCCCAAGAGCAAGGAACTATTAAAATGATTCAATAGACCCTGATTTGACAGGAAAAGCTGTTTAGAGGATTTGAAGATTGGTTAATAGCTTTATATAGTCCGTATGAATTAGTACAATTATTCATAAATTAAAAATTTTACATCTCATACACATGGTTTCAAGTTGGACAGGTATTAGTCAAAAAGAGCTAAACTTTTTACATTTGTCTCCTTAGAAGTTTCCAGAAAACGACACACTTTTCCGATTATTTCTTGTATAATGTTATTGCAGTAAGGTTTTAATAATAATTTCTAGCCAGATCCTTTCATGTAAAGGATCCAGTAAAGGGTAAACCTGTTGAAAGACAGGGGCACAAAGTCTCGGGTCTAAGGTAGAGATACTAAGACGGCCGGACTGCCTGGGGACGCGAAATCTTAGGAGGAGATTTTTTGGATAAGTCCAACCAGGGGAACAACGGAGAACTGCAGACAGTCGATCTGGATTTAGAATGGGTATATTTGCTGCTGAGTGCCAAGAAGGCGGGCATCAAGGCGGAGGAGATTCGCCGTTTCTTTAATGAGAAGGCGTTGAAGGCTATTTAGCAGCTTGAATCATAACAGGATACATATAGAGAAGGGCACAGCATATGCTGTGCCCTTCTCTATATGATCGGGTGCCCGAGGCGGTGAGGCGCTCAGGGCTGAAATCATTAATCCTTTTGTTCAAGACGCCATTTTTGATAATCCAGAAATTCTTTGAACTCCCGCTTGCTAATGCCGGAGCTCATTGCCTCTTGCACGAGCCGGAACCATTCCGAATCCAGAGGCGTCTCTTCAGTGTCGGAGAGATCTCCATATAGCAACACGTGAATAGATACTTGGAGCGCATCGGCAATTTTTTCAATGAATTGGATAGAGGGGTTGGACTGGATATTTCTCTCAACATTACTCAGGTACGACTTGGCTACATCCGCCTTGTCCGCAAGCTCGGATAAGGATAAGCCCTTCTCTACCCGGAGTTCATGGATGCGCCCTCCCATATTATCAGGCACGATGACAACGCCCCTCCGTACTTTTTGTATAAGTATAACAAATTTCCTGGAAACGGACAAAGTTACATTGCTGTTCAGAGGAGAACGAGGGAGGGGACTGGTGCAAAAAACCGGCATGTCCCAGCCCGGTTAAAGGTCTAAGAGATGCCGGTAGTTTTTAGAAGAACAGGCTTATTTAAATTCGCCAGCGCCTTGCTTGGCATTGAAGGTCAAGGTCACGGCTACGCTGTCTCCTTGGAAGATGTTTTGATCCTGGCCGTTTTCAACGAACTCAAAGGCTAGCTTGAGCGTCTTAGATTGGGCAGCGGAGATGCCTCCTGGGAAGGCGTTAGCTACCAGATCATAGCCCGGATTGTTCTGCAGATCCTTGAGTGTTGCTTCGCCAACGACATGGCCAGTAATCGGGCCGCTAGTATAGCTGCTATCAAGCAGTTTTACTTTAAAGTGTGCGCCCAGATCCTCTGAGCCATTATTGGTGTTAGCATCCGTAACATTATACGTTGTAGCCAGCTTCAATTCCTTAATGTCGAGCGTGCCGTTGTTCTGCAGAGTGAAGCTGCGGACAGCGATGTCACCTGGCTTCAGATTGCTCAGGTTTACGTTTTGCTCAGGATTAGTATTCAGATCCAGCGTGCCAGCAGCGAAAGTTGCCGTGCTTTCCGCTGTATCGCTGAAGTAAGCGAAGGTACCTCCCCCGATTAAAGACAATCCCAAAGCTGCTGATGCCACACCAAGACCCAATGTTTTTTTGATACCCATGATTAAATTCCTCCTCTTATATGGTTAATAAAATGGTAGACGAAATGTCTGCTGAATTTAGACCGGACGGCTTATTTGTATTCGCCAGCGCCTTGTTTGGCCTCGAAGGTCCAATTCAATTTCAGGCTGTCGCCCTGGTAGTAGTTCTGCGGCTGGAAGTTGTCGACAAAGGCAAACTGAACGGACAGCTTATCTAGAGTTCCTGCTTTGATCCCTGATTTTTCACCGAAAACTGAACCCAGGATGCCTGCTTTTACAAGGTCTGGTGACAGACTTTCCAGTTCAGACAATTTTTTAACCAGGACCGGGGAAGATATCTTGTCTTTATTAACCAGGAAGGTAACCACAATGTCATCTTTCAAATTATGAGTTCCATTGTCATTGTTCACATCTATAACCTGAGCCGCCGTCTTCAGCAGCACTTGAGAAATATCAAGTGAACCGCTATTCTTCAGCTGAAAGTCTCTGGTGATGATATCACCTGGTTTGAGATTGCTGAGGTCCACGATCACAGAGGGATCAGAGTCTAGGCTCAATGTTCCGTTGTTAAAGGAAGCTGTACTTTGCGCGGTATCGCTGAAATATGCGAAGGTACCTCCGCCGACCAGAGTCAATCCAAGCGCTGCTGAGACAACGCCCAGCCCCAGTGTTTTTTTAATATTCATTCATTCATCCCTCTCTTAATCTTTTTTTTGTTTCTGACTTCACGTCATGTATATTGTTGCTCCACGTTTCGTAAACGGGAGATTACAATCCTATTAATGTAAGGTATCCGGCAGCGGCTCAGCAGCGGCAGACGAATTATTCTTCTTCTCCAGAGCGGTGATGGCTTTCCAGGTGCTGTACAGCGCGTACATCAGGAGCAGAATTCCTGGCACGATCATTAACAGCACGCTACCTGCCTTAGAAACTGCGAAGTTCATGGCATAACCAACATAAGGAACGGTAAAGCCGGTATACTCTCCGATCACGTTGGTCGAACTGACCGGGGACATGTCAGCGGCATTATTGTTGTCGCCTTTGGTTGTATAGCTGGCCTCGCCGATGGCACTGTTTATGCTGACATCCACGATACGGTGGGTGATCAGAATGTTCTCTGGATTCATGAAGGTAATGACATCGCCTTTTTGGAAGCGGGTCATGTCACCACCGGGTTTGAGCGCAATGATGGAGCCTGTATGGATCCCGGGTTCCATGGAACCGGATAGGACCGTCTTGATTTGGTAGCCGAAGAAGGCAGGCTCGCCGCCTGAGGCTTTGGAGACTACAACTGCTACGACTACCACCAGGAACACGATAAGCATCAGGGTGGTTATCGTGTTGCCAATGATTTTTTTGATAAGCATTTCTTAATCGCCGCCTTTAATGGAATCTGGTTCTGGAGAAGCAGAAGGTGCGGGAGTTGCCGCAGGGATCGGACTTGTCACAGGCAAAGTTGTTGCCGAAGGTGATGGCTCTGCAGACGGCTGTGCGCTTGGCGTTTCCCCAGGTGTGATGACAGGGGCAGGCTCTCCGTCCAGAGAGTCTACAGGCTTGGCGGGCTCAGGAGTGGCTGCCTGCACTGGAGAGGCCGATGCCACTGGTTCGTCTGTCCCGTTGTTCTTGTCATCAGGATCGGCGTCCCCGGCCGGAGGCGTTTCCGGCTTAGGTGCATCCTTATCCGGCTTGCCTGCTTTTTCCTTGGCTTTCTCGGCAGCTTCTTCCTGCTGCTTCTTCTCCTGTGCTTGGCGTTCTTCTTCCTCCTTGCGGGCCTGCTCCAGCAGTTTGGCTTTTGCCCCGGCAATCTGGTTCTGCTGACCCTTCAGGGTGTCAATCTCGCTGGCGAGAGAACGCTTAGCCTCGTTCATCTCTGTATTCATCTGTTCATAGGCAGATCGTAATTCCGTGGAAACTTCCGCTTGGGGAACATAGGCTCTGGCCATGAACGTCAGGATGGGCTCTTGTGTCAGGAAGGCTGGAAGGCTTGGTTCCAGCAGGGCTGCAACAGGACTTTCCGGAGGAAGTGAACCACCGATCTCATGAATCGAGACGAGATAATTCAGAATTCCGTTCAAGGTAGTCACAAGAGATTCGGACAGCACGCTGCTTTGACTAAGGCTATTTTGGAACTCCTCGAAGAATTGGGCATCGCGGATTTCCAGACAGTTGGGTTCGAAGTTCACCATATACCCTCCAATCTGGGACAGAATTCGGGCTGTGCTTGCAACCTCCTGCATAATCTCCAGCCAGACTCCTGCATTGAAGCTAAGCTGACTCTCCAGTGCACCGATCTCGCCGGAAGCCGATGCAATCTGCTGTGAAGTCTCCTGTGCGGCATAGTCCAGCTCTTCCAGCGACAAGCCTTCGACCGCCGCCGATCCTCCCAAAGCTAGCGTGACGGAGTGGGTGCTGAGCGAAGCTGTGAGCTCGTTAATCCGTTTAATGTGGCTACCTAATTCCTGCAGTAGTTTCTCAATCTGGCCGGGGAATACTTTGCACAGCTCTATTGTGGTGTTCTGCTGCTTCGAAGTGTTGAAATCACCATAAGTGCTGCCGATCTGATTGGACGTATAGAGGAAAAGAACCGATATGGCCATGCCGGATTGCAGCATTCGCAGACCGATACGCTTACTTTTTCTTTTTCGTTGGCGAGCTGATCTAGGATACAGAGGAATACCTCCTCTCATGTCTTACCGGGATACCGGTTCGCTATATTTGTTCTTTATTAAGAACGATGTGATAACCAAATCATACACGGGCACTAGGAAAAAGAAAACCGCTAATTTCTTTGATTTGTGCTTTATAAAGAACTAAAAGTGACTATTATCTCATTTATACTCTATATATCGCTTGTTTTCTAATTAAATTCGTAATAAAGAACGATATTGCATGCCTGATTGCACACAAAAATAACCGGCCACATTGAATGTGTACCGGTCACTACATTTAGATCATTAGAGTACGGGTAGTACCGCGAATGGTATAGAGAGAGTTCCCTCCCTTTTGCGGTCAAAAACCTGTGTGGTATTTCTCCTCACTGGAAGAGCGGTGCTTGGTGTTGTCCTTATCTTCTTTCTCTTCGTGCCTCTCCAGATTCAGGTCTTCCATCGGAATAGCGTCAACGGTCGCTTCGCTTTCGAACATCTCGAACAGGCTTTTCTGATCTGTAGGGTACTGTTCGGGATTATCGAGGCTGGTGCCTCCGAATGCTTTCTTGGGATTGCTCATATCTATTCCCTCCCTTGATAATGATGAAGCTGGTTACTTCTTCGGGGTTATGACGACAGTGTGCCCGTGATCTTACTAATCCATAACCATTTTCTTGTGGGGTGAACAGCTTCTTCTTTAGCTGGTCCCAAAAGCAACATCTGTTTAGAAAAGATGCCAATTAATCCTGCGAAATTGATTAAGCGAACAAAAAAACAGAGGCCCTCAGGCCTCTGTATCCAGTGGTGTTCCGGTATCGCTTAGTTTGTTGGCCAGCACATCTGCATAAAGACGCTTAAGCCACTTAAGTTCGGTTAGACAATGCTCGTACCTGCCATACATTACATGAAGCACAGAACGGGGCACGAGGGGGATATGCTCTTCATAGATCTGATAGGCCAGATTGACATCATGTTCTGCCTTCAGGACACGTTCGTTCAGCAGTTCTGCCAGCTTTCCCTGGTCTACATAGCGGGAGAGAGCGAGTGGAATGTATAGCGGATGGAAGACGGGTTCATTCTTCTTGATCTGCTGTAAGATGAGCTGCTCGAATATATTCTTGCCCTTGTCGGTGATACTGTAGATCGTCTTGTCTGGTCTGTCCTTACTGCTGATCACTTCTACCGCTTCAATCAGGCCATCTTGCGACATCTTGTCAACAGCATAATAGAGCGATCCCATCTGCAGCTTCATAATCTTGTCCATTCGGCGATCCTTCATCACCAGCGTGATCTCATACGGGTGCATGTTTCGTTCCAGGAGCAGGCCGAGAACTGCAAGTTTTATGGACATGGCTTACCTCTTGGAGGGGGCCGTCTGTGCTGATTTACCTGGAATCAGCAAGCGGTCACCTGGCATCAGCAGCACGAAGACTAAAGCGAGTACAGCAGGTACCAAGGCCCAAAGGAAGGTATCCGCAATAGAAGTGGACAACGCAGCTGATATTTTCTCCAGAACCGGCGCTGGAATCTTGGCTCTGGCTTCCGGAGTCAAAGCAGCACGCGGGTCACCGAACGCCGATGTTTGGCCACCAGCGCCGAAGGCTTCAGTTAAGCTATTCGTAAAGCTGTTGCGCTGAATAATCCCGAAGATTGTAATCCCGAGCGTCATCCCCAGCGAACGCATAAATGTGTTGGTGGAAGTAGCTGAACCCCGTTCGCGCATCCCGAAGTTATGGATGGAAGCCATGCTCAGGACCGAGAAGGAGAAGCCGACGCCGAAGCCAGTCAAGGCCATGAATACATTGAGCAGCAGGCGAGAAGTATCCGGGGACAAAGTGGTCAGTGTGAACACCCCGGCTACGAAGCAGATCGCTGACAGTATCATGATGTTACGGAAGCTGGTCTTGGCCGCCAGCATACCACCAGTTTGGCTGCCGAGAACGGAACCAATCATCATCGGCATCAGAATCAGCCCGGAATTGGTAGCCGAACCGCCAAATACGCCCTGGACGAAGATCGGGATATAAATAGTTGCCACAATAAAGGCCGAACCGTAGAAAAAGGCGGTAATGCTGCTTGTTGCGAACAGCCGTTTACCAAACATCGCAAACGAGATGACCGGCTCTGCTGCTACACGCTCGATGAGAATGAATGCGATTAGAAGAACAGCGAATCCAGCGAACAATCCCAGGATCATAGGAGAGTCCCATGCATATTGATTGCCGCCAAGCTCCAGGGCGAACATGAGGCAAATGATGGCTGACACCAGTGTGAAAGCTCCGCCCCAGTCGATACGCTGCTTGGAGTGGGTAATAGACTCTTTGTAAGACGTAGCAATCAGGAAAATGGCGACAACACCGATCGGGAGGTTGATGTAGAATACCCACTGCCAGCCTACATAATCAGTGATATATGCACCAAGCAACGGGCCCAGTACGCTGGAGATGCCGAAGACGGCCCCGAACAGGCCGGTGAGCTTGCCTCTTTTCTCTGGAGGGAAGATGTCAAAAACAATGGTAAAGGCGATTGGCATCAGTGCCCCGCCACCGATTCCCTGAATCGCGCGGTAAATGCTAAGCTGGGTAATCGTGGTCGCCGTTCCGCACAGCGCCGAGCCTATTAGAAAGACGATGAGTCCGAACATGAAAAACCGCTTGCGGCCATACATATCGGAGAGCTTGCCGAAGATCGGGGTGCCGGCCATGACCATGACCATGTAAGCAGAGGTGACCCATACGATTTTATCCAGCCCGCCTAAGTCGGCAACGATGGTGCCCATCGCTGAAGCTACTATGGTATTGTCCATTGCAGACATCAATATACCGAGCAGCAGGCCCACAACTACTAGTTTAAGATTACTTTCTTTGGAATGCATGCGTACAGGCTCCTTTTTTTAATAAGATTATAGGCATCAGAATACAAGAAACATGGTTATTATATTCAAATTTGAATAGGGTGGCAATATGTAATTTTCTTTTACAGTTATTCTGGGCAACGCCTGGAGAATGTAATCAAAGAAAAAAGCACCGGAAGGGTGCTTTCTATAGATACTGCTATCTGGTTACAGGCTTAGTGGGTTAAGGGAGTGTCTTGCAGTGACCTCTGCGTAGTAATGTCTTCTGATGGAAACGCTCTGGATTCGATATAGTTGATGAAGAACTCTGTTAACTGCGGATCGAATTGGCTTCCCGCGCAGGCTCGTAGCTCTACAATGGCCTCTGCTATAGATTTTGTAGGCTGGTAAGCCCGTTCGGTAGTCATAGCGTCAAAAGAGTCGATGATGGTCAGCATCCGGCACAGGCGCGGAATTTCTTCACCCTTGAAACCGTAAGGATATCCTTGTCCATCGTATCGTTCATGATGCAGCTCGATGTAGGGCGCCAGATCCTTGAACTTTTCATTGGTCATCGCCATTTTCTTGCCCCAGGTGACATGCCATTTCACCATCTCCCATTCTTCGGGCGTGAGCTTATCCTTCTTGTTAAGGATGCCCCAGGGAATTTCCAGTTTCCCGATATCATGAATCAGCGCACCCAGCGTGAACTGACGTTTGGTAAGGTTGTCCAAATTGAGCAGTCTGCTGATATCCAGGGCATATTGAAACACCCGCTTGGAATGCTTGAACGTCTCCAAATCCTTGTACATGAACAGGTTAAGCTGCTGCTCAATGTCCCGTACATCCTGGCTAAAATCAATCTCTCGTTCCAGAGGCGACTGGTTGCCATAAATATGGACCAGATTTTTCCCCTGCTTCTTGGCATAGTACAATGCCTGATCCGCGTGTTCAACAAGCTCCGACTTCTCGTGCACATCAGGCTTGTAACCAGCGATGCCTGCAGAGAAGGATAGGCAACCTTGCGGGAAAATTTCGACACCTTCAAAAGGGGACTGGTTAAGCATCCTGCGCAGCCGTTCGATGAACTGCTTGGCCTGTACGGTATCATGCGCGGGCAGGAGCAGTGTGAATTCCTCGCCGCCATAACGGGAAACGATAATCTCTGTCCCCTTGGACTCTTTTTTCAACAGCTCTGCGAGGAAGACGATCAGCCCATCTCCCTTCAAATGACCGAAATGATCATTGTATTTCTTAAAGTCATCAATGTCGATCATAGCCAGGGAAAGTGCGGAGCCATCAGCCTTAGACTTGCGCATAGCCTCTTCCAGCGCCGTCTCGAAATAGCTGTGGTTGAATAGTCCTGTACGCTGATCCCGGTTGGCACGTTCCTCAATGCTGCGGTACATTGCGAACAATTGCTTGAATGAATAGGACAGCAGCACGCTTAGACATAGAAATAGTGCCAGCCCAACAAATTCGTTATGGGACACCAGAATAGTCAACACAAGTGAAAGTACTAGCGTGCTAAGATAGGCCAGGAGGGTATCCCTGAGCATCCCCTTGAGCGTTTCGTACAGATTTTCATGGAAGACCACGTAATAATAAAGACTAATTAATAGCGTGTTCAGGATAAAATATACAGCCATGCTCCCGGTATAGGCATACAGATGATAGCTCAGCAGAGGGCCTTCCTCCCCGCCAAACGCCGCAAAGGTTAGTGAAGAGGTACAGATCATGATGGAATAGACGGCAAAATTATTGAGCTGCTTCCACCAGACCTTATTCCGCTCCAGGAAGAAAGAAATCAGGGAAGAGAGCAGCAGTACCGTCAATGAGAATGAAGGGCCAAAAAGGAAGATACAGGCCAGGTAAACCGAAGAATCCAGGGACAAACCATTTCCCTGTGGAGGAAGCTGGAAGGTGAACACAGTAAGAATGACCACAGCTGCCGACATGGCGCAAATCCAGACCCAGCCTGAAGCAGCATACTGCAGGAAGGCAGCCTGATTATAGATGGCAAAGAGGCCAAAACCGGACATGCATATGATCAGTGCATACAACTGGCCTATATTTCGCCTGAAAAAAAATAATGTGCGGTTGGGCAAGGTAGACCCTCTCCTCTCGAGCAATGTCATGATGTTCCATTAGTGTAAGGGAAATTCCCCAAATTTTCTAGGTATGAGTATGCAAAGGTTGGTTCTGGATAAAAAAGGGTATAATTCTAATTGAATTCGCTTCCAGGTGTTGAATTCCTGCTATTTTATAACAAAAAACAATTAATTTTACTCATTTTCAACATCATTAAACTTTGAAATATGGGGTGGATTAATTTCTTTAGTTCATCTTGACATACCCATGGGGGGTATATTATAGTGAGTTCAAGGAGGTTGATGCATGTGTCTGTCAATGACAAAGAACGGGAAGGGCATTCCTGCGACGATGAATGCGGGACGTCTGATTCCGGCGTGCGTAAGAGTCATCACTCTGCGGACTTCAAGAATTTACTGACCACACGACTCAACCGAATTGAAGGCCAGGTTCGCGGGATCAAGGGAATGATTGATCGTGATACCTATTGTGATGATGTACTTAATCAACTGGCCGCAGTTCAATCGGCACTCAACAGTGTGGGGCGGTTGCTGCTGGAAGGCCATATGAAGAGCTGCATTGTCGAACGGATCGAAGCCGGTGAGCATGAGGTCATCGATGAACTGCTGGTGACTGTTAATAAATTAATGAAATAATTAAGGAGGAATTATCATGTCCAATGCTGTACTTAATGTTGAAGGAATGTCTTGCGGTCACTGTGTGAATTCTGTAGAGAAGGCTGTAGCGAGTCTTGGTGCTTCTGCGAAAGTAGATTTGCCAGCAAAGACAGTAGCCGTTGAATTCGATGAGAATAAGGTAAGCCTCAGCGCGATCAAGGAAGCTATCGAAGATCAAGGGTATGATGTAGTTTAACTTGAAGCACAGTAATAAGGCTTGGAGCGGTGCGGACCTTCTTTGGTTCCCGAGGCGCCAACGCCTTTTCTTTTGAAGATAATTATACCCCCTTGGGGTATGAAGAGGGGTGGATAAGATGGGTAATACCGCAGCGGCAGAGGAAGAGAAGCAGACGACTTTGCAAATTACAGGGATGACCTGTTCGGCTTGCGCAACCCGGATTGAGAAAGGGTTGTCCAAGATGGAGGGAGTCTCCCGGGCGAATGTTAATTTAGCGCTGGAGCAAGCTACAGTGGGCTTTGATCCGAAGGTGGCCGGACTGCCGGAGATCGAAGAGAAGATACGTGCCTTAGGTTATGATACTGTAAAAGAATCCGCTGATTTTGATATCTCGGGGATGACCTGTGCAGCCTGTTCGGCACGTATAGAGAAGGTGCTGGGGAAGATGCCAGGGATTGCTTCGGTAAATGTGAATTTGGCGCTCGAAACCGCGCATGTTGAATACATTCCGGGTGATATTGGGACCCGTGAGATTATGGAGAAGGTCAGCGGCATTGGATATAAAGCTACGCTTAAGCAGGATCGCAAAGAAAATGTTGACCGGCGGGGAGCGGAGATTAAGCATAAGCGGAACAAGTGGATTATCTCGGCGATTTTGTCCTTGCCGCTCTTATGGGCTATGGCTGGACATTTTTCCTTCACCACCTGGATTCCTACCCCGGATCTATTCATGAATCCGTGGTTCCAACTGATTCTGGCTACTCCGGTACAGTTCATTATCGGCTGGCAGTTCTACGTCGGTGCTTATAAAGCGCTGCGCAATGGCAGTGCCAACATGGACGTGCTGGTAGCACTTGGAACCTCGGCTGCGTATTTCTACAGCTTGTACCTGACGATTGATTCGCTTAACATGTCGGGCATGGATCATACGGTGGAAATGTACTACGAGACAAGTGCGGTTCTAATCACGTTGATTCTGGTCGGGAAGTGGTTCGAGGCGTTAGCCAAAGGGCGCTCTTCGGATGCTATCAAGAGCCTTATGGGTTTGCAGGCGAAGACCGCGCTCGTCATTCGGAACGGTGCTGAGATTAGCATCCCTGTGGAAGAGGTAGTTCCTGGCGACATCGTACTGGTCAAACCGGGCACGAAAGTACCAGTGGATGGCGAGGTTGTGGAGGGGCTTTCTTCTGTCGATGAATCCATGCTGACGGGTGAAAGCATCCCGGTAGAGAAGAAGCCGGGGGATACTGTAATTGGCGCAACACTTAACAAGAACGGAATGCTGCGGGTGAAAGCCAGCCGGGTAGGCCGGGACACTGCGCTTGCTCAGATTATCCAAGTTGTGGAAGAAGCACAAGGCTCCAAGGCACCCATCCAGCGGATTGCTGATGTCATTTCCGGGATCTTCGTACCGATTGTGGTCGGGATTGCAGTCTTGACCTTCCTGATCTGGTATTTCGGGGTTGCCCCTGGCCAGTTCGCAGAAGCGCTGGAGAAAGCGATCGCGGTGCTGGTGATTGCCTGTCCGTGTGCCTTGGGGCTAGCAACGCCAACCTCAATCATGGCGGGCTCGGGCCGTGCAGCGGAACTGGGTATTCTATTTAAGGGCGGCGAGCATTTGGAAGGTGCACAAGCCATTCAAGTCGTTGTTTTGGATAAGACAGGGACTGTAACCAACGGCAAACCTGTGCTGACAGATGTTATCGTTACCGCAGGTGCTGCGGGGAATAACAACGCAGCAGCCGAGAATGAGCTGTTGGCGTTGACCGCGGCTGCGGAAAAGCTGTCGGAGCATCCGCTTGCGGAGGCAATTGTCGCCGGAGCTGTAGACAGAGGGCTGACCTTGCCGGAAGCGGGACAATTCAATAATATACCGGGCCGGGGTATATCGGCTGTGGTGAATACAAAAGCGGTGAAGGTTGGTACTCGCCGGATGATGGAAGAGGAAGGTCTGGATATTGCGGCCTGGACGGCAATTATGACAGGGCTGGAGCAGGAAGGGAAGACAGCGATGCTGGTAGCTGTCGAGAAGGCCGTAGTCGGGGTCGTCGCTGTGGCCGACACGATTAAGGAGACTTCGCGGGCAGCCGTAGCCGCGCTGCACAAGATGGGTATCCAGGTTGTCATGATTACAGGTGACAACAAGATCACTGCCGAGGCCATTGCGCAGCAGGCCGGGATCACTAAGGTGTTGGCCGAAGTCTTGCCCGAAGGCAAGGCCGAGGAGGTCCGCAAGCTGCAAGCGGGCGGAACCAAGGTGGCGATGGTCGGCGACGGCATCAACGATGCGCCGGCGCTGGCGACTGCCGACACGGGCATGGCGATCGGCACCGGGACGGACGTGGCGATGGAAGCCGCGGACATTACGCTGATGCGCGGCGATCTGAAGAGCATCCCGGATGCGATTGAGATGAGCCGCAAGACGATGCGGAACATCAAGCAGAATCTGTTCTGGGCGCTGGCCTACAATACAATCGGAATTCCGATTGCGGCTCTAGGCTTCTTAGCCCCATGGCTTGCGGGAGCGGCGATGGCATTCAGCTCTGTATCCGTTGTGCTGAACGCACTACGGCTGCAACGGGTGAAGCTGTAAAGCAATATAGCTTTGATTTCTGTTGACAGGAGGAACCATTGCTTCCTTAGACGGAATTATAAAAAAGTCGCAGGTGCCTTAGGCATCTGCGACTTTTTTAATATATATATAGAACAGTACCTTGCTGATTCGTAAGTTCAGCTTATATGGCAGAATCGAAGTGACGTTTATACGCCGCTATGGTGAGAATCATAATTTCGCTGATTTAGACAATGGCACAGTGGCAGGAATAGCGGCAGCTTTTTTCCGGCCCAAACGGTTCGTGCCAATAACACCTGCAATGATCAGAGCCGATCCAATCCAGTGGTACACTGTGATTTCTTCGCCCAGAAAGATCGCCCCGGCTGCAAGAGATACAATAGTGGAGAGATTGGCGAATACGCTCATGAGGGAAGCCTCGATTTTGGACAAGATATAGTTAGAAGCTAGTGTAGTGACGAGTGAGGCGATAACACCTAAATAAAGCGCCGATAAGACAAATGTGCCGCTACTCAGCGGTTTGAAGAACTCGCCCATTGTTCCGTTGCTGACATGACCGGTTAAGGAAATGACCAGGAAGGTGGCGAAGCCAATGCCCATCATCAAGTAGCTGATTTCAGCAGGGCTGAAGTGCTTCGTGAGTGAACGGGCCAAAACGCTGTACCCGGCAAAAGCGATACAGGTCAGGAATAGCAGCACAATTCCGGTCATATTGGACAGATTGATGCTACTTCCTTTCATCACAAAGATGAACACCACGCCGAACACGGACAGGAAAATACATAGCTTCTGCAAGAGTGTCGTCGTTTCTTTCAAGAAGATCGAAGCGATAATCATCGTCACTACCGGTGTAAAAGCGTAGAGAATCCCTCCCTCGGCCGAGGTGGCATGCTGGAGTCCGAACACTTGAAGCGTGAAGAACCCGAGCGGGTACATGGATGCCAGTAGTAGCGCTTTAAAAATGGGTTTGCCGCGATAGGAGATTTTGACCCAGCCGAAGGCGACCGGGATCGACATCACCAGGAAGGAAGCAGCGAAGCGGAAGGTCAGCGTATCGAGCGGTCCGGCGTGGCCGAGTGCTACTTTGGTGAACAAGAATGAGAATCCGATAATAGCCGCATTAAGTACGGCGAGAATATATGCCAATTTAAGACCTTTTTGCTGCATGGTTGCCTCTCCCTTTCTATAACAAGGCGGGATCGTGTATCCGCCTCTGTTTGTTACTTTAAAATTAAAAGAATTTACGCGGGCCTACAATGCCAGTTTTTCATAACTGTACCGATACAGCTGATGGATTCATTTATAATGAATGGAGAAGAATGGTGTTAACATGAACGTATAAAATCTCGGATTTCACTTTTGGAGTGGGACGAAGGCTGTACAGGGGGGCACTATGAAAAAGTATCATTCCGTTTTAGCTGATATGGAACACTTAATCCGGGAGGGCAAATACAGCCCTGGGCAGAAGCTGCCCTCCGTGCGAAGTGCCGCAACATTCTACAACTGCAGTGTCAGCACTGTTCTGAGGGCATACGGTGAGCTCGAAAGAAAACATACGGTATATTCCATTCCGCAGAGCGGATATTACATGGTGGAGAAACCTGACGACATGGAGCCTTCTACTGGCCATGAGACTCTGGATTTTGCTTCTGCTTCGCCCGACCTGAACGTGTTTCCGTATTTGGATTTTCAGCATTGTCTCAACAAAGCGATTGATATCTACAAGTATCACCTGTTCACCTACAGCGATGTTTTGGGATGGGGGACGCTACGTCATACTTTGGTATCTCATTTGGCTGAATATCAGGTATTTGCCAAAGCGGAGCGGATCATCATCACCTCTGGCATCCAGCAGGCGCTCGAAATCCTGGCCAAGATGCCATTTCCAGGCGGAGGGACACAAATTCTCGTCGAACAGCCCGGCTATGACATCTATCTGCGTTATTTGGAGGGCGAGGGTCTGCCAGTCAGCGGGATCTCTCGTTCGGCGGCGGGAATTAATCTGCTGGAGCTGGAGGAGCGGTTCAGGAGCGGTGATGTAAAGTTTTTCTATACCATGCCCAGGTATCAAAATCCACTCGGAACCTCCTATAGCGCAGAGGAACGAAGAGCAATCGCCGGATTGGCCGCCAAATATGATGTTTATATCGTTGAGGATGACTACATGGCCGACCTGGGTGCGGAGCGGCGTTTTGATCCCATCTATGCTTATGATCAGACTTCTCATGTCATCTATTTAAAAAGCTTCTCCAAGATCATCTTCCCTGGTCTCAGACTGGGTGCAGTGGTATTACCAGAAGCCTTGCTGGAGGCCTTCCGCGCACATAAAGGATATACGGACACTTCCCTTTTGTCTCAGGCGGCACTTGAGATCTACATCAGGAATGGGATGTATGAGCATCACAAGCACAAAATAAAAGACCTGTATGCGGAGAGAATGCACGCTCTGTATGCGGCCCTTGAACGGTATAACACAGAAGGTTTGATTGAGGTGTCTCCCGGTAGTTCCGGTGTCTACGTGCAGTTTAAGCTGCCGGGAACGGTGAACCTGGATCGTCTGCTTAAACGTCTGAAAGAGAGAAAGATTAGCGTTGTGTCCGGCAGGGGGTTCTATTTATCCGACTATCAGGAGCGGGAGAAATTTATACGGATTAGTATTTCACGTGCCCGGCTAGAACAGATCGACGAAGGCATTCAGGCAATTGTCCAGGAGGTTACGCGCACGGGTAGGTGGTAGATTTCTATATATTTTTATTTGTGTGGGAATGTATGCTAATAATATAGAGGCAGGCTTGCATGAGAAGCCAAGTTCGGAAAAAGAGAGGCGAATAAGTTATGAAACCAAATAATGAAACTCTGGAGCTGTTGAACCGACATGGATCGGTCCGTCAGTATAAGGATACCCCTGTTAGCGAAGAGCAGCTTGCGGCTATCATCGGTGCAGCCCAGATGGCCTCCACCTCCAGCAATGTTCAGGCGTACAGCGTCATCTCAGTGACCGATCCTGGATTGAGAAGCCAGCTAGCCGCATTAGCCGGAAATCAAGCCTATATCGAGCAGGCTCCTGTCTTTTTGGTCTGGTGTGCGGATCTGTATCGTCTGCGGGAAGCATCCACGCCGCATCTGGCAGGCGGCAACTCATATGAGGACACCACAGAGAACCTGATCGTCGCCACTGTCGATGTGGCCCTCGCCGCGCAAAATGCAGCTGTAGCGGCAGAGTCGCTGGGACTGGGTATCGTCTATATCGGCGGTATCCGCAGTAAGATTGCCGAGGTGTCAGAGTTGCTGGGTCTGCCAGAATTGGTCTACCCTGTATTCGGGATGTGCGTCGGTTATCCGGCAGCAAGGGCAGGGCTGCGTCCGCGCTTGCCGCTTCAGGCTGTGTTGCATCACAACGGCTATGATACAGCGACAACTCTGGAGCAGGTCAAAGCTTACGATGAAGAGAGCCGGGTATACATGCGTGAACGGACTGGAGGCGCGAATGACACACCTTGGTCTGCAATGATGGCAAAGCGAATCTCAGAGCCTGCTCGTATGCAAATGAAAGATTTTTTGCAGGCGAAAGGCTTCCTACGTAGATAATTCGGGTTAATACACTAGGAAGTTATAGCGAATCTATAACGAGCCAAAGATAGTCTTGTAGAAGTGATTTATGTGGCAATTAGCGAGTAATCAGAAATCCAGAGAACATCCCCCGGGAGCGCAGGCTTCAATCGGGGGATTTTTTAATGGGAACTTTTGTACATCTATAATAAAAGGAAAGTGGTATTATCCAAATAAATGAAATTATGGATGTTTATCTCGGCCAACAGGTGACAATTGTCAACTTAAAGCAGTGACACATCATACTAATGTCATCTTCTTTTTGACATTAGTATTAGATACATGAAGCAGAACTGGGCGAATTACGGGAGGGAGCAGAACATGGAGACAGTGATTGCAATGAACGTTGTCAGCAAAGTGTTCAAGGGGAAAAAGGCGGTAGACAACATTAGCTTTAAAATATACAAAGGTTCGATTACCGCCATTCTGGGACCAAATGGAGCTGGTAAGACCACAGCCATCCTGATGATGTTGGGTCTGCTGGAGCCCACCGAAGGATCCGTAACCATCTTTGGGCAGCATCCCAAAGACAAATCGGTGCGTGAGAAGACGGGGTCCATGCTGCAAGAGGTTAGTGTCATGGACCGTCTGAAGGTAAAGGAGATCATTAGCCTGATCTCAAGCTACTATCAGTACCCCATGGACCAGAAGTTACTGGTAGAGGCAACAGGTCTTGACCCGGCAGATCTAAACCGATACGCCGAGAAGCTGTCAGGCGGCCAGAAGCGCAGTCTCGGCTTTGCGCTTGCACTTGCTGGAGATCCGGAGCTGCTGTTCTTCGATGAGCCGACGGTCGGGCTGGATATTACCGCACGGCGGCGGTTCTGGGAGAAGGTGCGGGGACTGGCAGAACAGGGCAAGACCATCTTGTTCACCACTCATTATCTGCCGGAAGCGGAGGATATCGCCGACCGGATTTTGCTCTTCAACCGGGGAAGCCTTGCAGCAGACGGTAGTCCAGACGAGATCAAGGCGAGAATCGTGAAGCGCTCGCTGTCCTTTCTGCAGCCGGCTGATGGACTCGATCTTCAACAGAAGTTGCTGACTCTGCCTTCCATAGACGGCTGCTACTATAAGGACGGGCGAATTTTCGTGACTACAGAGGACACAGATGAAGCATTACGGGATATTTTTACGGCGGGTCTGCCGGTGAAGGATGTACGTATTGATCAGGGACGGCTGGATGAAGCCTTTGAACAGCTTACAATGAACCAAGAGGGGGCGGTCTAACGATGAGAAGTCTAACGATGCAGTGCAAAGCAGAAATGCTGCGGATTGTGCGCAACCCCTACTATGTATTCTGGTCGCTGCTCATGCCGATCATGTTCTATTTTATTTTCACTAGAGTCGTGAACACGGGCGATAGCGATCCAACCTGGGCAGCACATTATCTCATGTCGATGGCGGCCTTCAGTGTAATGGGATCAGCGATTATGACGCTGGGTATCCGTCTCGTACAGGAACGGACACAAGGCTGGACGACTTTTATCCGCATTACTCCGCTGCCGGGATATGTATACTTTTTGGGCAAAATGTTCGGTCAGACGATGATGCATCTCTTCTCGATCATCTGCATTTTTGCAGCAGGCTATCTCATTAACGGGGTCTCGCTGTCTACCGCTCAGTGGTTGCTCTGTGGATTGTGGCTACTGGTAGGCTCCCTGCCGTTCCTCGCGATGGGGACGCTGGTGGGTTCGATGAAACGGGTCGATACGGCCAGTGGTGTCAGCAACGCCGTCTATATGGCCCTTGCTATAACCGGTGGCATGTGGATGCCGCTGGAAATCTTGCCGCGTCTGATGCAGAAGATCGGAGTCTGGTTGCCTTCCTACAACTATGGAAACGGCGCCTGGCAGATTGTGCAGGGCTCGCATCCGGAATGGAGTAATATCCTGATTCTGCTCGGTTATCTCGCTGTATTTATGATACTATCGGTGTATATTCGCAAACAACAGGAAGCGGTGTAAAAGACAATGAGGCAGTGGCAGTTCCGGTTATTTCCTAAAAAGTTAGGCATCTTCCCATTCATTTGGGTGGTTTATATGATCCTGCCGATTTTGAATATGCAAGAATATACCGGAATCAAGCTGGCGGTGGGCTATGCCATGGTGGGCTTGTTCGCTGTAACTTATCGCCAGCTGTATTGGGCTCAAGGCCGGGCATTTACCGCTTGGCTGGCTGTGCAAATGCTGCTGATTTTACTGCTCTGTCTATTTTACAGTCCTCAAAACGTGTATCTAGGTTTCTTCACAGCCAATTTTGTCAGCTGGTATAGTGATAATCGGAAATTCAATATCATCTATTCCATCTTCGTGGTGCAGGAGTTATTCCTTGTGGGTTGGGGACTTAAGACGATAGAAGGTACGGAGTTATTGTTTCTACTTCCATTCATTATAATCATGCTGATTTCGCCTTTTGGGATACGTTCTATGTTCCGCCGCCGACATCTGGAGCGGGAACTGGACGAAGCCAACGAGGTCATTAAAGAACTGGTTAAACGCGAAGAACGCATGCGTATCGCCCGCGACTTGCATGATACGCTGGGTCATACGCTCTCACTGATTACCTTAAAGAGCCAGTTAGTTGAAAAACTCGTGTCCAAGGATACGGACCGCGCAGAGGCCGAAGCGCGGGAGATCCAGCGCACTTCCCGTGCCGCGCTGCGGCAGGTGCGGGAACTGGTCTCCGAGATGCGGGCGATCACAGTGGCCGAGGAGTTAACTGAGGCCGGTGAGATGCTGCGGACGGCGGAGATTGCCCTGGAGATTGAGGGGGATGTTTCCCTTGGGGAAGTATCCGATCTCAATCAGAATATACTCAGCCTCTGTATCAAAGAGGCTGTCACCAACATTGTGCGGCATAGCGGGGCCAATAAATGTGTTATCAGCATTGTGAAGAGCGAGGGACAAGTGAGAATCATGATCCGGGACAACGGGCATGGATTGCACGGTCACGGTGTCGCAGATGCTGGATTCAGGGAGGGCAATGGCCTGAAGGGAATGAATGAACGCCTATCCCTAATTGATGGCTCGTTGACCATTAATGCGGACGGAAGCAAGGGAACAATGCTGACTGTAATGATTCCTTTGGTGGTCAAAGAACGAAAGGACGGGGAGACTGCATGATAAGAATCATAATCGCGGAGGATCAGCGCCTGCTGCGCGGCGCCATGGCTTCCCTGCTGGACCTGGAGGACGATATCGAGGTGGTCGGAGAGGCGGGGGACGGGGCTGAGGCGCTGGCCCAGATTGAGAAGCTTCAGCCGGATGTCTGTCTGATGGATATTGAAATGCCCCGAATGAGCGGATTGGAAGTTGCTGAATTATTGAAGAAGAAGGGTTGTTCTACTCGCGTCATAATCCTGACCACCTTTGCCCGGCCGGGTTATTTCGAACGGGGTGTGAAGGCGGATATACAAGGCTACCTGCTCAAGGACGAGCCTGTTGAGAAGATCGCGGGTGCGATCCGCCAAGTCATGCTGGGGCATAAGGAAGTTTCTCCGGAGCTGGTCTTCGGAAGCTTGCGGGAGGAGAATCCGCTGACCTCCAGAGAGCGGGAGATTCTGAAGCTAGCCGGGGGAGGTCAGACAGCAGGCGAGATCGCGGCTACATTGCACCTTTCTTATGGAACAGTCCGCAATTATATTTCCGAGATTCTGAACAAGCTTGAAGTGAAGAGTCGGATTGAAGCGGTAAGAATTGCTGAGGAGAAGGGCTGGATTTAGTGTGAGGATTATTCCTATTAAAAATAAGTCTCTTCAAATAAATAAAGTGTTCATCTTTGATTCCAGTGTGAGTCAACATATTTCTTAGCTGATAAATTTGTTTGATATCATTCTTCAAATGATCTTCAAAGTTTTGGATTTGGGCAGAGATGTTAGATGTAATGTGTTGTGTTCTGGTTATTAGCAAATCAGGGGTTATATAAGAAGGATCGAAATGTAATTAACGGCATTTTCGTATCTTAAATCCTCTGCAGCTACGGGTTAGTGGAGATTAAGTGCAATATTGTACCTTAAATATTCCCAAATAGGCCATTCAGTGTGTTTTCATAAAAATAAGATACAATAATGTCCTTATTTCCCTCATTTGTCTAAATTAAAGGAGAATAAGGTGCGAAAATGCTGTTAATTGGGAGATGGCCCCTCTTTTTCACTGTTAAGAGGACTGACGAAGGGGACTATACCGCTTCTAGTGGTTGAAATCTGCCGAGAGAGAGTCTACGATCCAGTGCTAGCTGTCCTATGGAAAGAGAGCTTTACGGGAACATGCAACGGACTGGTTCAGGTACAATAAATGGGTAATTAACGAATCTTCTGGTATATCTAACCTAAAATAAACCCAGTTTCGCCTTTGTGTGCGGAACTGGGTTTATTTTATACTCGGCTCTTGGCCTGCTCCTCACGCATCCACTGCGAGAGCTGTCGCTTCAGCGCGAGGAATTCCGGCGTATCCGCAATCTCCTCACGGCGCGGGCGCGGGAACGGCACATCTACCGTGTGCAGAACCTGACCAGGGCGGCCGGAGAAAACGTAGATACGATTCGAGAGGAGCAGCGCCTCTTCAATATTATGGGTGATGAACAGCACGGAGCGGCGGTTCTCCTCCCATAGCTCCAGCAGCCAGCGCTGCATTTCACTGCGGGTCAACGCATCCAGCGCACTGAATGGCTCATCCAGAAGCATCAGCTCCTGCGGCGCTAGCAGCGCCCGGAGGAATGCCGCGCGCTGCTGCATCCCGCCCGACAGCATATGCGGATAAGCCCGCTCGAAACCGGCGAGGCCCACCTTGCCTAGCCATTGACGAGCTTCTTCGCGGCTGCCGTCCCGGGCAGCGCCCTTGATCTCTTGGGACAAGAGGACATTATCCTCGATGGTCCGCCAGGGGAAGAGCGCAGGCTGCTGCGGCATATAGCTGATTTCTCCGCGCTGGCCGGTAACGATTTCCCCATTCATGCTGACTGTTCCACTGTCCGGCTGCTCCAGGCCGCCGATGATATGGAACAGCGTGCTTTTGCCGCAGCCGGAAGGGCCGAGAATGGTCACGAATTGTTGTTGCTCCACCTTTAGTGAGACATTGTTTAATACAGGAGTAGAGTTACGGCGCTGGGTGAAGGTCTTGGACACGGCGCTGACTTCCAGCGCAGGCGGCAATCCGTGCAGTCCGGCAGCGCTAGTTCTAATCTCGCTTTTCACCGGCTCATGCGGTGGTGTATGTGTGAGTTGAGACATTTCGGGAATCCCTCCTTTCTACGGGTTGCGGCGCGGCTTCCAGCGCACCAGCCATTTTTCCAGTAAGGCGATAATAGCGAAGAGCACCAGACTCAGCAAGACAACAATGACGATGGCAACGAACATCCGGTCGGTACGGTAGGCTGATTTTTGCAATTGCATATAATACCCGATCCCCTTGTCGGCACCGATCCATTCGGCAACCACGGCCCCCATAACAGCATAGGTGGCGGAGATTTTAACCCCGGAGAAGATCGCGGGCAGAGAATGAGGCAGCTCCAGCTTGGTGAAAATCTGCCACTTGCTCGCCCCCGCCATTTTCATATAATTCAGCATCACCCGGTCGCTCTGTGCCAGCCCGCCCATGGCGGCCACGGCGACCGGGAAGAAGCAGACCAGCGTAATCAGCACCATCTTCGGCAGCAGACCGAAGCCGAACCAGATGACAAGCAAAGGGCCTAGCGCGATGGAAGGCACGTTCTGGCTCAGAATCAGCAGCGGGTAAAAAGCACGCTTCGCCCAAGGCATCAGGTGCAGCAGCAGAGCCACCAGAAGCCCTACACCGGTGCCGATAGGAAAGCCGATCAGCGTCAGCTTCAGCGTAGCCAGCGTATGGTCCCAGATGCCAGCTGGATTGCCTGCAAATTCATGACCGATATCGCGGGGACTGGGCAGAATCCATTTTTCAATATCAAAAAAGGATACCGCTAGCTGCCATACCGCTAAAAAGAAGACGACCGCCACAATGGGCGGCCATATCTGCTTCCAGGACGATCTCACGGCCGGTATTTCTCCGTCAGTTTGTCCATGCTGATTCCATTCGGATTGTGGGCGATTTTGATTTGGGAGATCACGCTCGGACTGCCGGCTTGGACCAGGGCTTCATGCATCTCGCGCACGACTTCCAGCAGGTCGTTCAGTTCGCCTTCCATTGTCGTTTCGAGCGGGTTCACCTGATGCTTCACACCGGACTTCTGAATGACCTCGATCGCTTTATCGACATAAGGGATGGAATCCTCATTGTTAGGGGTTTTAGGGATAACTTGAATGCTTAGCAAGGTGTTAGCCATGTTTGATTCATCCTTTCTATTATCAGTAATGTTTGAATTTTAGTGTTACGAATCAGCCCCATCTTGATGCAGCACCCTTATTGTGCAGGCAGGAAATCATTCGTAAAGGCCTTGCTGGTATCTACTGGTTTCTCAAGCAGCTTAAGGCCATAC
Organism: Paenibacillus agri; assembly: GCF_013359945.1. Classification (GTDB taxonomy): domain Bacteria; phylum Bacillota; class Bacilli; order Paenibacillales; family Paenibacillaceae; genus Paenibacillus_AQ; species Paenibacillus_AQ agri. Next base: position 75,838 of record NZ_JABWCS010000199.1, on the reverse strand, counting down.
ATCCAGTCAGCATAGTTTTTCCAGACCTCAGCTTTTTGTTCGCCCCAGCGCGGCGCATCATCCTGATATTTTGGACTGAGCCATTTCTGACTGGCCATCACAAGTTTCGGATCGAGATCAGGGACGGCTTTGATCAGAATGTTCGCGGCGTCCTCTGGATGCTCGATGGCGTATTTGTAGCCTTTGGAGGTCGCCTTAACGAAGGCTTTGACGATCTCGGGATGCTCGGTGATTTCTTTCTCGCTGGTGGTCAGCACAGGTGTATAATAATCGAGCTGTGGCGCGTAGTCCTTTACATAGAGCATGTCGATGGGTTCCCCGCGCAGTTCGGCTTCAATTCCGGTCCAGGCATAGAAAATCCAGGCGAAATCAATATCCCGCTTCACAGCTGTAAAAAAGTCGGCTTCGCCCATATTGATGATCTTTACCTTTTTCACATCGGCACCTTCCGGGTCCATGATAGCTTTGAGTGCTGCTTCTTCTACCGGGGAACCCCAACCTCCATATGTTTTTCCTTCAAAATCCTTCGGAGAGGTAATCCCCTTGCTCTTCGGGGCCGCAAAACCAGACGTATTATGCTGAATGATGGCGGCAAGCGAGACCAGTGGTACGCCTTGCAGACGGGCTAAAGTCAGGCCCTCCTGATACCCGATACCAAAAGCGGCTTCACCAGAAGTAACCATCGTGTCCGCACCAGCTGCTCCGGGCTGCACAATCTCAACATCCAGTCCCTCTTCCTTGTAATACCCAAGATCTCTTGCGACATACACCCCCGTGTGGTTCGTGTTCGGTGTCCAGTCGAGCGCGATCTTGACTTTGGTCAGTTCTTGCGGTGTGGCTGACTCCCCGGCAGAGGCTCCGGTGTTTGTCTTGCCGGCTTCCTTGTTGCCTTCGGCAGAGTTGCTGTTATGGCTGCCGCATCCGGCAATGGCGATAACGAGCAGACAGGTCAGGCCCAGTATAAGCAGTTTCTTGACTCCCATTTTCTTCTCTCTCCTTTTGGTACCGTTCCTCCGCAGTGACTGCGTCAAATCCGGCGAATTCCCCGTCTTCACACCGTCACCCGCCACCTAAAATACATGCAGCGAGATTCATTTCCCCATGAATTGTGTTAATCGGAAATATACCATAAAAAAAGCGTCCCGAAGATGAACGGGACGCGGCTTTGCGCAAGGATGGCATTGGCCCTAAAGCAGCCATGCTCAATTATGGTTCCTACGCTGGCATTATCCAGATCAGGTATAAGGGTCAGTATCTTGAGGGATACACTCTCAGCCGGCCAATTCCAGCCCCCCTGGTGCTATGAAGTTAACGGGTGATGCTTCTTGCTTACGGAGTAATTATAGACTCCCGTCTTTTCGTTGTCCAGCAGCTTTGTTTTTCATGTTGAAGTTGGAGGCTGGGAAGAGGGTTATCATAACCTATTTAAGGAGTGGAATTATCATGAAAAATAACCAACATTTAATCGACGAAGAGACGGTAGCCAGCATCAAAGCACTGGATGAAGATGGCGAAGGATTGTTCGCTGGACTGATCGGGATGTTCAAGACCGATACGCCGCCGAGACTGGAGGCGCTTCGGTTAGCCTTGGACAGTAGCGATTCCGCGAGCATTGCCGGAATTGCCCATAGCCTGAAGTCAGGCAGCCTCAGCATTGGCGCGGGGTACTTTGCTTCTCTGTGTGCAAGTATTGAGCAACAGGCCCGGCGGGGGGATCTAACCTCCTCACGGTCGCTAGATTCCCTGCTGGCCTCTGTTTTTACGGATACGTGTCGTGCATTGGAACAGCGAATGGAGTAGTAACGAAGGCTAATTCTGATATTTGAATTTTTTCCGGCGGCGGCTCCGGATGCTGTTCCAAATCTCCCGTACAGTCAGGATAATGCTGATGACAATGCCACTAAAGGTCAGCATTAGCGCGAAATACTGGAACAATGAATATTGCAGCATTTTGCCCCATTGAATACTTCCTTCCAGGTCGTCAATCACCTGATTCATTCCGTATATACCGCTTACCACAGTGAAGACGGTCAGAATCATCAGCAGCATATCCCGTCGTTTCGACTGGAACTTCACTTGGTATTGAAACAGATCATTCAGTGTCTGCTTCACCTCGTCGAATAACGCATCATTGCCATACACTTTGCGGAGCTGGAAGAAAATCTCCCGACCCTGAGATTGCGAGATCAGCTCCAGAAAATAAAATTTGGCCGAGAATTTATTGATGTAAAAGATTAGATCCTCAATATCGTCATCATCGCGGTTGATGCGGAGCCGGGAGTGCATATTGGCCAGCTTCAGCAGAACTATCTTGTGAAACATGCTGAGTAGCAGGCCGTAATAATATTCGCCGTACATTTGATTGGCAAGCTGAATAGCGAGTGGGCGTTCCGCCCGGCTGATGCAGCAGAAGGTCTGTTCATTGGTCATATAATACGTCTCTGGACCCCAGCGTTTATAGGTATGCTCCTCACAATATTGTTCAATGTAACCAGGATCACTCGCGCTGATGTAGGGTCGACCCGCTGCATCCAGTCCATCGAGCTGGGAGGCACGGTAGCGCATACTCAAGGGGATATCGTCGGTAACTCCTTCCGGTTCCAGGCCATAAAAGGCTTGCACCAGCATACGTTCATCCACGAAAAAAGGCAGCGTTTCGAAATAAGCCCCGTTCAGCTCGGACTGGTCCAAAAACGGCTTCAGCCCCTCCACCAGATAATTAAAGATAAAATCCTCGACCTGACTAAAGGTTCGTTCTCCGCTATGGATAACCGTCTGTTCGTCCTGCACACTGACATTCTCAAGGGTACGGAAGCGATCAGCAAATTCCAGAGCGATGCTGAAGGGGAGCTTTTCTTCCTCAATCTGCACCCGCAAGGTTACAAATCCGGTCTGAAACGGGCAAATGAACAGGTCTGTGGAGAGTACCCGGAAGGCTACATTTGCTTGTGACATTTCCATCCTGCAGGACACACCATTCACGCGCGAGAAGCGGCGGAAGGAATCCTCGTCATCCTCCTGCGGGAACAGTACATGGGCAGCGAAAGGCAGATAGGTGCGTTCCATTTTTTCATGAGATACACAGTATTCATTGCCATAATAAGCGCCTTCCAGTTCTTTTTTATCGAGGGAAAAAGAACTGTATCCGCTCTTTCGTAGCTCAGAGATCAGTCGTGCAGACGCTCCCTGCTTGATGGAGAAGGGGAAAATAAACTGGAGCAGCGCGGTATGAAGTAGGGGTTCGGTAGATAGCATATCCATCATGAGTTCCACCTTATGTGCAGGATATCAATACAATCTACATTACCCCAAAAAGCGAATTGTGATTACCCGGCCTCAATGACCGGGTGATGTATGTCCGGAATCCCGTCCCGGACGTATTCTCCATGCAGCTATGCTGAGCAGGAAGAGGACAGTAGCAAATGCTGCAAGCAGTCCGGCTGTTTGTGCCGCTTGCAGGTGGTCCATCGACCAGCCGGTAAGCAGTGGCAGAATGGCTCCGCCAATGCCGCCGGAGGCAATCATGATGCTTGGCGTGGATTCCTCGGTACCCGGCATTAATTTGCTGGAGAAGACCAGTGCGATGGAGAAGAGGCCGGACATGAACAATCCCAGTAGAATGATAATGATAAAGGCAACAAGACGGTGTTCAGTGAATGGAAATAGAGCCAGTAACACTACGGTCAACAGGCAGCTGCCCAGAACATAGACGCGGTAAGAAATTTTCTCGGCGAGCACCCCGGCGAACAGCCGTCCTATCGACATAGCCAGCCAGAAGCAGGTGACGGTCAGGGCTGCCCCTGATTCCGACATACCCAGCTTGGCAATGAAGATGGCGGGCATGAAATTCACCAGGCTCATTTCGGTGCCTACATAGATAAAGAAGAAGACAATAAATATCCCGAGGATGAACCACTGTTTGCCCTTGTAAGGAAAGCGCGGCGTGTGACTGTCTGAAGCCACGTCTGTTACTGGGCGGCGTGGACCGCGGTCATCCAGCAAGGGCTGCAGCTTGCCGAACCGGCCTTTGCTCCAGAAGATCAGGGCAACTAGAGAGAATGCTGCTACAATCAGAAAGCTAAGCTTCCACCAGCCGGCGGCGATCAGGCCGCTCGAGATTAGAGGCATAAGCAATGCACCGACGCCGAATAGAACTTCAAGCCTACTCATGGCAACAGCAGTGCCTTCTGTGACTGCGGCAATAATGACCGTGCCGATGACGGCTTCAACCATACCAAAACCAAAGCCTGCGGCAACAGCGATAACATACATCCAGCCCCACGGTGGTAAGAAGGTGTAAGCAACCTCAGCAACAAGCAACAGTCCAGTGGCAATGAGAATACCACCGCGCTTACCGAAGCGGCGATTCAGAAAGGGAGAGATCAGCACACCGGCCAGGAAGCCGGCAAATTGGGTGAAGATCAGCTGCCCACCAGCGCTGTAGCTCTGGTCATAATGCTCCAATAGTACGGGGAGAATAGAACCCAGTACTACATGGGCCAAGCCGATCACAAAGTAGGAGAGACAGCCAAGCCAGATTAATTTTTTCACGTTGAAATACTCCTTAACAAGTTAAGTTATGGAACCGCGCCCGGATTCAATATGCCCAGAGCGGGTACACTATCTTAAGCACAATCACTATCATAAGTCTAATTGGCAGATGTGGATATATAAACTTATATTTACATCGCCAGGAAGGAGATGTCTTGAATAATGAATCCAAAGGACCTGGAACAGAAGATCATCAAGGTACTGGATGACAACAAGTTCGGCTCTTTCGGAACCGTTGAAGCGGGGAACAAACCGAAGGTGCGTTACATGGCGGTCTTTCACGATGGACTTAAAATTTATTTGGCAACAGACCGCAAGACCCATAAGGTAGAGGAACTGAAGGAGAACGGCAACGCTTTTCTGCTGCTTGGCTATGAAGCCGGCGGGGGGAAGGATATTCTGGAGATTGAAGCGACCGTAGACATTACAAAGGACGAGACCCTTCGAGCCAAGGTCTGGAATAAGGATCTGGAGCCATGGTTCAAGGGACCGGAAGATCCCGATTATGTCATTCTGGAGCTTACCCCGTCACGTATCGAATATATGGGCAAAACACAGGAACATGGTGTCTGGGAGAGACAATCTGCAGGCAGTGTAAAATAATCCTATATCAAGCGAACAAACAGCAGGCTTCTTATAACGGGGCTTGCTGTTTGTCATTTTCGGCTTATGTTGAATAAATCTTGATATGGCCTCATTGGCAAGGTCGCCCTACATTAGGACGTCTGAGAGACCCTCAACCTTCCGCTGGAGCAATTAATGTTCGTTGTCTGCGGCAGCTAGCGCTTCCATGGACAGCAGATCATCTTTTTCTTATAATAGATGAAAGTGATCGGGTGATCCGGTGAATCGACTGATACTGTGGAGGAGGGCGAAGTCATGGAGCCAGCAGCAATTGAAGAGTGCGACAACACATGCCACGGTTCAGAGTTGGAACCGGAAGACGTGTCCTTGATTCTGCCTGACCGGGAAACAACAGACAAGATGGCCGAGATGTTCAAGGCACTAGGCGATCCGACAAGGGTGCGTCTCATCTATGCTCTGTCACAGCGGGAGCTGTGTGTGCATGACCTGTCTGACATTCTGGATATGGGCCAGTCTGCCGTATCCCACCAGTTGCGGTACTTGCGGAACCTGCGGATTGTGAAGCGCCGCAAGGAAGGCAAGACGGTGTATTATTCGTTGAACGATGCGCATGTGGAGCAGATCTTCATGCAGACGCATGAGCATATCAGACATGAATAACTATTGATGCATACAGCAATAGACCGCCATAGGCGGTCTATTTTAGTGTGTGGCTATTTAACCGGCTTGGTCTATTCCCGAAGGCAACGGTGTTCTTTTCAAAGATACAGCAATCCATACCGCATAGGCAGCAAGCACCACCACGATAAGGAGATCATAGCCGATAAAGCCTTCGGGACTATCATTGCCCACGAACCGAATCAGGTTATGTAAAAAGTGGAACAGAATCAGCGGAATGATATTATTATTCTTCACCATCAGCAAAGCCAGCACTATTCCTATAAGAAGAGCGTATACGATCTGAAGCAGGGTCTCGGTGAGATTTTGGCCGGAAAGAGCATTCAGAATGTGGGTGACTGCGAATAGGATACTGGACGCCGCTACAGCGACCTTAATGCTCTTGGTCAGTAGCGTCTTCAGGATCAGGCCCCGGTAGAGGCTCTCTTCCACGAATCCCACCAGCAGGGTGAAGAAGAGATAGTATAATGCATCGGAAAGTTCGATTTTGCGAAATCCATTTAACGTAGTAATAACAAGGATTAGCAGCAGCGGGGCATAATAAATCCAGTTCGCTGCAGGGATACTACCTAGCGGTCGAAAGCCCATATAGCTCCACTTGTGCCTGATTGTAAAATAAGCAATTAAGACAAGCGCGATAGGGACAAACGCAATAAGCACAGGTGCAGTGTAGCTAAGCTGTTTGATGGTAGCGTAGGCTCCGGCGGCTATCATGGCGACCAGTAGCAGCCCTTCAATAATAACAACGGCCCATACCGGGTGTCTCTGTGAAAATGAAGAATTAACCTTTGGGTTTGTCATAGTGCAACCTCTTCCTCTCCATGATTTCTTACAACCACAGTTTCTCCACCATTCCCTTATCGGTCAGCTGTTTGAGTGCAGGGTAGAGACTGCCAAAACCGGCCTTGTCAAAAATTATACGGAGCTATCAATGGTCTTCTTCAAATCATAGCCGCTCCTGACCCCTTCCATTAATGTCCATTTAACGCAATTCATAATTACATTTATTTGTAATAATGTCAAACGTTTATTTCAGTATGTAAAAAAGCTGCCCCGGCCATAATCAGGATGGCGGGGCAGCGCTAAAGCTTTACACTTTTAATTCTCCGTGCTGGAATGGGGAGGTCTCGATCTGGATAGTAGTATGACTGATATTATATTTATCCTCGATTAGAGTCACTGCTTGCTGCAATATTTCCTGAGCGCTTCTGTCATCTTCAATCCGCAGGTGGCAGCTTAACGCATTTAGTCCTGAGGTAATGGTCCAGATATGCAGGTCATGAACGTCAGCAACGCCGCTAATTTGTAGCAGAGCTTGTTTGACCTGATCGCTGTTCAACGCAGACGGTGTGCCTTCCATAAGGATATGGAACGAATGTCTGAGCACGCCCCAGGCACTTTTGAGTATCAGAAGAGCTACCAGCACACTGATAATTGGGTCAGCTGCATACCAAGAGAACCATTGCATGATTACACCAGCAACAATGGCCCCGACTGAACCAAGAGCATCACCAATAATGTGGAGATAGGCACTGCGCACATTGAGGTTATCCTTTACATCACCTTTGCGTATCAAGACCCAGGCGCTCACCAGATTAGCAAGCAAACCAATGGTAGCGATGATGATCATAGAGCCGCTGGCGACGACGGGCGGTTCGAACAAACGCTGCCAGGCTTCCCGGATAACAAGTCCGGCAATCACGAACAGCATGACGCCGTTGAACAGTGCGGCCATGACCTCAAAGCGGTAGAAGCCGTAGGTATTTTTGGAGGAGGCCGGTTTAGCGGCAAATATCATTGCTACAAGGCTCAAAGCCAGCGAGGCAATATCGCTGAGCATATGACCTGCGTCGGAGAGTAGGGCAAGGCTATGAGTGAAGAGCCCGCCGAAGAACTCCACGAACATGATTCCCGAGGTAATGATGAGGGCAATCAAAAGCCCTTTTTTATTATTAGGTGCGTGCGAATGTCCATGATGATCATGCGTATGATCGTGATGGGAATGCCCGGGTTCTTCATGCGAATGTCTGCCTGATTGTGGATGATGGTTCATAGAAAGACCTCTTTTCAAATAACATATGAATGATTGCTCATATATTAATAATAAATGTCTGAACCAGTTATTTCAAGGTGTTTTTAATAAAGTGAGAACATTTCGTTATTCTCAGATAGGAGGAGGGAAATTATGCATATGCACATTGACACTCCAAGATTGGAAGGCATATAATGTGGTTAAGTTAACATATGAACAAATACTCATATATGATTATTTGAGGGAGATGAGTAGTTTGAATACGATTCAGGGAACGGTAAAACGCCAGTGGGAGCTGGAAGGACTGCACTGCGCAAACTGCGCAATGAAAATTGAAGATAAAGTGGGCAAAATCGAGGGGGTGTCCTCCTGCTCCGTGAATTTCGTGACCAAGACGCTAACTATGGTTACAGACGAGAACCATGCGGAAGCGGCCGGGGTGGAAGCAGCGCGGACCGTCACGGCGCTGGAGCCCCATGTGAAGCTAAAGGAGAAACTGGCTGGAGGCAGAGCGATTCCGCAGGCTAAATCCGGTCATGAGCATGGGCATTCACATGAAGAAAAGGGACATACACATGATCATGGAACCAGTCATGATCATGGACATGGGCATGCCCATGGCGATGAGGATGGTCACGGGCATACGCATTCCCATGGGGAAGGCGACACGCGCCGAATCTTGACCCGCCTGGCAGGCGGAGGGATTCTTGCAGCGGCAGGCATGCTGCTGCCGGTGAACGGAGTTGTCGAACTGCTGATCTTTCTCGCCGCTTACTTTATTGTCGGTGGCGAGGTGGTGCTGCAGGCCATCAAGAATATCGTCAGAGGTCAGGTGTTTGACGAGAACTTCCTGATGGCGCTGGCAACGATCGGCGCATTTGCGATTGGGGAGTACCCGGAAGGGGTCGCTGTCATGCTCTTCTATCAGGTCGGGGAGCTGTTCCAGGGTCTGGCGGTGAATCGTTCGCGCAGATCGATCACGGCACTGATGGATATTCGCCCCGAGTTTGCCGAACTTAAAGTCGATGGCGGTACAAGACGCGTTTCGCCAGAGGAAGTGGCCATTGGTGACATTATTCTCGTCAAGCCCGGTGAGAAGGTGCCGCTGGACGGAACTATCCTTGAAGGTAGAGCGATGATGGATACCTCAGCGCTGACAGGTGAATCGGTACCACGCTCTGCGGGTCCGGGCAGCAAGGTCTTGAGCGGGTTCATTAACCGAAACGGGGTAATTACCGTGGAGGTTACGCAGTCGTTTGGAGAGTCGGCAGTCTCCAAGATTCTGGAGCTGGTGCAGAATGCGTCCTCCAATAAAGCCAAAACAGAGAACTTTATTACCAAATTTGCTCGTGGCTACACGCCTGTAGTAGTGATCACAGCGCTGCTGCTGGCTGTTGTTCCACCGCTTCTGATCAGCGGAGCAACCTTCTCGGACTGGATCTACCGGGCACTGGTCTTCCTCGTAATCTCTTGCCCTTGTGCGCTGGTCGTGTCGATCCCGCTTGGCTTCTTTGGCGGTATCGGCGCCGCTTCCCGAAGTGGTATTCTCGTGAAGGGCAGCAATTACCTGGAGGCGCTCAATGATGTTAAGGTCGTTGTCTTCGATAAGACTGGTACCCTGACCAAGGGGCAATTCAAGGTCACTGGTATTTATCCAGCGAACGGGAGAAGTAAAGAAGAGTTGCTGCGCACTGCAGCCTATGCGGAGAGTCATTCGAACCATCCGATTGCGGAATCTATTCGGGCCGCTTACGCTGAGGAAATCGCTAAGGACGCTATCTCGGATTATAACGAAATCTCCGGTCACGGCATCTCCGTGAATGTGGACGGTAAGGCTGTGCTGGCCGGGAATGCCCGACTGATGGAACGGGAGGGCATTGCCTATCAGGTGCCGGAGCAGAGTGGCACAATCGTGCATATCGCGACCGGCAAGCAGTATGACGGTTACCTCGTCATTGCAGACGAGGTGAAGGAGGATTCAGCGCGGGCCATCTCGGCGCTGAAGGGACTTGGCATCCGCAAGACGGTCATGCTGACCGGCGATGCTGCTTCTGTTGCGGAGGCTGTAGGTCGCGAACTCGGCGTAGACGAGATTCATGCCGAACTGCTGCCGCAGCATAAGGTTGAGGCTATTGAGCGGCTGGAGCGCGAGAAGAGCGGACGGGAGAAGATTATTTTTGTCGGGGATGGAATCAACGACACTCCAGTATTGGCCAGAGCAGATGTTGGCATCGCGATGGGCGGATTGGGTTCCGATGCCGCAATAGAAGCTGCGGATATCGTCATCATGACGGATGAGCCTTCGAAGATTGCCACCGCCATCGGCGTGGCTAAGCGTACACGGAGAATCGTTTGGCAGAACATTGGGTTCGCACTTGGTGTTAAGGCGATCTTCCTTCTGCTCGGCGCATTCGGAATCGCGACGATGTGGGAAGCGGTCTTCTCGGATGTTGGTGTCACGGTACTGGCTGTACTTAACAGTGTTCGCGCACTAAAAGTTGAAGAGCAAGGTTAAATCCATAATAAAACCTCCAGTGTCTGCACATTTATGAGTGCTTACGGACTGGAGGTTTTTTGCTTTGTTCTTATTCAGGCTGAGAGAGACTGAGGCTGCTAATTCCGGAACGTACAATTTCACAAGAAGCGCCGAATTTAACGGACTCCTCATCATTCAGGTTCAGCTCCAGCAATTCATGGATGCCGCTGCGCCCAATAATGGCAGGCACACCTGCGCACACATCCTCCTGGCCGTATTCTCCTTCCAGAATTGCCGAGACAGCAATAATCTTGTTCTCATCGTTCAGGATAGCCCGGGTAATGTAGGCCAGGGCACTACCGATTCCAAAATGTGTTGAGCCCTTGCGGGTAAAGATCTCCCAACCGGCATCCTTTGTCTTGCGGGCGATGTCGTCCAGATCCAGGTGACTGAATCGTTCGCGATGCTGCTCCATAATGTGGAGAATAGGTTTGCCGCCGATGGTCACATGCGACCAGGCAACGAACTGGGACTCCCCATGCTCGCCTAGCGCGTATCCGTTCACGCTGCGAGGGTCGATGGAGAACACATCGGATAGCAGCGTCTTGAGCCGGGAAGAGTCAATGGAGGTGCCTGTGCCGATCACCCGGTGCCGGGGGAGTCCGGACATTTTCCATACCATATAAGTGACGATATCGACCGGATTCGCCGCAATGACGAAGATGCCGTCGAAGCCGCCAGCCATAATTCCGGCCACAATTTCTTTAGTGATCACAGCTGCAGCGTCAAGTACATCCAGTCTGGTCTGACCGGGCTGCGGGTTAGCGCCCGCTGTGAGAATGACAACGTCCATTCCGGCACAGTCACTGTAGGTTCCGGCGTACACCTTAGTCCGGGTACCCGTGAAATCCATACAGTGGGAGAGATCCAGCGCCTGAGCCATGGCCCGGTCGTAGGTCCGGTCAATCATCATGATCTCATCGCAGATCGATTGATTAACCATGGAGTAGGCACAACTGGAGCCCACCATTCCGGAGCCGACAATCGCTACTTTTCTTGTTTTACTCTTCAATTTGTAAATCCCCGCTCTCTTAAAAAAGTCTGCGATTTGCTGCTTACATTATTCTTGCGCATATCTTTATTTTAGCCGATCATCCAGAAAGTTACCTGACATACAGCGAAAAAAGCGGAGAAGGAGAGTGTCCCCGTTCATCTCAGGTTGTACATTAAATTAGCGGGTTTTCATGAGGATAGATACATACATAGCTACATGCCGTTTTTTTCGCAAATGTATTATCTGCATTAAAAAGAGCATTCATCAAACCGTTAGGCTTGTTGAATGCTCTGTCATGAGATAGTGCTACTGTCCTCGGACTGAGATTAAGATTGTGGAATCCGTGTTTCTGGCGGTACGATCACATTGTAGCGTTTATACATGAACAGTCTCCAGTGGACAATCATGCCAAAGGCCAGGATAAAGAACAGCCCCCCGGATTGCGGTACCGAGACATAGCGGTTAATGAACTCATGCAGCAGTGTGCGGACCAGTAGCAGGCCGAGTAGAATAAACGCGAAGCTCTTGGAACGCTGGGCAAATACCTGTCCATCCCTTTGCTCGAAGCTTGTTGTACGGATAAGCGGATAGGCAAAGATAAACCAGCCGACTAAAAAGGCAATAGCTGCCCACCATAGCGGAAACCTCACCTCCGGGACAACGAACATGGCAAAGCCAGTTGACATGCCGAGGGGGGGAATCCATATTTTGCGAATGGTAACCGGGCGGGCGCTGGCCTTCAGCCGAATAAAGATCACCATCAATGCCATGATAACGGCCCCCACGGTGGAACCGATATGTAGTAGCGAGGGGTTGATGCTGCCCATAATTCACGACCTCTCTGTGATTTGAGTCACTTGTGCCTTCATTATAACAGAAAAATGATGGCAAAACATTGAAGCCTCCGTGAGGCTCCGCACAATGCGCGGCCATTGGCATGGGAGAGCTACAAACTCAAAAAACCTGCCGGGCTCAGGCTCCGGCAGGTTTTCCATCGATCACTATCTATGGTATCAGTTCTATGTTCCAAGATATACAGTTTATGAGCGGCTACGCCCACCGGTCGAGCGCAGGATCAGGCTTACAATGAAGATCAGCACGATGGCACCAATCAGGGACGGGAAAACATAGAAATCACTGACCTTGGGTCCCCAGCTTCCCAGCAGCATGCCACCCAGCCATGAGCCGAGAATCCCGGCAATAATGTTACCGATTACGCCTCCCGGAATATCTCTACCCATAATCAGACCTGCCAGCCATCCGATAATTCCGCCAACAATCAACATCCATAGCAAACTCATTAGGTTTCAGCTCCTTTGTGATGTATCGTTCGATGGTAACTATTAACCTGTTGCCGATTGTTTTAACCAGATGTGAAAAATTGGTACATGATTTCGCTTTTCGCCGAATTGCGCAGTTTTAGTCTGATGTATTGCCTCAGCAAACATGCTATAGTGAAAAAAATGATAATCGATAAGGAGTCGCTGCCATGGAACGCTCTGATGAAGTGTTATTTTATGTGGGTACGTACAGTCCTGTGGGTGAACAAGGCATTCGTCTCTGTACCTTGAACCGCAGCACAGGAGACATGAGAGTTTTGGAAGGGACGAGTGGTATCGAAAACCCTTCATACCTGGCAGTTAATCATGCCGGGAGCGTCTTGTATGCGGTCAGTGAGAAGGATGAGGGAGAGGTTCAGGCATTCGCTATTGATCCTGGATCGAAGGTATTGTCACCGTTGGGAAGCATCCGCAAAACGGAAGGTGGAGCGCCGTGTTATGTCTCCATCAGCCCGGAGGAAGACAGGATCTTCGTAGCGAACTACTCGGGGGGGAATGTTAATGTGTTCCCTTTAAGTGCAGACGGCTCGATTCTGGAAATGTCGGCTCAGATCCGGCATACCGGCTCTGGATCACGTCAGGATCGGCAAGAAGCGCCGCATCCGCACTCGGTCATTCCAGGCAGCACGGGTGATCGTCTTTTTGTCTGTGATCTTGGTCTAGATCAGGTTATTATCTATCGTCAGGAGGAGGACGAATTGGTCAAGCAAGCTGCGGTTGATCTGCCGCCGGGCTCCGGGCCACGCCATTTGACACTTCATCCCTCTGGAAAATGGGCTTACCTGATCAATGAGCTGAACAATACGGTCACAGTATTCGCAAAAGATGAACAGCATGATGAACTAACTGTCTTACAGCATGTTAGTACACTGCCTGAATCCTATATTGCCGGCAGCGATGATTCAGGGGCCGACATTCACATCACACCGTGTGGTCGTTATCTGTATGCTTCCAACCGGGGACATGACAGTATTGCACTGTTCCTTATTGATGCGCTCACAGGGCTTCTGGAGCCTGCCGACTGGCAGAGCACCGGCGGACGGACTCCACGAAATTTCGCTATTCTTGGCGGAAAGCTACTGGCAGCCAATCAGAACAGCGGTACGATTGTTTCGTTCCACATCGACGGGGACAGCGGCCGGTTGATTCCGACAGGCAATGAGCTGGAAATTCCAACCCCGGTCTGCGTTAAGGAACTTAAATAGAAGTTCTATTTATATAAGACGACCTTAAGATTCAGTCTTAAGATTCAATCGTAAGGTCCGAACTCAAGGTTCTAGCTTAAGTTTGGAACTTAAGGTTTGAACTAAACAGCGTTACGTTGATGTTTAGACTATAGAACACATTTCCAAAGTGTAATTAACGGCAATTTTGTACCCTAAATATTCTGGGAGGAAGGATTTGTGGGAATTAAGTGCAATTTTGCACCTTAAATCTTCCACAATACCCCTGTTAGTGCATTTTTTTTGAAAATAAGATACAATAATGCTCTTATTTCCCTTTTTTAACTCAATTTAATAAATATAAGGTACAAAAATGCTGTTAGTTGGGGTGGTTCCGTTTGAATCTTAACTTCACTTAAATAGAAATTCTATCTAAATAAGTACAGGCCATTCGAAGTCCATCCGGGTTACCGGATAGACGGAATGGCCTGTTCGTGATATGGGGTAATTTACTTTTCGAGATGATATGAGAGCAGTTTACTGTTCATTATGATATAAGGGCAGTTTACTTAACGTACATTTTCGGTATTTCCGCCATAAAATCCGATGTCGTCGAGCATAATTTTATCGCCTTTTTCTTCAAGATAGAACGTAATCTCGGTCAGGTTCTCCGGCTCCAGAGCGGGCTCGACTTCCTGGAATCGCTCAAAAGGCAGTTCGTAGGTCTGGAATACGGCCTCCGTAGGATCTCCATATTTGCCATCGCTAACGCGTTCCTCCAGCCAAGGAAGCAACGTGAACTGAGTGTGCGGCAATGGCAGAACGTCCATAATTTCAGACAATGGCAGGCGCGCCGAGGTGTCGTTGCTATCTGTCAGCTCTACCTCTACCTCAGGAGCTAACGAACTTTCCTCATTCTCCCCGTCTTCTTCATCGTCGTCAGCATTGCGGTTGGCGAGGGCGAAGGAGAGGCCTTCCGCCTCCGGCAAATCAAGGGAGGTAGCGTCCTCTTCCTTCCATTTGATTCGGTAGTAGGCTTCGTCCCCTTTTTCGGCAGTACGTTTCAAAACAACGCCATAGGTGGTTTTACTCTTGTCTTCCCGATCCTTGGCCAGCTCCTCGGTCCAGGCCATACCTTGGGCAGAGGCGGTACCGATACCTGCGGTATACTTGTTGCGGTCCTCGTCAAAATTGACAAGGGTACGATAGTCTCCGCCTTGGAAGCGGCTATAATATGCGGTGTCCGGCAGCCACTGCAGTCCGCTCCGGTAATCGCGGAACAGCCCCCGGTATTCATCCTTGCCAAGCAATGTCGTCTCCAGAAAAGCCGACACGTACACCTTGGTAATCTGCCGCTGTCCGGTGCCATCCATGATTAGGCTGCGGTCCAAGAACAGCCCGGTGGGCAACGACTGGTCGCGCAGTCCCCAGTCGCTGTTGAACTGGCTGTGATTGGCATCGGCAATGTAGAGAGAGCTCTTGAAGTCGGCTGAGCCTTCGGAGTAGGAAGAGCGGATATATTGCCGATCCCCGTAAAAGTCATGCACATCGCCATCGCGTGCGCCCTGCAGTGTCAGATAGCTGATATCCTTCAGCTTGGCTTGTTGTCCGTCAATAGCTTTATCGGTAGGTGCAAGGGCAATGACCGAAGAGATCTGGAAGCGGTCGGTTACTGTTTTCCATACAGGATCGTCCTTGAACCAGCGGCCAGAATCGGCGGCCATGGCTACGGCTTGTCCGCCCCGACTGTGGCCCAGCAGAGCCGTCTTGCTGAAATCAATTTTTCCATAGAACGGATTGCCGGGCTGATCCGAGAATGCCGCCAGCTGTTCCATATGCTTAAGGATTAGCCAGGCGCGTACCGTAAAGTCATTGTCAGGAATGCCTGTCCAGGCCGAATAATTAAGGAAGTTCTCGTCCAGTGAGACGGCGATAAATCCCCGACTGGCCAGCAGTTCCCCAAGATACGCGTAGCCCCCGTCAGAATAATCCTCCATCATATGGTTGCCGTGAACGATTAGCACCAGCGGGTGCGAACCTTCCCCCTCTGGCATCCAGACCCGGCCGTTGAGGGGCAGCGCATGATAGTCAAAGCCCCAGAACAGGCTGCGTAGCTTCGGCCAGCCCTTCTGGATATACGCAGATGCGTCGACCGGGGAAGAAAGGAGTGCTGCATCGCTTCTGTATTCCTTACGGTGCAGATCATTACCGCTGGCATACGTGAAGGAGTCATAGGCGTAGGGGCCAGGCTCCGCAGGATTGGAGGCAGCCAGTGGCTTTACAATGCTGCCGCTAACGGCATCTGCCCCGGGGTCGCCCGGCTTATTCTGTCCACCACCCGCCAAAGCCAGCTGTGATAACATAAGTGCCGACGCCAGCAGCAATCCAGCAGCGACTCGCTTGTTCCGCAGCAGCCCCAGAGCGATGCCGCTGAGGGCGCCAAGAGCGGTGCACAGCACGGCTATGACCGTAGAGGCGACCCAGTCCATGTTGGCGCCGTATAGGACAAACCACACAATAAACAAATCTGAGAGCAGACAGCCTGCGAATAAGCGCGGGATACGTAGGCCCGTCATTGCAATCAGTAAGGCGATCAGATGGCCTGCGGCTGCTAGTAGTATTGTTCCCACCACAGCGGCAAGGGCGATGTCAGCCGGTATGCCAAGGCCAGTTGGCATACCCAGGATGGTTGCTGTGAAAGTCAAAAAGCTGAGCGTCCACAGACCAGCCAATGCGGTTCTCCATAGAGTTGTATCATAACGATAGGTTTCCCTGATTCTTTGTCCAATTACAGCTGAAATTCGCTTGTGCAGCCGCGGCTTGTGCGGCACCGGCACAAGTTCTAAATCCATTCCCATGACAGTGTCCTCCGAAAATTGCAGTAAGATCCTGTTGCTCCCTCATTTTATCTTATATATTGCAGTAATGACATTACTTTAAAGAAAAAAAGGTTTGACAGGCTAGAAGGGTTTAAGTATTATATCAATAATAACCTACTAATTAGGTAGGAATAATGAATAAGTTCTTACCGTACAGACGGAGGAACGCCTATTATAGCTCGCAGACACGTGTCTTGGGACCGGTTTGACCTGCCATCTTAGGCTTTCCTCCGTTATTTTTCATGCCAAAAATCTACCATGTAAGTCAGAGGGGTCATCGGGAAAGAGAAACATGAACTCATCACAACAATATGGGGGGATGGTTAGAATGAAAAAGAGGATCAAGAAGGGACTTTTAACGGGCTTTACGCTGTTGTTGACGGTGGGCCTTACGGCTTGCGGAAATAGTACAAATTCGGCGGGTAATCCACCGGCCGAGGCTACCAATTCAGGGAGTACCACTGCAGCGACGACTGAACCGACTAAAGCTCCATCCAAAGATCCGGTAGAACTGCTCAATGTTTCCTATGATCCAACACGCGAACTTTATGAGAATTATAATAAGGCTTTCTCAGCCTATTGGGAAAAAGAACACGGTCAGAAAGTAACGATCAAGCAGTCCCATGGCGGCTCCGGAAAGCAAAGCCGTGCGGTGCTGGATGGGCTCGAAGCAGATGTGGTCACTCTTGCACTGGGCTATGATATTGATGCTTTGCAGGAGACAGGTCTGATTCATGAGGGCTGGCAGAGCAAATTCGATCATAACAGTTCTCCGTACACCTCAACGATTGTGTTCCTGGTACGCAAGGGTAATCCGAAAGGCATCAAGGATTGGCCGGATCTTTTGAAAGAAGGGGTAGAGGTCATTACGCCGAACCCGAAGACTTCAGGCGGTGCGCGCTGGAACTATCTGGCGGCTTGGGGATATGCGCTGGATCACAATAATAACGATGAAGCCAAGGCTGAGGAGTTTGTAAAAGAGCTGTTTAAGCATGTGCCTGTGCTCGATACCGGTGCGCGCGGAGCAACCACAACGTTCGTTGAGCGTGGGATCGGTGATGTGCTGCTGGCCTGGGAGAATGAAGCCTATCTTTCTGTGAAGGAGCTCGGTCCCGATAAGTTCGACATCATCAATCCGTCCGAGAGCATTCTGGCAGAGCCGCCGGTGGCTATCGTAGATAAAGTGGTCGACAAGAGAGGTACCCGTGAGGTGGCTGAGGCCTACCTGAAATATCTTTACACTGAAGAAGGGCAGAAGATCGCTGCGGAGAACTACTACCGTCCAACGCTGGAAAGTGTGAAGGAAGAGTATAAGGATAAATTCCCGGAGATCAAGCTGTTCACATTGGCAGATAAATTCGGAACGTGGAAGGAAACACAAGAGAAGCATTTCAATGACGGCGGGGTCTTCGACAAGATCTATGTACCTGGTAAATAATATCCTCTTAGTTTCGGCAGAAAGTTAGCAACAAGTATGCTGTAAGTAGGCTTGAGCTGATCGGTAAAAGGACCGAAGGCGAGAAAGGATGAACAGGGAATGAGTGTCACCGCAACCACCACTGCTGTCGCATCAACCGCACGGCGGAAGGTTCTGCCCGGCTTCGGGCTGACTATGGGCTACACGGTGCTGTATCTGAGTCTTGTTGTGCTGTTGCCGCTGTCGGCGTTGCTCTTTAATTCGACAGGCTTGAGCTGGGCTAAATTCTGGGATGTAGCTACAGATGCACGGGTGCTGGCATCCTATCGTGTCAGTCTGTCAACGGCCGCTGCGGCGGCCTTGGCTGATGCATTCCTGGGTCTGCTGCTGGCCTGGGTCCTGGTGCGGTATGAGTTTCCGGGTAAAAGGTTGTTCGACGCTCTGATCGATCTGCCGTTCGCATTGCCAACAGCGGTAGCGGGAGTCTCGCTTACCGCTCTGTATGCAAACAAAGGCTGGATCGGCTCCTGGCTGGAGCCACTGGGGCTGAAGGTGGCCTTCACCCCGATCGGCATTACACTGGCGCTAATGTTCATCGGCATTCCGTTCGTCGTCCGCACTGTTCAGCCTGTACTTGAGGAACTGGATCGGGACATGGAGGAAGCGTCCGCGACATTAGGCGCCGGACGCTGGCGCACCTTCCGCAAGATCGTGCTGCCAGAGCTGTTCCCGCCGCTTTTGACCGGCTTCTCGCTGGCCTTTGCCAGAGGTATTGGCGAGTTCGGATCGGTCGTCTTCATCTCCGGTAATATGCCGATGAGAACCGAGATTGCGCCGCTGCTCATCATGTCCAAGCTGGAACAGTTTGACTACGCAGGAGCCACCGCCGTGGCGCTGCTCCTGCTGTTGATCTCTTTCCTGATGCTGCTGGTAATCAATACCTTGCAGCGCTGGGTCCGCAAAACGTCCCGGTAACAGGTGATCCGCCGGGAATTCACAAGGCGTGCTTCGTAAAATCGTTGTAAGGAGGAATACCTATGGCGGGCACCGTTCCACTGTATGCTCCCCAATCGCGAAAAAGCGTCTCTTCGCCGGCTACACAGGAATCTGCGGTCGTAAAGTGGCTTCTGATTGCCGCAGCCGGACTGGTGCTATTCTGGCTGATTGTACTGCCGCTGATTGTTGTGCTGACTGAATCATTGAAAAAAGGGGTGGATGTCTATCTGGCCGCCTTGACCGATCCGGATGCTCGTTCCGCTCTGCGACTGACCCTACTGGTCGCGTTGATTACGGTTCCGCTGAATACTATATTCGGTATAGCGGCAGCCTGGGCGGTCACTAAATTCAGGTTCCGTGGCAAGGGTTTCCTTATCACCCTGATTGACCTGCCGTTTGCTGTTTCTCCAGTCATTGGCGGGCTTATCTTCATTCTGGTATTCGGGGCTCATGGCTGGTTTGGGCCATGGCTGAGCGCACATGATATCAAGATTGTTTTTGCCATACCAGGCATTATTCTGGCTACATTGTTTGTGACTTTTCCATTTGTGGCCCGGGAACTGATTCCCTTAATGGAGGATCAGGGGACGCAGGAAGAGGAGGCGGCAATTACTTTGGGCGCGAAGGGCTGGCAGATCTTCCTCCGGGTCACGCTACCCAATATTAAGTGGGGCCTGTTGTACGGTATTATTCTCTGTAATGCGCGGGCTATGGGAGAGTTCGGGGCAGTGTCTGTCGTGTCCGGACACATTCGCGGAGAGACGAATACGCTGCCGCTTCATGTCGAGATTTTGTATAACGAATATCAGTTTTCGGCATCGTTTGCGGTCGCCTCGCTGCTCTTGTTATTAGCTTTAGTGACAATGATTCTGAAGAGTTGGCTGTCGCGTAAAAATGCTCATTGACGCGCTAATATATCCGTGATAAGTTAATTCGTAGTATACAAATTGGTAATAACGGATTTCGATTAAACATCTCCCCGGATCTGGGGGAAGGGAGGCTGGGGAATGGCTAAACCGCTGAAGGTGGATGAGGTGTGGCTAGAACGTATAGCTGGGCTTTTGGATGACATGGAATTTGGTTCGTTGCAAATCGTCGTACATGAAGGGCAGATTGTGCAAATGGAACGTACGGAGCGCAAGCGTTTTGAGAATGGTAATGCACGCTATAGTGGCGAGACCGGAAGCCGGCGTACCGATACCCGTCCAGCGAGACGAGGATAGGTCATTCGCCGTCGCTGTCGAATCATGACCGTCCTTTTGGCATCCATTATAATCGGAGAATATGAAATGGCCCGTTTCCCTGGCAAAGGGAGCGGGCCATTTCTGCGGTCATTGATAGGACTTCATTATTTAGTATCGGCGTGTTCTTTGTGACACCATAACGCTTTCTACGAACAAACAGATGGCCGTAAGACCGTGCATGATCCAGCCGACTACAGGAATCAGGGCTACGACTGAGGTAATAACACCAAGAGCGTTGCCGACAAAGGGTCCCCGTTCTCTCATCATCACGATAATTGTAATTGCATGCAGCAGAAAAGCGATGCCCAGCGGAGTCCAGCCGTTCGCTACAACGAATATGCCACCCACAAAGGGGATCGCGAGAAAGGCTTCATAGAGAAAGGTTACCCATTTCAAAAGTTTTGCCAGGGAAGACATTAGACTTCACCAACCTTTTTATAAAAGTAGTGTTTAAAATAGACCCTTTGAATAGGTTACGCAGCAAGCGCCAGATTGTTTCAAGTGATGGATAGTGTACTCTTGTTGTGGACAGCTTAGTCGTATATAGTGGGTAACAGAAATGCTGTGCAAGAAACATGTGTTTTTATTCGGAAACTAGAAGGGGGAGAAGATATGGAGATCCAGGGTAAGCTGGTTATCCGCCATGCGCCACCTTCGGTTCAGCAGTATTTGGCGCTACGGGTTCAAGCAGGGCTTAGTCCAATGAGTGAGGAAGGGGCAGCCATCGGGTTGCCGCGTTCCATCTTTGCAGTTACGTTATTTGAGGACGATGTCTTGATTGGTATGGGACGCGTCATTGGAGACGGAGGGTGCTTCTTCCAGGTGACCGATATCGCCGTTCAGCCTTCTCACCAAGGACGGGGTCTGGGGAAAATCATTATGCGCGAGATCAGGGAGTTTCTGGATACGCTGCCTGACAAAGCTTATACCAGCCTTATTGCTGATGGAGAAGCAGCGCGGCTGTATGCCCAATTCGGGTTTGCACCCGTTGCTCCCAGATCACAGGGGATGGCCTTTAAGCGTTGAGCTGTGCGGTGTCTAAGTAACCCTATTAGCGGATCATTGACAGGCCGCGGTATAGTGGACTGGTCAGAGCCTGGTGCGCGTCTAAGTAATTCTATTAGCGAATCATTGAACAGGCCCCCTTATTCCAGGGGGTTTTCGTATGCTTGCTGCTGTCTGCAGGGTATGCAAAATTTTTTATATAAATGCAGTTATGGCATCATTCAATCAGAGAGAGCGAGGAATAAAAGAATGGATATAGTGGTACTTGCGGCATCAGGAACGATTGGAAAGGCAATTGTAGAGGAAGCTTTGAAAAGAAAACATCAGGTGACGGCGGCGATGCGTCATCCGGAGAACTTCCCTTTTGAACATGAGCGTCTGAAACTTGTGGCTGTAGATATTCTGGAGCCTGCATCAGTAGCATCTGCGGTGCGCGGACATGAGGCTGCTGTTAGTGCCTATGGGCCAAAGGCTGGAGAGGAAAATGAACTGCTCACCGCTGCGGCTTCGCTGGTGGAGGGCTTGCAGGCGGCAGATATGGATCGACTGCTGATTGTAGGCGGTGCAGGCAGCCTTAAGACGGAATCCGGCGAGTGGCTGATGGATACGCCAGAATTCCCGGAACATGTACGGCCGCTGGCTGCAGCCCATGCGGATGCCTATGAGATTTATAGAGGCTCAGATCTGGACTACACTTATGTGAGTCCTGCGGCTTCTATTCAACCCGGACGCCGTACGGGGATGTTCCGGATCGGTCTTGACCGGCTGGTTGTCGACGAGAACGGGCAAAGTGCCATCAGCGTGGAGGATTTTGCTGTGGCCATTATAGATGAGGTAGAGGAAGGGAACTTCAGCCGCGAAAGATTCACGGTGGCTTACTAAAACCCGGCTTGTATAGGAGTGCTGAAGTTATTCCGTACCGCTTGAAGCGGCGGTGGCTGGCACCAGGGATAGGAGAAAGGAGCGGAGCGATGTATCTTGTAACTGCAGAGCAAATGAGAGAGCTAGACCGCATCACCATTGACCGGCTGGGTATTCCGGCGGTTGCATTGATGGAGAATGCGGGACGCGCTATTGCCGAGGAGATCATTGAGTTATGCCGCAAGCGGAACGGCGGCCATGCTAGTAGGGGAATTGGGCGTACCGTCGACAACGGAACTGGTCAAGACCTGACGGGTTTTGATGTCAGCGGAGACCGTGCGCTGACCTTGGATACTGCCGCTGCCGAGCACTGGTTCATCCTTGTCGGCAAAGGCAACAACGGCGGCGACGGATTGGTCGCCGCCAGGTATCTCCGCGAGGCGGGCATTGCCGTCACGCTGGTGTATGCCGTGCCGCCGGAATCGCTGACCGGCGAGGCCGCCCTACAGCGCGATGCCGCTGCAGCCCTGGGCTTGTCCGCGGCCGTCTACGGCCAGGACCCCCTGGACTTTGCCGCATGCAGCGGCATCTTGGATGCGCTGCTCGGCACGGGCGCCGCTGGCGCGCCCCGCGGCGTCTACGCGGAGCTGATTGCCGCCGCTAATGCCAGCGGCAAACCGATCGTGTCCGCGGACATCCCGAGCGGGCTGAACGCGGACACGGGGGAGATGCATGCGCCTTGCGTGCATGCATCGGTGACGGTCTGCCTCGCGTTTCTCAAGCGAGGCCTGCTGCAGTACCCCGGCGCCGG
The DNA here is from genome assembly GCF_013359945.1 of Paenibacillus agri. Taxonomy (GTDB): domain Bacteria; phylum Bacillota; class Bacilli; order Paenibacillales; family Paenibacillaceae; genus Paenibacillus_AQ; species Paenibacillus_AQ agri. The sequence continues at coordinate 52,746 of NZ_JABWCS010000199.1, read as the reverse complement.
GGCTGCGGGGACTGTGGTGGTTCGCGCCATCGGCATCCCTGTGTCTCTGGCGCGTGAAGTTGGCCTGCAGAGCTATTGGCTGACGCCGGAAGTGTTGCAGGCCGGTCTGGGCGTGGATGTGTTACGCCATCGTTCGCCCGAAGGGCACAAGGGCACTTACGGCCATGTACTGGTGGCCGGTGGCACGCTGCGCATGAGCGGCGCAGGTTTGCTGGCGGCCCGGGCTGCGCTGCGGGCGGGCAGTGGTCTGGTGACCTGGGCGCTGCCACAGAAGCTGCTGCCTGCGGTTATTGGCGCTGCTCCGGAGCTGATGCTGGCTGACGTCGGCGGAGATGAGCAGGGCAACTGGAATGCTGGTACGGCTGCGGAATTGCTCCGATTGAGTGCAGAACGGGATGTAACAGCCGTTGGGCCAGGACTTGGGCGTTTTCAAGGAGATACCGACTGGCTCCGTACCTTATGGGAAGGAACGGAAGGGCCGCTGGTCATTGACGCAGATGCGCTGAACATCCTGGCGGAGACGGATTACAGTCATTGGGCCAGCCGCCCGGGATCGGTCGTTCTGACTCCCCATCCCGGTGAAATGGCCCGGCTGGCCGGTATTTCTACCGCTGAAGTGCAGCGTGACCGGATCGGTCTCGCGGAACGCTACGCCCGGGAGCACGGTGTGATCCTCGTGCTCAAAGGAGCACATACTGTCATTGCCGCCCCGGATGGGGTAAGCTATGTCAACACTACGGGACATCCCGGTATGGGAACCGGCGGTGCGGGTGATGTGCTGACCGGTATCATCGCCGGCTTACTGGCCCAAGGACTGAATGCCTTGCAGGCTGCGGCGTTTGGCGTCTATCTGCATGGCCTTGCCGGAGAACGCGCGGCAGGCCTGCGGAATCATCCGGCGTCATTGATCGCCGGAGATATAATTGAGTCACTATGAAAAGGGACGGTTAGTGTGAGTCCCACGAGTGCTGGATACAGGACGACGGAGTGTTGTCGCGTTGTCACGCTAAGAAGCCTAAACACAGAGTAGCCGGATGCTATAACTTACTGAGCTAACTATATAAGACGAATTTAAGATGCGAACTTAAATTTCAAACTTAAGGTTCGAACTCAAAATCCAAACTTAAAGCTCGAACTCAAAATCTAACTTAAGGTTCGAACTTAATATCCAACTTAAGGCTTGAACTCAATATTCAAACTTAAGGTTCGAACTCAATATCCAATCTTAAGGGTTGAACTCAACATCCAATCTTAAGGGTTGAACTCAACATCCAATCTTAAGGGTTGAACTCAACATCCAATCTTAAAGGTTGAACTCAACATCCAAACTTAAGATTCAAACTCAACATCCAAAATTAAGGTTCGAACGTCATTACGTTGAGTCATTGCTTTATATAAACGCACTCCTGAAGTGCAATTAACGGCATTTTTGTACCATAAATACTCTGCAGCTAAGGGTTTGAGGGAATTAAAGGCAAAATTGTACCTTAAATCTTCCACAACATCCCTTTTAGTGAGAATTTATTGAAAATAAGGTACAAAAATGCTCCTATTTACTTTATTCACTCATATTTGAGAAAAATAAGGTACGAAAATGCTGTTAAATAGGTCGAACAAAAGAAAGTAAGGTAGCGAAGAAGAACGAATAGGGAAGTTTGGAGCTGTAGGTGAGAAAGCGATCGCCTGAAAGCTTTCCATGGGAAAGCTCGCACTTATAGGCCTAAGCTGTCGTCAGATTTCAACCGCTTGAAACGGCTAAAAAGAGGAAATCTGAGGACAATCGCTACCAGAAGTCCAAACATTCCACCGTAGTGACGACGGACTTTGCGTTTGGTTCTTAAGTTCACCTTTATAGCTGAAGATAGGCCGCGAAGCCATACCCAACGAAGCCAAACCTAACGAAGCCAAACCTAACGAAGCTCTACCTAACGAAGTCATACCTACGAAGCAACCTAACGAAGTCATCATACCTAACGAAGTCATCATACCTAACGAAGTCATACCCAACGAAGCCATACCTAGCGAAGTCATAACGAACGAAGCCATAAACTAACAAGCCAAAACTAACAAAATCATAACTACGAAGCTCCAACAAACGAATCTCATTATAACACCAGGAACATTAGCTGATAGTGTCGAGCCCCTGCCTAATCCGTTAGGACAGCACTAGGCACAGGAGCGGAACGAACAGAGCGAACACTGGCAGCAATAACGGGAGCCGTTCCACGGCAATTTGTGCCGTGCGGAACAAGAGCAGGCCGATGATGCCAGCGACTGCACAAAGCAAGGGAGTGCCGCCTTGCTCCGCAGCCAGCCAAAGGCCTGCGCCTAAGCCTGCTACGGTGTAGACGACGAAGGCCAGGGCCAGCAGGCGGAGGCGCAGGAGGCGCAGCAGTCCGTCTGCTACCAGCGCCGCAGGCAGGCCATAGGCATAGATGGCATAGGCAGCAGAGACAGGCCATTCTTCGCCCGCTGATCCATTGCTTGTGGGGTAGGCCAGGATCACCAAGGATAAGAGCAAGAATGACAGACCTGCACAGGCTAATTTGCTCAAGGCATACATTCCGGCAGTTAACCTGACGGAAGTGATTTCAGAAGGATGGGTTCTTTGCATCGTTTTGGTTCCTTTCGGTAAAATTCTCAGCTGGTGATCATGTCTCCACCGTTGACATGAATGCACGCGCCGGTTACGAAGGAGGACTCCGGTCCCGCCAGATACAGATATGCTCCAGCCAGCTCATACGGCTGTGCTGCCCGCTTGAGCGGGGTATCCGTACCGAATATGCTCACCTCTTCGGCTGAGAAGCTGGATGGAATCAGCGGTGTCCATGTCGGTCCAGGGGATACGCTGTTAACGCGGATTCCGCTATCTGCGAGCGAAAGGGCTAGCGCTCGGGTAAAGGAGACCACGGCGCCCTTGGTGGAGGAGTAATCAATAAGCTCTACATTCCCCCGATAGGCGGTAATGGAGGCCGTGTTAATAATGGAAGCCCCTCTTTTCATATGAGGCAGTGCAGCTTGGGTCAGGAAGAAGTAGGAGAGAATATTCGTCTGGAAAGTCAGATATAGCTGTTCTTCCGAGATGTCGAGGATGCTCTTCTGTGGAAAATTAATACCATGGTTGTTCACGAGAATATCCAGCTTACCGAAGGTGGCAACGGTATGCTCTACAGCCGCGGTACAGTTCTGCTTGAAGCGCAGGTCGCCTTCAATTCGCAGACAGCGCTGGCCGAGCTCTTCAATGCGCCGCTGGGTGACCTCGGCGTCGGAGACTTCATTCAAATAGGCGATGGCTACATCTGCGCCCTCTTTAGCAAAAGCAATGGCTGCAGCTTTTCCGATGCCGCTGTCGCCCCCGGTGATAAGGGCCACCTTGCCCTTCAGCTTGCCGCTGCCGCGCAGCTCCGGGTTCTCGCTAATCGGCCGAGGATTCATCAGGCTTTCAAGTCCAGGCTTTCGGTCCTGATGCTGGGGCGGGAAGGCAATCGGCTGCTCATTGCAGACTGTTTTCTGGCCGTAATAGGGATATACCAGGGGTTGCTTCATGGAACGAACTCCTCCTCGGACTTCTCTGTGTCCTTATATTTCTATGCGTTCGCCCATGGAATCGTGCACCGCCTTGCGCACGGGTGCAAGAATTCATTAAAAAGAAAAAACTTTGGCCAGACTTTCGAGGTAGAACAGGGCCATATTTTGCAAGGGGGATTATATGGTGGAAGAAGAGCGTTGGCTGGATATCTCCTATTTGCAGCAGGGCACAGCACTCCAAAAGGAGGTGCATGCCCTGTTGGCGAGACTTGATGTGATGACCCTTTTAAGCGAGTACCACCCTGTACTTGCAGGGACAATCCCGCTTGGCATTCAGGTGGAGGGCAGTGATCTGGATATCATCTGCGAGGTGCATGATCGGGAGGCTTTTGCCGCGCAGGTCGGTCTACATTTTGGTGAGATGGATAAGTATAGCTGTGAATCGCGCATCGTGGCTGGAATTCCTCGTATTAAGATCAATTTTACCGTGGAAGGTTGGCTGGTGGAACTGTTCGGACAGCCGCGTCCGAGCAGGGAGCAGAACGGGTACATCCACATGATCGTTGAAGCCCGGGTGCTGAATATATTGGGCGCCTCTTTTAGAAGGCAGGTTATAGAGCTGAAGCGTCAAGGGGTGAAGACGGAACCGGCCTTTGCCCGGCTTTTGCAACTGGAGGGTGATCCCTACCAGGCTATGCTTGAACTTTATAAGCTTCCCGAGATGGAATTGGAGGCTTTGTGCAGGAAGAGGTTTATAAATCATTCTTGATAAATAATCGTAGAGGAGTCGTTGCCGTATGAATTTGGTGATCCGAAAAGCGCTCAAAAGTGATGCGCCGGAGCTGCACCGGCTAATGGTACAGTTGATCAGCAAGCCTTTGCAGCTGGAGGAAGTGGAGAAGAGACTTGATTTTATAGCTACCAGTCCTATAGAAGAATTGTATGTTTGTACAGGAGAGAAGAGCGAGGATCTGGCTGCAGGACATGAACGTCTTCTGGGTGCTTTAGGTTTTCGTGTGCGGGAAAATATCGAGGATTACACCCGCTATGGCGAAATTTCCGTGCTAGTGACAGATAAGGAAAGCCGGAGACTCGGTGTGGGGCGGCAGCTAGTGGAGTATGCAGAGGAGCTGGCTGCAGCGCGCGACTGTATCGGAACCTGGCTGGTAAGCGGTACTGAACGTGAGGAAGCACATACTTTTTACAAGAAATTGGGATATGAAATTACGGGCTACCGTTTTGTAAAGGCAGGCGGGAAATCATGATTTATAGAGCTATGATAGCTGACGACTACGATGCTGCTTATGAATTATGGGTGAATACTGAGGGGATGGGACTTAACGAGGCAGATTCACGGGAAGGAATCTTGCGTTTTCTGGAGCGCAATCCGGGGTTAAGCCAGGTTTGTGTACATGTGGACGGTTCTCTGGCCGGTACGGCACTCTGTGGGCATGATGGACGCCGGGGATTTCTGTATCATGTTGCCGTTAGCCACGCATCCCGCGGCAAGGGCGCAGGGCGTGAATTGGTAGCACGTTGCCTGGACGAGCTGCGAGAGAACGGCATTGCTAAATGCCATCTCATGGTGTTCAAAGAGAACCAGAAGGGCCGGCAGTTCTGGGAAGAGCTCGGCTGGCAATACCGTGACGATATCGCGCTGTACTCTCGGGATACATAAGCTAGGACTCTCAGTAGGGAACTAAGGCTTGTCGTTTGCAAAAATAATCGCTGGCTCCACCGTGTAGGTTTGGAATCTGTGCAGTATAATAAAGGTATGCAGGCGTAGAATATTTGCTTAGCTGTATAAACGGAGGCTTTATCATCATGCGTTTTAAAGATGTATTCTCAATTATCGGCCCGGCTATGGTCGGGCCTTCCAGTTCGCATACAGCGGGAGCGGCCCGGATTGGCCGGGCGGCCCGCCAGGTGTTGGGCGAAATGCCGCGTGAAGCCGAAGTTACTTTTTTCGGCTCTTTTGCCGCAACTTATGAAGGTCACGGTACGGACCGGGCAATTATCGGCGGGCTGTTGGACTTTCCCACCGACGACCCCAGGCTGCCAGATTCCATAACGCTTGCTACTGAGGCAGGTATGGATATCTCCTTCCGCCAGGGAACAGGTTTGTTCCCTCACCCCAATACGGTAAGGTTACGTCTCATTGGTCAGGACAGTGGGCAAGAGTTGACATTGACTGGGACTTCCATCGGAGGAGGAAACATTGAGATTGTTGATGTTGACGGCTTCGGGGTCAAGCTGACGGGGATGTATCCTACAGTTCTTATTCAGCATATGGATTATTTGGGTGTACTTGCGAGTGTTACAGATGTTATACGCAGCGGGCAGGTCAATATCGGGCATATGTCTCTTGACCGTAAGAACCGCAGCGGTGCTGCGCTGACCGTGCTTGAGCTGGATGAATCGGCGACACCGGAACTGCTTCAGGCACTGGGGGACCTCCCAGCAGTGAAGTCGGTGAAGCTGGTAGATTTGAATGAGGCTGGGCAAGAGGAGAAAGGGAAGGAAAGTACATCATGAATTTTCGAACATTAAGTGAATTGGCTGTATTATGCGAAGAACGGGGCCTTGGAATCGGGGCCCTGATGCTGGAAGAACAAAGCGCGGAATCAGGTCGCTCGAAGGAGCAGGAATTCGCCACGATGAGTCAGTATTACGGGGTCATGAAAGAGGCTGTACACCGCGGGATGCATGAAGATACAACCTCCCGCAGCGGACTTACCGGGCTGGATGCCCAGCGGGTGGGCGCTTATAATACAGCAGCGGAGCCCCTCCTTGGCGGCCCGGCGGGTCAGGCTATGGCTTATGCGCTGGCGGTGTCCGAGGTGAATGCTTCAATGGGACGTATTATTGCAACGCCTACAGCAGGCTCCTGCGGCATCATTCCAGGGGTGTTCCTCAGCTGCCAGGAGCGTTTTGGCTGGAGTGATGATGTCATGGTCTCCGGCTTGTTTGCCGCCGGAGCGATTGGTTATGTCATCGCCAACAATTCCTTCGTTTCTGGCGCGGAAGGCGGTTGCCAGGCCGAGGTAGGCTCAGCCATCGGCATGGCAGCCGGCGCACTGACCGAGCTGCGCGGGGGAACCCCGGCACAGGCTGTGCATGCTGTTGGCCTGGCGCTTAAGAACACGCTGGGTCTCATTTGCGACCCTGTCGGCGGGCTCGTAGAGATCCCTTGCATCGTTAGAAACGGTTTCGGTGCAGTGACTGCACTGGCCGCCGCAGATATGGCATTAGCGGGGGTACGCAGCGTGATTCCTTCCGATGAAGTGATTAAGGTAATGCTGGAGGTTGGTTCAGCTATGCCGGAGATTCACCGCGAGACCGCTGGCGGAGGATTGGCACAGACGCCTACCGGACGTAAAATCATGGAAGACCTGCGGCGCAAGAAATAGTGCAGCAGGGCAATTTCTTCCTGATCAGAGCAGCTTAAACCGTTCCAACTGATCGAACTGCCCTTCGCTGCGGAGAATTTCCTTCTGGCGGTAGCCCATAAGATCGAAATGGGGGAACGGTGAGCGGTTATGAATATATTTGGCGGGCAGACTATGCTGCTCGCACCAGCGGGTCAGCCGATCCAGGTCGCTGCAGCCAACCTTGGTCACGGTGGTCATGCCGGGAAACCGGGGATCAATCCAATAGTGTGTCAGAAACGCAATCTCTCCTGCAGAGACAGCCTTCTTCCATGCTTGCAACTCTTCTCTGGTGATTCCGAAGGCCATAACTGTTCACATCCTTAATTTGTTTAAGATATATAGATTCAGCTGTAATTGGTTATTAACAATAATACTAAGCATGAAAGGGGGATGTCATCATGAATGGACAAAACAGGGCGGATATCCGGCCCGGGCTTGAGGTGGACATTGTACTGAAGCAGGATCAGGCTACCGGCAAGCTGACCCATGGTCAGGTTAAGGATATTCTGACTAATTCCCCGCGACATCCGCATGGCATTAAAGTCAGGCTGACCAGCGGCCAAGTCGGGCGGGTCAAGAATATCACGGGCTAAATGCTCATCCATCCCGTTGCTTCAAGACGGAACAGTGCTGTATTCGGCTCTACCTTAACATTTCTAAGAACGCTCCAATGCCTTGGCTTACGCTGCCTATTAGACAGCAGCTTACCGGGGAATTGGAGCGTTTATTTGTTAAGGGCAGGTGACTACCTTGTTCTGCGCATAAATTCCTCAACGTCCTTATCTGCCTTGGTCTGGTTGCACAGGTTGCAGGCGCATACACAATTGTCCGGTGTCGTATGTCCGCCCTTGGCACGCGGTAGCAAGTGGTCGATGGTGTCCCCGTAGAGTCCGCAGAAATAGCAGGTGTAGCGGTCCCTGTTCAAAATCAGGGAGCGAAAAGCCTTGTTGCTGTAAAGGCGGCGGATGGTACGCCGGTTGACGACTACTGCAGCATGCTCCTTAACCAGTGTAACCGCCAGCTCCAAGTCAATCTCCTGATGCCAGCGCCGCCCCTTGTCACTGTGACCACGCATCAGGATCATCCCCTGGGATGAGGGCACCAGGGCCGTGGTATCCGTAGGCTCTGGCTTCGGCCCCCGGTGATGCAGCGGTGTTCGCCGCGGCTCGGCTCCGCGCGCCCGCCCTTTGGCGGCAGGCTTCGCTGCCGGGAGCGAAGCGGCGGCTTTTCGCTCCTTCGCTCGTTCCGCCCGCGAGCGGGCCAGCAGGCTAACTCCCGCTTTCTTAGGAGCACTCTGCGTGACTTCGGGCGGGGATGGGGAAGCTACGGCCGCCGCTCTAGACTCCGGCTGGCGAGACAGAGCTGGCATCGGCGGCTGCAAGGACTGCAGCGGCGTGACGCCAGATTCAACGGCGCGCTGCTTGCGGCAATCCCGACATGCGCCTCGCCGGGCGTGGGCCTTGGAACGCTTGCCGGTCCGCCTGCGGAAATCGGCGAACGGCTTGAGCTGCTCACAATATGCACATTGTTTGGATGAAGGCAGAATGGTATCGGTCATCGGTATGTTTGGACGAAGAACCTTACAGCCCTGTCCTGTCCCCTCGTAGTATAGATAGCAGTTTCAGTATAACGCAAAGTGCAGAGGTTTACACCGCAGACAATAAATGTCGCCCAAAGCCCCTTAGTTGTGATTTCTGTCTCGGTATATCAAGGGGTAACACTGTAAAATGATAGCAAGGTAACGAATCTCAGGGAGCAAGTAGGATATGACATAAGCACAACTAATCATGGAAAAGAGGGATAGGATGCAGTCCGGATTAGAGGTTTTGCACCGCCAGACAAGTGGAGGCAAGAGACCGTCTTCGGTAGTAATGCTGTATATTCTTCAGGCTTTTCTAGGAGTTGGAGCGATTGCAGGCGGAGGGGCACTGGTGGCTGATCCTGGAGGTGGCTTGCTGGGAATGCCGCTAACCTTGCTGGAAAGATCGCCTTTTTCTGATTTTCTGGTGCCGGGATTGTTGCTGTTTACGGTATTTGGTCTGTTCCCTTTGCTGGTATTGTACAGCATGATTAGAAGGCCGCAGTGGAGATGGGCCGAGGCGCTGAATCCGTTTAGAACACTTCATAGCTCGTGGGCATTTTCACTCTATGTCGGCTTTGGATTGATTATCTGGATCATGGTGCAGACCTATATACTGAATGCGGTGCACTGGATTCATATTTTGTATATGAGCCTGGGACTTCTGATTCAGGTGGTTACCCTCTGGCCTCCTGTACAGAGATATTTTATGCTGGACTACCGTACGGAAAGACGTTAGAATGTCAGTGAACGGAGAGCGTTCTCATGATGAGAGGCGGGAGTGAACCGGATTGACGACCATTTATGATATTGCCAAAAGAACCGGTTACTCTCCGACGACCGTGTCCAAGGTGTTCAATAATTATTCCGATGTGCGCGAGAAGACGCGCCAGGATATCCTCCGTACAGCACGGGAGATGGGATATGTTCCTAACGCCCATGCCCGTACGCTGACCACGAAGAAATCGTGGACCATCGGCGTGTTGTTCGTGGAGAGCACCGGAGCAGGTATCCGCCATCCCTTTTTCAGCGCGGTGATCGAAAGCTTCAAGCAGGTGGCCGTAGCCAAAGGGTATGCGCTGATGTTCATATCGAAGGATGTGGGCGGCAAGCAGAGCGGATATCTGGAGAACTGCCGGATTCGCGGGGTGGACGGGGTTGTGGTCTTCCTGTCGGATTATGAAGACCCTTATTTTCAGGAGCTGCTGGACAGTGATATTCCTACAGTGGTTCTGGACTATGAGACGCCGGAATCCCATACCGTATGCTCGGATAACTGGAGCGGCGCAGTGCAGGCAGTGGAGTACCTCGCCGGCTTGGGCCACCGCAGAATTGCCCATATTTCCGGCGGTGTGAACACTACTCCAGGAATTCGCCGGCAGCAGGGGTATGAAGCCGCGATGCTGGAACAGAAGCTGGACCTGCGGGATTCCTATATCGTCACAGGTGCCTATTATTCTATGGAGAGCGGTTACAATGCCATGCTGGAATTGCTGCGACTGCCGGAGCCGCCAACGGCCGTGTTTGCTTCGGGTGACTTGTTGGCCTTTGGGGCCGTCAAGGCAGCACAAGACTCTGGTCTGGCTGTACCAGGAGATATCTCGGTCATGGGATATGACGATATCGAACTGGCTCGCTATGTCACCCCGGCCCTGACAACGGTAAAGCAGGACACGGAGCTATTGGGAAGCCGGGCAGCGGAAATCCTGCTCGCCGCGATCGACAAGATCCCGGACGGCAAGGAAGCTCTAGCGTTGCCAGTGGAGGTTATTGTAAGGGATTCCTGCGCATCCCCGGCGAACGAGGAGTAACTATAATCGGGGCCCATCCGCTCTTAGGCAATAAGCACGGATGGCGCTTCAGTTGGCTCTCTGCGATGATTTTTTGCGTCAAAGAACAGACATCATTTTTTTTCGAAACAATCGAAACCGGTTTCGATTGTTTCGAAGGCAATTATTCCAACTAATAAGGAGATATGACAATGACAACAGTTCAAACCGTAGTAACCGCCAAAGACACAGGAGAACGCCTCAGCAAGGTAGACGGAATTGAGTTTAAGTCTAGAGAGGGCAGCGTTGCAGCCCAAGTGGAGCTAAAGCCTGAAGAGTCTTACCAGAAGATGATCGGCTTCGGTGGAGCATTCACTGAAGCGGCTGCGTATACATTGTCCCGGCTTAGCCCTGAGAAGCGGGCCGAGGTGATTCACCGTTATTTTCACCCTGAAGAAGGACTTAACTACTCCATGGGCCGCGTACATATCCATAGCTGCGATTTTGCGCTGGGTAACTACACGTACGTGGAGGATAACGATACAGAGCTTGCCACTTTCGATATTTCCCATGACCATCAATGGGTACTGCCGCTGATCAAGGACGCTATGGCTGTTAAGGGCGGCGAGTTCACCATGCTTGCTTCCCCATGGAGTCCTCCAGCATGGATGAAGACGAATGGAGAAATGAATAACGGCGGACAACTGAAGCCGGAATATGCCGATGTATGGGCGCGTTACTACACGAAGTTCATTGAAGCTTACGGCAAGGAAGGCGTGCCGATTTGGGCGGTTTCCGTACAGAATGAGCCGGCTGCTGTTCAGACATGGGATTCTTGTGTGTACAGTGCGGAAGAAGAACGCGACTTCGTGAAGAATCACCTGGGACCGGTGATGCACAAAGAGGGCTACGGCGACGTGAACATTGTAATCTGGGATCATAACCGGGACATTATGGTTGAACGTGCGTCAGCAGTTCTATCTGATCCTGAAGCTGCAAAGTATGTATGGGGTACAGGTATCCACTGGTACGGCGGCGAGGAGTTCGAGAAAGTGGGCCAGGTACATGATCTGTTCCCTGACAAGCACCTGCTGTTCACAGAGGGCTGCCAGGAAGGTGGCGTGAGACTGGGAGAGTGGTTCACCGGCGAACGCTACGGACGGAATATGATCGGTGACCTCAATCATTGGACCGAAGGTTATCTGGACTGGAACCTGGTGCTGGATGAGACTGGAGGCCCGAACCATGTTAACAACTTGTGCGATGCTCCGGTGATTGCGGACACGACTACGAACGAAATTCATTATAACAGCTCGTATTACTATATCGGGCATTTCAGTAAATATATCGCTCCAGGTGCAGTGAGAATTGGCTTGCAAAATTCCGCTGAAGGCGTCCTGTCCACAGCTTTCCGCAATCCGGATGGCAGCCTTGCCGTCGTGCTGATGAACGAAGGAGAAGACTCCCGCGAGGTTACTTTGGGACTGGGTGATGAGGTTGCCCGCTTCGAGCTTCCGGCGCATTCCATTATCACGCATCTCATTACACAATAGTTCATTCAGAGAGGAGTAACAGCATGAGCCATTATTATTTTGATTCCGGCAAATTTGTAATAGAGCAGTTCCATGAAGGCAAGCCGTTCGCCAGTTTCCTGCCCGGCCTTGCCGGCCTGAAAGGAATTCCGATGTGGTCCTTCTATGTGAACCGGGGCCAAGGGGTGTGCAGCTTCGGGATTCGCGACAAGAACTCTCCGATCATGGAGTTCTCTCCTGCGAACATCTCCTACAAGAATGTGGCTAACTCCGGCTTCCGGACCTTTATCAAGATTAAGGGCGAGCGAGAAATTTACGAGCCGTTCCAGTCGGCGCGCCCTGATGCCGATGCCAAGCGGGTCATGACTATTCTTCCGAACGGCCTGACCATTGAAGAAAGTCACGCCGGGCATGGACTGAAGACGACAGTTCACTACTTTAATCTTCCGAACGAAGACTACGCCGCACTCGTACGCCGGGTTACGATAGAGAATATTGGGGGCCAGGAGATCGATTTTGAACTGCTGGACGGCCTTCCGGAAATTCTGCCGTTCGGTGTGGAGAACAGTGGCTACAAAGACATCGGCAACCTTCTACGGAGCTGGATGGATGTCTACAACTTGGAGAATGGTATCCCGTTCTATAAGCTGCGTTCCAGCACCAACGACGATGCAGAGGTCAGTGAGATTACGAAGGGTCATTTCTACCTGTCCTTTACCGGGGAGGGAGAGAAGATCTCTCCGTTCGTGGATTTTGAGGTTGTATTTGGCGGCAATACTTCACTGTCTTATCCCGACCGGTTCGCGGAGCTATCGTTGTCTGGTCTTGCGGAATTGCCGCAATATCCGGTCAATAAAGTTCCTTGCGGTTTCAGTGGCGTAGCGCGGATTTTGGCTCCAGGATCCAGCCTGACGGTGAACACCCTGATCGGCCATGTCAACGATATTGATAAAATCAATCATAAAGCCACGGACATTAGCCGTGATGCCTATATTACCGACAAAGCCGAGGAAGCGGCCAGACTGACTGAGGATTTGACGGAAGATATTGCAACGAAGACCTCTTCCCCGATCTTTGATGCGTACTGCCGCCAGTCCTATCTCGACAACTTCCTGCGTGGGGGCTATCCGTTCATCTTCGACAACGGTGGAGACGGCTTCGTAGTACATTTATATTCCCGTAAGCATGGCGACATGGAGCGGGACTACAACTTCTTCTCGCTAGCGCCAGAATACTATTCGCAGGGCAACGGGAACTTCCGGGATATGAACCAGAACCGGCGTAATGATGTGTTCTTCAATCCGAAGGTAGGCAGCTTCAATATCAAAATGTTCTACAGCCTGATGCAGGCTGACGGGTACAATCCACTGAGTGTTCAGGGGACGACCTTTGAAATTCTGCCGGAGAACCGCTCTGCGCTGGAAGCCTGGATTGAGAAGGGCGCAGCAAATCAGCACGAAGGGCTTCGCAAGCTGCTCAGCGGCGTTTTCACGGCAGGCGGTCTGATCAATTTCATCGCCGATCATCATGTCGAGCTGCAAGTAGAGGAGCAGGAATTCCTGTCTGGTGTGCTATCCTTGTCCAAACAGAACATTGAGGCTTCCTTCGGAGAAGGCTTCTGGTCTGATCACTGGACGTATAACCTTGATCTGGTCGAAGGCTACCTGGATATTTTCCCTGACCGGAGACAAGAGCTGCTCTTCGGGGACGCTACCTATGCATTCTATGACAGTCCGGCCTACGTTCTCCCGCGCAGCGAGAAATACGTTATTAGCGACGGGAAAGTACGTCAGTACGGCGCGCTACTTGAGGATGAGGAGAAGCTGCACAAGCTGAAGCGTAAAGCCGGAAGCACGGAGTGGCTGCGTACGGAACGCGGACGTGGAGCGGTGTATAATACGAACCTATTTGTAAAAATCGTGTCGCTGGCCCTGAACAAATTCGCTACCCTTGACCCTTACGGGATGGGTGTGGAGATGGAAGGCAACAAGCCGGGCTGGAATGATGCGATGAATGGCTTGCCGGGATTGTTCGGCTCCGGGATGAGCGAGACCTTTGAACTTAAGCGGACAGTGACCTTCCTGCTGGATGTTCTGGATAGCCCGGAGAATGCGGAAGGCACAGCCCGTCTGCCGGAAGAAATAGCACTTCTTCTGGAGCAAGTGAATAATGCTGTTACTTCTGTGTTGGAGGGAGAGCTGACCCAGTTTGCTTACTGGGATACGGTAGCTTCGGCCCGTGAAGCTTATCGTGAGAGTATCCGGTTCGGCATTACGGGAAGCGAGTCCGAGGTTGCCCTTACTTATATCCGCGGCGCCTTCTCCCGGTTCCTGGCCAAGCTTGACGAGGGGATTGAGCGAGCGGTGAAGCTGGGGAATGGACTGACACCGACCTATTTCCGCTTCGAGGCTACCCGGTTTGAGCCTGTGGTGGATGTAGAAGGTGGACCGGTGCTTAGTGGCTATGGTCTGCAAAAAGCAGTAGTGCAGGAGTTTGAGGCCAAGCCGTTGCCTTATTTCCTGGAAGGGCCAACCCGCTGGCTGAAGACCCTGAAGAATCCGGCCAAGGCCAAAGAAATCTATACCTTGATTAAGAGTACTGGACTATATGATCCCCAGACTTCGATGTACCAAACGTCTGTAAGTCTAGAAGAGGAATCTCATGAAATCGGGCGGATGCGCGCCTTCACTCCAGGTTGGCTGGAGCGGGAGTCCAACTTCCTGCATATGTCTTACAAATACTTACTCGAGCTGCTGAAGGCCGGACTATACGAGGAATTCTATTCGGAATTGAAAACCTCGCTCGTTCCTTTCCTTGATCCGGCTGTGTATGGTCGGAGTACGCTGGAGAACTCGTCGTTTATCGCTACAGGAGGCAATCCGGACCCCGGCACGCATGGCCGTGGCTTCGTAGCCCGGCTAAGCGGATCGACGGCTGAATTCCTCAGCATGTGGCGCAAAATGATGGCTGGCAGCAAGGCCTTCTCCGTCGTGGATGGAGAGCTGGCGCTATCCCTCAGCCCTGTGCTTCCGGGCTGGCTGTTTGACGAACAGGGAGAACTGTCTTTCACCTTCCTGGGTCAAACCAAGGTGACATATTATAACCACCGCAAGGTTGATACCTTTGGAGAGGGCGGAGCAACCATCCGCAGTATGACGCTTCAGCATACGGATGGTACGGTCAGCAGAATCAATGGTGCTTTGTTACGTGGAGCAACGGCGGAAGCGCTTCGGCGCGGTGAAATCAGCCTGATCAAGGCTGAATTGGAATAGAAGCAAGAGAATAACGTCAAGCGAGCAGTCAACTCGCTTGCCAATGGAATTCAGGCAGCAGACCCCCGGGTTATCCGGAGGTCTGCTGCTTTTTTGTGCTGCGGTGCTATTCTTGATTAACGGCTGAGGGATCAGACCCGAAAAATGGAGCCCCTGAAATGAAAAATGAAACCTTACGTAGTGAGCAGGGGAGCGCATACAATGATAGAGAGTTAATTGAAAGCGCTTTTACAAACGAGACAGATAGAGCATGGAGGTCCGTAAGATGGAGAACAAACGAAGCGCCGAACCTGCCGGGGGCATGACACCGCTCATCCCTGCAAATCACAAAACCGGTACCGGCACCGGTAACCGCCCCTCTCTCTGGAGGCGGATGACCGCCCAGAAACACTTGCAGACGATGGCGCTGCTGGGCGTCATTTGGATGATTATTTTCAACTACATCCCGATGTACGGCATCATTATTGCATTCAAGGATTATAACATTGTCAAATCCATTGCTGAGGCTCCGTGGGTGGGGCTGACCCATTTTCGGGAGTTTATGGAGGATGAGAACCTGGTCAATGTCATCAAGAATACACTAGGCATTAGTTTGTTCAAACTGGTCATCGGTTTTCCGCTTCCCATTATATTCGCTTTATTCCTGAACGAGATCCGTTCGGTCCGTTTCAAAAAGAGCATTCAGACGATCTCCTACCTGCCGCACTTTCTCTCTTGGGTTGTGCTGGGCGGAATTTTAGCTACATGGCTTTCAGACGTAGGGATTATAAATAACATTTTGCTGGCGCTAGGTCTAATCGACCAGCCTATCTCTTATCTGGCTGAGCCCAACTACTTCAGGGGAATCGTGATCACGTCTGATATCTGGAAAGAGCTTGGCTGGTCTGCCATCATCTATCTCGCAGCAATCTCCGGGGTCTCTCCTGAAATGTACGAGGCAGCTACGATTGATGGGGCGGGACGTTTTCAAAAAATGTGGTATGTCACCTTACCGGCTATCAAGGCCACGATCAGTATTCTGTTCATTCTGGCGGTCAGCGGTGTACTCAACTCTAATTTTGACCAGATCCTGGTCCTGCGCAACGCCCTCAATGACAGTGCCAGCAACGTGATTGACTACTATGTGTATTACACGGGTATTCTGTCCGGGCGCTTCTCCTATTCGACTGCAGTAGGCTTGCTGAAATCGGTCATTGCGCTAATCTTACTGCTGATTGCCAACAGCGTATCCAAAAAAATCAACGACACGTCGCTGTTCTAGGACAAGGGGGAACTACACATGTGGTCATTAAAGCGTAAAACAACAGGCGAGGCGCTGTTCGATTTGGCCAATAACATCATTATGTTATGTCTTTGCTTTGTCACGTTGTATCCGATCTGGTATGTAATTGTGAATGCGTTCAATAATGGTTCAGATGCGATGCAGGGCGGAATTTACTGGTGGCCGCGAATGTTCAGCCTGGAGAATTTCAAAGCTGTCTTCGCCAGTCCAGGCATTATGCTCGCTATGTGGATTACCGTCGCCAAAACTTTGGTGGGTACGGTCACACACGTTTTTTTCACGGCGATGGTGGCTTATGCGTTCTCCCGCAGGAACCTGATAGGCGGCAAAATCTATATCTTGATGGGAACGGTGACCCTCTTCTTCGGCGGTGGACTGATTCCGACCTTTCTGCTGATCAAAGACCTTCACCTGCTTGATAATTTCCTGGTTTATATTATTCCGGTGTTGTTCAGTTTCTTCGATCTCATTATCTTCATGACGTTCTTCCGTGATATTCCTGAGGGGCTTGAAGAAGCGGCGCGTATGGATGGTGCCAATGACTGGTCGATCTTCCTGCGGGTAGTGATTCCGGTATCCATGCCCGTGATCGCGACGATCGCGCTTTTCCATGGCGTGTACCAATGGAATGATTATTTTGCCGGGATCATCTATGTCAATAATCCGGATCTGCAGCCGGTGCAGACGTTCCTATATCGTGTGGTAGCACAGTCCAGTTCGAATCAGATGATCACGGCCGTACAGGGCAGCAATCTGGTGAAAAGTGTCACCTCACAGTCCATCAAGCTGGCGACGATGATTGTGACCACACTGCCGATTGTCTTTGTCTATCCGTTCCTGCAGCGGTATTTCGTTAAGGGCATGATGCTAGGTTCCATTAAAGGATAGTACACTTCTCCTGGTAACTCCTCCGGCTGCTTGTACTTAGAGCCTGGGTTGCATTTATATTGAATACATTCATAGAAAAGGGGTAAACACACATGGCGATAAAGCGTAAGCCGATGAAAATGGTGACCTTGCTATTGGCAATGATTATGACATTATCTGCAGCAGGCTGTTCCAGCGGCGGTAACAACGGCAGCAATAACGGCGGCAATGCCGAAGGAAGCAAGAGTACAAATGCTCCGGTCCAGACAGAGGCGGCCACAGAGACGAAGCTGTCTGAAGATGAACCGGGCTGGAAGGCCGATACCTCCCCGATCACGTTTGACTGGTACCTGAACTTCTCCTGGTTCCCGAACAAGTGGGGCGTAGATGCTACTTCGAAATATATCACGAAAAAGACGGGTGTCGACATTAACTTCATCGTCCCTGCCGGTAATGAGAATGAGAAGCTCAATACACTGGTGGCTTCCGGTAAGCTTCCCGATTTCATCACCATTGACTTTGCGAATGATAATGTGAAGAAGATGATTGAAGGAGAATTGGTGCTTCCGCTGAACAAGCTGGCCGAGGAATACGATCCTTATTTCTTCAAGGCTTCTGACCCGGCGAAGCTGAACTGGTATACCCAAGAGGATGGCAACGTCTACGGATATCCGAACGCTTCATCGTCCCCGGCTGATTATGAGAAATATGGCGATACCTATGTTGCCAATCAGGTCTTCGTAGTCCGCAAAGATATGTACGAAGCCATCGGCAAG
Source organism: Paenibacillus agri (assembly GCF_013359945.1). Taxonomy (GTDB): domain Bacteria; phylum Bacillota; class Bacilli; order Paenibacillales; family Paenibacillaceae; genus Paenibacillus_AQ; species Paenibacillus_AQ agri. Next base: position 34,710 of record NZ_JABWCS010000199.1, on the reverse strand, counting down.
CCGGATATGAGTACACCGGAAGGCTTCTTGAAAGCCTTGCAGCTGGCGAAGGAGAAATACCCGCAAGTGAATGGTCAGCCGCTTATCCCGCTCGGTCTGCATGAATTCGGGGATACCGGGAACTACTCGCTGGAAGCCTATCTTCAGAACTTCCTGGCCATTCCAAGGGAGAAGGACGGCAAGCTCTACAACCGCGAGACAGATCCCGAGTATGTTACCTGGCTGAAAACACTCCGTCAAGCCAACCAGGATGGACTGTTAGCTAAGGACATCTTTATTGACAAACGTGTTCAAATGGAAGAAAAGATCGCACAAGGCAGATATTTCGCCATGCTATATCAGCGGACGGATTTTGCTAATCAGGAAGGAACGCTCTACCAGAAGAATCCTGAGCAGATTTATATAGCTATCGATGGACCGGCCAACAGCAAACATGATGCTCCGACCTTGGATGGCCCGGGGATCTCTGGCTGGACCATTACTCTCATCTCCAAGAATGTTAAGGACAAAGCACGGGCGATCCGTTTCCTGAGCTATTTGAACAGCGAGGAAGGTAACAAGGATCTTTTCCTTGGTGAAAAAGGGGTCAGCTATGATACGATTGATGGGAAAGATCAATTCAAGCCGGAGGTTCTGGAATTGCTTAATAAGGACCGCTCGTCCTTCGACAAGCAGTATGGCTCTTCCTTTACTTTCTGGATGCTGATGAATACGAATATTACCCAGCAATGGACCAACCCTACGGTTGAGCCGTTCAAACAGTTGGAGGATTGGACCCGCGGCAAGACGAAGAGTGCCTCTGCCTTTGAGGGCATTGACCCGACAGGCAATTCACCGGAAGGAATTATCGGCTCCAAGATTAAATCGCTGCGGGCTAAAACGCTGCCGAAGCTGCTAATGGCGCCATCTGATGCAGAGTTCGATAAGATCTGGAACGATTATCTGGAGAAGCAACAGAAGGAAGGTCTGGAAAAGTTCCAGGCATATCAGCAGAAGAAATACGAGGAGAACAAACAAAAACTGTCGCAATAACACTCAAGCATAACTCATGGCCCGCTGCCGGCGGGCTTTTGAGTTATGTTAATGTCTTTTAAAGGCCTTACCCGTGAGGAGCTAAGCGAGGCAGGGGGGATCAGGTGAGATTGGGCAAGCGTACAGCAATTACATGGCATTCATTTTCTTACTGGTGGGGGCGCAGATCTCTACAGAGCCGCTTGATTGGCGCCTATGTATTTATTATCCTGGGACCGTGTCTGATGGTATCCTATTATTCTTACCGGGCTATCAATAACACGTATGTCCGGGATGCGGTGGAGAAGAACAGCTACTTACTGGAAATGGAGAAGCTGCACATCCTCAACCAGATTGAAGCGATGGAGCGTGCAGCTCAAATGGCTTTTGAAGATAAAGATGTTAAAAGCTATCTGGCCAATGAGCGTGAACCTGATGTCGGAGAGCTTGTCGATTTTAATACAAACGCTTACATTAATTTGATGCGCATTCAGTTTAACAATCCTAACATCGAGCATTTACGCCTCTACTCACAGAGTCCAAGTGTGCATGAAATTTGGCCGATGATCTACCGGGAAGAGCGTGTGATCTCTGAACCTTGGTTCCAGAAGGGCATGCGAGGCAAAGGGCAAGAAGTATGGGCATTTCAAAACACGGATTCAGAGCCAATGCAGAGCTATATCGGGCTGACGCCAAAGAATACACCGAAGATTTCCCTGCTGCGGGAAATGAGCATTCCGGCGGGCCATCATATCGGGATGGTTCAGGTGGATATGCTGCTGGAGCGATTCACGCCCAAGACGTACACCAAAGTGCAGGACAGTCAATCCCAGATGTTCCTTGTCGATGATGAAATGCAGTTATTTACAAGAACAGACCATTCCTTTTTGCCGGGCAATCCCAATATGACTAAAGCTATTGCAGACCGTACCCGGAAGTACCAGGAGACGGGGGAATGGGATATTCACTATGAAGAGAACGGTAAAAACTATCTGCTGATTAACACCCCGCTGGATCTGATTCATGCTTCATTGGTGAATGTCGTGTCCATGGAGGGCGTCATGAGCGATATTTCCCATACACGTAATCTGATTATCGGTGCCAATATAGGCTTCATCGTCCTGGTCACTGTGATTGCCAATGTGCTGAATGCTTTTATATTGAAGAATCTGCGGCGGCTGACGGAAGCGATGAAGAAAGTGCGCAGAGGCGAAGCTTATAGCGGAATTACCATCCGCGGCGGCGGAGAAGTGGGCGAACTCGCGCACCATTTCTCGAAGTTGATGAATACCATCAACACGCTGGTAGCTCAGGCGGTGCAGAAGCAGGCGCTGTCTAAGGAAGCTGAACTTCGCACACTGCATAACCAGATCGACGCTCATTTTCTTTACAATACACTCGAGAATATTAAAATGCTCGCCGAAATCGAGAATCAGCGGACGATCTCTGACGCGTTGACCTCGCTCGGGGGCATGATGCGCTATAACTTTAAATGGTGCGGTGAGTATGTGAAGCTGCGCGATGAAATCCGCCATATTGAAAATTACATTGATGTTATGAATATCCGTTTTGAACACCCCATTGAGTTAGTCCTGAATATTGCGCCCGCCTATCTGGAGCTAGAGGTGCTGAAAATGTCGCTGCAGCCTATCGTGGAGAACAGTGTCAAGCATGCCTGGCCCGGAGGAGATACGGAAACCGCCTCCCGAAAGATTCACATTGAGGTAGAGGAAGCGGCTAGCGATATCTTCATTTCGATCCGTGACAATGGTATCGGGCTTACTCCAGAGAGGCTGGCCTCGTTAAATAATGCGATTTTTAATACCAAGGAGCCGGATATTGAGCTGGCCGGACCGGGAAAAGGCAGCCGTCAGGCCGGCGGGATCGGTCTGCGTAATGTCTACCAACGCCTGCAGCTGTTCTATGGTGAATCGTATGGACTTGAAGTACAGAGCAAGACAGGGGAGTGGACAATGGTATCCATGTGTCTGCCGAAAGTTCTATTAACGGGGGAAAACAACGATGATGAAGCTTCTAATCGTGGATGACGAGAAGAACATAAGATATGGGCTGAAAATCATGATCGAACGGGAATATCCGTCCATGTATACGATAACGATGGCTGGAAACGGCGAAGAGGCGCTCGCGTATTACGAGGCTGAGGGGGCCGACATCGTAATTACTGATATCCGCATGCCCGTCATGGACGGCATTGCCCTGCTGGAGCAGCTGTCCGCACAGAACCGGGTGGGGGAAGGTCCCGCACTGGTTATCCTTAGCGGTTATGATGATTTTGAATATGCTAAAAGTGCCATACGTTATCGGGTGAAGGACTATCTGCTTAAGCCGATTCGCCGTGATGAGCTGTTCGGTATTCTGGAGCGTATCCAGAAGGAACGTGACGAGCGGGAGAACAATGTCCGTCTGCAGGAAGAGAAAGCAGCCTGTCTTCGCCAAGAGCTACGCGCAAGTAGGCTACGTGGATTGCTAATTCATGAGGAAGTACAGCCTAATAGGGAGCAGGTGGAGGAGCTGGTCAGCCTGTCCCTGCCTTTTACCGTTGGGGTTCTGAGTTATTATTACAATGACGGTACAAGGATGAAGCCCGCTGAGATTCAGGGACTAACGGAGCGCCTGTCTGGACCGCTGGAGAAGAAGTATCCGGAAATATTAACAGACTGGGAAGGTAAACTGGTGCTGATCGGTAGGAGTAAGAAGGATTTCATGGAGTTGTCGCGGCAGGCCGAAGCCAGAGAACTGAAGGGACTGCTGATTGGTGTGAGTAGCCTGGGGCGAGAGGGGATGGACATCCGCCGCTGCTATCAAGAAGCTTGCCGGGCGCTACAGTACACCTTCCTGTATCCCCAAGTGAACTTGATTGATTATGAGAATATCAAAGAAGAGCGCTTGAGCTTCCCCAAACCGGATCAGGAGCTTCACAAACTGCTTAACATGCTCGGCACAGACCGTGAGAAGGAGCTGAAGACTCTTCTGGCTGCTATTTTTCAAGTAGAACAGATCAAACAGCTCGATCTGGCGTATCTGGAAATGGTGGGGCGTAGGATCAACGAACGCGTGTTGGACGAAGTCTTTCGGGTGCATGGCGAGGCCTCGATGGAGGTGCTAAAACTGTACCGGTCTGTAGGGAGTATGTACAATTTCCGGCATTTTCACGACTATTATCGAACGCTAGAACATTTGCTCCTCTGCTTGAACGAATATATTATTGGAGTAAGGACCGCCCACACCGAGCATAAGGATATGAAGGAGGCGCTGGCCTATATTGAAGCTAATTACAGCCGTCCGCTGAATATGGCTATGGTCAGTAATCACGTTTCTCTGAATTATTCCTATTTCAGCGAAGCTTTCAAGGCATACACCGGTGAGAACTTTATTATATATCTGAAAAAAGTACGCATTCGTCACGCCAAAATACTGCTGTCCGAGGATTCTGGCAGGCTGGCCTACATCGGGGAGGCTGTCGGTTTCGAGAATAGTAAGCAGTTCGCGCGGGTCTTCAAGGAACTTGAAGGCATCTCTCCCGGTGAATACAGAAGCAAAGCGCTACAGGAAATGTATTACGCTCAGGAGGAACGGGAGTCCTAGTCTGCTGATGCCGCTCGGCGGCTCTCTTTGCCAGGGGCGTGGCGGGTTTAGTCGCATAGATGTGGAGGGATTTGAGGGTGGAAATGATTCAGGGCGATCTAATTACGGTGGAGACATTGGCGGAGGACTTCCGCCGCCTGGGGGTGCATGAAGGAATGACGCTAATTATGCACTCTTCGTTTAAATCGCTTGGAGAGTGGATAGCAGGTGGGCCTGTTGCTGTTATTTTGGCGCTTGAAGAGGTATTGGGGGAAGAGGGTACGTTAGTTATGCCTACGCATTCGAGCGATTTATCCGATCCTTCCGGATGGTCACGGCCCCCGGTTCCTGAGGCCTGGTGGGCTTCAATCCGGGAAAAGATGCCTGCGTATGATCCGGATATGACTCTTCTAAGAGGGATGGGAATCATACCGGATACCTTCCGTAAGCAAAAGGGTGTCAAGCGCAGTAGCCATCCCATTCATTCGTTCGCGGCTTGGGGCAAGCACAGGGATTGGATCATAGACGGGCATGAACTGGACTTCGGATTGGGAGAACATTCGCCCCTGGCCCGCATTTATGATCTGAACGGAAGTGTTCTGTTGTTAGGGGTGGAGAACCTCAACAACACCTCACTGCATCTGGCGGAATGCCGGGCGTCTTTTCCAGGCAAACAGGAAATCGTCAGTGGAGCGCCCATGATGGTGGACGGGAACAGGCAGTGGGTGGAGTTCAAGGAGCTCGACTGGGAGTCTGAGGATTTTGTAGCCCTGGCGGAGCAATTCCAGCAGGATACAGGCCGAATTGCTTTAGGCCAGGTTGCAGCGGCTCGGGCTAAGCTGATCCCTCAGCGTGAGATCGTGGATTATGCGGTAAGATGGATGGAACGGAATCGTACATAAGGAGGATTGGCAATGAGTACAACAACAATTTATTTGACCCGGCACGGGCAGACGGAGTGGAATGTGCAGCATCGCATGCAAGGTCATAAAGATTCGGCGCTGACACCGCTCGGTGTCCAGCAGGCAGAGTGGTTGCAACGGGGCCTGGCCACCGAACGAATAGATGCTGTCTACGCAAGCCCGAGCCCGAGGGCTTGGCGGACGGCAGAGATCATTATCGGGGAGCGGAATATTCCGCTTCAATCTGCCGAAGAATTCCTGGAGATCGGGATGGGGATTTGGGAGTGCTGTGACTCCACAGAGCTTGAGGTCATCCATCCGGATCAGTACGAATATTTCTGGAAGGACCCTGCCAAATTCAAGGTGAAGGGCAGCGAGACCTTTGCAGAAGTACAGGAACGGGCACTGGACAGGCTTGCCGCGATCGTAGATGCCCATAAGGGTGAAGCTGTACTGATCGTCACCCATACGGTGGTGATCAAGCTGTTAATGGCATACTTCGAGGGTAGGCCCCTTCCTAAGCTGTGGGATCTCCCGTATATCCATCCTACCTGCCTAAGCCGGATTGATTTTACAGGGGACATTCCGGAAATTGTGCTTCATGGAGATATCAGCCATTACGAATCTAATGCTGACGAAGTAAAATCCTGACAGATTACCTTATACCATATCATTGAACTATTACTTATAGAGTTGTTGATCAAAAGGAGATGATCCGTTATGCCGGAACATCTCCTTTATTCGTTGTTAGATGTTGTTTTAGCCTCTGTTTCGCCTCCAGATCTGACAGATCTCCGTTAATTCCTTTTAGAACAGGTAGTAGCATTGCTACTCCTGAACACAGGATAGGAATCAGACCAGCGGCCAGGAAAAGAATAGGCAGACCATAAGCATGTGCTATTGCTGCTCCACCCATAGCACCGACTGGTTGCAGGCTGCCGCCAATCAGAAAGCGGATCGAGTTGACCCGCCCCTGCAAATGGGACGGAACCAGGCGTCCATGTAAGGAAGAACTTAGCGAACCGAAGAAGGGGGCTGCCACTCCGGTGATGAACTGAGCCGCTAGCACCAAGGGATAACTCGAAGCAAATCCTATTAATGTCGTAGAGAGGCCGATAACCATGAGGCTTGATAGCATGACCGTCTGCCTTTGTTTGATTTCTCCAAGGAATGAAATCATGGTTAGCCCGACTAAGGTACCCAGTGCAAAAACTGTAGTCAGAGCACCTATAGCGACGGCATCCCTATTCAGCACATCTCTTACAAAGGGAATGATCATCGTCCAGACAGCAATATTGCACATATTACTGATTGCCACCATGCACATGATCGCCAGCATGGCTGGAAAGTTCTTATAGAAAGAGAAGCCTTCTGTAATCTCCCGGATGTAGCGGGCCAAGGATAGATTGCTCCCGTTCTTTGCAGGTGTCTGCATCTTGGGCAGCCATAGTAAAGTAACGATGGCCCCCGTGTAGCAGACGGCGTAAACACCCATGGCCGGCAGCGCTCCGGCGGCGGCTGTCAGAGCGCCGGCCATGGCAGGGCCCAGCAAGGCAGCTGCGTTCTTGAAGCCGTCGATTACGGCAAACGCGCGCACTAGCTTGCGAGTGTCCGCCACGTCGGGCACGACAGCCATCGCTGTTGGCATAAAGAGGGCGGCACATGCACCGCTGAGTCCGGCTGCAAGAAACAGATGCCACAGCTGAAGCTGTCCGGCCAGACCCATCGTCAGCGGCACCAGTATGGCCAGCAAACGCACTGCTGCCAGGCCGGCCATAAATCGGCTGCGGTGCAGCCGATCAGACAACGGTGAACCGATGAGCCGGAGGATGAACTCGGGAATGCTGGAGCTGAGCGCTAAGGCACCCATGGCCAGCTTGGAGCCGGTCAAATCATAGACCAGCCACTCCATCGCCAGCAGCCCGAAGGTATCGCCCAGGGAACTGAGCGATATTGTGGCCAGCAAACCGTAGTAACCGCGTTTTAACATGTGATTCCTCCCTAAAGCTTGGGTTCTCCCTAATGTGCCTTTCCCATCAGCTCTTCATGTAATCGCCGATTTGCCGGGGCAGATCGTCCAGTGCCTCCAGGCGCAAGCTATAGTCTGTAGTCTTATTGTTATAGTGCACGATAACAAGTCCTGCCGCTCGAAGGGTGATGAGATGGTAGTGGATCGTGCTTTTGGATAAGCCGACCTCCCGAACGATCTCGGTGAACGTAAGCTGCTTTCCTGTCAGCAAGCGAAGGATGCAGAGTCTTGTTTCATCCGACAGCGCATGTGTTAGCCGCAGCAGTTCTGCGGGCGGCCGGCCTTCTCCGGGCGGAAGAACATCGCAGGAATAACTGGTGAAAATAACCTCATCATAAATAGCACTGGTCACGAGTGGACGTGTATGATACTGGGGGATGATCACAACTTGCTTCAGAAGATCCGTAGGATACAGCCGCATGCCTTGTGTAGCCTGCTCATAGACCTCCATACTGTTATCTTTGTTCAACATTTCGCGCCTGTACTCGGCTTCGCGCTCAAGACCCTCAATGATAGCCTGGTTGATGCCGCTGAAGTAATGGGTGTTCCAAACCCGTAAAGCCTCAGAGGCTAGGTCGCGTAGTTCTGGAAGATTAGGCGGAACGCTGAGGTTATACCGGGCAGCGATCTCATAGAGCTCCCCCGAGGAGAGGGCGTCCAGCCAATCCAGGAAGCCGGTAACAGAACGATCACCTGGACAGTTCCAGATATAAGGATAGAGATTGGATTCATCCGTTGCATCCATGGCTTCTCGCATCTTTTGTAGCTGCGCAGGTGATAAGTGCTGCTGAACTTCCCGAACCCAGAGCTTTCCTGAATCCATGACCGCATGACTCTGCTTGCGGAGAAACGCGTTGAAGCTATTCACACATTCATAAATGGGTGCAAAATCTACTTCCACGATGTAGTTGATAGGGGGCATAGGTTCACTTGTCCTCTCAGAGTTAATTGATGTTGATTAGTTGGGTTAAATACGATCAACGAATATGTTCTATAAATATAGAACCTGATATAAGTTTCATTATAATGGAACAATTTTGAAAATTCAATCCCGATTTTACCATGGAAATAGCGGTTGTGTTGCAGGCCTGACCTGATGCAGGCTCCGTTCTATGCAAAATAATAAGAGGGACCCGGACGAAAATTTCGCCCAGGTCCCTCTTTATTGATGCTTTACGATCTGTGGTTTAATGATGGATCGACTTGAAGTCTAGTTGATGAAGTGAAGTGACTTCAGAGCCTTCTCCAGCATAGTTACGGCCTCCGCACGGGTTGCCGCTTTTTGTGGAGCGAAAGCTCCGTCAGGTGTTCCCTGGATGATGCCAGCGGCCGCAATTTCTGCTACGGCTTCGCGGGACCAGGCCGGAATACCGGCTGCATCGCTGAACTTAGCCAGTACAGCAGGGTCCGCATTCAGAGTAGCGCCTGTATACTTGATGGCTTTAGCCAATACAGCTGCCATTTCCTGACGGGAAATCTGACTGTCGGGACGGAAAGTACCATCTGTATAACCAGAGATCAGGCCAGCTGCAGAAGCTGTCTGGATAGCGCCCGCATACCACTTGGACGAGCTGACATCGCTGAACGTTGTTCCGCCGCTAACAGTTTCCAGGCCCAGTGCCCGTGTGATCAATGCTGCGAATTCAGCACGGCTGACCGATTGTGAAGGGGAGAAGGTAGTGCTGCTCGTTCCGCTCACAATCTGTTTGGAAGCCAGCAGATCAATAGATGACTTCGCCCAGTGTCCGGCAGTATCTCCGAACGACTTGCTGGATTGGATCACAGTATAAATGCTGTTGCTGTTGCGTGTAATTGTTACTTCTGTTGTTCCGTCTGCTTTGGTTGTGAAGACGGATGGCACGAAGATCAACTGTCCGCTAGCTTGGTCGAAGACCACTGCTGTAGCGTTCTGTGCATTCAAAGCGCCTGGAACTGTGATTGTCCGCTTAACGTAGGTGCTGCCAAAGCTGTTTACTGGAACATTCTTCGTTCCGGCTTGGGCTGTGACGCTGAATTCAATCACAGGTCCGGCAAGGGTAATGGAGCCTTGTTGTGCCGCAGCACTGTTAACACTGCTCAGCGTAACAGAGTCAGCTGGTGTCATAGAGACAGTAACTGTAAAGTCACTTGTACCCAATTGATTAGCAAGTGCAGCTCCTTTGATGATGCTTACAGGCATGGAATAGGAAGTGCTGCCTGCAGTAAAGGTCAGAATAGTATTCGGTTGAGCAGCTGCCTGAGCAACAATAACGCTGCCTGGAAGCACGATTTGTGCGCCACCTGCAGAAGCAGTGACCGGGATGACCAGTTCATGGCTGCCAGCAGGCAATTTAGCCAATTGTGCAGTCAGCTCAGATTGTGTAATGGTCGTCACCTGTTGCGTTGCCGATGGAGATGGCGCTGCTGTAGGTGAAGTTGTCGCACTTGGTGTTGCTGTTGGTGCTGGAGTGGATCCCGATCCTCCAGATGGACTCGTTGGCACCGGCGTTGGTGACGGTGTTGGTGAAGTCTCAGGTGTAGGCACAGCACCTTTCAGATCTTTAATCCGTCCCTCAAGACCGATGTTCACATCACCAATTTGTTTCAGATAATCTGTGAATACTTCATAGTCTGGCAGATATAGCTCATAGTAGCGTCCTTCTGCCTTGGCTTTTGCCAGGGAGCGGTAGAAGTCACCGCCGCCTGCCATGAAGGAATTCGTGGACAGGATATAGTAACCTTTTGGATCAATAGCAACGTAGCTTCCATCTGCTTGTTTGATCTCTACAGATACCATCCGTTCCCCTTTTTGCTCCAGAACATTGGTGGTCGGGTTAATGATTTCCGGCTTCTTGGATGAATCATAGGTGTACTTCATACCGGATACTTGTGCAAAACGTCCTTGGTCACTTTCCAGTCCGCTCACACCGTTTTCCAGGGATTCAATAATTTCTTGTCCCGTTACTTTCAGGGCTACCAGACTGTTGGAGAATGGCATTACTGTCAGTACATCGCCGAGAGAAATATTACCTTTGTTGATACCAGCGCGGATACCGCCGCCATTTTGAATTGAGACAAAACCTTTGATAGTAGCCAGATCATCAGAAGACAACAGCTTGGTAACCAATTCCTTGGACTTGCTGTTCACGCCGTCTGCGATCAGATTCCCGATAGCTGTCTCTTCCTTACGTACGACACGAGTCGATTTGCCATCGATTTCGCGGTTCACACTTAGCTCTACATTCGTTTTGCCCACCTGGGTGCCACGAATTTCTGTCAGCTCTTTATCATATTTCTCAAGCATAGACTTAGCTGTTGCATCGTCAGCAAATTTGCTAACATCCAGCAGCTTGCCTTTGTAGGAAGTAATAACACCCTTGTCGTTGAAATTAACATCCAACTCACCAAGGTTTTGACCATACTCTCCGGTCTGTACGATCAGGGTTGGCTCGCTGTCCTTGTTCTTGATGACAGGTGCATCCAGCTTCGTATGCGAGTGACCGCCGACGATAACGTCGATGCCTGGTACTTGTACAGCCAGTTGCTCATCCACAGTGTAGCCCAGGTGGGAGAGAGCAATGATTTTGTTAATGCCTTGATCTTGCAGCATTTTTACAGTGTTAGCTGCGCTGGTTTTGTAGTCCAGGAAGGCGATGTTGTCGCCTGGCGAAGCCAGTCCAACGGTGTCTTCAGTAGTGAGACCAAAGATTCCGACTTTCTGCCCGTTAACTTCTTTAATGATGGCAGGGTAGATGTGGCCATTTTGAACGGAAGCGTTCAGTCCGCCGATCTCATTCTTGAAGTTGCCCTTCAGCTCATTGTCTTTAGTTGTAAAGTCAATGTTGGAGCTGACAATTGGGAAGTTCGCCTTATCTACAAAGGTCTTCAGTGTTGGCAAGCCTTTGTCGAACTCGTGGTTCCCGAAGGTCATGGCATCGTAACCGATGTAGTTCATGAACTCCAGGTCAGCAAGTCCTTCGAATTTCGTAAAGTACAAAGTACCGGAGAATACATCACCTGCATCTAGCAGGATAGAGTTGTCGGTACGTTCTTGCTTGATCGCGGTCATCCGTTTCACAACAGTCTCAAGGTGACTGTGGGTGTCGTTCGTGTGCAGGATGCGCAGCGGGAATTCTTTGCCTGGTGCTTGTGAGCCTTTCAGATCGGTAATCCGGCCCTCAAGCTCCATATTCACCTCGCCAATCTTTCCTAAATATTCCGTGAATACTTCAAAGTCTGGCAGATAGAGTTCATAGTAACGTCCATCGGCCTTAGCTTTCGCCAGGGAGCGATAGAAGTCACCGCCGCCCGCCATGAAGGAGTTCGTGGACAGGATATAGTAGCCTTTAGGATCAATAGCAACGTAGCTTCCGTCTGCTTGCTTGATCTCTACGGATACCATCCGTTCCCCTTTTTGCTCCAGGACGTTGGTGGTTGGGTTGATGATCTCCGGTTTCTTCTTGGAGTCATAGGTATATTTCATACCAGATACTTGTGCAAAACGTCCTTGGTCACTTTCCAGTCCGCTTACACCGTTCTCCAAGGATTCAATAATCTCTTGACCTGTTACTTTAAGCGCTACGAGACTGTTGGAGAATGGCATTACGGAAAGTACATCCCCAAGGAAGATGTCGCCTTTCTTAATCGGTACGCGGATGCCGCCACCGTTTTGAATCGAGACGAAACCTTTGATCGTGGCTTGCTCTTCTGGAGATAATAGCTTGGAGACCAATTCCTTGGACTTGCTATTCACACCATCTGCGATCAGGTTTCCGATTACTGTTTCTTCTTGGCGTACAACACGTACGGATTTACCATCGATGATGCGGTTGGTGTCCAGTTCCACGTTCGTTTTACCAACCTTGGTCTTGCGTACTTCTTCTAATTTGGCGTCGTAATCCTTAAGCATTTCCTTGGCTTTCGCATCATCAGCAAATTTGCTAACATCCAGCAGCTTGCCTTTGTAGGAAGTAATAACACCCTTGTCGTTGAAATTAACATCCAACTCACCAAGGTTTTGACCATACTCTCCGGTCTGTACGATCAGTGTTGGCTCGCTGTCCTTGTTCGTGATGACAGGTGCATCCAGCTTCGTATGCGAATGACCGCCGACGATTACGTCGATGCCTGGTACTTGTACTGCAAGCTGCTCATCCACGGTGTAACCCAGGTGGGAGAGAGCGATAATTTTGTTAATACCTTGATCTTGCAGCATTTTTACAGTATTAGCTGCGCTGGTTTTGTAGTCCAGGAAGGCGATGTTGTCGCCTGGCGAAGCCAGTCCAACGGTGTCTTCAGTAGTGAGACCGAAAATACCGACTTTCTGTCCGTTAACTTCTTTAATAATAGCAGGGTAGATGTGGCCATTTTGAACGGAAGCGTTCAATCCGCCGATCTCACTCTTAAAGTTGCCCTTTAGTTCATTGTTCTTCGTTGTAAAGTCGATGTTGGAGCTGACAAATGGGAATTTCGCTTCATCGATGAAATTCTTCAGTGTCGGCAAGCCTTTGTCGAACTCGTGGTTTCCGAAGGTCATGGCGTCGTAACCGATGTAGTTCATGAACTCCAGATCGGCAAGTCCTTCGAACTTCGTAAAGTACAAAGTACCGGAGAATACATCACCTGCATCTAGCAGGATAGAGTTGTCGGTACGTTCTTGCTTGATCGCTGTCATCCGCTTCACCACTGTCTCAAGGTGACTGTGCGTATCGTTCGTGTGCAGGATGCGCAGCGGGAAATCTTTCTCTGGTGCCGGTGTAGGTGTTGGTGCTGGTGTTTCTGTTGGTATTTCTGTTGGCTTAGGTGATGGCACAGCACCTTTTTGATCCGTAATGCGTCCTTCCAGACCCATGTTCACATCACCATGTTGTTTGAGGTAATCTGTGAACACTTCATAGTCCGGCAGATACAGCTCATAGTAACGTCCGTCTGCCTTGGCTTTCGCCAGGGAGCGATAGAAGTCACCGCCGCCCGCCATGAAGGAGTTCGTGGACAGGATATAGTAGCCTTTAGGGTCAATAGCAGCGTAGCTTCCGTCTGCTTGCTTGATCTCTACGGATACCATCCGCTCCCCTTTTTGCTCCAGGACATTGGTGGTTGGGTTGATGATCTCCGGTTTCTTCTTGGAGTCATAGGTATACTTCATGCCGGATACTTGTGCGAAACGTCCTTGGTCACTCTCCAGTCCGCTTACACCGTTCTCCAGCGATTCAATAATTTCTTGTCCTGTTACTTTCAGGGCTACCAGACTGTTGGAGAATGGCATTACTGTCAGCACATCTCCTAGAGTGATGGTGCCTTTGTTGATCCCTGCGCGGATACCGCCGCCGTTTTGGATCGAGACGAAACCTTTGATAGTGCTCAGTTCAGTAGGAGAGAGCAGCTTGGAGACCAATTCCTTGGATTTGCTGTTCACGCCGTCTGCAATCAGGTTACCAATAGCCGTTTCTTCCTGGCGTACAACACGTACGGATTTACCGTCGATAACGCGATTGACGCTCAGTTCCACATTGGTATTGCCGACCTTGGTGTTACGGATCTCTGTCAGTTCAGCGTCGTACTTGGCAAGCATAGTCTTAGCTGTTGCATCATCAGCAAATTTGCTAACATCCAGCAGCTTGCCTTTGTAGGAAGTAATAACACCCTTGTCGTTGAATTTAACATCCAATTCGCCAAGGTTTTGTCCATACTCTCCGGTTTGCAGAATCAGGGTTGGCTCGCTGTCCTTGTTCTTGATGACAGGTGCATCCAGCTTCGTATGCGAGTGGCCGCCGACGATTACGTCGATGCCTGGTACTTGTACAGCCAGTTTCTCGTCCACAGTGTAGCCCAGGTGAGAGAGAGCAATGATTTTGTTAATGCCTTGATCTTGCAGCATCTTCACAGTGTTAGCTGCGCTGGTCTTGTAGTCCAGGAAGGCGATGTTGTCGCCTGGCGAAGCCAGTCCAACGGTGTCTTCAGTAGTTAGACCGAAAATGCCGACTTTCTGTCCGTTAACTTCTTTAATAATGGCAGGATAGATGTGACTATTTTCAATAGAAGAGTTCAGTCCGCCAATTTCATTCTTGAAATTGCCCTTCAGTTCATTGTCTTTGGTTGTAAAGTCAATGTTGGAGCTGACAAATGGGAAGTTCGCCTTATCTATGAATTTCTTCAGTGTAGGCAAGCCATTGTCGAATTCATGATTACCGAAGGTCATAGCATCGTAACCGATGTAGTTCATGAACTCCAGATCGGCAAGTCCTTCGAACTTCGTATAGTACAGGGTACCGGAGAATACATCACCGGCATCAAGCAAGAGGGTGTTTGGAGTCCGTTCTTGTTTGATGGCAGTCATCCGTTTCACCACTGTCTCAAGGTGACTGTGCGTATCGTTGGTGTGCAGGATGCGCAGCGGGAAATCTCCTGTAGCTTTAACATCAATCTGAGCCATTACAGCATCATGATCGGATACACGTCCTCTGGAGGATGGGAAGTCAGCGTTCAGGTGAATAACATCCACATCAGCAGAAGCCGTCAGTTTTTTGCTGACCAGAATATGGTCAAGGACTTGAGAGTTACCGTCATAAGTATACGTATACTGCTCATTCAAAGGCAGTTTGTCGATCAGATTATCCAGTTCGTCGCCTTTCAGAATCGTCGCAGTCGGCGTGAATTGGAAATCGTTTAGGTCGCCAAGTGCTACGATGTTGGCATCAGGATTGGCTGTCAGTACTTGCTTGACGAAGCCATTCACAACAGCCGCGATCTTGTGGCGTTGAGTTTCACTGGACAATACCGGAGGTTGAGTGCTGCCGAAAGGAGCAGTGTCTCCACCTTTGGAGTTGAAGTGGTTGGCAATAACAATGACTTTCTCACCGCGGAAGATAAATTGTGCTGCGAGCGGTTTACGCGAGCTTGTAAATGCTTCGTTGGTTGGATCGATCCGGCCAGGGTTGTAGGTCAGCTTATCGGCTGCTTTATCGTAGCCTACCGATTGTGTAGAGGTACCCTTTTGACCATTAACACTGTCTGCCAGCTCTACGCGTTCCGGGTTGTACAAGAAGCCTACGCGGATGTTACCGCCTGGAGCTCCTCCGTCTTTTTTATCCTGTGGAGCAATATCAATGTACTTGTATACTGGACCGCCTGCAGCCTGAATGGCTTGAATAAGCGGAGTGGCGTTGGCTTCAACCGTTCCATTGTCGGTTTCGCCATTGCTGTCTTGCATTTCAACAACGCCGATAATATCCGGCTTTTTCATGTTGGCTGTGATGGATTCAGCGAGCTTCTTAGTCTTGGCATCGCCTACACCCGGGTAATAGTTCTCGATATTGTAGGAAGCGATCAAGAGCTTGTCCGCATTAACCTCAATCGTCGATGTCTCTTGCTTGAACGGACTTGTGGTGATAGAAGGGAGTTTTCCGTATTCAGGAATCACCTTAAAGTTGCCGTTGTTGTAGCCGATTACGCCAGTAATGTCACCGTTGAAAGTATCTCCAGTGCCGACTTCTTGGCCGGGATTACCATAAGCGATCAGTAGGCGCTGCGGGTTGTAATTCTTGTATTCTGTCAGGGCAAGTCCGCCTGCTGGCGTAATAGCATCTTGAGTTCCGTTATCAATTCTTGTTGCGATGTTGTACACCTGGGAAGTACCGTTACCACTTGTCCAATAAGGACTTAGGATGGTTGGTGAAGGAAGCTTCACCAGCATGCCTTCCAGGGATTCGTAGAAATCGATAGCATCCTTATCGGATTGGAACTCCGTTCTATTGTCGAGAATGGATGTAGGAATGACACGTCCACCCTTACCAAGAACGACAGGCTCTGGGAAAGTTACACCTGCTTTAGGCAGTTGCTTTAAGTCTGTCAGAGTAATCTGTGTAGAAGTCAGATTTGTGCTGCTTCCTTCGTTGAATTCGGTCACCTTACCTGTCACAGCGACAAAGTCTCCAACAGCAGGCTTCTTGCTTGCGTCTGTGCTATAAACAAAAATACCTTCGGAAGTGTTCGGGTTGTTGTCTGGCTTCGGATCTTGGATAAAGAATCCTTTGTAATTGCCGTTCGTAAACGTATATCCATATTGAGTAACGATACCCTCTACATCCGTGACGGTCTGCCCGTCAAACTCGGACTTGTGGGATTCGCCTTGGATATCATGGATACGTGGAGCCTCAGAAGGCGTGTAAGCAAAAGTGTAAACCTTGCTTGTCTGGCCTCCAGTCACAGCAATTGCTTTAATGGTAACGTTCTGATTGACCTCAATCGGGGCGGTATACTTGGTGCTTGCCGATGTTGGGTCTGTTCCGTTGGTTGTGTAAAAAATTTCTGCGCCAGTCGCTGGACTGGAGAGAGATACCTTACCGCCAATAATGATGCGGCCTGCGCCTGGGCTTGCCATTACGGAAAGGGTCTCTTCCACCAGTGCATTCTCATTAAGCGGGATGAACTGGTAGGTTGCATTGAATTGCTTAATTACACCTGTAATGCGTTCAAACGTTTTCCCGCTAGTTCCTGGATCAAGCTTGGACAACGGAGAATAAATTGTGAATTCTTGATCGCCTTGTTTTGCGGTTACTGTGCTTCCGGCTTTTTTAACGATAGTGACATTTTCCATCGTTACAAGTTGAGCTTCAAGTTTCTCGCCGTTAGCTGTGCTCAAATCAGCTGCAGTTATCAATTTTGGAGCAGGTACGCCTACATTTGGCGTAATGACTTTCTGAGACAAGCCAGCTTGCGGCTTGATTTCTTGCAGACCGTTATAAATTTCCATCACACCGGAGGCTTCAACTTCATCTCCAATGTTAGCAAATGCCGGGAAACCATAGAGAACGATCCCTGCATTGCCATCCTGTATGTACATTTCAGCGCCGTCGATATGTGTCACGATGCCTTTTGTCCACACATTTTGCCCTTTTTCCATAACTCTTGTAGCAGGAATGGTACTTTGGTAGAGCACCGAGTAAACAAAATTAGTGATAGGACTGTCAGCCAAACCAGGGGCCGAAGCAAAAGCGTTAATTCCTGTATCAGCAATTAATTGAATCGGCTGATCGAAGAGCTGATAGTCTCTTGTACCGCCATTGCCATACACGGCAGCATAGACAGAGGCTCCTACAGTAGGAGAGCTAAGGGAGATTGAAGTCCCCACAGGCCATGCATTCGGAGCTGGTGAGGCCACGACAGGAGCTGCCGCAGTTGGCGCTTCCGGCGCTTGTCCGTAGCTGCTGTTGCGCGGGCTAGGTGCACCGACATTGAAGTCTGTGGAGTTGTCATCGGTGTCGAGTCCACGATTGTCAGTTGGTTCCCCGTCAATCGCTTTGCGAGTTGCGGATAAGGTAGCAGACAGGGCTTGGGTAGGAGCTTTATCGAACTCATTGGCTGTGCCGAAACCGACAAAGTCAACACGTTTGCCAGAATCGTCAAGAAGTTCTACTTTTCCTGCGGCAGCGGCCATATTAATTGTGCCCGTAATGTCAGGAGTAGGAAGCTCTTTGGTGCCGCCTGCCCCCGGTGCTTCCTGAATGAGATAATACCCCTTAGCGGATATAGTTCCACTTAACGCTGTAATAATTGTAGAGGAGTTGATAGGGCTGTTTGCGCTGTTATAACGTACTTTCCAACCACTCAAATCTACTGAGGAATTCGTAGGATTGTATAATTCTATGAAGTCATTTTTATACTGTGCTCCAGTATTGCCTCCGCCTCCATAAACCTGCGATATGACCACCGCATTATTATCCGGCGCTGCTTGGGCGGTATGGACAGCAGGGAATACATTGCCGACCGTAATCAGCATCGCTAGCCCTGCTGCGAGCCATTTCCTTACCCTTTTAGAGATAACCATTTGTTTAAATCTACCCCTCTCAAGAACTAAATTTGACAACCTATACAATCCTACCATTTGATTGTTAAATGAAAGGTTGCCTCACATCAATATATATTAAATTAATGTTAATTTGAACGGATTTATAATAAATTTATAGTTAATAAACTTAAAATAAAGATAAAGTACCATGAAAATTATAATACATTGGTTAATTATATGTATTAGGCACTATTGATTTCATCTTTTTCTTGATTTGTGTAAAATACATGTTAAATATACTTGTATATTCATGTTAGATATATCTTTGGGACTAGATGTTCCTATTAAATATGCCCACAGGTATGCAGACAGCACTAAAAGGCAGCGGAATCGGCTGCCTTTAGGAGTGACTCTATCTATTTTTTCAAAAGGTGACTCTTCGAAATTACTAGCCTTCTTTGGCGTTAGAGATTGAGTTTGGTTTGCCCATCCATATATTTGCGCAAGGCCTGGGGAATATAGATGCTGCCATCCTCTTGTTGATGGTTCTCCAGGAGTGGAATCAGAATCCGCGGCGTAGCCACGGCAGTGTTGTTCAGAGTATGGCAATACTGCAGTCGTCCATCGTAATCCCGATAGCGAATGCCCGACCGCCGGGCCTGGAAATCCAGCAGATTGGAGGCCGAATGGGTCTCTCCGTATGCGCCTCTGCTAGGCATCCAGGTCTCGATATCGTACTGCTTATGCGTCTTTAGGGCCATATCCCCAGTACAGACGGCAACTACTCTGTAAGGCAGTTCCAGCAGCTCAAGAATATATTCGGCATTGGCCGTAATTTCCTGAAGAAGGCTCTCCGATACACCCTCATCTTTCCGGCAAAGAATAACCTGCTCAATCTTCGAGAACTGATGCACCCGGTACAGTCCGCGTACATCCCGTCCCGCCGAGCCGACCTCGCGCCGGAAGCAGGCCGACATGCCGGCTAGACGAAGGGGGTTATCCAGATCTACGATCTCATCGCTGTATAGCGATACGAGCGAGACCTCCGAGGTTCCGGCGAGCCAGCGATTTTCCCCGTTCAGCTCGTAGGTCTGATCCATTCCCCCCGGGAAAAATCCGGTGCGCTGTAGTGTCTCCGGACGAACTATCACTGGCACATCCATAACGGTGAAGCCGCGCTCGGTCAATACATCCAGCGCGAGCCGCTGTACTGCAAGGTGCAGGTAGAGTCCCGCTCCCTTAAGCACATAGCTGCGCGGTCCACCGGCCTTGACACCCCGCGGGATATCCAGAATATCGTGCATTTCACCGAGTTCTACATGATCACGCGGCGTGAAATCGAATTCCGGCGGTGTCCCGACTCGGCGCAGTTCGACATTATCGCTATCATCACGTCCTACGGGCGTATCCAGCGATACAGGGTTCGGGGCGAGCAGCATCAGCTCGCTACAGCGCTGCTCAGCTTCGGCCAGACCGGCCTCCAGCCCCGTTAGCGCACTATTGATCTCGCGCACATGTTCCTTAGCGGCCTCTCCGGCAGGGCGGTCGCCCTCTCGTAGCCGTTGCTCCACCTCTTTGGTCAGCACATTGCGCTTCGCCCGCAGCTGCTCCGTCTCCTGAAGCAGGCTGCGCCGCTTATCCTCCCATGCCAGCAATTCATCCAGTGGAAACACCACCTTCTTCTGCGTTGCCGTGTTTCTGAGAGTCTCCGTGTTTTCCTTGATCCAATTCATGTCCAGCATACCGTTTCGCTCCTTTTGTCTTATAAAAACACAAAAAACGCCCTCATCCATGGGACGAGGAGCGTCAGCTCGCGGTGCCACCCAGGTTGACCGAATCACCCTATAGCATAATGAATTCGATCCTCTTTGGTCTTCGCGGTAACGGGCGAAACCCGGTAAACTTAGGGAACACATAGAATTGCTCCGGTCGCAGACGCCTCACGGTTGGATGCCGGTCATTGGCCTGATCTCAATTTAATATTGTTGCTTAGTATAACGTAAGAAAGAAATCTACGCAAGGGGGAGCGACTTCACGTTTATGTTTGACAAAAATCCGCTCCCTTTGTTACGATTAGATTTAATTTAAAGTATTTTAGTCGGAATAAGCAGCGCAAGCTGATAAACAGAACAGAAGAGGTGGAGAAGTTGGCTAAAATTGTTGTCATTAACGGAACGCCATCCCTGGTATCACGCATCAATGCAGTCATCGAATATGCTGAGGCGGATCTGGTCCGTCGCGGTTTTGAGGTTGACCGTATTAATGTAGCGGAGCTGCCAGCGGAGGATTTGATTCATACCAAGTTTGAGAGTGAAGCCATCGTTAAAGCGAATGGTCTGGTCGCGGAAGCGGATGCTGTGATCGTAGTCAGCCCGGTATACAAAGCCTCTTACACCGGCGTGCTGAAGACTTTCCTGGATCTGGTTCCACAAAAAGGGCTAGCCGGCAAAGTCGTGCTTCCGCTCTTTATGGGCGGCAGTCTGGCGCATCTATTATCTATTGACTACGCGCTGAAGCCTGTGCTATCCGTGCTGGGTGCACGTTACATTCTGGGCGGCGTATACGCTGTGGACTCCCAGGTCGTTCGTAACGATCAGGGCCAAGTGAACGTCGCCGAGGAATTGCAGCTGCGTCTGAATGCTGCTCTGGAAGAGCTTGCTGAGGAAACCGAGCATCGTGTTGCCCGGGGAGTTAAAGCCTAAGAGGGTAGCCATTATCCGCTATCATAATATGAATGAAAGAAGCGTCTCTTCCGCACCGTCAGGGTGGGAGAGACGCTTTTTTATGTAATGGCATTAGAAATAATCAATATAATGCAGCCCATTTGTGATTAAAGGGTATTACCTCAACCGTTCTCATCGTCAACCTCCTTGATACACTCATTTATTCCTAAATAAACAAGCACAAGAGCGGCTTCATTTTAACAGATCTATAAAAGAAAAAGCAGAACCGCACTATACGGTCTGCTTATATTTATCTTACAAATCATCAAATCCGTTATCGTCGCCTACCTTGCCGTAGTTGCGGGACTTGGCTTCGAAGAAGTCGGTTTTGGTCGCGTTCAGTGCGTCATCAGAGAAAGGCTTGATCCAAGGCATGCAGTTCACATCTACACCTTCATAAGCTTTTTCCATACCCATCAGGGTTAGACGCTTGTTCGCAATGTACTTGATGTAGTCGCCGAGTTCGTTCAGGTCAATGCCTTCTACATTAGAGAGGGTATAATGAGCCCAGTTGGTCTCCAGTTCCACCGCACGGTCAAAAGTACGATAAACATAATCCATATTTTCCTTGGTGTTCAGCTCCGGGAAATCGGCCAGCAACTGCTTGAACACTTCAGCGAAGAAGTAGCAGTGCTGATTCTCGTCACGTTGGATATAAGAGATCATCTGGCTGGTCGCCATCATCTTCTGGTCACGGGCCAGATTGTAGAAGAAGGCAAAGGTGCTATAGAAGAAGACCCCTTCGAGAATGAGATCGGCTACGAGCGCACGGAAGAAAGTGTCCTTGGACGGCTCATCGCGGAATGCTTGATAGATTTCGGAAATGAACTGATTGCGTTCCAATAGCACAGGGTCTTTTTTCCAATATTCGAAAATTTCCTTCTGCTCGCCCTCCGATACGATGGAAGAAAGAACGTAGGAATAGGACTGGTTGTGTACAACCTCCTGCTGTCCAATAATGGCGGAGATCGCCTCCAGCGAGGAGTCGGTTAAATACCGCTTCACATCACCTACATACATCGTTTGCATGGAATCCAGCACGGCCAGCAGGGCGATGTTGATTTTGAATACACGCTGCTCCTCAGGGTCCAGGTTCGGAAATTGTTGAGCATCCTTGGACATTGGAATTTCATCGGCGATCCAGTGGTTCAGCAGCAGCACCTTGTACAGTTTGTACATGTGGGGCATGCGGATATCGTTCCAGTTCAGAATTCCGGAGCATTCACCTTCGATGATGCGTGTGGATTGGTTGGGTGCTTCGGTGTTGAATATTTTTTGCAATTGCATTTATTTTTCCCTCCATTTTTTGCGCGTTTAAACTAAGCAGATCGTTTTAAAATCCGAAGCCTTAAAAGTCACTTCGAGCAATGTTTGAATTTCCAGTCACTGTAGACAGCCTACGTTGCGAGCTTTCCTACGGAAAGCTTTCAGGCGAACGCTATGCTTCTACAGTTCCAAACGTTCCTCTCCGTGACTCAGGCTGTGTAATTAACGGCATTTTTGTACCTTAATATCACTGTACTACCGGGGTTAGTGGTAATTAAGGGCAATTTTGTACCTTAAATCTACTATAAAACCTCTTTCAGAGCATTTTTTCTAAAATAAGGTACAATAATGCGCTTATTTCCCTTATTCACCTTCATTTAATAAATATAAGGTACAAAAATGCTCTTAGTTGGAGGTAACCCCTTCACTTCATGCAGCCGTTGAAATCTGGCGGCAACTTAGGTTCACGGTGCTGACTATCCCTGAGATAGCTTAAGCTCATGGATGCGGGCTATCCTGCCGAAAGCTTTCAGACAAGTGCTTCGCTCCCACAGCTCTAAACTTCCCTCTTTCTTTCCGCTCTTTGTTAATTTCTTTTATTCATCTAATATGAATAATTTTTAGCTCGCGCAAGATTCGCACTCTTCAATCGTTAATGCACGGCTGCGCACATAATAAGTGGATTTCAGGCCGCCCTTCCAGGCGTTCAGGTGCAGCTCCAGGAACTCTGTTGCTTTGATGTCAGGGCGCACATACAGGTTGAAGCTTTGCGCTTGATCGACATGGCGCTGACGGGCCGAAGCCATGCGGATCGACCAGTTCTGGTCAATCATGAAAGCTGTTTTATAGTACCAGATGGTCTTCTCGGACAGATCTGGGGCAGGGTTGGCAATTTTGTACGTTGTTTTCTCCTCGTAGGAGAGCAGTTCGTACAATGGGTCAATACTGGCTGTAGAGCCGGCAATGATCGAAGTGGAGCCGTTCGGCGCAATCGCGAACATCCAGGCGTTACGAACGCCGTCTTTGGCAACTTCTTCTTGCAGTTCACGCCATTGCTCAGTGGTCACATATTTGCCTTCTTGCTCGCCGCTGGTGTAGCCGCGTGAGGTAAAGTATGCGCCAGATTCCCAATCGGAACCTGCGAATTTCGGATAACGTCCTTTTTCGCGAGCGAGCTCCATGCTGGAACGTACCAGTAGATAGTTAATATGCTCGTACAGATGGTTGTTGTATTCTACGGCCTCTTCGGATTCCCAACGGATGCCTTTCAGGGCCAGCAAGTGATGCAGACCGAAAGTTCCGAGGCCGACGGCACGGTATTGGCTGTTCGTATATTGAGCTTGCAATACTTCAATGTTGTTGATGTCGATAACGTTATCCAGCATACGAACCTGGATCGGTACCAGACGCTCCAGCACACCTGCAGGAACTGCACGGGCCAAGTGGATGGAGTTCAGGTTGCAGACTACGAAATCACCAGGGATTTTGGAGATAACGATCCGGGTCTGGCCGTCTTTGGTCACCAGTTCTTCTTGTTCAATAACCGTAGCGGATTGGTTCTGCATGATCTCGGTGCACAGGTTGGAGGAGAAGACCATACCTGCATGTCTGTTCGGGTTAGCACGGTTAACGGTGTCACGGTAGAACATGTATGGTGTGCCTGTCTCAAGCTGAGACTTCATAATCCGTTTCATAATGTCGATGGCCGGAACGGTGATCCGGGATAACTCCAGATTAGCCGTAGCTTCTGCATATTTCTCACGGAAGGTGCCTTGTCCAAGCTCTTCGTCGTAGAAATCTTCAAGACCGAGCGGGCGGCCATTCTCGTCCTTCCAGCCCATCACTTTCTTGATTTCATGCGGACAGAACAGGTTCCAGTGGCTGCGTGCTTCTACAGCTTCCATGAACAAGTCCGGCAGGCAGACGCCGTGGAAAACGTCATGCGCGCGCATCCGCTCGTCGCCGTTGTTCAGCTTAAGATCCAGGAAGGCCAGAATGTCCTTGTGGAAGACGTCAAGATATACAGCCACGGCGCCTTTGCGCGTACCAAGCTGGTCTACGCTGACAGCGGTATTGTTCAGCTGGCGAATCCACGGGATAACGCCGGAGCTGGTGTTCTTGTGACCACGGATATCGGAACCGCGGGCCCGGACTTTACCAAGGTAGACACCGATACCGCCGCCCATTTTACTGAGTCTGGCCACGTCTGTATTGGAATCGAAGATCCCTTCGAGAGAGTCGTCTACAGTGTCGATGAAGCAGCTGGAGAGCTGACCGGCTACTTTTTTACCCGCATTGGACATAGTTGGAGTAGCAGCAGTCATATAGATGTTGCTCATCGCCCAGTAGGCTTCTTTTACAAGCTCCATACGTTTCTCTTCCGGCTCGGTGTGCATCAGGTACATCGCAATGATCATGTAACGCTCTTGCGGCAATTCCATGACACGGCCGTCAAAATCATGCGCCAAATAGCGGTCAGACAGGGTCAGTAGGCCAATATAGTCAAACAGCAAGTCGCGGGTATAGTCAATTGTAGCGCCAAGCTCGTTAATTTGTGCCTTCGTATAGTGGGAGAGCAATTCTTCGCGGTAGATCCCTTTTTTCACCAGGTCAGCAATCAGGGGATACAGCTCGCCGTAGGGCTCTTCCGGATAGGCTTTATAACGGCGGTTTACAGCAGCTTTCTTATATAATGAAGTTAAAAGCGAACGTGCAGCAGCAAATTTCCATTCCGGCTCTTCTTTGCTTACCAGTTCCAGGGCGCTCATCGTGAATGCGCTGCTGATTTCTTCTCCGCTCACTTCGTCACGGCGTAGCTTAGATTGTACTCCACGCAGGAGGGACTCCTTGCTAAGTTGTTCAAGTCCGTTCAGAATGCGGTCAGCGTATACGGAAAGGCGGATTTCATCAAAAGCCAATTGGCGATTATCGGGTTTTACTACGAGTTGCGGCATAATTGTACATCCCTTCATATTTTGAATTTAATTATGATTATTAAAAATTGATCTATTAGACCGTAAAAGGCGCCAAAAACGGCTAAAGCGTCGTTGGCTGCCAAAGTACGATGTCAGGGCCGGCAAGGCTGGCCTCAATATCAATAATGCGTTGATTAGAGCTCCCGCGGTAGGGGAGAGTGGTATCCTTTAATGCTTCTTCAAAACGTCCGTCAATCAGCACCTGACACTGGCTGAGCAGACGCCATTCCGGCGAACCGGATACCGCTGTAACCTCTTCGTACGTGTACCCGCTGTAGATCCAGACGGGGAAGTCTGGGAGCGTGGCACGAAGTTCCTCAATGAACTCTACTACTTCTTCTGCAGAAAAGAAAGGGTCACCGCCTGCCAATGTTAGTCCGTCCAGTAGCGGGTTGGCCGCAATCTCCGCGATTAGCTCGCGTCTGCGCTCCGGGGTAAAGGCTTCCCCGTAATTAAAATTCCACGTCTTCGGATTGAAGCAGCCCGGGCAGCGGTGGCGGCACCCGCTAATGAAGAGGACGGCCCGCAGGCCCTCACCTTCATTGATTGACTCGGGGTAGTAGCCGCAAATATTCATAGATGCTTAACCCGGTCCCTTACTTCCGCCTGCTTGGCCGCATTGAAGCGGGTCTGATAATCTCCGGTTAAATATCCTGTCACCCGGCGTAGACGCCGGATGTGAACTTCATTCTCATGTGCGCCGCAGGAAGGGCAATTCGTGCCGATAACCCCTTCATAGCCGCAGTCGGAGCAGCGGTCTATAGGGTGGTTAATGCTAAAGTAGCTAATCTCCTGCTCTAGAGCGTAGCGAATAATTTTGACAAAAGCGGCCGGATTGCTGCGTGCGTTGCCATCTAATTCGACATACGAGATCGCACCGGCGTTGCAGTACTCATGGAATGGAGCTTCCAGACTGATCTTCTGGGCAGCGCCCAGAGTGTAGTATACAGGAATGTGAAACGAGTTGGTATAATATTCGCGGTCGGTGACACCGGGAATGGATCCCAGTACCTTATGATCGATCTTCGTGAACTTGCCGGACAATCCTTCGGCAGGTGTAGCGAAGAGGGTGATATTGAGATTATATTCCTCGCTCTTCCGATCGCAATATTCCCGCATGTGGCGGACGATAGCCAGCGCTTTGGTGTGAACATCCATGTCTTCTCCGTGGTGCTTACCGTACATCGCCTTCATACATTCGGCAATCCCGATGAAGCCAAGGGACAGACTGCCATGTTTCAGTAGCTCACCAACGCTATCCTCTGGCGCCAAATGTTCGCCGCCTTCCCAGACTCCTTCACGCATCATGAAATCGGATGCTTTGGCCTTCTGGGAGGCTTGAATGCGGAAGCGGTGAAGCAGACCGTCCAGCGCAACGTCCAGATAATGATCAAGGTCTCTATAGAAGCCTTCTTCGTCGGCTACCATGCGGCGACCTGTGACGATGCCATGTGCCAAACCGAGTCGCACCAGATTCAGCGTATTAAAGGAAAGGTTACCTTTACCAGAGCAATGATTGCGGCCAAAACGGTCGCTAAGCACGCGGGTGCGGCAGCCCATGGTGGCGAACTCGGTATCGGGATTAGAAGAATCATAATACTGCATATTGAGCGGTGCGTCCAGGTTGGCGAAGTTCGGATATAGTCTGCGTGCAGAGCACTCAGCCGCCTTGATGAACAGTTCGTAGTTCGGATCACCTGGTTGCTGGTTGACACCTTGCTTACACTTGAAGATTTGAATCGGGAACACTGGCGTCTCGCCACTGCCGAGTCCGTGCATCGTTGCCGTCAGCAAGGAACTGATCACAAGTTGGCCTTCCGGCGAGGTGCAAGTTCCGTAGTTGATGCTGGTGAACGGAATTTGTCCGCCGGACCGGCTCGACATGGTGTTCAGGTTATGTATCATACTCTCGGCGGCCTGGAGTGTTTCACTTTCGGTTTCTTTTATCGCAAAACGGAACGCCTTAGGATACTGCTCTGCCAGATCCGTACGGCTCATATGAATCTCGCCAAGGTCTAGCGGTTCTGTGGTTTGGATCTCTTCAAAATAATCCAGGCCCTTGCGGAACAGCTTGGCAAAGGACTTGGTGACATAAGGAGCCAGATCGTAGTCCAGCTTATTGGCGGATACGCCGCCGTATTGGGCATTTTGCTGGGATTGGAAAATAATCGCTACCAGCGCCATTGCCGTCATAATCGAGTTCGGGGGGCGTACACTGCCATTCCCCGTGTTGAAGCCTTCACGCAGAAGCTTCTCGAACGGGATAAAAATACAATTGGTCGTTCCGATCGCATATTGGTCCAGATCATGCACATAGACGACGTTGTCCTTGATGGCTTGTACCAACTGCGGCGGCATCGTGAAGTTACGGGCATACCATTTGGAATATTCACTGCCGAACTTGCTCATTTTACCGGAGAAACTCTCCCCGTTCAAATTTGCGTTCTCCCTGAGCAAGTCCAAGTCTCTGCTGTCAATAATATCGCGCCCCAAATGAATAACTTCTTCCAATAAAGATTCCTGTGCCTGTTGACCACTGTTGTACGGCTTCTCCAGCAACGTCATGTACTGATCTCCTCCCCATATAAAAAGACATCCTCTGCTGTGACATACAGAAAATGCCCGTGTGCTTGTCGTAACTATCCTGTGATGTAGGCTTGCATGCGGACACTGTTTCTACTTCCTGCACACCTCTATTAATCTCCCTGTTACAGAAGGTTGAAATAACTGTTTCCTACTATATTTTGTCGATAGAGACTACATTACATCAATATATTGTGTTTGTCCACCGAATTCTGTGAACCCTTGCCACGCCTGAGATCATCCCTTTTCTCCACAGGAAGTCCACAGAACCATCCACAGGTAATCCACAAATCATCCACAAAAAACCCTGAAATGATTCATAATTTATCCGAAAATATGCCACAAACCGTCCATAAATGAGATATGGGTTTTTACTAGATTTTGTGCTACGAGAGCTAGAGTTCTCTAAGGGCAGGAGACAATTATACATCCGGTTTGTAGGAGAGACGGAGAGTGGGTACAATAAGGGAAAGTAGTTTTTTTTCAAAAATGAAAAGACAAGGGAGGGATTTAGCATGCCGATAGCTGAAGTTACGGTCATTCCGATTGGCACGGGCAGTACCAGTCTCAGCGCTTATGTTGCGGATATGCAGCGTGTGCTGGAGACAGTGGAGGGAGTGACGTATGAGCTTACATCCATGGGAACCATTATTGAAGGCCCGCTACAGCGGATTCTCGCCGCAGTGGAAGCCCTGCATGAGTCTCCTTTTACTAACGGAGCCCAGCGTGTTTCCACTGCCGTCAAGATCGATGACCGCCGCGACAAGTCCTCTAGCAGTAGAAGTAAGCTTGAGTCCGTAGAGCGTAAGCTCCATGCCGATCCGGCGGAATAGGCGCCTTGCAGACTGCTTTAAATGAGGTTGCATTTTCCATAATACGGAGTATAATATTTTTTGTTTGACGAAGGTAAAGCTTCAAGCTGGTGTAGCTCAGGGGTAGAGCAACGCACTCGTAATGCGTAGGCCGGGGGTTCAATTCCCTTCACCAGCATCCTCAATAAGACGATAATGGCGCGGATTCCGAATTTTTTGGAACTGCGCCTTTTCTGTTCTTCTACCAATTTCCTAAACTAATTTAATTAATTCTCTTTAGTTCTTCATCAATAAAGTTTTGTGTAGCTCTTTCTTTAGAAAATTTATCGTTATTATATTCTTTAGATCCATGCTTTGGAACAGATAAACTTTCCCAACTACTCTTCTTTAGAACTTTTGCGGCGTAAATGATTTGCCCAACGTGATATGGGTAATGTGCCAATTGTCTATTGATTGCTTCAATAACGGTGTGCCCTTCGTTCCGTATATAAATAATTTGTGATAATTGATCGGCATGAATTGAATCGATTGCATTGAATAAACATGTCCAGCCTTCGTTCCATTTTATTAAAAGATCCTCTTTAGTATTAATGTCATTCTCAAACTCCGAATCTCTATCTCTCCATGATTTTTCTCCGTCAGTGCTTAAAAAATCTGTCCATCTTGAAAGCATATTTCCCCATAAGTGTTTTACTATAGTTGCAATGCTATTGGAATCGTCATTAAAAGTTACAAATAATTGTTCGGGATCTACTTGATTAATGGCGGCTTCCCCAAGGGTTTTGTAATAAAGAAATTGTTTTTTGATACTTTCCAAATAGATTTGCTCATTATCCATTTCAAACACCTTGCTTTCGTATATTATTTTTAATGATCTTATTCTATCAGAAGTCCATTATTTCTGTTCGGACACAGGGGCTAATAGAACTCAATAACACATAAATGTGTTGCATTCGTAATGCGTAAGCCCGGGGTCAAATCTCTTCACCAGCGTCCTCAAAAAGACAATAAAGGCGCGGATTCCGTGGGTTCGGAGCCGCGCCTTTTTTTAATTAAAGTACTCGTTAAATTATTTATTTCTTTGCCAAAGTGACGGCTGCTTCTTCTGCTTCTTTAAAAGCTTTCTTTAATATCTCGTCCTTGTCCAGTAGAGCAGTCCCTTGTACTCTAAGGGTTTGGAAGTCCTCGATACCAAAGAAATTAAACATCGACTTCAAATATTTATGTGAGTATTCAACTTCAGTATACCAGTCATCATTGGTATAGATCGAACCACTTGCCTGAATGACTACTGTGCTTCTCCCATCCTTTAAAAGTCCCACTGATCCTGTATCGGTATACTTAAATGTCTCCCTTGCAATCATAATGTTATCGACATAATCCTTAAGCTTTGATGGAACGTTAAAGTTATGCAGCGGGTGAACAATAAGATATTTATTAGCACTTTTGAATTGCTGCAATATTTCATTCATTCTTCCGGTTACTTCTTTTTCTTGAGTAGTTAGGGCTTCGCCTTGCGCAGACTTGTCCCAAGCGCCTAGGACAATTTTATCAATTAAAGGGATTTCATCTTCATATAGGTTAATTTGTTCTATGATTTCATTATTAGGCTTATGCTTTTCATAAGTCTTCATGAAATGTTTGAATCCACTAAGGCTAAATGAAGTAGTTGAATCCACTAAAGGGTGTGCGTTAATGATAAGTAGCTTGCTCATTGGATAGTGCCTCCATAATAGTTTTTTAGTTGTACATTTATGTAGACAAATGAGCAGGACAATCTGTGACACTAAATCACAAAAAAATGAACTTTTACTGCATGGTTGTCTTGGTTAATTTTGTCCGGACATTTCATGATATATGCAAGTGGATTTTCGAAGGAGCACGAATCCCAGACACTCGCATTTAGAGTCCAATGGTTATCCTCTTCTTTTACAGACACATCAAAAAGGGATTTTCTATGTGAAATGCAAAAAAAACGCACTCCGATTCTCAGGAGTACGGTTCATGTACCATATACGCTGACTTTGCTCGTATGACAAAGTTTCATGCTACTGCTCAGCGTGCCTTTTTAAATACCCTCAATAAAAATAAGACAAGAAAAACAAAAATGAAGACAATACATAGAGCAGTTAAAAGCATTGTTTAGGGGAGGTGATGAGATTAATTAACGTTGAAACGATGACGATAATTACTGAGTATAAAAATGATTTTTTCAACATAGTTATGATGCCTTTCAATTTAAGTATAATTTTATTATATTGGAGTTTCTTAAAAAGCGAAATTTTTAATAAAGCCATATGACGTTCATTGTAATCACCCAAAAAGCTATTGTCACAGCCCTTTATTCCAGAATTATTCAGGTATAATCCGGTCGATCTCATGAATTCGGACAAATATTAAATGAGAAATGGAGGAGTACAAGATGGAGAACGGATATTTTGTGGGCTGGGGTACGCTTGCTTTAATTAATGCCGGACTGGCACAGGGCAAAAACAGAAGTGGACTGAATTGGTTCCTAATCTCATTATTGTGTGGACCGCTTGCGACTTTGTTTATTGTGGTGTTGGATAAGAAGTTCGATATCTAGATAAAAGAGCTATAGTAGGGATATACACCTGATAGCTCAGCGAAATAAAGAAGGAGATAACACAACATGCGTTGCTTAACAATACGGCAGCCCTGGGCTACATTGGTCGCGCTTGGTGAGAAAAACTACGAAACCCGTTCATGGCGAACGACATATCGGGGAGAACTGGCAATCCATGCCGGTCTTAAAATAGACAAGGCAGCATGTAGACGAGAGCCGTTCCAATCAATACTCGCAAAGCACGGCTATACAGAAGAGAATTTACCCACGGGTGTTATTATTGCTACAGGTAAACTGAAGGAGTGCCATGAAATTACCGGATTGAATAGTGTGGCGCAGTGGATAGGCGAGAACGAACGGGCTATTGGCGACTATACAGAAGGACGCTTCGCTTGGGAGCTAGAGAATGTTCGTCCGCTGGTTCATCACGTTCCGGCCAAAGGTCGGCTAGGATTCTGGGAGTATCCCCTTTCTGAAGAGGAGGAGCATTTCTGATCCTTGTTTAACAAAAATCGTGATATTTTTTAAGCTAATTTTTATCTTAAGATCAGCTTATTTTCAGGTTCGGGGGTTATATTGGATTTACCAAACGCCCCCCAGTGTTTAGTGGTATAGATTTGGGTCCTGCCAACTCCCATGGCAGGGCCTATTTTTTTAACCGATCCTTGGCATAGGGTGGATTTAGAGTTGAGGGGCAGGCTTGATTCCATATTGCTCCTGCTCATTTCGGAAAGCTGAAATATCCAGTCCTAGGTATCTGCGCATATGGATTCCTGCTTGGGCGGCAATGAGTTCATTCAGCAGCAGCATCCGTTCGTGATATCCCCGGCAGATGAATTTGGCTTCAAGGCCATGCGGGAGCTTATGTTGTTCATATACTTTGATGCCGCGCATTCTCATCTCCGTGCGGATATCCCTGAGATCTGCAGTAGCTGCACTGGCTGCCGTATCCAGAACTTCAAGATAAGGTGAAGGTGTTCGAAGCTGTGCGGAAATGATGCTGGCATCGCGTTCAAAAGCGGATAGGATCAGCGGGAGAAGCAAATACGATTTTACCAGATGATTGTCTATACTCTCGGCTTTGTGCATGCATATCACCACCTAAAATGAGAACGTATATTCCTATTCTACTCCGGATTTCAAAAAATATTCAATGGTATTTATAAACAAACACACATATGTGATTTAATTCACAATTTATTTGGAGGAATGATATTATATTTAATTTGAAATACTAAAAAGAAGACTAACTAATGTAATATTGAAGGAGAAGTGGGCCATGGAGCATGAGGGGAATATTTGTCGGGGGATGCTGTTCGGACTGTTCCTGAGTATTCCGTTATGGATATCAATTATCGGCTGGATACAGCTGTTCTAAAAAGAGGATAAAATGACGATTTGAAGCGCCTTTTGGCGCTTTTTTTATTTAAAGATTGTACAAAAAGGAATTCGTTGACAATGTGATAACGCCAAGCTAAACTATTGGTAAATTCATAATAAAACCCATTACATGGGCCTATCGTATGCTGTTTTGCGGGTATTTCTAGCAATTTATTATCGTCATGTATAATAGCAAACCGTCTGAAAAGGCGGGACGCAAAGTCCAGGAGTCTAAAGTGCTAATCAGTGCCATGACCGTCCGACTGCCATGAAGAGAGCTTCTCTACTTCTTGGTGGTCTTTTTTTGTTGTCATCGTAGCTGCTACGAGATCATATAGAATTTAATAGGAGGTGTAAGCATTGAGGAAAAAAATGAAGTCGGCAGTGAAATTGTTCCTGGCAGGGCTGCTGACTGTGGGAAGCACGTTTTCCCTGGGCGTCCCTGTGAACGCAACATCGGGCTTGCCGTATACCCCGACGCCAGTCTTGGGGGTTGCCGGGAATTTTAATGCTTTTGTGTTTGGAGATTTCACGCAGTCGAGCGACCAGATTCACGGGCGACTTGCCGCCGCAGGGAATATCAGCCTGAAAAGTTATGGTGTATCTAAGGATGCCCCGGGCGGCGATGTTCTAATTGCGGGAGGAAACATTAATCTGACTGATGGAACTGTGTATGGCACAGCCGTTTACGGGGGGGCTTTGACCAAGGAAAGGGCTGATATCAAAGAAGGCGAGAGAAAGGCTACTCCAATTGATTTTGATAGAGAAAAGCAATTTCTGATTAATAAATCGGCTGAGCTGGCGTCTCTCCCTGAAGCAGGATCGTTCACTAAAGAGTACGGGAAAATAACGATTAACGCCCCGGGAGCTTTTAATGTAGTGAATTTATCTGCCTCCGATTTGAAGGATGCCAATGGTCTTCAGTTCAACATTTCAAACAATGGCACTGTTATAGTCAATGTTAGCGGAGGCGCAGTCAGCATTCCGAGTTTTCAAATCTGGGGAGGAAGCCCCCGGAAGGTATTATTTAATTTTTATCAAGCAGGCTCAATCAGTATAGCTAATACAACCATAGAAGGTACAATTCTGGCGCCGAAAGCAAGTGTGTTCTACAATTACGCGGAATTGCATGGTACGTTGATAGCCACTTCATTCAACGGTTTTGTGCAAATGCACCATTATCCGTTTGAAGGAACCACCCCGTCAACAACGCCTACGCCTACGCCAAGCCCAAGTCCGACACCAACCGTGACACCAACACCGTCACCGAGTGCAACGCCGAAGCCGACAGCAACACCGACAGCAACGGCCACACCAAGTGCGACGCCAACAGCAACACCGACAGCGACGGTAACACCAAGTGCGACGCCAACGCCAACACCGACGGCAACGCCAAGTGCGACGCCAACCGCTACACCAAGTGCGACGCCAACGGCTACACCGACAGCGACAACTAAACCAAGTCCAACGCCAAAACCAACGTCCACACCAAAGCCAACACCAACACCAACACCAACACCGTGCCCAACACCAACACCAACGCCAACACCGACACCGTGCCCAACGCCAACACCAACACCAAAGCCGACAAAAACACCCAAGCCAACGCCAACGGTAACGCCGAAGCCGACAGCAACGCCGAAGCCGACAGCAACGCCGAAGCCAACAGCAACGCCGAAGCCAACAGCAACGCCGACGCCAACAGCAACACCGACGGCAACGCCGACACCAACACCGACACCAACAGCGACGCCAACGGCTACGCCGACAGCGACGCCGAAGCCGACACCAACACCAACGGCTACGCCGACAGCGACGCCGAAGCCAACACCGACACCAACGGCAACGCCGACAGCGACGCCGACACCAACACCAACGGCTACGCCGACAGCGACGCCGAAGCCGACACCAACACCAACGGCTACGCCGACGCCGACACCAACACCAACGGCTACGCCGACGCCGACACCAACACCAACGGCTACGCCGACGCCGACACCAACACCAACGGCTACGCCGACAGCGACGCCGACGCCGACACCAACACCAACGGCTACGCCGACGCCGACACCAACACCAACGGCTACGCCGA
>NZ_JABWCS010000198.1 GCF_013359945.1 Paenibacillus agri | reverse complement strand
TGCTAGGCTCTACCGAAGGTTCAGGCGAGGCCGTAGCAGTCGGAGTCGGGCTCGGTCCGGTAGACGGCTCAGGCGAAGCCGTTGGCGTCGGCCCAGTGCTAGGCTCTACCGAAGGTTCAGGTGAGGCCGTAGCAGATGGAGTCGGACTCGGCCCAGTAGACGGCTCCGGCGAAGCCGTTGGCTCCGGTGTCCCCGAAGCGGTGAATTCAAAAGCTACCGTAGTCTGCTTCCCTTGGTATTCGTTGCCGGCCTCCCATGGGAAGGTGACATCCATGATGATGGCTTCCTGACCGCCTCCGGCCAGCGATCCTACCGCTACTCTTCCGGGTGCTTCGCTCATTACCCCGGAATAAAGGATTACTCCCCCTTTTTCAAGGGTCATCTGCAGGATTTTGTACAATTCAACGTCCCCGGACTTGAATTTAAAGTCTACATAATAATCAAAGTCCTCGTTACCTTCATTAATAATCGTGTAGTCAGAGCGCATCTGATCGCCAGGCTTCATATTGCTCATGGTTGCTGTGCTCGTCGTATGCGAATTCACTTTAAGTTTAATGGTGTCCTGCGCGCTTGCCCCACCCGCATGCCAGATGACACCTGCCAGAATAATCAGGGCATACGCAGCTATAAAGGCCGAGCGATATTTCTTGATCACAGTCTTCGCTCCTCTCACTTGGGGCCCTTTGCCATGTGCATAGACAAACTATGTCGGTACCCGCCAAAATACGCTGTTACTTAACGCATATATCCTCATACTTTGTCGAAAAGTAGTTCTTTATAGAACTACTAATAATGAACGGGATTAACCGTTCTCGCTACCTGTGATCCTTTGATGCACAGAGTAGAAGATATAATGAACACAATTGTTCGTTATAGCGAATAACTAAAGTATAATCAAAATGCGATATAAAGAAAAATGACCAATTTCAAGTGTTATACCTGAAATCGGTCATTTTTAAATCATTACATACTATTATTGAGTGATTCCTCTTGTTATCTCTTTATTTTTAGCAATTACACCAACTAAGGTGTATTTTATTAAGAACGGATCTGTTGGTGGTATTAGCTCTCTTTGATGGCTTCGGCCACCAGCTCATAGGAATGCAGCCGTGCGGCATGGTCATAGATCTGCGAAGCGATGATCCATTCATCCGCATCCGTTTCTTCGAGAATCTGCTGCAGTCTTTCCTTGATGGCAGACTTGTCTCCGGCAATGGAATATTTCCCTTTGTCGAGAAGGATAGCTTTCTCGTGCGGGGTCCAGAGCTCATCCATGCTGTCAACCGGAGGTTGAAGCTTCCCGGTACGGCCGCGGATCAGATTCAGGAATTGCTGCTGCTGCGAGGTAGCAAGCCGCCGGGCTTCCTGCACGGTATCTGCTGCTGTAATTCCGAGACCGACCATAACATGCGGTTTCTCCAGTACTTCAGACGGCCGGAAGCTGCTGCGGTACAGATGCAATGCAGGCAGCAGATATTCTGGTGCAAAATGGCTGGCGAAGGCGAATGGCAGGCCCAATTGACCAGCCAATCTGGCACTGAAACCGCTGGAGCCTAGCAGCCAGATCGGAATGTTCTGGCCTTCGCCCGGAACGGCGCGCACACCTGCCGGGCGGAACTCCGCGCCGTTCGGGTCGAAGTAGGCCCGCAGCTCGCTAAGCTGCTCGGGAAAATCGCTCCCGTCGCTGCCAAGTCCCCGGCGCAGTGCACGGGAAGCAGGCTGATCCGAGCCTGGTGCCCGGCCGAGGCCTAGATCAATACGGCCTGGATATAAGGATTCCAGCGTGCCGAATTGCTCGGCAATGGTGAGAGGAGCATGGTTGGGCAGCATAATGCCGCCTGAACCGACACGGATTGTCTTCGTGCCTGCTGCTACATGGCTGATCACAAGCGATGTCGCGGAGCTGGCAATACCGGGCATATTATGATGCTCGGCCAGCCAATAGCGGTGATAACCCCAATCTTCGGCATGGCGGGCCAGGTCGAGTGAATTATGAAAAGAATCGCGTGCTGTGCCGCCTTCAACTATCGGGGCCAGATCCAGCACAGAGATACGAACGTCCTGAAGTTTTTTCAAGTATAATCCCTCCCATACTATTGATAACAGTATTTGCAATGCTGTGCGGAGATACACAGGACATTATACCATGATTAATTATAATTTACACACTTCAAGTAAGTTAATTGCTTTTTGAAATTCGGGATTTTCATAGAGTATGTTAGTGAACGTATTTTTGAAAGCGATTAACAAATGCACTTGTCAATTTCAAACAGCCTTGCTATAATCCCCTTGAAAAGGTTTTCTAAAAAGGAAGTATCCATAATGAAGCCAACAATCAGAGATGTGGCCAAGATGGCCGAAGTATCCATCAGCACCGTATCCAGGGTGATGAATTACCCCGATTCTGTGGTGGAGAGCAAACGTAAACGGGTCATGGATGCAGTACAGAAGCTGCAGTACCAACCCAACGCTTTTGCGCGTGGTCTGATTTTCAAGAAATCCTTCACGCTAGGTCTGTTAATCCCGGATATCGAGAACCTCTATTTTGCAGGAATTATCCGGGGCATGCAGGATGCATGTATTAAGCTAGGCTATAGTCTGATGATCTGCAACACAGACCGTGACAAGGAACGCTTGTTGTCCTACATCGATAACTTCCATGAGAAGCAGGTAGACGGCATCGTGTTCGCCAGTGACGTTCTTTACCCCGAGTATTACGACAAGCTTGTTGGTTGCCGTATTCCTTTTGTACTCTTATCCTCCCACACCTACGACTATGAAATTCCTTCTATTGAGGTTGATGACGAAGCGGCTGCCTATGATGCGGTAAAATTCCTGATTGAGCTTGGCCACAAGGAAATCGGTATGATCGGCTTTAACCATGACAATTCCATCGCTGGTCCACCACGTTATGAAGGGTTCATCAGGGCCTTGACGGAATGTGGTCTTGAACAGAATATCGGCAAAATCAGATACGCCAATCATCGTTTTGAGCATGCTTATGAGGCTGCACATGAGTTGTTCACGGCATATCCGGAGCTAACCGCCGTCTTCTGCGTAGCTGATGAATTTGCGATGGGTACGATCTCCTATCTTAAAGACCGGAATATTCATGTCCCAGGCCAGGTATCCGTTGTCGGCTTTGATAACCTTAGAATGTCTAGTATGTTCATTCCGAAATTGACCACCATCGCACAGCCAATCTATGAACTTGGATATCGTGCCGCTGAGAAACTGCATGAGCTGCTGGTGACTGGTTCGGTTGCTATTCTGCGAGAAAGAATGGACCACAGACTGATCGTGAGGGAATCCTCTAGGGAAAAATGAGTGGCAGCATTCTTTTTCCGTTCATTTTGAAAAGCTTTTCACAAAATAACTATAACTATACGAATTGCATTCTCTTCTCCTACCCCACCATGAATTACACCCTACTATATTTCGCAATTTTAAATAAATAAAACTATGTAAGCGAATTCATAATGACGCTACCTCCGTTTGTAAGCGCTATTATAATAGCGAATGCATAATCCGACTGTTCGAGTACGGTGCTAACCCTATTTTGAAAACCTTTGCAAGGAGGTGATTCAGGAAAGCTGGTGGCGTTCGGCTACCGGGCATGACTGACAGCAGAAAGTTCTCTAAACCACTAAAAGGGGATGTATGCAAAGATGAAAAAGTCTTCAACACGCAAAGTAACTCTGCCTCTCGTACTCTGTTTGTCCTTCGCTATGATGTTAAGCGCATGTGGCGGCAACAGCAATAACGGAGCGGCATCAACAGATCCTCCGGCAAAAACCAACAATCAGGCGGATAACACCCAGGATTCAACAAATTCAGGTACAGACACCACGGCGGGATCACCGCTGGATTTAGCGATGAAAGGTGAATATAAAGGGACCAAGGTCACCGTGTTTGGACCATTCGTCGATGCCGATCAGGTGAAATTCGAGAATAGTATCAAAGAGTTTGAAGAGAAGACCGGTATCGATATCCAATATGAGGGCTCCAAAGAATTTGAAGCGACGATCAACATTCGAGTAGACGGTGGTAACGCGCCTGATATCGCTGATTTCCCGCAGCCGGGGCTACTTGCCGCCATCGCCAAAACTGGGAAGGTCATTGATCTGACCAATGTCCTGGACCAGGAAAAGATGAAAACCAACTACAACAAGAGCTGGCTGGATATGTCTACAATGGACGGCAAAGACGGCCAGATTATGGCTGGTATCTGGAACCGCAGCAACGTGAAGAGCCTGGTGTGGTATCCGAAGCAGCAATTTGACGAAGCCGGCTACAAGGTGCCTGAGACATGGGATGAGATGATGGCCCTCACTGAGCAGATCGCCAAGGACGGTGATCCTGCCTGGACCATCGGTATCGAGAGCGGTGCGGCTACCGGTTGGGCGGCTACAGACTGGGTGGAGGATATCATGCTCCGCACCACTTCCCCCGAGAACTATGATAAATGGGTCAAAGGTGAGCTGCCGTTTACTTCTCCTGAGGTGAAGCATGCCGTGGAAGTGATGTCGCAGATCTGGATGAACAAGGACTACGTCTATGGCGGCACGAAGTCGATTGTAACTACAGCGTTTGGCGATGCGCCAAAACCAATGTTCGATAATCCGCCCAAAGCTTGGTT
This sequence comes from Paenibacillus agri, assembly GCF_013359945.1. Lineage (GTDB taxonomy): Bacteria > Bacillota > Bacilli > Paenibacillales > Paenibacillaceae > Paenibacillus_AQ > Paenibacillus_AQ agri. The sequence goes on along the minus strand of NZ_JABWCS010000198.1, from coordinate 86,596 downwards.
CCACCGTCAAGGCAATTTCATCACCAGCTTCTTCCCTGAAACGGCCAAGGTGGATGTCGATTACGACTGGTTCTACCTGCCGTCGATTGATCCTCAATACGGCAAGCCGGTTCTCGTAGCCGGAGACATATACGCGATGTTCAACGATCGTCCGGAAGTCCGGGCCGTAATGGAATTTTTCACAACAGGTGAGTCGGTCAAGAGCTGGGTTCAATCAGGCGGTATGATCGCCCCGATGAATGATGCTTCCCTGGATTGGTACAGCTCCGAGTCCGACAGACGCATGGCGAAGCTTGTTCAGGACGCGTCAACCCTGCGCTTCGACGGCTCTGACCTTATGCCGGGCAAAGTGGGTGCAGGCACCTTCTGGAAAGGAATGACCGATTATGTAAGCGGCACGGCTACACTGGATCAGGCGCTGGAGCAAATCCAGTCGGGATGGAATAACTAATCGGAACACATCGTCACAGGACTGTATGACAACAAGAAGAGAGGCAGGACACATCACCGTAAGCTGCCTCTCTTTTTCTTGCTTGCGAAGAGAGTTTTGCTCAGCAGAACTTATAGGAGGAAGCTAAACATGGGTGCACAAGCAAAGCAACGAATCAGTGTATCGGCGGTGTTGTTATCCCTCGGTGTATTGCTGGCCAATATCGTTGTGAATGGACTTATCTTTCTATTTTTCCGGGATTCAACGTTGAATCCCCTAGTGACCGCCGTTCTTGCCGTGCTTTGGGGCGTGTTGGGCGTCTATCTGATTTACTATACATTGACCTGGGCGGTTGAGAGATACCCCGCTCATATTCGCAGGAGGGTGCTCCCCTATGTTTTTGTAGGACCTGCGGTGCTGATTCTGGGCTGGCTGCTGGTGCTGCCTGCACTGCGGACGCTTTACCTAAGCTTCTTCAATGCTTCTTCGGAGAAATTCGTTGGTCTTAGCAACTATGCTGCAATTTTTAATGACCGTCTACTGGCGACGGCACTGCGAAACAATCTGCTCTGGGTGTTCGTGGGAACACTGGCCTGTGTAGCGTTGGGATTGCTGATAGCCATTCTCGCCGACCGCAGCAGCTACGAGAAAATCGCCAAAGCGATTATTTTTATGCCCATGGCGATATCTTTTGTGGCTGCAGGTGTCATTTGGAAGTTCGTTTACTACTATCAGCCGGGTGATGAACAAATCGGGTTGTTGAATGCTATCGTGACTTATTTTGGCGGTGAGCCGCAGGCCTGGACGAGTATGATTCAGCCGTGGAACAATTTCTTCCTCATCATCATCCTGATCTGGATGCAGACGGGGTTTGCTATGGTCATATTTTCAGCAGCGATCAAAGGGGTTCCCGAAGATATTCTGGAGGCGGCGAGAGTAGATGGTGCGGGTGAGATCAAAATTTTCTTCAGTATCATTGTTCCTTTCATCTCAACCACGATCCTGACGGTTACGACAACCATTATAGTCTTTACTTTGAAAATATTTGACGTCGTCATGGTGATGACGGGAGGTCAATACGATACAGAAGTGGTAGCCACGCAGTTCTACAGACAGTTCTTCATGTACCGGAATTTTGGCTACGGCTCTACGCTGGCAATTGTTTTGCTGATAGCAGTCCTGCCGGTGATCTTCATTAATCTGCGTCAGTTCCGCAAGCAGGGGGGATTCTAATGGTTGGTAACAAGAAGAGAAAAGGCAGCAAAACGGCTGTTAACATCGTTCTGGGCATCATCTGCTTCATCTGGTTGCTGCCGACGCTGGGCCTCTTCATCTCTTCCTTCCGACCGGCGGCGGATATTTTGCAGACCGGCTGGTGGAAGGTGTTCCCTCATCAGGAATGGAGGGCAGGGGAAAGCATCCAACTCTCCAAGGATGTGGACCTGCGCCAGCCGATCGAGGTCAAGGGTAAGACGTATACAGATGACCAGTTAAAAGCAGGAGTAACGGTAGAGGGTAACCGCCTAATGTGGGAGAACCGCCGGGCACGCACTCTAAACATCCAGGAGCAAGGGTGGAAGACTACGCCAGATCTGACGCTTGAGAACTACAAGAATGTACTATCCGGCAAAGAATACAAGCTGAAGGAAGCCGATGGCAGTGAAAAGGTGCAAAAAGGCTCTGGTCTGTCGCAGGCGTTCTGGAATACGCTCACGATTGCCGTGCCGGCCACGGTGATTCCGGTGCTGATCGCCTCCTTTGCCGCCTACGCTTTCGCTTGGCTCAGGTTCCCGGGACGCAAGACGCTGTTCGTCACCATTATTGCCATGCTAGTAATCCCGATTCAAGTAGCGCTTATTCCCGTGCTGAAGGATTATACCGCGCTTGGGCTGAACGGAAGCTACCTGGGAATCTGGCTGGCACATACTGCGTTCGGACTGCCGCTGGTGACTTACTTTATGTACAATTTTATTAGCCAGCTGCCTAAGGACCTGTTTGAGTCAGCCTTTATGGACGGGGCTAGTCATTTTACGATTTTCAGCAGACTGATTCTGCCATTGTCTGTTCCGGCTCTGGCTTCAATCGGCATCTTCCAGTTCCTGTGGGTATGGAATGATTATCTGGTGTCGCTGATCTTTATTGGCAGCCAGCCATCCGTGCAGGTCATGTCCATGAAGATCGCCGACCTTGTCGGCTCACGCGGCAACGATTGGCATCTGCTTACTTCGGCCGCATTCATCTCTATGCTGATGCCACTGGCGATTTTCTTCCTGCTGCAAAAATACTTTGTCAGAGGTCTCATGGGTGGATCGATAAAAGGATAAGCACAGCGATAAGATAACGCTATATAGATTGAACTGAAAAATTTAAACTAAGGGGGAACGGAATGGAGGGAAAGTTTGGAACTGAAGGAGCGTAAGCGACCGACTTTGTCTCCGGATTTTATCCGCGAAAAGCGGTACAATCAAAACAAATATGGAGACAACAGCGGCCGAAAGTCCAAACGTTTTCCGCAATGACGATCTAACCCCGTGTAAGAATTCTAAGTTCAATCTATATATGATGATAAGTTAGCGCTATAAGAGAATCAAAGGGCCCCTGTCCTGCTTCCCTAGTGGAAGTGCGACGGGGGCCTTTTGATTGTTACAGGAAATCAATATCCGGGAATATTTGTTTCAAATGGTGCACCATATGACTCAGATAATCCTCGATCAACCATTGGAAGGTGACGTTGTCCCCGTTAGGCAGCTTACAGGACAAGGATAACTGAGCGGGCTTCAGATCCGAGATTACCCGTAATATGGATTGATTCAGGCTAAGCCAAAGACTCAGTACCTCTTCCATGGAGGTCTGGCTGTAACGCTGCGCAGCTACCCAATGATTTTGCTCATAAGGGAAGAGCAGCAGGGGCTGTGGTTCGTACGAAATCTGGATGAACCTCGATACATTATTGATAGCTGAATCACACAGATGGCCTAGAATCTGCAGGCGAGACCATTTGCCAGGTGCAAGTGGCTCTAGCGCCTCGGCGTGAGTGAGGCTTCGAAAGGCCTGCGGCACTTCTTGCAGCAGCACCTGTATACATGGAACAGCGTTCAAAGTCATCGTTGTTACCTCCTTATTCATGCAGCGGCGACACCTAAGCGGACCCGCTGTCTATGTAGTGGCGCCTTCCTCCAGCTCCACCGGCAGGATATGCTCGGAGGCGACAGCCTTGCCTTGCATCTGTTCAATAATCAGTTCGACCGCACGTTTACTAATTTCTTCAATTGGTTGCCGGATGGTCGAAATCAGCGGGTTTTGCAGCTTGCGCTGGGCTATGCCGTCATAGCCGATGATGCGGACATCCTCCGGAACCCGTCTGCCACTGTCCTGGCAAGCCTTTAGGGCATACGCTGCCAGAATATCGCTGCTGGCAAATATTCCGTCGATATCCGGGTGTTCAAGGAATAATTGCTCCAGTAGAGCTTCGTATTCCTCCAGTTTAAAGCCATTGACATCTGTGTGCAGCGAGGTATGCCATATTCCGCGTTGCTCCGCAACGTCCCGGAAGGCGACATATCTCTGATGGGACAACAAATTAAGGTGCGGATGAACGCCGATGTGGGCCAGCTTCCGGCAGCCTTTGTCGGCCAGAAGGCCCGTTGCCAATGCTCCCCCCCGATAATTGTCAGAACAGACGTAGGGGATCTCCGGTGAGATCTGCCGGTCAAAGGTGACTAGCGGCAGGTGAATCTGGCGGTACGCCTCTACTTCCAGGGTATGGCTCCCCATAATAATGCCATCCACGCGGCTGGAGCGCAGCATGTCGATATATTCGAACTCCTTGAGTTTGTCCAATTGGGAGTTGCAGAGCAGTAGCTTATACCCGTTCCGGTAGGCATGCCCTTCAATGTGGCTTGTCAATTCACCGAAAAACGGGTGTGAGACAAAGGGGATAATAAGGCCAATAATGTTGGATTTGGAGCGGCTTAATGAACGGGCCAGTTCATTTGGACGATAGTTCAGCTCCTCCATGGTATCGTAGACCTTTTTCTTCAGTTCTTCACTGAGATAACCTCTGTTGTTCAGCACTCGGGATACGGTTGTCACTGAAACCCCGGCCTTCAGTGCCACATCTTTAATTGTCGGCATTTCATTGATCTCCTGATTCCATTATATATATGTTAATACTAACTTGGAGGGGCCTTTGTGTCTATAATCGTAAGGCCTTCCTGACTATTCATAACAACCAAGCTACTCTGCTGTTTGAAAGGGGTTCACTGTATATTTTAGTTCTTATTTCTCAGACCCGGTTCTGTTTTCACTCCGGTAAGGTCACTTATCAGGAAGTCTCTGAGCCGATCGATGAAAATGCCTGTAGCATGACTGATGAATCGATCCGTCCGGTAAATAAGCCTTAATTCACGCTGTGGCGGATGATTAATAATCGGTATAGAGCAGAAGCTGCGATCCTCCAGATGATTGAGCAGACTGGCAGGCTGGATCGTGCCCCCAATCCCCGCTTTGACCAACTGAAGTACAGAGGTGGCCGATCCGGTCTCCATAAGGGGCGTGATTTTCAGTCCTGCTTCCCGGAAGCAGTCCTCCACAAGTTCCCGCCCAAGCAAGCCTCTGGGATACATCACCAAAGGGAGATTAGGCAGCTCGGATAATTCAATATGTTCGCGGTCAGCATAAGGATGATCTTTGCGAATGACCAGCTGGTACAGCTCAATGCCTAAGTCCTCTTCGACCAGCATGGGGTCCCTTGGTCCTTTGAGGCTAATTCCGATATCCAGCTTGTTATCCAGCACCTCTTGCCGAATCAGAGTGGTAGCGTACACCTGTAGTCGTATATTGGGAAATTCCTGGTGAAATTGTACGAGAAGTGGCGTAAGGCGATAGTCGAGGTCAGAGGGAAGCAGACCCAGCCTGATTGTTCCGCGACTGTCGGAGCGAAGCTCATTGATGGCATTTTTGGCGTTCTGCTCATCCTGGATCATCCGGGAGGCATAGGCTTTGAGCAAGACTCCGGCTTCCGTAAGCGCGATTTTTTTACCAATACGGTCGAAAAGAGGCATATTCAATTCACCCTCCAGCACCCGTATCTGTTGGCTTAAGGTGGGTTGGCTGATGCCTAGCTGTTCTGCGGCCCTGGTGAAATGCAATTCTTCGCAAAGTGCGAGAAAATAATGCAGATGTCGTGTCTCCATGAACTGCTCCTTATCAATCATAGTTATTTTCTATGATAATAATATAAATAATAGTATTGAACAATTCTTATGCTGGGTCGTATACTCAGGAAGCAGAAATGATACTACTATTAAAAGGAGATGATCCACATGCCAATTGTTCTTTTACTGGCCGCGTTGTTTCTGGCCTCTTTAAATATGCGCCCGGTCATCACCTCTGTGGCGCCGCTGCTAAGCAACATCCAGGGTGATCTAGGAATGAGCGGATTATCCGCTAGCCTGCTCACTACGTTGCCTGTATTATGTATGGGTGTGTTTGCACCCTTGGCTGTTAAAATCAGCCGAAAAATCGGCATGGAGCGGGCTATTCTGTACTCTATGGTGCTAATTGGTGCAGCTACAGCGGCCCGGGTAGTAACGAACTCCTCCGGCATTCTGATTCTGACAGCTTTCTTGTCCGGTATCGGGATCGGAATTGCCGGACCGCTCTTGTCAGGCTTTATCAAGGCTCATTTTCCCAGCGGTTCCGCACTGGTCAGTGTTTATTCGGCCTCGCTGGTATTCGGGGCTTCACTGGCCGCAGGATTATCTGTCCCTCTGTATACCTTGCTCGGAAATTCATGGCAAAAATCATTGGCCATATGGGCAATTCTGGCGATTGCCGCCATTCTTGTCTGGTGGAAGGTTGCTTCGAAGCCTGTCCCAGTCAATAATAGCGCCGATTTTACGCTGCCGCTGACCAATAAACGAGCCTGGCTGTTAACAGTCTTCTTCGGGATGATGGCCAGCATCTTCTATTCGCTGACGGCCTGGTTGGCCCCGATTGTATCTTCGATGGGGTATACCAGACATGAAGCAGGGAATCTGCTGACCTTGTTCACCTTAATTCAGATCCCGGTCAGTATTATCATTCCGATTCTGGTAGCTAAATATAAACGGCGTACTTTCTGGCTGGTGCTATGCAGCTTGTTCGAACTGGTTGGGATAATTACACTAATCAGCGCAGTATCACCATTCTTGAGTGCAATCCTGCTGGGGATCGGGGCAGGAGGTTTGTTCCCGCTAGCGTTGATGCTGCCGATTATTGAAGCTAAGCGGGCAGAGGAAGTCAGTTCCTGGTCGGCCATGAATCAGGGCGGCGGTTATATTCTAGGTGCTGCCGGACCACTTCTGATTGGCCGGATTTATGACTGGACGGGTGAGTTCCGGCTGGCTCTAATCGGGCTCATGATCGTAATTGTTCTGATGATCGGTGTGCAATTGTGGATCGGCAGAGGGTCAAAATCCCCGGTTGCAGCGGTGACGGGTAATCCGGAGCCGACGCGTCCTTGAATAAATTGAAAACAGCAAGTCCCGAAATGAGGGACTTGCTGTTTTTTAGCTTTATAACGCTTAAGGCAAACGGTAGTAGGCGAATGGCTGACCATAACGGAAAGCGCTACTGGCTTCTTCCAGTTTGCGGAGCGTCTCCTCATCAAGCGCCAGGGTGGTGCTTTTAAGATTCTCTTGCAGCTGATCTACTCGGGTAGCGCCTACGATGACGCTGGAGACGGCAGGCTGATTCATCAGCCAGGCGAGAGACAAGGCGGTAGGCGTAGTGTCCAGCTCTGTCGCCAACTGGCTTACCTTCTCGCCGAGCGCGATCCGGTCTTCGCTGAGAAAGCGGGAGAAGGTTGGATCGGTATGGACCCGCGAGCCCTGTGGGACATCGCTGACAGTCTTATATTTACCGGTCAGGATTCCCCCAGCTAGCGGGAAGTATGGAATAATGCCAATGCCTTGATCGAGGCAGAGTGGCAGCAGCTCATTCTCTGGGGTCCGGTCAGCCAGCGAATAGCTACACTGAATGGAGACGTATCTGGTGAAGCGGTGTGCTTCGCTGATACCAAGGGCCTTCATCAACTCCCAGGCTGCATAGTTGGATGCACCGATATAGCGGACTTTGCCCGAGGAGACCATGTCGTCCAGCGTACGCAAGGTCTCTTCCAGCGGAGTATGGGGATCAAAGGTATGGATCTGATACAGATCAACATAATCCGTCTTCAAGCGGCGCAAGCTGCCTTCGAGCTCTTGCATCAGATGATGACGGGAAGAACCGCTTCCATTCGGGCCTTCGCTGCGAATTAGCCCTGCCTTGGTAGCCAGTACGGCACGGTGACGTCTGTCTTTCAAGGCCAGGCCGATAATCCGCTCCGACTCTGTACCAGCGTAGATATTGGCAGTATCAATGAAGTTGATCCCTCCATCCAGCGCTGCATGGATAATTCCGATGGAAGAATCCTCGTCTGCCCGTTTGCCGAAGGCATTCGTACCCAATCCCAGTGCAGATACCTGCAGTCCACTGTTTCCAAGCCGATGATAGTTCATAGCCATCACTCCGTTTCTTTATTGGTGAATAACTGTAGCGCCGTCTCAATGAAAAGCTTCACCGCAATTGATGAATTCTCAAGCGATTGGACAGCGATATGGATGTCGCGGTAGGCATCCGGAGATAGCTCGCGCACGACCACGCCCGGAGGCAGGGACATTAGCGACAGATCGGACATAATGCCGACGGCCAGCCCTTCGTGTATCATGTTCAATGCGGTGGAGAAATTGTTCACCACATACTTGGGGTTCAGTATGCTGCCGCTGCGGCGGAACAGGTCCTCTATTGGCGGCTCATAGCCAGCTCTGCAGATCAGCAGCGGTTCTTGCTGGAGATCACTTACCGAGATGATTTTGTGCTTGCCAAGAGGGTTGTCCTCCTGCACCACACCGTACAATTGCTCGCGGAAGAGGGGGAAGGTCTCAAACTCTCCAATGGGAGGCAGGATTAATCCGACATCAATAAAGCGGGAATCCAGCCAGTCTTTAACCTCAGTGACAGAGCCTTCGAACATTTCAATCTCTACACCGGGATATTGAGAGGCGATTGAACGGATAATTTTTGGGAAAAAATAAGCGGCAGCCACAGGAAAAGCGCCAATGCGGATACGGCCTTTCTCCAAGCCCTTCTCCAGAGCGATCTCCTGATTGACCTTGTCAAACCCGGCCAGAATTTCACGAAAGAGGACAAGGACGCGCTTTCCCACATCGGTAAGCGCCAGACCATTGCGCCGGTCACGAAGCAGGAGTTTTACATCCAGCTCATCTTCCAGTGTTGAAATGGCCCGGCTGACAGCGGGCTGGGTCATGTTCAGCTCCAGTCCGGCTTTGGTGAAGCTGCCGCTTTCGGCGATTTTTACGAATAAGCGGATTTGATTGTTGTTCATATCTTTTTTGATATGCCCCTTATGATTAATATTTATTTCTATTATGATTATGGTTATTGTATCATTTGACATGAAGCCGATTCAAGGAGATGAAACTTACATCTATGCAGAAGAAAAATATATTGCTGCTCTTATTTCTTGTTATTGTTTGGGGCGTTAACTGGCCCTTGTCCAAGATTGCACTGGCCTACGCACCACCCTTGCTGTTCGCAGGGATTCGAACCCTGATTGGCGGTGTGCTGCTCATTCTGCTCGCTCTGCCGAGATGGAAGAGCCTGCGCTTTAAAGAGCTGTGGCCGATCTATCTTGTCTCTGCCATACTTAGCATAGTATTCTACTATGGCTTTCAGACCATTGGGCTACAATACGTGCCAGCCGGTCTGTTCTCTTCGATCGTTTTCTTGCAGCCAGTCCTGCTAGGAATCTTCTCCTGGATGTGGCTGGGAGAGAGCATGTATGCACTCAAAATTGCCGGCCTGTTGCTGGGCTTCATTGGAGTAGCATCCCTGAGCGTCGGCGGATTTACAGGCAGTATTTCCGGATGGGGGATCCTCCTCGCCCTTGCCAGCGCGCTCAGCTGGGCATTTGGTACAATTTATATGAAGCTGCGGTCTGCCCGTGTAGATACGCTATGGATGACCGCCATGCAGATTACGATTGGTGGACTGATTCTGACGTTGTCGGGGTCCGTGACTGAGCGGTGGGGGGATATTTTGTGGAACGGCGCTTTTATCGCTGATACGCTGTTCATTTCTATTTTTGTGATCGCGATGGGTTGGGTCGTGTACTTCAAGCTCATTAATGAAGGGGAGGCAGGCAAGGTAGGCTCGTTTACCTTTCTGATTCCATTAATCTCGATTGGCACCAGTGTCGTTTTTCTTAAAGAACAAATCACGCTTAACCTGGTGATTGGATTGCTGTTAATTGTATGCAGCATTGTCCTGGTGAATGTGAAATTCGGACGCTCTGCCAAACTTTCGGCTAACTAACGAAGGCCTTATGCCCTACATTAAATAGTAAAAGGAGGTCCCTGCTGGGACCTCCTTTTATATTTATTGTCGGCGCTGCAGCGTCTGTGGAGTGATCACGGCGTTCTCCAGCGATCTGGTAACCTCTTCTGAGTAGCCGCCAACACTGATACTGCCGCCACTCATCTTGTGTAGAACAAGTCGTTTTCCGGCCTTCAGGACGGACTTGGCTTCACTTGTTCCCCCAACCGTCTGAGCGGTGATGGCACCTGTGGCTTCCAAATTGGAGTCCTCGCAGACTGCCTCGCTGCTGGTGTAGGCAATGTCTCCATCGGACAGCAGTTCACTTTTCCGGGTACCTTCTCCATAAAGGGTGATGTTGCCGCCAGAGTGAATGATGCTGCTGTCGCTGTAGGGAAGATCAATCCGCACTTTGGTCTCCTCCAGCCTGGCAATATAGGTGTACATATCTCTCAGCAGTTTTAAAAAGGATTCCAATACCGCGTCATTTAACAGGCCGATAAACTGGTCTGGCCGTAAAAATACTTCTAGCAAGCGCACCAACTGTTTCCTGTCCTGATGGTAGGTAGGTTTAATATTGGTGAGAATATTCAAAAGCTCGGGGATTAGAAGTGTGAATTGCTTGTATTTTGTATCGAGCAGAAGCTGGATAACTTGTCCGTAATTAACGGGCCGCTGGCGGGTGGCCAGCTTCTGGGATAATACTTTGGCTGCCTTTCGGAGTAAGATGCCTTCTTCCATAATCTGTTTGGAGAGATGGTAGCCCCGGTTGTTCAAGACTCCGTAAAGTCCGGCATACAGTTTACTGCCGGTCACATTTCCGCGGATTAAAATACTTCCGGTGGCAGAGATGGTAGCTTCGCGTACGCTTCCGAATATATACACATTTCCAGCAGCTTCAAGAAACATCTGCTCTTTCACATCACCGTATACGACAACATCTCCAGGGAATGCAATATAGCTGGTATCCGATTTGATATCATCCCGGACGATATGAAGTGGCGGAATATCAAAGGATTTAATCTGACTACCGGTCATACGAGGTCTGCCTGCCCGGAGCGCTACGATCTGTCCTCCGGCAAGAAGCTGCGTATACTCCTTGGCAACGATCTGAATATCCTCGGGCTGAGCTGCTGGTAGCACACGTCCATAGACGTCGTATCCTGGTACACCTTCAACGAGAGGATGCTTGATGGCAATCGTGTCACCTGCTTGCACGCCGGGGATATCGGGGTCTTTGCGTTCGCCATCTTCACCTGTGTGGGAAATCGTCGCTGCTGCGTCTTCACCGGAGAAGAGGATATCCAGCCGTGCACTGATGGCCGGCTTGGGCGCAGTGCCTTCCGCTACACGGACAGGCCGTCCAGTGGGGCGGTTCAATTCCTCGTAGATCGCGGGAATATTGAGATTCTGTGAGATGGATTTTTTATCAAAATCGGCAAGGACTTGTTCGATGCGAAGTGTAGACAGCAGGGCTTTCTTGTCCTGCTCTGCACTGACCGCGATGTTATTCGTGGCCGCACAATTCTTCAAGCGCCAAGCATACTGTTCCACCCGTCGTACGGTAAGGAAGGCAGATAGCTTATCTTCGGAGACTGTAATCTCGTAGGGGGCGGGCTCTTCAATCTCCCATTCCAGACGGTCGGATGACAATACTTCTGTAGGGGTAGTAATGATCTGCCGGTTCTTCCTAAGGACTACGGGAGGTACGGAAGAGACGACGGCGGGCTTGCCGCCAGATAAAGGTGAAGTGATAAAAAATTGATTGTTTTGAATAATAATGATGCCATCCTTATTGTTGGTGTCGTCCGATGGTAGAGATTCCGGAGCATTATTCAAGATGGATTCAGAGGGATCTATCGGCAAAGGCCGGGTAAGTTCTTTTACGTCATTTCGATCAGGGCGATGCGTCATTCTGTTACCTCGCTTCTTTGTATAATCAAAGGCATCTGTACATAGAGAGTACCGTCACTCCGGTACGATATCCGCTAGGAATATCCGCCATATAGGCGTCTAATTGGCAGCCTGGCAACCATAAATGCAGCTTGTGCATTCTTAGGCCCATTGCTTTGCGTCCTACCCTTTCGAATAGTTTGCCTTTAAAAATGGATCAATGATGTATACTCAGCATCAGGCACTTTAATCGACTAAAATCGACAAAAAAAGAAGGCGCCGGTACGTCGTATATTTAAAATGTCGGCATTAAATCCTTTTAATTTTAGTGCTAAAGTAACGAATTGACAATAGGGAATAAATAATTTCACCCAGACCATTCACATGTAAAAGAGAGGCGTCTAAGCCGGATGGCCCGGGACGTCTCTCACAGGATCACATAATCCGTAGAAAGTGGCTATATATTCCACATTTCCTTAATTATAACGTGTAAGATGGTTTTAGTAAAATAAAAGAACTCTCCGCTTTATAACTTGTGGGAGAGTCCTTTTTTCATGTAATGAATACCTTGGGCGATGTCTCGCTTAGCCTCGTGCGGGACCGCCGAACAGGTGGCATATTCCGCCCGTTCCACCTCATCCAGCACCCGGTTCAGGTGCGAGAAGACTGCACCAAGATCGCGCATAGCAGTCAGAGGACAATGGCTCTGAAGCTGGGAGAAGCAAGAGAGCTGCAATTCCCGCGCATGATGCAGGGCATCCGGGAGAGAACGGGGGCGCTCGGTATCCGACAGGGTTTCCGTTCCGTACAATGCGATGCAATCGGCAGTGGCTTCCAGCGAACCGGCCATCCCTTCTGCGGCTGCATAATGCGGTGGCAGCAGGGCGATCTCATCTATAATTTCCTTCACGTAGGCATGAACGGTTTTAAGATGAGAAGTAACTGTACTAAGCCTGTTCAATTCATTTCGGCATTGGTAATGCGATAGCGTGTAATGAATTTCTTTCTGCTTCTTGCCGCTTCGCTTCAGCAGTTCACCGGCTTGTTTTGATACCGCATTGCTCTTCTCCGTACTTTGTTCACCAGCGGCAAGACCTCTCAGTGCTTCTGCCAGCAGTTGGCTTCCTTCAAGTGCCAAGGCTTTTACCTTGACGAACCCCTTCGGCGGAACGATAATCATATTGATAAGAATGGCAATCAGCACTCCGATGAAGGTCTCGGTTATTCTGGAGACTACATAATCGTTTTGATAGAAGGAAAGGGCCATAACAGAGGTGACGCCTACTTGGGTCACGGCCTGAATATTCACGCGGCAGGCGGTGGCGATGCCAATGCCGATGAGCAGCATAAGCAGGATGGAGAGTCCGCTTATGTTAAAGAACTTGCCGACGATCAGAGCGACGATCCCGCCAAGAATGATGCCCAAAAGGCGGTAGATTCCTTTTTCTACAGAGCCCTTAACCGTACCTTGGGTAATCAGAATGGCAGCTAGCGGAGCAAAGTACAAATAGTGATTACTATAAAGACTGTGCACCACCACCCAGGAGAGCGAAGCGGCCAGCGTAATTCGTATCATATATAGGGAAAAACCAAACTTCTCAAGGCGGTCAAATAACCCCTCGTTCATGTGCTTCATCTTCTTTCGCAAAAATAAGAAAACATTATTTATCTTTCATCCGTTTTCATTATATCACCTCATTTTTGATGAAAATCCTTATAAGTTTTACGAAGTTGTTAAGTTTCTGGGGGACGTTAACAATCTAAGTTATCGCATAGGATGAAGCAATCTATTATGCTATACCTATATGAGGTGTCGAACGAAAGGAGGAATTGTCGCTTATCTGCACTGGGCATGCCGATATCGATTGTTCCCCGCAGGAAGCGGGTAAAATAGGATTGTATTACTAAAGGCAGGGAGGTTGTTAGCTATAGCTACCCAGGAAGGTACTATTATTTCTTTTGACAAGGTAACGAAGCAATACGACGATGAAGAGGCTGTGCTTAAAGAGGTCAGCTTTGAGATTGAACGGGGTAAATTCTATACATTACTGGGCCCGTCCGGTTGCGGTAAGACGACGATTCTCCGGCTGATTGCCGGATTCGCTGAACCGACAGGCGGCTCAATTATTTTGAACGGAAAAGTGATTAACCACATTCCCGCCAACGAGCGGCAGGTCAATACGGTTTTTCAGGACTATGCTTTGTTTCCACACCTGAACGTATTTGAGAATGTGGCTTTCGGCTTGCGTATCAAGAAGCTTAAGAAGGATGTCATCACGCAAAAGGTGCAGGAGGCGCTGCGCTTCGTGAACCTCGCCGGTTACGATCAGCGGGCCATTACAGAAATGTCCGGCGGACAGCGTCAGCGTGTAGCCATCGCCCGGGCCATCGTCAACGAGCCGCAGGTCCTGCTGCTGGACGAGCCTTTATCAGCGCTGGATTTGAAGCTGCGGACAGAAATGCAGTATATTTTGCGGGAGATGCAGCAGCGGCTGGGGATCACTTTTATCTTCGTCACGCATGATCAGGAAGAAGCACTGGCGATGTCTGACTGGATCTTTGTGATGAACAAGGGCAAAATCGAGCAGAGCGGCACGCCTCACGATATTTATGATGAGCCGATTAACCGCTTTGTGGCGGACTTTATTGGAGAATCGAACATTGTGCCGGGTGTCATGATCGAAGATAATCTGGTGGAGTTCAACGGACGTCGCTTCGAATGCGTCGATGCCGGGCTGCGCCCGAATGAAGGTGTGGAGATTGTGATTCGTCCGGAGGATCTGGAAATCACGGCATTAGAACAAGGGAAGCTGCGTGTGCGCGTCGATTCCCAGCTGTTCCGGGGTGTGCATTATGAGATCAGCTGTTATGACGAGTCCGGACATGAATGGTTAGTCCATTCTACACGTCAAGCTACTGTCGGCAGTGAGATCGGGCTTTATTTCGATCCTGAAGCGATTCATGTTATGCGGTTCGGGGAAACGGAGGAAGAGTTCGACAGACGTCTGGAAGCTTACGGCGAGGTGGAGAGCCATGAACAATAAGGGCCGGTCGTTCTATCTCATCCCTTATTATTTGTGGATTGCCTTGTTCGTTATCGCTCCGGTGTTTCTGGTCATCTACTATTCCCTGTTCGATCTGGACGGCCATTTGACGCTGGACAATTACGTGAACTTCTTTACGCCAGTATATTTGAAAATGACGCTGACCTCCTTCTGGTACGCGTTTCTGATTACAATATTCTCGCTCCTGGTCGCCTATCCGGCGGCTTATCTGCTGACGAGAACGAAGCATAAGCAGCTCTGGCTGCTGCTGATTATTTTGCCGACCTGGATTAATCTTCTGCTGAAAACCTATGCATTCATCGGGATCTTCGGCACCTTCGGACCCATCAATAACCTGTTCGATGTGCTTGGGATTGGTGAGCAGCAAATTTTGTTTACAGGTTTCAGCTTTGTGTTCGTGTCGGTCTACATCTTTATTCCGTTCATGATTCTGCCGATCTTCAGTGCGCTAGAGGAGCTCAATCTGTCCCTGCTCGATGCTGCGCGCGATTTGGGAGCGTCGGGTTGGACAACCTTCCGTAGGGTGGTTTTTCCACTGACCATTTCGGGTGTGCGTTCCGGTTGTATGGCGGTATTCATTCCGGCGCTGTCACTGTTTATGATCACAAGGCTTATCGCCGGTAGCCGGGTCATTACGCTGGGAACTGCGATTGAGCAGCACTTTTTGGTTACACAGGATTGGGGCATGGGCTCCACAGTAGCCGTATTTCTGATTGCGATTATGGCGCTGTTCATGATTCTGTGGGGCGGCGCACGGAAAGGGGTGCAGAGATGAGGAAAAGAAACGGATTCTCCAATCTGTATCTCGTTTTAGTGTTTGCTGTGCTGTACGCACCGATTGTGTATCTGATGTACTACTCGTTCAACAGCGGGGGGACGATGCACAAGTTCGAAGGGTTTACCCTGGAATATTACCGCGAGGTGGTTCAGGATAGCCGGCTGATCATTATCGTGATCAATACACTGGTCATTGCGTTACTGTCTTCGGCGATTGCTACGGTGATCGCGACCATTGGTGCACTGGCGATCCATCGCGTCCGCAGCCGCCGGGCGAAGAACTCCTTATTGTCGCTGAACAATGTGCTCATCGTCAGTCCAGACGTTATCATCGGGGCCTCGTTCCTGATTCTGTTCACGATTGTGGGGATCAAGCTGGGCTTCATGTCTGTACTGCTCTCTCATGTGGCCTTCAGTATCCCGATTGCGGTCCTGATGATTCTGCCGCATCTGCAAGAAATGAGCCCTACATTGACTGATGCGGCCCGTGATCTGGGTGCCAGCCGCCGGGATGTGCTGACGAAGGTTATTCTGCCAATCATCAAGCCGGGGATATTCAGCGGTTTCTTCATGGCGCTGACGTATTCGCTTGATGACTTTGCAGTTACCTTCTTCGTGACCGGCAACGGATACTCCACCTTGTCGGTCGAGATTTATTCCAGAGCAAGACAGGGCGTATCGCTGTCCATTAATGCGCTCTCGACCCTGATTTTCCTCTTCACCATCCTGCTAGTGGTCGGATACTACTTCCTGACAACTCGCAAGAACCGCACAGCGACTCCGGTTACAGAACCGGTAGCAGAAGCGGGGGTGCCTAGATGAAACAACTAGTTAATGCCTTTCTGGCGATAGTCATCGTCGCTTTTGGCCTGATGTATCTGGGGTCATGGATGAACTCCAACCAGGGCTATACGGGAAAAAACACGCTGACCATCTACAACTGGGGCGATTATGTTGATCCCGCCATGCTGAAGGAGTTCGAAAAGGAGACCGGGATAACGGTCATTTACCAGACCTTTGATTCCAACGAAGCGATGCTGACCAAGGTAGAGCAGGGCGGAACGACCTTCGACGTCGTGATTCCTTCGGATTATGCTATCTCGAAAATGAAGGAAGAGAACCTGCTGATTCCATTGGATCACAGTAAGATTCCGAATCTCGCCAACATCGATTCACGGTTCATGAACCTGCCGTTTGATCCTGATAATCTTTATTCGGTTCCTTATTTCTGGGGAACAGTCGGGATCATCTTCAACCCGGAGATGACGAAGGGCATTGATTTCAGCAGCTGGGACTCTCTATGGGACAGCCGGCTGAAGAACAATATCTTCCTCGTGGATGGGGCGCGTGAGGTCATGGGCATGGCCCTGAACAGCCTGCATTACTCTGTCAATGATACCAACGAAGAACATTTGCAGCAGGCTCTGAGTAAGCTGAACAAGCTTTCGCCCAACGTAAAAGCGATTGTGGGCGACGAGATCAAGATGCTGCTGGCAAATGAGGAAGCTGCGGTAGGCATCGTTTGGTCTGGCGACGCTTCGGAGATTATGGGGGATAACGACAAGTTGGACTACGTCGTGCCGAAAGAAGGGTCGAACAAATGGTTTGACAACATGGTCATTCCACGTACAGCGAAGAATGTGGAAGGCGCTCATAAGTTCATCAACTTCATGCTGCGTCCTGATGTAGCAGCGAAAAATACTGAATACGTGGGCTACTCCACACCGAACGCTCAGGCTCTTAAGCTTCTGCCGCCGGATATTTCGGAGGATACCCGCTTCTACCCGTCGTCCGATATTACAGACCATCTGGAGGTCTACGACAACCTGGGCAAAAAAATGCTCGCCCACTACAACGAGCTGTTCCTGATGTTCAAGATGAACAAGAAATAATCAGCCCCCTATACGGGGATGGTGGATAAGAAATAATCGGCTGTCCCTCTACGGGGATGGTGGACAAGAAATAAATGGCCATCCTCTTACAAGAGGCTGATGGACAAAGAGAAGCGCCCAACTGCGGAGTATCGCGGTCTGGGCGCTTTTTTTGGAATGGGGAGCAGGGTTGAAAAGTTTGGTTGTAGCCAGTAGGTCAGGCCATTTAAATATAGCTATCAACCCATTACTTGTAGTTCCATTAGCCTGAGGTTAAAGGGTGGCTCCGGTTGGTTAGCCTACCGTATAGGGGGAAGGTGGAGTAGAGGGGGAATGGAGCGTTAGAAGAAGCAAAGGGTGTAGTGAAGCGTAGTGGGAAGGGAGGTAGTGAGGGGAAAAGGAGGTAGATAGAAGGGGAGATGGAGGAGGATGTGGGCGAAATGAGGATGGGCAATTGAATAACAGGAATTTCTCCAGTTAATATCATCGATAAGCCCGAAACCTTCGGAATAACTGGAAAAACTCCCGTTATTTCAATGGAAAATGCCCAAGACAAAGTTATTTGGCTGAATTAACAGGAGTTTTTCCAGTTGTTATCATGCGGACACGTATAAACATTAGAATAACAGGAGTTTTTCCTGTTATCAGTAAGTTAGAGAACCGCTATACCCAATCATTAAACTGGTGAATTCACTAAACCCACCTTGATTAGATTGAGAATCACCAGTGGCAGAGAATTACTCATTAGTTACTTAAATTTAACTCAAGTAATCGATCATTCCACGGGCTAACTCGTAACGCATTACCCGTTGTTGATCATCTCCCCGAACGGGGAGCAAATAACCTTTATTACACAAAGTGCGTAGGTGTCTGACAGCTGTTTTGTGATCTACTTCCAAATGAATCTCAATATCCTTTGGGCGCAGTCCCCGGGGCATTCCTAGAGCCAGTCGAACGATTTCTTTTTCTGCAAGCGTTATGCGGGAGATGGGTGCCGGAGATGACTGATACCTGCTCAGTACCATACGTAGCAGCGTGACGCATAGGTCGGGCCGTTGCTCCACATCGTCATAAGCAAATGAAATCACCTGGTAACCCATAGCGCAAAGAAAGGTTTCCCGATTCAGTTCGTTACAGTACTTCTGGCGATCCATGTCGCGGACATGGGAAGCAAAACCTTTGATTTCAATTAATAGTTTGAGATAGCCCGGCAGCCATACAAAATCAGCAAAATAAGATCTGCCCCGCCAATCAGCGACTTCATACTCCGGATGCAAGTCGTTTAAGTTACCACGTACCGGCCACCAGACATTGTGCAGGAACAGGGATTCGGCGTGACGATGCCCCCTTTCCAGTCTGGAGAGCCGTTCTCCGGTTCTACTTGCAAGATGTTTTGCCATGAATGATGCGTGTGCTTCCTCAAATCCCACCACTCTCACCCTTTCATAATCATAAAAAAACGCCCCGAAGCCCCTTGGGTAAGGGGATCGGGACGTTCTTCGTCTCTTACTGGTCAGTATAGGGTAAATTCGGGTTTTTGACCAGTCTAGTTAGTATGCATTTTTGGCGGCTCATAACCATAATCAGCGATCGGTGGTCGATGGTTAATGGTTGATAATTGATGGTTGGTGCTTGGTGCTTGGTGCTAGATGTCTTATGAATAAAAGCACTGCGGGCTCAGAGATCCTACGATTGCTGGTTAAGCCTGATTTACTATTTGAAACAATGGATATACCTTGATACCTTTTATTTACGGCTTTAAGGTCGAACACACTAACGGGTCTTATTTAACTCCGAGTCGCATCCGGTAGCTGATTAGCACATCTAGAGTCTTGCCTTGAAAATGCTGCTCTACCGCGGTCTGGAATTCGGTGATACTGCCGTCAAGATCCTTGGAGCCAAGCTTCCACACGGTTTGGATGGCTCCCTGGCTGAGGGCCAGGCCGATATATCGTGCTGCATCACAGGTCTCCGTATGGTGAAATACGATTTCACGGGCGAAGGAGAACAATCCGCTGTCCTTGATTCTGTCCAGGTGGCTGTCCTTATCCCACTTGTGCGCTCTTTCTGATGCCGGCACCAACGTGTCCAAGATCTCATTTGCCTTGTCAATTAGGTTGTTATATAGAATCTCGACATTCGCTTGCAGGGCCAGCGGCCAATCGCAGTCATACGCGGCGAAGACGCCTCCGTCCCGCAGGACACGGGAGATTTCCTGGAGTGTGCTCACAGGCTCCATCCAGTGAAAAGACTGCGAGCAGGTAACGATGTCTACACTGCCTGTTGCCAACGGTAATTGGTTGGAATAACCTTGGGCAAAAGAGATTGCTGCGGCATCTGACATTTCTGCGAGCTTCTGCTGTGCCTTGCCCAACATATCAGGATTGGGTTCGATGCCATGAACTGCATCAGCTGCATGGTTCCAGATGAAGGTGGACAATCCGGTGCCGCAACCAATATCTGCGACAAGGGCAGGTCGGTGTCCGAGGTAAGTGGTGAGCAGTTCAGACACTATCTGTGGGGCCTCTGGGCGGTAACGGTCATAGTCCTCCTGAAAGCCAAGAAAACGGTCGATATTCGGTTTGCTGTTTCCGGCAGGAATCATACGGTTCTCCTCCTTGGGGTTGAATGGGTTCATCCATTCTTGATTCTATAGTTACTATACACCCTCCTGATCCAACGTGGCTCTAAGAATAGCGGTTTCATTTCGCAAGGTCACATTATCAGATGGCTTAAATATAAAGAATCCCCGGCGCCAAATGACATGACCGGGGATGGTATGGTTTGTAGAGGCAGGTCCCGTAGTTTCCATGTGTTACCGGAGCAGTTCCGGAACTACACGGAGGGAGACCCCGTAGGTTTCGTTATTTAGAGAGCAACTCCGTGAACTAATTGGTGTACAGGGTTCGCCGTAGGTTTACGGTGTTACCGGAGTAACTCCGTAAACTACATGGTTGTAGAGGGATCACCGTAGGTTCCCAGTGTTACCGAAGTAACTTCAGGAACTATACGGTTGCAAAGGGTTCCCCCGTAGTTCTGGGTGTTACCGGAGCAATTCCGGATCTATCGCCGGAACAAGTCCTTCGTCAGCAGCACGGGTCAATAAAGACGTGATGGCTTCATAGCCGCTATCGCCAAGGTTCATGCTAAATTCGTTAACATAGAGATCGATATGAGACTTTGCCACTTCCGGGGAGAGCTCCTGGGCATGACTTAGCACGTAGTCGCGGGAGTCCGTCGGATGATCCCAGGCATATTGCAGGGAGCTGCGAATCCATCCGGAGATGGCTTCGGCATCCAGATCGCGGCGGGCGATAATGGCTCCAAGCGGGATCGGTAGTCCGGTATCTTCTTCCCACCAGCTGCCGAGATCCGTCAGGAGATTAAGGCCATAGGAAGAGTAGGTGAAGCGGGCTTCGTGAATCACCAGTCCGGCGTCAATTTTCCCATCGCGTACAGCGGGCATGATCTCGTCAAAAGGCATGACGACGATCTCTCCTACACCGCCTGGAACGTTCTGGGCTGCCCACAATCGGAACAACAGATAGGCAGTGGAACGCTCGCTGGGAACAGCGATCCTGCGTCCGGCGAGCCCGGCTGGACGTCTTACCGCGAGCGGACCGTTTCCGGTCAGTACCAGTGGCCCACAGCCACGGCCGAGGGCGCCACCACAGGGCAGCAGCCGGTAGTTCTCCAGTACCCAAGGCAGGGCGGCGTAGGAGATTTTGAGTACTTCCGGTCCAGTGCCGTCGGCAGCGAGCCCGTTCGTAATGTCGATATCGGCGTACATCACATTCAGTGCCGGGGCATCCGCCACCAGCCCATGCGCCCAGGCATGAAATACAAAGGTATCATTTGGACAAGGGGAAAATGCAATATTAAGCTCGTTATTCATTACAGCACCTCCTTTAGGATAGCGGCCGCTGCCGCAAGCGCGTCCATCGCTTCGCCGATGGCCCAAGCTGCCCGGTCGCGGGGACCGACCGGGTTCGAAATCGCGCGGAGCTCCAGCACCGGGAGCCCCAGCGCATGTGCGGCCACGGCGACCCCGTGGCCTTCCATGGCTTCGGCGGCCGCCCCGGGATGGCGCGCCGCAAGAGCGGCGGCCGTCTCTGCCGTGCCGGTCGCCGTAGACACCGTCAGCACAGGTCCTGTGCTGACGGCAAGGCCGGCCGCTGTCAGCGCGGCCGTAAGGGCCTCGACCGTGCCGGAATCACCCGGCACGGTCACGCTGCCGAAGCCAAGCTCGGCAGCACTGCGGAAGCCCTCCGGCGTCTCCGCCCCGAGGTCGGCGGCAATCATCTCGCTGGCAATCACCAGCGAGCCTACCGGGGCCACCCCCGGGAACCCGCCGCCGATCCCGGCGTTGATGACGCAGTCGTAGGAGCCGGCTGCCAGGGCCGCGGCGGTACCCGCCGCAGCGGCTGCGGTGCCCGCGCCCGCAGCCACAACGTGGAACCTGCTGCTGCCCTGCAGCCCGCGCAGGACGGCGTCGCGTTCCGCCGCGACCGCAGTCACGATCAGCACACGCCGCTCAGCCTGCCCCGCGGCATCATTTGGTGTAGCAGATGTCATGAGTAGGCCTCCTTTTAAACGAAAAGTAATATAGTGGTATTTGTTAAGAAATGAAGAGGCTTACATTTTAGATATTCGTAAGACAAAGAATACGCCGTTTTGCGAGCCAGGTCAATTCGGACAAAATTTCCACGGAAGATTGTTGACAATGGCATGGATGAGGCGTATATTTATCTTAAATTAAAGATAATTAACTTAAAGACAAATATTCTCTCTCGAATCAATTTCATAATGCGGATGTCAATCCGAATAGGTACGATATCTATCTAGTTATACCTAACCATGTACAACTAGATATCGATGATTAGACGCTCACTTATGAAATTGATTCATTCATAATAAATTACAGGGAGGTGGAGCATATGAGTATTGAACAAGAACCTTTATCAGGGAATACAAACGGAGCGGAGCAGGAACAGGATGAAGCGGCTTCCTTGAAATTGTTCGTCGTCTTGTCTAAAGCTTACAAGACCTTGATGGATCTGGCAGTGAAGGATATGAAGAGTCACGGCTTGTCTTCCGCTGAATTTATGATTCTTGAGGTGCTGTACCACAGAACACGTATTCCACTGCAGCAGATCGGTGAGAAGATTCTGGTGACCAGCGGCAGTATTACGTACAATATCGACAAGCTGGAGAACAAGGGCTTGCTGAAGCGTGTTCCGTGCAGCGATGACCGGCGGGTAACCTATGCTGAGATTACAACTGCAGGCCGGGAGCTGTTCGACGATATTTTTCCGCTTCATGTTTCTTCCCTGCATCGTCTGATGGGCGGATTGAACACGGAAGAGAAGGAACAGGCAACGGAACTGCTGAAGAGACTCGGCAAAGGCGTATAGGGCGGCAATAACTGCGGCCCTTGCCGGAAATCCGGAAAGAATAGTGTCAGGAACAGGGAAGTCGATATAAGAAGAAGTATCAAATTTTTTTACCTAATATCTTAATATTAAGATAATTAAATCAAAGAGAATGGAGTGGGGTAAAAATGGTTAGCGTAGGCTTATTATTACTCAGACTGGTGATCGGGATTTCTTTCATCGGGCACGGTAGCCAAAAGCTGTTTGGCTGGTTCGGAGGTTATGGTCCCAAGGGAACCGGAGGTTGGATGGAGTCCATCGGCATGAAGCCTGGTGTAACTATGGCGGTGCTGGCGGGGGTGATGGAACTGGTTGGCGGAGTGCTGTTCACCTTCGGGCTTCTGACTCCGCTCGCTTCGGCGCTGATTATTGCCACCATGCTTGGAGCGATTGTGAAGGTTCACGCGCCGAACGGGTTCTGGGCCACGGCTAACGGAATTGAGTTTCCCCTCACTTTACTAGTGGTTGCCGCCGGAGTGGCTCTGACCGGGGCCGGATCGATTTCACTTGACGCACTGTGGTTTAACTAAGAAAGGGGCAGATAATTATGACATTACGAAGCGCAGGCATTCATCATATTACAGCTTTTGTGGGCGACGTGCAGCGGAATGTTGACTTTTATGCTGGTATTCTCGGACTACGATTAGTGAAGAAAACCATCAATTTCGATGCACCGGAGGTGTACCATCTCTATTTCGGGAACGAAAGCGGAGCTCCCGGAACGATTATTACATTCTTTCCATGGTCGATGGGACGTAAGGGGAGAATTGGCGGCGGGCAGGTTGGCGTAACCACTTATGCTGTGCCAACAGGATCGCTTGACTTCTGGGAGCAGCGATTGGCTGCATACCAGATTTCAGTAACCAAAGTCAGCCGGATTTCCGAGTCCTATTTGTCCTTTGCTGACTACGACGGTCTGCGGATTGAGCTTGTGGAGCGTGAAGAGGGTCCGCTTAGTAGCTGGTCCTTTGGTGGGGTTCCTGTAGAGCACGCCATCAAGGGCTTTGGCGGGGCGGTTCTGTACAGCACAGAGCCAGCTAAGACAGCGGATACGCTGTCCCGTACACTGGGCATGGAGGTCATTGCCGAAGGGGACGGCTATCTCCGCTTCAGAGCGGCGGGAGAGCTGGGTAATATTATTGATCTGAAGGCAGAGCCTGTGCCGCATGGCTCGGGAGGCACTGGAACGGTACACCATATTGCGTGGCGTGCCAGCGATGATGCCGAGCAGCTTGCCTGGAGTCGTCTTGTGCAGAGCCACGGTTACCAACCGACGCCTGTTCAGGACCGCCAATACTTCAACGCTATTTACTTCCGTGAAGAAGGCGGTATTCTGTTTGAGATTGCTACAGACCCTCCCGGTTTTGCCCGCGACGAGGAGCCGGACGCGCTAGGTGAGAAGCTGATGCTCCCTACTTGGTATGAACCGCACCGTGCCGCGATTGAAGCTAATTTACAGCCGTTTGACATTCGAGAGATTGGAGTGAAGTCAAAATGATACACGTATTTCACAAGGGCACAGATGAGAGTAAGCCAGTAATGGTAATGTTCCACGGAACGGGTGGTGACGAACAGGATTTGCTGCCACTCGCGGGATTGCTTTCCCCGGGATCGTCCGTGCTCGGCATTCGTGGCAATGTGCTGGAGAATGGGATGCCCCGCTTCTTCCGGCGGTTGTCGGAAGGGGTCTTCGATGAAGAAGATCTGATCTTCCGCACGCAGGAGATTAAGCAGTTTCTGGACGAGGCGGCGGCCAAATACGGATTCTCTGCCGACAAAACAGTTATCGTTGGTTATTCCAATGGTGCCAACATTGCTGGTAGCTTGCTGTTCCACTACGGGAAGGCTTTCCAGGCTGCAGTGCTTCTGCACCCGATGGTACCACTGCGTGGACTCAATCTACCGGATATGAGCGGTCTTCCGGTCTTCATCGGCACTTCGATGAATGATCCGATGGTTCCGGCGCATGAAAGCCGGGAGCTGGAAGAACTACTGCAAGGCGCAGGCGCAGCTGTGAATACGTATTGGGGCAATCAGGGGCATCGCCTGAATGTGGAAGAGGCGGAAGCGGCCAGAGACTGGCTGAAGCTGCAATTAGTCTGATTGTGTACAGCGACAGAGCAGAAACAGCATATCCATTTGCTAATCCCGGAAGGGGCGATGGATGTGCGTGATCTGCTCTTTTTGCTGTAATAAATGTTATATTGGTAGTAGCGGATAGAGCGACACACTCATGCTAGGAAAGGGGCAGCGCCCATGTCCATTCAGGGACAGACTGTTTTACCTGCGATCCGAAAGATGAAGCATCTGGAGAAGCTGTTGCAATCCTCCTACGAATATATTGTGCTGCTCGAGAGCCATATCGGGCAACTGAAGGACATTGTTAATTTGGCAAAATCACACCGGAAGAAGCTGCTGCTGCACGTGGATCTGGTTGAAGGACTGAAGAATGATGAAGCTGCGGCAGATTTTCTATGCCAGAGCATCAAGCCTGCCGGCTTGATCTCGACCCGGGCCAATGTGATTCTCAAAGCGCGGCAAAACGGTTTACTGGCCGTTCAGCGGGTATTTCTGCTGGATTCCAGTGCTCTGGATAAAAGCTATGCTCTGTTAGAACGGACACAGCCTGATTATATTGAGGTGCTGCCGGGTGTCATCCCGGGCCTTATCGCAGAAGTGAGGGAGCGTACAGGTATTCCGATTTTTGCTGGCGGGCTGATTCGTACTGTGGACGATGTGGAAAAGGCGTTGGCAGCAGGAGCAACCGCCGTGACGACTTCCCAAATGGATCTGTGCCGGCATTACGATAACATAAAATGAACCTGGAGGTGCAGTGTGGATAAAAAGTATATTCTGGCCTTGGACCAAGGCACGACTAGCTCAAGAGCCATTCTATTTGATCGTAAAGGTACGATTATTCATATTGCTCAGCAGGAATTCAAGCAGCATTTCCCACAACCGGGCTGGGTGGAGCACGATGCCAATGAGATCTGGATATCCATTCTGGCGGTCATTTCGTCATTGTTCACCGAGACCGCTATCTCTCCGGAGGAGGTGGCTGCCATCGGGATCACCAATCAGCGGGAGACGACCGTAGTTTGGGATCGGGCTACGGGGATGCCGGTGTATCATGCAATTGTATGGCAGTCCCGACAAACAACGGAGATTTGTGAGGATCTCAAGGCTCAGGGTCATGATGAAATCTTCAGGCAAAAGACAGGTCTGCGCCTGGACGCGTATTTCTCGGGCACAAAGGTAAAGTGGATTCTGGACCATGTTCCGGGCGCACGGGAGAAGGCGGAACGTGGAGAACTGCTGTTCGGGACGATGGACACCTGGCTAATCTGGCGGCTAACTGACGGGGGCGCTCATGTGACCGATTACTCTAATGCATCGCGGACGCTGATGTACAACATTCACGAGTTGCAATGGGATGAGGAGCTGCTGGCACTGTTAAATATTCCACGCTCCATGCTGCCAGAGGTCCGGTCGTCCTCCGAAGTTTATGGCTATACCAATCGCCAGCATTTCTTCAATGCCGCTGTACCGATCTCAGGCGCTGCGGGTGACCAGCAGGCCGCATTATTCGGGCAGACCTGCTTTGAGCAAGGGACCGCGAACAATACCTACGGCACCGGGGCATTTATGCTGATGCATACCGGTGAGCAGGCCATTGCCTCAGCAAGCGGACTGCTGACTACGATTGCCTGGGGGTTAAACGGGAAGGTTGAATATGCGCTGGAGGGCAGCATCTTTGTGGCTGGCTCAGCCATTCAGTGGCTTCGTGACGGACTGCGGATGATCAAGAATGCCGCGGTTAGTGAGGAATACGCTTCGCGGGTGAATTCAACGGAAGGCGTCTACGTGGTGCCAGCCTTTGTTGGCCTGGGCACACCGTATTGGGACAGTGAGGTTCGGGGTGCAGTGTTCGGCCTGACTCGAGGCACCTCGAAGGAGCATCTGATTCGTGCGACTTTGGAATCGCTGGCTTACCAGACCCGTGATGTACTTGCGGCCATGGAGGAGGACTCCGGGATTTCTCTCAAAAAGCTGCGGGTGGGTGGTGGCGCAGCCCGTAATAACTTCCTGATGCAGTTCCAGAGCGACATGCTGGGTGTTACGGTAGAGCGGCCAGTGATTAGCGAGACTACGGCGCTCGGAGCGGCGTATCTGGCGGGTCTAGCTGTAGGATTCTGGCAGGATCAGAATGAGATCTCTGCATTATGGCAGATTCAGCGCGCCTTCGACAGAACGATGGATGAAGGGGCAGCAGATGCTTTGTACGGCGGATGGAAAAAGGCGGTACGTGCCGCACAGGCTTTTCACTAAAAAATGGGCATGGTATACTTACCTCAACAAGTTAATACAATGGGTTGGAGAACTGGAGAAACCACAACAGCCGCTGCGCAAGCTATCGCAGCCGGCATGTTTGTGGTTTTTTTTGCAAATATAAGAATTTATATGTTTTACATTATAAATATCCTTATATTTCTCGCTGATACGGATACCGTCCCTTAGAGGACGGCACACCGTTTCTACTTGTATGGGAGGAAATAGACATGGGAACTTTTTCGGCAGGCAAACGAGATCAATATCTGAATCAAATGGCGGAACAGGAATGGGATGTGCTGGTGATTGGCGGGGGCATTACAGGAGCGGGAATTGCTTTGGATGCACAGACCCGCGGCCTGCGGACCGCCCTTTTAGAGATGCAGGATTTTGCCGGGGGCACTTCTAGCCGGTCGACCAAGCTTGTGCATGGTGGACTCCGCTATTTGAAACAGTTGGAGATTGGTGTGGTGGCAGAGGTGGGCAAAGAACGGGCGATTGTGTACGAGAATGGACCTCATGTCACTACACCGGAATGGATGCTGCTGCCGATTTATGAGGGGGGTACCTTCGGGAGAATGTCGACATCCCTTGGACTCCGGGTCTATGACTACTTGGCTGGGGTTAAAAAGGGCGAGCGCCGAACGATGCTGAGCGCTGGGAAGACACTGGGCAAAGAACCGCTGTTGAAGCAACAGGGTCTCAAAGGCGGTGGTTATTATGTGGAGTATCGGACGGACGATGCCCGCTTGACGATTGAAGTATTGAAGGAGGCTGTGAAGCGCGGGGCGCTGGCTGTGAACTATGCCAAGGTGGGACAGTTTATTTATGATAATAAGCAGCTGGCGGGTGTAGTAATGACGGATCAGTTCAGCGGACGTTCTTATGAGCTTCGTGCGAAGCATATCATCAATGCCGCCGGACCTTGGGTAGATACACTGAGGGAGAAGGACCAGTCCAAAGAGGGCAAAATGCTGCATTTATCTAAGGGCGTTCACTTAGTATTCGACCAGGGGCGTTTCCCGCTGAAGCAGGCGATTTATTTTGATACCCCTGATGGGCGCATGATGTTCGCGATCCCGCGGGACAACAAAACTTATGTAGGGACGACCGATACGAATTATAAAGGTGATCTGGTAAATCCGCTGGTTACTGAAGCTGACAGGGTGTATATCCTTCACGCTGCTAATGAAATGTTCCCCGGCATGGAACTAACGGACGATGATGTAGAATCCAGTTGGGCAGGACTACGTCCTCTGATACATCAAGAGGGCAAAAGCCCGTCCGAGATTTCCCGCAAGGATGAAATTTTCGTCTCGGCTTCAGGTCTGATCTCTATGGCTGGCGGCAAGCTGACTGGCTACCGCAAAATGGCGGAGACGGTGGTGGATCTGGTCGCAAAGCAACGGAATGCTGCTGGACTTGCTGCTATTTCCGGATGCCAGACCGGGCACATGCCGATCTCCGGCGGTGATGTTGGTGGATCCATTCAGTATAAGAAGTTTGTGCAAGAACGTATTCCGGAGGGAACGAGGCTGGGGCTGTCGCCACATGAAGCGGAGCAACTGGTACGGAGGTATGGTTCTAACATTGGCGCGGTTTATGCGTTAATTACGAAGCACGCTCTTGAAGCAGAGACGGCAGGACTGCCGGCATCCTTGCTGGCGGCTCTACTGTATTCTATAGAAGAGGAGATGACGCTGAAGCCGGTGGACTTTTTTATCCGCCGCACGGGTGCGCTTTTCTTCAATATAGCCTGGGTAGAGGCGTGGAAGGCTGCTGTAACCGCCTATATGGGAAAATATTTCGGATGGACGACAGAATTGACGGCTCAGTATGCCGAAGAATTAAATGACCGGTTGGCCGAGGCGATTCAGGCTGCGGATGCCTAGGCGTGACACTGGTTAACAGAAGAAGCGGCGATTGTAATACGGTCGATGTTGCCGGAAATCTGAACAAGGGAGCGTAACTCCAGTTCGTTTCAGGGCGGAAGCAGGAAGACATTCCTGACTCCGTCCTTTTTTTCTTGGAATCAAGTAGCGGACAATACAGGGGCTAGTTATGCGTTTTGGTGGACGTGGTTAGCTCTCTTTTCCAATTCATACTGAAATAAAGTTCTCTCATGCGGCTACATAGCTATCAATATCTGCGTTTCCACCATATAGTTGCAGAGGCGTACTTTTTTGGTTACGCTCTTAGTAAACTATGGAAGCAGGCTCGTTTAGGGTGGATGGTAAAGGGGATAGATGATCTAGTTTCTGGTAAAATAAATAAGGCTATATTGCAGGGTATCTGCTCTGGATTCAGTCTTATATATTAGAGGTAATGTGATGGTTACAGGTGCTGTTTGTTACATGCCAGCCGGTTTACGTATTGTTATAATGGACAAGTTGAAATTCTCGCACATGAACCGCTGCCCAGACCAAGGACAGTGCGGCAGGTTTTGCCGGCGGAACGTGTGGCAGTAGCAAGGGCAGGTGGATTTATGCATTCAATGAAAGAGGCGCTGGAGCGGTTCAAGATTGTGAGGCTACTGGTATCCATTTACCGGATTCGGGCGGTACGCGCTCTTTTTCCGCTGGCGATTATAGCGCTTGTATATTGGGAAGGGCAGCATGAGCTGAAGCAGGTTCATCTGGGACGTACGCTTCGCGAGCTGAAGGACGTTCCGGCATCATCCATCTTTCAGATGATGGGGATAGCATTGCTTGCGGTAGCGGTAATGAGTGCTTACGACTATTTGATTCGTGCTCATTTCAAGCTGAAGGTAAGTTTATGGAGCACGTTCCGTTATGCATGGATTGCCAATACATTTAATAACCTGATTGGGTTTGCCGGGCTGGCTGGTGTGGGGCTACGGACACTGCTATATAAGAAGAGCGGTGTATCCTCGGCTGTTCTGACACCGGCGATCGTGTTCCTGTCACCGCTTATGATTACGGGACTATCCCTGTTATCCTGGGGCAACATCTTTGGTATTCTACCCGCGGCGGGACTGATGCAAGAGCATCGCTGGTTGGTGTTCGCAGTCTGGGGCATGGCGCTCTACCTGCCATTCTTTGTGTTCGTCCAGCGGTCGGCACTGTACGCCAAATGGATTAACCGTGGCCAGGGACGAACACCGTGGATCACGGTAGGTAGTTCGGTCGGGGCGTCGTTCCTGGAATGGCTGTTTGCCGGCATTACATTCTGGTCGATTGGCCACCACCTGCTGGGTGGTGTGCATTTTGTGACCATCTTCAGTATTTATACGATTGCGGCCATCGCCGGTATTCTCAGTATGGCTCCCGGCGGGATCGGGGCGTTCGACCTGATCGCGCTTCTGGGGCTGACCCAAATGGGTTATCAGACCGATCAGGCTATGGCGGTGCTGGTGATCTACCGTTTGTTCTATTATCTGATTCCCTGGCTGATCGGTCTCGTGCTGGCCGCGCTGGAGATCGGGCTGCAGGGCAGAAAAATGCTGGAACGTGCAGCTGTGGGGCTGGAGCCCTCGCTGAATCTGTGGCAGAAAATCTGGCGTTGGCCAGGACAGTATACCTTCCTCAGCGACCTTGGGGTATGGGCGCTAGGCAAACTGGTCTTTGCCAGCGGTCTCATTCTGCTGCTGTCTGCAGCAACGCCGGAACTGCTGTACCGGTTGGAGATCACGGAAAAGCTGCTGTCATTTCCGATCATGCGGTTATCACATCATTTATCCGTCCTGATCGGCTTTATGCTCATCCTGCTGTCACGGGGCATCTCCCTGCGGATCCGTAGAGCCTATATTTGGACCAGCCTCTCGCTGCTGGGGGGCGCGCTGTTTGCTTTTACCAAAGGTTTTGATTACGAGGAGGCTATCTTCCTGCTGGTAGTCGGGGTGATCCTTTGGATATCCAGAGCCCGGTTCTACCGGGTCAGCGCGCCGGTCAGCCGGCAGAGTACGGCCAGGTGGTTGGCGCTGACTTCGGTGATTGCCGTTATCTACTATTTGCTCGGCAGTCATGTGCATCGCGGGTTTATGAAGCATCTTCCGCCAGGCATTCATCCGGAGTGGCTGCAACGACACAGTAATGTTGCCTTTACCGCAGCCAGCGGACTGATCTTCTCCTGGCTCCTGCTGACGATGTTTGTCACGCTCCGGCCTCACCGTGATTCCGAGGAGCTGTCAGGCCCTCCGGAGATGGACCGGCTGACACAATTTTTGAAGAAGGTGCCTGGCAACTCCCTAACTCATATGCTGTTTCTGGGTGACAAAAGCTTCTATTGGGCACAGGATGGACAAGTGCTGCTTCCTTATTCCCGGGTGCGTGATAAGCTTGTTGTGCTTGGTGATCCGCTGGGTGCGAAGGAGCTTATTAACAACGCCATCAGTGAGTTCCGGCAGGCGGCGGACAAGTATGGGTTGTCCGTGGTCTTTTATCAGGCTACACCTGCGTTCCTGCCGGTATATCATGAGCAGGGCTATCATTTCTTCAAGCTTGGCGAAGAAGCTATGGTATCGTTGGAGACGTTCACACTCAGTGGCCGCAAGAATGCCGACCTGCGTAGTGTCAACAACCGTTTTGAACGGGAAGGTTACCAATTTGAAATATCGCAACAGCCGCATTCAGCCGTCCTAATCAAAGAACTGCGCTCGATTTCGGGAGAGTGGCTGGGGGGTCGGACGGAGAAAGGGTATTCGCTCGGCTGGTTCAAGGAAGCCTATCTGCAGTTCGCTCCAATTGCACTGCTGAGACAGGCTTCTGGTGAGGTGGTAGCCTTCGCTACACTTGTTCCCGGGTATGACGGGGGTACGACACTCTCCATAGATTTGATGCGTCACCGGAAGCAGGCGCCGAACGGGACAATGGATTATTTATTCATCCGATTGATGGAATGGGCCAAGGGCCAGGGCTATCAAAGATTTAATCTTGGTAATGCCCCTCTGTCCAGTGTTGGTCAGAATGCCGGTGCGCTGCGGGAAGAGAAGCTCGCCCGTCTGGTCTTCAAGAAGGGAGGCCATTGGTATGGCTTCTCCGGCCTGCGCCGCTACAAGGAGAAGTTTGGTCCAGAGTGGGAACCGCGTTATCTAGCGTATCCGGCCTCCCTGCAACTGCCGATTCTGACTCTGGATCTGGTGCGGCTCGTATCCAAGCATCCGGAGGCAGAGGAGTAGGTTTTGCCGGGTGGGAATAACGGGAAAGGGGTCTGTTGAATTCCTTTTACCTACCCAATTATGGAGCCTGCATACTATTACTAGAAGCAAATCACAGCACGATAAACTATGAGATACATGAAGAACCCCTTCCGCCAATAGGTGGAGAAGGGGTTCTTTTATTTGCTGCTGAATATGTGATTTATGTCGTCTCCACAGGCGATGTTAACGGTTTGAATTCAAGTCAACCGTGCACTAGCCCGGAGCGAAGCAGCTACGAGAAGGTAAGATTAAGCGCGGCAGTGTTATCCCTATCACTCTTCATTCTCCTCGTGGGGAAGGGCCCAGACAGAGACGCTTCCGCCGTCTACAGGAAAGACTGCCCAGCCGTCCTGCCCAATCGTAAGTTTCTCCTTGCGGGTGCCAGTGAAATCCACCCACACCTCACCGGCGCGATGCTTGCCTACCTGCATCCGCTTCTCACCTTTGTCGCCATTGGAGATAACCACTGCACAGCCGGAGCCTTTGATTTCCTCCACTCCGAGCCGTACCCATCCGATCGTGTTGGGGTGATCCAAATAATCCTTTTGCTCACCGTAAGCTTTGTGGTAACGGGCGTACAGCAACGGGTCGATCGCGGCTTTCTTGCCTTCGATCGGGTCCGGGCCGCCGATCCCGTAATAGTCACCGTAGAAGACGACGGGATACCCGTCGCGGCGCAGCAAAATGAGAGCATAAGCAATTTGTTTGAACCAGTCACCAACCCATGATTCCAGCGCCTCATGCGGCTGGGAGTCATGGTTGTCGACGAAGGTGACCGCATTGCCGGGATGGCTTTGCACCAATGTATCATTGAAAATGGTGCTTAGATCAAAATCCCGCCCGCCAAGAGCGGCAGAATGCAGCTTGTAGTGCAGCGATACGTCAAAGAGATCAATCCGATAATCCACCGTGTCCAGAAATTCGCGGCAGGAGGCAAGATCAGGATTCCAGAATTCGCCTACGATGTAGAAATCCTCCCCACGCTTGTGCACCATCTCCGCTGCAAATTCTTTTATAAATTCATGGTTAATGTGCTTGATAGCGTCGAGGCGGTAGCCGCTGCATTGCAGTGTATCCACCAGCCATCCTCCCCACTGGAGCATTTCCTTTTTGACTGCAGGATGGCTGTAATCAATATTTGCGAACATCAGATAATCATAGTTGCCGAACTCATCATCCACGTTCTTATTCCAGGTCTTGTTCTCACCTACAATACGAAATACCCCGGAACGGCCCTCCTTGGCATTGAAGTCCGTGCCATTGAAATGATCGAAATTCCACTTGAAGGCAGAATGCTCGTCTCCGCGTCCCGGAAAAGTGAACTTGGTCCATCCCTCGATCTCGAACGGCTGCGAAATTTCCTTCATCCGGTCATGGGGATCGACCTCGACTACCTTGAATACCTCGGTCTCGTCCGCACCGGCCTTATGGTTCATGACGAGATCAACATACACAGCGATGCCATTCTTTTGGCACTCGGCAATGGCGTCGACCAGTTCTTGCTTGGTACCGTATTTGGTGCGTACTGTACCTTTTTGGTCATATTCACCGAGATCATAGAGGTCATAGACACCATATCCGGTATCTTCTGCGGAGACGGCCTTGGTCACGGGCGGAATCCATATGGCGTCAATCCCCGTGCTGCTCAGCTCTGGTGCCATTTCCGCGAGATGTTTCCAGTGCTTCCCGTCTGCTGCAACATGCCACTCGAAAAACTGCATCATCGTATGATTTCTCTTCATCTCTCTGCCTCCTTCGCTGCTGCAGTGCTTTCAGATCGCTCTTCAGGCTTCTTCGGTTATTCTTCACTTTTTAAAGGGAGGGAATACCAGTTATTTGCAGATGTCATGATCTTTTTTTAGGCTATTGAAAGAGATCAAGCTGGCGCGGAGCCAGACCGCCGTCTATGCCGAGCATGTTCTGAAGCTCCTTGGCGTTGTCAGTAGCATCACCGCCAGAATTGTTGTTGAAGACTACGTAGAGATTACGGCAGCTTTTCTCCAGCTTCAACAGACGTTCCTTCCACTCGCCGAGTTCTTCCTGATCATACCGGTATAGGTAGCGCAGCTTGCGCCAATCCGGGTGGCTGCTTTGGTGCCAGCCGGAGACATTGCGGCCGTGCAGTCGCACATAAGTGATGTCCGGGGAAGTAGCCACCGCTACAATCGGAATCGAGCCAGTCCCGGCCTGCGGCTCATCCACTATCGTATGAATCCAGCCCTCACGCGCCATGAAATGCAGCGTCTTGTCGCGGAATGCCGGGCTGTACCAGCTCTCATGGCGAAATTCAAGGGCGCAGGGCACGTCTTTCATCCGCGCTCTGATATCGCGCAGCATATCCACATTATCCTTGGTGCAGTCGAACCAGGGTGGGAACTGGAACAGTGTCATGGCCAGCTTGCCGGATTCGATAACAGGCTGGATGGATTCGTGGAAAGCGGCGAACATAGCGTCCTTTGTATCAAAGTAATTCTTTTTATCGCGTAGATGACCAGTCATTCCCTGATAGGCTTTCACGATGAACTGGAATCCGTCCGGGGTTTGGTTGACCCATTTCACATAATTTCTGACCGGCTGAACCGCGTAGAAGGAACTGTCGATTTCTACAATGGAAAAATGGGCGCTGTATGTAGACAACCGTTCGGCCGGTTTGATTTTTCCGTACAATTCCTCATGGTCGCCGAAGCCGGTCAGCCCTATTTTGATCAAAGGTGGTCTCCTCCTTGGCTGCGCTCTGGATGTTCGTTAGGGTACATGTATCTTCTATATAAACTAAAAATACAGGTTCGCAAACAGGTAGTGCATGGACGTGTCTAGGCCCGTCCCTCATACTCAGGCCGCAGGATGGACATGATCTGCAGTGATTCAAAGGCATCGCCGCTCTTGATGCACTCTCGCAGAGAGTATATGAAATTGGATTGAATGTCCATAATCGCCCACCTTCATAATGGTTATTAACCCGGATTATAACAGAACTATGCCTGCGGGATGAAGATGCCCGTACCAAATTCGCCACGTCAATTTTGTCCCAATGTATTGTATAATTGAAGCTCAGTGCTTAGTGATTAACCTGAAGTGGCATGGAGCTACTATTACAGGATGGATGAGGAGAGCGGCACGTTATGTACTATCTGGATATCGCCTCATGGCTGACAGAGGATAATCTGCGGCACATGCTGGAACAATATCGTTCGTTCGGCCCTTTTCCGGGCATTGCATTAACTTTTATGAAATCATTTGTGCCACCCCTGCCTACCATCGCTATCGTCGGTTTGAACGGTGCGGTGTATGGTTTGTGGCTTGGCTTTTTGTATTCGTGGATTGGTCTGGTCGCGGGCTGTGTAACGACTTTTCTGATTGTGCGCAAAATCGCTTCCCACCCCTATCTGCGCAAATGGGCCCTGCGCCCAAAGGTGGCGAAGAGTATGACCTGGGTACGCCAGCGGGGCTTCAGTTATGTGTTTCTGCTTAGTTTGTTTCCCGTAGGACCATTCGTTGTCATTAATATGGCTGCCGGACTGGCCGGAATGCGGCTGCGTTCCTATCTATTGGCTTTGATCGCGGGCAAAGCGATTATGGTGTTTGCGGTCTCCTATATCGGCAATGATCTGGAGCGCTTTATCCGCCGTCCCGCGGAAGGATTATACGTACTGCTCTTTATAGCGTTGTCTTTCTGGGGCGTCAAAGCTATAGAAAGTTATTTTACTAGAACAGCAAGTGATGGCGGCAGTGGCAAATAATTTGGACAAAAAGTAACATAGAGGACAAGCAGAGATCTCAAGTTTAATTAAACTCCAGATATGAAAGGATGAGGTGGCGTTATGAAATACCGCAAGCTTGGAAGCACGGGACTGAATGTGTCTGTGATCGGAATTGGGACCTGGCAGTTTGGCGGGGAATGGGGCAAGGATTTTACCCAAAACGAAGTTGATGCCATGCTGGACAAATCCGGGGAACTTGGAATCAATCTGATTGATACAGCAGAATGTTACGGCGACCACTTGTCTGAGAGGTTCATTGGTAACTATCTGGCCCGTCGTAAACGTGAGGACTGGATTGTGGCGACCAAGTTCGGCCACGGATTCAAGGGACATCTCCAGCGGGAACAGCTATGGAGTGCCGATCAGGTGCTGAAGCAACTGGATGATTCACTTAAATCGCTCCAGACCGAGTATGTCGATCTCTATCAGTTCCATTCGGGGACCGACGCCGAGTTCGAGAACGACAAACTGTGGAGCATGCTGGATAGACAGGTGCAGGCCGGAAAAATTCGTCACTTAGGAATTTCCATTAGTGCCTCTGGCACAGGTGTTCACCAGACAGCCTCCGCTCAGGCAGTTGGGGCAGAGGCCATACAGGTCGTATATAACCGTCTGGAACGCGGCCCGGAAGAAGAAGTCTTCCCGCTGTGCGCCAAGCATAACCTGGGTGTGCTGGCACGGGTACCGCTTGCCAGCGGCTATCTAAGCGGGAAATATAAGCCGGATGCGGCCTTCCCGACCGGTGATGTCCGGGCGAATCACAATGCGGACACGCGGCAGAAGCAATTGCTCGAAGTCGCTAAGATTGCAGAAAGTGAAGTGCCGGAAGGCATTCCAATGGCGCAATGGGCCTTGGGCTGGTGCCTTCAGCATCCTGCAGTAACGAGTGTAATTCCTGGCTGCAAGGATGTCGCACAGGTCATCGCCAATGCGGCTGCCGCTGATCTGGGCATGGTAAAGGACGGGCAGTCTCTATAGTAGGCTGTTTCGCAAATAGGCTATCTCAATAATAAGATGTCTCGCTGATCAGACATCTAGATGTTAGTTACGCTGGAGGTCAGCGGGGTTAACGAAACTCACAGGCGAAACCACCCGGCGGTATCCTTAATTGCCGGTGCGGCAGCAGTAATGTGCTGCCAGCCGTTAGTTTCGGGGTTATACCTGTAATCCTGTCTCCACTCTTCAATATGCATTACGATGGCGCGGATGGCTGAGACCATTCGCGCCACTTCTTTATCTGTCATGATGGGGTGGAGCGAAAACCGGACCCAGCCCGGCTTAAATGACTGATCTCCAGCGTAGATAGCCTTGATAAAGCCAGCCGATTCCTTAGGGCCGAGCCCCAGCAGATGATGGCCGTAGGGACCCGCGCAAGAACAGCCTCCGCGGGCCTGGATGCCGAAGCGGTCGTTCAGCAGCTGCACCGCGAGGTTATAGTGGATATCGCGTATCGTAAAGGAAACAATCCCTAGCCGTTCCTGTTGCTCTCCGGCCAATACGGTTAATCCGGGTATAGTCTGCAATCCATCCAGCAGCTGCCGGCAAAGTTCCCGCTCCCTGAGCAGCATGTATTCACCGCCCCCGTTCATGGCTTCTTTCAGATGAATAGCCAGTGCAGTGCGGAAGGCCTGCAGGAAGCCCGGCGTGCCGCCATCCTCGCGGGTTTCTATATCCTCTATGTAGCGGCGGCCGCCCCAGGCATCGACCCAAACCACGGTGCCGCCGCCAGGCTCGTCGGGAAGGCGGCTGCGATAAAGGGCGGAGTCGAACAGCAGCACGCCGCTGCTTCCGGGCCCGCCGAGGAATTTATGCGGGGAGAAGAAGATCGCGTCGAGCTTCTCCTGCGGTGAAGCCGGATGCATATCGATCAGCTCATAGGGGGCGCTGGCGGCAAAATCAACAAAGCAGACCCCACCGTGGCGATGCATGGCTGCGGCGAGCTGATGGTAGGGTGTACGGACGCCTGTCACATTGGAACAGGCCGTGAAGGCGCCGATTTTCAGGCGCCGGTGCCGGTAAAGACGCAGCAGGTATTCGAGCTGATTCAGATCGATGTTCCCGTCCGCTGCCGGAGGTACAGTAACGACATCGCCAAGACTCTCCTGCCAGGGCAGAAGGTTAGAATGATGCTCCATGTGGCTGACGAAGATGACCGGTCGGTCTTCAGGATCAAGGCTTCTGCCATGCAGCCATTCCGGCATCTTCAAGCCCAGAATGCGCTGGAGCTTGTTTATTGCCCCAGTGGTGCCGTTGCCGCAGAAGAGCAGCGCATCCTGCGGCTCGGCGTGGACATGGGCTTTAATAATATTCCGGGCCTCGATATAGGCCAAGGTCATTGTCAGCCCGGTAGTGTTGGATTCAGTATGGGGGTTGCTGACATAAGGGCCGAACGTCTCCAGCATTCGGCGCTCGATGGGCTCGTAAAGACGTCCGCTGGCGGTCCAGTCAGCGTACAAGAGAGGCTGTCTGCCATAGGGTGTCGTAAGCGTAAATCCTGTTCCGATGGTGTGCTCGCGAAAGGATGCAAAGTAAGTTTGCAGCGAAGATGGCGTCTCCCGGGAAGAGGCGGGGATGATATTCAGCACGGACATTCCCTCCAGCCTGTAGTTTCT
Organism: Paenibacillus agri; assembly: GCF_013359945.1. GTDB lineage: Bacteria > Bacillota > Bacilli > Paenibacillales > Paenibacillaceae > Paenibacillus_AQ > Paenibacillus_AQ agri. The sequence goes on along the minus strand of NZ_JABWCS010000198.1, from coordinate 47,851 downwards.
TTGGCCTCAGTATATGCCCCGCTCAGTGAATAGGTTAACGCCCAAGCTTGAGAGTTAGATGAACAGCTGCATGTCACTCTCCAGCGCATCCTTCAAATAAGCTGCCGCATCAATAATCTCTACTTCCGGCAGGAATTCCTCCGGTTTGAAGCCCATGATTTCCACGGAGAGCTTGCAGGCATAGAACTTGATGTTCTTTTTACGGGCGCCCTTGAGAAAATGAATTAACTTCGGTGCGCCCTGCGCCTCCATCATCTCTTCCAGCATCATCCGGCCCAGCCCGCTAAAATTCATCCGTGACAGGGGGAGTTGTTCTGGTCCTTTGGGGGTCATGACATCCATCAGCTTTTCGTAAATACTTTTGTCCTCCAGTGTCATCTTCTCCGGGTCACGGACCAGGAACAGCCCCCAGAACGCAAAGAACATGGTCACCTCGCATTCGATATCCCGAGCAGTATTTGCCAGGATCAATCCCGCCATTGCTTTATCATAGTCCCCGCTGAACATCAGCAGATTCATCTTTTTGCCCATCCGTCATCCCTCCGTAATCCTCTTGGAATGAGCTTAGTATGGTTAGGCTGGCATGAACTATGCTTTTGTCACAACTTGTTCGCACTTCAGCGGGAGGACATGAAAAAAGCTCCCTTGCGGGAGCCTTGAATCTATTTATTATGTCCGGCAGGATCTGCTCCTGCACCGCTGCGAAGATCTTCACGGCGAGCGGCCAGCCAGATGCTGCCGGTGAAGAGAACGATCATACCCAGGATAATGGCGAAGCGCCAATCCCCGGCCTTGAAATTCAATTGAAGTACGGTCAATACCAGCGCCACCTGGGTCCAGACGAGTGTTCTTTTGCGAAAAGCGGCGATGTCTCCTGTCATCTTGGGAAGCCCACGAATGACGCGATAAGCAATAATGAGAAGAATTAGGGCAAATACGGCCGTTCCAATCCATTCAGAAGAAGTGAACACATTCATTGTCTCCAAATCCTTTCGGTTAACATGAGGGTTCTAATCTGATTATTGCGGTATACAGATAGTGTACCACGCCTATCCGTGAGGGACAGCACATCTGCATAAAAAAAGGATAAACGCGCTCCGCCAGAGTGGCAGGTGTACGTTTATCCGTTGTTTTTGATGCAGGTATTGAATCCTTATTTTTTGAAAATACGCAGTGGCGCGCCCATTGGCAGGAACGAACGTCCGAAGTGAGCGTTCAGTACCGAAGCTCCGCAGCCATAGAAGGAGACCAGAGCGATGCCTAGCTCTGCAAAGGCAGCCAGTTTATGAAAGGCTTCAGCCGCAATCCCGAAAGAATCAAACGTCAGACCCAGGAACAGGAAGTCAATCAGGATGAAGATGATCAGCAGGACCTTATTGGCCTCCACGGCACCGATCGTCATGAAGAGCGTGAAGATCAGGTATCCCAGAAACACAAATCCGAGCTGCTTCGGATCCACGGCTTCGGCCAGGGTTGTTCCGAATACACCGAGCTTGATCAGCCAGCTGGCGGCCATGCCGAACCAGAAGAAGGCATAGGCTCCAAAGGCGGTCATGCCGAAGGTATTATTGTGCTTAGCATCCTGAATGCTGGCAAATAGCTGGGCGAAGGCGCCCAGGAAAATAGCCCAAGGAATGACATAGCTGAGTCCCGAGGTAATCTCGAGCTTCTGTGAAGATGCGACCAGCGTGACGATAGCTAGTCCGAACAGGCCAATGGCACCAGGATCGGCAGTGACGATCTTGACGGATTGGGGGGATTGCGGTTGCGCTGACATAAAAGTTAATGCCTCCATTATTTAAAAGTGTTCGCTCATGACAACAGCACCCTGAAGGGCGCTGTTATTGGCCTGCCTATCATATCATACTGCCCTGCTTCTCTGGAATGATTTTTTGTTCATTTCCTGTCGATTCCTGACAGGTCACCTCGAAATTACGATATAATGACTCTATGATATGAACTGTTCATTTAAGTGATAAGGGTGATCGATTTGAATGTAAGAAGTTTTCTGAAGTTTGTGGAGCTGCCGACGAAGGCAGCGAGCATGATTCCTTTTCTAATGGGGACGTTGTACGCCTTGTACCGGTTCGAGGATTTTTATATTCTGCGGTTTGGTCTGATGTTCATTTCTCTGCTGAGTTTTGATATGGCTACGACGGCGATTAACAATTATTATGATTTCAAAAAAGCATCCAAAACATATGGCTATGGCTATGAGACGCATAATGCGATCGTTCATTTTAAGCTGAAAGAGCGTACGGTGGTTGCGACCATTATCATCCTGCTCGTGCTGGCGGCCGGGGGCGGGATTGCGCTGGTGTCACAGACAGGCCTTCTGGTCTTCCTGCTGGGGGGATTGTCGTTCCTCATTGGCATTCTGTATTCCTTTGGTCCCATTCCAATCTCACGGATGCCGCTGGGAGAGTTGTTCTCCGGGCTGTTCATGGGCTTCGTCATTATCTTTATCTCGGCCTATATCCATACTGACAATAGTGTCGTCTCGCTACTGATTCAGGGGGGCTGGGTCAATCTACATATTAATCTTGTAGAGGTAATTTATCTCTTCTGGTTTTCTGTGCCAGCCATTTTGGGGATTTCGGGTATTATGCTGGCGAACAATATATGCGACATCGAGGAGGATATTGAAAACCGCAGATACACTCTTCCTGTCTATATTGGTAGAGAGCGGGCACTCCTGTTGTTCAAACTGCTATATTATGTCTCTTATCTTGACCTTGTAGTGTTATTGATCCTGAAGGTTCATCCGGTGCTCGTCCTGCTGATCCTTCTGACTCTAATTCCGCTCCGCCGCAATGTTGCAACGTTTCATGCGAAGCAGGAGAAGGCCAGCACCTTTATTCTTTCCGTTAAAAATTTCATCCTGATGAATGCTGCCCGTATCATGGTTTTGGGTATAGCGGTACTTTTGCAGAATTTAGCTTAATTCCATTCATTCTATATCTAGCAGCACCTTTCGGAACGACTCCGGGGGTGCTGCTTTTTGAATTGTGCCAAATCATTGCAGTTTGTCCAAAGCGGCGTCGTTTTCCCGAATAATGTGTCATTAAGGATAGTAAGAGGGAATAGTTTCCGCTAGAATAAGGTAAAGTAACCTAATTTAAGGCAGGTCTTCCGCTAGCTTCCGGAAGATCAGCTTGGGATAACAGGTTAATTTGGAAGGAGATGAAAGGAATGGCTGTTGCAGAGAAGCCGGTGATTTCAATCTCTGGCTTGTGGATGAATTACTCAGACAGAATGGTTCTCCGGGGGATTGATTTGGAGGTCTATCCGGGGCAGATTATCGGCTATATCGGCCCAAACGGTGCTGGTAAAAGCACGACGGTTAAGATCATGCTTGGTTTGGTTGAGGGATATAACGGGACCGTAGAGATCTTCGGGAAGGATATCGCTGATGGCGACAACACTTATAAGAGACGGATCGGCTATGTGCCGGAAGTCGCGGAACTATATGATAGCCTGACGGCACGGGAGTATCTGTGCTTCATTGGCGAGCTGTACGGCATGAAGCGGAGCGATGCAGATGACAAGGCCAAGCGGCTGACCACTCTGCTTGGTCTGGAAAAGGCCTACGACATGCGCATCTCCTCCTTTTCCAAAGGAATGAAGCAGAAAGTGCTGCTGATCTCCAGCATGCTGCATGACCCGGATATTCTGTTCCTCGACGAGCCGCTAAGCGGTCTTGATGCCAATAGTGTTATGGTGGTGAAGGAGATTTTCGCTTCACTGGCCGCACGAGGCAAGACCATTTTCTACTCCTCGCATATCATGGATGTTGTCGAGAAGATCAGCAGCCGTATTGTGCTTATTGCTGGAGGGGACATTGTGGCCGATGGCAGCTTTGCGGAGCTGAAGGACCAGAGCCGGGAAGGCTCGCTTGAAGAGATTTTTAACCAGTTGACCGGCTTTGACAAATACCGGGATATCGCCGGTGAATTCGTGACCATAATTCAAGAAGGTGCTGCAGATGAATGATTTTCGGGTGCTGAAGCTATTGGATCGGCTGGAGGGACTGTTCTGCAGAGCTGGCATCGATTACGGCGTTATGCGCAGCATTCTACAAGTCAAACTGACAATGGATGGGAGAAGGGCACCTACAGTTCTTGCGGCTACGCAAAGATCAGCCGAGCCGAAGGAAGGCTCGCCGTTTCGCCCGCAGTGGGTTTACTTGATAATGGGTACGTTCTTGATCCCGCTCATCATTCCATCCGGCCATTACATGCTGCAAATGAGTCTGGTTCTGGGTGTGGTGATGTTCATGATCACGACTACACTGGTCTCCGACTTTTCGTCCGTCCTGCTGGATCTTCGGGACAAGAACATTCTGTTCTCCAAACCGGTGAATCGCCGTACCCTGAATATGGCCAAGAACATCCATGTGCTAATCTATCTGTTTACCCTCACGTTAAGCCTTGCCGGGCCCACTCTGATCGTCTCGCTATTCCGGCAGGGGCCGTTGTTCTTTCTTTTATACTGTGTAGCCATTGTGCTGATGAATTGCTTCATCCTGGTGATTACAGGATTTCTGTACCTGCTGATCCTGAAGCTTTTCGACGGAGAAAGATTGAAAGATATCATAAACTATGTGCAGATTGTACTGATGATTGCCATAACCGTTGGCTACCAACTGATTTCCAGGCTGTTTAACCTGGCGGAGTTTAGCGCATCCTTCATACCGGCATGGTGGCAATATCTTATTCCTCCTGTCTGGTTTGCTGCCCCGTTTGAGCTGGCATTTGGTGGAGGGAGAGGCATTCATTTTAGCGTGTTGTCCGGTTTGGCGATTATTCTCCCGCTCCTCCTGATCATCATATACATAAAGCTTATGCCTCAATTTGAGAAAAGCCTGCAAAAGCTATCGGCACAAGAGGTCGGTGGCCGGGAAGCAGCGAGATTATCTGGATGGCTATCTACTGTAGTTTGCCGGAGCCGGGAAGAGGGCATGTTCTTTCGATTTACCTGGTCCATGATGAAGACAGAACGGGACTTTAAGCTAAAGGTATATCCGACGCTAGGCTTCTCCATTGTGTTCCCTTTCATATTTATCTTAAATATGATCTGGCTAGGAGATGGTGGCGGTATCGGGAATTCAAAGACCTACCTGTTCATTTACTTTAGCGCCACGCTGATGATGACCGTTGTGCAAATGCTGCGGTATTCAGGAAGTTATAAAGGAGCATGGATTTACAAAGTAATTCCACTACCGGGTGATCATACAGTGTACAGAGGCATGCTCAAGGCTGCTCTGCTCCGGTTGTTTGTACCGGTTTTCCTGGCAGAAGCGGTGGTGTTCACAGTGCTCTACGGAGTTAGGATTCTGCCGGACCTTGTGGTTGTACTGTTTGCGAATTTTATTTATGCGGTGCTGTGCTTCCTGTTGCTGCCTCGGTCGCTGCCTTTTTCAGAACGCTTTGAAGCAGCTAAGCAGAAGGAATTTACGGGAAGCAGCTTTCTGATGCTGTTCCTGCTGATCGGCATGGTGGGCCTGCATTATCTGGCGACCTTACTGACAGGTGGCGTCTACATATACCTTGTGCTGCTGGCTGTCGGCAATTATTTGCTCTGGCGGCGTACATTCCCCGAAGGGAAGAGAACGAAACCCTCTGGGATGTCAAATATGGACATTTTTTAACGGAGACCAAAACAGGGGGCAAGTTCCAGTATTTACTTAGACAGTCTGATTAATAAAAGGTAAAATTACACCTAAAGTTGCTTTTCCAGGGATAGCCTGTAATCTTTACGCACTCTTCCATTTATCCGATATACGTGTACTGATCCTGACTTGAGAAACGCACTGTGGCGATGATGATAATTACTATACCGGTGAAGAGGTTGACACATGGATCAAATGGGAATCCGTTATAATATTTGGATCGTTTTACTAACTTTCGCGCTGGTCTCTGCTGCGGTTTATGCTGCCGTGAATTTGCTTTCACAAGTTTCCCGTTCTGCCGGTAAAATCCGGCGAATGTGGATGCTGTCAGCATCCTGTGTTCTTGGCAGTGGCCTATGGGCAATGCATTATATCGGCATAATGGCCGGCCGTTTACCATTTGAAGTCAGCTACCAGCCGGGTAAAGCGCTGCTGTCCTTGCTGGTGTGTATGTTATCTTCTTATGCTGCGTTCTGGGTTGTGTTTGCGCACCGTCTCAAGCTTTGGCAAGCGGGTGCCGGGGGCCTACTGCTTGGCGTGGGAAGCTCTGCCATGCATGATATCGGGATGTCTTCTATCGTGCTGGAGGGGGGGATTCGCTATCCTATCCTCTCACAGGTTATCTCAATTCTAGCCGCTGTGCTGATGTCTTCCATGGGCCTCTATTTGCTTCGCAAGTTCAAGGATCATCCTAGCTTCAATAAGTGGAAACTCTATTTCGCAATATTGATTGGACTTTCGGTGACAGGGCTTCATTATTTCAGTCTCCGAGCCAGCCAGTGGGAATATTACAAAGGGCCGGGGTCCTCATCCCTCCTGATGGATACGGATGTAATTCTGCTGAGCGGCGTATCGATTGTAACGGTACTGATGCTTGCGGTCTCCGGAGGAGCCGTTTTCCTGGACCGGCATGTGCTTGAACGGATGGCTTATCATGATCCGCTGACCGGACTGCCTAACCGGCATGGCCTCGAGCGTTACTTTCTTGGAGATTTCTTCGGGGGAACCTCCGGGGCGGTGTTCTTTGTGGATCTGGACCGCTTCAAATCGATTAACGATACGCTGGGGCATGATATTGGGGATATGCTGCTGCAGGAGGTCGCCAAAAGACTGGAAGGCTGTGTCGGCACCATGGGGAAGGTGTTTCGGCTAGGCGGGGACGAATTCCTCATCGCTCTGCCTATGTGCTCGGTGCCAGAAGCGGAAGAAGTAGCCGAGCGTATTCTGCAGGAGCTCAAACACTTCTACAGCATCCAGGGTAATGAACTGTACGTGACAGCAAGCGTCGGGATCAGCCTGACTCCTCTACATGGCACTGACCGGTCGTCCTTGATGAAAGCCGCAGATACTGCACTTTACACCTCTAAGGACTCCGGCAAGAATAAATACAGCATTTTCGATCAGGAGATGAATCGTCACCAGCTGCGGCGGATGTCGCTGGAGAAGGATCTGCGCAAGGCGTTGGCCCGTTCTGAATTCATGGTCGTGTACCAGCCCAAATGGGATTCGTTGTTGAATGTGACGGTTGGGCTTGAAGCCTTACTGCGGTGGAGACATCCTGAGCATGGAATCATCTCTCCCTCGGAATTTATTCCGATAGCTGAGGAGACTGGTTTGATCGTGCCTATCACCTACTGGATGCTGCATGATGTATGTAGCCAGAACAGGCTCTGGCATCAGGAGGAAGTGGCGAATGTCGCTGTCTCCGTTAATATGTCAGCACGGATGTTCGAAGGAAACGGGCTGTATGAGGTTGTGGAGGAAGCGCTGGCGGAATCGGGGCTGGAGCCGCATTTTCTGGAACTGGAGATTACAGAATCTATCGCGATGAATAACATGGAGGAGACAGTAGCCCAATTATCCAAGCTCAGACTGCTGGGCGTACGGGTATCACTGGATGATTTCGGTACAGGCTTCTCTTCGCTGGGCAATTTGGATGAGATTCCGGTTAATACGCTGAAGATTGACCAGGTGTTCATCCGCAAAAGTAAGCTGCATTCCAAGAAAGCGATCATCAGCAATATTATTGCCATCGCCAGTAACCTGAATATGGATGTCGTTGCTGAAGGCGTAGAAACGACCGAGCAGATCGAACTGCTGCAATCACTGGGCTGCAGAGTGATGCAAGGATATTATTATGGCCGGCCGATGCCTGTGAACGAGTTAGGGCAGTGGTTTATTGAGAATACGGCAGTATCATAATCTGACATGTAATCATTTTGTTTTCATGTTCAATATACATAACTTTCGGAATCATGCCGGACAAGAGTTAACTTGTCTATAGGGCTTCATAGTTCTGTTATACAAAAAAAGCAGGCCGGGGTGATCCCCGGCCTGCTTTGCTGCATTAAAAAGCATATGTACTTAAGTCCTAGGGCTGCTACGGTCTCAAACCTTGAACTTCTCCACCAAAAAGCGCAGCTTATCGGCCATTGAGGACAGGATCGTTGCAGCGGCCTCCACCTCTTCCATCGCAGCAAGCTGCTGCTGGGAGGATGCCGACAGACTTTCCGCCCCTGCGGCAGTCTGATTGGATACCTGAACAACATGCTGAATGGCTGTGACTAGCCCGGAGGCTAACTCGGTGAGTTGGCCAACTACAGTAGAGATTTGCCGGTTTTGCTCTGCCATGCTGGATACCGACAGTTCAATTTCGGTGAAAGAAGCCCCGGCTTGGTCTATCATTTCGCTACTCTGTTCCATTTCTTGCGTGGAGTAAGACATCATCTCGGTCGCCTTTTCCATCTGGCTTACGGTCATTTTGATCAGATCACCGATTTGAGTAGCGGAATGAGAAGAACGTTCTGCCAGCTTGCGGACAGACTGGGCGACAACGGCGAAGCCCCGGCCTTCCTCACCAGCCCGTGCAGCTTCAATAGCTGCATTCAGGGAGAGTAGATGTGTCTCCTCAGCGATGCTGGAGATGACGGTAACAATGCTTTCGATTTGCTTGGAGTTGCTCGACAGAAGATTGATCATGCCAGAGAGCATACTGATACTGCCGCTCATAGTCATCAGCTGTGCTGTGGTAGAATCCATTGACTCTCTGCCCGTTCGGGCTTTCTCTGCATTTCCATTGGCAAGATCAAGCGCAGTACCTGCCATAGCAGCAATCTCCGAGATGAAGCTGGACATGTTCTGTACGGCTTTGTAGCTGTCTTCGAGATTCAGGAGCTGGGCGTTCGCCCCATCGGCAAGCTCAAGGGTAATCCCCACACTATGTTCCCCGGCCCTGTTGGTTTCCTGAGCGCTGGCCGACAGCTCTCCAGAGGAAGAGGCAACCTGATAGGAAGTGTCATTCACTTCGGTGATCAGCAAGCGAAGATTATCAGTCATGGCATTGAAGTCACGAGCTAAAGTTCCTATCTCATCTTTACTGCCCAGAACAATAGGGTCCTGTGTCAGATCACCCTGGGCTACGAGATTAACAGAACGGGACAACCGGGTTAACGGGCTGACCATGCGGCGAATAAGCAGGTAAGCGACTACAATAGCCATCACAAAAATGGCTGCACCGATGATAAAAGGCTGAACAACCACATCCATCGTTCTTTCCTGAATAATTGAGCCGTCAAAATTGATAGCCATTAAGGCGATAATGGGTTTGGCAGGATCGTGATCCTGATAGATAGGACCGTAGCCGGTTTTGAGGGAGGTTCCATCGTATGTATAAACTTTGGAATATGTGGAATGCTGCATTTTGTTGATCATTGACTTGTCTTCATCGCTAAAATAAAACGTATCGCCTGCTTTATAGCCGCGCTTCTGGAAGCTGCTGTCAGCGGCTAGAACTTTGCCGTCCAACGATAGGATGAAGGCTTCTTTGAAAATGGGCTTGTGAGCAACGATCCAGCCAATACGCTCTTCTATCATAGCAAGCTTGCTTGAATCTCCCGCAGTAAGTGCGGAAATGTCTTCTGGATTCACCAGGCCGGTTGTAATATTGGCGCAGCCTACCAATTCAACCCCGGCGGCCTCGTCCACTTGACTGTAAGCGGCACGATACCCGAAGAATCCAATGGATGAGCCCACAAGCAGCAGCACGATGAACATCATCCAGGTTAATTTTGTTGCCAATTTCATTCTTCTTCCCCACCAATTATGACTGATTGTTCGCAAAGAGTCTCTTTCTCCATGCTCACTGCTACGATTATAGCGTAACCAACTCAGCATTCTTGTGTCGAAATTTGCTTGTTTGAGGAATAGTTGTGACAACTCTATGGCGAAATTGGAAAAATATTGACCGGGAGTCATTGAATCCGGGAGTGTTAAAATGGTACGCTGGTTTTAGGACAAAGTGATTGGGAGCTGAAGGAATGTCGAAACAAATAGATCCGGTGATTGAAGGCATCGGGATATCCATGTGGAGGGTACAGCGAAAAATTGTGTCCCAAATGTCTTTGCACAAGGAAATTGGCCTAACGTTTCCTCAACTAGGCCTTCTCAATATGATTGCCCACGAGAAAAAATCACGTGTGATTCAGTTAGCTGAGAAAATGGAGGTTAAATCCAGCGCCGTAACGGTGATGCTGGATCGCCTGGAGCTGCTGGGCTTCATCGCCCGGGTTCCGGATGAGCAGGATCGCAGGGCGGTTGTGGTCACCATCACGGCCAAAGGTGAGGAGTCGTTGAAGGAGGCGCAATACCGTTCCAAGTTACTGCTAGCCGAGCATTTAGCCATACTGGAACCGGAAGAGCTTAAAGCCTTTGCCAAGTACTACGAAATGCTGGACAAGCAGGAACGCTGAGAAGCACCAAGCCTTCAACTATGCAAAAACGGCCACACTCCGGATTAATAGGAGTGTGGCCGTTTCTTCTTGGAATGGTTTTATTTCTTGCCTTCTGCCTTAAGCGGCAATTGCGTTACATAGCTGTCCGAGAGCTGCAGCAGCCGTAACGCCCGGTTATATTCATCCTCTGTAGCAGCAGGCGTTTTGCCTCCTAAAGCGATAGGATACTGTGTGTTGTCCTCAAAGCTGCTACCCGGAATAAGCAGTCCGGAGCTGGCAATGAACGATCCTGATGGCAGATAATAACGCTGTGGCAGCAGATTGACAGACTCACTGAGCAGATCTTGGCCAAAATGCAGATTGTTCTCCATGGAGACACCGAGCAGTCCGGCGGCTGTCGGCATAATATCAATCTCCCCGCCAACCTGGTCCAGTACCTGCGGCTTCGTGATGCCTCCGCCATGTATAATCAGCGGAATATTCATCATATTGGCATAGCTGTAGTCATGACCGTAGATTTCTTGCATCAATGCTTTGTCGTCATGATCCAGTGAGTAGATGGGCAGCCCCATATGGTCGCCGTAGATCATAATCAGACTGTTATCCCAGACGCCGTTTGCTTTCAGCTCTGCTACAAATTGGCCAAAGGCTTCATCTGCATAGTTCTGGGATCGGATGTAATCACCAACGAAAGTACCTTCATAACGCTCAGGCAGCTTCATCCGGTACTTCTCGGCCGGAATGGTGAAAGGGTGATGGGCAGACATCGAAATAATCTGAGAATAGAATGGCTGACCCGCTTCATTCATTTCTTTTAATTTGCCTGCCGTCTTGCGGTAGAGCACTTCATCGGATGCTCCGAAGAAGAATACGTCCTCATCACCGAAGAATTGGTGATCATAATAATGCTCCCAGCCCAGAGAACTATACAATTCCCCGCGGTTCCAGAATTCCACATCATTCGTATGGAAGGTGGCGGTCTGGTAGCCATTGGATTGAAGCAGGCGTGGCAGACTCGGAAGTGTCTTGTCTACATACGACATCGTGGCTGCGCCGCGGGGAGGAATGTAGAAGGACGTATTCACGACAAACTCGGCATCTGAGGTGTTGCCCTGCCCCACCATTTGATAGAAATTCGGGAAGTAGAGACTGCTCTCCATCAGGCGGTTCAGATTTGGCGTAACTTCCTTGCCGTCCAGCTTGAGTCCAAGCAGGAAGTTCTGGAATGATTCCATCTGAATAATGATCAGATTCTTACCTTTGGCAACGCCTTGCAGGGATGAATGATCTTCAGCGCGAACCCCTTTTAGCGTGTTTATAGCATCCTGGGTGATATCACTAGCATTTATAATCTCAGTTTTATCTTTGGCAAAAATGGTATAGGCCTCATAATTGAGAATACCCATCTCCTGTGCTTTCTTGATCTCATTCATACTGGCTTTATTAGGCAGAATATTGAACAGGCACAAGGCTAGAGATACTGCAAACAAAATACTGAAGCGCCCTTTTCCACTACCAAGGTTGATCTTCTTCTTCTTGTAATCCCGGCCGTTCTTGTTGAAGAAGAAGTAGAAGCCAAGTACGATAACATCAGTGAAGATCAGGAGGTAGTAAGGGTCCATCAGTGAGAATACGCTGTTGCGGACGGCAGTGACCTGATTCACCTGCTCGGCGGCATGGTAAGTGACAATAACACCGTAATATTTGAAATACATAATGGCGGCAAAAAAGATGGCGGTTACCAGCAGGTTCACCGTCATGTAATATCCTAATTTGCGTTTGGAAGCAAAACGTTCAATAATGCAAAAAAGTGCCCATGCAAAAGGAATCTCCGTAATTAGAGATTTCCAAGGGAGGATATCGCCAAAGATAACGCCCCAGGCCAGAAAACTTTTCAGGACAAAAATAATGGTGAAGAATACAAAGGGTTTGATGATCCACCGTTTCAAGGTATTGGATGACACAGCTCCGCCTTCTTTCTACGTGATGACACGCTTCTTCCCGGACAGAGGAAGCGGTGTAAGGACAAAGGAATTCCATATTAACAGAATTTATTATCTCCCCCTGAAATGTAAATGTCAAAAACACTGCATACCAGCATTAGCGCAATGTAAAGCGGAAGTGAATGACAGTACAGCCGCTCCTGCTGCTCCTGCCATCAGATGACTTTATACAGCGAATAAAAGACAAAAACGACGAATGGAATACATAGGGTTGTCAGGATCGGTACGAAAAGGAGGAGGAAGGATGCAGCATAGGATATCTATATCCGTCAGAACGCTTGTAGAGTATGTATTCCGCAGCGGGAGCCTGGAGCCGGGGTTCCGTAGTGCGTCTTCCATGGTGGAAGGGACACGTATTCATCAGAAGATTCATCAGCGGTACAAGGAAAGCGACCAGAAGGAAGTCTATCTGAAAACAGAGATTCCATACAAGGAGCTGCTGCTTGTGGTGGACGGCCGCTGTGATGGTCTTCTGCTGACAGAAGACGGCACGCTAGTCGTTGAGGAAATCAAGTCCACGGCCGGGCCGCTGGACTTGCTGGGCGAGGGTCGTGAGGTCCACTGGGCGCAGGCGCTGATGTATGCCTATATGATCGCACTTGAGCAGGGCTTAACTTCCATGGAAGTGAGGTTAACCTATGTTCAGCGCGGAGGTGAGGAGGAGCGGAGCCTGCAGCGGAGTGTCAGCATGGAGGAGCTGGCGGATTTTGCCGCTGATACAGTGGCGCGCTATGCGCCTTATGCCGAAATGCTGCTCCGGCATGATATTACCAAGGAGCAGAGCATCCGTGAGCTCGGGTTCCCCTTTCCCACCTATCGGAAGGGGCAGCGGCATTTTGCCGGTGCCGTGTACAAGGCGGTCTCGGAAGGCGTTAATCTCTTCGCTCAGGCACCGACGGGCATCGGCAAGACGATGTCCACCCTGTTCCCGGCGATCAAGGCCATTGGTGAAGGCCGGGCGAAGGGATTCTTCTACCTGACTGCCAAGACTATTACCCGGATGGCCGCTGAGGAGGCGCTGGCGCTCCTATCGGCCAAGGGCCTTGTCCTGCATGTCATTACACTGACTGCCAAGGATAAGGCATGTTTTCGGGAGGAGGGGCTTTGTGGCAGTGACCATTGCCCGTTCGCCGAAGGTTATTACGACCGGATCAATGAGGCGCTGCTGGACATGCTGGGTCAGGAAACGCTGATGACGCGGGAGGTTATCGCCGGCTATGCGAAGAAACACGAGGTCTGCCCCTTCGAGTTCTCGCTGGATGCCGCTTATGTCTGCGATGCCGTGATTTGTGATTACAACTACATATATGATCCCCGAATTAGCCTGAAACGCCTGGCTGAAGAGCGGAAAAAGGATACAGTCCTGCTCGTGGATGAGGCCCACAACCTGGTGGATCGGGGAAGGGAGATGTTCTCAGCTGCGTTGCAGAAAGCTCCGTTCTTGGGAATGCAGCGGCAGTACAAGGTAAGCAATTCAAGGTTGAGCGCTGCTGCCAAGGCGGTGAACTCGTTCTTCATCGCGCTGCGCAAGCTGTGCAACGAAGAGGGTCAGGGCTGGTGGAATGACTTCCCTGAAGAGCTGCCGGGTCTGCTGGAGAATTTTGCAGCCGAGGCAGAACTGGAATTGATTCATCCGTCGATGATGCTGGCCGCCGATCCTGAGGAAGGGGAATCCAGTCTGCTGGACACCTTCTATGCCGTACAAGGGATGCTTCGCACCTTCAAGACCTATGACGAGCGATATGTGACCTATGCGGAGATTCGCCGTGGAGATGTTTATTTAAAGCTCTTCAACCTGGACCCTTCCTATCTGCTGCGGCAGATGGCCAAAGGCTTCCGCAGCCAAATTCTGTTTTCGGCTACCTTGGCCCCGATGTCGTATTACAGAGATATGATTGGTGCTGCTGAAGAGGACTACAGCTTAATTGTGGCTTCCCCTTTTCAAAAGGAGCAATGGGAGGTGTCGCTGCTCCCGCTGTCTACGCGCTATCATGACCGGGAAGCGTCCCTGCTGCCCTTGAGTGAAGCCCTGCACAGAATGACCGGCAAGCCGGGAAATTATCTGGCCTTCTTTCCCTCTTATCTTTACTTGCAAAATGTATATGATCTATTCAACGAGCGATATCCCGACATCGCTACTCTAGTACAGGGTTCCGGCATGAGTGAGGAAGCACGCGAAGACTTCCTTGCAGCCTTCCGTCCGGACGCAAATCAAACGCTTCTTGGATTTGCTGTATTGGGCGGTATTTTCTCGGAGGGAGTGGATCTGCCGGGCGACCGGTTAAACGGAGTTATGGTGGTCGGTGTAGGGCTTCCGCAGCTGGGGCTCGAACGTAATCTGCTACGCGCTTACTTCAATCGTCAGGGCAAAAATGGCTTTGACTATGCCTATGTCTATCCGGGGATGTGCAAGGTGCTGCAGGCCGGAGGAAGGCTGATCCGCACGGAAAACGACCATGGCACCATTGTGTTGGCCGACGACCGCTTTATGCAGCAGCCGTACCACTGGTTACTCCCCGAAGAGTGGCGGGACTACCTTATCTGGCAATAACATCGTATAATCTATGAAAGGGCATACAATTCAGACTCACAGGAGGCAGATCATGACACTTAACATCGGATTGATTGGAACAGGCTGGTTCGGTAAGGTTCACGCCGATTTACTGGCTGGAATGGAAGATGTTACTCTAGTAGCGGTATGCGGCAGTAGCAAGGAGAAGGCGGACGAGATGGCCCGTCATTATGATGCTGAAGGCTATGGCGATATTACGGAGATGCTCGAAGCTCATAAGCTGGATGCTGCTTATATATGCGTTCCCCCACAGTCCCATGGTGACATTGAGCGTGCGTTGATTCGTCATGACATTCCCTTTTTTATCGAGAAACCGCTAAGCTACAGCACCGAAATCCCGGCCAGTCTGCTTCAGGAGATTAAGGAGCGCAATCTGCTGACCTCAGTGGGCTACCACTTCCGCTATCAGGATAATATCCGAAGGCTGAAGGAAACGTTGACCGGGGATAAAATCGGGATGGTTACCGGTCAGTGGATGGGCGGTATGCCAGGAGTAGCATGGTGGCGCAACCAGGAGCAGTCCGGTGGGCAGTTTACGGAGCAGACAACGCATATCGTAGATTTGCTCCGTTATCTGGGCGGTGAGGTAGAAGAAGTGTACGGCTTGTACGGCAATCGTATTGTACATGAGCAGCATGAGAACGTCACGGTTGCCGATATCGGTACGGTGTCGCTGAAGCTTACTAGCGGCGTCATTGCCAATATTTCCAACACCTGTGTGCTCCCTGGAGAAGTCGGCCGGGTCAATCTGACCTTCTATAATGAACAAGGGCTGCTGGACTGGAATCTTGATCGCCTGCTTACCGTCCGTGTCGGGGGCAGCACAGAGTATGCTAACAGCGGCGACCCTTATGCCGCGGAGAGCGAGGCGTTCCTGCATGCCGTGCGTACTGGCGATCGCTCCCGCATTCTCAGCGACTATGAGGACGGCTATAAGACGCTGAAGGTGACTTGTGCGGCCTATGAGTCGGCACAGACTGGACTGCCGGTTAAACTGTAGGTTAAGTAGAAGTATCGAGTTCCAAGTGAGGTCATAGAAAAAAAGCACGCAGCTCCGGAGATTTCTTCGGAGCTATGTGCTTTGGCCCAAGCCGGGACGGCCTTAGTGGAGGAACACTGCGAGCAGTGGCGGCGCAATGCCGATGGTCAGCAGCGCCGTCAGGATCATCGCAATGCTGGAGATGGTACCGGTCAGTGAGCTAAGCTCGAAGGCCTTGGAGGTACCTGTACCATGCGCTGCGGTTCCCAGCGATACACCGCGCGCAATTTCATTGTCAATGCGGAAGAGACGCAGCACGGAAGGTCCCATCATTGTGCCCAGTATCCCGGTGAGGATAACGAAGACCGCCGTAATGCTAGGTACACCCCCGATACGCTGTGAGATACTCATTGCAATCGGAGTAGTAACCGATCGCGGGACCAGGCTGGAGACCAGATCGCTGCTGAGATGCAGCCATTTGGCAAGCAGCATGGAGGAGATCACCGCAATGATCGTACCTGAGAGCACGCCTGCCGCAATTTCGGCGGCGTGTTTTTTGAGTACCTTGAAGTTCTTATGCAAAGGGATAGCGAACGCAATGGTTGCCGGCTGCAGCAGGTTAGTCAGCCACTTGCCTCCCGCATTGTAAGATTCATAAGATATGCCTGTCATCAGCAGAATGCCAACAATCAGCAGAGGTGTAATGATAAGCGGAGATAGGTATACTTTGCTGTGTAACTTATAGGCGCGCTTGGCAAGGAGATAGAGTCCTATGGTAAGCATGAGAAACAATAGTCCGGTCATCATAAAGGTTTATGCTCCTTTGCCTTGGATATAGCTCCTGTGAGCAGCCCGGAGCAGGCCATGACTGCGAATGTACCGACGACTACGACTGCCAGCACCCGCAGTCCGTCGGTCTCCAGCATATCTGTGTATTTCATGACGCCGATCGCGGAAGGAATGAAGAACAGAAGCAGCTCAGCCAGCAGCCAGGAGGCTCCGACCTCCACCCAGTTCAAGCGCACGACGCCGAATTCAAGCAGAAGGAATAAGATAACCATGCCCAGAATGCTTCCGGGAATGGGAAAATGCAACCATGAAGCCAGTGAATTGATCAACAGTGAGAATACAGTGAGGCCGCCTATTTGCAGCAATCCTGAGATTATTTTTTTCATAAATGCGCCGCCCCTTTCATCGTAATGAAAGTTTACATTATTTATTTTCATAGGTAAAATGAATAGATCGAATAGCTGACATTCCTTTTGTCTATGCATAGGAGGCTGAGCCGTGGATATCCGACAACTACAATATTTCGTTCAAATCGCAAGACTGAACAGCTTTTCCCAGGCGGCCAAATCGCTGTATATTTCACAGCCTACAATCAGCAAAATGATCAGGAATTTGGAGATCGAACTGGGTGCTGACCTGTTCTACCGGGAAGGCAAAAGCATTCGCCTGACAGATGCGGGCGAGATTCTGCTAACCAAGGCGCAGAATATTGTAGATTCATTCACCAGCTTGTCCTCTGAGCTGGATAGCTTGCGCGAGCTGAAGCAGGGCCATATCCAGATGGGGTTGCCGCCAATGGTAGGTGCAAGCTTCTTCCCTGCAGTTATCGGTGAGTTTCATCATCGATACCCCGGGGTGACGATCCGCCTGCATGAGGATGGTGCCAAGAAGGTGGAGAATGACGTGGAGACGGGTCTGTTGGATATCGGTGTCATTGTGCTGCCTGTGGATCAGGGGAAGTTTGAGTTTTTCTCTATTCTGGAGGAGAAGCTGGAGTTGCTGGTTCCGGCAGGGCACCGCCTGGCTGGACAAGAATGCGCGAAGCTGGTGGAACTGGCGGAAGAAGAGTTTATCCTCTTCCGTGAGGATTTTATGCTGCATGATCGGATTATTACAGAATGCGTCAAAGTAGGCTTTCAACCGAAGGTGGTATATGAGAGCTCACAGTGGGATCTGATCAGTGGAATGGTAGGAGCGGGACTCGGAATTGCGCTCCTGCCAGAGACGATTTGCCGTGATATCGACCGCTCACGGATCGCTGTGATTCCGCTGACGGCTCCGGTCATTCCCTGGCAGCTGGGTATTATCTGGCGCCGGGATCGCTATCTGTCTTTTGCGGCACGAGAATGGATTTCTTTTGCTAAGGGGATCTTCGTAGGTCATTAGTCTCCCGTTTTGTTGAATCATCGACAAATTTTTCTTTTTTTTGAAAATATGTTTTTTGGCATCATGATTTATGATAGGAGAGAAGTTGATAGAGAGAAGGTGAGAGAATCGTGAGCCTTTACGATGCTTCCTCCCGTAACATTCATAGGAGAGATATAAGAGAAGACGAACTGCTGATTACGATTGAGAGCTTGAGATGTCAATTACTTGAAGTTGCCGAGCAGCATAGTCTAAGTGATCGTGCTGTAGTAGAGCTGAGCGAGCGGCTGGACGGTTATATTTTGCTAGCCCAGAATAAAATGATGGAGAGTCTGCGCAGCCGGAAGGCGGGAAATGGCCCGTCTGCCAAAAATTCCAGGAATTCGGCGTTAAGAAGCCAGACCGCGTTGCAATAGTTCAATAGTCTTTTGCATCCATAATCATATAGATGGTAGAATTAGGGGAGAGAACAGCTCCTCTTTTTGTTGTGCTTTCTGGACAATTATCCTATAATTATGTAAATAATTAGAAGCTGTTATTATATCATTATAGGAGGTGCCGGGTGGAGGCGAAGTTTACAACTATACGCTCAGAAATTGAGAAGAATCTATCCCGTTCGGGTCATAATCTCGCTTCTTTTGCGAAAGTTTCCGGCCTGAACCGCGGCAGTCTCAGTGCTATATTGCATGGGAATCCCCCAAAGCCTATATCATTAGGGCAAATGGACGCGATTACTCGGGCTTTCGGGTTTCCTGAAGGTTGGCTGTATCCGCTCTATATTGATGAATGTTTTTATGAGGACAAGGTCTCCCGCCGCAGAGCAGAGCCGTTTCTGATCCGATGCGCTGAGATCGGCAAGCAGCCTTGTATTGATGAGCTTCTGAGCAGAATCCTTGAGTATCCGAAGCAGATTGACTTGATTTATTCAGTCGCAGAGAAGCTTTTCAATAATGGGAAAATCAACGAATCTGTCATTTTCTATAAAATTGTAGCCGAGAATGAGCAGGACAGTTACTCGGAGCGTCTGGCTATCAGTCAATATCGTATTTTCAAATCCATGCAGTCTGTAGTAGATATGGAGGAGAAGTTCAGAGCGGTGATCACGTTCGAGCCATTTAGGGGACGTCTGCCGGAGGCCATGCAGCTGGATGGTCTGCTCAAGCTGGCGAACGTCTGCTTTACGCTGCACCGCTGGCGGGATGTAGAGAAATATGCGGACGAATTGCGTGCGCTCGCGAATGGATTATACCGGGATGAAGTGCGGAAGAATGCTAGTAAGCGCCGGGAGACGATGCACACGGAGCGGCCACTTGTGGTGTATTACGGCCATGGTTATTTGCTGAAGGCGGCCGCGCTGACCAAGCAGGGGCGATATGAAGAAGCCAAGCGGTATACGGCCGGATATGCGGACCTTAGCTGGTTTGAGATTTTGGATGAAGAAGGTCACAAAGCAGTAGAGGACTTCAAGCTCTTCTCCAAAGCCAACAGCTTCACGCTGGAGATGCTGGACGGCAACATTTCCATCCTTCCATCTTATATTTCCTTCCTGGCCGATCATCCGGGCGAGATTCTGCCTGGCCTAATCACGATCATGGAATCTGCGAACCAGTTTGGCTTTTCTGCCGATAATGCACTGACCAAGTTCTCAAGGGAAATGCTGCGATTCGGTCAATTCCAGGACCCGATCAATGTAGACAGGCTATTCCGGCTCAACTATCAGATTGCTATTTATCTTATCAACCATCAGGAGTACCCGCGGGGAATCGACCATATTATCGAATGTCTCCAGCTGTCTGCCAGACTGAATAATGAGAAGGGCTTCATCAATTGTGTCACTCTCTTCGAGATTAACAGGGAATATGCCAGCGACAGGCAGAAGCAACTGTACACAGATCTTATGAAGGAGGTGAGACAAAATGAAAAAATCGCTGCTGACGATGACCGCCGTTTTAGCGTTGTTTAGTTTTATTATCATTGGAACACCGGCAGGCAAAGGAGGTAACGGGGGATCGTTCACCACCCTTGAACACGGAGTAGGGTACTAATCCTTAGGACTCAGGAACGTATCCAATGCTTGATCCTTTCTTTATGACCATAGAACGCGGCAGTAAGCTGCATCGTTATAATATTGTTATACCAGAAGAAC
The DNA here is from genome assembly GCF_013359945.1 of Paenibacillus agri. Taxonomy (GTDB): domain Bacteria; phylum Bacillota; class Bacilli; order Paenibacillales; family Paenibacillaceae; genus Paenibacillus_AQ; species Paenibacillus_AQ agri. The sequence goes on along the minus strand of NZ_JABWCS010000198.1, from coordinate 27,596 downwards.
AGTGATGCCACCCAAATATGGCTGCACGCTGTAATACCACAAGATGATGCCGGTTTCTTAGGGGTCATCTTTTTTTATACCCTTTGCAGCTGCTTAAAAAGCAGAATGAAGGGTCTTTTTTATGCCTAAAAGCAAGATTTTGAGTGTTTTGAATTCTGTAAAAAATGAGACCGTATTCATTATTTGACAAAGTGTTTTGCTGTAAATATAATTTAGGTTACCTAATTAATAAACAGTTTAATTATTAGCTAACCTAATTAATTTTGTGGGGTGATAAAGATTGGGATAAATGGAGAAAATACAGTCGCGAATAGGCTTTTCATTGCATTGCGCATGTTGCATAAGGTCCAATGGCAGCATACGGTGGAGGGCAATAAGCCGAGTGAGATGACTTTGATGATATGTATTCGCAAACACCGGCATTCCAATGAGCAAGGACTGAAGGTCTCGGAGATCGGGCGCATTCTTGGATGGGCTGCTCCTACAGTCACTCAGTTGGTTAATAGTCTGGAGGCCAAGGGAATGGTGGAGCGGCGGGCTGATTCCGAGGATCGGAGGGCTGTCCGCATCCAACTAACAGAGCGGGGAAAAAAGGTCACGCGAAGAGTACATGCCTATATGAATGAAGAGCTGGTTAAGCTGGTGGAGTACTTGGGCGAAGAAGAGAGCAATCAGTTGTGTGATCTGCTGTTGAAGGTCCATGCGTATGCTCTGAGCAGTCCCCGACCTGATTTCGATCGGTTACAAATGAACGGAGATGAGAATCTTGATTAAATTACTAAGACAACTAAAGCCCTTTAAGCTAGCGGTCATTGGTGTACTAATCCTTGTATTTCTGCAGTCCATGGGGGACTTGTATCTCCCCACACTGATGTCTGACATTGTGGATAAGGGAATTGTGCACCAGGACCGCAGCTATATATGGCGGATTGGCGGATTCATGCTGCTGGTAGCTGCCGGCGGAGCGCTGTGCTCGATTATCGCCAGTTATTTTTCAGCCAAGATCGCTGCAGGTTTCGGAAAGAATACGCGAGCACTAATGTTCAATCATGTAGAGAATTTTACGCTCCACGAGTTCGACAAGGTGGGTACAGCATCGCTGATTACACGCACGACTAACGATATTACACAAGTACAGACCGTTCTGACCATGATGCTGCGGATGATGGTTGCGGCACCGATGATGATGATCGGCGGGATCATTATGGCGGTCTCAGAGGATGCCAAGCTGTCGTTGATTTTTGTGGTGGTTATTCCGCTGCTTGTGGGTGCAATTTTCCTGATCGGCATGAAGGGTTTGCCATTGTTTAAAGCGATACAGGTCAAGCTGGATAAACTCAACCTCGTGCTGAGAGAACATCTGACAGGTATCCGTGTCATTCGCTCGTTCAACCGGATTGACCATGAGAACAAAAGATTCACGGAAGCCAACCGTGATCTGACCGATACGGCGATTAAGGTTAACAAGATCATGGCCGGACTGATGCCGCTCATGATGATTGTTATGAACTTTTCCATGATTGCCATCCTTTATTACGGAGGTATCCGTATCGGTGACGGTGACCTTCAGGTCGGTTCGTTGATGGCCTTCATTCAATACGCCATGCAGATTATGTTCTCACTGATCATGGTTTCGATGATGTTCGTACTGATTCCCCGTGCTTCCGCATCGGCTGTACGGATCAACGAGGTATTGGATATGAAGCCGGAAATTCTGGATCCGTCAGCAAGTGAGCTTGACAATACAGCCGTATTGACCAAGCGTGATGGTCGTGACGGTATGCGCGGATACGTGGAATTCGAGAACGTCAGCTTCTCCTACCCGGGTGCAGAACAACCTGCGTTGTCAGGGATCAGCTTCAATGCCCGCCCGGGTGAAGTCACGGCGATTATCGGGGGTACCGGGTCTGGTAAATCCACAATGCTGAGCTTGCTTCCCAGATTCTATGACGCTGCTGAAGGATCCGTGCGGGTGGATGGTGTCGATGTTCGCGATATGACTCAGGAAGAGCTGCGCAGCAAGATTGGTTATATTCCACAGAAAGCTGTTCTGTTCACTGGCACGATCAAGGATAATATCCGGTACGGTAAAGAGGATGCGACTGATGAAGAGATTATCCATGCTGCCAAGGTGGCACAAGCCTTCGATTTTGTATCAGCGATGAAGGATGGATTCAACTCGGAAATTGCTCAGGGTGGGAATAACGTCTCCGGGGGTCAAAAGCAGCGTTTATCTATTGCCCGTGCACTAGTCAGAAGACCAGAAGTATATCTCTTCGACGACAGCTTCTCGGCGCTTGATTTCAAGACCGATGCCAAGCTGCGCGCCGCTCTCAAAGGGGAGACGACAGAATCCACCGTTCTTATTGTGGCTCAGCGGGTCAGCACAGTAATGGATGCAGACCGGATTATTGTGCTGGATGAAGGCAGAATCGCTGGTACGGGAACGCACAGGGAATTGCTGGAGAACAGTGAAGTGTACCGCGAGATTGTGTCCTCGCAGTTGTCAGAGGAGGAAATAGCATGAGTGAGAAGAACAGCCAGATAAAACTTCCGGGCGGCGGAAGAGGCCGGGGTCCTGGTGGACCTGGCGGCGGACCTGGGATGATGCTGCCAGCGGAGAAGGCCAAGGACTTCAAGGGTACGCTCCGCCGTTTGATTCGCTACCTGCGTCCACGTCAGGTGCAGCTGATCGTTATCTTTATTATGGCGATTGCCAGTACGGTATTTAGTATTTTAAGCCCGAAAATTATGGGTAAAGCAACGACCAAGCTGTTTGAAGGCGCCTATGGAAAGTTGACAGGTGTAGAAGGAGCTTTTATCGATTTTGGCTATATTAATGATATCCTGCTGATTCTGGGTGGTCTTTATCTGTTCAGCGCCTTGTTCAGCTATTTACAGCAATATATCATGGCCGGTGTGGCCCAGAAGGTTGTCTATGATATGCGCGAGCAGATCAATCTTAAATTAGAACGACTGCCGCTGAAATATTTTGATTCCAGAACTCATGGGGAAATTCTCAGCCGGGCTACTAATGATGTGGACAACATCAGTACCACCTTGCAGCAGAGCTTAACGCAACTGATAACATCTATTGTTACTATTATTGGTGTCATTATCATGATGCTGACCATTAGTCCTTGGCTGACCCTGATTACAGTGGTGACGTTGCCGCTCAGTTTTGTGGCCATACTGGGGATCACGAAACGTTCGCAAACCCATTTTATCGGGCAGCAAAAATCACTTGGGCAGTTGAACGGACACGTAGAAGAAATGTATACCGGTCACCGTATTATTAAAGCCTTCGGCCGTGAAAAGGAATCGCTGCGTCAGTTTAATACGATTAACGATGATCTCTACAATTCCGGCTGGCGCGCCCAGTTCATGTCAGGCATGATTATGCCGCTAATGACCTTTATCGGGAACCTGGGTTATGTGCTTGTCTGCGTAGTCGGTGGTATTTTTGTCACCAAGAAAATGATTGATGTCGGGGATATCCAAGCCTTTATCCAGTATTCACGACAATTCACCATGCCGATCACGCAAACAGCGAATATTGCTAACATCATTCAGTCCACAGTTGCTTCCGCAGAGCGGGTATTCGAGCTGCTCGATGAAGAAGAGGAAGTTCCGGAGAAAACGGCTGCTGTGAAACACGAAGCTGTGAAACACGAAGCTGTGGAAGAAGAAGGTGCCGTGGAATTCCGCCATGTGAAGTTTGGCTATAAAGAGGATGCGATCCTCATTGAGGATATGAATATTGAGGTCAGCCCAGGTCAGACGATCGCGATTGTAGGACCGACTGGTGCTGGTAAGACCACGATGATCAATCTGCTGATGCGCTTCTATGAGCTGAACGGCGGCCAAATTCTCATTGACGGTGTTGACATCACGGATCTGAAACGCAGTGATCTGCGCAGCAAATTCGGGATGGTGCTTCAAGATACCTGGCTCTTCAATGGTACAATCCGTGACAACATTGCCTATGGACGTGAGGGTGCCAGTGAAGCCGATGTAGTGCGTGCGGCCAAGGCAGCGCATGCGGACCACTTTATCCGTACCCTGCCGCTGGGCTACAATACCGTGCTGAACGAAGAAGCTTCTAACATCTCGCAAGGTCAGAAGCAGCTGCTCACAATTGCCCGGGCTATCTTGGCCGATCCGTCCATCCTAATTCTGGATGAGGCTACAAGCAGCGTCGACACCCGGACTGAGGTGCAGATCCAGAAGGCGATGAACACGCTGATGGAAGGTAGAACAAGCTTTGTTATTGCCCACCGTTTGTCTACAATTCGTGATGCGGACCTGATTCTGGTTATGAACAAGGGAAGTGTCATTGAGAAAGGCAACCATGAAGAATTGATGGCGCAGAATGGCTTCTATGCTGATCTGTATAACAGCCAGTTCTCCGAGGAAGCTGTTCCGGAAGTTAGCTGAGGCTAACCGCGGGGAATGTCATAACGGTTAGCGGCTTTAAAGTGCCCCTCATCTCCGTACGTAGTGTGCGGTGGTGAGGGGCACTTGTTTGTCAGGACAAGGCCCGACTTCATGCGGTCCTAGGCCGTGTAGAAGCTGCAGGGTATGCAGCTTATTCCGTAGTTTAAGCCGCGCAATTGTGCGGCTTTTTTATTGTATAAGTAGCTCTGGATACATAAAATCACGGATGGTATTTAGGCAGGTCAGCGTGTATGATATGAATATAAAAATGACCCGCGGTTCATTTTACGTTCCGCAGGCTCTGCAGAGAGGATGAAATAGATGTCACGCTACGGAAAATGGGTTGCAGGCAGCAAAAGTAAGTGGATCACGCTTCTTGTGTGGATCGTAGTAGTCGGCCTCCTGAACATGCTATGGCCTGCTGTGAATTCACAGGTGGCGAACAACGCCCCCAATCTGCCAGAGAATGCGCAATCGGTTCAGGCAGAAGTAGTTGCGGGAAGAGAATTCCCGGGCGGCAGCGGTGTTCCGGCCTTGTTGGTGTGGCACCGGGAAGGCGGAATGTCTCCGGAGGATCTAGTACATATCGGGGCCATCTACAATACCTTGGAGCAGCAACCGTTGCCATATCAAAATTTTGTGCCCCCGCTCGGCAAAATTCCTCCACAGGCGCTTCAAGCTTCACTCTCGGAAGACGGCAGCACGCTGGTGACGCCTGTACTCTTCGATGCTTCAGCAGATAGTGGGCAGCTTAAAGAAGCAGTCGCGGATCTCAAGGGGATCATCCGTACGGAAACCGGCAGTGATCCGACAGCAGCGGGTACAGCGGGCAGCGAGTTAAGTCTGCGCGTCACCGGACCTGTAGGCATCTCCATTGATGCCAGCAGTCTGTTCAAGAACGCCGATGTATCCTTGCTAATTGCGACTGTGCTTCTTGTACTTATTTTTCTGCTGATAATTTATCGTTCACCGATTCTGGCGGTCATTCCGCTGGTTGCGGTGGGCTTCGCTTATGGGGTTACGGGACCTATTTTGGGCAAAATGGCTCAAGAAGGCTGGATTACCGTAGACTCGCAAGCCATCTCCATCATGACCGTCCTGCTATTCGGAGCAGGCACGGATTATTGCCTGTTCCTGATCTCCCGGTTCCGTCAATTGTTGAAGAGCGAGGAGAGTAAGGGCCGTGCCCTGCTGCATGCAATTACGGATTCTTCCGGGGCAATTGCCATGAGCGGCTTCACCGTGGTGCTGGCACTATTCGCATTGCTGCTGGCGAAGTTCGGGGCGTACCATCGCTTTGCGGTTCCTTTCAGTCTGGCCATCTTTATTATGGGTATCGCCAGTCTGACACTGGTTCCGGCGTTGCTAGCGATCTTTGGCCGGGCCTCGTTCTATCCATTCATTCCGCGTACTCCTGGAATGGAAGCAGAGCGGGCGAAGGCCAAGGGAAAGCCAGCGCCACAGCCGCGTGTATCCCGCAAAAAAGGCATCGGAGAGCTGGTAGTCGCCCGTCCATGGGCCATTGTGGGCGTGACTGTTTTGCTGCTGGGTGTACTGGCTTCTTTCTCCAGCGGAATTAAGTTCACGTATGATATCCTGTCTTCATTTCCGAAGAATATGGAATCTCGCCAAGGGTTTGACCTTATTGGTACCAAGTTCTCCCCTGGTGAGTTGGCTCCGGCCAAACTGATGATTGATACTCAAGGCAAGGCAGATGGCGAAGACCTTAAAGTCGTCCTGAGTGCACTCTCTTATGTGGGTAAAGTTTCTGATCCCCAGCCGGGCGCAGTGAACAAGGAGATCCTTGGCTACGATATTGAATTCAAGAGCAATCCGTATTCGCTTGAAGCTATGAGCCATATTCCAGCGCTACGGGCGACGGGAGAGCAGGCGCTTGTAGATGTGGGGGTTGCGAACCCTGAAGGCAAAGTCTGGATCAGCGGACAGACGGCGACCCAATATGACAACAGAGCCACCGGCGAGCGGGATATGGATCTCATTATTCCCGTGGTTATCGGAATGATCACCTTGCTGCTGCTCGTTTATTTGCGCTCAATTATCGCTACTATTTATTTGGTGGGGACCGTAATCCTATCCTTCTTCTCCGCACTTGGACTAGGCTGGATTATTATTCATTATGTCCTTGGCGCAGAGGCCATTCAGGGAGCAATTCCACTTTACTCCTTTGTATTCCTGGTAGCACTTGGCGAGGACTACAACATCTTTATGATCTCGAGCATATGGAAAAAAAGAAAGGTTATGCCCCTAAAGCAAGCGATTGCGGAAGGGGTCAACGAGACGGGCTCGGTCATTACTTCTGCCGGACTCATTCTGGCGGGGACCTTTGGCGTGCTGGCTACGCTGCCAATTCAGGTGCTTGTGCAATTTGGCATTATCACAGTCCTTGGTGTTCTGCTGGATACCTTTGTGGTACGCCCGTTCCTCGTACCGGCCATTACCTTGTTATTCGGTCGACTGGCCTTCTGGCCGGGCAAGCATGTGGAAGTGGCGGAGACGCAGTCTGCCAGTGGCAAATAAAGTAGAGTTCGACCTAAGAAGCCAAAGTAAGTAAATAATGCGTTTATGAATTTGCTATGCTCCCCACAACTAAAGGGGAGATTCATTGGTAAGTCTTAAGCTGTCGAGGACATCCTCGTCAGCTTTTTTTATATCCCATTCGCTAAGTTCATCATCTTCTGGAAGTGCATATTGAAGTTTAATGTAGGAAGGTTAGCGCTACATCTTTCTCTGTCTCAATTCAGGGGCTACGCAGCTCGTGATGGTGGTTACTTGTCGGCATTTGCGCTCTCGGTTTCGCTGTTACGACTTCTATTTATGCAATGACTGCAGATGCATCTGTTGAGAAACAAATTGATGAGAATTTTGATGGATTAGTAGAACAGTTACAAACTGAAGCTGCTAATAAAACTGAGCTTGCTATCAACAGTAATCCTTATTGATTACCTCAAAAATAGTGCGGAATATTCGAATATTGTAAATATTGGGACGGATGCGCGTTTATAATGATATAAATGGAACACTTGAATCAAAACGTGGATTTCAGAAACGCATCTGTGAAATGAAAATCACGAATATAAACCATCTTTGTCTTCGGGTAAGTATGTATGTACTTGTCCATTAGAATGAAACGGTTTAGTTCGTCAGCAGCCGGAATCAAAACTTGAAAAATCCAGATCTAAAAAAGTTCAGACTGGTACCTTTTTACTATATAATTAAATGTAATATATGTATTAAATATTATTTAATACAAAAATAATACATAAGAAGATTTATGTTTCTAGGATTAAAAAAATTGCAACTGTTCAGTACAGACATGTAATTTTAAAAAAGTAACTATCTAAAGGCGGAATAGTTACAAATAAATTTAATAAGGAGTGCTTGAACGTGAATCTTAAGTTCGTTTTCAAAGGAGTAGTATCATCTGCTCTGGTAGTTTGTCTAATTGCTGGAACTAGTATTATACCTGCTTTTGCGGAGTCGACAGAAAGTTCGTCGAAAGATTATGCAGCTAAAAGTGGCAGCTCTTCAGGAACTGAATTTCAGGCTACATACCCATTAAAAAAGAGTAATGGGGCTAAAGTGAACTTCTGGATTAAAAATACTGGGAATGTAAGTGTGAGAATTACAATTAATGGAGATCAGAAAAGAACTCTCGCACCAGGTAAGAGTGGCCACATTAGTGCTCCAGTTGGTTCTTTAAGTAGCGAATATAAATTTAAAGCTGTACCAACGCCTAATGGTGGTGATATTAGTATAGACTATCGTATTGCTCAAAGAGATTAAATTTGATGCTTAAGATATTTTTAGTTTTTTATAAGTCTCCTGAATCCGAGATGGTAATTTGGTAATTCAGTGCAGACATAATGTACCAAGGATTACAGGGTTTCGTTTGTTCCCTAGAAGGTAGGGAACAAAAGTTTTGGAAGTTTCGGGAAGAACGGTAATAGCTTAAAGGCAGCTCATATGAGAGCTGTCTTTTTTGTTTGTCTTCGTGAATATAGCGAATTATTGAAGTAATGAAGATTTAGCCCTCTTATTTTTGGTTTAGCCAGAGGCAAGTAGTGAGTGGATTATAAAAAGCAGAGATATTTCTATAATCTTTATAAAAAGGTGAGAAAAAGCGAAGTTCAGCTTGGAATTACAAACCCTAAAATTAACGAGTGTCCACTATTTATTCTAATCGCAAAAATGCTCTTTGGAAGCGGTGGGTGCACTCTTTTTCTACTCACACAACAAGAAGATGGGGAGGAACGAAGGAGAAAGTTAGGGACTGTAGGAGTGAGGCGCTCGATTGAAAGGTCTTCAGAGGAAAGCTCACGTCTAAATTATGAGCTGCTTCTCGATTTTAGGCGCTATCAGGGTTAATAAAGAAAGCTGGAGTTAACAGCGATCGGAAGCCTAATTAAGCGATCCTAGTGACGACCGAGACTCTTACTCAGATCTTAGGTCGGTCATATACAGCTATCCAAAGACAAAAACTAAGCAGCCTGATTCCTATGTTTAAGGGGGTCAGGCTACTTAGTTTCACTTGAACACAATGATAATTGTAGCACTAGAGATGGCTCATGATGGCCTTTTTCAGCCATATCAAATACTAGCAGATCATATCAAATACTAGCAGATCATATCAAATACCAGTAGATCATATCGACACTAGCACACTTATATCAACCACTAGCTCACCCAAAAGCGCTAGCTTTAAGGTACGATGTGTACTATTTCTCCGGCGTACGGCTGATCAGCAACTCGTACTTGTCGAGCGAAGCACCCAGAATAACGTCGCTGCCGCCGGCACCGCGGTGAGACTGCTTGAAGGATTCGCTGGAGGTCCAGCCCTTGAAGCTCTCTTCATTCTCCCACACGGTACAGATCTTTAATTCCTCCACACCTTCCTTGGCACTGCCATGCCATACTTCCATGCGCACAAAGCCCGGCATGTCCTGTACGCCGCCTGAACCTGCAAAACGCTGGGCCATAGCGGCGCCATGGCCTTCCTTGACTTTAATCGTATTTGTAACTACTAGCATGCAATGAACCTCCCTAAGGCAGTATGAATGAAAGAATATGAGATACAGACTATTTATTGCGGGTTCGTGGTCCAAATACCGGCGGTCTTGAGGAAGACACGATCCGGCAGCTTCAGGGCAGCAATAGTCAGTTCAGCTACATCCTCCGGCTGCATCATGCGATCCTCATCGCCAATCTTCAGACCTGCGTTCTCAGCTAGTGGAGTGTTGACTGTACTTGGCGTCAGCGCAGTCACCCGGATATTGTGCTTGCGCACTTCCTGAGCCAGCGATTCGGTCATGCCCATCAGCGCGAACTTAGAGGAACAGTAGGCAGAGCCTGTAGCAAATCCGCGTTCGCCCGCTGTGGACGAGATATTGATGATATTGCCGCTGCTGCGCTCAATCATGGCTGGCAGCGCAGCTCTGGTAACATAGTAGACACCGAACAGATTGATCTCAAGATGGCGTCTCCAGTCCGCAGGGTCCATTTCCAGAAATGTACCGAACTGGGCAACCCCGGCGTTATTAATAAGCGCGTCGAATGCGCCAAGGTCATTCTGGAGCGAAACAACAGCCCGTTCTGCCTCTTCCTGTACAGAAATGTCGGCAACGGCAATGCTTACTTTGACGTCGTAGACTTCCGTCAATGCGGCTTTCAAAGCTTCCAAATCACCCGATGTTCTGGAGATCAGACCCAGGTTGGCTCCTTCTTTGGCCAGTGCAAGGGCAAGTGCTTTCCCGATCCCTTTACCTGCACCGGTAATTACAACGCTTTTTCCTCTCAGATCCATAACTTCGCTTCACGTCCTTTTAAAGAATAGATAACAACTTCCGCTTCAATTATACCTGAGCGGGCAAAGACAAGCACGCCGCCTCCGTTGGTAGCGTCGTCATGCTTGCCTCAGCTACTCAAATCTCATGGGATTTTCGGACTGATAGTATCCAGGGGCAGTGTGGCCGGTCCCTCTAGAACGGCACCATCATAGGAGAAGCGAGAGCCATGGCAGGGGCAATCCCAGGTCCGTTCTCCGTTATTCCACTCACACTCACAGCCCATATGGGTACATGTCCGGTCGACCAGATGAAGGTGGCCTTCCAGGTCTCTGTACGCGCCGATCCGCTTCCCATCATGAAATACAACCGCCCCCTCGTCCCGCTTGAGATCCTTGGTCTTCTTGTGGATGATCTCGACCTTACCTGCGATAAGCTCCTTGGCGACATTGGCGTTCTGCACAATGAAGTTCTTGATGCCAGGATTTGCTTTGAAGCGTGAAGGATTGTACAGCTCTGTGTAGGGGTTATCCGTACCCTGTATTTGATCGGCAATGATCTGTGCTGCCAAGGTGCCGCTGGTCATTCCCCATTTCCCAAAGCCGGTGGCGATATAGATCTCCTTATCGCCCTTTATCTTTCCAATATAAGGAACTCTATCGAGGGTGATCAGGTCCTGGGCCGACCAGCGGTAAGGCATTACCTTAATCCCCAGCAATTGCCCCGCGAACCTCTCCAGATTCTCATAATGCCCAAAGGTGCAAATGCCTTGGCCTGTCTTATGATTGTCTCCACCGACAATCACTAGCTTGCGGCCCTCCCATTCCACGGCCCGCAAGGAGCGGGTAGGCTGCCCGGCACTCAGATACATCCCGCCCTCGAACTGCATTTCCGGCTGAATAGCCAAGCAGTAGGAGCGTTCGGCATGCAGGCGCGAGAAGTAGAGCGCTCCACCGTCATAGAAGGGGAAGTGGGAGGCGGAGACCGCGTGACTGCAGGTAATTGCATGCTGATCCTGCTCGGTGAAAAGCGTAAGCCTGCCGCTGTTCTCTACCTTTTCGGAAATAGTGGTGTGTTCGTACACTACACCTCCGTTTTCCAGGAATGCCTTGAGTAGACCTAGCAAATATTGCAGGGGGTGAAAGCGGGCTTGTCCCGGCAGGGTAATAGCCCCTTCTGCCCGCAGGGGTAGAGAGACTGAATCCAGCCATTTTCCCGGTAACCCCAAGGTCTGATAAGCTGCAAATTCCTTTTCAAGCTGTTGTCGTGTCTTGTCATCTCCGGCATCGACATACAGGTAAGCATCATCCCGTGTCATGCCGCAGGACAGATGTAGCTCTTGTGCGGTACGGATCATCCACTCCATAGCTTCATTGTTGGATTTATAGTAGAGACCAGCCTGCTCCTCTCCAAAGTGCTCTAAGAGATTGTGGTAGATCAGTCCGTGCTGGGCAGTGATTTTGGCGCTGGTAAATCCGGTCGTTCCATTAAGGATGGTTCCTGCCTCGAGTAAAGTCACCTTATAGCCGGCTTTGGAGAGCAGGTAGGCCGTCGTGATCCCGGTGATTCCCCCTCCTATAATGGCAACATCCGTCTGGTGATTCCCGTTCAGCCGCGGAAAAGTCGGTACATCGACAGTATCCCGCCATAACGATTCAGGAAACTGCGGCAAATTAGCCGTAAGCCGGTTCTCTGGATTCATGCTCTGATCCCTCCCTACTTTTGTATTACGTTGTTCAATTATTACCACAACATGGCAAAAAGAAACTTCAGTTCAGAGGGCAGTGCATGATTTGCGGGCGATGATGCCAAAATAAGGACACATCTTCGTAAAGTGGAACCAAAAGAGGGGAGGGAACCAGAGTGTCAGAACAACCGCAGAAGCATGCTGCTTCCCTGGAATGGATCACGGAAAAATTGGATAATATCGCAGATCTGGAGGATAAGCGGCTGCTTGCGCCTGCCGGTGATGCCCGGCTGGTCTTTATCAAGAGCATTACAGATTCAGTTAAGATCAGCCACGGTATTATTGCTCCGTTCTATGAGATGGAGGACAACGAAGCTTATAAGGATTACATTCGTACCTACCCAGGCAGCGAAGAGGCGACGACGGGTGAACGGGCATTGGAACTGCTGCTGAGCGGTTATGCTGCTGTAGCTATTCTGGACCAGCTCTATTTCTTTGATGTTCTACATGCCGAGAACAGCGCTGTGTCGGAGACCATCACAGAGAGTGTGACCCAGGGCCCATCTGATGGATTCACCGAGAATCTGGCGATCAATCTCAATATGGTGCGGCGACGCTATCAATCCTCGCAATTAAAAATGGAATCAATGCTGATTGGCAATTTGTCACGGACCAAAATGGCAATTCTATATGATGAAAGCCGTGTGAACTATGATGTGCTGGCTGAGGTCAAGGAAAAGCTCCAGACCCTGAGGGTAGATATTTTGCAGGCTACAGGCGAGCTTGAGAAGTATCTAAGCAGCGACAAGCTGCGGATTTTCCCCAAGACCATTGTAACGGAGCGGCCGGACCGCGTTGTATTCAACCTCTCCGAAGGCAAAGTGGCGCTGATGATGGATACTACAGGCTATGCTATTGTGTTGCCTTCCATCTTCAATGATTTCTTTACCGCAATGGATGACAAAATCCAGTTTCCCTTCGTCGGAAGATTCCTGAAGTTCCTGCGGGTTATCGGAGTAGCTATGACGCTGTGGCTTCCAGCTCTATATGTTGCGTTCACCTCTTACAATCCGGAGATCATCCGGGTGCAGATTGCACTGCTTGTGGCAGGAAGTCGCGCAACCGTGCCGTATCCCTCTTTTGTGGAAGTTCTAATCATGCTCATCATGATGGAATTCCTGACAGAAGCGAGTATTCGGCTACCTCGGGCGATCGGTCCGACGGCGACCACGGTTGGCGGTCTGATTCTGGGTCAGGCGGCCACGCAAGCCGGTCTGGTCGGCAATATTATGATCATTCTAGTGTCCGCAGTCGCCATTTCGAACTTTCTGATTCCGCTGAATATGATGAGTTTCTCGGTTCGTGTGTTGAAATATTTCTTCGTGATTGCCGCTGCCTTTCTTGGTTTGGTCGGCGTTGTATCCTGCTTGGTCGGCTTGATGATTTATTTATGCAGCCAGCGGAGTTTCGGCCAGCCCTATTTCCGGCTCTTCTTCATGGACAACATCAGCTTCCGTAAATTCAAGAAAGGCGGGGGCACTGATGGTTAAAAGCCGCTATTTCTACTGTCTCTTTCTGATGAATAGTCTGATCAATATTATTAACTTTGTGCCCAGAGAGCTGATGGACAGACGTTTTGACGGAGCGTTAATGTCGATCCTGATTGCGGTGCCAATCGGTACAACATTTGTCTATGTGTTTACCAAATTGATGGACAAATTCCCTGGCAAGGGAATCCCGGAAATCTTCAATTCGCTTATGCCGAGGCTTGTGTCGACACCGATGCTCTTGGTCTACGCGGTGCTATGGTATGTAGCGGGGGTGATCACATTGCTCTCATTCGTGGACATCACCTTGCGATTTATCAGCCCGGACACAGGGGCTTATCCGGTAGTCATCGGGTTTCTAATTCTGGTTTGTCTTTGCTGCCGGGTAGATGGGCTGTCTTTGTTATACGGGCTCGAGGTGATCTTGGGCATCACCTTGCCTCTAATTCTGTATGCGAGTGTAAAAGCGTTGGCCAACCCTAATTTCAGTTGGGACTCTGTGCTGCAGATCGTGACCTTTATCTGGCATAAGCCGGATATCAAGAGTATGGCTGCCGGTACTTTTTTGTTTAGCGGCTATATCAATCTGGCTATCTTCAACCGGCTGTTTCACAAAATCAAGCTCCGCCATGTCTGGCTAATCGCTGTGGAAGGATTGCTTGTGCTATTAATGACGTTTCTGGTGCCTATCGGCTATTTTGGAACGATTGGAGTCGAACGTCATGTATACACTTGGTTCTCAACCGCTGACAGCATTCGGATCGAGACGTTTTTAATTGAGCGGATGCTGTTTATTTTTTATTTTGCCTATATGACCCTATCCGTCATGAGTGTGATCGTACACTGGCACGTGGGGCTGGAGCTGTTCAAGAGTATTATGCCATTCGCTGACAAAAATTCATCCAAAGCGAAGCTGTGGAAAGAATGGATCATCCTGGGGTTGTTCTGTGTGGCAACTCTGCTGTTGATGTTCATGGACCAATATGAGCTTAACCAACTGGCGGAGTGGTTTCTGCAGATCCGCTGGCTTGGAGAAATGTCGATGATAGCGACACTGTTCTACTGCGTTATAAAAATGCGGAAGGCCAGGAGGCGGAATCCTTGAAGAAAGTGTTTCTTTTGCTTATAACGATACTGTTGCTACTGACGGCTGGCTGTGATTTCAAGGATATCGACCGGCGGATATTCGTGGTTGCCATGGGGATCGACCCTGGGGAGAAAGAAGGTAACCTTAAGGTTAGTCTGAAGCTGGCCGTACCGCAGGGTGATATTACTAAGATTGATGAGAAGATGCAGATATTGACGGAGGAATCCTACAGCATCTCGGAAGCGCTCCGTATGATGAAATCCAGAGTGGAGAAGGAACTCGATTACGTGCATTGCAAATCGATCATCATGGGAGAGAAGCTTGCTGAAAAAGATATCCGCCATGTGATGGACTGGGCCGTGCGGCGCAGGGATATCCAGTTGATCCTGAACTTTGGCGTGGGCAGACCGGAGGCGCTGAAAGTACTGAATATAAAGCCTCAGTCGGAGCATATTCCTTCTAATTCGCTTATCATGGCGATGAGCGGCGAAGGGACGGAGTCGCCTTTTATCGCGAGCGTGTATTCCTATCAGCTAATGAAAAATGTTTTTGAGGTGGGCATAGATCCCACTCTTCCGATTATTGAATCTCAAGGAACAGAGCAATTTCTGATCAACAAGCTCGCTCTACTCGATAAACAGAAAATCCGTCTCATTCTCTCCCCCGATGAAACCAGACTTTTCAATCTGCTGACACGCCGCGAGCTGCGGACCAATCTCCCCGCTCATTACAAAGGCGGGATGTATCAATACTATACGGAGGATACGTCAGCCAGTTATCGAATTTTTACCCCTGAAGAGGGAAAGCCGTATATTCAATACAAGGTGAAGCTCTTGGGTATTCTTGAAGAGAATAGCTCTCAGGATATAGTCACTCATCAGGTCCTTCAACAGCTCTCCAAGGCTGGGGGAGAAGAGCTGAAGGAAGGGATTGAGAAGCTTCTGGTCAAAATTCAACGAAGCGGACTGGACCCGTTTGGCTGGGGCTTGCGCTACGCTTCAAGACATTTCAACAATGACACGGAGATGAGGGACTGGAAGGCTATTTATCCGAAGCTGGAATTCAAAACATTGGTGGATGTGGATATCAAATACTCCGGCATGATTAAATAAGCTGCCTTTCATAGGATTGGTTCTCGCGGGGATAAGGGGGTTCGGAGCAGACCTTGTTCCGCCCGGAATTTTTAGCCCGGTAGAGCGCCTGGTCGGCGTGCTGGGTCAGCAGGCGGCTGACGGCTTCATCATAATCAGGTCGACAGCAAGCTGCACCGACGGAGATGGTAACGGGGATCCGCTGTCCGTCTGGCAAAAGGAACAAGTCTTGCTCTACAGCTGCCCGGATCCGTTCGCCAGCTATCCCGGCTTCTTGCAGCGAGCAAATGGGCAGTAGCACTGAAAATTCCTCGCCACCATTGCGAGCAACAATATCCTGAGGCCGAGCAGCTCCGATCAGCCGCTGGGCAAGCTGAATCAGTACCTGATCTCCTGCTGGATGTCCATACGTATCGTTAATGGTCTTGAAATGATCGATATCTACCGCAAGCAGGGACAAGCTCTCGCGCTGCCCGGCAGCCTGGAGCAACTCGTTCTCCAAATGCCGCTGGAATTGCTGCCGGTTATTCAGTCCGGTCAAAAAATCGGTCGTAGCCCGCACCTCAAGCTGGTTAAACAATTCATTGGAGCGCTGGATATACTCCGCAACATAATAGACGATAAGGCCGGTAGCAAGAGAGGCAGCCAGCTCTATTGGAAAGACCTGCATGACCGTTTGGAAACCGTCCAGATTGTTAAGCAGCAGGGCAAATACGAGCCCCATGGTGACCAGATTGCTGACGGTCATTTTGCGTAGCCGGGTCCAAGGCTTAAGCGCGATCCAACTGCAGCAAGCGCCGCAGAGCAGCAAGGAAAAGGCGGCGGAAAGGGAATTGTATGTAATATCATAGAAGAGGAGCCGACTGACGGCCAGAAGGACAGCACAGACAGCAGCAGGAAGCCAGCCGAGATAAGCGCCTGCGATAATAATCGCCAGATGCCGCAGATTCGCGTAGGTATTCGGTCCAATAGGGAACGAGTAGCTCATCAGAATTATGCCGAAGAGCCCGAGTATCAATCCGGCGGCGATCCCTGCCAGAGGCGACATTGTACGGCCCAGGAAGTTGTATCGCTTGGAAAGACTGCCGGAGAGGAAGACAAATGTAACGAGAATGCAGAAATTAGTGAACAAGCTGGTAATCAGGTCAATCAGCATAACTTTCAATGGCCCCTTGCATGGAGAATTGGCTAAATCCGGTGTATTCAATGAATGGATAAGTCCATTTTAGCGAATTTTGCGGAAAAGGCTATATAAAATATAGTAGAGCTCTGGCTATTTTTATTGACCGTATCGTCTTTAATACTTATACTTGATCTAAAAATAAATAAGAGGATGATCGAAATGAGAAACCTTAATCTGACTTCTCAACGGCAAGCCGTTTACGATATCGTTCGGAATTCGCATGATCACCCAACTGCTGCTGAGGTAATGAACCGCCTGGTGGAACAGGGACACAATCTTGCTTATGGCACAGTCTATAACTCCCTTCGTTATCTGTCTGACAAGAAGCTGATCCAGGAGCTGAAGCTCGGCGAATCGGCAAGCCGATATGATGCGAGAATGGATGATCATCAGCATATTATATGCGAGGTGTGCGGGGCGGTGGATGAAGTGATGAGCCACGTTCCGGAAGAATGGATAAACGAAGTCGCTAGCGAAACAGGGTATACCATTGGGCATGCCCATGTCGTATTCGGCGGAATTTGCCCAAACTGTAAAGGGAAAAGAACGAATTAAGAAAACAGGGACTTTCGTCCTTGTTTTTTTGTGTTCAAGATATTATTCATATAAGAAAAGACCGCTTTCATTAAAGCGGTCTTTTCATTTTTTATAGGAGTATTCTGAAGAAATATGTGAGAATATTCAAGAGGATGAGAAGGGAAAAAGACTGTGAAAGCTGAATTATATTTATATACATAAAGTTGTTATTAACTTCAAGAGCATACCTACTTAAGACCCAGATGAAAGAGAGAGTGATCACACCTCATGAACAAAAATACGGTTATCTCCATCCGTACAAAGCTCGTTGCCACCTACATGCTTGTGCTGCTGGTGCCAAGCATGATTATTGGCTGGCAAACTTATCAATCAGCCAGCCGTGAAGTGGAAGATCAATTAATAAATAACGCGAAGGAGAGCGTAGGAGCGGTCAACAGCATTATTAATGCCAATATACAGTCCAAGATTAATGATATTGAATACTTTGCCAGACAGCTGAAGGCAGATGATATTAACAGCGAAGCAAATGGTGAAGCTTCTTTGGGGATTCAGGCCAGGTTAAAGGAATATGCGGCGCTGCATTCGGATGTGCTAGATATTTATGTGGGAACAAGCCGGGCCAAGGCACTGCATGCCTCTGAATCCAAGCTGCCTGATGACTATGATCCACGCAAGGAGAATTCCTATGTCAATGCGTTGAAGAACAGCAAGGGGGTAGTGATCTCCCCGGCTTTCCAATCGGCCGACAAAGAGAATGTCATTGCCATCTCTGCCGTATTAGCGAGCGGTGATGGTGTTGTGGCGCTGAATCTCAATTTGGCCGAACTGGGCAAGCTGACAAGTCTTAAGGTGGGAAAGGAAGGCTATATCCTGGTCATGGATAGCAGCAAGAAGTTTCTGGTCCATCCTACAGAGACGATTGGCGCAGAATCCGGTGCTGATTTTGTGAAGAAGATGTTCGAAACAGAGGAAGGTTCCTTCGATTACGTCCATAAGGATGATAACAAGAAGATGACCTTTATGGTCAACGAGCTGACGGGCTGGAGAATTGGGGGCACGATCAGTATGAACGAGGTTAGTGCTGTAACAACACCTATCCGCACTACAGCCACGATGGTTATCATTGGCTCTGTCTTGGTAGCAATGGTACTTGTCTATATTAATGTGCATTCCATACTTCAGCCGCTTCGCCGATTGAGAAAGGCCACAGAAGTGATCGCCGAGGGTGACTTGTCGAAGAATATCGACGGCTACCGGATGGATGAGGTCGGCGTGCTGGCCGGAAACTTCCAATCCATGGTGGTCAATCTGCGGAGCATGATCGTTGGTGTACAGGAGATGACGGACAATGTGTCTTCCTCTGCCGAGGAACTGACTGCGAATGCAGAGCAGACCACAAAGGCTATTGAGCATGTGACTATCGCCATCCAGGAGGTGGCGGGGGGAACGGAGCGTCAGGTTAACAGCGTACATAAGGGCATGGAGAGTGTGACAGCAACAGCCAGTGAAGTGATGGGGATCTCGGAGGTTATGGAGCAGGTGTCAGCAATGATGGATAAAACCTCAGTGTCTGCTTCAGAAGGCGGCGATTCGGTTATTAGTGTCGTGGACAAAATTAATGGCATCCACGAGACAGTGGAAGAGCTGGGCGGCGTGATCCACAAGCTCAATAGCCGTACTGATCAGATCACCGGTATTGTGGGAGTGATCAAGGGAATTGCCCGTCAGACGAACTTGCTGGCGCTGAATGCTTCCATTGAGGCCGCAAGGGCGGGCGAGCAGGGCCGTGGGTTTGCTGTCGTGGCCGCAGAGGTGCGCAAGCTGGCGGAGGAATCAGAGCAATCGGCGACACGAATTGCCGATCAAATCACTTCCATTAATGGGGAAATGACGCAGGCTACAATCGCTATGGAAGCTGCTAAAGAGCGTGTATCGGAAGGGATTCTGGCGGTCGACACCACAGGCCGATCCTTCTCGCGTATCCGTAGAGCAGTTAAGGGTGCCGCGGAGAAAATCGAAGTGATGGGTGGAGCTGTCCGTACGCTCACCTCCGAAACAGATAGCATGGAGAAGGCAATTGCTGAAATTCGCTTGATTACCGGTGAAGCTGCTGTCAGCACAGAGACGATCTCCGCTGCCGCACAGGAGCAACTGGCTTCTGTGGAGGAGATCGCCTCATCGTCCGCGGATCTCAGCCATCTGGCCGAAGAGCTACAGAAGCTGGCGGGTCGTTTCAAGCTGGATGAACGGCGGTAGTCAAATCCTTCTTTCCATCTCCTGGTATTTACAAGTATACTGATAAGCAAAATAACAGGGTTATGATAAGGAGAGAGCATTTCATGGCAGAGCAATTAAAAGGTCTCACCATCGCCCTCGCCGGTGCGCGTAAGGCGGAGGAAATGACCAAGCTGGTACAGAATATGGGTGGAACGGCGCTGCTGCGGCCTGCCCAGGGAACCGTATTTCTGGATGATGATGCGTTGCGCGAAGGCCTGGAGGGCTGGATTGCCAGCCCTCCTTATCTAGTGATTCTGACTACAGGAATCGGGCTGGAGGCGCTGTTCACCATGGCTGGCAGCATGGGGCTGGAGGAACGTTTTCAGGAAGTCTTGTCAGGCTCCCTTATTGCCGCTCGGGGTTACAAAACCGTTAATGCTTTGAAGAAGAGAGGGCTGGTCCCTGTCGCTCGCGACGATGATGGCAGCAGTGCAGGTCTGATCCGGGGCATGGAAAATCTCGATCTGCAGGGCAAAGACGTTTTGCTGCAGCTTCACGGTGATCCGGCACCCGTTCTTACTGAATGGCTGGATACTGTCGGAGCCGTAGCCCGGCAGATCCTGCCGTACCGCCATACCCCTCCTGAGCCAGGTGAGCTGGACAGGCTACTGGATGAAATTGTGACCGGAAAAGTAGATGCCGTGGCCTTTACCAGTGCGCCACAATTTCGTTTTCTCTCTCAATTTGCGAAGAAGGAAAATAAGCTGGAAGCACTGCGGGAGGCTTTTGAAAATGACGTGCTTGCCGTGTCGGTCGGGCGCATTACCTCTGCCGCACTTCAAGAAGAGGGGATTACGCGGATCGTCATGCCAGAACACGAGCGGATGGGCAGCATGTTCGTGGAGCTTGGCCGCTATCTGGCTGCGGGCCGTTAAGTCTGCAGAGGGCGGCAGGCGGCCCGGAGAGAAGGCTGTTCTAGAGAGCATTTTTGTCGCAATCAAGGGCGGAAATGCTTTTTTGACTGGAGGACGAATATCCGGAAAAAGTCCGTTATGAATGGACATCCCGGGAGGTTTTCCTTAGAATAAAGGGAACGCATACCAATTACACCAGACGAATAAGTAAGGAGGAGTGCACCTATGGACAAAAGAAAATGTCTATTACTTGGTGACTACACCCATCCCCGTTTCCATCCCTTGCAGGGAGTGGATCAACAAATCGGTGAAATTTTGCATGAATTGCTGACGGTTCAATGTTCAGAGAATAAGAAACTGTTGCTGAGCGAGCATTTGGCCGGCTATGACTTATGTATTGCTTATAATGAATTATGGAATGAAACGGTGTCACCCCAGCAGACCGCAGGGCTACTAAGCTATGTGAGCGGTGGCGGCGGACTCATTGTTCTGCATACCGGCGTATCTCTGGCAAAGCGCTATGAGCTGGCCCAGTTAATCGGTGGGAAATTCACCACCCATCCGCCTTATGGTCCCTTGAAATTCCGCGTGCAGCAGCATGATATTACAGAGGGAATTGAAGATTTTGAACTGGATGAGGAGCCATACCGCTTCGAATTTGATCCTTTTACTGAGAAAACTGTACTTCTGGAATATGAAGCCGATGGTGAATGGCTGCCTGCTGCATGGTGTCACCGCTATGGTCAAGGACGGGTTGTCTATCTGATGCCTGGCCATCATGAGCCTACGTTCCGGCATCCGGCGATCCGGGAGCTGATCTTGCAGGCTGCCACCTGGGCTGCGCGCATTCCTCATACTTCTTAGAGAATAAAGGTCTCATCGTTCCTTTTGTGAATTCGCTGCTCAGTGGGGTATACTTTAACCATGACTTCTGTTTACAACAAAACGCAATCTTTGGGAGGAAAGTGCCATGAGTGATTTGTTTAAAAAAGCGATCTCTTTAGGAGTGGGCCTCACCATAGTCAGCAAGGAAAAAGTTGAGAAGGCAGTGGAGGATCTTGTGAAGCGCGGAGAGCTTGCACCTTCCGAATCGAAAGCATTAGTCGATCGGCTTATCGAGCGGGGAGAGGAAGAACGCGGCGTATTCAAGTCAGCCATACAAGAACAGGTACAACGTGTACTGAATGATCTGAAGGTGCCGTCACACAAGGATATTGAAGCCCTTGAGGCCAAAATAGCCGGACTGGAGCATCGCATAGCGGCGCTGGAGGGCATTTCCCGGTTGGAAGGAACTTTACCGGAAACGCGTAACGAATAAATGGCGGTCCGCATCAGGCATGCTGGACGTTATCGGGCGATTGCCATGGCGCTTATGCGTCATGGCTTTGGTTATATGGTCGAGGAACTTGGACTCTACCATCTTCTATCCCTCCCGCGCCGTCTGGTCACACAGGAGGTTCATGAAAGTCTAACCCTCGGGGAGCGGATCCGCCGGGTGCTGGAGGATTTGGGGCCAACTTTTGTCAAGTTGGGTCAGCTCGCCAGCACCCGCTCCGATCTGCTGCCCGATTCCATTATTCAGGAGCTGGTGAAGCTCCAGGATCATGTGCCGCCGTTCTCGGCGGACACGGCCCGGTCCATTGTGGAGCAGGAATTGGATCAGCATGTGGACGAGATCTTTCAATCTTTTGAATATAAACCGCTTGCCGCTGCTTCCATCGGTCAGGTTCACCGTGCTGTGCTGCACGATGGGGTGACTGTTGCAGTCAAAATCCAGCGTCCTGGTGTGCTGCGGACGATGAGTCGTGACCTGGAGATTCTCCGCGACCTGTGCGCTCTGGCGGAGAGGCGCATGGACTGGGCCAAGCAGTATGGCTTGTCCCGCATGGCGGATGAGTTCTCCAGGTCTCTGCTGGGTGAGCTGGATTATAGCCAGGAAGGGCGCAATGCAGAGAAAATAGCAGGTCAGCTCGAACAACACGAGGCGATTTACATCCCGGAGATTTATTGGGATTATTCTTCAACAAGGGTGCTGACCATGGAGTACGTGGAAGGCATTACCTTGAACCGCCGCCAGGAATTGCTGGACAAGGGTGTCAAGCTCAAGGTTGTGGCACAGCAGCTCGTAGAGACGATGCTAAGCCAGGTATTCATTCACGGCTTTTTCCACGCCGACCCGCATCCCGGCAATGTGATGCTGATGGAGAACGGGAAGCTGGCTTTAATCGATTTCGGGATGGTTGGCCGTCTGAGTGATCAGATGCGGGAGCAATTATCTGCGCTAATCATCGCTCTGATGCGCAAGAATACAGAGGCGATGGTGCGGGCAATTCTCAAGCTTGGCGTCATTCCGGAGAATGCGGACCGGGCGGCGCTGCATAACGATGTCGACCGTCTCCGGGATGAATATTATGATGTGCCTTTCAATCAGGTCAGTATCGGCAAGGCGCTGAACGATCTCTTCGGCATTGCCCGCAAACACCGGCTGGTGATTCCGCCGGATCTGGCGATACTGGGCAAGACGATGCTGACTATGGAAGGGGTCGTCGGGAACCTCGACCCCTCTTTCAGCATTGTCCAGATGGCCGAGCCTTTCGGCAAGCGGCTGGCCAAAGAGCGTTTTACCGGTAGCCGGATTCAACGCAAGCTGTGGGACGGCGTAGCAGACCTGGCTGAGAGTCTGATTGAGCTGCCGGCACAAGCGCGTCAGCTCTCAGCGCTGGTCAGCTCGGGCAAGCTGAAGGTTGAGGTAGGACTGCCTGAATTGCAGACGCTCCAGCGCAAGCTGGATCGGATTGGCAACCGGCTGTCCTTCAGCATCGTGCTGCTGGCCTTTAGCATCATTATGGTGGGGTTGATTATAGGCTCGGCGATGCGTGGCGACCCTTCGCATCTGTGGGACTTTCCTACGGTGGAGATTGGTGCAGTGGTGGCGCTGCTGATGTTCCTGTGGCTGCTGTTCTCGATTTTCAAGTCGGGCAGGTTCTAGCGAGCCGAAGTAAAGGCTGCCATTTAGGGTATATTAATAGAGCAGGCTAATGAATCAGGAAATATTCTTAACCATTTTCACCACAAAGGCTTAAGGATCAAGTACAATATAGAGGAACTTTCTAAGCCTAAGCTGGATTCTCATGACGAAAGTGTTGAATATAAAGCAATGGAGTGCCGTCTGAACTGTCCGGTGACTAGCTGCCCTTTAAGAAACCGAACCTTGACGACTCCGCTATGGTGATCAAGGATACATTGGGACGGAAGGGCTCCGGTGACGGAGTTCTTCCGCTTTTTGTTTGAAATATAAGAATTTATATGTTCTACACTATAAATTATCCTTATATTTCTCGCTGAAACGGATACCGTCCCTTAGTGGACGGCAAAGCCGTTTCTACTTGAATAGGGATGTTGCGGAAGGTCTGAAGTTTAGGAAGCGAAGAGATGCTGAGAAGCATCATTATTTTGTAGAAACAGTGAGGTGGAGAATTTGCCGGGTTTTAAAGATTTGGGAGTTTCAGAGGTGTTGACTGGACTTCTTCAAGGACAAGGGATTGTTCAACCGACCCCCGTACAACAGGAAGCAATTCCGCCAGTTGTACAGGGATTGGATGTCATTGCACGGGCTAAGACAGGAACAGGGAAGACACTTGCGTTCCTGCTGCCGATTCTAGACAAGATCTATGTAGAGCGGGCTTATCCGCAGGCGCTAATCCTGGCTCCTACACGGGAGCTGGCTTTGCAAATTACAGAAGAGGCACGCAAGCTGGCGCGTCATACAGGCGTCAAAATCCTCGCTGTATACGGCGGCCAGGATGTGGAGAAGCAGCTCCGCAAGCTGGAAGGCGGCCGTCACCTGATTATCGGAACGCCGGGACGTCTCTTGGACCATTTGCGCCGGGAGACACTGGATCTCAGCGGAGTTAAAATGCTCGTTCTGGATGAGGCGGATCAGATGCTGCATATGGGCTTCCTGGAGGATGTTGAGACCATTATCACGGCTGTGCCTTACCGCCGCCAGACGATGCTGTTCTCGGCAACTATGCCAGATCCGATTAAGCGGCTTGCAGCCAATTATATGAAAGAGCCGCTGGATATCGTGATCAAGAGCGGTTCGCCGATTCCGCTGGACAATATCCGTCAGCAGGTAGTGGAATGCTCTGACCGGAACAAGGAGGAAGCATTGCAAGCCTTGATCGAGCGGGACCGTCCGTATTTGGCGATGATCTTCTGCCGGACTAAACGCCGGGTATCCAAGCTGAATGAGACATTGCGGCAGGCTGGTTACGAATGTGATGAGCTGCATGGTGATCTGTCTCAGGCGAAGCGTGAAGCGGTGATGAAAAGATTCCGCGACGCCAAGCTACAGCTTCTTGTCGCTACAGACGTAGCAGCCCGCGGACTGGATGTTGAAGGCGTAACGCATGTCTTCAATTACGATATGCCGCTGGATGTAGACAGCTATATTCACCGGATCGGGCGGACAGGCCGTGCCGGTGGCAAGGGCTTGGCAATTACCTTTGCCTCGCCGCGTGACTGGCAAGGCCTCGACATGATTGAGCAAGGCATCTCGCAGCGGCTTGATCGCCGCCGCTACGAGAAAGACGAGTTCGGCGTCGGTGAATTCTCCGCTGCCGCGCCAAGCGGCGGGAACCGCCAAGGTAGCCGCCGTGGTGCGGCTACCGAATCGGCACGGACCGGCCGCGGACCGAAGCCCGGCGGCCGTGGCGCAGCCCGCAGCGGCGCAGCGCCGCGTGCGGAGGCTGGTGCGCGTCAAGGCGGCAATGGCCGCGGACGCGCTAAAGAAGCTGCCGTCTGGGAACAGCCGGCAGCAAGCTCCCGCCCGGGCCGCAGCGCCCAGGGCGGCAATGGCCGCGGACGCGCTAAAGAAGCTGCCGTCTGGGAACAGCCGGCAGCGGGCTCCCGCCCGAACCGCAGCGCCCAGGGCGGCAATGGCCGCGGACGCGCTAAAGAAGCTGCCGTCTGGGAACAGCCGGCAGCGGGCTCCCGCCCGGGCCGCGGTGCCCAAGGCGGCAATGGCCCGCGGAGCGGCTACAGCGCTAGTGGCCCGCGCAGCGGAAGCCAAAGCGGTAACAGCGACACTGGCTCGCGCGGCGGAAGCCGGAGCGGCTACGGCGGTAGTGGCTCGCGCAGCGGTGGTCAGAGCGGCTATGGCGGTAATGGCTCACGCAGCGGAGGCCAGAGCGGCTACGGCGGTGGTGGCTCACGCAGCGGAGGCCAGAGCGGCTATGGAGGTAATAGCTCGCGTAGCGGAGGCCGTAGCAATAGTTCCGGCGGCCGTAAAGGCGGTGGGCGTGGCTCATCCAGATAAAGGCGATGGACAGGCGTAAGTAAACATTGTTACCATAGTGCAGTTGGCGTTTACGCTGACGACTATGGTAATATTTTTTTGGAATATAACTGATTACGGTGGGTCTAATTCTTCTTAATGAAACATTTCCGGTGATTTGCCGGTCTAATAGAGAAGAAAACGGGTTTAGGAGGGAGAAGTAGAAAGATGTCCAAAAAAGTAAGAGTCCTGTTCTTATTCATCATTGTCATTGCTATCGGCTGGGGGATCGGTAAATATACGATTCCTTCGGCCTCAGAGGAACAGGGGGCGGCAGTCAATCAGCAGAATGACCTTCAGGGTCAGCCTGCGGCTTCGCCTAAGCCGACGGAGGTTCCGGGTGATGAAGGATCGGACAAGCCGGATAACGCTGGCAACAGTAACACAGGTGGAGGAGATGTGCCTGCGGGTTCGACGGCTCCGGCTGTTACGGGGAATGGTTCCTCCGAGCAAACGGTTGCCAAACCAGACAGCATTACGGTGATGGTGAACAAACAGTACGGTCTGCCGGACAATTACAAGCCGGAGGATCTCGTCTATCCGAATGTGCGGTTTACGTTCAAGGAGAAAATTGAGAAACGGATGATGCGCAAGGAAGCGGCTTCGGCACTGGAAGAGTTGTTTGCCGGTGCGCAGAAAGATGGCATTTATCTGGCAGGTGTCTCCGCTTACCGTTCACAATCTACACAGGTGAGGCTGTTTGACAATTACGTCAAACGTGATGGTGAGGAGAAAGCGCACAGATACAGCGCTGTTCCAGGCCATAGCGAGCATCAGACCGGACTAGCTATTGATGTGACGAGCAGTGACGGGAAATGTGCGGCTGAAAGCTGCTTCGCTGGTACGCCAGAAGCCAAATGGTTAGCTGAGCATGCAGCGGAGTATGGGTACATCATCCGCTATCCGGAAGGCAAGGAGAACATTACCGGATACATGTATGAGCCATGGCATATCCGTTATGTCGGCAAGGAAATAGCGGCTGATATTGTACAGAGCGGTGTTACGCTGGAGGAATACTATAACGCGGTTCCGGTGTCGCAATAGGCATGGATTTCGCATGATGGAAGGGGATGTCCCATAAGCCATAGGCTTACGGACATCCTCTTTTGCATGGTCTGACCTAATGAGATGGATGATGGTAGCTGGTCGGGGGCTGTTAACTTGTGCGTCTTGGCTAGTGACTTGTGAGAGGTAACCCGTAACCCGTAACTCGCAACAGGTACCCTGTACTCCGTGACCGTAACCGTAACCGTAGCCGTGATCGTAACCCGTAACCCGTAACCCGTAACCCGTAACCCGTAACCCGCAACTCGTAACAGGTACCCTGTACTCCGTAACCGTAACCGTAACCGTAACCGTAACCGTAACCGTAACCGTAACCGTAACCGTAACCGTAACCGTAACCGTGACCGTGACCGTGACCGTGACCGTAACCGTAACCGTAACCCGTAACCCGTAACAGGTGCCCCGTACCCCGTGGTTTAAAATAAAGGCAATTCTGTACCTCTGTCAATAGAGTGGACACAGTAAATAGGGTCAATTCGCTAGTTTTAGATTGCTGTAGTACAGTGACTCGAAACGATCTGGAGATAGATATCCCAGTTTACTGTGAATTCGTTTCCGATTGTAGAAGAATTCGATATATCGGAACAAATGGTTTTCGGCTTCTTTTTGAGTCTGGAAAATGGCTCTACGGTAGATCAATTCTCGCTTAAGGATGCTGTGGAACGATTCTATGCAGGCATTGTCGTAGCAGT
>NZ_JABWCS010000197.1 GCF_013359945.1 Paenibacillus agri | reverse complement strand
GTGACGGGATTAAAGCTGGGGAGTTTAGGGGAGATCTGGATTCGGATGCGCTTGCTTCATTTGCATTTTCCTTGTTGGAAGGAGGCATTTTGCTCAGCAAATTGGATGGGGATAACAAGCACATGCTAATGAATATAACAATCTTCTCGTCCTATTTGCAGCAATGCTGCTTAAAGACCAGTTAAACTGTGGTGAACTGGCACATCGGAATAGAACTGGGTATAATCGATGACAGTCCAAGTAGGGCTGCATTCAAAATATACCTAGGTAGAGATGCATACAAACGTAATTGTCCCCATACTAGACATACTGTAATAAGGCAAAAAAACTGCACCGCCAATTGTTAGTCGTGTCTAACAATTGGCGGGCAGTTCATGATCAGCAAAAACCAAGCGAATACGTACTATTTCGATGTGGAAAAGTGCAAGCGATGTCCAAATTCAAGGAAGAATCCTATACAGACGGAGCTAAAACTAAAACGTATTCGGTAACGATAAAGTCCAACGAACACACCTAACAAATGGCGTTTCAAGAAAGTGAGTACTTCAAAGAAAGTCGAAGGAACGCTACAAGATTGAAGCCAAGAATAGCGAACTTAAGCACAGATGTTGAAAGAAAATACTTTATTTTCCGAGTCTAACACTTTATTTTCTTCTGACAACAGGAACGGGTATGATGTAGCCACATCCTCGGGTCTATTAGGCATGGAGATGCAAGGAGCTATGGCGATATTTGCTGCTAATCTAAAACGAATATTCAAATTAACAGACTAAAAAAATAACATTACATAGAAAAATGGGCCATCTGCTTCGTTTTCGAGAGCAACTGGCCATTTTTTATGCTACAGAATCATTAAGTCTGAAAAAAACTAAGTTCTTCAGTGGCCTCGGAATTCCTCGGCGGTCATTTTTCTCGTATTCGATTAATACACTGAGCTCATCCCTTGTAGACGTTATCCTCGTTAATGTGTTCGGGACTATAGGGAGGCAAAAAGATAAGTTAAGACGGTCGCGCTGCTTCTTAAGGAATCGCTCGAGTACCCTAGCGTGATGTGCCCTGGCATTATCCAATGCCAGGGTGATTTTACCTTTAGGATAAGATTCTATTTAACAAACCATGTATGCTGAATAGCTTGGTAATCACGAATCATGGCTTCATCTTCAAACCATAAGTGATCAATTTCGCCGTTCTCGTAATTTTTTTAAACCTTGGGAAGGTTGATTCGACAAACTCTTTTTGCTTTTCTTTGTCGGCTGCCGCCAGAGTATACATTGGCTGGTATAGCTCATACCCAGCCGGTACCGAATGGAGTAACCAACTTTTCACGCCTCGACACCAATAGAGTCGATGAGCGTTCGTTGTAGTCACACCTGACTTGATTACTGCCTTCGATATAGGTTACCAATTTTGTCATACGTATATGCAATGGTTGTTCCATCTTTTTGCATGTCACGCAAAGGGAATTGTTACGATAACGCAGTAATGGAGAACTTCTTTGGCATTATGAAGTCAGAGTTTCTTTATCTTCATGAGTTTGAAAGTGTAGATCACTTCAAGCAAGAACTAGAACGATACATGGATTACTACAATCACAAACGCATAAAGTCAAAATTAAAAGGCATGAGCCCGGTACAATACCGAGTTCATGCCAAACAAGTTGCATAAAAATATTTGTCTAACTTTAAGGGGTCACTTCATTTCATCGGATAAACCAGGGGTTTATTCCAATGTCTATTCTAAGGGGTGCAGACCAAGGTTGGAATACCAAACGACTCAGGACCTTTTTTGTTGGAAAGATATTAAGCTGCTAACTTGGATGCATCTTTTATATTGGACTTACGGGTAAGAGGTATAAATAATAGGATAGATAAGAACCCAAGTAACAAGAAGACAATTCCTACCCACATGACGCTTTGAATACCCATGCCATTGATAAATGCACCACTAACCATTGTACCAATGGTAACTCCAAGATTTGAAAACGCTACGAACAGACCGTTAGAGAAGTCTGGTGCTTCGGGCGCGGATGAAGTGATCATGTACTGGGAGATATTAAGGCCAAAAGTAAACAATACGCCCCAGAAAGCAATAAGAAGTATCATGGGAACAGTAAACGATCCGAGCAAGAATAGTACCAAATAACTACCAACAAACACGAGTGGATAGACAAAGGCAGTCTTTAACGCATTATTTGTAAGTAATTTACCTGCGAGTAAATTACCTATCATCCCTGTTAAACCAAATAGAATAAGCATTAAGCTAATCGTATTTGAAGACATTTCCGTTACACGCCCAAGGTACTCTGCAAAGAAGCTGAATGTTGCATACATACCAGAAAGGATAAAGATTGCACCAAAGATGGCTGCCCAAACAACACCTTTCTTCAAAATACGAACCTGTGAGCCATAAGACTGTTTTTGTTTCACGGGAAGGGAAGGGACAAAGAGAAGAATGGCCAAGAATGTTAAAGCATTTACAACAGCAAAGAATAACATCGCTATCTCAAGATTCGCATAGACCGCAATGAAAGAGGCAATTGGAGTTCCAATAATCATACCCGCGGTGAGACCCATGAATACACGACCGATTGCTTTTGGAGCCATTTCTGGACTAACCGAGGAAGCAGCTGCAGTAAAGGCAACAGACACGTAAACCGGATGTAGGAATGCAGGAACAATTCTTGCTATTAAGGCTATTGTAAAATTGGGGGCAAACATAGAAACAACGTTACTAACCACAAATAGCCCGATAGCAAGAAGCATAACACCTTTACGGTTAAATCCTGAGAATAACAATGGCAAGATAGAACCTGAAATTGCAACTGCGAGTGCGAATAGGCTAACAAGCAGGCCTGCGGTTGAAACGCTAACTCCAAAGTTTTCAGCAATGAGTGGCAATATCCCGATAATGCCCATCTCTGTATTAATGATTCCAAAAACCCCGAAAGCTAGGATGAAAATAATAAATGCTTTTGATTTGGTACCAGACACAATATTCACTCCTATTTATATTATTTTGTATAACTACTGTGAAAATGAAAAAATATATACTGGTATTTTTCTATTAGGAATCAATCTATAATCAAAGATTCATCAGAGCATCTTCCCGATTTGTAAAATTAGCAAAATAACAATGGTAGGCTTAATCCCAGGCAAAGTAATATGCCATATTTTACGAAGCCTGCTCGCCAGCCTTTCGTCTCCGAATGGTCCATTCCGCCGCCAAGAAAAGAAGTAAGATCGTTCCTATAACACTCGCCGTATATCCGACCTCATAGCTCATTCCCGGCGCGTTGATGAAGAGAAGCATAAGCGTATGTATTATCTGATTTGTAAAGCAGAACGCGTAACTGCGGATCATCCAGCGGCGGTGGTTTTCAACCCGTTCTTGTCGAATATCCAAGTATGCGTCCGCTGTTATAAATATCCAAATGATATTAAGCAAATTGAAGGCTACACTCACGACCTTGCCTCCGGTCGTAAAAGGAGCCATATAGCCTGATGTGATACATACGGCCAGTACGGCGACGACATAGACGTAGCTGAGAATACGATGCGTCTTCCGGTACTTACGGAGCTTGGCACTAGCAAAGTTTATGGCTCCCGCAGCGATTGCGATGCAGGCGAAGATGACGTGAACGTTCAGCATAGTTAGCCAGACAGGTAAATTCATCGGACGGATGAGCTTGGTCTTGTGGCTCAAAATACCGACGCATCCGGATCCAGGGCGAAACGATTCAAGAGCGTCCAGAAGACGAAGGCTGCAGCAACGGTAATCAGGAGGCGGAAAGCACTTTTAGCGTTCATCAGCCTGAGGCGCGTTACCTATCAATCGGCGAGAATCACGTTCACTGCGCAGCCGGGCAAAACGGAAACCGGCGAATGTGAACAGTGAAACGAAAAACCAGCAATTAAGCGAGAACAAGAGACTGTGACTAATCGTCATGGCGCAACTCCTTTACATGTTGTTTAGAGTCATCAGCGCCAGCTTGAAAACTCTCCAGCATCTGATGGTCGTTATGAGTCACCACGATAATCGGCAGGGATGAATACAACAACAAATTACGATGATGCCGGTAATGAAATTATTGCTGTCAACGGACAAGCATACTCATATGATTCAAATTGGAACTTAACAAGTAATGGTATCAAGACCTTAATCTACAATGTCGACGACTCGCTAAGTTCTTATCACGGGAATAACGAGATCCAGCATCGGGTCGGCCCCATCAGGGGTTGACGCATATTCATTCAACGTGACAATTCCGTATTGAGTCGCAACACGTCGACAATCTGGACATCCGTTTTTGTTAAGTTCCCTCGGTACAATGCAATTGGGTTTATTAGTTGCGGTCAAAATTTTCTTTCTTGCACGCTTACAATACGAGATACTTGTATTTTCGAAACGGACCTAGAACTGTCACAAAAGATAAAAAAATCACAAATCCGTGAAGCATAATTTAGCCGTTGGCGTCTTTTTTGGCCTCACACGTTCAGCAACTCTGTCAAGCCAGCAGGTGTGAGTATGTTGCCAACGTAAAACTGGCCGAATTCTCCGAAGCGTGCGCTAGTCTCGTCGAACCGCATCTCATAGACGAGCTTCTTAAACTGCAGCGGATCGTCGGCAAACAGTGTAACACCCCACTCCCAATCGTCGAAGCCGACCGAGCCGGTGATAATCTGCTTGACCTTGCCTGCATAAGTGCGGCCGATCATACCGTGACTGCGCATGAAGTTTTTGCGCTCCTCCAGAGAAAGCATGTACCAGTTATCGCCTAGCATGCGTCGCTTGTTCATAGGGTAAAAGCAGATATGTTTCGCCTTGGGTAAGATTGGCTTAAGGCGAGCGGCTACTTCGGGAACTTGCATCGGATCGGAGCCGGGAGGGGCTAAATAATTGCTCAGCTCGACGACACTGACGTACGAGTAAACTGGTTTTACGAATTTTGCGAACCGAGAACGATTAAATGCGTTCTCCGCTGAGTTCAGCTCCTCGAGTGTCTCGCGTAGGTTTATAAACATAATGTCTGCTTTCTGGCCGACGATGGCGTACATTGCCAAGCTGCCCTCCATCCGGGATTCGACCGCCGACCATTCATAGATTAGCGTCATCAAATCATGCTTTGCATACTCGCGTTCCTCTGTGGTTGCACTTTCCCAGGCAACCCAGTCTATGGTGCGGAAATCATGCAGTGCATACCAACCCTCTATCGTTTCTGCTGCTTCACTCATCTTACTTCAACTCCCCTGGTTGTTTTGGCTTATCCAATAGCTTTCTTTTTTTGAATTTCATTGCTTGATCTTAGAACAAAGAGTGATTTCATCCTGATAAGGAGTTGCTGCATCCAATGTAACGGGACTATAGTCGAACTGTCGTGTTTTAAGAAATGATGATTTATCATCATACACTTGATCGACCATGCAGTCTTTCTTCCACGCGTGCACTACATATTCATTATGTGACAACTCTTTAATTCGGCGAAAAAAAGGTCAGATCAGTTCAACGCCTTTAAAATCTACTTTTCAGTCATTCTCAAGTCCTCCTATAAGTTTTAGTTATTCCAAAAAGGTAATAACTCTCATGAAAACAAAATGGCTCGGCGCTATTTCATTCTAGAACAGCTTGTTGTACAATAAAAGATACCGAACGGTACCTTTTATTGTATCATGATTCTATTGAAAGGCAAGATCGGAATCATATATTCGATTTTTCGTGACGGGATTAAAGCTGGGGAGTTTAGGGGGATCTGGATTTAAGGATTTTTGCTCAGCAAATTGGATAGGGATAACAAGCGCGTGCTAATGAATATAACATTCTTCTCGTCTTATTTGCAGGAATGCTGTTTCGCAAGGAAACACGAGTAGATGGAACAACCATTGTGCGTATATGTATGACAAAATGGTGACCTATATCGAAGGAGTAGCAGAAAGAGCTTGTCGAACGGGGCTTGTGAATAATGCAGGAATCACCCGAGTCTGGTGCTAAAGCTGCTGGTTTTCGAGTGCTTTCTTATTGAGAAAAACGGATAGGTGGTTATTTATTTGGATGCAGTGAATATAGAAAATAAACCAGAAAGTAAAAGACCGACTTTGGCGCTATTAGCGCTGACAATCGGGGCATTTGCGATTGGAATGACTGAATTTATTATTATGGGGTTACTTCCTGAAGTGGCCGATAGCTTGCAGGTGTCCATCCCCTCAGCAGGGCTACTCATTACCGGATATGCACTGGGTGTGGCTATAGGAGCTCCTATCATCACAGTCGCCACTCATCGAATGAAGCGAAAGCAGTTGCTTCTTTTTCTTATGATTCTGTTCATATCAGGTAATGCATTGGCTGCTCTTGCACCGAACTATGGAGTATTAATGGTAGCTCGTATCGTGGCTGCATTAACTCACGGATCCTTCTTTGGTGTTGGATCTGTTATTGCAGCTGGACTTGTTCCTAAGGAAAAACGGGCTGGAGCTATTGCCATCATGTTTACCGGTCTGACACTTGCAAATATTCTTGGCGTCCCTATCGGTACATTTATTGGTCAAGCCTATGGATGGAGATCCACTTTTTGGGCGATCACTATCCTAGGTCTGATTGCTTTGATTGGGATTGCCGTGCTCGTTCCAAAAGTAGAATCAGCTTCATCGAACCTTAAGCAGGAGCTTAGTGTACTGCGTAAGCCAACCGTTTATATTGCTCTTTTGATGACGACGTTTGGTAATGGAGGGCTCTTTACGGTATTCACTTATATTTCACCGATTTTAACTGATATTACTAAGTTCCCGGTGAATTCGGTTTCTTACATCCTTGTTTTATTCGGGATCGGCATCACGCTTGGGAATATTATCGGAGGTAAGCTGGCTGACCGCAAATTAATGCCGTCTCTCCTTGGGATACTCGTTGTGTTGGCCATAGTTTTGGCAGTATTCTCAATTACGGATCAGCATAAAGTGCCTGCTTTGATTACTATTTTTATATTAGGAATGGCTGCTTTTGGAATTATACCAGGATTGCAGCTTCATATGCTGAATACGGCCAAAGAAGCTCCAACGCTGGCGTCGACTTTAAATGTTGCGGCTTTTAACCTGGGTAATGCGTTTGGTGCGTATATCGGAGGCTTGGTTATAGATTTACAAATTGGGGGAGGCCTAACAGCCGTTCCTTGGGTTGCTTCCATCGTAACCGGCATGGGAATTTTATTTACTCTCTGGAGTGTTCAACAACAAAAGAAAAGTACTAGGTCGTAATTTTAGGGTAAGCTTTGCTTATCGTCCACGAGAAATCGTGGGTCTTATAGAGACAGACTTTGATGGGGGATTGCTCGTGTTTGCCACAATCACTGAATCAAGATGGATTTTCAGCGTCCGTACGGGAAACGGATATAGTCGCGTCGGGAACTGGGGTTTTATTGAATGTCAGGAGGGGATTGGCACCAATATAGCTGTGCTATATTGGTCGCATGAATACACACGACGCTCTACTCAATGCGGCTTTACAAGTTCTCGAGGAAGAGGGCGAGGCACAGTTCACAACACGCTCCGTCTGCGCAATCGCGAAGGTGACCGCACCGACGCTGTACCATCACTTCGGCAGCGCCGACGGGCTACTGAGCGCCGCCATTAAGGAAGCATTTGCTCAGTTTCTCGAGAGCAAAAGGACTGCTATGCAATCCTTCGATCCGGTTATGGCACTACGCGAAGGCTGGGACGATTACGTGCGCTTCGCAGCGGCTCGTCCACGGCTCTACGCGGTGATGATGGGCCGGGTTCTCAACGATGCTGAAATTCCCGCCGCCGAGCAGGCATTTGCGCTCCTCATCCAACGCATCGCGGCCATCGCTGCTGAGGGTCGGCTCAGGCCGACGGTGGAGGTGGCTGCTGATCTTATGTGGGCATCTGCGAATGCTACATCCCTACTATACGTCACAGCTCGGCTACGAAAACGGTGCCACCCACTTCAGAAATCCTGGAGCAAATCCGTGAGGGGGCCATACGGTCCATCCTACATCCTGAACAGAAAGGACGAACAAAATGAAAATTCTTGTCACGGGAGGTACTGGTCTGCTAGGCGGTCGCCTAATCCGGAAGCTCATAGAGGACGGTCACGAGATTTTCGCACTCACACGCTCCATATCATCTCACGCCAAACTCAAGTCCATGGGTGCTACGCCAGTCGATGCCGATCTCGAAAGCAGCACGCCACTCATATTGCCGGTGATTGATGCGGTTGTGCACGCAGCAGCATTGTTCCGCTTTTCAGGGCCTCGCGAACCCTTCTTTCGTACCAACGTTGATGGAACCGTAGCCTTGTTGAAGGCAGCCGAGTCCGCCGGTGCGAAGACATTCGTCTACATCAGTGCAGCGGGAATCCTCATGGATAATGGCGGTACTCCCATACGCAACGTTGATGAAAGCACGCCGATTTTCCCGAACCACTTCTCCGCCTACCTGGCAAGCAAGGCACGGGCCGAATCGATGGTTCTGGCAGCTAACAAACCTGGCTTTCGCACCATCGCGCTTCGCCCGCCGGCTATCTGGGGGCCGGGTGATCCGTTTAGTCAAGGGCTTCCCGAAGCAGTCAGATCTGGACAGTTCGCCTTCATCAACCGCGGAGACTATGCTTTTGCAACCTGCCACGTGGACAATGTGGTAGAAGCGATACAATGCGCACTCACACGCGGAGAAGGCGGTCATGCCTTCTTCATCAAAGACCAGGAAGGGCAGACTTTCCGTGAGTTCGTCACCTCGCTCGCGAACTTACAGGGCTTGTCCATCGATAAGCTGCATTCGATGCCCTACTGGCTTGCCTCTGCCATTGGCCGGCTGCTCGACACTATCTGGGCCGTCACGCGGAAGGACGGGGATCCGCCGATCTCACGCTCGATGATACGCATGATCGGGCGTGAGTTCACAGTCAACGATGCCGCTGCACGTCGAGAGTTGGGCTATGTCGGAAGAACTTTGCGTGATGCGGGCTTGCAAAGCTATGAGGAAACATCTGCTCGACGATAGTTATTTAGAATATAGTATGAAAACAAGGACAAGCCATATGAAGCAAACTCCACATGGCTTGTCCTTGTATTATTTGTAACGACTAAGATCAAAGCGACTGACTGCCAGGATAAAGGCAATTGTCAACTGTTGTTTGCAATTTGCATCAATGGTGCCATTTCGTTTAGCGTATTTATTTATAAATCCCATAACGGATAATCAATCTGGCTTCAGCTTCTTTGTCACCTTGTTGTGCTGAGCTATTCATATTTATCCTCCTTTTATCGTCAAGGTAGGCTGATGGCGATGTTGATGAAAAGGGAGGACAGCGACAAACAAACGGACTTTTACCTCTCCATAATTCTTTTAAGCTTCACCAAAACATTTGATTTCATTTAGGAAACAGCTTGTCTGCTGGTTCCTAAAAGTCGAGCAATTTCTTTATCTGTTTTGTCTTCGTAATATTTATGGTACAGAAGTCTTTGTTCCTTTGATGTAAGAAGCGATAGTTCAGGAATTTGAGAAAGAACAGGAATGTGTTGATGTTGTGGCAGATTGTGCTGACCAACTAGATAATTGATATTAATCTCAAAAGTGACAGCATCCATGGGAACAACATAGGTTGAATCACGCCTCAGTTTCTCAAAATAATCTTTTTGAGCGTGCTGGAGACAGGCTTTAACATAACTGCTGAAGGCTCTTTCAAGTGAATCATTAGTTCCAACTCCCGATATCATAAGTTTCCATCTCCTCTCTGTAATTAAATGGGGAGTAGAGTCGAAAAAGGCAACTTCCAAACAAAAAAATAAAAAAATGGAAGATCCAAGTCTATTTTCGTCTTCATCTAACAGAAAATGAATGAAATGCATGTCAGAATGTACTCAAAATTGATTTGATTTATTTAAGTGACTTTGTATAAAAATTAAAACGAACGTTATCCTCGTTTAAGGGTGGGGATGATTCATTTTGTTGGTGCTTCTGAATGGCAAAATACATTTCTAATGCCTTGTCGATGATTTCCTCGACCTCGGCCACCTTGTGAGCGGAGGAAAAGTATTTCGCATATATCTTATGTTTGAGTTTGAAGGGGGCTGGTGTTTTATTGCGCGGCTTGCGGGTGGCTTCGCCGGATAAGATTTTAATGGCTTGATCGACGGTGAGCTTACCAGAGTAGCCTTGCAAAAGTTCGGACTTTCTCATGTCCACTTTGAAGCCATTTTCTGCTACAGCTTGTTCTACTAAGTTTTGTTCATCTTCTGACAGATAAGATAGATGGACGGCGCAGCGTAAAGGCAATTCCTCGACCTCGGTACGCTGCTTTAGTTCAGGAATCAGCTTGTCAATACGTAGCAATCGGGAGACGGAATTTTTAGATAAACCGTATTCTTGAGCAACTTTATCCCGACTGGTAGACTTCTGCCCCACTGGGGCAGAAGTTGTATTTTCCCTGATGTACTGCGGGTTTTCCAGGCTTTTAAGCTCCTCAATAATATCGTTTCGTTTGCCCTGGGAGAACATTTCAGAGTGACGAAGAGTCAGTACCTTGGCCTTTTCAGAAGGGAGCATGTCGGTAAAAGAACGTTGCAACACATTGGTTTCCACCACATACATGAGGGCTTCTTCATCAGTAAGCATTTCCTTTACAACAGCAGGCAGTTTTTCAAGCCCTAGTAATTGCGCCGCGTTCATCCGGTTATGTCCAGCTAGCATTTCATGGTCACAACCGTTCTCATCGACCTCAATCTTTCGCACAATGACCGGGACAAGAATACCGTTGCTTTCAATGCTGCTAACCATATCCGCTAATCGTTCACCATCATATAAGCGAAAAGGATGATCTTTATACATTCTTATTTTATTTATGGGAATAGTTTGAATTCCGCTAGTTTGATCAAGTAAAGGCTGGTCTTTCTCCGATAGCAATAACAACTCATCAATGCTGGACAGTTTGGGAACAGGACGTTTAGCAGCCACTCTCCATCAGCTCCTTCGCCAGTTCTTGATATGCCGCGGCTACCTTGGATTTGGGTTCAAACTGAATAATGCTCTGACTATAAAAGTTTGCTTCGCCTACTTTAACGGACAAAGGAATCTGCACATCGAAGATGTGGAAGGCTTCGCGGTAGTAAACTTTAACCAAACGGAAAGCCTCCTTGTACAAGTTGGTACGGGTGTTGCACATGGTCATGAGAATACCTTAAATACTAATGCGCGGGTTGATGCGTTTTTTGACTTTTACAATGATTCTGAGCAACTGGGTTAATCCTGTGGCAGACCATAGCTGTGGATTGACGGGGATCAGCACGCTATCGCTGGCGGCAAGAGCATTGATCGTCAGCAATCCAAGAGAAGGATTGGTGTCAATGATGATGTAGTCGTAATTCTGCTTTATCGGTTCAAGTAGGGATGCTAGCGTTTTTTTCCCCGCCCATTTCATCCCGTAAATTAATCTCTGCAACCGATAACTCAATGTTGCTCGGAATGAGGTCGATATTTCCGTGCGAGTGGATATACTCCTCAGCAGGGGGAAGGGGATCGTCGTTCATAATAGCGTTCATGACATTGAACATGGAGAATGGAAGTTGATCCGGCTGCTTAATGCCAAAGCACATGGACAGATTGCCTTGTGGGTCAAAATCGACGAGTAGCACTTTTTTTCTTTCATTAGATAAGGCGTAAGCCAGATTGTAGGCAGTGGTCGTTTTGCCTGTGCCGCCTTTCTGATTAGCAATGGTAATAACGGTTGTTTTGCACATGATATATACCCTCCCTGGAGCAATCGCTCCGTTAATTTTGTCACTGGTAGGGAGCGGGCTGATTCTGTTTTAGTTCTTTCCGAGTTCTTTCCAACGTCTAAAAACAGCTTCTTTTTCGCTGATTGTCGGGAAGTCAGACTGGCTCTGAATTCAACGCAAAAACCCGCGTAAAACCTTGATTCTACAAGGCTTTACGCGGGTTTTATATTCCTCTACTTAGATTTAACTTCTGCTCATGTCGCAATAGCATGTGCGACTCAAAATCGAGTGGGAAACCGTGGAGGTTCGAGTCCTCTCACCACTGCTTTTTTTATTATATTTAAAACCTCATTCATAGTATTAGCTGACGAAACCTTCGAACTGTACTTCAAATGAGAAGTAAGAATGATTTCTAAATGTACACAATTCTAATGTGGAACCATAACAAGAACGCTCATATTGAATGTTGCCCAGGCATCCCATTCAATATGAGCGTTTTGGCTATGTCTTTGTTTTGTCGGATAAAAAGGGCTTGCGCATAACGTAACGTCAGGAACTATACTGGGACTTTTATTGTCAGAAGGGACTACTCAAGCCAAGCCGTTATAATGAACAGGGTCACCGGACTTATACCGATGAAGATTTGCTTCTTCTCCAACAAATATTGATCTTGTAAGAAAACAAGAATAAATGAAAGAAAATATTAATTTTTAATGGGAGTGTTTATAATGTCAATCAATAGGGACAAGCTGCAAGAATCTTTGGATCCTGCCCTTCGGGTTCGTCCCCGCGTAGGATGGGGTGTTCTCACCTATTTCCTCTACAGCGCAGTTTTCTACGCGATCTTCGTGCTCAACGGTATCGACTACACGCGAGTTGGTGAGAGTGAGCGGACTCTTCTTCTCTGGTATATAGCACCGCTGTCCGGCGGCGCCGTGCTGACCATCACAATGGTCACGATCTACGGATGGTGGCGCCCCAGCCTGGTGGAAAGGCGGCGTCTTTCCCGTTGGACAATGACTCTCCCGATCATCATGATGGTTATCGCGATCGTGAACATGCTGACCGGCGATTTCACCCGGATCACGCCCCTCATGTGGCTGTATCTCATCCTCGGCAGTATCATGGTTGGCTTCAATGAGGAGATGATCAATCGAGGTCAGTTGATAGCTGCTCTACGCAGCCGATTCGGTGAAACCGGGGTCTGGCTGCTCTCAACAGCGATGTTTGCAGTGTTCCACCTGCCGAACATGTTCCTGGGTATCGGGGCGGGTGCCCTGTTCCAGGTAATCATCGCTTTTGGCCTCGGTTCGATTTTCTACCTCGCCCGCCGATCTACCGGATCGCTCGTGGCCTCTATGTTCCTGCA
Organism: Paenibacillus agri; assembly: GCF_013359945.1. GTDB lineage: Bacteria > Bacillota > Bacilli > Paenibacillales > Paenibacillaceae > Paenibacillus_AQ > Paenibacillus_AQ agri. The sequence goes on along the minus strand of NZ_JABWCS010000197.1, from coordinate 77,114 downwards.
CGGGCTCTGGGACTTTAGCGTCTTTTCAGCCAATGGCGCGTCGGCGTTACCCATCGCTGGTTTACTAGCTCCGTTGTTGGTGATCGCTGCAGTGATCACGGTCCCGATCATCCTCCGTCGTGAAAGAGGGCGCGATAACGCCCAAAGCGTGTCACGATCAGTCGGCTGATTCATATCAGCCTTTAATAGAGCCGACGAGAGCTCCTTTGACGAAGAAACGCTGCAGGAACGGATAGACGAGCAGCACAGGCAGCGTGGCAATGATAATGGTCGCATATTTAATCGTCTCGCCTAACTTATATGCCTCACCTGTAGCTGCTCCAGAGGAAATGGTATCCGTCTGGCTATAGATTAATATTTCTCTGAGCACGAGCTGCAGCGGATATAGTGTGCGATCCTGAATAAACATGGATGGGAAAAACCACATGTTCCATTTGTCTACTGCTGTATACAGCACAATTACCGTAATTACAGGCATGGAAAGTGGTATAACAACGCGCAGCAGCATTGTCCAATGACCTGCTCCATCAATCTGGGCCGCTTCCTCAAGGCTTGGCGGCAGGGAGAGAAAGGCTGTTCTCATAATAATCAGATGAAAGGTTTTGATGGAAAAGGGTAGAAGAAGGGCCCAAAGGGTATTCATCATGCCCAGTTGTTTGATGACAAGATAAAACGGAATCATACCGCCGCTAAAGAACATCGACACCACGACAAATATCATTAGCATCTTGTTCCATAGCACATTGCGCCGAGATAACACATAAGCGCCCAGTATGGTCAGAGAGAGGTTGAGCATAACACCTCCCAGTACTAGTGTGATCGTATTCTTGTATCCGCTCCAAATGGCTGGATTAGCCAGCGCCCGGGTATAGGCTGAAATGTTAAACCCAAGCGACTTCCATAACAGTCCCCGATGCGCGAGTAGTTGATCTCCATCACTGAATGAAGCGAATAAAACAAAAAGCAGCGGATATAGCGTTATAAATACGATAAGGCTCAGTATGACTCCAATCAAAATGACAGTAAGTCGGTCCGGCCAATCTATTGATTTCTTCCTCATGATCGACCCCCCATTACCATAAACTTTTTCCACTGAATTTTCGACTAATTGCGTTAGCCAGCACAAGCACGGTCAAATTAATGAGCGAGTTAAACAAGCCTACGGCTGAGCTGAAGCTCCAGTCATTATCGATTAGACCTTTGCGATACACATAGGTGGAAATAACATCGGCCGTTTCGTAGTTGACAGGGTTATATAGCAATATAATTTTTTCATAGCTGACCTCTAGTAGATGACCAAGCCGCAGAATTAACATGATAATAATCGTTGGAGCAAGTCCAGGGAGTGTAATGGAAACAATCTGTCGCAGCCTCCCTGCACCGTCAATACGTGCGGCCTCATATTGCTTAGGATCGATACCTGTTAATGCTGCCAAATAAATAATAGATTCCCAGCCGGATTGCTGCCATATTTCTGAAGATACGTAGATGCTGCGAAATAAATTTGGCTGCTGAAGCATATCTTGGCCGCTAGACCCGGATAGATAGCTATATAGCAAATTAATGGGGCTGCCAGATTCCGTAAACACTCTGATCAATTCGCAAACGACGATTAGGGAAATAAAATAAGGCAGATACGAAACCGTTTGGAGGAAATTTTTCAAAAAACGGTTTCGGACCTCATTCAGAAGCAGAGCCAATATAATGGGGGCCGTGAACCCAAACAGCAATGAATATAAACTAAGCATGAGGGTATTGCGTATCAGCCTCCAAAAATAATGCCCGTTCATGAAATGAACAAAATGATCCAGCCCGACCCAATCGCTTCCCCAAATCCCCTTCATTGGCGAATAGTTTTGAAATGCGATGACTGCTCCGTACATTGGCCAGTAAAAAAATACAAGGTAATATCCAACAACCGGAAGTGCCATTAAGTAGAGTGTTTTGTTGCGAGAAAAGTCCAAAGTGAAGCGCGATTTTTTGATTGAAGGAGCGGTTCTTTTTCGCACTTTATTGGACTTACCTTTGTTTAAATCGATCAAATGCCGACTGTTGAATTTCAATAGCCCGTTTAATGTTTAATCGCTCCAATTGCTTCACAAGATTATCATAAGCATCCAGACTTTCTGTTCCGAGTATGATTTTTAAAGAAATTTCATCTACAAGCGTGTTGATATCATTAATAATACGAGCGTATTCGCTCGAATCTGCTTCGGATATGGTCATAGGAGGCAGCACATGCTGCAAATTATCGGTCTTCCAGACATCATAATTGTGGTCCTCATTCGTAACCGCTAGATTATCGATTAATTCTCTTGATTCAATATAAGGTCCAGGATTTACCGTATGGGTGTAAATGCTGAGAGCCTCCAAGTAGGATAAATTATCGGGATTATGAGTAATAAGCTCGGTTAATTCTGGCTTACCGTCATTCAAATTATAAGATAATCCTTCCTTCCCATAGTTGAACAGCAGATAGCCTTCTTCTCCATAAGCGTAATCCAGTACTTGAACGGCCAGAACGGGATTAGTACTAGTCGCGGCGATAGCTGCAGAAGCCTCTGCGCCGTAAGGCCATGCAAACTGGCCAAACTTAGGCTTGTCTCCTTTGTTCAGAACAGGATACGGTGCGAATGTAAAGACGGCATCAGCATTTGTCGCGGTCAAGGCTTGTTCCCACCGGTCTATTGCAGCACCGGAAGCTACTGTTGCGCCAGCATCAGATGAGGTCATATGAGCGTCCAGCGCTTTGCGGTCGGTTTGCGTGAAATTCGGGTCGATCAGTCCCTCTGCATACCATTGCCGAATCGTACTCAGAAATTGTTTGTATCCTGGCTCAAGAGGTCCGTATCGCACTAGCCCATCATCTTCTACATAGAAATCGCGAATGACACCAAAGGCTCCAATAAAGGCGCCGTCGAGAAAGCCTTGCAGTGGATGTGTCTGGCTACCAAGCGCTAGAGGAAGAGTTGATCCTTTATGAGATTTGAATGCGGTAAGGACAGTATGCCAATCCTCAATGGTTTGAGGTACCTGCAAGCCCAGCTCGGTCAACCAATCTTTGCGCAGCACGGGACCTGACCACTGCTGTGTCATACCTCCTTCTTTAAGAAACGGGAAGACATAATAATCGCCGTTGTCGGTTTTAATTAATTTATCCAGCTCGGGATGCTCTTGCAAATACTTTTTTAAATTTGGGGCGTGTTGATCGATCAGATCATTCAGCCTCAAAATATAGCCTTCACTAAGCGCCTTTTCAGGACCACCAGGCAGACCGTTTAGCCAGTTGTATTCAATAATATCCGGTAAATTTCCAGAGGCGAGCATCGTACTAAACGATTCTTTCGCCTGGGATGCGGATATTTCGGAAAATTTCAAGTTGACACCTATACGTTTTTGCCATTCCTCATAGAAGGGAACCTCATAAATGCTAGCATTCAACGTAGAAGGGGACAACAGCCAATAACTAAGCGTTTGATCCGTTTGAAGCGGGTAGGTACTTGCCATGTTATTCGCATTCTGTGCGGAGGCTGATGGCTCCTGTGATACAGCGGGCTCAGGACTAGAGCCAGTATTTGAACAGGCATTAATTAGAAGTACAGGCAGCAAGGCTATGATCATCAATAGGTAAGAAGCTGGTTTTTTCATTGTCATATAGTTTCCTTTCGGATAGAATTGAGTTATCAGGGGTGAAAAATCGGGATTGGAATATAAAAAAAGTATGCTTTAAATCGCTTCATTGACGATAATGGCTGTGAAAATAAATTTAAAGAAATGAGGGCTCGTGATGATGCCATTTCAAAAAGTACAATTCAGAGACAAGGCATTTACCTGCACCTCCGAGGTGACGCTTGAATTAATTAGTGGGAAATGGAAGGTGCTAATACTTAGCTATCTTTCCAAAAAGGTTTGCCGATTTAATGAACTACAGAAGCTCATGCCTGAAACAACGCAAAAGATGCTGACCTTACAGCTTCGAGAATTGGAAAAGGATGGACTAATCATTCGCAAGGTCTATGCAGTCGCGCCGCCTAAAGTCGAATACCTGCTCTCGGATCTTGGAGAAAGACTGGTGCCGATGCTTAAGCAGCTGTGTAACTTCGGGGCCGACTACTTGGACAGATTAGAAGCTTGATTGTAAATCACCCCTCAATCACGAACTTGGCACCAAACTGCTTGCCAAGTGTGTTTACCGTTGTCTGGATATCTCCCCAACCGGTCTGATCTGCCGCAATTATATTTTCCGGATAGAGCTTACCCAGCAGCATCCATTGCAGAAGGGAATTTTGCTTTGTCTGAATGGTATAAATGCCGGTAGCAGCTGTGACCAGGTTCGGTAGAGCCAGCAGGTGCTGAGCTTCAACAGACTGAATCGCTGCTTCAGGGCTACCGTCAGTTATAGGCGACAGCTGTTCACCAGCTACTGTTCCTGGTGAACGATACAAATAGCGATGTCCCCGCGCAGCTTGCCCCAGATCAACCTCAAATGCTCCTGAATCAGTATTGAGTTTTAGACGAAGCTGACACTTTCGTGTGGCTTGCACCCCCATCTCATGATCGGCAAGACCTTGCTCTAATCCAACAATGATGAGCTGAGCTTTGTTGGTGTCAAGTAACCGATTGTCGGAACCGACACTCGTCAGCGTTGTATCCAGCAGATTGGAACGGGCAGAATAGTAATCATCCAGTTCATATTCGAAAGCTATTGCTTCAGGTTCTGGTTCATTTCCTATTTTGACTGTCCATACCGGATGCCAGCGCAGTAAGGAACGAGGGAAATCAGTCGCGGCAATCGGCAGTCCAATTCCAGCGGGAAGCACCGTTCCTAAGCGGTATTGGAAGCCATACCCAACTTCCAAAATCGATGTACGAAGAGTGCACTGGGCAAACTGGACGATGACTCGATGCGATATGCCGCCAGTCAGCAGCTCGACTAGAAATTGTCGACGGTGCTGCTCCAGGAAGCGTAAGCCTTTGACCCGTTCTATGTCTTTCAAATCGAAGGGAACCTCCTGCCAATTGGAGAAAGGTAGAAGCGCATCTCTGAGGAGAATGATTTGGTGCAAAAATTCATTGTAGAGCTGCATAACGATCGGACTGCCGCTGGGCCCCATTAGTAATTGAGCCACAGCTGGTGTCCACAAATGCTGTTCACAGCGACTGCGAAGCTCGAGATGGCCAAGTGCTTTTTGGCCGAATTGTCTGATCGCAACGTCGTGCAAAGCATCCTCTCTTAGCCAATTCGTAATCGTATTCCCAATTTGCTGTGCTTGAACGGTGATCTCACTGCGTGTATCATCCTCGGCCATTTTGACGACGGACAAGGGTAAAGTGGCTTCCCTTCCTGAAAGCGCGAGACTCGCCTCGACATTATTAAGCAAAGCTTCGAGATGATCCGCAGCACCAAGACGTACTCGAACCGCTGCCAGCAGGATTCCGATATCGCGTACAATAGCTCGCGCTCTACTTATCCCCGAGGACACTTCCCACTCCCAATCCGCTCCTTCTTTGGAAAGGGTACATTTTGCCGCTGTGTCAGCCGAGGCCCACTCACATTCCGCATCAAACGAGAGTTTCTCTCCCCACGTCAGAGTCTGATTCTCCCAAGAAAGTTGATATTCTGTCATCTCCACACCTTCTCTTCCTCCATTTTCTTTTTCATTATAGAGACGCATGCAGGGGTTGAATAGAACGCACTTTTTTGTATGGAGGATACCATTTTGATGGTTAGGCACAAAAATGATACGACATAAATTACCAAATTTTATAACTATGTTCTATGTTGAAGCACGTCGATAGATTTCCTTGTGGAGCCTCTAAAAACATGAAAACCCGCGAAAGACCCTTAATTTCACAAGGCTTTTCGCGGGTCCTGCTCGAAGCCGTATCTGTTCTCCCGAACAGGCTGAAAAAGGACATTTCCGGGTGTGCCGGCAGACTTTTGTCTGCAGACGGTCGTACAGGCGCTCGTACCGCCAAACGTCAAAAAGCCAGCTGACTCGACAAATCGTTCACAGCGAACCTCTCCTGCGATGGGGAGCAAGATTGTGCTAAATGTAAGCAATATATCGCATTGTCTGTATAAGGCTACATAATTACTATAGGTATATGAATGCAATCCGTGTTATTCGCCGATGTGGCGTCAATCTTGTAAGTACGATCATGAAGAATAGAGAAAACGTTGTTGAGGATGGTGTATTTCGTGGAACTAAAGCAACTTCGGATAAACTCGAAACGATTAGAGGAAAGTATTCACGAATTAGCCGAATTTGGTCTAAATGAAAATGGAGGCATGGATCGTACTACGTTCACCCCAGATGAATTGGCAGCAAGGGACTGGCTGAAAGACCAGCTTGAACAATTGGCGCTGGAGCTGAGAGTCGATCAAGCGGCAAATATTTGGGCGAAGCGTCCCGGTACGGATAACTCGCTGCCTGCAATTGCCTTTGGTTCCCATATTGATACGGTTCCGAACGGCGGAAAATATGATGGGGCGCTTGGTGTATTGATCGCGCTTGAAGTGATGAAACTGCTGCGTGAGCACGACATTGTAACGAGACACCCGTTAGCGCTTGTTTCATTTAGCGCCGAGGAACCAAACCCGTTTGGATTATCGACGTTCGGTAGCAGGGCTGTTACTCATAAGCTCACGAAAGAACATATTGTCGGTGTAACAAATCATGATGGCTATTTATTGACAGAGGCATTGCGGAGTGCTGGAGGCGATCCTGATCGTTTCGAAGAGGCTGTTTTGAAATCTGGAGATTTATGCGCGTTTATAGAGGTGCACATCGAACAGGGGAAGCGGCTCTTAAACCAGGCGATTCCAGTCGGCGTCGTAACGGCCATTACCGGCATTTACCGGGAGGAGATCGTTGTTGAAGGAGAAGCCAATCATGCGGGAACAACACTGATGGAAGATCGGAACGACGCTCTGACTGCAGCAGCGGAAATCGTCCTTGCTTTGGAAGAGGTGTGCATCATCCATCCCGCCAAAGAAGTCGTCGGAACCGTTGGGAGAATGATTGTGAGTCCCAATGCCGCCAATATTATCCCAGAGAAAGTCACGTTTATTGTAGAAATCCGCGGCAAAAAACGGGAAGAGATTCGTGAGGTTATCGAGGCGTGGGAGAAGCGGATTCAGTGTACGGCACTTAAGCGCTCCGCACAAGTGAAACGCAAAATTGTGCTGGACCAAGATCCGGCCCCTATGGATGAAGAAGTCATTAAAGTCTGTCAGGAGCAGTCGAGAGAGCTAGGTTATGCCTATGATTTGCTCGGAAGCATGGCTGGCCATGATGCCACTCATATGGCGTCCATTACGAGAAGCGGCATGCTGTTTGTCCCAAGCATTGGTGGTAAAAGCCATTGTCCGGATGAAGAAAGCCGTATGGAAGATATCGAAAAGGTATCAAACGTAATGCTACACGCAATTCTGGAATTAGACCAACGCTTAGACAGATAAAGGAGATGAACTTTATGCCTCAATTATACAAAGCTGATTCTATCTATTATCAAGAGAAGTTCCAGAAGAACCTGGCCATTTTGGTTGAGGACGGCATTATTAAGGAAATAGGGCAGCGGGAAGCGTTAGAGCATAAATATGCTGGCATCGAGGAGGTGGATTTGAGCGGTAAGGCTATCCTTCCGGGCACTGTTAACGCTCATAACCATTCTTTTCAAAGTCTGTTAAGAGGCATAGCTGTCGACCGCCCGTTTCTGGAGTGGCGGGATCAGGCTCTTTATAAGTACACGCCTTTATTGGATGAAGAAGCGATTTATACCGGTGCGTTATTTGCTTTCGGGGAAATGTTGAAGTACGGTGTTACAACGGTTAGCGACTTTTTTTATGTGCATAATGGAGGGACGGAGACCGGTGAGGCAATCATTCAGGCTGCGCAAGATTTAGGAATTCGCCTTGTGTTTGCCAGAACAATGTACGATTGGGATGGCGCGCCTGTAAGCTATCAAGAAACCGTGCAAGATGCAGTGCAAAGGACAAGGAAGATGGCGATTAAATACCAAGGAAATCCGATGGTGACGGTTCACCCCGCGCCTCACAGCCCTCACGGGGCTTCTCCGGAAATGATCAAGGCTGGGCACCGGTTGGCCCAGGAGCTAGATACGCCGTTTCATATTCATGTTGCCGAAGAAATGTTTGAAGTGAAAGAAACACTGGAGAAATATAACCTAAGACCTGTACATTATTTGAACGATCTTGGCGTTGTCGATGAGAGAATGATCGCGATCCATCTGGTCTGGCTGGATGACTCGGAAATCAAGCTGCTTGGGGATCGAAGAGCAACCTTGGCTTACTGTCCTTCAAGCAATATGTTTCTATCAGACGGGGTAACGAGAATTCCCGATCTGCTGGATGCGGGTGTCCGTATCACGCTAGGGTCTGACGGCGCGTGCAGCAATAATCGGATCAGCGTTTTTGAAGAAATGAGAATGTGCTCTTTATTACAAAAAGTTTCCCGATTGGACGGATCCTGCATTAACGCGAAACAAGTATTCGAGATGGGGACCAAAGTAGGCGGGGAACTGCTACGCTTGCCTGTAGGCGTCATTCAAGAGGGATATCAGGCCGATTTTGTAGCTCTGGATTTAGGCGATTTATCTTTATCTCCAAAAACAGAACTATTTGCGAATGTCGTTTACTCGCTACAACCAAACGCGATTAGTGATGTTGTGGTGAATGGGAAATTTATCGTCCAAAACAGAACTCTACAAACTGTTTCAGAAAAATCAATTGTCGATAAAATAGATCGATTATTTGAGAAATGGCAATAAGACTCAACAGAAAGACACCTCATGGGTGTCTTTTTATCTATAGAAAGAAATGAGGTGGTGCATGATGAGTTATTCCATCAAAATCATTCGAAAAGATGACCCTAAAACAACGGAGTGGTCAGGCGGATCAACGACCCAACTGGCTATTTATCCGGAAAACGCGGAGTATGAGCGAAGAAACTTCAGATGGAGAATCAGTAAGGCAACTATGAAAGCCGAAAACTCTCTTTTTACGAATCTCCCGGGCTATTGGAGACTGCTTATGGCTACAGATGGTGAATTTACTCTAGAACATCTGGGCATGCATAGGGCTGCACTCCAACCATTCGAGCAAGACAGTTTTAGCGGTGATTGGACGACAAATTGTTTTGGCAAAGGTGATGATCTCAATGTTATGCTTGCTCCTGGGTGCAAAGGAGAGTTAAAGGCAGTAATGATCGTTGATTACGTTGATGAAATACTTGGATACAATAACGATAATCGCGATACAGAAACTTACGAATGTGTGTACGTTAATGATGGTGATGTTAAATTATCCATAGATGGGCAAGTTTTAACTCATTTAAACCAAGGCGATTTGCTTATTTATAAAAATCAAAAAGTAGAGCATCAAGTAAAGTTCTCCTATATAAATCTCAATCGTCACATATCCAAAGAGGTAAATGTAATTAGAATTACGATTCACCAAGAAATAAATGAAGAATGATTTCATCGAGAACAAGATACTTATGCATCTACTTTTGAATGAAGTTCAGTTTTTCCAGGACCTAGCGGCGATCTTCCGCTAGGTTTTTTTTATATGCAATTGGGGATGTTGATAAAAAACGAACAAATCGGCTGGTTCAAAATTGGAAAGCAAAATCGTGCTACTGTTTAACAATATTGTTTAGTTGCATCTATTCATTTTGATGATATTCTTACGTTAATAAAACTAACACAAATGCTTTTTATTAATGAATTTGTTGATTTACTGTTAAGTTAACTGACATAATGAGAGGAGCGTATGGACTCTTAGCTTTGATGGAATTGTTGAAAAAGATGGATCAAGCAATACATTTTTAAAAACGATTTTCATAAATGGGGGTTACTATATGTCGGTACAACTATCCATGAAACCTTATACGATCGATGATGCTCCGCTCAATAAGTTTCATCTGAAAATTACCGCACTTACTTTTGGAGCAAATTTTTCTGATGGGTATGCTCTTGGTATCATAGGAATGGCTCTGAGTTTAATTGGCCCTCAAATGAACCTTAGCCCCATCTGGAGTGGATTAATAGGGAGTTCAGCGTTGATCGGAATCTTTTTCGGGAGTTTGCTCCTCGGAGGATTATCCGATCGTATAGGCAGGCAGAAAATCTTCCTTGCTAATTTCGTAGTCATTGCTATAGCCTCTTTCTTACAATTCTTCGTTCAAGATCCTATGACTCTGTTCATCCTGCGTATATTAATTGGTGTTGCTTTGGGTGGCGATTACGCGATTGGGTCGACGCTGCTTGCTGAGTTCGCACCTAGAAAGAATCGAGGCTTTCTGCTTTCTTTCTTATGTGTCATGTGGACCGTCGGTTATGTAGTCTCCAACCTTGTCGGTTATTATTTACTTAAGACCGGTCCTGATTCCTGGCGGTGGATGCTAGCCAGTGCGGCTATCCCGGCAGTAATCGTTCTTCTGATGCGGATCGGCACACCTGAATCCCCTAGATGGCTCATTAGCAAGGGGCGTGTGGAGGAAGCAAGGGGAATTGTGAAGAAGTATATCGGTTCCCAAGCGGAGCTTGATGAAACGCGTTTGGATCATAGCGCCAAAACGTACCGTTTTCAAGACCTCTTCGGAAAACAGCTTTGGAAACGTACGGCATTTGGCTCTCTCTTTTATGTCTGTCAGGTCATTCCTTATTTCGCAATTTATACGTTCCTACCGGATATATTAGCTAGAATGGGATTTGAAGAGACATTTCTTATGGACACGTTCTTAAATTTATTCCTGCTTGTTGGTTCGATTGCCGGTCTATGGTTTACTGAGAAATATTCACGCAGAAGTTTTACGATTAACACGTTTATTGTCCTTACAATCTCTTTGCTTGTGCTTACTCTTTTACCTGCTGGTTCACACATCGCGGCTATTACGATATTTTGTTTATTTACCGTTGTCATGGCAGCTGCTTCAAATCTTACCTTAATATATCCAGCTGAGCTCTATCCTACTGAAATTCGGGGATCTGGTGTTGGAGTTGTTACTGCAGTAAGCCGAGTCGGTTCAGCAGTTGGAACCTTTCTGTTGCCCGTAACCGTTAGTTCCATGGGACTAACCCCTTCCATGATTGGGATGACAATAGTTCTGTTGATTGGTACGATTGTTTCCATTGCCTGGGCTCCGGAGACGAAATCGCTTGCTCTTGACGATACTATTCATTATCACTAGAAAACATTGACAAGAGATGTTGTCCTACATCGCATGTATGAATAATTAATCGACAACTATTGCATAGTATGTATTTGTTTGAAAAGGAGATGTCATCATGAAAACTGCTTCTGCTCCCACTCATCCTAAAGACATAAATCAAGTAATTCTTGGTGATCAACCTGTCTCTATTGCCGAATTTGTCGCCGTAGCCCGTTACGGGGCAAAGGTATCATTTTCGCCGGGTTATTGCGATCGCGTTAATCATTCCAGAAGTCTTATCGAGAAGTTTTTAAATGAAAACCGCATCATTTATGGCGTAACGACCGGCTTCGGGAGTAATGTGACCGAGATCATCTCAACCGAAGATGCCGAAGTTCTGCAGCGTAATATCGTTAGATCCCATGCAGTTTCAGTAGGCGATCCACTGGAGAAAGAAGTTGTCAGAGCGATTCAACTGATGATGCTCATTCATTTGGGGCGTGGCTATTCCGCCGTCCGATTGGAACTGCTAGAGCTTATAGCATCCCTCTTAAATCAAGGAGTCACGCCATTTGCTCCAGGCGATGGATCCGTCGGTTATCTTGCCCCGGAAGCACATATGGCGTTAGTGCTAATTGGGGAAGGGAGAGCTTGGCACAAGGAGGAACTCCTTCCAGGCAGAGAGGCGCTTGAACGAGCAGGGTTAACCCCTGTCACATTAAGCTGTAAAGAAGGGCTGGCGCTGACCAACGGATCGTCATCCGTCACAGCCATGGCCGTATTAACCCTATTTAATGCCATTCAAGCGACGAAAACAGCTGATATTGCCGGCGCAATGTCATTCGAAGCTTTAAAAGGTACGATTCATGCCTTCGATCCAAGGCTCCATGCCTTAAAACAACATGAGGAGCAGGCCAAGACGGCGCAAACTTTATTACGAATCCTTAAAGACAGTGAGATTGCCGAAACGTATAAAAACTATCGAGTGCAGGATGCTTTAAGCTTAAGATGCATTCCTCAGGTTCATGGAGCTTCTAAAAGAAATTTGAAGGATGCTGCTTACACCATTAATAATGAGCTCAACTCTGTAAGTGATAATCCTGTTATTATTCCCGAGGAAGACGGCGGGATTGCCTTAATGGGGGGCAATTTTGACGGTACCTATGTCGGCATCCAGGCAGATATCATGTGTATAGCCATGGGTAATTTGGGGAAAATAGCCGAGAGACGAATCGATCGATTAGTAAATTTTCACCTGAGTGAGATGCCTAGTTATTTAGTGAGAAATCCGGGATTGAACAATGGGTATATGATTCCTCAATATACAGCTGTGGGGCTGCTCGGGGAAATCAGGATTCTTTCTCATCCGGCCTCCGTAGAAAATGTTCCCACAAGCGCCAGTCAAGAAGATGTTGTCAGTTTCGCGTATACTGCCTCGAGGAAAGCCTATCAGATTTCAAAGAAGCTGTCGTATATTTTGGCGATTGAATTAATGACGGCTGTACAAGCTCTTGATTTTCATCGACCGATGAAATCCTCTCCGGTCATTGAGCAAGTGTATAACCTGATACGGGCTCAAGTGCCTACGGTAGAGGAAGATCGATTTTTCTATCCAGATATTGTAACCATCTATCAGCAAATTCACGAGGGAGATATCGTCAAGGTTGTTGAAGACATGATCGGTGAGATGGAATAAACCAACATGGAAGCAGTTTTCTCTGAAATTCAGGAGCAAAATGGCTTCCTTTTTTTAAGATAGGGGAGGTTGATTAGGCAATGAAATTGGATACGGAGCAAGCATCCTTTTCGCAACTTCTCATTTCTGGGACATTAATCCATGAAGCAGATTTTGAAGCCATGCGTGAGCGGCTTGGTATCAAAGCGCGGCCTCAAGTCGTTATTGTTTTGTCCATAGACCGTTATTTGGATTTGGCTTTAGACAAGCCATTGGAATGGAGTATTAAGATTGGGCAGGTACTGGTGGAAGCCGTTTTTGAAAGTATCACCCTGCCATTCCTGTGGCTATGGGTAGGAGAAGGCGTGCTAGCCGTATTATTGGAACTCCAATCGGTTCAATCTGTAGAACCGTCCTATAAGCAGATTACGTATGGCATGGTTCGGAAAATTCAAAACTTCGTAGATACGAAGGGCTTTTCCGTTTCAGCCGGGATAGGTAGCTATTACGAAGATCCTTATAAACTTCATCTTTCCTATTTCGAGGCAAAAGAATCATTAATCAACCGCTTCTTTCAAGGAAACCGGATGATTTTTCAATATGAAGGACAAAGGAGTATTCAGGAAGAACGCGCAAAGCCGGTGACCCATGAAGAGAAAATCGAATTGCTGTCACGTGTCCGCATCGGTGATGAAGAAGGATCGATTGCTTATTTGGTCGAGTTATTAGAAAGTCTCTCCGGGTCATATAAGCATAATATTGATCTATTTAAATCGGAAGCCTATGATCTAATCCTTTCTTTATCAAGAATGGTTGTCGACTTAGGCGGTAATGCTTCTGAAATTTTATCTGAAAATGCGAGAATGCTTCAAGACTTATATAGTACCATTCGATACGACAAATTTGTGATGAAGATGTGCGCATATTGGAGGAAGCTAGCCAAGCAAGTATCGGACGATCATGCTTTAGAGGTTTCCCCTATTGTACGATCTGCCATTGTATATATTAGAGAGCATCATCAGGACAAAATGTTATTAAAAGAAATTGCCCAGCATTGTTACTTAAGTCCCCATTATTTTGCTCATTTATTCAAAAAGGAAGCGGGTGAAAGCTTTGTCAACTTTCTAAATAAAGTTCGTATTGAGAAGGCGGTTTATATGTTAGAGAAAACGGGATTGACCATGCAAGAGATTGCCGAGCGAGTCGGTTTCCAGGATGCGAACTATTTTGCAAGGAAATTTAAAATGATCATGGGATGCAGCCCGACGGACTATCGTTTATCAGCCCAGTGCTAGTGTTTTTGGCATAATCACTTTAAACCAACCCTGCTTAGGGGTTGGCTTTTAAGCGTTTTTATCAGAGTATTCCGTTCCTGGTTACAGCGTAATATCGTGCTATCTTTCCGCAAATTCGACTAGATTCAGAGACCGATTTTTTTATTATGATAGAGTCATAGAACCGAACAACGTAAGATAGAGGAGTGACTATCCATGGAACAAACTATTAAACGTACCATTAGAGCAGCACACGGAACAAAGCTAACGGCAAAAGGCTGGGAGCAGGAAGCTGTCCTGCGTATGTTAATGAACAATCTGGACCCAGACGTAGCAGAACGTCCGGAGGATCTCGTTGTCTACGGTGGAATCGGGAAAGCTGCACGGAATTGGGAGTCTTATGACAAGATCGTAGAATGCTTAACGAATCTGGAAGCGGATGAAACACTGCTTGTACAATCCGGGAAACCGGTTGGTGTATTCAAAACGCATTCGCACGCGCCGCGGGTTCTTATCTCTAACTCGGTTATTGTTCCTGCCTATGCCAATTGGGAGACGTTCCATGAGCTTGATAAACAGGGACTTATGATGTACGGTCAAATGACAGCTGGCAGCTGGATTTATATCGGAACGCAAGGCATTTTACAAGGAACGTATGAGACCTTCGCTGAGGCAGCCAGGCAGCATTCGGGAGGCACTTTAAGAGGTACTCTGACATTAACGGCTGGACTTGGCGGTATGGGCGGCGCTCAACCGCTCGCTGTAACGATGAACGATGGTGTAGTTATCGGAGTAGACGTAGATCCGACTCGTATTCAACGAAGAATTGACACTCGTTATTGCGACGTTATGGTTTACGATCTGGATGAAGCATTGAAGCTTGCCGGCGAAGCGAAAGCTGAGGGGAAAGCACTCGCTATCGGGTTAGTAGGAAACGCTGCA
Source organism: Paenibacillus agri (assembly GCF_013359945.1). Classification (GTDB taxonomy): domain Bacteria; phylum Bacillota; class Bacilli; order Paenibacillales; family Paenibacillaceae; genus Paenibacillus_AQ; species Paenibacillus_AQ agri. The sequence goes on along the minus strand of NZ_JABWCS010000197.1, from coordinate 62,046 downwards.
GAGGTGTTCGCGGAATTTGTAAAACGGGGAATTGTACCGGATTTCGTTACCGATCAAACCTCGGCTCACGATCCGCTTAACGGCTATGTGCCGGTCGGCTATTCATTGGAAGCTGCAGCTGACTTGCGTAAAAACGATCCGACACAGTATGTGAAGCTTTCCAAAAAGTCGATGGCCGCCCATGTGCAGGCAATGCTTGATCTTCAAAAGCTTGGGTCCATTGTATTTGATTACGGCAATAACATCCGTCAAGTAGCGCTTGATGAAGGGGTTAAGGATGCCTTTAATTTTCCTGGATTTGTTCCGGCTTACATTCGTCCGCTCTTCTGCGAGGGGAAGGGACCGTTTCGTTGGGCGGCATTGTCTGGTAATCCAGAAGATATTTATAAAACGGATGAACTTGCTTTAAAATTATTCCCGGAAAATGCGGGTCTGCGTAAATGGATCGAAATGGCCAGAGAGAAAGTCGCATTTCAAGGTTTGCCTGCTCGTATTTGCTGGTTGGGTTACGGAGAACGGGCTAAGATGGGACTGGCTATCAACGAAATGGTGCGAACTGGAGAATTATCCGCGCCGATCGTGATCGGTCGTGATCACCTGGATTGCGGTTCTGTGGCTTCGCCTAACCGTGAAACAGAGTCTATGAAGGATGGCAGTGATGTAGTTGGCGACTGGGCGATCTTGAATGCACTTGTGAATACAGCATCCGGTGCGAGCTGGGTTTCTGTCCATCATGGCGGCGGCGTAGGTATGGGTTACTCCTTGCACGCAGGTATGGTTGTCGTCGCGGACGGTTCTAAAGAAGCGGAGGAAAGATTGCTACGTGTCTTAAACACGGACCCTGGGATGGGCGTCATCCGTCACGCTGATGCGGGTTATGACATTGCCATTAAAACGGCGAAAGAACGTGGCGTTCGCGTACCGATGATGGGTATTTAATCCCTACTGAATCTTACTGAATCTATAAAAGAATGATGATAACTTTCAGCAAGCCCGATCGGGCTTGCTTTATTTCGAGGGGGAGAAACGATGGAGAGCAATCGGATTGACCTGTTGATTTATAATATAGGTACGCTGATTACCATGCAAGGATCTCAGGAACCACGCCGAGGCGGTGAAATGTCAAAGGTTGCGTCAGTTCGAAGGGGAGCTGTGGCTATCGCGGATGGTATCATAGTTGCTGCCGGAACGGAAGAAGATGTTTTGGCTCAAATCGGTGAACTGCCGGTAACGTCTAAGCATAATGCTGAGGGGAAGCTTGTTACACCAGGACTTATTGACCCTCATACGCATTTGGTTCACGGCGGCTCGCGGGAGAATGAATTAGCCTTAAAGCTGAAAGGCGCTTCTTATTTAGAAATTTTAGCACAAGGCGGCGGGATTCTCAGCACAGTCCGTTTAACCCGTCAGGCTTCGGAAGATGAGTTATATGTGAAGGCTAAAAAAAGCTTGGATACGATGCTTTCTTATGGGGTTACCACAGCGGAAGCCAAGAGCGGATATGGTCTGACTCTGGATGATGAGCTTAAGCAACTCAGGGTCACCCGCAAACTCAATCAGGAACATCCGGTTGATTTGGTGTCTACGTTCATGGGGGCTCATATGGTGCCGGAAGAATATAAGGGCCGGTCACAAGGATTCGTTCAGCTTATTATTGAAGAAATGCTTCCCGAAGTGAAGCGTCAGGGACTTGCTGAATTTTGCGATGTGTTTTGTGAGCACGGCGTATTCTCCGTAGAAGAATCGGAGCAAATCCTGTTGGCGGCAAAAGCGATGGGCTTCGGATTGAAGATTCATGCGGACGAAATCGAGCCAATAGGCGGCGCGCAGCTAGCCGGTAAACTGGGTTGCATATCTGCTGAACATTTGATTGCCGCATCAGATGAAGGACTAGAGGCGATGCAACGGTCTGGCGTCATTGCTGTCTGTCTGCCAGCTACCTCCTTTAATTTAAGGCTGAAGCATCACGCCCGTGCGCGTAGGATGATTGAAATAGGACTCCCTGTAGCATTGTCCACGGATTATAATCCGGGAAGTTCTCCAACGGAATCTATACAGCTTGTCATGACACTGGGCTGTCTGAACTTAGGGATGTCGCCAGAGGAGGTTCTGACGGCAGTGACGATTAATGCGGCTCATGCTATCGGAAAAGGTGATAAAATAGGCAGTTTGGAAGTCGGCAAACAGGCCGATTTGGTTATTTTCAATGCGGGAAACTTAGCTTATCTGCCTTATCACTTTGGGATCAACCATGTTCATTCCGTATTCAAGCAAGGAAAAATGGTAGTATTAGATGGCAATCGTATTCATTAAAGGTGAACGCAGACTTGAGGCTGAGGAAGTGATGAAAGGATGAGCTATGACGTAATCATTGTAGGTGCCGGTTCGATGGGTATGGCTGCAGGCTATTATTTGACACTTGCAGGGAAAAGAGTTTTGCTATTGGATTCATTTAATCCTCCGCACGATCGTGGAGCTCATCACGGTGATACCCGTATCATCCGGCATGCCTATGGAGAAGGGGGGATATACGTCCCGTTAGCCCTCAGAGCCCAAAAGCTTTGGCTGGATCTGGAGCGTGAGTCGGGTAGAAAACTGTTCTACCAAACCGGAGTGCTGAATGTAGGCACTCGTAATTCTATTTTTTTACAACAAGTTGTTTCTAGTTCGGAAGACTATTCACTACCGCTACAAAAAGTGGATTCCAATAAAATTCATACGATATGGCCGGGGATTTCGCTTCCGGAGGACTACATGGGCTGCTTCGAATCAGAATCAGGTGTACTTAAGAGTGAGGAATGTATTCGTGCATATCGGGAGCAGTTGGAGCTCCATCAAGTTAACATCGTAACGAATGCATCTGTACAGGAGTTGTCTATTGATTCAGCCGGGGTGACGGTTCACACCGCCGATGAAAGTTATCAAGGTCGCGCTCTGATTGTTACGGCAGGGGCTTGGTCTTCTAAGCTGCTTTCTCTAATGAATATTCATCCTCCGCTTGTAACGAAAAGAAAAACGTTTGCCTGGTTTGAAGCAGATGACTTTTTATTCGGGGAGGAACGATTTCCGGCGTTTACGTTTGAGACCTCATTGGGACATTATTACGGTTTTCCCAGCATGGGAGGAGCGGGTCTTAAGGTAGGACGTCACGATGGGGGACTTCGGATTAATCCGGATGAAGCTATTCCGGAGTTTGGGGCACTTCAGGAGGATGAAGAAGACTTAAGATTGTTCTTAAGCCGGTTTATGCCTCTTTCCAATATGAAATTGCTTAAAGGAAAAACCTGCACGTATACTCTCACACCCGATGAACATTTCATTATCGATGCACATCCAGTGTATCCGCATATCACTTTTGCTGCTGGATTTTCCGGACACGGATTTAAATTCAGCAGCGTAGTCGGCGAAATTTTATGCCAGCTTATTACGACTGGAAGAAGCAAGCATGACATTTCATTATTTTCAATGAATCGCTTCAAGACCGGTGATTTGTCTTAGCTTAGAGGGATGAGAATATGCAACAATCGCTTTTAAGCATGAAAAGATCGCATCATGGCGGTTGCTTGTTTAATTGGCTTTTTAGAGGTAAGGAACCTTTTTCAACTGAATTGAGGCCAATACGCTACAACCAACTACACCTTACGGTGATCGAACAAACTTATTCAAGAATCGAATTCTTTATGCCTGCTGATGAATCTCCACGACGCGTGTTTGCTGCATTGGGTTGTGCTGTTGATTGATCATGAAGAAGCTCACAATAAAGCCTGCATCATGTTGGTGGAGCCTAAATGAGCTTTAAGTACTTAAGTAATTCAGGGTTGAGTGAGCAAACATCATAATCATTAAATTTGGGCGAGCATGAACCAAAAAAGCGCAAGTAACAGGGGTGAAATGCCCCTGTTACTTGCTTTTTTCAATACTAGTGAAACAGGCACTGTCTCATACAGTTGGAAGTTACTTATGAGCCAGTCTCTTGATTAACAATCTCATGAACGCTCAGGAAGAAACAATGCCTCAAACTTTGCTTTTCCTTGCTTTTCCACCCAGGTATTGAAATCCGTAAGTTCCGGGTATGTCTTGCGTACAGCAGAAATATCGACCTCGTGGCCTTCTTCGTTTAACCATTGGAACACGCCGGCCAAGATTTCATTATGCTGGCGCAACGTTTCCAGCGGAATTTGAACGTAAGGAATGGTACGGTTAGTTATACGGCCTATAGCATCGGCAATCTGCAAGGGTGTTAAATTGTCGCCGGCAATTTCAACAGTTTTGCCCAAATAGTCGTCTGGAGATCTAAGTGCTAACACAACGAAAGCGCCGATGTCGTCCACAGCTACGAGTGGGATCACTCCATCTGGCTTGAAGGGTTGTGCGATCGTCCCGTTCTGCACGCCGGCGGACATCGGGTCTGCGAAGTTCTCCATGAAGGTGGCGGGACGCAATATGGTAGCCGGCAAATCGAGTGAAAGAATGTGCTGCTCGATATCCCATTTCTGCATGTCACGATATCGGGATTGCGCATCTGCACCGCCAACAGATGTATAAACGAAGTGCTGGATGTTCGCCTTTAGGGCAGCGTCCGCTACAGCCTTCCCAATACGTCTTTCATCGTCGTTGGATTCGAGAGTAGGGGTCCAGCCCGACGCCTGAACACTGAATACGCCATAAATCCCCTGCATAGCGGCATCGAGCGAAGCAAGATCGTTCATGTCACCGAGAAAAAGCTCGGCTCCCCATTGGGACAGTTGCAGGGCCTTATCGCTTGATAAATCGCGGACAAATGCACGAACCTTCCAGCCATCGGCGAGTAAATGCCTAACAGCCGCACCTCCTTGTTGTCCGGTTGCTCCCAAAACCAATATCTTTTTATCACTCATATCCTAATGCTCCTCTCTAAACTGTATAAGACTATCTCTGTTTAAACTAGACCATGGCAGTTAAATAAGCCCTGTTGTTATCTTAGAATATTAACTTTATAATTTAAAGGAGACACATTATTTATATATAACTTCAAAAAGTAGACTACCTATATTTTAGTTAGGAGTGATTTCTGTGGATGTACGTAAAGGGGACGAGCTATGCCTCATCTCTATTCGTGAAGCTTTGGAGGTTGTGCGCGGAAAATGGTCTTTTTTGGTGCTTTCCTTACTAAGTCTGGGGCCGCAACGATTTAATCAAATGCGAAGAAATTTAGATAACATCAGCATCAAGTCTTTAACGGATGTCCTGCGTCATTTGGAGCAGTATAAGGTCATCAATCGCGAAGTGTTTCCTACTGTACCTGTAACCGTTGAGTATTCGCTAACGGATAAAGGGCGGGAGTATATCCCCGTGCTTGGGCAAATGCGTAAATGGGGTGAAAACTGGGGGGAACATCCGCAGCTCGTTGATGGCCGCGAGTATCGTTGTTGCACAAATAGGTGAGAGCCGTGAAATGGTTAGCTTGTCTTTCATAAAGAAGGCAGTATACAATGGGAGCGAACAAAGGAGGGATGAACATGTCGATCCAATCCAGCTTCCGAAGGGCCAATGACATATGCAACCGGCATGCTACAAAAATTCAAGGGACTGGCCTTTCTATAACTATTTTATATTGGGGATTCATGCCGGCTCATTTCGATAATTCCCTCCACCGCCATTCTTTTTTTGAAGCTTGTTATGTGATGGATGGAGAGGGGAGCTATTATGAACACGACCGGGAGTATGATCTAGTAAAAGGAACGGCGTTTCTATCGAAACCTGGCGTATGGCACCAGATTCGAAGCACTTCCGGATTAACATTATGCTATGTTGCATTTGAAATAGATGCATCGCTAACAGAGCCGTTGTATCTCGAAGCGTATCGACAGCTAGCTGAAAGAGGAAACAGCGTTGTTAGCGGGGCCGACTTCTCTTCTACAGGATATTTGTGGCAGGCGTTAATCGCGTTGTGTGCAAGTTCAGTCTCAACAATCCCGCTATCCCTGGAAAAGGTTGCGCATTCGCTGCTGTTGTCCTTCCCGGATTTGCATGGCCTGACACTTACCGCGGGTGAAAGTGTTCAACAGCCGATTTCTCCAGGGCATGCTTTATTTAGCCAAGCCAAGCGTTTCATCGACGATAACTTAAGCAATGAGCTTACGCTTGCAACCGTCGCGAGTCATCTGCATATCTCTTCCCGGCATTTGACCCGCTTATTTCAGGAGCATCTCAGTCAGTCCTTCGTACATTATATTCAGGAGCGCCGGATGCAGCATGCAGCACAGCTTCTGCTGAATGATTACATACCCATTAAGGACATTGCGTTACAATGCGGCTTTCAGTCCGTGCATTACTTTACCCGTGTTTTTACCCGTGCGCTTGGTGTATCCCCTGCCAAATTTCGCCGTTCGCAATTCTCCGAAGGTCGCTCCGGCAAAAATCATTACCCTCCGAACATGTCCTGATTGTACAAAAATAGTGCCCTTTCCTTTAAAGACGCTGTCCCCAACAATTTATACAATGTGAACATGCATTGATTACGAGTTGGGAGGCAGCAGCAATGGAAGTAAGCAAAGTTCGATCCTTTAATTCGGTTCCGGTTAATCCTGTAAGGCTGCAAAGTCATGAGGAAGTGCAGTCCGATATCGGGACGGGCTATGAGGCATGGCTTCGGCTAATAGAGGACCATTTTAACCAACACAATTCCAAAACATATCATTTAGCCGTTGACGGTACCCATGGCGCGGCATTTACGACGATCCTTGAGCAACTGCAAACGTTATGTAGCCAAGAGAACATTGCATATATTGAACTGGATAGTACGCGGTATATGAAAAGCAGCGCAGAGCTCTTAACGGCGTTTGACCGTTATTTGACGGATAACCGCGCTTTTGGATTTATTGCTTCAGATATCGATTATAAAGATTACTTCAGAGCGCAGGCGCAAGCAGATTGGCAGAATGACGTTGCGAAAAAGCTTCATCCATCCTTGGAATCCTTAGAGGGGGATGGTTCACGTACGATAATTATTACGTATGGACCAGGCGCAGGCTACCTCTCTTCGGATGCCTCACTATCTATATTTTGTGACATTTCACGAGAGAACCAACAACGCCTTCACCGGCAAGGAATGGGTTCGCTGCAACTCGGGCAATGTGTAGATTCAGTAGAGACGTATAAACAAGCATTGTTCCTGGAATGGCCGGTATGGGAGCAATACCGTAAGCGCTATCTGAATGATTTTGACTATTACATGGATATGAATGATCCTGATCAGCCGACGTTTCTTACGCTTCCGCTGCTGCGTGCTCTCATGCAAGCCGCCGCACAGCAGCCGATTCGTGTGAAGCCTTTCTTTGCTCCGGGCATTTGGGGCGGGCAGTATTTGAAGAAGCTTTGTCAATTGCCAGAGGAGTGGGATAACTGCGCCTGGAGCTTTGAGCCGATCGCACCGGAAAATACGCTGCTGATTGAAGCCTACGGTCATACGCTGGAGCTACCGTTCCCGCTGCTGTTGTCTGCTCATCCAGAGCAAATTATGGGGGAGCGGAATGTTCAGCTATTCGGAGATTATTTCCCGATCCGCTTTGATTATCTGGATACGATTGGGGGCGACAATCTATCTCTACAGGTTCATCCCCGCCAATCCTATATAGAGGAAATCTTCAATGAGAGGATGACCCAGCAGGAGTCCTATTACATCATGGAGCAAGAGGAAGGAACAACTCCCTTTGTAGCCCTTGGTTTTACCGAAGGAACAACCGGAGAACAGTTGCTGGAAGCAGTGGATAACGCTCATGCCTCGCGAGAGCCGCTAGAAGTAGGGCGGTATGTCAACGTGCTGGATGCTCAAAAAGGCGATTTGTTCCTTATTCCACCTGGAGCCGTTCATTACGCGGGCAGAGGCAACCTCGTGCTGGAAATCTCATCTACCACCTGGTGGTTTACCTTCAAGATTTACGACCACTTGCGTCTGGACAAAGATGGCTTGCCGCGGCCTATTAACCGCGACCATGCAAGCCGCAATATGAATGACAGCTTCAGTACGCCTTATGTTCATAAGCATCTGGTGCCATCTCCTGTCATTACTCGCGTACAGGGCAGTAGTAGCGAAGAATTGCTGGGAGAGCGTGAAGACTTGCTGTTCCAGGTCAAAAGATTAAAGCTGAATGGCGAATGGCATGGCGATACGAACGGTCAATTTCTCATGTTCAATCTGGTCGAAGGCAATCGTGTTCGTCTTACGCCGCTGAATAATGAAGAAACCGCTGTGGAATGGGGATATGCGGAGTCCTACATCGTTCCCGCCGCAGTGGGGGAATTCCGGATTGAATCCATAGGTGACACAACATGCAGCTTAATCGTTGCTCAGGTCTCTCCAGATTGGCATACTCCGCTGCTGCCTCATCACTGGCAGGGTGGTGAAGCGTAATGGAGCCTGGGGTCTTACTGCAGACCGGCTTAATGACGACCATTGCAATCGATGCTGGAGGAACGTATTTGAAAGCGGGTGTCCTTAAGAATGGCATTCTTCTGCCTGAGCTTTCTTTCATTCGGCCATCACATTCAAATGGAACCCCGGAACAGATCGTCGGCGGTCTGGCAGATCTTATTCTGGAACTGTCAACCGCCTATAGAGCGCAGCAAGGTATCGAAGAACATCCGGCCGGATTTGTAATCGGACTTGCCTTTCCGGGACCTTTCGAATATGAGTCAGGTATTTCACGTATTCGTGGGCTCAATAAATATGAATCCATTTACGGCCTTAATTTGCAAGCACTGCTGCGGGATGAATTAACCCGGCGTGCGGAGCTTAATTCATCAATGCCATGGTTGTCCGAGCTGGCTGCGGCCCCTATCCGACTGGGCAATGATGCCGTGCTGTTCTCCCTTGGCGTCAGCAGATTGTTCCCGGAGGACAAAATGCTATGTCTGACGCTGGGAACGGGGCTTGGATCTACCTTTATTGAGAAGCGGAAAGTGGTCACCGGCAGATCAGGCGTACCGGCCACGGGCATGTTGTATGAAGAGAAATTTGACGGCGAACGAATCGATGATGTATTCGGCAGCAGAGGGATTTTGTCGCTGGGTGATAGCCTCCAGGTTCGTTCAAGCGATGATAGTGTACAGAATCTGGCTGTTGCTGCCCAATCAGGTGATCCCTCCGCCATTCAGGTATGGAAAATATACGGCCAGCGGCTTGGTCACATGCTTCGTCCTTATGTAGCTGCCTTTCAGCCCGACAAGCTTGTTCTTGGCGGACAAATTGCCAAAAGCCGAGACTTATTTGCAGACAGCTTGCTGAGCGCACTGAAGCCGGAGCAGGCAGAGCTTTATTATGAGAACGATGTGCTGGGGCAAGTGTTCTATGGCATACATCAACTATTTCACCATTCATAACATAAAGGAGTTCTCAGGATGAACCTTCAACAACAATTAGAGCAGAGCTCTATTCCGCTGACTGCACGTAAGTGGACAATTTACGCGATTCACCATTCTCACACGGATCTGGGCTACACCGAGCGGCAGGAGAAAATTGAACAATACCATGTCGATTTCATTCGCCAGGCTCTGCGTATTGTCCAGGATGCTCATAGCGGGGCTAACCCCGATTGGCAAGGATTCCGCTGGACGTGTGAGACCTTCTGGGCTGTGGAGCAGTTTTTGCAGCAGGCCAGTGCTGCTGAGCAGCGGGATTTTGCCGAGGCCGTTCTGCGGGGCGACATTGAATTATCCGGAACATACCTCAATATGACCGAGCTGCCGGATTACGGTCTGCTAAGCAAAATTCATAGCAAAGCGCAAGCCTATGCCCGTTCGATCGGACATCAGGTGGATAGTGCGATGACGGCAGATATTAACGGTTATAGCTGGGGATATGCCGATAGTCTGCTGCAAAATGGTATCCGGCATTTATTCAGCTGCATTCATACTCATCACGGCATGTACCCGCTTGGGCGCAAGCAGCTTCCGTTCTGGTGGGAGTCTCCCAGCGGCGAGCGGCTCTTGGTATGGAACGGCGAGCACTACATGTTTGGCAACGAGCTTGGGCTATGCCCGGGAGCGCTTGGCAAATATATGATCCGCGACGAGTTCAATCATAAGCTTGTTGAGCCGGGGGAGATTCACGATCAGATTGCTAATATCCGTATTCATCGCTATCTCACCCAATTGGAGGTGGAACAGTATCCGTATCCATTCGTGCCTGTCATGCTATCTGGACTGCCAACGGACAATGGAGCGCCGAACAGTGCAATCATTGAATGGATTGGACAATGGAATCGTCAGCACGGTGAGCAGATTTCCATTGAAATGGTCAGCTTGAGTCAATTTTTTGAGCGATTGAAGCAGGAAGGATTAGATGAGCTGCCAGTTCATGCAGGAGATTGGCCGGATTGGTGGACAGATGGCGTCAGCTCCACACCGATGCATACCCAGATTTACCGTGACGCGCAGCGCACACTCCGCAAGGTAGAAAAGCTCGATCCGCAGCGGAATCATGTCAGTGATCAAGAACTGGAGTCGGTCGAGCAGGCGCTGGTCCTGTATGCCGAGCATACCTGGGGCTATCATTCCTCCATTTATGAACCCTGGCATAAAAATGTACAAATGCTGGAGGTGCGCAAGCAGGCCCATGCTGCAGAAGCAAGCCGTTTAGCTTATCGTGCACTGGATGCTGTGCTGCTGGCTGAGAATGGAGCGACATTATATCCTGGCCGTCCATATCGCTTCCGTGTAACGAATACGTCGGAGCTTGAAATCACGGAGCTGGTGCAGCTGAGGCTGGAGGGATGGGAGCCGGATGAGCTTCGCAGTGGCGTGGAAGTCATCCGCGAAGACACTGGAGAAGTATTGCCTATGCAATCATCCCAACCGCAGATCATCATCACAGAGCTGACGCTGAAGGGACTGCAGACCTGTATGCTGACCTTGCGTCCGCTGCCGCAGAAGTCTGCGAGCACAGGTATAACAGTATCCAATACGAAGCTTGTCGGCAGTGACCGGGTATACGATATGGTCGACATTTATCCTCTTATGCCAGCTGGGGCAACTGCATCATCAATCACCTTGTCTCAGCATGGGCTGGAGTCTCCGTTCCTCTCTCTGAAATGGTCGGAAGCAGGCGGCATTACCTCATGGTACGATAAAGAGGCAGGAAAAGAATTGCTGCGGCCGGATGCACAATATGGTGCTTTTACACCGGTTTATGAGGTTACGGTTCCTGCTGCGGAATCAGAGGCCTCCGAGGTCTGGGGTATTCGGTCACGCATGGGACGTAACCGTAAAGGCCTGGGTGTGCAGCGGTCGATCGGCCGGCTTGCCTCTGTCAAAGAGCTGGATAACGGTCCGCTATATGCTACGCTGGAGCTTCGCTACCAATTGCAGGGGATCTCCTATTTCTCCTTGTTCCTTAAGGTATACGCCAAGACCAGCCGTGTAGATATCTCCGTCCACTTCCATAAGGACAGTGTCTGGAATCCGGAAAATGTGTACCTTGCGCTGCCGTTTACCGCTGGGGACAGTGAGCAAGAGACTTTATATGCGGATAAGCCCGGCGGGGTCGTACGCCCTTGGAGAGACCAAATTCCGGGAAGTTGTCTGGACTACTCCGCCGTACAAGCAGGTATCGCGTGGCAGGATGAAGAGCGTTCCCTGATGCTGGCGACTCCAGATACACCGCTTATCCAATTGGGATCGCTAGATTATGGCACGAGACAGGTTCATACCCAGCAGCAGCCTGACACTAGTCCGGAAACCTATGCCTGGCTTATGACCAACTACTGGGAGACGAATTTCAAAGCAACCTTGGGCGGATTTTATGAGTTCCAATATTACGTTGCTATAGGTGATAAAATGCCTCCGGCTAGCATTGCCTCGTCCCTGCAGGGTCTTATTGAGCCATTCGTTGTAACCCGGTCCCGCGACTGAGGTAACAAGTTTACCTTGCACATAACACACGAAGAAACAGCGCTTTCTCCTGTTCGTTCTGGAGGAGCGCTGTTTTTCGTGTTGACTTGAATACCTTTTATAATCAAAGTGTCGAATGGCCAAAAGCAGACTCATGGCTAATATAAGAATACATGACTGTTTAAACTGTTCGGAAATAAAGTACCTGTTCTGCTCACTCCCTCAGTTCATGTTCCGGCAATAACGCCTTAATCCGGAACGCCAGCCGCAAACGAAGTGTTTCCTCTGGGTCCTTTAGGCTGCGCCCTAGCAGCTCTTCACATTTTTCCAATCGATATATCACCGTATTGCGGTGAATATAGAGGCGCTTTGCTGTTTCGGCGAGCTGGCAGTGAGTCTCCAGATAGACAGAGAGTGTCTGAAGCAGCAAGCGATGGTCCTTAATCGTCTCGTCGATGAATGCTTGAAACGTCTCCAGATAGAACTTCTTAAGATGAGCATAGGGGATCAGGCGTAAAATTTCCGGTACCTCTTTTGGTTGATACAACTCGACAAAGCGGCAGCGACCCGCCATTCCACCGAAATAGAGTGCTTCGCTGGCTTCCTTGTACGAGACCGGGATATGGATAAGTTGCTGGGCGTAACTACTTACGCCAAAGGACAGCGAAGCTTCATTATGCGTCTGAAGCCGGTCTTGTAGTCTCGACAGTCCCTGCAAGAAGGACGTTTCCACCTCTCGCCATTCGTCTGTCAGCAGCATCAGTAAGACGTACTGCTTGTCGAGCAGGAATAGGCGAATGGTTTGGGGGAAGGATCGTAGTTCGGACACTATATGATCGGCTATCCGATCTTGGTCTGATTTGTACTGCATAAAACTGAGAGACTTGTCTCCTCCATCAAGTTGTCCAACTGCGCAAATATAGCGTTGACTCTCCGGCAGCCCCAGCTCTCGCGCACGGCTGATAATCTCGTCTGCACTGGAAAAAGAGCCGTTGATGAACTTGCCAAAGAACTCATTCTGGATACGACGACGGTTCTGATTGAGCGCTTGTTCTTTCATCAGATCGAAGGCGATAACGTTGGCGGCCTGTTCAATGGTCAGGATCGTCGAGCGATCTTTGGGGGACAGTTCAGCCTCTACACCAAGATAGTGGAGCTGCTGATAGGTATAGACAGGGAATAGAGTCAGAACACTACGTTCTTCCTTTAGAAATGAAAAGCTGGAGAATGTTGAAGGAGGCGATAATACCACACATCGTTCGGACATCAGTTGGTCTAGTTCTGCGGTCAAGGTCTGCCGCTGTGGCTTCCCTGCAAGAAGACGAAGGTGCGGATCAAGCAGAAGGACAGGAGTTTTAAGCAAGTTTGACAGGTCCACCAGCACTTTAACCATACCCTCGCCCTTCATAATATCATGGGTGAATTGGCGGTGAGCTTGCATTGCATTGTGCAGCTCATGTGTACGTACATCGAGAATATGGCTAAGTGACTTGTTCACAATGTCACCGAGCGACGGTTCGACTGGAAGTTCCAGCAAGGGGACAGCCAGTTCGTTTGCGCGTTCGATCAGCACAGAAGGCAGAGTGCCGAGGAAGCGTTTTGTCTTGATTCCTAATCCCGAGCAGTTCTGACGCCCCATTTCCTCGATCAATAGCAGTAATGAAGGCAAGTCATCCTTGAAATGAAAGGCTGTCGTAATCAGCAGTTCATTGGGCTTGAGAAAGGTAATGATATCGGGGGCATCCATCATGTTGACCGTCAGTACTTCGCGTTCCAGCCCCGCGCTCCCTGCGACGATCTGCGTTCCGTTAAAAACAGGGATGTGTAACAATTCCTCTAGTTTCATGACAATGCCTCCTCACAATTCTCTGTATTAGTTATTGTGTACAATTATTACACCGGTTCTTCTACACCTACGTGCATGTTTTTTAGGTTGATTTATTTTACAATGAAGACAATGAATTTGCCAAGTCAACATTTTGTTATAAAATCTGACATGGATACAGAGTGGAATGTGAAGGTACAGACACAGGCAGACGGGCATGTAGTGAAAAATGGGGGAATGCGAAATGAGGATCGAACAACAACCGTTGGTGGTCCCGTCACCTACTGATCTGCATCAGCAGGTGAGTGAGATGATCGACTGGCTCGCAACTTATGGTGGTCAAGGGGAGCATGGGGATCACGGTGTGACCCGAACACTCTATTCTCCCGCATGGCAAGCGGCTCAGTCGGCCTTGGAGCATTGCATGCGAGAGGGCGGATTAATACCGCGCTATGATGATGTTGGCAATCTGTTCGGAAGACTTTCCGGCACGGAACAGGACGGTCGGGTGATTCTTACTGGTTCACATCTGGATACGGTTGTCGATGGTGGTAAATATGATGGAGCTTACGGGATTATTGCCAGTTTTATCGCTGTCCGTTATCTAAAAGAGCACTACGGGACACCGCGCAGGAGCATTGAGGTTGTGTCGCTTTGCGAGGAGGAGGGTAGTCGCTTTCCAATGACTTATTGGGGTTCTGGCAGTATGACTGGGATTCGTGACATGCAGCAGGTCGAAGGGATCGCAGATGCCGAGGGAATCTCATTCCGTGAAGCGATGGGGCAAGCAGGATTCGGAATGGGGATTCATCCTTCACCGCGTCGCGATGATCTGGAGTGCTTTATCGAACTGCATGTTGAGCAGGGCGAGGTGCTGGAGCGAGAAGGCCAATCCATCGGGCTTGTCAGCCACATCGTTGGACAACGTCGTTATGAAGTTACGGTAAGCGGGGAAAGCAATCACGCGGGTACAACGCCAATGGAGTGGCGACGTGATGCGCTCCTGACTGCTGCTGAATTGATTCGGCTAGTGGGTGAGTGGGCGAAGCGACAGGGGGATGGATTAGTTGCTACCGTCGGACGGATGGAGATTCATCCGAATGTGGGCAATGTTATTGCGCGTGAAGTGACGTTTAGTCTTGATGTGCGGCACCCTGATGCTGAAGTGATCCGTCAGTTCTGTGAGGCCTTGTTTATCGAGTGGAAAAAGATCGCGGCGGCGCAAGGCACAACGCTTACGTATCACAAATGGATGGATGAAGACCCTGTAGCGATGTCAGAAACACTGGCTTCCAAAGCGCAGATGATTCTGGCGCGTCAGGGAATCTCCCATCGTAGGATGACGAGTGGTGCGGGGCATGATTCACAAGTGTTCGGCACCTATTGCCCAACTTCGCTGTTATTTGTACCCAGTCATTTAGGGATTAGTCATTCCCCACGTGAGTTTACTGGAACAGATGAGCTGGTCTGCGGGGTTCGCTTGTTAATTGAACTGCTGTATGAGTTGGCGTATTAACGTATATCATGATATGGATTTGAGGAGGCAGACCAAATGACGAACTATCGGGAAATTCAAGCACCCTTACGGACAATTATGACACCTGGGCCTGTGGAGGTAGATCCTCGTGTGCTGCGTGCGATGAGTACGCCGATATTGGGGCAGTTCGACCCGGCGTTTACCACAATGATGAACGAGACGATGGACATGCTCCGACAAGTGTTTCAAACGAACAATAAGTGGGCATTCCCAATCGATGGTACATCGCGATCTGGTCTGGAGGCGGTGCTATGCAGCGTGATCGAGCCAGGCGATAGGGTGCTAGTGCCGATCTTTGGCCGTTTCGGGCATCTGCTTACGGAGATCGCCGAGCGCTGCGGGGCGGATGTGCATCTGATGGAGTGTCCTTGGGGGCAGGTATTCGACCAGCAGGCGGTGATTGAAGAAGTGCGTCGTATTCAGCCCAAAGTGTTGGCTATCGTGCATGGCGAGACTTCGACGGGGTGTATGCAGCCGCTTGATCAGATCGGTCCTGCGTGCCGGGAACTTGGGGTATTGACGGTTGTTGATGCGGTAGCGACGCTGGGCGGAACGCCTGTCAAGGTGGATGAGTGGCAGCTTGATGCTGTGATCGGCGGGACGCAAAAATGTCTGTCCGTCCCGTCCGGAATGGCACCGATTACGTATAACGAAGGGATTGAGAAGCTGCTGTTGACGCGTAAAAAGGTTGAGCGCGGTGTCGCGCAGGAGCAGGATCGCCTTGAGGTGCGCGTGCCGATTCGAAGTAATTATTTTGACCTCAGTCAGCTTCAGGATTACTGGGGACCGCGTAGATTGAATCACCATACGGAAGCGACCTCGATGCTGTATGCGCTTCGTGAAGGTGTACGGATCGTGCTGGAAGAGGGGCTGGAAGCGAGATTCGAGCGGCATCGTCTGCATGAACGGGCGTTGATGGCGGGAATTCGTGGCATGGGCCTGGAGCTGTTCAATGATGTACCGTGGAAAGCGCCAATGGTGACTTGTGTAAAAATTCCGGCGGCCATCAATGGAGAATCGGTGCGGCAGATGCTGCTGGAACAGTTCGGAATTGAGATCGCTAGTTCGTTTGGTCCGCTGCATGGTCAAATCTGGCGGATCGGCACGATGGGCTACAGCTGTCGTAAGGAAAATGTATTGTTTGTGCTGTCTGCACTGGAAGCTGTATTGATTAGACATCAGGCGAAGATTGAGGTCGGACGTGGAATGCAGGCGGCGCTTGATGCGTACGGAGTGGAGCGGGCTGCAAACTGATGTAAGAGTGTCATGTGTTTTTCGGGGCACAGAGTTTGAATAGACTGAGGTCTTTGGGTTTAGAGGGAGGTCAGTCGGTGAGTGGGAAGCGTAGCAATGTCGCGAATAAACAGTGGCTTGGGGCTTTGCGTTGGGTTGCTGGTTTGCAGTGGTTTTTCTTTTTATTTACGAATACAGTTGTGATCCCGATTACGGTCGGAGCAGCATTTCGATTAGGGCATACCCAGGTAGAGATGCTGGTTCAAATCTCGTTTGTACTGACAGGCATTGCTAGTGTAATGCAGGCGGCAATCGGACATCGCAGGGCGATAATGGAAGGTCAGTCGGGGTTGTGGTGGGGAGTGATTCTCGGACTGTGCGCGGCTGCACCTTCCATCGGACGAAGTCTGCAAGAGGTTGGAGCGAGTCTGGCAGTGGGTGTAGTGCTGTCGGGAGTCGTGACGATTTTGCTTGGCGTTATGGGCTGGGGAGCCTGGCTGGCTAGGCTGTTCACGGCTCGGGTGATGGCGGTATTTATGTTTCTGCTCGGTTGTCGTCTGAACTTGATCTTCCTCGAAGGAATGATGGGCATATCTCCAGGCATGTCTGAGGCGCAGCGGGTGCTTCATCCAGCAGTATTCGGTTTAGCATCGGCGGTAGCCTTATTGACAATCTGGATTGTCATCAAGGGCGGACGCAGAGTGGCTCCTTATGCGCTGCTGATCGGAATCGTGGCGGGCTGGGCAGTGTATGCCGTGTTATTTGGAGCGGGTCATGAGTTGACTGGGGTCACACAATCAGTACCAGCAAGCGTGACAAGTGAAGGGGCAGGTATAGGGCGCTGGTTGTTTCCGGTAGGTATGCCGCAGAGCTGGGGCGGGCTAGATATTGGTGTGATACTGATCGCGGTAATTGCAGGACTGGTGAATACATCCAATACGTTCGGGGCGATCAAGGGAACTGATGACATCTATGAACAGGAAGCAGACGACAAAACGTATCGGCGCTCGTTTACAATTAGCGGTGTACTTACAGTGTTGTCCGGTGTACTGGGGACGGTCCCTTATGCACCTTATGTGTCATCCATCGGCTTTCTTCAACAGACACGGATTAGGGAGCGGTTGCCGTTTGTACTGGGGGCGCTGCTCTTTATGATCGTCGGTTTGATTCCGGTGGTGAGTGACTGGATGACATTGTTACCGCTGAGTATAGGAAGCGCAGTGTTGCTGGTGACGTATGTACGACTGTTATTTTCATCGCTTAATTATTTCCGGCAAGTCAGAATGGAGGATCCGGTCAATCTGTATGCAGCGGGTATACCGCTTTTCGTAGGAGTGATCCTGATGGGGTTGCCTGCGGCGACCTTTGTCTCACTCCCTGCATTACTGCGACCGTTACTCGGTAATGGCCTGCTTGTCGGAATTCTGCTGGCGCTGCTGATGGAGCTGATTCCGCATCGTCCGGAACGATTAGCATCAGAAGCTGATGTGAGAGCAGTGAATGATGATTTTAACCAAGGAGGTGCGCCGGATGAGCTCTGATCAACATCATCGTACTAACCAGGCAAGCAGTAAGATAGAATGGCAAGCTTATCAAGCCTATATTGCGCCGAATGTTATTGTGCCACCGTCTGGCGAGGGTAGATTAAATGGTACACGCTTCGCGCTCAAGGATGTCGTCGCGGTTGCGGGGCATACGAATGCAGCGGGCAATCCGGACTGGCTGCGCACTCATGAAGCGGCGCCCCGCCATGCGGAGGTTGTTCGGCGATTGCTGGCGGCGGGTGCTGCACTTGATGGCATGACACATACCGACGAACTGATGTACAGCTTGAACGGAGAAAATGCCCACTACGGCACGCCGATCAACCCGGCGGATTCAACGAGAATCCCTGGCGGCTCCTCCAGTGGTTCAGCAGTTGCGGCGGCAGCTGATGATATTGAATTTGCAATCGGCACTGACACAGGTGGATCGGTGCGGATTCCCTCATCCTATTGCGGGGTGTACGGTTTCCGTCCAACACATGGCATGGTATCGCTGGATGGGGTGATTCCGCTGGCGCATAGTTTTGATACCGTGGGCTGGATGAGTCGGAAATTGCAATGGATCGTTGAGGTTGGCGAAGTATTGTTGGCTGACGAGAGTGACTCAGCTGTCACTTCATTTCATAAGATCTATATGGATGAAGAGACATGGGCCGTGCCGGAGGCGGCAGATCGGGACAAGTTGCTGACACATGTGGGCGAGTTGCAGGGGGATTATCCCTTGCCTTTGGGGTCTGTTCATCTGACTGACCAAGTGTGGAAGGGGTGGATGGAGCAATCTCTTTACTCAGTGCCTGAGGAGTATGCATTGCTTGGTCGGGGGCTGACTTTGTGGTCGCAAGCTTTTCGTCTGCTGCAAGGAATGGAGATATGGCGGGAGCATGGGACATGGGTAACACAGCATCAGCCTGTCTTCGGACCGGGAATTGCAGAGCGGCTGAAGTGGACAAGTACGCTGCGGGAAGCGGATATCACTTGGGCGCAGGAACTGCGAACGGTGTTGCGTGCAGAACTGTCGAGTCTGCTAGGTGTCGATGGGCTGTTGGTACTGCCGACTGCGCCGGGTGTCGCTCCGCTGTGTGGGCTCCAAGGGGAGGAAGCTGAGGCATATCGTGCAAAAGTCATGCAACTATCGTGCATAGCGGGTCTGGCAGGGTTGCCGCAATTAACAGTTCCAGTGTGGCGTGAGGACGGTCTGCCAATCGGGGTGTCATTCGTTGCCGCGCCGGGCCGGGATCGTGCGCTGCTGCATTGGGTGGCGGCAAGGTATGGTGATACAAGAGTGTCCACTGCTGAATAGATTAGGGGGACTAGAATATCTTGAAGGATATACTCTTCATAACGGGAACGCCAGGTTCAGTCATCCTGCAAGCCGGAGATCATGTCGGAGGTCAGTTGACAGGGATGGAGACGTTACATCATCCAGTGTTGGTGGATCAGGGATACATTAAGATGTTGTAGTATCTTCATATCTTTTGAATTAAGTAACTGCCGAGTGGATGCCGGCAGTTTTTTTGTGCAGTTGAAGCTTGGTTTCCGACATGTCTATAACCGCTATCGTTATAAACATAACATAAAATGTTATTTTATTTTGTGCATATTCACCAATAGATTGAAAGATAATCTACGATTTTGCTGATGATTTATAAAAAATAGATGATAAAATGAAGAATATAAAGATTGAGTAAGGAAATATAACATAATTAAGTTATGTTATATAACCTATTAGATGACGAACCAGAAAAAAGGGAGTGAGCGGAGATGTCTATGGATTTGGCGGGTCACATTCAGGAGCAGTCGCAATTGAAAGAAGAGATGTATGTTGACGAGTCCCTTCGACCGAAGCAAGAAAAGGATCGGAAAGTAGGGGTTATCTCTTACATGTTTATGTGGATCGGTGATGGTGTCAATCTAGGGAATATGACACTTGGTGCGAGCCTTATCGCTGCCGGCGTTGCTAACTTGAATCTCGTGCAGACTTTTGTAGCTGCGATCATCGCCATAGGGCTCATCTCAGTCATCTTCGCACTCAATGATCGCTTCGGCTATCGTACAGGCGTCCCGTATGTCGTACAGCTTCGGATGTCGTTTGGCACCAAGGGAGCGATCATCTCCTCCTTCCTTCGAGGCATACCGGCGATTATCTGGTACGGTTTCCAGAGTTGGGTTGGCGCAACGGCGCTCAATGAGATTGTCAAGGTCGTCACAGGCGGCAGCTTTGACAGTATTCCAGTTTGTTTTATTGCTTTGCAGCTTGTCCAGATCGGCCTTTCGCTATATGGGTTTCACGCGATTAAGTGGGTGGAGACGCTCGCATCAATCGTAATCGTACTCGCGCTAATCTATGTATTCGGACTGTTGGTGAATTCACACAGTGATGCTATCATGCATAACTGGGTCCATGCGAAGGGAACATGGGGCCTGCCGTTCTTCTCCTTTATCATGGTTTTTCTGGGTAACTACGCTGCAATATTCCTGAGTGCAGCAGACTACTCCCGCGAACTGAAGCCAGGGATCAGTGATGGGAAACGAAGCTTCCTGTACTTCAGCCCGATTACGATCGCCTACGGCTTCGTACTGACAATCGGTGCGATGATGGCAGCAGCAACAGGGATCTCCAACCCGGTCAAGGCGTTCGCTATTGTTGTCAACAATTCGTATATCACCGTTGGTGTATCCGCGTTTATCGTGATCGGTGTTATTGCAGTTAACATGGTGGCGAATATTGTTCCTCCCGCATACGTTATCTCTTTTGTTACGAAACTAAAGTACAAACCTGCAGTAGCGATCACGGGTCTGCTGGCGCTTTGCTCCTTCCCGTGGGTGCTGGTGAAAGACTCTTCAGCGCATGGTCTGAACATGTTCGTCTTGATCTACTCGGCATTCCTAGGGCCGATCGTTGCGATTCTGCTGGTTGAATTCTATATCCTGCGTCGTCAGAAGGTGGATGTCGCTGAGTTATATCGGGAGAACGGCAGCTTTGCTGGTTACAACCCAAGCGCAATCCTCGCCATGACGCTTGGCGCTGCTGCGGCATTCATAGAAGTAGACCTCGGCTGGATCGTCGGCTTTATCGTGGCAGGGCTCTCATACTTCTTGCTGACGAAATATGCATTCAAAGGCTCGTCCTTCAAGCGCGGCACGATTTTCGAATAGATGGACCAAGGACAATACAAAGGAGCGAATCACGATGGAACAGATGGATCTAATCGTCCGTAATGGAGTAGTTGTACTCCCGACAGGTGTAGAGCAGGTTGACATCGGCATCAAGGATGGCAAGATCAAAGTAATTACATCGGAGCTGGCTGCCTCAGCCCGTCAGGAGTGGAATGCAGCGGGTCAGGTCGTTATGCCGGGGATGATTGATGTTCATGTTCATTTCAGTGAGCCGGGGCGTGAGCATTGGGAGGGGTTCTCTACTGGATCATCGATGATGGCGGCAGGAGGATGTACAACCTTCTTCGATATGCCACTGAACGGAATTCCTTCGACGGTTAACTGTGAAGCGCTGCTGGATAAAGCAAGGCTTGGCAATAAGAAGTCAGTCGTGGACTTCGGTTTGTGGGGCGGACTTGTGCCAGGGAATGAAGACGATCTTGCGCCGCTTGCGAAGTCTGGTGTTATCGGATTTAAGGCATTTCTGTCTACGACAGGTAACAAAGAGTTCGAAGCCGTAGATGAGATGACGCTGCTCAGTGGAATGAAGCAGATCGCCAAGCTGGGCAAAGTGCTGGCGTTGCATGCGGAGAGTGCGGCGATCACGAATTGGCTCAAGGCGGAGAAGGAACAGGCAGGCTGTGTAAGTGCCGATGATTATCTGGCGACACGACCGATCCTTGCTGAAGTCGAAGCGGTTGAGCGGGCGCTGTATTATGCAGAGATCACCGGTTGCGCACTGCACTTTGTGCATATCAGTTCTGAGGCA
Organism: Paenibacillus agri; assembly: GCF_013359945.1. GTDB lineage: Bacteria > Bacillota > Bacilli > Paenibacillales > Paenibacillaceae > Paenibacillus_AQ > Paenibacillus_AQ agri. The sequence goes on along the minus strand of NZ_JABWCS010000197.1, from coordinate 40,114 downwards.
GCGGTGGGCAAGATAGAGGATGCAAAAAGCCGCGGAATGAACGTAACCGTAGAGACGTGTGCGCACTATCTGCTATTTAATCATGACGCTCTTCGCGAACGGGGCAGCATTGCCAAATGTGCGCCCCCACTGCGTGAAGCCTCTGAGCAGAAGAAGCTGATTGAACTGGTCGCTGCAGGCAAGTTCGACATGCTGACCTCGGACCACTCGCCATGTCCATATGACATGAAAGACCCTAAGGATTTCAATTTGTTTCAGGCGTGGGGCGGCATTAGCGGCGGGCAGTTTACGCTGCTGGCTGCACTGGAATTGTCTCAGACGAACCATATTCCGCTGGAACAGATCGCCCGTATGACCGCTTCCGCTCCTGCCGAGCGCTTTGACCTTGCGGATCGCAAAGGCAAGATTGCCGTAGGCATGGACGCCGATCTGGCGATTATCGACCTAGATACACCATTTACCGTAACTGAAGACAATTACTACGCCAAACATAAGCAAAGTCTGTACATGGGGCATACTTTCCCAAGTAGCATTGTCGGAACGATCGTGCGTGGTAAGGTTGTTGTACAAGATGGGCGTGTGCTGGAGAACGAGGGTATAGGTAAGAACGGTCAATGGCAGAAACCGGAGGGAACGCAATTAGTAGATTTAATGGGTTGATCGCATTGACATGCAGAGCGTCATATTCATCGCTTTCTTATCCATCCACAACTTCAGACGAGGTTGTGGATTTTGTTTTCTTGTATCAAGAAACTTGACACAGATTGGGGCGAAGGGTACAGTGAATGATAAGATTACATGAGGAGAATGAAGCTGTGGCTAAGTACTCGGTTATCAAAGAGGATATTAAGCAAAGGCTGATAAGCGGAGAGTGGACTGAGGGCTACAGGCTACCATCCAGCCGCGAGTTCGCCCAATATTATGAGTCTAGTGTGAATACGATTGAAAAGGCGATCAAGGAGCTCACGGAGGAAGGGTGGCTTATCCGGGATAGCCGCAGAGGAACCTTCATGAATAAAGAGAAGGAGATTTTGCAAGGTGGTACGCGTCTGGTGGCTGCTTTTGTGTTCGGCATCGATAATCCGATCTGGGCGACTGCACTGCGGGGAGTGGAAGATGCCTTGTTTCTACGGGGCTACCAGCTGCTAAGTTCAAGTGATGACCGGAATCTTGAAAAGCTGGAATCCCTCGTACGAGGGGCAGTCGAAAGAAAGGTAGAAGGGGTGATCCTAAGTCCCTTTATGAGTGAAGGACATGAAGAGATTAATAATCGGATCTTCTCCTTACTTCAGGATCACGGGATCAAATACATAAGCTTGGATCGGGTGGTCTACAACACAAGCATTCCGTATGTAACCAGCGATAATATTGCAGGCGCTTACAACCTGACCAAGCTGCTCATCGAACAAGGACATAGGCAAATGCTATTTATTAAAAATAGTAATATAAGCACGATCAATGAACGGCTTATGGGCTTCAAGCAGGCAATTGTTGACTCGGGACTGCCGTATTCGCATGAATTCGAAGTGTTTATTCCCACCAAGTATGAGGATTTCTCTGATGAATTTGACCATTATTGTGATGTTCTAGAGAGAAAAATGAAAGAAATGTCGTTCACGGCTGTATTTACTGCAAATGATCAAATTGCCGAGGCGGCCCTCCGTTCGTTACAAAGTATGAATGTTCGCGTACCTGAGGATGTATCGCTCGTCACCTATGATGCAGAAAATTTAAACCGCAGAATCAAATTAAATGTAACTGGAATCACACAGCCTTTTTATGAAATGGGACAATGTGCTGCCGGGTTATTGCTGAACATGATTGATGGCAACGAAGATCAGTTGTTTTACGGACAAGTATGCAAATCCAACATTTATATCGGGGAGACTGTTCGCTCGATAGGCACCTGAATGTTTTTATAATCTTGAAAGGTCAGCTTGTATCCAAATGAACATTTGGCACAAATTTGATAGCGGCTTTGTTGGAATTCCGTTGCGGACTTTCAATGAGGTCGCTTTTTTTCGTTTCTTACTTGGATAGTAATCAGTGAAATTAGAGTTTTGATATAGCTTCTGTATCATTTATTGTATCATTTATAATCTAAATATAAATCATATATTGACACAGATATTCAATGGTTGTATTCTTTGTTGTAAGCGGTAACAATTTCTTTTTCTAGAGAAGCTTTAAGTGCCAAGTTTTTGAAGGGGGAAAGCAGAGATGGTAACTTCACACAAGTTTTTCAAACGATTTTGGAAGCAACGTTACTTATTTTTAATGGTATTGCCTGGATTTTTGGTTGTACTGGTGTTTAGTTACTTTCCAATGTACGGGATACAGATCGCCTTCAAAAAGTATAGTGCGGTTCGAGGGATGTGGGGCAGTGAATGGGTAGGATTTAAGTACTTCATTTTATTCTTTCAAGATCCTATGGCAATGAGGGTACTTAAGAACACCATATTGTTAGGTATCTACTCCTTGTTATGGGGATTTCCCGCCCCGATCATTCTGGCCTTGCTATTCAACGAATTAAGGTTTCCTAAATTCAAAAAAGCGGTACAGACCATATCCTACTTGCCGCACTTTATTTCCACGGTCATTATTGTGGGTATTCTTCGGACCTTTACCGAGAGAGAAGGGTTGTTTAACAAAATTGCAGGTTGGTTCGGCGTCGATCCGATTGTGTTTCTGTCAGAGCCTGAATGGTTCAGGACCATATTTATCAGTTCAAACATATGGCAGGGGATCGGTTTTGGTACAATTTTGTACCTGGCGGCATTAAGCAGTGTTGATCCTACGCTATATGATGTTGCGAGTATTGACGGTGCAAACCGCTGGCAGAAGGTGCGAAATATTAACTGGCCGCATATCAAACCAACGACGATTATTTTGCTTATTTTGTCCCTTAGCGGGATTTTGGGTACGGATTTTCAGAAAATCCTTATGCTGTATAACCCGGACACCTATGAGGTTGCGGATGTTATTGGGACCTATCTTTACCGTGAAGGGATTATGGGGTCAAGATTTGAATATACGACCGCCATTGGGCTTTTCCAGTCCTTGGTTGCATTTATCTTGCTCATAGGAGCAAACATGTTAAGCCGTAAAGTATCAGACACAAGTATTTGGTAGGGGGTGCGGGACATGGTAGGTAAAGAAAGTATTGGTTCAAAAATATTTGATGTGTTCAATATTTTGTTGATGCTGCTGCTATGTGTGGTCATGCTATATCCATTCTTGCACGTCATTGCAGTTTCTTTAAGCAGTTCTGAACCTATTCTTAGAGGGGATATTACGATTTTTCCGAAGGGCTTTAATGTAGGCGGTTACAAATATATTTTCCAGGACCCATTTCTGTATTCGGGCTACGCGCATTCCATTATATATGCACTGGGTTCCACCTTGTTCATGCTGACTTTTACCTCATTAATGGCGTATCCGCTGACGCTCCCGGACTTCATGGCCAAAAAATTTCTTTCGATCTTTCTGGTCATTACGATGTTCTTTAGTGGCGGCTTGATCCCTTCTTATTTGCTCGCACGGAGTCTTCATTTGCTTGATACCTATTGGATCATGATTATCCCCGGCTGTGTATCTGCGTTTAATGTATTTTTGTTCAGGTCCTTTTATCAATCCATACCAGCCGATTTGCGCGAATCCGCTGTTATTGATGGGGCTAACGATATTCAAATCTTAACCAAAATTTATTTGCCGCTCTCCAAGCCGCTTCTGGCGACATTTGCTCTATTCGGCATTGTTGGCAGCTGGAATGGATGGTTTGAAGCACTGGTGTATCTTCAGGACGAGAATAAGTATCCATTACAGTTGATCCTAAGAAAATATTTATTCTCCCTTTCCTTCGATTCCGGAACCGGAACAGAAGTCATGCAAGCGATGCTGGCACAAATGAATGTGAATGCGAAAAATATTCAAATGGCGATTGTTGTTATTGCGATGTTCCCCATCATGGTGATCTATCCGTTCCTCCAAAAATATTTTGTGAAAGGTGTCATGATTGGTGCTGTTAAAGGTTGATTTTCCGAGGCAGCTGAGAGGAGTGGTGGTTATTAGAAAAGAGACCTGAGCATAGCGGCATAGCACGTACCCTGTAATTGTTAATGAAAGACAAAAAGATGACTATGTTTTCAGGAGGGGTAATGATGAGACAACGCTTCAAATTATCTTCTTTATTGCTTGCAGGTGTATTAAGCGTAGGAACCATCTTGGCAGGATGCAGCTCTAACGCTACTTCCACAAATTCGGGAAACAGTGACACTGCGGAGCAAGCTGGAACGCTAAGCTTTTCTGTAACCTTACCTTCCTTTGGCGCCAAAATAGAAGATTCTATGGTGCACAAGGAATGGATTAAACAGATGGAAGCGCTAACGGGTAAGAAATTGGACATTAAATATAATTACATCCCGATTGGCGAATACGAGGAGAAATCCAAGCTGCTGCTGGCGAGCGGTGATACGACAGATTTGTTCATGGTCATGAGCAAAGACCTCTTTAAGCAATATGAAACAGAGGGCACGTTCCTGGAGCTGAGCGAGTATAAAGACCTTCTGCCTAACTATATGAGCTTAATCGACCAAGCGACCGATGGGAAAATCAAGGCGATCCGCTCAGATGGACAGTTCTATGGATTATGGAATATTGACCTTCCAAGGCAAGCAAAAGATAAAGGTATGGGCGTATACTCGCCGGTAACCTATCGATATGATATTTTTCAAAAGGAAGGTATCAATATTCCAAGCACGATCGATGAGCTGTATGCAGCCGCAAAAACGTTAAAAGAGAAATATCCGAACTCCTACCCGGTGAATACGCAAAGCGGTTCTTTCGATCCACTCTTTTATGCTAACCACAATGGAGGCACATCCATCTATTGGAACGGAAAAAATTATGTTTACGGACCGTTCGAAGAATCGTATAAGGAAGCGCTGCAGTTTGCCAATAAGCTGTATGCGGATAAGCTGCTAGATCCTGAGGTGTTCTCGGATAAAACCGATGCTATTAAGAAAAAAGCAATGAGCGGCACGAACTTCATTTTGCTGTCCAACTGGTTTACCTTCCCGGGTGACTGGAATCGCGCATCAACGGGAGGGGAGAAGTTCGTCATTTCGCTATTCCCCGATAATCCGAAATACGGGAAAGCATGGCAAAGTGTGAACGACTTCAGCTCCGTCGGAGTTAGCTCGGGTGCGGTGATGGTGGTCAGTCCGAAGGCTAAGAATGTGAAGGATTTAGTGAAGCTGTTGGATTTGCAATATAAACCGGAAATTATAAACCTGATTACTTGGGGGATTGAAGGTACGAGCTACACCAAAGATGCCAGCGGCAAACCAACCTTTGTGGATTCGATTAAACATGCGGAGAACCCATGGATTGAAGGCGATAAATACGGAACGAGATCAAGCAGCTCCTACCGTCCTGGTCTGCAAATGGCCATTGATACGAGAGCATTCGTTGATTTTGCGCCTAAGGACTCAGGTATTGTAGATGGCAAACTGGTTGAAGAACCATGGGAAACTGCGTTCCAAAATATGCCGTTCCCTAATGATTACGTACCTCCAATGATTTTCGAGCCTAGCCTTGAATTTACAGATGATGAACGCGAGCAGATCACCTCAGTCATGTCGCCGGTAAATACGTATGTAGCAGAGATGCAGAACAAATTCGTGAATGGCAAAGAAAGCTTTGATAAATGGGCTGATTTCCAGGCTAAGATTAAGAAAACAGGCGATCTCGATAAAGTTCTTAAGATCTATGACGATGCGTTGAAGAGATATGAGGAAAGACGTGCAGCGAATAAATAATTAGCGATCATGCCCGCTATGTTCCTTCTAGGGGGGCGGGCATGATTTTGAACATTAAAAACTGGTGGTGGAACCTTACATGGAAGCTGTGGAATGGAAACAAAGAGTGGAGAAGTATAAGGGAATCTTTACGGAGCCTCCGAAAATTGTCCCTACAGACAAGGTCGTCGATAGCCCGGTCATTGGCAATGGCGATCTCGGTGTCACTATTAGCGGAAAGCCTGAACAGCAGCGCATATGGATCTCGAAAAATGATTTCTGGAAAGCGCAGCTGATGTATTCGAATGGTAGCCCGTGCTTGCTCGGCGGGATTGATGTTCATATACCCGATCTGGCCAATGCTTCGTATTATAGCGAGCAGCGACTGGATGAAGCAACTATTGTATCGACATTTCATGGAGCGGCAGCGTCGGTCAAGATGACCTCCTGGATTTCATCCCTGGAAAATGTGTTAATCGTGGAGCTGAGCAGTGAAAAGCAAGCCGTTTCCGTTACGCTGGATCTGTGGGTGCAGACCGGAAATGGCTCGGAAACGGAGCAGGGACAGGATGGCGATACTGCGTGGGCGGTACGTAAATTTACCGGTGAAGGCATCGAATGGCCAACGGAAGGCGCTATTGCTATGTGCAGCTCGTCAGGAAGTCATTCCTTTGAACTACAGCCTGGAACCAAACAATATATCGTTGCCTCCGTGGTGACGAACCATGATGAGTACAACTACTTACAGGAGTCGATTAGCAGAGCGGGTCTTATCGACGAGAAGCGGATTGCTTCGCTGCGTTCAGAGCACACCGACTGGTGGAGCGGGTTCTGGGCAAAGTCTGCCATTGAAATCGGGGATGAACTGCTAGAGAAGTTCTGGTACGGCTCCCATTATATTATGGCTTGCTGCAGCCGCAACAAGAAGTTCGCGCCAGGATTATTCGGCAATTGGATCACGACAGATAACCCGGAATGGGCGGGAGACTATCATTTGAATTACAATTACCAGGCTCCTTGGTGGGGCGTGTATTCGTCCAACCACATTGAGCTGAGTGAACCGTATGATACACCGCTGCTGGAGTATATGGTGAACGGTCGCCGGTATGCAGAGGAGTATTTGGGATGTAGAGGGATCTATTACGATGTTGGTATTGGCCCGAAAGGGTTACCTACAGCACTATGTAATACGCCTTATGAGAACGGACACATGTTTTTGGGGCAGAAGAGTAATTCGGCGCTAAGTACAGTCAACATGCTGATGCGGTTTTACTATACGTATGATTTGGAATATGCCCGCTTCGTTTACCCGTTCATGATTGAGGTGGCGAATTTCTGGGAGGATTACCTGACCTTCGAGGATGGCCGTTACGTGATTTACCGTGATGCCATTCATGAAGTCGGAACCTATACAGAGTCGCATGACAATGAGGATTGGGACCGCGGCCTGGAGGATATGAATCCTATTCTTTCATTAGCGCTTATTCGGATGCTATTCAAAGGGCTGCTCGATATTTCTGGGCAATTGCAGCTTGATGGGGATCGTCATGAGAAGTGGACTCATATCTTGGAGCATATCAGCGATTATCCGACGTTTGAGCGCGAAGGGAAAACGATATTCCGCTTAACGGAGCAAGGACATGAATGGTGGGGGGACAATACGCTCGCCATCCAGCACATATGGCCTGCTGGCGGGATTGGCCTAGATTCAGATCCACAGCTTCTGCAGATTGCCAAGGATACGATTACGGTGTTGAACCGCTGGACGGATTATAACGGCTTTCCAACCATATTCACCGCCGCCGCGCGTGTCGGTTATGATCCTGAGACTATTCTTCGCGAGCTCCGCCGCCAATGCTCGGAGCATAGCTTTCCGAATCTGTTTATTTTCTTCGGCGGAGGGGGCATTGAATGCTGTAGTGGCGTACCTTCTGCTATCAACGAAATGCTGCTGCAAAGCCATGAGCAGGTGATCAAGCTGTTCCCGGTTTGGCCGCAGGAGAAGGCTGCCCGTTTCCATAACCTGAGAGCCGTTGGAGCATTTCTTGTATCTAGCGAGCTGTCGGAAGGAAAGGTGACGTATATTGACCTTACTAGTGAGAAGGGCAGGATCTGCAGCATCTTGAATCCATGGTCAAACGGCGAGTTCTCTATTATAGAAAAAGATGGCGCTGGTGATCAGCAAAGGGAAGTTGAGTGGCAGTTGTCTGGGAACATCATCTCTTTTAATACAGAAGCCGGCAAGTCTTATAGGCTGCTGGGACATTAGATATAAAACTACTATACAAGATGAACAAAAGATAGTAACGAAAGCGATGAGGAACGAAGGGGGAAGTTTGGAACTGTAGGAGCGAAAGTGATCGCCTGAAAGCTTTCCACCGGAAAGCTCGCATCGGAAGCATACGTTGTCTCCAGATTTCAACCGCTAGAAGCGGTATATTCCCCTTCACTAGTCGCCATACAGTGAAAAAAGAGGGCCATCTCCTCAACTAAAGGCATTTTTGTACCTTATTTTTCTTTAATATAGGTAAATAAGGGTAATAAGGGCGTTTTTGTATCTTGTTTTGGAAAAAACACGCTCGATGGGCTATTATGGAAGATTTAAGGTACAATATTGCACTTAATCTCCACTAACCCCTAACTGCAGAGGATTTAAGGTACGAAAATGCCGTTAATTACACTTTGATCCTTCTTATATAAGCTCTCTTTTTTCTTGGCTATGTTTGTTTTGTGAATTCGTTCTATGTAGATATAAAAATTCTATATAAGACGAGTAAAAGAAAACAACAAATAGCGAGAAGGAATGGAGGGGGAAGTTTGGAACTGTAGGAGCGAAAGCGATCGCCTGAAAGCTTTCCACAGGAGCCCGCACCGGAAGCATACGCTGTCTCCAGATTTCAACCGCTAGAAGCGGTCTAATCAAAGAAATCTGGGGACAACAGCGGCCGAAAGTCCAAACGTTTTCCGCAATGATGATCAAACCCCGTGTAAGAATTCTAAGTTCAATCTATATAGTTACGCAGTAACGAGAGCAAATCTAAGCATGTCAGGAGGAAAGTCTGTGTCAAAAATTAAAGAAATACTTGTGCTTCACCACAGCCATTTGGATATCGGCTATACTCATGCGCAGCCTATTCTACTGGAGCTGCAAAAGAAATATATCGATCAGGCCCTGCAATTATGCGAAGCGACCGAGAATTGGGCGGAGGAGAATAAATTCCGCTGGACCTGTGAATCCGGTTACCCTGTGCTGAGGTGGCTGGAAGATGCAACCGAAAAACAGGTTGAGCAGTTCCGCCGTTATCTGCACAATGGGCAAATGAGCATCTCCGCTTCGTTCCTGCATACAACACCGCTTGTGAGTGCGGAGCAAACGGCTCGTATGCTGCAGCCCATCAAGGAGCTGCGCAGCCGATTTGGGATCGATATCACCACGGCTATTCACCATGATGTCAATGGTCAGCCGTGGCCTTACAGCCAATTGCTGCTTGATGCCGGTGTAGAGTTCTTCATCATGGGAATCAACATCCATATGGGTACCGTTCCCTTCAAAAGGCCGAACGCTTTCCACTGGGAGACGCCTGATCATAGAAAGCTGCTGACGTTCAACGGTGAGCATTATTCTCTGTTCAGCCAAATTTGTAATGTAAACGATAAAAACACGGAGCTTATGGCGGAAGGTCTTGCCCAATATTTAAAGAAGATCGAGGATAATCCAGACTATCCATTCGATTTCGTCTATTTAACCGCAACCAATCTGCCGCTATACGATAACAACCCGCCGGATCAGGATTTGGCAGACCTCATCAAACAATGGAACAGTGAGTCGCGCGAACAGCGAATTTCATTCGTGACGCCGGAGCAGCTGTACGCAAGGGTACGCAAGCATACGGAGGAGCTTCCTACATATGCCGGGGATTGGACAGACTATTGGAACTTTGGTTCCGGCAGTGCAGCCAAGGAAACGAAGCTGAATCGCCGCACGAAGCAAGGGATGAAGGCAGTCGAGCTGCTGGAAGCCTTCCAAGGGGAGGCCGATGGAAGATATCCGGCGATCAAACGGCAAGCTTGGGAGCAAATCCATTTATACGACGAACACACCTGGGGGGCATTTAACGCCATCGCCGATCCCGATCATTTGAATGTTGATATTCAATGGGCACACAAAGCGCACTACGCGTACCAAGGCAATAGTCTAACTGGCTACTTGCTTGGAAGCCAACTGGAGCAGCTCACCGCAAATCCGATTCAGGGGGATAACCCCGAGGGGATTATGCTTGTGAACTATTCATCGGCTCCAATCAAGCATGACCTGCGGGTTCCTTCAAGCTTTCGAGCGCCTGGACGGCATCTGAGCGCCGACAGAATGAGGCAAGTGCTTATGAACAACGATCGTCTTACTGGCGGAGAGAGCTATGGCGTGATTGAACTGCCGCCGTTCAGCTGGCGTAAAATTCCGTTCGATAAGCTGCAGAAGGCGGAGCAGGCTGCAAATCTTGAAGCTTTTCCCGGCTCCAAGGAGCAATGGAACGATCCGTTTAGTGCGATGAATCGGGGATTTGAAATCAAAGTACTAGACGGTCATATTGAGTCTCCGTATCACCGGATACAATTCGATCCCGTTCGGGGAAGAATTCTGAGCTTGTATGACAAGCAAAACGGCTGGGAAACGCTTGATTTGTCCAGTCCGTGGACGTTGTTCCAATATGTTCAGGAGACGATTGACACGACCGCTGCTGAAAATAGCAGACAAACTATTTTTTCGCGGGATGTTGAGAAAGGCAATAATAGCATCAGCTGCTGGAATAACGACTGGCCTGCCGCAAGGCAGACGTATTCCCGCTTGCTCGACTGTTTCGTTGAGCAGGGAGCAAATGATGCAACACTGGTGCTGCGGTGGGATGCGCCTGGCGTGGATAATCTGGAGCAGCGCTTCACGCTATTCAGCTACCGTCCGGAGATTGAGATCAAAGTATCTTATATGAAGCAAGACATCACCACTCCGGAAGGAACGTATTTCGCGATTCCGCTCAATTTGCGAGACTGGCGATGCTTCTACGATACTGCCGGACAGCTTGTGGAGCTGGATGAGCAGCAGCTGCCGGGTGTATGCAGAGATTTTGTGACCGTGGACAAAAGCGTTTCCCTATTCGACGGCGACCATGGTGTAACACTGGTTTGCCCCGATGCGCCTTTGGTGCAAGTAGGGGATTTCAATTTCGGCAGAGAGCACAAGCAAATTGACAAGTCGGGCAATCCCTTACTGTTGGCTTGGCCTATGAATAACTACTGGGAAACGAACTTTAGAGCGCGCCAGCCTGGTTTTAATTCTTTTACTTATGTGCTGTCGACTTATCGTGCATTCGAACCATCAGCCATTACTGAAGCTTCCACTCAAGGTGTATCACAAATCTATGCCACGCCTGTTCTGGATTGCAAGCAGGAAGAAGCAGGGCAATTCATCACTTTTGAGGGTGAACATGTTCATATTTTCGATGTGAAACCGGCGGAGATAAGTAAGGGCATCATTGTGCGGGTAAGGAATGTGAAGGAGGACAATGCAGAGGCTCGCTTGAGCTTTCCAGGCAGAGTGATTGCGGAAGCGTACGAGTCCAATGTTCTGGAGGAGCAGCTGAATCCATTGGCTACCCAGGATGTAGGCACGTTACACATCAACCTTGGTGCCAAGCAAGTGCGGCATTTGCTGGTTATATTAGAAGCATAGGGTTAAGAAAGACGAAAAACGAATTTTCACCGGAGTAGCCTATTGTCTGGAGAATCGGTAAATGTAAAAAAAACCTTCAAGCGGATGCCTTGTGATTGCAGCATGGCATTACCGCTTGAAGGTTTTTTTCTATGAGAAGCAACTTTAAAATTATACTGATATAAACTTTTATGAAATTGTATTATTGTTTACATAGTCCCATTTCTAATGGACCGGGATACATGTCAAAACATATGAAACAATACAGGATAGAGCCATTGGAGGTGCTATTGTACTTATGACATTCCAATCCGAACATACATTGGCTATACCTGCGAACGGTAGCATCAAGGAATCGCTTGCTGTAGAGACGCTTCGCTTGGCCAAGTTGATTAGTGACCATACTCCGTATGATGGGACCTTTAGACAACGTATTCCTGCTTTGTCTGTGGGCCGTTATTCTGCAGCAAGTAAGGACGAGGTCAAATCTTTCGACTTGCCCTCCATGTTAATTGTTGCACAAGGGGCTAAGACAGTGACAGTGGGGCAAGAGGTCTATCAATTCGCTCAATCGCAAATCCTTATGCTCCCTGTTGCGCTGCCGATTGCTTTGAAGGTTACTCACGCTAGCCGCTCGGAGCCTTATTTAAGTGTGAAGCTGGTACTTGACCCGCAAAAAATTGCTGAATTAGCGCTCAGAGTATATCCAAATGGAGTGCCTGCCGTAACGAAATGGAGTGCCGGTTATGTTCTTAATGCCGATGCAGGAATGATTAACGCTACCTCAAGGCTTGTAGAATGTCTAACCAATACCAGTGATGCCGAATTGCTCGGCCCCCTTGTAATGGATGAGATTTTGCTACGTGTTCTGCGCAGTCCTATTGGAGCTCGGATCGCTGAACTTGGTTTTGCAGGTTCGGAAGTCAATCTGGTTACGAAGGCGGTCGCTTGGCTCCGTAATCATTATTCCCATCCCATGAAAGTTGCGGAATTGGCGGAAATGGCACATATGAGTGAGTCTACTTTTCGTGTGCACTTTAAGTCCATTACTTCAATGAGTCCCCTACAATATCAAAAAGCACTTCGTCTGCATGAAGCGAGACGGTTAATGGTATCTGGAGCAATGGACGCGACAACAGCCTGCAATCTAGTAGGCTATGCTAGTCCCTCGCAATTTAATCGGGATTACAGCCGCTTTTTTGGAAATCCGCCCAAAAGAGACATTGCAGGATTACGTCAACAACTTCCGTTGAAATAGGCAACAAGTGAACCAGAACAGGCAATTCTTAGGTCAGTATATCTTCTAAAATTAAATTATCCTTGAAACCACGAATTCCGATTACGTCATCATCTTTTCGTCGATTCAAGTAGATTTAATATTTAGAGGAGGATCTCATAATGCGTATTTTTGTAACTGGAGCGACTGGTTTCATCGGCTCTGCCGTTGTAAATGAATTGTTAACAGCAGGGCATGAAGTCATTGGTTTGGCTCGCTCGGAAGAAGCGGCTAGTGCTCTTCTTAAAGCCGGGGTAACTGTACACCGTGGTTCTTTGGATAATCCCGAAAGTCTTAGAAGCGGTGCAGAAGCAGCGGATGGTGTCATTCATACGGCCTTCAACCACGACTTTTCTAACATGACAGGTGCTGGAGTCACAGACCTGCGTGCAGTTCAGACTTTCGGTGAAGTGCTTGCCGGTTCTGGCCGCCCTTTGGTTGTTACTTCCGTAATTGGCCATCTTGCACCAAGTAGAATTAACACTGAGGAAGATGCTCCTGATGCCAGCACTGCGGGTAAGCACCGTATTGCTTCTGAAGAAGAGGCTCTATCCTTGGCTTCTAAGAACGTACGTGTATCCGTATTGAGACTACCACCTTCAGTACACGGCGCTGGTGACCGCGGCGGTTTTGTTCCGGCATTGATTAATGTCGCTCGTCGTACAGGTGCCTCAGCTTATGTGGGCGAAGGTGCAAACCGTTGGGCTGCTGTACACCGTCTGGATGCAGCGCGACTTTACCGACTGGCAGTTGAAGCTGCACCTGCAGGCTCCAAGCTGCATGCAATCGCCGAGGAAGGTGTGTCCATTCGTGAGATTGCTGAAGTCATCGGTCGCCACCTCGATTTGCCTGTGATCAGCAAGTCAGTTGAAGATGCTCCTGGTCACTTTGGTTGGCTGACTCATTTCGCTTCGCAAAACATCCAGGCTTCGAGTAAGTTGACCCAAGAAATGCTCGGATGGAAGCCTGAGCATGCGGATCTCCTGCGTGACCTGGAAGGAAATTATTTCAAAAATTGATCTAGAACGACAAGTTTTGTAGGATCGCCTTACGGCATAAACTTGAACTGGCCCCTTCCGCTAATCCAGCGAAGGGGGCTTTTGATGTAAGCCCCGCAGGGGCGTCATCTTTTAAAAAAAGAGGTGTTCTTATGAACCAAGCAATATCAGCTAATCATCCCTCCAGAAATTATACCGCCATGACCATGATTCTGTGTTGGGCAGGCATGGTTATCATGTCTAGCCTGTACGTTACCCTTCCGCTCATTCCCTTGTTCTCGGATGTCTTTGGAGTATCTTCCACGCAGGCTGCAACTGCAGGCAGTATCTTCTCGTTGGGATTTGCGATAGGTTGTCTTATCTATGGTCCATTATCTGAAAAATATGGCCGCAAGAGTGTTATATTTATCGGATTAATTGCGTTAACCTGCATATCTTTGCTTATTGGCCTGGTCCGCGATTTTTCCTGGATCATTGTATTACGTGGGTTTCAGGGGGCGGCTGCAGCAACGTTCTCTCCTGTTGCACTTGCCTATGCTGTTGAAATGTTCCCTGCGCAAAAACGGGTCACGGCGATCGGGTTCATTACAACCGGATTTATGGTAGCCGGAATCGTTGGACAAGTGATGAGTGGAATTGTTAGCCAATATTATGGATGGAACGCCATTTTTTATTTTTTGGCAGTGGTTTATTCCATTACTGCTATCCTGGTCTTGAAATTCCTACCTAAAGCGGATTTTCAGAATCCAAATTCCAGTATCCTGGATCCGATTCGAAACATAGGGAAATTATTTGCCCGTAAGAACCTCATACTAGCTTATTTAGTAGCGCTGGTACTTTTGATGTCGTTCGTAAGTATGTCGACTGTTTTGGGCACCTATTTGAGCAGCTCGACATTTGGGTTAAGCAAACAGGAGATTTTATACGTTCGTTCCGCTGGTGTGTTAGGGATGTTGCTTTCACCCTTTGCAGGAATGCTTGCTGAGCGTTTCGGCACAATGAAGATATTGCGTGGAGGATTATTATTAGCTGTACTCGGGCTTGCCTCTTTAGGTCTAATCTCAAACTTAACGTTGCTTGTGATTATGAGCGTCATCTTTATTGCGGGAATCGCTCTTGTAGGTCCAGCTCTCATATCTCTTGTGGGTCAGTTTGGTGGGCAATCGCGTGGCATCGCGGTATCTGTTTATACGTTTATCCTGTTTGCGGGAACGAGTTTAGGGCCAATTATTGCGATTCAGTGCATGAGAACGGACAACTTCTCGCTCACCTTTATTTTGTTGGCACTTGTGCTGGGGATCGGATTCTTGGCTTCTTGCCTGATTCGTAACGATGCTGCCAAAGAGGTCGGAAGCTGATGGAAAGAGTCGTTTTTACGCTAACGGGCAGTTAGCCTGTGATCTGCTAGGGTCATGAATGTTTAATTATAATTGTTTTTGATCAGTGAAAATCGGTAACATTTTGCTATTATCAGGTGAGAACCTCAGGTGAAATCTGCAATGATCATGCATGAAGAAGCGAGGAATGAACCTTATGACTCAAGAAGAAGTGTTGAGTGGCGGAAATGTAAACCATATAGTTCGTATAGGAGACACTGTTCGTCGCCCTATAGGATATTGGAGTTCAAGTGTTCATGAACTGCTCAAACATTTAGAAAGACAAGGCTTTGAGGGAGCACCAAGATTTCTCGGAATCGATGACTCCGGCCGTGAAATGTTGACATTTGTTAGTGGAGATATTAATCAGCCGGAGCTTGAAACGTACACATGGTGGACGGACGAAACGCTTGTGGGCTTGGCTCAACTTTTACGTCAGTTCCATGATGGGACTGTGTCCTTTACACCCAGTAGTGAGGCCAAATGGCAGCTTATATATGCTAATGATGCCGAGCACGAAGTGATCTGCCATAATGATGCAGCGTTTTATAACCTTGTCTTTAGGAATGGTCAGCCGGCGGCGCTGATTGATTTTGATATGGCAGGCCCAGGTCCACGCCTGTGGGACATTGCATATACCCTGTACACATCGATACCGCTTGGCGATTTCATGCCTGACTTTTCTTCGGGGAAAATCGAAATAGTAACCTATCAGCATGAAAAACATGCTGCAGAGCGCCGTCGGCGAATTCATTTGTTTTTTGAATCTTATGGTATACCCGTTCCTAATAATCTGCGGGAATGGATTATTGAACGATTGATTGTTCTATGTGATACGATAAAAAAATTTGCTGCTAACGGAAACCAGGCTTTTCAAAAAATGATTGATGAGGGACAGTTGGCTCACTATGAGAATGTGATTACATTTGTAGACGATCATTTCGATGATTGGATATAGAAATCGAATATTGAGCTAACGAGGACTGCTTCATAAATAACTGAGAAATATACTCACCAATCTCACAATTTTTATATACTCATATTTTGTTATAAAAAAAGTATTGTAAATAATTTCAAATGGTGCTATCATCCTTTTCATATCATTCCAATAAGAATAATACACATTCAACCGGACAGCCGGAGATGTCGCACACTTGCGATTTTCTCTGGCTGTTTTTATTTTCTCTGTCATTTATCTTTCCGCTATTGATCGTAACAGCGTTTATAAAGGGAGGTCCTATAATTTGGTCATTAGAAGGCATGGACAAGAGGAGGGAAACCAGTTTCCGAGTAAGACCTATGTGGAAGCGGTGCTGGAGCCCGCCTACAATCATGCGAAGCAAGAGCTGCTCTTACCGATGATTGCAGTACATAAAGCACATCTCGTAATGCTATATGAGCAAAGTCTACTATCCAAAAAGGATTCCGCGAACATAGCGAAGGCATTGCTCAACATTGATTTGGAACAATTCAGAGAAGGAAATTATAACGGACAGTTTGAGGATTTATTCTTTGAAGTTGAGGATAAGCTTCTGAAATTATCGGATGAATCTTCAAGTAATCTGCATCTTGCACGCAGTCGCAACGATATGGGGATTGCCATTTACCGAATTACATTACGGCAAAAGCTGCTTCTAACACTTCACTCTGCGCTTGAACTACATGCTAGCCTGCTTGATTTTGCCGGGAAACATACGGACACAATCTTTATCGCCCATACTCATACCCAGCAAGCACAGCCTACTACAATCGCCCATTATATCGCCGCGGTAAGTGATTCACTGGCCCGGGATATTCGCAGGCTTCAGGCTGCTTATGCCAACTGTAATTTAAGTAGTCTGGGAGCGGCTGCTCTAACTACGTCAGGCTATGACATCAATCGAGAACGTGTGGCAGAGCTGCTGGGGTTTGATGGACTCATCGAGAACTCTTATGACGCGGTAAGTGGGGCGGATTATGTTGCTGAGATTGCTTCTGGTACGCAGCTGGCAGCGATTAATCTCGGACGTTTCGTTCAAGAGCTATTGCTGTGGTGTACTCAGGAATTTGCAGTTATAAAGGTTGCTGCCCCTTATGTACAAATCAGTTCGATTATGCCGCAAAAGAGAAACCCTGTCTCGATTGAGCACATTCGCTCATTATTATCCAGCGTTGCTGGGTCCTCACAAACCGTACTCACGATGATTCATAACACCCCTTTTGGCGATATCGTAGACACGGAGGATGATCTGCAGCCCTACGCCTGGAAAAGCCTTGATACGCTTGAGGTTATCTATAGGCTGCTGTCAAAGGTGATTGACTCCTTGGAAGTTAATAAAGACGTACTGAAGAAGCGTGCTGGGGCCAGCTTTGCAACCGTAACGGAGCTTGCAGACACCCTAGTAAGAGAAGAAGAAATCCCTTTCCGCCATGCTCACAAGATTGTTAGTAGGCTCGTGTCACAGGCCGTTGAACAAGGGAAAGGAGTTGGGGAATTAGACCTGCAATCCCTTAATGAGATCGCAATCCATACGATTGGCGTCCCTCTGAAGCTAAGTGAGGAGAAGTTTAAGCTAGCTTTAGAACCTGAGCATTTTGTCAACATCCGCAAGCTTAGAGGAGGACCAAGTCCGAGTGAAATCAAACGGGCATTAGAAGCTCAACACGGCAGGCTGCACAGCTTGGAAGAGTGGCTTAGTGAACGAGAAACACATGTAGCGACCGCCTCAGCACAGCTCGATGATAGTTTAACCAATTTTATAAGATGAACAAAAGAAAGTAACGACCGAGCCCTACGTTTGAATCAGAATCAGTCAAAAGAAATGGAGTGATCGGGATGTTTCGCAAATCGTTCAAAGTGTTTGATATTCACGGACATCTACCTTACCAGCTTCAATTAGGCAGCAAAAATAGTCATGCACTTATTTCAAGCTACGGCGCCGAGCGCAGCGAACGAATGCGTCTGACCTGGGACTTTCCCGAACCGGCACCTGTACATGATGAGAGTGATACTACTCCGCTAATTGATCGATGGGTTCAGGAGCTTGATAAATACGGAATTGGTGGACTGAACTTTCTGACAGCCTTAAATAATGACAATATGGCTGACCAAATTTCCAGACACCCAGACCGCTTTACGGGCTTTGCTTATCATTCGATTGAGGAGGAAGGTGCGGAGGCTGAGCTGCGCAGAGCTGTCAATGAGCTTGGCTTGAAGGGCTACAAATTGTTTGGACCGTTAATCTCACGCCCCTTTGATGATCCTTCTTTCACACCGATTTGGAACTTTTTATCTGAAAAGAAACTGCCTGTACTCATACACTTCGGCTTGCTAGGTCATGCGGGAGGGATCGCTCATCATCCCAATATTAGTCCGCTTGCTATTTTTAATACGGCTCGTGATTATCCCGATATTCCATTCATCATTCCGCACTTCGGCGCTGGATATTTTCAGGAATTGCTGCACCTATGCTGGAGCTGTCCGAATGTGTATGTGGATACGTCAGGCTCTAACCAATGGATGCGCTGGATGCCATACGAGCTAACTTTAGAATCTGTATTACGCAAAACTTATGAGCTAATCGGACCAGACCGGATCATTTTCGGAACAGATGCTAGCGGTTTTCCAAGAGGCTTCCCTTATCGCTACTTACAGGATCAAGTTCGTGCCGCACGTGATCTTCGTATACCCGAAGACGATATTGAAAAAATATTCGGCAATAATGCGCGTCGCTTATTGAACCTGAAACAGCTACGACATGATGAAGTTACCTCAAATTCAAGCTTGTCCAAGCAAGGTTAGTATAGACATTTTATAAAAATGGGAGTGGATATCATGCAAAATAAAAAAGGGATAAAATCAATCACAACCTTGCTCGCCATCATTTTGGTGCTTGCTGGATGCAGCAGTAACAGTAGCGGTAGTAGTAATGATAAAAAAGAAAATGCAAAGCCGTCCAATGCAGCGACCGAACCTACAGCTTCGGAAAAGAGTGAGCCGGAAAAAGAAGTATCGATTGAATATTGGCAATATGAATTTCCAGCTAAAGTCGAGCTGATTGATGAACTCATTACAGAATTCCAAACCCTTCATCCCAATATTAAGGTCAAGCAAACCAACTTCCCCTATGACCAATATAATCAAAAAGTAGCCACGCTCGTACCCGCAGGAAAAGGCCCGGATATTATTAATCTCTATTATGGCTGGTTACCGAAATATGTTGCCGCAGGCTACTTGCAGCCACTGCCTCAAGACAGCTTCCCTACTGCGGAAATTGAAAAAGACTACTACCCGCTCGTTGAAGCCGCCAAAATCGACGGCTCCTATTACGCCATTCCTACCGCAGTGCGCACACTCGCTTTATTTTATAACAAAGACCTGCTAGACAAGGCACAAATCAAGGAGCTTCCAACGACTTGGGAGCAGCTTGTAGAGGACTCTATAAAACTAACAGAAAAGGATGCTAAAGGTCAGTTTGTTGTAGAAGGCTTGGCATGGGAACCTGGGGCGCAGCTGCATCACTGGTATCGTGATGGTCTTCTGCCTCAAGCGGGCGGCCAGGATTTAAGCGAAGATCGCCGCAAAATTCTATGGGCTGATACGCCAGCTGGCTTGGAAGCTTTCCAATACTTGCTCGATTTCGCCATCAAGCATAAGGTTGGAATTAACGGCTTTTATGAAAATGATAGCAATGCTTTTATGAATGGCTTCGCAGCACTCAATATTGACGGTTCGTTCCGTCTAGGCTCCATTAAGAAGGATTTTGCGAATTTGAATTTTGGAGTTGCGCCACTCCCATCATATAAAGCCCAGTCAACACCATCCTCGTTCTGGGCGAATGCAATCCCGAAAAACGTAGAAGGGGATAAGCTAAAAGCCGCTACGGAGTTTCTGAAATTTTTAACAAGCAAAGAAGTTCAAGAGAAATGGGTGGACCGGATCGGGGAACTGCCTGCACAGAAAGCAGTAGCAAGCCAGGATAAATATGTGAAGGATGAGAAGCTCGGACCTTTCATCACGCAGCTTGATCATAGCCGTGCGCATTTCTTCATCGATGAGACGCAAGAAAAAACTCTGTTTGTCGATGCGACCAATGAAGTATTGGTAAACCATGTTTCTGTCGAGAAGGCCTTTAACGATCTTGTGGCAAAAGTGCAGAAGCTCTACGATGACTACTGGGCTGAGGTCGACAAGAAAAAATAATAGCAGGATCAGCGGCGCTTAGCTCA
Source organism: Paenibacillus agri (assembly GCF_013359945.1). Classification (GTDB taxonomy): domain Bacteria; phylum Bacillota; class Bacilli; order Paenibacillales; family Paenibacillaceae; genus Paenibacillus_AQ; species Paenibacillus_AQ agri. Next base: position 19,754 of record NZ_JABWCS010000197.1, on the reverse strand, counting down.
TTGCTAGCGCCCTATCCTTCTTTAAAGGGAGGAAATATTAGAGATGCTCACACATGTCATCAGACTCACTGCCCGAAAAAGCAGGGAGCTGTTCCGTGTAAGGCTGTCCTATCAGACGCAGCGATACCTGTTTATTTATATCGTGCTGGGTATACCGTTATTGTATTTCCTCAGCACACGCATGCTCCCCATCTTCTATGCCTTTAATGTAAGCGTAAGGGAATGGAATTTGTTGTCCTCAGAGAAGCCCTTCGTCGGTTTTGAGAATTTCAGCACCATATTCAGCGATGAAATTTTTAGTAAATCTATTTTAAATACATTCAAATTTGTTCTTATAGGCGTCCCAGGCCAGCTCATTGCGGGTCTAGCTGTTGCTTTGCTTCTGCAAAGCATTTATCGTTTTCGTGGCTTTTTTCGAACGATCTATTTTATCCCTTACGTGACAAGCATTGTCGCCGTTAGCTGGGTATTCCGTTGGATTCTCATGCGTAATGGCTGGTTGAATGAAGTGCTGCTACAGTTAGGGATAGAGCCGCAATTATTCCTGCAATCTCCACGCCAAGCACTAATTCTGGTGACATTAACGATGATCTGGCAAAGCATCGGCTTCCAAATGCTGGTGTTTATGACTGGGTTAGAGGCGATACCTAGAATGTATTATGAAGCTGCGTCTATTGACGGAGCAAGCGGATGGCGGAAATTTGTTCATATTACGCTGCCTTTACTGAATCCTGTGATCGTATTTTCAGCAGTGATTGGTGTCATCTCTTATCTGCAATCCTTTGGGCAAGTGCTAAGTATGACTAATGGGGGACCTCTAAACAGCACAACAACGATGGTCCTCTACATTTACAATTTAGCGTTCCAGCAGTTCAAGATGGGCAGAGCAGCGGCTGCCACGGTAGTGCTATTTGCGATTATTTTAGTGCTCACTCTACTGCAATTAAAAGTCTTGAATAAAAAAGTAGAATATTAATAGGAGGACGCTCCAATGAGCTCAGCAAGGGAAGTCCAAGGTAGCAAGAGATTACCCGTTAAGAAGCTTCATACGGCACTCATTTACTTATTGCTCATTATCGGTGTCGGGATTATGCTGTTTCCTTTTTTATGGATGGTCGCTACTTCTTTTAAAATTCCGCAGGATGTATATAACTTGAGCCTGATCCCAGAGACCATAACATTCGATAACTATGCTACGATTTTTAAAAAGGCTCCGTTTGGCGACTGGATCAAAAATACACTTATTATTTCTTTAATTGGAACCGCCACGGTTGTTATTTTTGATACAGCAGCAGGCTACGTACTCGCCAAATTTTCTTTTATCGGCAAGCAGGTTATTTTTCTTATCATCATTAGCACGATTATGGTGCCAACGGAAATGCTTATTATTCCATGGTATTTGATTGCCAACGAGTTTGGATGGTCAGATACCAATTGGGGTGTGTTGTTCCCTAGTATTATTACAGCCTTTGGGATCTTTCTTATGAGGCAATTTATGGACTCTATCCCCTCTGAGCTGCTGGATGCCGCCCGCATCGATGGTCTTAATGAGTGGCGTATTCTGCTTAATATAGCGATTCCTCTCGTAAAGCCTGCTATCGTTACCCTAATCATTCTCACGTTTATTGGAAACTGGAACCAGTTCATTTGGCCGCTGATCGTGCTACAAACGGAAGAGAAGTTCACATTGCCTGTCGGGATTGTTTATTTCTCCAGTGAGCTCAAGGATACAAGTAACTGGATTCTGATTATGGCTGGAACAACGATTTCAATTGCGCCGCTGATCTTGTTATTCCTTATTTTTCAAAAGCAAATTATACGTGGTATCGCACTAAGTGGTATGAAATAAGAGGAGTAAAGGTGATAACGATGAGCGAACAAAGTCGTAGAATGATATTAAACCTGGCTCTCCAAAATTCTGGTTCCCACAAAGGCGCATGGCGCCATGAGAGCACACAGTTAAAAGATATTCACGACATCAAGCAGTATCTTCGCATTGCTCAAAAAGCTGAAGCGGCTCGCATCGACTCGCTTTTTATTGCAGATGGTCTATCCATTGAAGCTACAGCGGTGCAATATAGTCCGATTTTTGGGTTTGAGCCTCTGACCTTACTTTCGTCAATCGCAACTGTAACGGAACGGATTGGTTTAATCGCTACTGTATCCACTACGTTCAACGAGCCTTATAATTTAGCTAGATTATTGTCATCGCTGGACCATATTAGTGGGGGGCGAGCGGGCTGGAACATTGTAACGACGGGGGTTGAGCGAACAGCGTTTAATTTTGGACTATCGGAATTACCCCCTCATGCGGAACGCTATGAGCGTGCCCGTGAATTTACAGAGGTGGCCTTAAAGCTATGGAATAGCTGGGAATCTGACGCGCTTGTGCAGGATAAAGAATCAGGGGTGTATGCGCAGGTCGATAAGGTACACGAGATCCACCATGAGGGGAAGTTCTATTCCGTACGCGGAGCATTAAACCTTATGCGCTCACCTCAAGGCAGACCTCTTCTGATCCAAGCTGGCGCCTCTGAGGACGGTAGAAATCTTGCTGCTGGGTTTGCAGAATTACTGTTCACGATTCAGCAGTCCATTGAGGATGCACGTATCTTTTACAAAAACATTAAAGATAGAGCCATAGCAGCTGGACGATCCCCCGAGCAGATTAAGATCCTGCCAGCCCTTCATGTCATCGTCTCTGAAAATGAAGAAGATGCGCTTAAAATCGCTACGGAGCTTCAGCAGCTCGCACCTATTAAAAGAGCGGTTATGTCATTATCCAACCTGCTTGGCATTGATTTCTCGGGATATCCACTGGATGAGCCGTTCCCCGAGCTACCGGATAGAAGTGGAGGAAACGCATATCAATCCTTTTATCAAATGGTGCAAAAAGTAGTGAATAATCAGACGGTAACCCTTCGGGAACTCCTTGAGAAGCATTGGGTTGGGCATGGTCAGCTGAACATAGCAGGGACGCCAAAGCAAATAGCTGATACTATGGAGGAATGGTTTATAAGTGGTGCTGCCGATGGCTTTACAGTTATGCCTGAGCTGGCAAGCGGGGGAGCAGAAGCGTTCCTTGATCTGGTTGTTCCTGAATTACAACGCCGTGGCTTATTTCCAACAAGCTATACAGGGCACACGCTAAGGGAGAATTTAGGCTTCGAGCCACTTTAATTGTAGAGGGGAGTTTGTTATTTTGACGGATCAACATTCATCATATCCTAACGGTCATCTGCTTGTAGATAGCGAATGGCTGGAAGAGCATAGAGGCGGGCCAGATTTGATCCTGCTTGATGCTAGAGCCAATAACTACGAAATTTCGCATATTCCGGGTGCTTACTGGCTGAATGTCAAAGCATTAAAAGAACCTGTTCAAAAATCGATTGTTCCTAAAGAGCAGGTACAACAATTGTTAGAAGGCTTCGGGATCACCAATGAGTCAACGATTGTAATTTATGACGAAGGTAATAATGTGCTTGCCACACGTGCCTTTTATGTTCTTGAGTATTACGGGCTGCGAGATCAATTGAAGCTTCTTAATGGCGGCTTTGCGGCATGGACGGCAGAAGGTTATGAGGTCTCTAGTGATCAGCCGTCACCTCGCAGAGAGAGTTCAATAAGTCTAAACGCTAACCCGCTGCTCATTACTTCCAAAGAGGAACTTCAGGCAGGACTACAGAATGTTATTCTGCTTGATACACGTAACATCTTGGAGTATACCGGTGAGGATCAGCGTAACAATAGAAGAGGAGGGCGTATTCCTGGTGCGATTCATAAAGAATGGCGTGACGCACTCCAGGAAACAGACGAGAGGGGAGTTACCCGGTTTAAGGATAACTCCACCTTGGAAAGAGAGTTTGCCGAAGCCGGTCTTCAGCGGGAGCGAATCATTATCCCTTATTGCCAAACCAACCAACGCGGGGCACATACCTATTTTGTGTTACGTTTACTTGGATATCCCGATATCCGCCCGTATGAGGGATCCTGGGAGGAATGGGGGAACGATGAGTTTACGGAGATTGAGTTAGTTGGTAGAAGCTAAAAAATCAACGTTTATATATCATCGATAATCTTGATTTATTTTAATATAGCCCATAAAGTCCGCGTCTCAGATCGTCAGAAATTTAGAAAACTTCGATATTCCCAACAACTATACTCTTATTCCCTTATTGTTTTACTAGGGAATATAGAGTATTTTTTATTAGAGCATTGTCTCCGGGATACGATAGAAGCGGTTAGACGGGGCAAGGGGAGAATTCAGAATGAAAATAAGAATCAGGCATAAGCTGGTGTTGTTTGTATTGATCGGTGTTCTACTGACGAGTGGCATCAGCCTTTTATATGTACAAAATATGCATAAGTTATATGAACAGCTTGTCTATGAACAAACTAGTGAAAAGCTATATTTGTATTCAGAGCGAATTGAGGACAAGCTAGCCGCCATTGACCGAATGACACAATCGATCGCAAGTGACGCTGACATTCAGCAAGGGCTGGAGAAGATCAAGCAGAGCAAGAATAGTCGCGAAACCTATTATGCGATTCATGCGATGGAAGAGAAGCTGTTATCCTACCGTTTTTTTAATTATCCGATTCGCTCTGTGGCGATTATTGATTATTGGGGCAAGGGTTACTGGCTGGGCACAACCAAGGATGAGACTGCACCAGCTTATAGTAAGCAATTTATTGCAATGGCCGCTCAGAAGGAAGGGGGCAGTCTGTGGAAGGGTGGGGAAAGAGATTCCAAGATTTTTACTTCCTTAAGGGAAATAAGGGGAGTGAAGAGTATGGATTTTCCATCGTTAGGAACGTTAATTGTTCGGGTGAATGCGGATGATTTGATTGAATCCATGGGCTCCAATCCGTCATCCTCCAATAATAAGTTGCTCATCTATGAAGATCATACCCCAATCTATTGGAATGATGAGCAGTGGAAAGCTAAGCCGATGCCAAGCTCTTTAATACAGAATGAACGCTCAGGTGAGCGCTATGAGATGGTCACGTTAAATCGTCATAAGTATTTAAGTACCTTATCTACAATGAGCTTTACAGGTTGGACATTGGTGAATCTGGTACCTTATGAATCGTTATTTCAGAAAGCTATTTTGATGAAGAAAATCCTACTGCTTTTATATACGCTCATTCTGATCTCGCTTGTGTGGATCGGCTTAATTTTTGCAAGAAGCATTACACGTCCCTTGGAGACGCTGGCTGTTCGGATGAGCAAGGTAGAGCAAGGTGATTTTGCCACTTATCGAGAAGAGCCTGTGAGGAATAGGGATGAAATCGGATGGTTAACGAATAGCTTTGACAAAATGACCGCCTCATTAGACCGCTTAATTAAGGATAATTACATCAAACAAATCCATATCAAGGAGTCTCAGTATGAAGCACTGAAGGCGAAGCTGAATCCTCATTTTCTGTACAATACGTTAGATTCTATTAACTGGCTGGCACGCAGACAGGGACAAGAGCGCATCTCCAGTATGGTTAAAGCTTTGGGTGATATGTTGCGAAGCACAACAAGCCGAAAGGAAATGGTCATGTTACAGGAAGAAATTCAGCATGTACATAACTATTTACTCATTCAGAAATATCGTTTTGAAGAACGGCTGCAATGTGAAATCAATATCCCTGATGATTTAAACAGCTGTTATATTCCTGCAATCATCCTCCAGCCTATCGTTGAAAATGCTATAAAGTACGGTATTGATGAATTAACAGGAGAGTGTCACATTACGATTAGCGGGGAGCGTTTTGGCGAGCAATTAGAGATTTGGATTGCGGATCAAGGTCCAGGGATGGACACGCATTATTTAGAGCAAGGCCCGGGAGAGGGCATTGGACTAAGAAGCATTCATGAGCGTTTGCGATTACTGTACGGAGAGCCCTATGGTATTGGGATTTTGGAAGGCATGGATCAAGGAACCATTATTCGAATTACAATTCCTGTTTTATTGAAGGAGGGAAATAGTCATGTCTAGCTATCGGGTATTAATCGTCGATGATGAACGGATGGCAAGAGAAGGAATTGCAGAAGCCATAGACTGGATTACCCTTGGTATGGAGTTGGTAGGGACAGCTATTAATGGACAGCAGGCATTAGAGAAGATTCAAGAGCTCCAGCCGGATGTAGTCATTACGGATATTAAAATGCCTATTATTGACGGACTTCAATTAATTGAGCAGGGCTCAAAGATTTCTTCCCAGATTGTCTTTATTGTATTGTCAGGATTCGGAGAGTTTGAACTGGCTACTCAGGCGATGCGTTTTGGGGTGCGACGGTATTTACTAAAGCCAAGTGATGAGCATGAGATTACTGAGGCTTTGCAGTGGTCTAAGGGCGAGGTAGATGTTATTCGTAGTAATGCTGCGGGCAACATTGCTTCAAGCATGCCCCAAAATCAAGGAATCCTTTCTTCCTCTATCCCTAGTGATTTGCTCCAGGCGATTGTTGATGGTGATGAAGCCCAATTAATGAAGATATCGAGATCATGGATCGAGCAATTATTAAGTAAGGGGTTATCCTTACTTACCATTCAAGACAATAATAATCATGTCCTGTCCTACATACGCAATCAGTTGAAATCAGAACATGGCATTAGTACAGCAGCTACAGTTGTAGGGGGGCAAGATATACAAGCGTTCCAGAAGGAGTTAGGCAAGCTGTATACAAGCTATCATTACCGTAAGATTGATAAGAAGGCGATGCTGGTTATAAAAATAAAGCAATTAACGATCCAGCATATTCAGAATGGACAGCTTTCTTTGCAATGGCTGGCGCAGCATTATTTATTTCTTAACTCTGAGTATTTGGGTAAGCTGTTTCGACAAGATACAGGAGAGAAATACACTCAGTTCTTGACCTCTGTTCGCATGAAGAAGGCGAAGGAGCTATTGCTTTTACATCCTACATTGAAAATATATGAAGTAGCTGAACAATGTGGATTTGAGCAAGATCCGCAGTATTTTTCCAATGTGTTCAAGAAATTTTATGGATTTACACCCAATGAATATCGTAAACAGCATTTAGCGGACAGCTATATAAGATGAACAAAAGAAAGTAACAAAAAAGCGAGAAGGAACGAAGGGGAATGGTTGGAACTGTAGGAGCGAAAGCGATCGCCTAAAAGCTTTCCGAAGGAAAGCTCGCATCGAAAGCATAAGTTGCCCAGATTTCAACCGCTAGAAGCGGTTTAATCGAAGAAATCTGGGGACAACAGCGACCGGAAGTCCAAATATTCACCGTAGTGACGACCGAAATTTAAGTGGAGAGCTTAAGCTAAAGTTCGTCTTATATATTACGGCTTTTTACAATAAAAAACTCGGATTTTTTATATTCAATTTTTAAGGAAATAACATTACTATTAAACGAAGTAAACCACTATGGATTATGAGAAAGGCAGTTGTTAATGATGACATACTCTGATTCTTCAGATCGTTTTATACGAAATGAGCGGGAAGCAAAAATTGCAGCAAGAGCAGATCAGCTGGCAGGGATTTTTGCAGAGCGAGCTCCTAAGCATGATCTTGAAGGGACATTTCCCTTTGAGAATTTTAATGAGTTAAGAGATAGCGGATACCTTGCTCTTACCGTACCAAAGCAATATGGAGGAGAGGAAGCATCGATTTACGAACTGGTTCTTTCTCAAGAGCGACTGGCAAGAGGAGACGGCTCCACTGCACTGGCAATCGGGTGGCATATTGGTTTATTGAAGCAGCTTCATCTATCAGGTGCAATTCCAGAAGAGCTTTTTAGTGAGCTATGTCTTGAGGTTGTAAATGATGGGCTAGTATTGAACGAACTGGTAAGTGAGCGAGCAATGGGCAGTCCGACCCGTGGTGGTAAGCCTGAGACGACAGCCGTTAAAGTTGAGGGTGGCTGGCGGATTACGGGTCAGAAATCGTACTGTACGTTAAGTCCGATTCTTAACAAGTTTATTATTGCAGCTACGATGTCAGATACCGATACTGTAGGATCATTTCTCGTAGAAGCTGGCGATGGCGTTGAAGTGCTGGAGACATGGAACACGATGGGCATGCGTTCCACTGGCAGTCATGATGTTGCCATGAAAGAGGTATTTGTTCCGGACCGATATCTCATTCGTGGAAAAGCAAGTGATCAGCTGCGTAAGCCTGTCCCAACAGACGGTAACATGCTGCATATTCCTGCTTGTTATCTCGGAATTGCACATGGTGCCAGGGATTTCGCCCTTTCATTTGCAGCGAACCATCAGCCTAATTCATTACAAGTCCCAATCGCTGAGCTGCCGAATATTAAGCGTCTAATTGGAGAAATTGAACTTGATTTAATTACAGCAAGAACCTTCCTTTATGATACTGCAGATCGTTGGGATAAGGAAAAGGATAATCGCGAAAATTTGAAGATTGAGCTAGGTGTTGCCAAGCATCTTGCTACCAATGCGGCACTACGTGTGGTTGATCACGCGATGAGAATTGTAGGCGGCTTGAGCCTTTCTAAGAGTTACCCGCTGGAGCGTATGTATCGCGATGTTCGTGCAGGACTTCATAATCCGCCAATGGACGATGTTGTCATTACGAATTTAGCGAATCGTGCATTAGGGAAGTAAGTGCCCTGGGGACAACAGCGACCAGAAGTCCAAACATTCACCGTAGTGACGACCAAGCCTTAAGTGAGAATTTTAATCGTCTTATATAGATAGGGGAGAAAGAGATGAAAAGAACTGCAAAGCTATCTGTTACAGCTATGTTATTAATGTCCATTATTCTGACGGCATGCGGAAAGGAAGACGCAGCAGAGAACGGAAATGCAAGCAAGAGTGATGTTGTTAAAATCGAGTTTTTCCAGCAGCAGGGTGAGGAAGCCATACAAAATGCTTATCACGAAATTATCGCTGATTTTACAAAGGAAAATCCGAATATCGTAATTAATATGAATACCGTGCCTGACCCGGTTAAAGTATTAACCTCCCGTTTTGCAACAAATGATATTCCACCCCTATTTACTGATTTTCCTACACAGCTTCAATTTAAGGAAAAAGTAAAAAATGGCTACATCGAAAACTTAAGCGATCAACCCTTTATCAAAGATGTTAACGAAAAATATTTGGATATGACTGCGGCAGATGACGGTGGATACTACTCTTTGCCGTATGCTCGAAATTACATGGCAGTCTACTATAATATCGATCTATTCGAACAAAATAACGTGAACATCCCAACCACCTATGCTGAATTTATCGAAGCCTGCAAACTATTCCAAAGCAAAGGCATTACACCACTCTATCTTCCATTGAAGGATGTAGGTCATATCTTCCAAGCAACGAACATTGCTTTTGCACCTGGTGGTGTTGAAGAAATGGTTAAAGTGGCTAATGGCGAAGGTCAAGTGGAAGGCAATCAGGTATTCTTGGAATTTGCTAAGAAGCTCAAAGAACTAACACAGTATGCTAATAAGGATGCTTTTGGTGTGAGTGCTCAAATGATGCAGGAAGCCTTTGCTAATGGTCAAGCCGCTATGATTATTTCTGGCTCATACGGTCGTGGGAATATTAAGCTTGCTAACCCTAATTTGAAATTCGGTGCGTTCCCGCTTCCCAATGATACTGTAGATACAACGACAGCTTTATCAGGCGTCAATGCTTCCTTGTCCATCTCCGCAAAAGCAAAGCCTGAGGAAAAAGAAGCTGCGCTTACCTTCTTAAAGTATATTGCCCGACCTGAGGTTGCTCAGAAATGGTCTGATCTATCTGGCGAACCTTCCATCATTAAGGGTACAACCTATGGCGATCAATATTTACAGCCTATCCTTGATTTTATCGACAATGGTCGAGTTCATGACTGGATGTCTTCAACGCTCCAAAGTGCGATCGTAACGGAGCTATATAGTACAACTCAAGGTTATCTCATTAATAACGAGACGCCTGAGCAATACCTGAAGAACATTGATGAGACGATCAAGCTTAACGCTGTTAAGTAATCAATTTCATAAATCTATAAGTGAGCGTGAAATTGATTTAAGTAAAAACAATAGCTTTGAACGGAGCGACAATTTGAGCATTCAAATTGTCGTTCCCTATTTACAAGCTTCACGTAACAATGAGATGAGGAAGGTGCAGCATGATAGGCAAATTTCTAGAACGCTCAACTTATTTCTTATTCACGGTTCCGGCTATCATTCTGTATACACTATTTTTTGCTTATGCAGTTATTGTAGGGATTCAATATAGCTTTACAGATTGGAATGGGATTAGTTCTAGCTACAATTATGTAGGGTTTAGTAACTATGTGGAGCTATGGAATAACCCGAATTTTAGGGACTCATTATTAGTTACTGGAAAATATGCAGTAATGCTTGTAGCAGGAGTAATGAGTCTGTCATTAATTTTAGCTTTAAGCTTAAATTCTCTTAAGAAGCTGCAAACCTTTACCAAGTCGATATATTTCGTGCCGGCCATCATTAGTGCTGTAACCATTTCTTTAATTTGGGACCAGATATTTGTGCGAGTCATTCCTCCGATTGGTCAGGCCTTAAACATTATGGAATTATTCCAAAGTCCTTTAGCCCATCCCAAGTATGCTTTGTTTGCTGTTGTGATTGTTAACATTTGGCAGGCCGTGGCCTTGCCGACCCTTATCTTTATTGCAGGCTTGCAATCTGTTCCCTCCGAGCTGTATGAAGCGGGGAGAATTGATGGGGCCAGTACCTTTAACCGTTTTCGTTATATTACATTTCCATTTCTAATTCCGACGATTACCGTAAATATGGTGCTTGCGATTAAATCAGGTATCACTTCCTTTGACTATGCCTATACCCTGACAGGTGGCGGTCCAATAAAATCCACCAATGTTATTGGGATTATGATCTATAATGATGCATTTCAGAACTTAAAGTTTGCGATGGCTAATGCAGAGTCAGTCATATTGTTCATTGTTATTGCAGTGCTATCTTTTATCCAAATTAAACTAACACGTAAAGGTGGTGTCCATTAAGTATGAATGTATCGATACGAAAAGAAGGGCTTGGCTGGCGTATTCTCCGAAATATCATTTTACTTATTGGAATCATCATTATATTGGGGCCGATGTATCTTGTTATCATTAATTCCTTTAAGACATTAGAAGAAGCTGGTAAAGGTTTTTTCAGTTTTCCCAAAGCCTTGAATTTTTCGAATTACGCAGAGCTGCTGTCTAAGGGGAATTACTGGAGAGTGGTATGGAATACGGCCTTGATTACAGTCGGATCTGTATTCATCGTTCTCGTCATTAATCCTACCGTTTCTTATGCTATTGCCCGTAACCGTCATAAAAAATATTATAAATTTTTATATCTCTATATCCTGTTAGGATTGTTTGTGCCCTTTCAAGTGATTATGCTTCCTTTAACTAAAATCATGACCAATATGAATCTGTTAAATCCGTTTGGACTCATTTTATTATATGGAGCGCTTAGCTTAACAAGAGGGGTATTTCTGCTCGTCAATTATATTGAAGGGATGCCCACCGAAATTGAAGAGGCGGCAAGAATTGATGGCTGTAGCACCTTTCAAATCTATTATCTGGTTACATTACGTTTAATTATGCCGATGCTGGTGACGCTTATCATTATGGATTCATTATGGTTCTGGAATGATTTTATGCTTCCATTACTAATTTTGAATAAAGCGAAGGAGTTTTGGACACTCCCCTTATTTCAATATAACTTCAAGACCGAATATTCCTTCAATTACACCATGGCCTTCACTTCGTATTTAATGGCGATGTTGCCTATTATCGTGATCTATGCAGCCGGTCAGAAGTACATTATCGCTGGGCTAACAGAAGGTGCAATAAAAGGATAATGACAAGATACTCTAAGATCGGGGGAAAGGTAATGAGGGGTTTAGCTATTGAAGAGCAGATTGAACAATGGATTGAGAAGCATAAGGCAGAGCTATTAGAAGACATTGCCGGATTAGTAAGTATTCCAAGTGTAGCCAGCTATGATCCATCCTCTCCTTATCCATTCGGGGAAAAGTGTGCGGAGGCGATTCAGTACATATTGAATTTAGGCCAACGACATGGCTTGCAAACGTTTAATCGGGAGTACTATTGTGCAGAAATTCGTATTGGAGATGAATCAAAGCGATCTGTAGGCATTTGGGGACATGTCGATGTTGTTCCTGCAGGAGAGGGGTGGAGCTACCCGCCCTTTTTTTGTACGCAGAAGGAGAGTTTTCTCATCGGCAGAGGTGTACAGGATAATAAAGGTGCAGTCATTGCCGTTCTTTATGCACTCAGATTTATTCAGGAGCTGGGTATCCCGTTAAACTATCAGCTGCAGCATATTATCGGAAGTGGCGAGGAAATAGGTATGCTTGATGCTGCGTATTATCGTGAGCATTATGATGCCCCTGACTTTAATATTGTGGCGGACAGCGGATTTCCGGTCTGTTATGGAGAAAAGGGAATGCTCTCGGTTACCTTAAGCTGTGATATTGCAGATTCATCTATCCTTCGTATACAGGGGGGAGTGGCTTCTAATAGTGTGCCTGGTTATGCTGAACTTATTGTACGACGTGATGAAGCAGCGGTCGCCAAGCTAAGCCTTCTGCCATCTCATATTCAGTATAGTCAGACGGAAGAGGAGATTACTTTATTCGCAGCCGGCAAGTCCGGACACGCAGCATTTCCTGAAGGGACAAGTAATGCGATAGCGATTCTTCTAGAGCCCTTGCTGCGAAGTGCATGGTTTGAGGAGTCTACACACAAGCAACTGGAGAACATTTATGATATTTGCAGTCATTATGATGGAAAGGCATTAGGCATACATTGTGAGGATAAGCTTTCTGGAGCTTTAACATGTGTCGGAACGTTATTACAAGGGCGGGATGGACGGCTGGAGTTGGAGTTAAATATTCGCTACCCTATTCATCAGTCATCCCAGGTGCTGCTGCAGCAGTTGCAGAAGAGTGGCTTTACCCTGACTAATATTCATGATAGTGAGCCGAGTTATTATGATCCCGATACGCCAGAGGTAAAGTGTCTCATGGATGTTTATCAAGTCGTAACAGGAGAGCTTGCGGAGCCATTTGTAATGGGTGGAGGTACTTATGCCAGAAAGCTGCCTCATGCAGTAGGCTTTGGCCCTGGCTTGCCGACTGATTTCTCATCGCTTGATCTGCCTCCTGGTCATGGCCAGATTCACGGCCCGGATGAGGTGCAGTCCATTCCTAATCTGATTACTGCGTTAAAAATTTATATTGTAGCGTTATTAGATTTCAATGAGCTGTACCAATCATCTAACTAACAGTCTATTCAGACTGTTTTTTTATTATCAATGGGGTAAGCAGGAACTTTTTCAAATGACATTGATAATTATTATCAATCGTGCTATGATTTAATCGTTAACTAGTTAACAAAAATGATATCACTGAGAAATGGTGGTGAACAACTTCTTTGATTTCGGTGGATGAATTGATCGTCAGTAGTTGTCGTGTTACGATAATATTGTTAACCATCTAACAATTTATCACTGGAGGTTTTACGATTACGATGAGTCATTCGGCCGAAATGAAACAATATATATACGGATTGTATTGGAAAACCGCTCATTTAAGTGAACAGTACGGAAGTCTGGAGTTTAAAGAGTTTTTGCAAATAGCTAGAGAGAAGGGGATTTTTGAATATCCTGCTAATCTTACAGCTGTTCACGTCATTGACTGTATTGGCAATAATGAACCCATTAACAATACAGCACTTGCAGAAAAAATGGACTTAACGAAAGCGAGCATAACAAAGATAACGACCAAATTGTTGGAAGATGATTTTATTGAGCGGATCCGTCTTAATGATAACAAGAAGGAAATTCATTTCAGATTAACGGCAAAAGCTCAGGAATTATACGTACTGCACGCAAAGCTGCACAAGGAGGAGCAGGACCGGTATTTCCGGTTTTTAGAACGCTACACTAGCGAAGAATTAAGTTTTATCAAGCGGTTTTATCAAGACATGATTGATGAATTAGAGGAAAGAATGAGCGAAAGAAAGGCCATTGATTAACTAAATGCGAACAGTGAAGACGGCAGTATCCTCTATGAAAGGAGTTATGAAATGAGAGGTTCAGAGGAATTGTTCGAAGCGGTAGATGATGTACTTAGAAAACTGCGTCCTTTTTTAATTCGTGATGGCGGGGATGCGGAATTGGTTGAGGTTAAGGACGGAGTGGCTAAAATGAAATTTTTGGGAGCCTGTAATGGCTGTCCCAGTGCAACAATCACATTGAAGGCTGGCATTGAACGGGCCATTTTTGAAGAAGTCGATGGAATTCATGAAGTTCTTCAAGTTTTCTAAAAGATGTGTCCGGATAGAGAAGTCTGCGTTGTAACAATAATTTTATAGAGAGGAATCGACCCTAATGAAAACGAGGCTAACTATTAATGGCTTAAAAGCTGTTATTGAAGGTAAGGAGATCTTGAAAGGATTCGACCTGGAAATTAAAGGCGGGGAAATTCATGCGGTCATGGGGCCGAATGGAACGGGGAAAAGCACGCTGGCCTCAGCTTTGATGGGGCATCCTAAATATGAAGTCACTAGCGGGAACGTCACCTTAAACGGTGAAGATCTGCTAGAAATGGATGTAGATGAGCGGGCGAGAGCAGGTCTATTCCTGGCGATGCAGTATCCAAGTGAAATTGCTGGTGTGACGAATTCTGATTTCCTGCGCAGCGCGGTTAATGCCAGACGTGAAGAAGGAGACGAGATTTCCCTTATTAAATTCATTCGTCAGATGGAGTCCCAGATGAAAACACTAGAGATGAATCCTGAGTTTATGCACCGTTATTTAAATGAAGGCTTCTCTGGCGGTGAGAAGAAACGAAATGAGATTCTGCAGATGATGATGCTGGAACCGAAAATTGCCATCCTGGACGAAATTGATTCAGGGCTTGATATCGATGCGCTGAGAATTGTGGCTGAGGGCGTGAACGCGCTTAGACATGAGGACCGTGGTTTCTTGATCATCACGCATTATCAGCGCCTGCTCAATTATATCAAACCGGACTTCGTTCATGTCATGATGCAAGGCCGAATTGTGAAATCAGGCGGCCCTGAACTTGCAGAACGTCTGGAAGCAGAAGGGTATGAATGGGTGAAGGCAGAGCTTGGCATTGAGGACGAGACCGTAGGTCAAGATTAGGGCGAGGAGGAGCAGCAATGAGTGTGAACAGAACGCTGTTATCGGTGGATAAAAGCAGCCTGATTGATTTTATTTCAACGCGGGAAGAGCCGGAATGGATCTTGGCTGAGCGACTGCAAGCGCTAGAGCTTGTTGAGCAGCTGCCATACCCGAAGCTTGAGAAGACGAGACTGGAGCAATGGGACTTTGGACTTCTTGGTTCCCACGTGCAACCGCGGCGTGTGTCATCGTTGCAAGAACTGCCGGCGGGGGCAGCGAGTCATGTGGTTTCCGAAAATGTGATCGTAGGCCGGAATTCGGGCGTTGCTTTTATTCGCTTGTCTGATGAGCTAGAAGGTAAAGGTGTTATCTTTACAGATCTGGATATAGCGGTCAGAGATCATACCGATCTTGTTCGACCTTATTATATGAGAGCAATTCATGCAAATGAAAATATCATTACAGCATTACATGCTACTGCCAGAACAGGCGGCGTGTTTCTCTATGTACCTGAGAATGTACATATTGAGGTTCCACTCCAAGCGTTATTCGTACAGGATCAGGCTGATGCGATCCACATGCCGCATGTGCTGATTGTTGCTGAAGCGAACAGCTGCGTGACGTTCATCGAGAATGTGATATCGTCTCTTGGCAGTACCGGAAGCTATTCTACTAATGGAATGCTCGAAGTCTTCGTCAAGCCGGGGGCGAAGGTTAGCATTGTATCAATTCACAATGTGGAGGCATCCGTAATTGATACGACTTACCGCAGAGCAGTGGTTGAAGCAGATGGGGCGATCGAATGGATTATCGGTGAATTAAACGAAGGGAATGCCGTGAGCGATACAACAACTCTTATTCAAGGGACCGGCGCCTCCTCGGATGCCAAGATCATTTGTGTCGGAAAAGGGGGGCAGAAGCTGGATCTGACCACCCGCGCGGTTCATTTTGGCAAACATACGGATAGCGATATGCTTACCAAAGCAGTAATGACCGGGCAGTCTACGGCGATCATCAACGGGATTACAAAGATTGAGAAGGGGGCGAGCGGGACGAATGGCCAGCAGACAGAACGGGTACTGATGCTCAGCCCAGAGGCACGCGGAGATGCGAATCCGATCCTGTTAATTGATGAAGATGATGTCAAAGCAGGCCATGCAGCCAGTGTAGGACAAGTCAATGCGGAACAGTTATATTATCTAATGTCCAGAGGAATTAACAAAGAGGAGGCGCAGCGGCTGATTATTAATGGTTTTCTGATGCCGGTCATTGCAGAGATTCCCTATGAAGATGTGCAGGACCAAATCATACAATTAGTCGAACGTAAGCTTGGAATAAAAGGAGGTGCTTGAACGTGGCCAAACAAATGCCAGAGCTGGGTGATTACAAATATGGGTTTCGGGATACCCATCAATCCGTGTTTCAAGCGGGTAAAGGATTAAATCGTGAGATTGTTGCCGCCATTTCAGAAATGAAAGGGGAGCCGGCATGGATGCTCGATTTTCGCTTGAAAGCGCTGGAGCAATTTTATGCTATGCCAACCCCGCAGTGGGGCGGCGATCTGTCGGATCTGGATTTTGATGATATCCGCTATTATGTGAAGCCTTCAGAGAAGCAAGGGAAGACCTGGGAAGAGGTGCCATCGGAGATTAAGGAGACCTTCGATAAGCTCGGCATTCCTGAGGCGGAGCAGAAGTATCTGGCTGGCGTGTCTGCACAATACGAATCCGAAGTAGTTTACCATAGCATGAAGGAAGATTTGCAGGCACAAGGCGTTATTTTCACAGATACGGACACAGCACTGCGCGAGCATCCCGAACTGTTCCGTCAATATTTCGGTACGATCATTCCGCCATCCGATAATAAATTTGCAGCACTGAACAGTGCGGTATGGTCCGGAGGCAGCTTCATCTATGTACCGAAAGGCATCAAATGCGAGATCCCGCTGCAGGCGTATTTCCGCATTAACTCGGAGAACATGGGTCAGTTTGAGCGGACTTTGATTATCACGGATGAGGACAGTTTTGTGCATTATGTAGAAGGCTGTACAGCACCGATCTATAGTACGAATTCTCTGCACAGCGCCGTCGTTGAGATTATTTGCCGTAAAAATTCGCGTGCCCGATACACGACTATTCAAAACTGGGCCCCGAACATCTACAATCTCGTGACCAAACGTGCGGTTGCGGAGGAAAATGCCACGATGGAATGGGTGGACGGAAATATCGGTTCGAAGCTGACGATGAAATATCCGTCTGTTGTGCTCAAAGGCCGCGGCGCGAAAGGTTCTGTGCTCTCCATTGCAGTTGCAGGAAAGGGACAGCGGCAGGATGCGGGCGCTAAAATGATTCATCTCGCGCCAGAGACAACGTCAACTATTGTGTCAAAATCAATCAGTAAGCACGGCGGGAATGTAACCTACCGCGGCTTGGCGTCCTTCGGCCGTAATTCAGAAGGCTCCAAGTCGAATGTAAAATGCGATACCCTTATTTTGGACCCGCAATCGACTTCAGATACCATTCCATATAACGAGATCAAGAACGACAATATTATACTAGAGCATGAAGCGACGGTCTCTAAGGTGTCAGAGGATCAGTTGTTCTATCTCATGAGCCGTGGTCTGAACGAAGCTGAGGCCACCCAGATGATTGTTATGGGCTTTATCGAACCTTTTACAAAGGAACTGCCCATGGAATATGCGGTTGAGATGAACCGGTTGATCAAGTTCGAAATGGAAGGCAGTATCGGTTAGATCACACGGATTATTAAGTGAAAATCTTGTTATTGCACAGAGAGCCTAAAGGTCAAAAACGGGTGCTATCCTCGAATGAGGATAACACCCGTTTTTTGGCATATGCTTGCAGCCAGTTACTTGGCGATTTTTGCAAAATATTCTAAGGTTCTAACCAGTTGGGCGGTGTAGGACATTTCATTATCGTACCAGGCTACGGTTTTCACCAGTTGTTGGTCGCCTACAGTTAGAACTTTTGTTTGCGTGGCATCAAAGAGGGAGCCGAATGTCATTCCCTTCACATCGGAAGAGACGATTTGGTCTTCTGTATATCCGTACGTGTCCGGATCAGATGCTTCTTTCATAGCGGCATTCACTTCATCCACTGTTACTTTGGTGTTCAATACGGCTACGAGTTCCGTTACAGAGCCTGTTGCTACAGGCACACGTTGAGATGCACCATCCAGTTTGCCCTTCAGTTCGGGAAGAACGAGGCCAATAGCTTTTGCCGCACCGGTGGAATAAGGAACAATATTCTCTGCAGCCGCCCGTGCTGCGCGGAAGTCACCTTTTGCGTCCGGAGCGTCAAGGGTGTTCTGGTTGCCTGTATAAGCGTGAACGGTTGTCATCAACCCGGATTGAATGCCAAACTTATTGTTCAGAGCATTAGCCATAGGAGCCAGACAGTTCGTTGTGCAGGAAGCGCCGGAAATGACGGTTTCTGTTCCATCCAGTGTCTCATGATTGACGTTATACACGATGGTCTTCATGTCGCCTGTTGCCGGAGCGGAAATAACGACTTTCTTTGCTCCGCCTTTCAGGTGAAGCTCAGCCTTTTCTTTGGTGGTGAAGAAACCAGTACATTCGAGTACGATATCTACGCCAAGCTCGCCCCAAGGAATTTCTTCAGGGTTACGGGTAGCTAACACTTTAACTTCTTTACCGTTAACAGCAAAGGCTCCATCCTGAACTTCGATGTCTCCATGGAAAGTGCCTTGCGTAGTATCATATTTGAGCAGATGAGCCAGCATTTTTGCGTCAGTTAGATCGTTGATGGCCACAACCTCGATATTGTCCACTTCTTGAATTCGACGAAAAGCGAGTCTTCCGATCCGCCCAAAACCGTTAATACCTACTTTTACACTCATTGAAAGTTCCTCCTGTTTTCGTTCGAAATCCATTCCACGCATTAGTTTGCCCATTAGACCTTAAAGGTAAGCACTGAGCCGATGCCAAACAAGATTGCCTTTGGAATGGGTTAGTTTTATAATAAATGATACCGATCGGTATCTTTATTATATCAGGAATTAAGACATTGGCAAGGCTTCGGCCGTAAAATTTGATATAATGTTAGATTAGAATAAGATCATTCGGAGGAACCTATGAAAAAAGGAGATCGTACTAGAGAGCACATTATTATGAAATCGGCAGCAATCTTTAATCAGAGAGGGTATGCCGGTACATCGTTAAACGATATTATTGCCGACACCGGAATTAAGAAGGGGGGCATCTATCGGCATTTTACAAGTAAAGATGAGATTGCGCTTGAAGCCTACAATTACGCTGCCAGTTTGGTTAGCGGGAAATTTGCCGAGGCGGTCGACCGAGAGCAGTCTGCGTCAGGGCGGTTACTTGCATTTTTTCGTGTGTATGAGGATGTTGTTGATAATCCGCCATTTGTTGGCGGATGCCCCATGCAGAATACAGCAGTAGAAAGTGACGATACGCATACGGAGCTTCGTGACCGGGCAAGGCAAGGACTGCATAACCATTTGGATATGATGAAAAGTATTATTCGTGACGGGATTAAAGCTGGGGAGTTTAGGGGAGATCTGGATTCGGATGCGCTTGCTTCATTTGCATTTTCCTTGTTGGAAGGAG
>NZ_JABWCS010000196.1 GCF_013359945.1 Paenibacillus agri | reverse complement strand
AGCCTGTCACTCCTGCCGGGCCCGCTGGGCCTGCCAGTCCGGCGGCTCCCGTCGAGCCTGTCGCTCCTGCCGGACCTGCCACTCCGGCGGCTCCCGTCGAGCCTGTCGCTCCTGCCGGGCCCACTGGGCCTGCCACTCCGGCGGCTCCCGTTGATCCTGTCGCTCCTGTCGCTCCACCCTCTGGTCCCTGCGGTCCTGTTATTCCCGTCGCTCCTGTTATCCCAGGCGCACCTGTTAATCCTGGCGCCCCCGTTATCCCTGTTGCACCGGTTATCCCGGTTGCTCCTGTTGGACCCGTTAAACCGCCTGCCGGTCCCGTCGCTCCTGTTACACCGGTCGCCCCTGTCGATCCTGTGGCACCCGGAGCACCTGGAATGCCTTGAATACCCGGAACGCCTTGAACACCCGCTGGCCCACCCGGTCCCGTGGCTCCCGTAGCACCTGTCGCTCCCGCTGGGCCTGCCTGCCCTTCAGTCCCCTGAAATCCCCTCGGTCCTGTTGTACCCTCCGGTCCCCTAGCTCCAGTTGCTCCTGTAGCGCCTGTCGTTCCCGCTGGCCCTTCCTGCCCCTGAAAACCCCGAGGTCCGATTGCTCCCGCAGGCCCTACGGGACCTTGAATTCCTTGCGGCCCTACAGGGCCCTGAATCCCTCGTGCTCCTTCCGGTCCTTCTGGGCCAGGGGGGCCAGGAGGACAAATATGTCTCCCCAATTCGCTCATCTCCCTATAGTCAAATGTCATTCATTATATTAAATGATGAGTGACATACACACGGGTAATGGCCCATCCACCTCAAAAATAGGCAAATGAAGCAATACATTCGCTCAATCACTTTTCATCTATGTTATTGTCCCATACCATAATGTCTATATTGGCATTTGATATAAAGGAAGCAGCAGACAAGGGAGTGATTGGAAGTGAAGAATCGCCCATTCATAGGAATACTGGTAGCCAAAAGGAGCAGCAGAAAAAAGACTTTAGCACTTTACCAACGGTATCACCATCTGAACCTGAAACTTTACACCTTTACTTCCGAAGATATTCTATGGAAGGAACAACGTATTAAGGGATTAAGCCTGGAAAAGGGCCTCACCAAACAAAACTCCTTCCCTTTTCCGCATGTCGTCTATAACCGTTGCTTTAGCAAAAATCTATTAACCATACAACGCCTCGAAAAGGCGATCGGCAAGAATAAATGCTTCAACAGCATCAACTTTTTTAATAAATGGGAGCTTTATAATCTTTTAAAAGAATCGGATCTGAAAGGCTACATCCCGGATACCTTCTCATACCCTGACGCGGACGTATCAGAGCTATTGGAAAAATACAGATTGATATACATTAAGCCTACTTACGGAGTTAAGGGGGAGTCTGTGTACCGGGTAAAAGTCATGGACCATGGGGACATCCACATTTCTATGCACAGCTTGGCTCCACGATATATTTGCCGAAAGAATGAAAACATCCAAGAGAAATTAGCCTCCGTCCTCGGACATCATAACCATTACATGGTCCAGGAAGGAATCGATATGTTTCCGGTCAATCATCAGTATTTTGATATCCGGTCCCTTGTTCAAAAAAACATTTTAGGGGAGTGGGAGGTTTCGGCTATAACGTGCAGAGTGGCTTATAAAGATTACTTTAATACGAGTATGTGTGAACGAATTCAAGATGCGACGGAGCTTCTTCCGCGATTACTTTCATCGGAACTAAAGAATAAAGTCCTTCAATCGCTCCATGAAGCAAGCGTAAAGGCCGCACAGGCAGCAGAAAACCATATAGGATCGTTGGGAGAATTAAGTGTGGATTTCGTATTGGATACACATAAAAAACTATGGATTATTGAGCTTAACGGAAAACCCCAAAAAAGCATATATAATGACCTCAAATCCTTAATTGCGAAAAAGAAAGTCTATAGCAGACCTTTAGAGTATGCTTTCTATCTTTCTCAGCTTTAGAGATAACTTCAATAACATACTTCTCCGTCCGGAAACTTTCGGCTACGGAGCCTTTTAATGCGCAAAAGAACACTAGAAGATTGTGAACATTTATTACTTTCTTATATTCGAAATATGGTTTCACCCGCTTCCCATCTGCGGTATGATAGTAGCGATGTGGTTTAAGAAACTAACTTTATGGATGGTGGAACATGTTTAAAAACAAAAAATTGACGCTGATCCTTGCACTCATCGTTGTTGTTGCCTTAGCAGGCGGGATCTGGCTGTTCAACGGGGGCAAAACCAAAGAATCCGCGACCTCTCCGGACGGACAAGGTTCCAAGATTGTAGAAGAGAACGGAACGAAATCCCTGTCGCAGACATTTTACATTTATGATACGGTCGTGAACATCAAGATTTTTGGAGACAAGATCGCCCAGAAGAATATGGACGATATCCAGCAGATGATGGAACGTATGGATTTGGAATTCAGCCGGACCAAGGAAGGCGGCGAGATCTATGCCGTGAACAAAGCAGCGGGCAAAGAAGCTGTTGTCGTCTCTGACGAAACGCTGGATATTATCAAGGAATCCCTTAAATATGCTAAGGAAATGGACGGATTGTTCGATCCTACCATTGGGCCATTGGTTGACCTTTGGAATATTGGAAGTGGCGGCAAGAAGGTGCCTGACAAAGACGCTATCGCGAAGGCTGCAAGCCTGACCAATTATAAAGATGTAAGCATTGACGAGAATGCGAAGACTGTCAAGCTGGCCAAAGAAGGTATGGTGCTCGACCTAGGAGCGATCGGCAAAGGGTACGCCGCAGACCGTATCGCTGACTATTTGAAAGAACAAGGCATAGAAAGTGCTATGATCAACCTAGGCGGAAGCAGCATTATTGCTTTGGGCTCCAAACCGGGCGGTGCGAAGTGGAACATCGGGCTGCAGGACCCTGACCAAAGCCGTGGAACACAACTAGGTACGATCAAGATTGAGGACGAGGTCATTGATGCTTCCGGTGTATACGAACGCTTTTTCATCCAAGATGGTGTCCGTTATCATCATATTCTCGACCCGCGCACAGGCTTCCCGTCCCAGAACGGGCTTAAGAGCATCACAATCATGAGCCCTAACGCAATGGATGCAGATGCATTGTCAACCGGGATCTTCCTGATGGGTCTGGACGAAGGCATGAAATTCATCGAGGCGCTGCCAGAGAAGATCGAAGCGTTCTTCATTACCGATGACAACAAGATCTATGCCACGTCCGGTATCAAAGGCAGACTGAACCTGACAGACACTACCTACACTCTTGCTAATTAAGTGTGCAGAAATGTGGAGCTTTGAGGGCAGGCTTTGAATGAGCTTTGAGCGCGGGACGCGTCGAATGCAAGGTCGTAGATTGCGGAACGTTAATGTAGAGCGTCGAGTGCAGAGCGCGTAGATTGCGGAACGTCCTATGTGGTGCGGTGAACTCCAAGCGTCGATTGACGAGCGTCAAATGTAGAGCGTCGAACGTCAAACGTCGCATGTGGAGCATAGTGTGAACAGGACAGCGACTAGAAGGAACAGGTGAGTGGGAATTAAGTGCATACTTGTATCTTATATTTAAAAAATCTATCCTCATTTGCGAATTAAGTGCAATTATGTACCTTAATTTTCAAGAAAGGACCAGATAAGGGGCCATTGATGAATTTTAACATACATTTTTGCCTTTAATTGCCCAGAACCACTCCATTCCTCCAAATTAAGGTACAGATTTGCCCTTAATTTGTTCTACTCCGGGATCTATGCTCTAGTATCCTTCAGAATTGAATTTCCGTGCAACTAGAGCTTGTGAAAAGGACCTCATCCTCCACGAATCGTGGAGTTCAGAGGTCCTTTGTTTTATAATTTGTGCATAAATTGGATCATCCCTGTTTCCTTCGAGCATCACTTTTGAGCTGACCGACCGAGTGTACTCCGAACCACGGGAACATTTTAAGCTAACGGGGAAGCTCACTAAACCAGAACCCCACGCAATACTATAGGATCGGCAGCCCGGCAAATTCCTCATAATTACTGAACGTGTGTGTCGGCTTATGGGCTGAACGCGGCTCTCTTCCATGTGGGTTGTACCAGCATACTTTCCACCCGGCTCCCAGCGCACCGACAACATCGTTATCCCAGGCGTCCCCAACATACAGTGACTGCTCTGCTGTCGTCCCGGTTTTGCGGTTCACATAGGCGAAAATCTCCGGGTCCGGCTTAGCAATCCCGACGGCATCGGAGATAAAAATCCGGTCCGCAGGCAGGATGCGATCCACACCAAGACCTACAATTTTTTTCATCTGGTGATCTGCCGGACCATTCGTAATCACACCTACCGTGTGACCAGCGGTAATAAAGCGGTCCAGTTGCTGCCGCACCCCTTGGATCATTTCGATTTTGTACTGACGGCCGATGTACGCTGCCTGCACTTCTGCTGCCTGTGCACGATCAAGCGTCAACCCGAAATCTGCAAAAGCCCGCTCCATCCGCATGACCCGCGTCTCTTCCAGCGGAATTTCCCCACGTAGATACTGAGGCCACAGCAGATCGCTGTGATGCCTTACCTTAAAGAATAAATCCGCAAAGTCTAAGTTCTCTCCCTCAGGCTTCAAGACCTCCTTCACCGCTTCCCGGAAGGGAACCAGATGGTCATACAGCGTATCATCCAGGTCAAAAAATACCGCTAGTTTCTTGCTCTTCTCCACATTAAGTCTCCTTACTCTATTTACTATTGGAAAAAAAGATCATACGTATAAAAGTCCTCGTCCCTGATGTAGCCATTCGATTCATATAAATGCTGCGCCACAGTATTGTCTGTCGCGGTCGTTAACGTCAGGCCCTTGCTTCCGGTACTCATTGCATGTTCACGCGCCGACTCCAGCAGTCTTGAGCCTATACCGGCACCCCGGAATTTTTCGTTCACGTAGAGGTCGTTCAAGATCCAAAGCCGCTGCAGTGATACCGACGAGAAGGACGGATACAGTTGAGTGTAGCCAGCCGCTCGGCGCTGATCCCCTGCTTCTTCCACTGCCAGCAAAATCACAGACTCTTTAAGCCGCAGTCGTTCCTCCAGAAACGCCCGTGCCCCGTCCAGATCGGATGCCTGTCTGTAGAACACCCGATATTCATCAAATAACGGAGAGAGTAGCTCCAAATCTTCCAAATTAGCTTGCCTAATTACGATTTTCTGTACATCATTCTTCTGCATCACATACCCCTGCTTTCCGGCTACAGCCTTTTTACTATAATTGTAATATCTGGCTGCCGAATAGCCCATGGATAGATTGCTGCAAAATTTGGATCTTTACCTCATCGCTGTTGCTATTCTTATCCCTATTCCTTGGAGTCATAGAAGACATGACGGGCGTCGGCTATCTTGCCATCTTCAATATCCAGCAGCCCGAAGGAGTACTGCTTCTCTCGCCGCTTGTCCGTTGGTGAGCCAGGATTGAATAACAAGATACCATTTTCTCTGCGCAATAGCGGTTGATGTGAATGGCCAAACAGGATGCAGTCCACTTCTTCCTCTGCAAAAGCGAGCAGCGCGTTGCCATCGGTTCCTTTGCGGGAGTATGGGGTATGTCCATGGATCATGCCGATGCGGACTCCCTCCAGCGTGATAATCTTCCGTTCACCGAAACGTTCTATAATTTCCGGACCATCATTATTCCCGGCAATCCCTTCCACCGGAGCCAACTCGGCCAGCATATCGTAAATCTCCAGCGCAACCCAATCCCCGAGATGCAGGATCATATCCACCTTGCGGAACTCTGCTATAAGGGCCTGTGGCAACGCTTTGGCCATTCTGGTCATGTGTGTATCGGATACAACGCCTACTTTCATGTCCTCAGCTCCATTCTTTTCAGGAATCCTACTAATTCTGATTATTGTATAATCTGCACTCCACAGACGCAAGTTTGTGGCAGTTATTCCACCGGCCTCGCGCTCTGTATCGCCTTAGAGTCTTTGGGATATTCTACGATTCTACAAGAAGGCTCTGGCGTCGTTTAAATTTTGGATAATAAAATCCGGATCAGTATGATTACCCAGCGTCCAGGGAGCGGTGAGCCTATTCAGCCAACAAGCCTGGATTCCGGCGCGTTTCGCCCCCAGAACGTCAGAGGCGGTATCGCCAATATGAATTATTTCCGCTGGCTGCACATTATAATGTGCGGTCAATTGCTGAAACAGTCTGTTAGAATGGTCATTTTTATACGATTTATACGTTTCCGAAGCGAACAGGCGAATAGGATAGCGGGTATAAAAAACAGGCAGCATATCCTGATCCGTATCACTTACAATGCAAACCTGATATTTCCCAAGAATATACCGGATAAAGTCTCCTGTCTCTTCATATAGTTCTGCCTGCTTATGCTCCCGGACAAGAATATCCAGCGCTTGCTCCGGCTCGAATCGGATATTATGCGTGGCGAAGAGCCGTGTAAAGCACTGCCTGTATATCTCTTTGGTCAGCAGGAACTGCCCGTCGCCCCTCACCTGCCCAGCAATATCATAATAATGTTCTAATAACCAGGCTTGATAACTATTCGCCTGATCCTCACTGTAGTCATCGCCTAAAATCGCACTCCACATTCCCATCGTACTCCTATCCAGATTCACCAGCGTTTGAAACATATCCAAACTAATGACCTTAATCGACACTTCATGGCCCCCCAATCTACCTGCTGCCTGCGAATAACTTGAATTCCAATGATCCCTGTGAAAAAAGTACCACACCTGCCCTCTCCCCGCCCCCTCTTTCATCACACACAAAAAGGACACTCATCCGAGTGTCCTTCCCTGGGCATTTAGCCGTTTATTTGAACTTGTGCCAATCTTGTTTACTGTTCTCCAGCAGATGGGCAAAATCATTATCCAGCCGCTTCTGCTCCGCTTTCCGCTGGTCTTCCACCGCTTGACGGGCCGCTTCCTGACGCTGTTTTTCTTCAGCCTTCAGTTCATCTGCCTGCGCTTTCAGCTTGCTTAACACATCGCTGCTTAGCAGGTCTTTCAATGTAGCCGGACTGTCCGCTGCGGCAGCGCGGGGAGGCGTTTGGGTTCTTTTCTTTTTTGCCACGATGAATCATCCTTTCAGCCTACGTTTAATTCAAATTTGTTTTAGTAACGGGACTTTTCGTTTATAATGTACTATAAGAGGTGAGCCTTATGAAAGCCACAGATTTATGTCCCCGGTTACAAAAAAGCATGGATATTATGGGCAAGCGCTGGACCGGCCTGATCATCTATCAGCTTCTTCATGGACCACAGCGTTTCAGCACTATCGAAGCATCGCTCCCCGTCAGCGGAAGACTGCTCTCGGAGCGGCTCAAGGATTTGGAACAGGAAGGTATTGTTCTGCGGGAAGTTTTTCCCGAAACCCCTGTAAGAATTCAATATTCTTTAACGGAAAAGGGTCGGGCGCTTGAATCGGTCATTCGAGACCTGCAGCAATGGTCCGAGGACTGGATAGAGCCTGGAGAATGCCAATCCTGATTCCTGTCTAACTATAGAGAACTTCACTGGACCCTACACAATCACGTTTCGTAGGATGGAGACCGAAATAATAGTGTGACGCAGGGAAACCGGAGAACGCCGGTTTCCCTTTTGGCATTTGGCCTAAAGCCGGGTATGGTGCTCCAAGATTACAGCTTGCGGCCGATAATCACCAGATCACGCGCGATTCCATCCATTTCGGCTACCCCGGGCAGCAGCCCCCACTCCGTGAAGCCGAACTTCCGCAAAAGACCCAGGCTAGGCTCATTATGGCCAAACACGAAACCAACGAGATTCTTTAGCCCTAGGGCCGGAGCCGTCTCCAGCGCCCGGGTCAGCAGAATGCTGCCTGCACCGCTGCCCCGGTACTTCTCGCTTACATACACGCTGATCTCGGCAGTTCCATTGTAAGCCGGACGTCCGTAGAACGACTGAAAGCTGAACCAGGCCGCGATCTCTTCGTTATTCTTAAGTACCCAAAGCGGGCGATGATGGCTGTTATGCTCATGGAACCATTGTTCCCGGTCCTGGACACGTACAGGCTCCAGATCCGCGGTCACCATCCGTCCGGCAACCGTTGAGTTATAGATGTCCACAATTTCCGCCAAATCGGCGAGCTTGGCATCTTCAATCGTATAGTTCTGCCACTCCATATCTTCATTCCTCCACTAAAAATACACTGTCCGCCATGAATGGCAATTGGTTCATACTATTACTGAAATCGGTCAGGACAAGCCGACCTGTTCTTCACTCCACTGCCAGAGCCGCTTAGCTTCCGCCGAGTCCGTCGCTCTTGGCGACAGCTCCTTAATCTTCCGGCGGTAATAGTACTCTCCCGTAACCTGGCGCAACTCCGGAGCTGTAGCCAGATAAAGGGCGGTGTCCGCACCTTGCTCCGGGGTTAGGAAGAAATAAGACATCAGCTTCATCACTGAGCTTCCAAAGCCGGTCTCCCGGTTCACCCCAATGCTCGTACCCACTGCGCCGGGATGTACCGAATTGACGGTAATCCGCGTCCCCTGCAAGCGTAATGCGAGTTCCCGGGTGAAGAGGATATTGGCGAGCTTGGAGCGGGCGTAAGCCTTCGCCAGGTTGAAGCCCCGCGACAATGTCGGGTCCTCATAATGCATCGATCCGATTTTGTAGGCACCGGAAGCCACCACGACGATCCGCCCCTGCTCTGCCGCTTGAAGCTGCTCCAGCAGCAGGTTGGTCAGCAGAAAATGTCCCAGATGGTTAACGCCAAGATCCATCTCAAACCCGTCAGCCGTCAACTGGCGCTTCGTGCTGACTACCCCGGCGTTGTTGATCAGGACATCCAATACAGAATAACGAGCGGCGAATTCCTGAGCGAAACTACGAATGCTGTCCAGCGAGGATAGATCCAGCAGCATCAATTCAATCTCTTCCGACCCACTCTGCTGTCTGGCGGCCACTAACGCCTCTTCCCCGCGCTTATGACTGCGACAAGCCATGATGACCCTGGCACCCTTGCGGGCAAGTTCAACTGTTGTAGCCAATCCCATACCGGCATTGGCACCGGTGATGATTACAACCTTACCTTTCATACGGGTTCACTCCTCTTAGGCTGGATTCGGCAGACGCGGCCGGTCCCCTGTTCTGGTTTTTTGCGGGCGATTGTCTTAATATAATGGTACATCATTTTGCGGACGGGAGAAAGCATGCCTTCGCAAAACCGAGAGGGGAACTATTGAATATGAGCAATGTATTGAAAATCCTGGAGCAAGGGCTGACCAGCGAAGGTCTGGACGCTCTGCTCATCACCGATCCCAAGCATGTCTACTATCTGACCGGATTCGCAAGTAATCCGCATGAACGTTTTCTTGGACTACTTCTGGTCCGTGGCGAAGAGCCCGTTCTGATCGTCCCGGCCCTTGATGCTGAAGCAGCTCATGCTGCCTCTTCCGTGAAGAATATCGCCACACATAGCGACACCGATAATCCGTATGACCTACTTCGCCAGCGTCTGCAAGGCAAGAAGCTCAGAGCGGTCGGTATCGAGAAAGAGCATTTCACCGTCTCCCGATTCGAGCAGCTTGCAGCAGCTGTTCCGGCAGAGCGCTTCAGCGATATCGGCCATCTCTTGCGGAGCATGCGCGCGAAGAAGACACCTGAAGAAGTGGCTGCCATGAAACATGCCGCAGAGCTGGTGGAAGAAGTGCTGCGTCGTGGCCTGAAGCATGTCAAGGCCGGTGTCAGCGAAATCGAACTGGTAGCAGAGCTGGAGTATTTAATGAAGAAGCTTGGCGCTTCCGGCCCAGCCTTTGACACCCTGGTGCTCTCGGGGCCGAACACTGCCCTCCCGCACGGCGAGCCGGGTAGCCGGATCATTGAGCCCGGGGACTTCCTGATGTTTGACCTCGGACTATATGCTGCGGGTTACGCTTCTGATATCACACGTACCTTTGCCGTGGAAGAGGCGGACAGCAAGCTGACAGGCATCTACAATGCCGTACTTGCAGCCAATGAAGCGGGGATTGCCGCTGCTATACCGGGCGCAACCTTTGGTTCTGTGGATCGCGCTGCCCGTGAAGTCATTGAAGCTGCCGGGTACGGGGAGTACTTCGTACATCGTGTCGGCCATGGCCTCGGCATTGATGTTCACGAATATCCTTCACTGCACGGCCTCAATGAAGATATCATTGAAGTAGGCAATGTCTTTACGGTAGAACCGGGCATTTATGTGCCAGGCGTAGGTGGTGTGCGCATTGAGGACGATGTCTTCGTCAGTGAAAATGGTGCGCAGACACTGACCAGCTTCCCTAAGGCTCTGACTGTACTTCATCTTTAATTAGCGCCTTCAATCGCCCTTGACCAAGGAAAATTGGGCGTACATTTAAAAAGAGCACGTCTCCAAATGCGGAGACGTGCTCTTTTTAAAATACAATAACTTGCTCTATAAGATCTCCTGGATCTTCTAAGCGGTAGTCGCCTTCGTATCGGAAGTCTCCGGGATTGGCATAGTCGGTTTATCCTCCGCAAAAGTAAACGTACGGGCGATATACAATACCGGTGTCCCTGCTGCAGTAAGCAAGAATTTGATAATATAAGTGGTCAGTAGAATCTCTGTCCATACCTTCAAGTCGTAAATGCCGGCAAAAGCAATCGTACAGAAGATCAGCGTATCCACAAAGGAACTCACCATCGTGCTGCCGTTGGTGCGAATCCAGAGCTGGCGCGAGCTGCCATAATACTTGCGAATCCACGAATACAGCCGTACATCCAGGAATTGACTGACGAAGTAAGCTACCAAGCTGCCCAGTGCAAGCCGTGGCATCATTCCGAAGATCGTCTCCAGTGAAGACTGGGCGATATCACTCTCCTGCGGCGTGAACGCCAGCGCCATCTGCATGATCACCGTCGTCGTAATCAGGGTGAAAAAGCCAAACCATACCGCTGTCCGTGCCTCGACCCGCCCATACTTCTCGTTGAGCAGATCACTCGCCATATACAGCGTCACATACATGGTGTTGCCAAGAGTCATGACAATGCCTGGTGGCATGGAAATGGTTTTGGAGACCTGAATATTGGCAATGACGGTGGCGACCCCAACCCAGGCATACATCCCTTTTTTGCCGAATAATCGGTAGCACAGCAGAAAAAACACAAAATTGACGAGGACAAAGAGAATCCCCCACCATAAATTAAACATCTTCTTTTAACTCCTCCTAGTTTTGTTTACGCGGGATGGTTACGAACCGCGGTTCCGGATTTTCGGAACAAAACATAAATACTCTACCATAACCGAACCAAAGACACCAGAATATTTTGATTTTTTGCACGAATCCTCTTTCTTCCACCCAATTCTAATCAATGTTAGAAGTTTCGACACTTTTTTTATCTTTTTTCAGAAAATAATAAAGAGAAAATCAAATTTTTCACTATTCAACCGCAGGTTAATTATATAAAATAGTTATCAACTATGTGTGTTTATCCCACCAGAGCGATAGTATTAACCTGATATACGACCCTACTCACGGAGTTATCGTAGCTATCCATACATAAAAAGGCATCAGGCTTGGGATAGAAAGGCATATCAGAGAAAAGGAGAGAACCCTATGTTTCGTTTCAAGCACTCGATTAGCCGTAAATTCACGCGCTTGTTGTTTGTCGTCCTGTTGCTCGCGTCTCTTTTGTTAAGTGTAAGCTTTTATTTCATATCGACTAATACGTTCGAGAGCTATGTACTGCCGCAGATCAACAAGTTATTGACGGGAGCTGTCCAGGATGTATACAAGAACATCAATTCTACCCATGCCCAGCGGGCGCTAGGCAAGAATGAGCAGTCAATTACCAATATCGAATACTACTTCAAGGACAAACGCAACCAACATGATGTAGAGACGATCTTTTTGGCGAGTCTGAACGACGGTCAAGCTACCGTACTTGCCGCTGATCATGGCTCCAAGATTAAGACAGGAGACACCCTGCAGGTGACTCCGGCTATGGAACAGGCCTTCCAGAACCAAAAAACGACGCTCAGCGATATCTATAATGACGATTACGGTGTACATAAAACAGCTTACATCGCTATTAAAGGCAGTCCGATGGTTGTCGGCGTAAGCTCTGATGTAGCCTTTATCACAGAAAGAATGAACAGCATCCTCTGGACTAGTGCAGGAATTACCTTGGTGGTCCTTATCATCGGCATGACCGGTGCCCTGCTTATGAGCCGGCGGATTACACGTCCTATAACACAGCTCGCAACGTATAGTAATAAGCTTGCGCAGGGTGATTTCACCCAGGAGTTGACTATAAAAGGCACCGATGAAGTTGGACAGCTCTCCGAAAGCTTCCAGACCATGTCCAACCGCCTCAAAGAAATGATCGGCCAGGTTCTGGAGACTTCCGGTACGGTTGTCGAAGACTCCAATGACCTCAAAGAGCGTGTGAAGGTCCTGAACGGCATGGCCGAACAGTCCGCCCAGTCCGTCATCGAGATTGACAGAGGCAGTACATCCATTGCCCACAGCGCGAAGGACAACTCGCGGGCTATGGAAGAGATTAATTACAGTATCCAGCATATCGCCTCCGCAGCAGGAGAAGTTACGGAACAGATTAGCGAAGCCTCAGCCGAAGCGCTTGGCGGTAATGAAATTGCCCAAATAGCCGTTGAACAGATGCGCCAGGTCGAACGGGCTTCCGAGCAGTCATTGGGTCAGTTCCAGATTATGAATGAACGTTCCCTCCAAATCGGCTCAGTGGTGCAGGGTATTACAGAGATCACGAAGCAGATTCAAATGCTCTCCCTCAATGCTTCGATTGAAGCGGCACGGGCCGGAGAGCATGGACGCGGCTTTGCCGTGGTAGCCGGAGAGGTACGTAAACTCTCGGAGCAATCCCGGACAGCTACCGATCAGATTCGTGAATTCCTGCTTGGTTTGCAAGAGGATATGAATCGCTCTGTCGCAGAGATGAACCACGTTAACTCGGAAGTAGCCTCCGGCGTCGGCAAGGTTGCAGAAGCTGGAAATGCATTCAGTCATCTGTTGATCCTCATTCAAAGCATCGACCAAAGTATTCAGTCTGTGTCGGCAGCTACCCAGCAAATCTCGGCTGGAAGTGAGGAAGTCAGCGCCTCCGTAGAAGAAACTGCGCAGATTACTGCAAAATCGCAGGCTAATGCCAATACACTTTCTCGGAATTCCGAGCGACAAAGCGCCGAGCTCGAAGGTCATTCCCGTACAGTGCAGCATTTGCACGAGCAAGCCACAAAGCTGCAACAAGCCGTGCAGCAATTTAAGATCTAACCTGTGTATTCTTAAAATGTGACAAGCCCCCGTCTGATAATAGACGGGGGCTTGCTTGTATACGTCAAGCTGCGGTTGATGTCCGGCAGCCTTTTTTTGCTGTTTGCCTTTCTAAGCTGTTTCGCCGTCGTAACTATCCAGTCTCAGGAACCTTTCACAAACGACAGCCCTTTCTCAGCAAGTGCCGTACGCAATTGGCCTAGCGCCTTGGGACCCATGCCATGCAGCTGCAAAAGCTCGCTCTCGGTAAACTTGCTCAGTTGCTCAAGCCAAGTATACCCCGCTCCCGCAAGTGCACGCTGTGCCGGCTTGGCCAGACTGGCGGGAAAGTCAGATTCCGGCTGCTCACCAGCCCCGTCTTTGCCAGAGCTGGATTGTGTATTTTTTGGCATAAAGGGTACACCCCTATCATTAGTAGTAGTCACTTAAATATTACCAGACTTCCCACAGTCGCCTGTCTGGCATACCCATTAGCCGTCCTATAACACAATTATATCTTCACCTTCATGAAGCTCTCCATCCGCTCCAGCGCCTGACATAACCGCTCTGTGGATACTGAGTAAGAACAGCGAATATGCCCCTCTCCTCCCGATCCAAATACATATCCGGGTACGGCTGCAACACCGGCTTCTTTCAATAGCTGCAGCGCAAACGTCTCGGAATCAAGCCCGGTGTGCGCGATACTTGGAAAAGCATAGAATGCGCCTTCCGGGACGTGGCAAGGCATTCCGATCGACCGGAATCCGTTCACCAGCAGCTCCCGGCGCTGCCGGTACACTTCTCTCATCTCGCTCATAGCCTCAAGGCCATGGCGCAGGGATTCAATTGCAGCAATCTGTCCCAGCACCGGGGCACACATGGCTGTATATTGGTGGATCTTCAGCATGGCTGCCAGCAGATCTCGATGGCCGCAGGCATAGCCAATTCTCCAGCCAGTCATGGCGAATGCTTTTGAAAATCCGCTGAGTACAATGGTCCGCTCCTGCATTCCCGGCAGTGAGGCAATGCTGACATGCTTCCGGTCATAGGTCAATTCGGCATAGACTTCATCGGAGATGACCAACAGGTTGTTCGCCTTCACGATCTCCGCAATCGGCTGCCAGTCCTCGGCAGTCATAATCGCTCCTGTCGGGTTGTTCGGATAATTCAGCATCAGCAGCTTGGAACGCGGGGTAATTGCCCGTTGTAGCGCCTCGGCAGTCAGTTTGAAACCTTCCTCCGCTTTCGATTCCACCTCTACCAATGTACCGCCGTTAAGATAGGCAATCGGCGAGTAAGCGATATAACTGGGAGAAGGAAGAAGAATTTCGTCTCCTGGAGCGGTGAACGCCCGCAGCGCCAGGTCCAGCGCTTCGCTGCTGCCTACAGTGACTACTATTTCGTTTGCAGGATCGTAACGCAGATTGAAGTTATTTTGCAAATAATGAGCAATTTCCTCTCTTAGCTCAGACAAGCCCGCATTCGGCGTATATCTCGTCGCTCCCTGACTCAGCGCCACCATGCAAGCTTCTCTGATGTGCTCCGGGGTAACAAAATCCGGTTCGCCTACACCCAGCGAGATAATATCCTCGCTGCCGGCACTGAGTTCGAAGAACGCCCGTATTCCGGAAGGCGGGATGTCCTGTACGCGAGGCGCTATCCAATTATTCAACATGTACCGGCACCCCCTTGTTCTTGCTGCGTTCCGTCAGGGAACAGCTGATAATACGATCCAATAATGCGCTGAATGACAGTCCGGCTGCCGCTGCGCTTTTGGGAAGCAGACTCGTCATTGTCATCCCAGGCAAGGTATTGACCTCCAGTACATAAGGCACACCGTCCATCAACAGCATATCGACCCGGGCATACACGCTGCATTTCAACGCCTTGTAACAGGTCATTGCTGCTCTGCGCACCGACTGCTCCAGCTCTGCCGGCAGGGTGATCACGACCTCTTGCGCCCCACCTACCTCATACTTGGCACTATAATCGAACCATTCCGAAGACGCCGAAGTAATGCCTATCACGGGGAGAAATTCTCCGTTCAAGATGGAGCAGGTAATCTCCTGGCCCACCGTATACCGTTCAATCAGGATCGACTGATCGGGGTCACTGGTAAAAGCCTTCCGCACCGCTCCTCGCAGTCCCTGCTCATCGTTCACCTTTTCCATTCCGATGCTGGAACCGCCTGAATTCGGCTTCACCATCACGGGATAACCCAAACGCTCCACAGCTTCCGGTGAAAAATCGTCCATACTGTCCCAGCACAACCAGTCGGGTGTGTTGACTCCCTCATAACGGAGGATTTTTTTGGACAGATCCTTATTCATGCACAGGCTGCTTGCCAGCACACCACTTCCCGTATAAGGTATGCCCAATGTCTCCAGCGTTCCTTGTATCGTTCCATCCTCCCCGTAAGCGCCATGCAGCGCCAACAGAGCAACGTCAAGCCCCTTGACCTTCTCTAAAAGCTCCTCACGTGAATTGAATACAACCGGAACCACCTCATATTTATTACGATCCAGATGATTCATCATTTCTCTGCCTGTGTTCAACGACACCTCAATTTCAGAAGAAATGCCCCCCATAATCACGCCAACCTTCATCACCAGCACCCCTTCATCCCATTAATTGCCGCGCCGTTCTTCCAATGATTTCGATTCCTTTGACAATATCCTCATCCGCCACGCGGGAGAAGCCGATCCGCATCGTATGCTGCCCGCCGCCATCGGTATAGAACATCTCGCCTGCCGTAAAAATAACCCCTTGCTCACGGCACGCCTCAAGCAAAGCTCTTGTGCTAAAGCCCTCTGCAAATGCCACGAACAAATGCATTCCCCCGTCGCCCGTCAACGTTTGGTACGGAACATGCTGCTTACAGCATTCCAAGGTCAGTTCATATTTCCGTTTATATTCCGCTCTGGCTTTTTTCAAATATTTCTCCAGATTGCCGTTGTACAAATATTGATAGAGGATCGACTGATCCAGAGTAGAAGTATGAATGGTCTGTGCCCGCTTAAGACTCTCCAGATAATAGATCAGTTCCTGATCGGCCAGCACCCAGCCTACCCGAAGCCCCGGAAACAGCACTTTGGAGAAGCTTCCAAGATAAATCACACTGTTGCCTGCACCAGCCGTGGCAATCAGCGGCGATACATGTGAACCCGAATAACGCAGCTCTTCATTGAAACCATCCTCAATTACCGGAATATCGTATCTCGCCATCAGCTTCATCAGGCCCTGTCTTTTCTCAGGAGACATGACAATCCCGGTCGGATTATGGTACGAAGGCACGAAGTAAGCACAATCATACTCTCCCTCATCTAATGCCTTCTCCAGTTCACCCAGGTGAATGCCGTCCCGTTCCATCGGAATGCCCTTGATCCCGAAGCCGTGCAGTTTGAGATTCTTGATCGCTGTGTGATGCGTGGGATTCTCGGTCAGGACCTGGCCACTCTTCCGGTTCAGGGCAGACAGCACAATATTGAAACCTTCCGTGAAACCATTGGTGATCAGGATGTCCTTGCCCTGCATATCCACGCCTTTGTGCTCCATATATTGGTGCAAATAATCAATCAACGGTTTGTAGCCCTTGGCGTAGCCGTAGTTCAACAGGACATTCCCCTCTACGGCCATACGGTCCATGAAGGCCCGCTTTACATTGTCCAGATCGAACAGACTCTCATCCGGTGCGATGCTGGTAAAAGAAATCGTACCTTTGTCTGCGCGAATACCGCGCTTCATAATATCCAGTTCTTCCGCCAGCATGGCGTGATCGTTCAGATGTTTCTTCCAGTCCATGGTGCGGGAAGAAACAGTAACGGTACCAGGTGCAGTAGAGGCTACATAGTTGCCCTGCCCTTTAATGGCGTAGACAAACCCATCGTCCTCCAGCCCCTCATACGCGGCGATTACAGAGTTGCGACTGACTTGCAGCAGCACGCCCATCTCACGGGTGGACGGCAGCTTCTGGCCGCTTTGCAGCGCACCTTTTATAATTAAGTGCTTCATATAGTCTTTGATTTGTATATATACCGGTCGTCCGGCAATGAGCTTGAAATCCTGAAACATCCATCATCGCCCCCATAGCTATCATGGCACACTTAGCAGGGTAAAAAAAGAACCACGGCCCCGGATTTTTCATCCAGTCGTGGTTCTTAGCGGTTCTAG
The DNA here is from genome assembly GCF_013359945.1 of Paenibacillus agri. Classification (GTDB taxonomy): domain Bacteria; phylum Bacillota; class Bacilli; order Paenibacillales; family Paenibacillaceae; genus Paenibacillus_AQ; species Paenibacillus_AQ agri. Next base: position 68,652 of record NZ_JABWCS010000196.1, on the reverse strand, counting down.
TTCTCTTATCCGTCTTTCCTTGCCTGCATAGATTGCAGGCTAGTCGTAACTGCTCCATAGACCAGACGTCCGATCGCACCGCCCAGATCGGTGGCTGTGCCAGCGTAGACATGTTCAGCGCGGTATCGCCTGCTCTGACTCACGCCCAGCACAATAGCATCTGTTGGCGTACCCGTCGCGGTCAGGCCATTCTCGGTGTCGACGATTCCGAGATCGGCCAGAGCGGCTGCCTTAGCTTCAACGGCTGTCATTGCGGCATTAACCATCGCGGCAGGCGACAGCTGCCCGTCAATGCCCAGCATGATGTTGATCGTACCTGCCCGGTAAGCCTTCAGCACAGGGCGCACTACTCCGGCACGGGCAGCATTGCCCGCTGCTGACGTTACACAGCAGAAGATCGCAGCAGAGCCGATATCTTCTTCAGCAATCGCAGCAAGCTCCAGTGGCACGGCTGTCATCAGCCCTGCGCAGCCCGCTGCTGGATAACCCCATTCCCGCAGCTTGTTCTCCATATCCCGTACCGGATCACTGCATTCGTAGTCCTGGTTGACGAACAGGTTCACTGCCCGTGTCAGACGAATCATGCCTCCGCCGTATACAGCACTCGACAGTCCGTCCACCTCGGATGGGAATGCCAGCAGCAAATGGTCTTCCTTCCGCTCCAGAGTCAATCCTGGAAAGACCAGAGAGTCATATTTTGAGGTGTTCTCTTCATTCATAAAAGGCGACTTTACTGTACTAGCGACAGTTCCTACTCTTGCTTCACTCATTACTCTAGCTTCTGTGGTATCACTCATGCTCTCCTCGCCCTTTCCTTCATCGTGTAAGCCAATGCCCTCATTATTACGCCAGAGCCGGAAGTCCGTCAAATGGTTTTCAGCCCGCCGGATGGATTTCATTGGATTCAGCTTTGGGATTTTTTTGTGAAATCCCTGCTTTTGGTTTAAAATAAAGGCTGTATTCAATCATGCTGCAACGGAGGAACAAGCCATGCTTTTTATCGATAACACGGGGATTACGGATGCATCCATCAATCTCGCGATTGAAGAATATGCGCTCAAGCATTTGCCAATGGACGAGAGCTATTTGCTCTTTTATATCAACAGTCCGTCTATCATTATCGGCAAGCATCAAAATACGATCGAAGAGATCAATCAGGAATACGTGAAGGACAATAACATCCAGGTTGTTCGTCGTTTGTCTGGCGGCGGAGCGGTCTATCATGACCTCGGCAATCTTAATTTCAGCTTCATTACTAAGGATGACGGCGAGTCTTTCCTTAACTTCCTGAAGTTCACGCAGCCGGTCATCGACTACTTGCGGAGCATGGGCGTCAATGCCGAGCTCAGCGGACGGAACGACCTGCAGGTCGGGGAGCAAAAAATCTCCGGGAATGCCCAGTTCTCCACACGCGGACGGATGTTCAGCCACGGCACTCTAATGTTCGACCTTAATTTGGAGGATGTACAAGCTTCGCTGAATGTTAATCCGGAGAAGTTCAAATCGAAAAGTACAAAGTCAGTCCGCAGCCGTGTAGCCAACATTAAAGATCTGCTAGGGACGGATATGACAATTGAAGAGTTCCGCAGCGGTCTGCTGCGCTCAATCTTTGGGATGGAGCCTTCCGAGGTGCCACAGTACAAGCTCGAGATGGATGACTGGGTGAAGATCAACGAAATTTCCAAAGAGCACTACCAGAACTGGGATTGGAACTACGGGTTGTCACCAAAAAGCAACGTTAAACACACGCGCAAGTTCCCTGCTGGAATCATTGACATCCGGATGGATATTGAAGATTCCTACATCAAGGATATTAAAATTTACGGCGACTTCTTCGGTGCTGGCGATGTGGTAGACGTCGAGAATGCACTTCGCGGCAAACGTTACGAGCAGGTCGAGGTCAGACAAGCGCTCGCGGAGCTGGACTTGAAGCATTACTTCGGACGGATTGAACCGGAGGAGTTCTTCGGACTGGTTTTCCTGGAAGAATAGATTCCTTACTTATAAAACAAATCAATAAGGCTCTATCACTGCACCGCGCAGCGAAAGAGCCTTATTGATTGTATGTATTGTTGCAGCAATATCGCTGCGGACCCGTAGTTCCTTACGGAGAAAGAATGAAAGCATAGATTACTAGTACTAATGTAAGTAAAATACAGACATTCTCTACTGCACTGCCCTTCTTCGTGCCAGTGCTCATCAGCCTCAGACGTAGCTTGAAGGGTAGCGGCGGCAGCGGGGTAATCCCGCGCTGAGTAACAGAGTCTGCTAACAGATGCAGTGCATAGGACAGTCCTCCAGCGATCCACAGGCTGCCGCCGTCATTCATGCCAAGGGAAGCGAAATACAGCAGAGCGCCCCATCCGGCCACGCCGTACAGCGTGTGCGTTAGCCCACGATGCGGGACAACGGATGACACGATGAGTATGCAGGCCGCGATATAGTTCCATGGATCATAGGCATCTGCGAATGCTACCAATCCCACGGCAATCAATATCATGACAAGATGCCTCAGTCTGCGTCCCGGCAGGAAAGAAACACTGCCAACAAGTAGAGCCAAAGCAATGTTCCAAGGCGGCTGAGCCAGACCGGCAAAATAAAGATAAATAGCTGCGCCGATCAGCGCTACCTGAAGAATCCGCAGTACAAACTCAGGAATAGCCTTGCGAACCAATAATGAATTAGGCTCATCAATATCTGGCATAAGCGAGCTTACCGCCGCCACCGCAATGGCCGGAATGGTAATCTCATAGCCAAGTAGGTTCATAACCGACAGGGTAACCCCGGTGCTAATGATTAAATGGGATTTGCCCATCATATGAGAACCGCCCCTTTTCCAAGATGTAAATGAGAACAAATGTGCGGTTATCGAAGTATACCAAGACCCTGTCAATTTGTCCAGCACGAACCCTGAAATGTCCTGTTCCATAAAGGTTCTCCGGCAGTTTTGGCTTGTTCTTACTCCTGTTTTAGGATACAATTTGGACAACTTGTCTTACTCTATAAGACAACTTTCAATGCCAGGCATCAGTACCCATTTGATCTGATTGTTATAACCAGAAAGAAATAAGGAGAGAGAAACCATCCATGTACAAATTGATTGCGATCGACATTGACGACACCCTGATTAATGATGACAAGGAAGTTACCCCGGCCACACAGCAAGCGCTCGAACAAGCTGTTGCCGCAGGCGTAGTAGTAACACTAGCCACTGGACGCGCGTATGCGTCGGCCCAGGCCATTGCCCGCCAGACCGGACTTAACGTGCCGATCATTACGTACCAGGGTGCACTCGTGAAGAACCTGCTCGACGAAAATGTATTGTATGAACGTTATGTTCCGCAGGATGCCGTTCGCAAGCTGTTCGAATACTGTGTGGAGCATAACTTGCATCTGCAAACTTACATTGATGATAAACTGTATGCCCGTGAAGAGAACCAGAAGCTGATCGACTACTCCGCTTTGAACAATACCCGTTACTACATCGAACCAGACTGGGAGAAGCTGGTACCCGAAAAAACACCAAAAATGCTCATCATCGACGATCCCGATTTCCTGGATGAGCTGGCGCCAATTCTGCGTGAGCTGCTGGGAGATACCGTGCACATCACCAAATCCAAACCTTATTTCCTGGAAATCATGCATCATGAAGGTACCAAGGGCTTGGCTCTGGAATTCCTGGCCGGCCATTTCGGATGCGATCTGTCCGAGACGATCGCTGTCGGCGACTCCTGGAACGACCATGAGATGCTGGAAGCAGCAGGCCTAGGCGTAGCTATGGATAACGCCATTCCGGCACTGAAGGAAATCGCCGATTTCATCACCCTCAGCAACAACGAGGACGGCGTCAAGCATGTCATCGAGAAGTTCATTCTGCAGACTGCAAATTAACACAAAGAGTGCCGCACAGCCGTGTTGTCTTCACGGCGTGCGGCACTTTTTGCATATACATTCAGTGACCTGTTGACGAAAGCATCGCTTCCTTCATCTGGCCTTCTTCCTCTTCTCGCTCCAACTGTGAATAGTACAACGCATGGTATCTGCCACCTGCCGACAGCAGCTCCTCATGATTGCCGCGCTCCACGATTGAACCGTTCTCCATGACCAGAATCAGGTCAGCCTGCTGAATCGTTGAGAGACGGTGAGCGATGACGAGCGTCGACTTGTCGTTCATGAGCTTGCGGATGGCCTGCTGCACCAGCTTCTCAGATTCATTATCCAATGCAGCCGTAGCTTCATCCAGCAACAGAATAGGTGCATCTTTCAGAATCGCTCTAGCAATAGATAGTCTCTGGCGCTGTCCCCCTGAAAGTCTGGTCCCTTCCTCACCAATCTCTGAATCCAGTCCTTGCGGCAAAGCCATAACGAAGTCGTAAGCGTTCGCCTTACGCAGTGCCTCCAGAATCTCCTCATCGCCGGCATCCAGTCTGCCATTACGAATATTATCACGGATCGTGCCCGAGTATAGACCAGAATCCTGCGGGACATAGGCAAAATGACTCCTCAGCCTGGACAAGCTGATTTCCCCAATAGGCTGTTCGTTCAAGGACAGTTCACCCTTGTCAGCATCATAGAAGCGCAGCAGCAGCTTAAAGAGTGTGGACTTCCCACCGCCGCTTGGCCCAACAATCGCGATTTGCTGCCCACGTATAAGCTCCAGGCTCACTTGGTTCAGACTTTGTATCTCCGCACCGGGATATGTAAAGGACACGTCAGACAGCTTCATATTCTGGAAATTTGGAGTTTTGGTCTGCTGCTTCGATTCCTCAAAAGAATCCACCTCAGCCGGCACATCCATCACCTCAAAAATCCGTCCCGCGGCACCCAAAGATTGCTGCATGGATGCCACCAGCCCAGGCAGAGCTGAGAACGGGTTCACCAGATAGTTCATCAGCTGGATGAAGGCCAACATTGCTCCAACTTCGAGCGAACCTTTAGCTACAAAATAACCCGCTATGACCAGCGCCAGCAGGAAGGTCATGTTCCCCAGGAGAGAGGAGACCGCAGACGTGGCCCCTTCGATGGAGCCGCGCTTCAGTTCTCCGGAAGCGATGTTCTCACTGTGCTTGCGGTATTGCTTAAACAAACGAGGTTCAATAGAGAATGACTTGAATACCATACTGCTGCCCAGAATGTCATTTAGAAACGAAGTCGTCTTGCCCATATTCTGCTGTAGCTGTATGCTGTTGTTGCGCATCGCTTTACCGAATACTTTCCCGGTTAGGAACATTAGCGGCCCCATTGCAAAACAGATCAGCGCCAGCAGCCAGTGAATATACAGCAAATACGCGAAGGCCGCGAGTGCCAGCAGCGGATTACGCAGCAAGCCGATTATCACCTGTCCGCAGGCCTCGCCGACGGATTGATTATCGTTCGTGAACCGGGACAGCAGGTCGCCAGAATGATTGCGGTCAAAATAAGACTGCGGCAGCTTCAGCGTATGTTTCATCATGTCTTGGCGCAGTTCATTTCTGATTTTGGCTGACACATTGTTTTTAAAATAAGCATCCGCATAACCATTGACCCCGATGCCAGCCAGCATGAGCAGCCCGATTCCAATTACATTTTTCAGTCTATCCACATCGAAATGAACAGCAGCATCTGTCACTGCCGACAGAAACCAGGCAATCATTAGCTCAAGGGTGATACCCATCAAGGTGGTTATAATTAATATGAAATAAATAAGCTTGTGCCTGAGCATGTACTTACTCAATCGGGAAAATACCCCCTGCTGCATGACTACAAGTCTCCCTTCCATTCTAAAATTCTGTTCCCCGCACCTTGGCGTACACCTTACTGTCATGTAATTCTCCGTTCATCGCCCGTCGGTTTCTTCGTAAAATCCCGTCCAGCGTATAGCCTGCGCGTTCCGCCACCGCCGCACTTTTCAGATTGAGGGCGCTGCAGCGAATCTCAATCCGGTTCGCTGCCAGCTCCCGGATCGCAAAGTCTGTTACCCCGTTCACCGCTTCGGTCATGTACCCTTTGCCGGCGCAGCTGCTTCTGATCCAATAGCCAATTTCAAAATTGCGAATGTCCCAATTAATATTGTGCAATCCGGTGCAGCCGATAAAACGGCCAGACACTTTGTCAAAAATACGCAGGTGCATTTCTATGCGCTTCAGAAATTCCAGCCGTGCTTCACGCGTGAACTTCTCCGACTCCTCCAGACTCTGCAAAGTCTGAGCAAACGGCATCCAAGGCTTCAGCAGCTCCTGACTTTCCACAAGTGCTTCATGCATACTGGCGCCATCCCCCCACAATGGAGCACGGATCAGCAGCCGTTGCGTCTCAAAGCTTTCGGGAAAATCAAGCAAGATTGGGGCTTGTGATTCTGGCATTATGTAATCCTCCATTTCAATTGATTTTAATACTAAATAGATTGAACCTAGGATTTTCACATGGGCTAAGGTCGTCATTGCGGAAAATGTTTGGACTTTCGGCCGCTGTTGTCTCCAGATTTCTTGGGATTGTACCGCTATTTGCGGATGAAATCTGGAGAGCTTACGCTTCCGATGCGAGCTTTCCTTCGGAAAGCTTTCAGGCGGACGCTATCGCTCCTACAGTTCCAAAATTCCCCTCCATTCCGCTCGCCTTATGTTATTTTTTTGTTCAGTCTATATAAATATGTAAACCTTTTCACGCAGGTACATCGATTATAACGGGAATTCACTCCCGAGAATACTACTAATTTTGTATATATTTGGGACACAAAAAAAACCGCTCACACGCCAGGAGCATTTCCCTGGGTGGAACGGCAACGTTTTATACAGGCATATTTTATACTACAAAGAGCTTTCAGGTTCATACAAAGTCAGAAATGCCTCAACGACTTCCGCGGAATTCTTCGCGGCCAGATCCACGTTGGAGGTGAACAATTCAGCAGCTCCTGCGCCCACATTGTCAGAGATCCCGCGAACCGAAAAGAAGGGAACCCCAAATTGATAGGCGGTTTGGGCTATGGCCGCGCCTTCCATGTCCGATGCCTTGGACTCCGGGAACCGTGCTCGGATGGAGACAGCAAGCTCCGAATGTCCGATGAAAGAATCCTCTGTGGTCACAAGTCCCGTCACGACGCTCCGCTCACTATTGATGAGGGCAGCTCCTTCCAGCGCCAAGGCTACCCATTGCTTATCCACCGGATATGAAGCCGGCATCTGCGGAACCTGTCCGTAGACATAATTAAAAACAGTAGCATCCACATCACTGTAGGTAATTTCCTCGGCAATCACTACATCGCCGATCTGGAGGCTCGGATCCAGTGCACCTGCAGCACCGATGTTGATAATCAGCTCGACCTGAAACCGTTCCAATAAAATGGTGGTGGTCATTGCCGCATTGGCCTTGCCGATCCCTGATTGTACCAGCACAACATCCTTCCCCTTAAGACGTCCGGTGAAGAAATTGCTTTTGGCCACTACCAACTGCTGAATATCCTCCAAATGTGATTTAATCAATGCCACTTCTTCTTCCATCGCCCCGATAATTGCGATACTCATGTCATTCCCGCCTTCTCCATGTTGGATTTCACTCTGTAACCTGTTGTATAGATCTCAAGCTGCGCTATTGCATCTGCTACTTCTTCTGCTCCGATGTGACCCGGCATTCTATGAATCGAGGCCTCCTGCACCGTTGCCCGTTCCCCGATCTTTAGCCAATCCTCACGCTCCAGATGCCCTAGTCCCATGTCCCGAAGACAGGCGGGCAGACCCAACTGCTCATAGAATGGCAAAAGAAAATCTATCTCCGTCCGGTTATCCTCCAGCGCAAGCTGCACAAGCACTCCGTAAGCCACTTTATTCCCGTGCAATTGCCCATGAGCTTCCGGTATCGCCGTTAGAGCATCATGAATGGAATGGGCACCCGCTGTGCGGCCGTAATCCTCGCCGAAGCCGCCCACAAGGCCAGCAACCATAATAATAGTCTCGACAATCCGTGTCAGGTCCTCATTGGCATATCCTGTTCGCAGGGCTTCAAGAGCAGCTTCGCTGTGTTTCAGCAGATGCTCCTTGCATTTTCGTGCTGTGTACCAGGCCAGCTCCACCTCTACCGGAGGGGAAGTCATGCCCCGAATGATAACATCGGCTTCGTACCATTTGGCCAGGGTATCTCCAATACCAGCGATAAGCAGCTCCGGTGGCGACTGCGCAATGACCTGCGGATCGAGCAGAACCAGCGCATTGCTGTATGGAAATACATCCATACTCACAAAGCGTCCCTGATCGTCATACATGACGCTCAGGGACGACCATGCCGCACAGGTCGAGGCCAGTGTGGGCAAAATAATCGCAGGAAGCCGCAGCGCGGCAGCTGCGCTTTTGACAAGATCGCTTATTTTACCGCCGCCTACGCCAATAATGGCTTGTACTCCACGTCCTGCAGCTTCAGCCACAATTCCGTCGCGCTCCGGATAGGTGCATTCCCCGCTGTACGCGTACAAGTGGACCTCCGTCGCCTTCAGCTCTGGCAGAAAGGGCTGCGCCGCACTCCATGAATCCCGGCCATGCACAATCAATACTGTACGAATGCCTCTTCGGCCCAAGTGCTGCTCTAAGCTCCCCCAAGAACCCGGTCTGCAAATGAATTCTTGCGGTGCAGCCCGTACTATAATTTCCGGCTTCAATCCTTCGTCCGCCCTGCTCATTAGTTACGTCGAGCCTTGCGAGCCAGCACGTTGCCAAGAGACTGAATGCCCTGCACGAAAATAATCAAGATAACTACCGTAACGATCATGACAAACGTATCAAACCGTTGATACCCGTAGGAAATGGCCAAATCACCGATGCCGCCTCCACCAACCGTACCCGCCATGGCCGTAGCCCCAATCAAACCGATCGTAGCCGTTGTCATGGTCAGAATCAGCGACCCAAACGCCTCCGGCAGCAGAAAGTGCCAGATTACCTGGAAAGTCGTTGCTCCCATAGCCTCCGCCGCCTCCAGAATGCCCGGACTGACTTCAAGCAGAGAATTCTCCACCAACCGTGCGATGTACGGGGCAATATAGACGATCAGCGGCACAATAGCCGCACTAGTACCAATGGAAGTATGTACGACCCAGCGTGTAAACGGAATAATGGCGACCAGTAATATAATGAAAGGAAGAGAACGCACAATATTGATCACCGGATTCAGTATCGAGAAAACAAATTTATTTTCCAGAACGCCTCCAGGCCGTGTAATCACCAGTACAATACCAAGCGGAATCCCAAGCAAGGCGCCGAAGAACAAGGAGAAGCCCACCATAACGACCGTTTCCCTCAAGGCACCGAAAAGCTGATCTGCCGTAATCACCGTATTCATACTTTATCCACCTCCGTAATCTCAACACCCTGACTCAGCAAATAGGATGCAGCCTGATCAATTGTGCCGTTATCCCCATTCATCTGCAAAATCATCGTTCCCAGCGTTGTATTCTGAATTTCCGTCATATTGGCAAATAGTATATTCACATTGACCTCATGATTGCGAATCAAATTGTTGATGACAGGCTCGGATGCCGCACCACCAACGAATTTGAGCCTGAACAGCCGCCGTCCGCTTTCTGCTTTGAGTGTATGGATTACACTTTGCGGCACACTGTTGTGAATCACTGTTTGTACGAAGCTCTGCGTCGTAGCATGACGTGGATTACCGAAGACCTCCAGCACGTTGCCCTGCTCGATGATCAGCCCCTGCTCCATCACGGCTACCTTGTTGCAGATCTGCTGGATGACCCCCATCTCATGAGTAATGATCATGATCGTGATGTTGTATTCCTCATTGATCCGCTTCAGCAGCTCCAGAATGGAGCTTGTCGTCTGCGGGTCCAGTGCCGAAGTCGCTTCATCGCACAGGAGAATGGACGGATTGCTGGCGAGCGCCCGGGCGATGCCGACCCGTTGCTTTTGCCCGCCGGACAGTTCCTTAGGGTAGCTTCCAGCCTTGTCGCTCAGCCCTGTGAACTTCAGCAATTCTGTAACACGCTCACGGATCTCCTCTTTGCCCTTCTTCAGCAGCACCAGCGGAATAGCAATATTATCGAATACGGTCTTGGATTCCAGCAGGTTAAAATGTTGAAAAATCATGCCGATCCGCTTCTTCACCTGACGCAGCTCGGAGGGACTGTATTGGTCAAGCGGTTCCCCGTCTACAAAAACCTGGCCGCTGGTCGGCCGTTCCAAATAGTTCACGAGTCGGATCAGTGTGCTTTTGCCGGCTCCGCTGTAGCCGATCACCCCGTAAATATCCCCTTTTTCCGCGCGGAGACTGACCCCTTTCAGTGCCTGAATGGATTGTCCTTTGCGCTCGAACGATTTATGGACATCTCTAAGCTCAATCATGCTGCACGCCCCCTGACTGCACTGCTATACCCGATTCTTTGAAAATACCTGTCGCCGCAATCCGGTCAATGGCTTCGCTCAGCCTCTCCTCGCTGTTTACCAAGCCGACCCTGACATAGAGGTCTCCCTGCTTGCCAAAGCCCTCTCCCGGCGCCACTGCAACATGAGCCTCTTCCAGCAGACGCTCCGCAAAAGATTCTGCCGTGTACCCTTCCGGCACTTTGAACCACGAGAAGAACGAGCCCTTAGGCGCTGTAACGGCCCAGCCGATTTCCCGCAGTCGTTTCACCAGAAAGTCACGCCGCTGCTCATACAAGGCCCCGAGCTGCTGTACACCCTCTTGCGGACCAAGCAGCGCAGCAGCAGCAGCATCCTGCACCGCCCCGAAAATCGTACTGTAAGCCTGAGTATGATAGTGCTTGAGCGCTCCGATGACCGATGCATTCCCTACCGCGAAGCCAAAGCGCCAACCTGCCATGTTATATGTCTTGGAAGCCGTGTACAACTCCACGCCGTAATCTTTGCCCCCAGACTGCTGAAGGAAGCTCAGCGGCTTGTGACCATCGAAGCCAAAGGCACCGTAAGCAAAGTCATTCAGCACCGGAAACTTGTGCTTTGCAGCAAACGCCAGCGTCTGCTCAAAAAATTGTTCCGTAGCAACCGCACCTGTCGGATTGTTAGGATAGTTCAGCATCAACAGCTTCACCTTCCGGGCAATCTCCTCAGAAACACTCTCATAGCGGGGAAGAAAACCATCCTCTTCATAGACGGGTATCGTCTGAACTTGTGCTCTTGCCAGAATTGCCGCAGCGAAATAAGGCGGGTATGCGGGATCCGTTGTCAGCAGCAGATCGCCGGGGTTCAGGAGGCTTTGCGGAATGCCTACTACACCAATCGCCGAACCGTTGAACACAGCGACCTCCGTCTCCGGGTCAAGCTCTACATTGTATTCCCGCTTATAAAAAGCCGCTACGGCCTCCCGTGCGCTTCCTTTGCCGTAAAAAGGCGGATATCCCTGATTCAGCGGCTCTTCGACCGCTTCTTTCAGGACTTCGATAATATGCTGCGGGGTCGGCTGGTCCGGCGTTCCACTTGCCAGATCAATAACGTCAATCCCCTTGCTGCGGTATAATGCAATCTTGTCGTTGAGCGCACTGAAATAATTATTAGGTAATTCGCTGACTACATTAGAAGGTCTAAAGTCCATTGTTTTACACCTCTTTAGCAAAGTTCGGTTTAGGTAATCGTCATTCTGTCTGCCCAACAAACAGGAGGGTCTGCCACTTCTCCGTAAAGGAATGGCAGACCGGATCAGTTATTATTTAAAGTAACTAGGCAGCTTGTAACCCTCATAGACCGGGTTCGACTTGATGTATTTCTGGAACTCGTCCGAATGGTATCCTTCAACAATATCCTTAACGAACTGTGCGTCCTTGTTCTTGCTGTCAATGGCTACAATGTTGGTGAATGGATCCGTCATGTTCTCCAGTTGCAGCGCCGTTGTCAGCTTAATATTGTTGGATACAGCGAAATTCCCCTGAATGGCAGCATAATCGACGTCCTCCAGCGCCCGCGGCCCTTGTGCCGGCTCGGTAGCTATGAACTTCAGGTTGTGCGGGTTAGACGTGATGTCCGAAAGTGAAGTTTGCAGCGGATCGATATTATCCTTTAGTGTGATCCAGCCAATATCCTTCAGGACATTGAGTGCACGAAGCATATTAACCGGCTCATTCGGCAAATTGACCTGATTGCCATCGCTCACCTCGTCCAGACTTTTATGCTTCTTGGAATAGAGTCCCATAGGTGGCGTTGGCACCTGTACAGCGCCTATCAGATCAATCTTTTCTCTCACATTGATAGATTGCAGATACAGAGAATGCTGGAATACATTCGCGTCAATCTCACCATTAGCCACAGCCACGTTCGGCTGAATACCATCGGTAAATTCTTTATATGTTATTTGATACCCTTTCTTCTCCAGATAGGGTGCTACTCCATTTTTGAACTGATCACTGTAAGGCCCTGGATTGAAGCTAATTCGCAGCGTTTTCTTGTCCTGGCTAGAAGCATCCCCTGAACCGGCAGCTTCCTTGTTGTTACCGCATCCTGCAATAAAAAGTGCGGCAGCGACGATGATTAGTGCAGAATGAATCCATTTTTTCTTCATTATGATGTTTCTCCCCTTTGACATGATGCTCTTTCCCAACGCAAGACTAGCTCGAATAATACCAAGTAATTGCATCAGATTTAAGTTGTTTCATATGTTACAATGCATTAATATTCGTGTCAACACATTTACAAACATAATCCGTATAATGTACTATGAATAATCGTCTTTTGAATACCTAACTATTTACATCCCTTTCGGGTTGTGATAGTTTGGAATGAAAAGTCCCGAAAGGAAGAGATATAACTATGGCAGAAGTAGAAAGTTTCCAACTAGATCACACCAAGGTGAAAGCACCTTATGTAAGAATTGCAGGTACTGAAACTAATGAGAAGGGCAGCACCATTCAAAAGTATGATTTGCGCTTCCTTCAGCCGAACGAGGATGCCCTGCCAACGGCAGCAGTACACACACTGGAGCACTTGCTCGCAACTTACCTCCGCGATGAGCTGGAAGGCATTATCGATATTTCCCCAATGGGTTGCAGAACCGGCTTCTATCTTATTATCTGGAACGAGCACAACCCTGCCGATGTGGCAGCAGCACTTACCAAAGTCTTGAACAAGGTTCTCGAAACCGAGCATGTTCCTGCTGTCTCCGCTCTGGAATGCGGAAATTACAAGGATCACTCCTTGTTCAGCGCTAAAGAATACGCCCGTATCGTACTGGATGCCGGCATCAGCGACGATCCATTCAGAGCCTAAGACAGAAGGGAACTGTGCAGCATGCTGAGCATTGATTTTACCGGCAAAACACTGATCGTTACCGGCGGCCTAACCGGGATCGGCAAGGGCATTGTGGATCTGTTCCTGGAGGCCGGGGCCAATGTCGTCATTGGAGACATCGCCTGCAAGGCAGATTACGAGCAGATCCATGAGCGGCTGGTTCATCTCCGTATTGATGTCACAGTGGCTGAGGATGCCACCAGGCTCATTGAAGGAGCCGTTCAGGCCTTCGGCCGGATCGACTTTCTGGTGAACAACAGCGGCACGTCTACCATGGACTATGCCGTGGACATCAAGGAAGCCGACTGGGATAAGGTTATGGATATCAATGCCAAAGGCGTGTATCTGGTCTCCCAGGCGGGAGCCAGACAGATGCTGCACCAGGGCGGCGGCGGTCGAATTATCAATATCGCTTCACAGGCGGGGAAAAACGGTTATCGCTGCATGGGGAACTACGTGGCCTCCAAGCACGCGGTGCTGGGATTCACCAAGGTGATGGCGATCGAACTCGCCAGTGAGCAAATTCTGGTGAACGCCGTCTGCCCAGGAATTGTGGAGACGGATATGAAGCGCCGTGAACGAATCGAGGGCGCACAGCTCCGGGGGATGACGCCAGAAGATATTCTGGCGGAAGACCGCTCGCAGGTTCCGCTGGGCCGGACCGCGGAGCCGGAGGATGTAGCGAACGTGGTCCTGTTCCTCGCCAGTCCGTTCTCTTCGTACATGACTGGGCAAGCCATCAACGTAACCGGCGGCATGACCATGCATTAGCAGACAAGTTAGGCTAGAAGCTAACCGCGGTTAGCTTCTAGCGGTTAGCGGTTAGCGGTTAGCGGTTAGCGGTTAGCGGTTAGCGGTTAGCGGTTAGACAATAAAGGAGCACAGTAGCTGGGGGTTCAACCCCATGACTGTGCTCCTTTTTAATTCTATGAATTAGCTGTATAGAACGCATTTAAAAACAAACATAGCCAAGAAAAAGAGAGCTTGTATAAGAATAAAGAGAACTTATATAAGAAGGGTCGAAGTGTAATTAACGGCATTTTTGTACCTTAAATCCTTTGCAGCAAAGGGTTATTGGAGATTAAGTGCAATATTGTACCTTAAATCTTCCAGAATCACCCGTTCAGCTTGCTTTTTCGAAAAATAAGATACAAAAATGCCTCTAATTCCCTCATTAGCCTATATTAAAGAAAAATAAGGTGCAAAAATGCTCTTAGTTGGAGAGGTGGCCCCTCTTTACCACTATTAAGACGACTGGTGAAAGGGGAATTTACCGCTTCTAGTGATTGAAGTCTGTCGACACTCTATGTTCCGGTTCTAGCTTGCCTATGGAAAGCTTTCAGGCGTAAGCGTCAAACCGAATACACGTGTTCATAGCTAAGCCAATGGACCATAATGAATCCATCACACATATAAAAGGATGGACTTCAAATGGATAAGTATTTGCAGGAGCTATAGACGGGGTGTATTAGAGCCTATCAATCTAGCGATCAAACGATGAAAGCTTGGTGCACAGAGCATAACCTGACCTTGCATCAATTAAAATATTGGCTATACAAAGCCCAAAAGCAAGAGCAGACCGTTTCAGCCACCACCTTCCGCCCCGTTGCTGTCGCTAGTCTTTCTGGTACAAGCACAATGGAATGCCTTCAGGTCCAAGTCGGTGTTGTCCAGATCAACTTTCGGCTTGGTTTCGAACCGGGACTGCTTCGCGATGTGGTCCCCGCCCTGATACGTTATGCTGAGTTTCCCCTCTGCTTCACCCGTGTATCTTGCTTGCGGTGCAACAGATATCCGTAAATCCATAGACGGATTGGTTGCAATCGTACAGGAACAGTTCGAACTCAATCCGTTTTCCTCCGCGTTGTTTGTGTTTTGCAACCGCAGACGGGATAAGTTCAAAATCCTGCACTGGGACCATGCTGGCTTCTGCAGGATTTTGCAATTGAATAGGCATGAATACATAAACGAAATGGTCACTCTACCGCCACGAAGCACCCAGGAGAGGACCAAACTGCGATATCTTCTGCCCGCGGGCTGCGGCACGGGAAGTTTCAAGTTAGTTTACGCTCTTATTGTAGCGAAAAGGCAGATCCAAACGTATGTCAGCAAGGAAGCAGTTTGTTTGGTCAACCTTATACCTTTAGGGACAATTAAAATAGGGGCAACCCCATAAGCCTGTAACAGCTTTTAGGATAGCCCCATAACGTGTCGGGTATAAAAGAAACCGCCTTTCTGGAGGGCGGCTTCTTCATTCAATTTTTAACTCAGTTTAAATATGCTTCCCGGGCGTCCTCAAAAATAGCTTCTAATTGTTCCCGGGTATCATCGTCTCCTTTAAACTGTATATCATCAGCAGTGCTCTTAGATTGAATACCTTCACCCGCAGTAGGTACTTTACCGTAAACAACGCCACGGATAATGTATACACCAGGATCAGTGAGGCTCTCTCTCAAAAACAGCAAGTATTCTTCATTTTCATTCATCAACTGATATCCTAATGTGCTGTAAACTCTTGATGAGTCGGTCGCTGCATTTTCTTGGACGATGATGGTCTCCCCGCTAGACAACGTGTGGTCGGTATTATTTTTAAATACATCGCTCAGTACAAATTTGGATAATGTGCGATTGTCAATAACCAATCCGTCCACATCTTCTTTTTTCAGAACTACTTCCTCAACCCCGACCTTCGTTCCCTTAACAACAATATCTGTTTGTGCATCCATTTCAGAAAACGTTCCGTAGCTAATGGCGCTACCTTTTGTAATTGCGTAAGGAATTGTTTTCGTCCCTGCCGTATCTTGTACTCCTTGTTTGGCGAATGTGGGGGTCAATGCAAGTGCTGTTGCAACCAATGCAACCGAGAGGCCAGTAATTAAAAACTTAGGTTTCACCTTCATCACAATGTTTCCCCTCCGTAAAGTTTATTGATAAATCGCTTTGATGCCATCCCAATCATCTTGAATAGGATAGGTACCATAAATCCAGCCAGTCGCACGCATAATGGCATTGGTTGTATTAGAGTGCTCAAGACCTAACGAATGCCCTGCTTCATGAGTCCCTGTCTCTTTCGCACGGTTAGCATCTAAGTTTTTAGCCACCGGTTGATTCCAGCGAATAACTGAATTTGTGTAGTTACTTCCTGAAGTGGCCGATAGCTTGCAGGTGTCCATCCCCTTAGCGGGGCTACTCATTACCGGATATGCACTGGGTGTGGCTATAGGAGCTCCCATCATCACAGTCGCAACTCATCGAATGAAGCGAAAGCAGTTACTTCTCTTTCTTATGATTCTGTTCATAGCAGGTAATGCATTGGCTGCTCTTGCACCAAACTATGGAGTATTAATGGTAGCTCGTATCGTGGCTGCATTAACTCACGGGTCCTTCTTTGGTGTTGGATCTGTTATTGCAGCTGGACTTGTTCCTAAGGAAACACGGGCTGGAGCTATTGCCATCATGTTTACGGGTCTGACACTTGCAAATATTCTTGGCGTCCCTATCGGTACATTTATTGGTCAAGCCTATGGATGGAGATCCTCTTTTTGGACGATCACTATAATAGAATTGATTGCTTTGATATTGGGATTGCCATACTCGTTCCAAAAGTAGAGGCATCTTCATCAAGTCTAAAGCAGGAACTTGGTGTACTGCGTCGACCAGCAGTTTATGTTGCTCTTTTAATGACGACGTTTGGTTTTGGAGGAGTCTTTACAGCGTTCACTTATATTTCGCCGATTTTAACTGATATTACTAAGTTCCCGTTAAATTCCGTTTCTTACATCCTTGTTTTGTTCGGAGCCGGCAGCACGCTTGGAAATATTATTGGGGGCAAACTGGCTGACCGTAAATTAATGCCATCTCTTCTTGGGATACTCGTTGTGTTGGCCATAGTTTTAGCAGTATTTTCAATTACGGATCAGTATAAAGTACCCGCTTTGATTAATGTTTTTGTATTGGGAATGGCCGCTCTTGGAACTATACCGGGATTGCAGCTCCATATGCTGAATACGGCCAAAGAAGCTCCAACACTAGCGTCGACTTTAAATGTTGCGGCTTTTAACCTGGTTAATGCGCTTGGTGCGTATATCGGAGGCTTGGTTATAGATTTTCAATTTGGTGGAGGCCTAACAGCCGTTCCTTGGGTTGTTTCGATCGTAACCGTCGTGGGAATTTTATTTACTCTCTGGTGTGCTCAACAACAAAAGAAGAGTATTAGGCCTTAATTTTAGGGTAAGCTTTGCTTACCGCCCACGAGAAATCGTGGGCTTTTTGTGCGGAACTATAATTATTTTTGCCATGCCTGGTTGTTATTTGAGCTCATTACAACAACCACAGCGTCTAATATATCCCTCAATAGACGCAGCGAGATCTCTGTCTGGTTCAGCCTCGGAGATGCGTTTTTTCATCCCTGGTGATTGGCTGATGTTCTATACAGTAAATAACAGTACAGTACAATTCAAGACAAAATCGCGGATCAGATAATATCTGGAACATGGCTTGACTGATTTCCACGGACTAATCCGAGTAAAGAAGCCAGCGACCTGGATTGCTGGCTTCTTTTATTTCATAACGACTTCGGTTGCTTCAGTCAAATGATCATTGGCAAACCGCCAAGAAATTTCTGCTCGTTTTCCTTTCCGGTATCTCACGTATATCTCTTTGAGCAGCTGCCGTCTCAGCTAATCTGTATTCATCATACAGTCGCTCCCATCTGACTGCTAAGTGGGGGATATTTGACGCTCACTTCAGGCGAACGCTTTGGGCCTACAGTTCTAAACTTCCCCGTTCGCTCATTTTCGCTTTTGTTCATTTCTTTTGTTCGGCTTATATAGTAGATACGCTGGTAGCGCTGGACTGCTGGTACTGCTAAATGATAAATGATGCTATATGTGTTTCTGATCACTTGATTTTCCACACTCTGATTGCTCAACTACCCCTACTTATCATGCTTACTATACTTCTCTACTGACATACTCGCTCTCCACTTGCACTTCTTGCACTTATTGTATTTCCTGCTATATTCGCTGCACATACTATACCTGCTCTACTCCCATACCTGTCATGCTTTCTATACCTGCTCTACGCCCATACTTGCTCACTCTCATACTTGCTCTATTTCTATACCTGCTCCTCCACGCCTGCTCTACTCCCATACCTATCTCCTCTTATACTTACTCTGCCGCGTTTGCCAGCGAAACCCTCATCCCCGTCCGCGCCAGCGTGACATGCTCCGGTAGAATATAATCCTTCCGCAAGTCAACATCATGGGACATGTGGGTGTAAATCGCCCTGTGGGGCTTTACTTCCTTCAGCAGTTCCGCGGCCTCCGTCATATCATAGACAGAACGAGTGGACAACTCGGCTGCTTCATAATAGAAGCTTGTCCCCAGTACCAGCAGATCGGCGTTATGCATACGCCGGGTCTCTTCCTCCCCGAGCGAGATAGAGTCTGGACAGTAAACCCACGCATACCCCTCCTTCTCCAGTCGGTAAGCATAGGAATAGCCATTTTTGCCATGGCACACTCTCCACGTCTCTATCGCCCAGCCGTCCAATGTGATCCCTTCATCACAAGGAATCATATCCAGTTGATTCTCCAGCCATGGATACTGACGCTGAATCACCGGAATAACCTCTGCCGGCGCATAGAGCTGACCTCTATACCCCATCCAGCGGCAAGCGTCCGCCCATTCGGGAAGTCCACCGATATGGTCAAAATGAGCATGTGTCACCAGCAAGCGGCGCATATGGCGAATTCCCTGTTCTTCCATCTGCCCCCGCCAATCCGGACCGCAATCAATCACCAGCCCGTCGCTGCCGTTGTCAATCAGTACGGAGGAACGAAGCCGAGCGTTTAGTCCGCCATTTCTCGACTCTGAACAAGTCTCACAATCGCAGTAAACCCGTGGAACTCCCATTGCATCGCCCGTGCCCAAAAATACCAATGTATCCATCAGTTCTCTCTCCTTCTGTCCTATCACGAAGTCTTGTATGCCCATTATAAAACAGGTTGGAGCATCATTGCACGAAGCCAAGGACCCACTTAGTACACCCTATATAGGTCAGCCCCTATAATAAGAAAAGCAGAAAAAGGGACAATCCGCACATTCTAGCTAACCTGATAATACAAAAAGTCGCCCACAAGGCGCTTTGCCTTACGAACGACCACACTTCCCGTCTATTTTCTGTTCCTTCTATTTAACATGAGCTCAAGTTGCGAACGTACGGCTCGGTCGTCACTACGGTGAAGGCTTGGACTTAGGTTGCTCTTGTTATCTGATTTTCCTTTAATCTGCTAACCCAATAGCCTAGCTTAAATCCCAGCCAGCACCTGATACCAGACTCCACGCTTGGAGTACAGCGTGCTGCGCACCTCGTTCCAGCCGCCCAGGTACTGGATGTCGAATAGGCCGGCCGGGATGGGAAAATGGCTTTCGTTGTCAGCATATACCTGTTTATTGACCGGACGGAAGCCATGCTTCGCAAAGATTTCCTGTGCCTGCGGAGTCAGCAGGTAAGCAACAAGTGCATCCGCGGCCTCGCGGGTACCGTGCTTCTCTGCGTATTTGTCCACAACCGCCAGCGGGTTCTCAATGAGAATGGTATCCTGTGGAATAATCACCTCATATTTGACCCCTTTGGCGATTCGCGCGAGCAGCTCGTTCTCATAGGTGACGATCACATCGCCGACACCATATTCGAAGGCGGCCATCGATGCCCGGCCGCTTTTGTCCAGCGACTCCACATTGGCATGTACTCGCTCCAGAAAAGCCTTAGCAGCCACGGGGTCCTTAACCCCTTCCTGCTCCTCAGACAGCTTCAGGCCCGCCCCATAGATGGCGTTGATATCCCACTGGGCGCCGCCGGATGTCTTGGGATTGGGGTAGAGCACCTTAATCCCCGGCTTCGCCAGATCCGCAAAACTGTGAATGCCCTTCGGGTTGCCTTCCCGTGTGCCCAGGGCTACCACCGAACGGGTCACCATCCCGTCCTCGCCGCCCTTGCTTTTCCAGTTCGGCTGTACCAGTCCAGCCTTAACCAACTTGTCGATGTCCCCCTCCATCGCCAGCAGCGTCACATCTGCTTCGAATCCTCCGGCGATGGCACGGGCCTGAGTTCCGGATGCCTCATAGGATTGCTGGAATTCGAGAGTCTGCCCCGTATCCGCTTTCCATTTGGCGGCGAAGATCGGCAATATTTCTTCCATGGCATCCTTGACCACGCTGTAGGCACCGACTACCAGCGTAAGGTCGCCCTTGCGTGAGGGCGCGTCAGCCGCATTACTATCCTTCCCTCCGCTCCCGCAGCCGGTTGCCGTTAGTACAAGCACAACCAGCATTAGAGCGGCGAGCCATCCGTGCAGTTGTCTGCTCCTTTTGAGAGGCTTCATTGCGGCCCACATCCCTTTGAAATAGATAGATGATTGTGTTTCTTCGGCTCAAGTCCGCTTGCTAATCACGTGAGTGAGCAAACATAATCATGGGAATTAACGGGATTCCCTGCCGTTATTCCACTCGCATCGTTACTATTACGAGATTAACTGGAATTTCTCCCGTTATCCCACATGCATCGTTACTATGGTGCGATTAACTGGAATTTCTCCTGTTATCCCACCCGCATCGCCACTATTACGAGCTTAGCTGGAATTTCTCCCGTTATTTTCACCCGCAATGCCATTATTCCGAGATTAACGGGAATTCCTCCTGTTATTTCGACGCTTTTCCTCGAAATCGATGAAAAAGCTTAACTTAACAGGAGTTTTTCCATTTATTCCAACATTCCTCCTCTTACCGGATGATTAACGGGAGTTTTTCCAGTTATTTAAGAAATACCTCTCACTCCACACGCCTCATCTTCGTACAACCTTTTATAACAGCACCTTTATCATTCTTTAAAAGAAAATAGCCTAGCTTGAATTGAATTGGATTGAATTGAATTAGATAAAATAAATTAAATAAATACCGGCATCGGGTCATCCTTCAGGTTGTTCTCCTGAATCCAGCTATCATCCTCATTGAACAGGTAAGCGCGGTGCACCAGCACGGATATTTCCTGCCCTATCTGCAAGGTCTCCTTCTCCAGAGAACGATAAGTCACGAGCTTGTGGCCGTTCACCTCGATCTCTATCAGCCATTCGCTGCCGCGGAAATGCAGATGCTTCACGATGCCCTGCTCCGTAGCGGAGGCGACCCTAAATTCATTCAGGCTGCCCACCTCGATGTACTCCGGACGGATTAGCGCTTTGGTCGGCTTACCTCCGCCAGCATTGTTAAAACCTTTCAGCTCGGAAGCATCATCGATCAGTGTTGATTCGCCGATGAATGTCGCAACGAACGGTGTCTTCGGCTCTTTATAAATATCCCACGGGGTCCCCTTCTGCTCCAGACGCCCCTGGTTAATGATCATGATCTCGTCCGCTACTTCAATCGCTTCATCCTGATCATGAGTAACGAAGATGGAGGTGATACCTACACGTTCTATCAGCTCGCGCAGCCATGAGCGCAGCTCCTGGCGGATCTTCGCGTCAATCGCCGCAAACGGCTCATCCAATAGCAGCAGCTGTGGCTCCGGCGCAAGCGCCCGGGCGAATGCCACACGCTGACGCTGACCACCAGACAACTGGTGCGGGTAGCGTTTTTCAAAACCCTTCAGGCCCGTCAACTCGACAAGCTCGGTCACCCGGTCGCGGATAGCTGTCTTGCTTGCTTTTTTCACCTTCAGGCCAAAGGCAATATTCTCAAATACGGTCATATGCTTGAACAGGGCATAGTTCTGGAAGACGAAGCCGATGCCGCGTTCCTGAGGAGGGAGGTTGTTGACCGTCTGACCATGAAAAATAATCTCTCCGCTATCCGGTGACTCCAGCCCTGCCAGCATGCGCAGGATCGAGGTTTTACCGCCGCCGCTTGGGCCGAGCAGGCCGATCAGATGTCCCTTGGTAATCCCGAATTCCACATCCTTGACGGCATGAAAATCTCCAAAATGCTTATTTAATCCCCGGACTTCGACATGCATATCAATGCACTCCCTTTCTTCTCTTGGTCCATTCCATCAACAGCAGCAGACCTACGGAAAAAGCCGCCAGCACGAGCGCTACCCCGCCAGCAGCGGTTACATTAAAATTCTCGACATCCTGATACACGAGCGTAGTGGCCGTTTGCGTTTTATTCATGATATTGCCCGAGACGACCAGCACCGCCCCGAATTCGCCCAGCGAGCGGGCGACCGTCAAGATGACACCGTACACCACCGCCCAGCGGATCGAAGGCCAGGTCACCCGCCAGAAGGTCGTCCAGCCATAAGCACCAAGCGTCGAAGCCGCTTCCTCCTGCTGAGAGCCGATCTCCTGCAGTACAGGCATAATCTCGCGCACCATCAAGGGGAATGTCACGAAGAGTGTGGCAATCACCATCCCGGGAAAAGCATACACAATCTTCAGCCCGATCCCTTCAAACAGCGCGCCCAGCGCACTGTCCGGTCCGAGAAGCAGCACAATCATCAAGCCGCCAATCACCGGCGAGACCGCATACGGCAGATCGACAATACTGTTCAGCAAGCCTTTCAGCCGCCGTCCGATCCAGCGTGCCCGGACCAGATAAAGAGCCAGCATAATTCCGAACAGTGTGTTCAGCAGTGTTACCACGACCACGACAAAACCGGTCATCATCAGCGCATGCAGCGCTTCTGGCCGGACCAAGGCGTTCCACAAACCAACAGGACCCTGACTGAAGGCTCCCGCGGTCATTTTGCCCAGTGGCGCAGCAATGAGTAGAAAGAACACCAGATACGTTAACCCAATCCAGAGTTTTCTCATGATGATCTTCTCCCCCGCATCTGCACCATATTGATCAGCCATAGGATGAGGAAGGATAAGGTTAGAAGGATGATGGATACGGCTGAGGCGCCTACGGGATTGTCACTCTCCACTTCACCGTAGATAAAAACAGAGGAAACCAGTGTACGGCCTGGGATATTGCCAGCTACGAGCACAACCGCCCCAAACTCCGCCAGCGCCCTTGAGAAAGCCAGCATGCCGCCGCCAATTATTCCGGGAGCCATAGACGGCAGAATCACCTGACGAAAGACCCTAACGCCCTTGGCACCCATGGTATATGCAGCTTCTTCTTCGGAAGGATCCAGTTCCTCCAGTAACGGCTGCACCGCACGGATTACAAAAGGAAACGTAACGAACACCATCGCAATAACGATAGCCGGCTGGTGAAAGACAATCTCGAAGCCCAGCTTCTCTGCGATTCCGCCGATCAGACTACCGGGTCCGAGCAGCAGTAGAATCATTAATCCCCCTACCGCCGTAGGCAGGGCAAACGGTAAATCCACCAGACTGTTCAACAAGACCTTGCCAGGAAAATTGTAGCGGATCAGGACCCAGGCAATCATCGTCCCCACCAGTACATTAATAAGTGCAGCGATAACAGCCAACTTTAAAGTCAGCAGTACCGATTTCCAGGCAATCGGGTCACTGAGGCTTTCGGCGAAATTACCAAAACCCAGCGAGAAGGAGCTATAATACACCCCAAGAATCGGCAGTACAATTAACACTACAAAATACAGCAGGATCGTGGTGCGGAACCCCCAGGTCCATCCTTTGTGTCTAAGCAGCGAATTCAACGATTAGTCCCCCCACCTCCGGCTTACCGGTCGGTATACTTGCCTTTACACACAGCATTATTCCTATTAATATACTCGGTTTAATATTAACACTACTTTACCAAAAGCGACTAACTACCGTCAATTACTTTCCAGGCGTTTTAGGGTAAAATATGTAATGAAAACCATTTCCCCTTGAAAAAGGGCTGCTTCTAGCGTTTCATGCTGTTCAGGTTTGTTGATTCAGAGAGGAGAATGTAGCATGCTGAATACGATCCAGCTATCTACGAGCAAGCGTGACGAACTGCGGGATATTTCCCGTGAGGTGGTATCTTACGTTAAAAAAAGCGGTGTTCAGAATGGAATTCTTGTTGTCTATTGCCCACATACCACAGCGGGAATTGCCATTAACGAGAATGCTGATCCCGACGTAAAACATGATGTGCTAATGCGACTGGATGAGATCTATCCATGGAAGCATCCGAAATATCGCCATGCTGAGGGTAATACAGCTTCCCATCTGAAATCCATTACCGCAGGGCCTTCACAGAGCATCATCATCCATAATGGCGAGCTATTATTAGGACGTTGGCAAGGGATTTATTTTTGCGAATTTGACGGGCCCAGACACAGAGAGTATTATCTGAAAATCGTTGAGGGATAAAACAAGAGGGCCGCTAACGGCTGCTACCGTGAAGCGGCCCTCTTTAAAAAAGATAGCTCCTACAATACTTTCATCAAGCAGAGAAGTGATGTTATACCAATGCAATGCTTTAAAGCGAAAACTTAAAAAAAAAGCAAGCTCTACAGATTGCGGCATAATACCTTGATATGGGAGACTGCTTCTGCTTTGACGTCCTCAAAAGATACTTTATCTTGAATATAGTAAGAAATAAATCCGTGTGCGGATAAAAATAAGGTCAATGGCATACTCTGCCAGTCCCCATGTACAAATCCTTCTTCTTTCATATGACGGCGTACAATACTTGCGAATAAGTCATAACATCGTCCCTGTTCTGCTCTGCAATAGGCCAGCAACTCTTCATCACGGATCATGAACATGATCTCGTATTGATAAGGATGATCCAGTCCAAACCGGATAAACTCCATAATTAGCTGCTCCACCCGTGTCATACCTTCTTCCGGGGGATTATTCATGGCCTGGCTCAGCAGTGCAGCCACATAATTGAAATCCTCGACAACAATGGCGTAGAACAACTCCGCCTTTTCCTTGAAGTGATAATAGAGGGAGCCATGGCTATAACCCAAATGCTGCCCTATGCTGCGCATGGAAATCGCCCGGTATCCTTTGGTGATAAACAAATGCCTGGCTGCCTCCAATATCCTTTCCCTCGACAACTCTTGCTCTACTGCTCTTCTTGCCATCGTCTATTCCCCTTCGTTGTAGTAAAGCCGCCGCCCTTCCGTTACCAAGGCTTGGCCTTGGGTTAGATCTGTTATCCATGCCATAAATGCATCGCCCTCATCATTGCGTGGCAGACAGGTCAGTGTCACTTTGTCGGTGAATAAAGTCTCGCCGGTCTGAATACCTCTGCCCCGGAGCTCGTTCTCAACCTTACCCAGCCAGGTGTAATCCAGTTCCACGAATACCTCCCGCCTCAGTACACGAGTGATGACCTCTCCAGCTTCAAGCGCGATTGCTGCGCCATCTGCGTAAGCCCGGATCAGCCCTCCTGCTCCCAGCATGATGCCTCCGAAATAACGGGTGACAACAATTGCGACATTTTTAACCCCTTGGCTGCGGATTACCTCCAAAATCGGTTTACCTGCTGTTCCGCTAGGCTCCCCGTCGTCAGACTGCCTCTGGATCTCGTCCCTCTCACCAATCATAAAAGCAGAGCAGTTATGTGTGGCGTTCCAATGTTGCTTCTTGATGTCTTCGATAAATTGCACCGCTTCTTCTTCATTCTTCACCGGCATAACATGGCCGATAAAGCGTGACTTACGGATAACGATCTCCTGTGACCCAGGAGCGCGTACCGTCCGGTATTGTTCCAACATGATTGCCCAGTCCTTATACGCAAATAATAGCTTAATATATATGAGGAGCAGTCCCGCGGTAATGATACCTATGGACTGCTCCAGTGTGAGTTACGCTAGTATGAGGGTTGCTACGGTGTAGCCGATGTTACTCGGTAAGTCTGGCTTCCAGCTCAGCCTTTTCCTTCTCGTAACCCGGTTTGCCCAGCAGCGCGAACATGTTCTTCTTGTAAGCTTCAACGCCCGGTTGGTCAAAAGGATTGACGCCCAGCAGGTATCCGCTGATCCCGCAGGCTTTTTCAAAGAAATAAACCAGGTATCCGAAAGTATACGGCGTTTGGTCCGGAATGGTGACGATCAGGTTCGGCACTTGTCCGTCTGTGTGCGCCAGCATCGTTCCTTGGAATGCCTTCTTGTTGACAAAATCCATCGTTTTGCCAGTCAGGAAGTTCAGACCATCCAGATCATCCGGATCGTTCTCGATCGTTACGTGATGAGCCACTTGCTCCACTTGGATGACCGTTTCGAAGATGTTACGGTTACCCTCCTGAATGAATTGACCCATGGAGTGAAGATCTGTTGAGAAATCAACGGAAGAAGGATAAATCCCCTTAAAGTCCTTACCTTCGCTCTCGCCGTACAGCTGTTTCCACCATTCGGAGACAAAGTGCAGGGAAGGCTCGTAGTTGACGAGGATTTCCGTTGTTTTGCCTTTACGGTACAAAGCGTTACGTACAGCAGCG
This sequence comes from Paenibacillus agri, assembly GCF_013359945.1. Lineage (GTDB taxonomy): Bacteria > Bacillota > Bacilli > Paenibacillales > Paenibacillaceae > Paenibacillus_AQ > Paenibacillus_AQ agri. Next base: position 42,089 of record NZ_JABWCS010000196.1, on the reverse strand, counting down.
TATTGATAACTTTGGTTCGTTGCCACATCCGGGTTGTTGAACTCATCCGCGGCAGCCGCTGCGCCTTGCATCATTTCTTCGATATTAATGCCTGCAACAGCAATTGGCAATAGACCTACAGGTGTTAGAACGGAATAACGTCCGCCTACATCGTCTGGAATGATGAACGACTCATAGCCTTCTTCATTAGCCAGCTTCTTGAGTGCGCCCTTCTCCTTGTCTGTAGTAGCGTAGATGCGCTTGCGAGCTTCTTCCTTACCGTATTTCTTCTCCAGCTCTGCGCGGAAAATGCGGAAAGCGATAGCCGGTTCAGTAGTCGTACCGGATTTGGAGATTACGTTCACGGAGAAGTCTTTGCCTTCTACGAGATCAAGCAGGTGCGTAATGTATGTGGAGCTGATGTTGTTACCGGCAAAATAAACTTCCGGTGTCTTGCGTTTATCCTTGGAAAGGTTATTGTAGAAGGAATGGGAAAGCGCCTCGATTGCTGCGCGTGCGCCCAGGTAAGAACCGCCGATGCCGATTACGATAAGTACTTCGGAATCACTTTGGATCTTCTTGGCAGCTTGCTGAATACGGGCAAATTCTTCCTTATCGTATGCTGTTGGCAGATCGATCCAGCCCAGGTAGTCGGAACCTACTCCGCTCTTGTTATGTAGCTGCTCGTGAGCTAGTTTTACTGGAGCTGCGAAGTTGTCAATTTCATTCTGTCCGATAAAAGTAAGTGCTTTGCTGTAGTCAAAATTAATCTTTTTAGACATGTGTAATGGTAACCTCCTGTTTGTCTCTTTAAATTTGACACCGTTTGTTACAACTTTATAATAGGATACTTTAATTTTCCTAGGCTGGCAAGGTCTTAGGACACAACCCGGGCTTTAGAACGATGTTTTTGAATAAAACCGAAAACGCTACCTCAGGGTGAAGTGTACCGCTACCTGTGGAACCTGTACAAAGTGCGTGCTAAAATGGAGAAAAGCACTCCACAAATCCTGTCGAATTCAACAGAAATCCAATAGCGAAGGTGTGAAAGTAATGACAACTATCGGCTTTATCGGACTCGGAACGATGGGGGCGCCTATGGCCTCCAACCTGCTTCGCGGTGGATTTCAGGTCACCGTTTATAACCGTACAGCTTCCAAGTGCACTCCACTTGTAGAAGAAGGCGCTCAGGCGGCAGCAACACCGCGTGCAGCAGCAGAAGGCAAGGATGTTATTATTACCATGATCAGCAACGATGATTCCATCCGTGAAGTATATTACGGAGAAGAGGGCATTCTGGGAACGCTGAAGCCCGGAACAGTCGTGATTGATTCCAGTACAATCTCCCCTGGACTGGTGCAAGAGATTGCAGCAGCCGTGGAAGCGCGCGGTAGCCAATTCCTCGACGCACCGGTAACTGGCAGCAAGCCTGCAGCCGTAGATGGCACGCTAGTATTCATGGTCGGCGGCAGCGCCGAGGTCATTGAGGCGAACCGTGCCCTCTTCGATACTATGGGCAAAAAGCTGCTGCATATGGGCGGCAACGGCCGCGGCGCCGTCGCCAAGCTGGCCCACAACACTATGGTGGGTATCCATAACGTTGCGCTTGCCGAAGGCTTCTCCATCGCCGTGAAATCAGGCGTTCCAGCGGACAAGTTCTTGGAACTGGTGCAACTCGGTTCAGCAGGCAGCAAGCAAGCGGAGCTCAAAGGCCGCAAAATCATCGAGGATGACTTCAGCAACCAGTTCTCACTAGCCCTGATGCTCAAGGACCTGAAGCTCGCCTCTTCGCTCAGCGATGCCACAGGCGTTCCTACGCCGATGCTGGGTCTCGCCAAAAGCCTGTTCCAAGCCGGTTATACCCAGGGCTTCGGCGAGGAGGATCTTTCTGCCGTAGTAAAAACCTACGAGTCCTGGATTGGTCAAAAAATCGGCGAAGAAAAGCCGGAGCAATAATATAGTGTAGTTGCAGCCGAAGGATTCACTGCTGCATTGAACAAAAGACTGCTTTTTCTCGGACCCGCTGGTCCAGAAAAGCAGTCTTTTGTTGTAACCGATTAGAAAAGGAGCCCCGCACAAGCGGAGCTCCTTTTACAAATTACAACTCTGGGTAAGAACAGATATAATCCGTTACGCCGAATACTTCCAGCGCAAATTTGGAGTTACCAGGAACGTGGAAAGTCTCCGCTCCTTTAATCTCCTGCCATACCTCTGCACCGGGAAGCAACACCTTCAAGTCGCCGGACAGAATCTCCATAATCTCAGGACCGTCTGTACCGAACTCGTATACACCCGGAAGCATGATGCCAAGGGTTACCTTGGTTCCATTTTCCAAATGAACCGTACGGCTGGTGACTTGCCCTCCATAATACACATTGGCTGCCTTGACAATCGTCGCATTCTTAAACTCGCTCATGTCCTGTTCTCCCCCTATAAGTTGCAATAGCTTACAGCAAAGCTTTTACGCGGCTAACTACATTCTCCACGGTGAAACCATACTCTTTGATTACAGTATCGCCAGGCGCTGAAGCACCGAAGGTTGTGATACCCAGGATGTCGCCTTGATCTCCAGTGTAACGTTCCCAACCGAAGGTTTGTGCCATTTCAATCGCCAGACGGGCTTTAACGCCCGGCAGGATCACGGAATCGCGATATGCTTTGTCTTGTTTTTCGAACAGATCCCAGCTTGGCAAGCTGATGACACGAACATCAATGCCTTCTTCAGCCAAAGCAGCTTGTGCTTTCACTGCCAGTTGAACTTCGGAACCCGTCGCAATGATTTGTGCTTGCGGGGTGCCATTCTTCGCATCGGAAACTACGTATCCACCGCGTTTGATGTTCTCGCGCACGCCTTCCACAGTACCAGCCAGGATCGGCAGGTTTTGACGAGTAAGCACCAGTGCTACCGGGTTGTCCTTGTTCTCGAGCGCATACGCCCAAGCTGCCGAAGTTTCGTTGGCATCTGCCGGACGAATCACAGTAAGACCTGGAATGATACGCAGGGAAGCCAATTGTTCGATCGGCTCGTGAGTAGGACCATCTTCACCAACAGCGATACTGTCGTGAGTCAGAACATAAGTTACAGGCAGCTTCATGATGGAAGCCAGACGAACTGCCGGACGCAAGTAGTCAGTGAATACGAAGAACGTACCGCCGAATACTTTCAGACCGCTGTGCAGTGCAATCCCGTTCATCGCTGCTGCCATACCGAATTCACGAACGCCGAAATAGATATTGCGGCCTTCATAAGATTCAGATGTAAAGACCGGCAGGTCTTTCAGGTGAGTCATTGTGGAGCTCTCAAGGTCTGCAGAACCACCAACCAGTTGTGGTACGCTTGGAGCCAGACCGTTCAGTGCACTACCGGAAGCCACGCGTGTGGACACGGCTTTATCTTCTGTTGTGTAGAACGGAAGATTAGCATCCCAGCCTTCTGGAAGCTCACCATTCAGAGCGGTTTCGAACTGGGCAGCCAATTCAGGATAAGCTTTTTTATAAGCTGCGAACTGCTCGTCCCATGCTTTGTTAGCGGCAATCCCCTTATCTTTCACTTCTGCAAAACGCGCACGAACTTCATCCGGCACATAGAAATCTTCTTCGTATACCCATTTGTAGAATTCCTTGGTCAGCTTCGCTTCTTCTGCACCCAGCGGAGAACCGTGTGTACCACCATGGCCGCCTTTACCTTGCTTGTTCGGGCTACCGTAACCGATAACGGTTTTTACTTCGATCAGTGTTGGTTTGTTCAATTCAGCTTGTGCTTCAGCAATCGCTTTTTCCAGAGCAGGAAGATCGTTACCATCCTCTACACGCAGCACTTGCCAGCCATAAGCTTCAAAACGCTGAGCTACGTTCTCAGAGAACGCCAAGTTCAGCTTCCCGTCAAGGGAGATATCATTGGAATCGTACAGTACTACCAGCTTGCCCAGCTTCAAATGTCCAGCGAGGGAAGCGGATTCGGAAGAAATGCCTTCCATCAAGTCGCCGTCACCACAGATTGCATAGGTAAAGTGGTCGATGATTTTATGTTGATCTTTATTATAAGTAGCACCCAGTTGGGCTTCAGCCAGTGCCATCCCTACAGCCATCCCGATCCCTTGTCCGAGCGGGCCTGTTGTAGCGTCAACGCCAGCGGTGTGGCCGAACTCAGGGTGTCCTGGAGTCAAGCTGCCCCATTGGCGGAATTGCTTCAATTCTTCCATAGGCAGATCATAACCACTGAGGTGCAAGAGGCTGTACAGCAGCATAGAGCCATGTCCTGCGGACAATACAAAACGGTCACGGTTCACCCAAGTTGGATGTTCCGGGTTATGGTTCATTGTTTTTGCAAACAATTGATAGCCCATCGGTGCGGAACCCATCGGCATACCTGGATGTCCGGAATTTGCTTTTTCAATTGCATCAATGGACAGGGTACGGATCGTTGTGATCGCCAGATTGTCGATAGTGGAGTTCTCTTCCTTCTGGATAGCTTGTGTGGAATCACTCATTTTAAATTGTCCTCCTCTGAAATCTCAAGAATGTCATTTTGACTCTTATTGTATCACTAGTGTAGAAGCATTACCATTTCTTTTTGTGCGCACTGGTCTCAGGTCCAGTATTTGTTTAAGACTAAAGTTTGTTTTACAACGCCGGATTATACAGTAAGATGGAATTACTCAAACAGAATTTTACCGAAATATCCATTACTACCAGCAGAAAGGGATCTGGGACATGACTCAAAGCAAACATATCTATATTGTGCTGACCGGAACGGGTACCGCTTTTAGCGGCTTTATCCGCTTGTTCACAAGGGCCAATCTGAATCACGCCTCCATTGCCTTTGATCCTGAATTGAGAGAAGTCTACAGCTTCGGCAGGAAAAAAATGTACAACCCGTTTGTCGCCGGGCTTATTCGAGAGAACTTTGTGGACCCTTTTTACAACAGTGCAAACTGTGCTATTTATCAATTAAAGGTATCCCATGAGGAATACGACACCATGTATAAACACGTTCAGGGCATGATGAAACACCAGGACCGGTACAAATATCATTTACTGGGCCTGGTTGGAGTATTATTTAATATTAAATTTGATAGGGAAAACGCCTATTTCTGCTCGCATTTCGTCGCGTCTGTCTTCGAAGAGACCCAAAGGCTTCCTGTGAATAAACCGTCCTGCTTTGTTACGCCAGAGGACTTTGCCCTCTCGTTGTATCATCATAAGATTTATAGTGGCAAGCTGTGCTATTACCTGCGCAAGATCAATTATAATGCGGCTCGCTCAGACACGTTCATTATGACTTCTGGGTCCGCCAGAATGATGAAGGATATAAAGGAACAGGCAGAGGAAGCCGTTATCTAATCGACCTTCCTCCGCCGTCTATGCTTACTATTTTATACGATGAAACCGGAAATACTCTGACCAATCATCCAGGATTTGAACCGTTACCTTATCGACTTTGACCTGATATTCGTTCGTAGCCGTGAAGGTGAACGTAAGGGGGCCGTCAGGCAACTTTTCAAAAGAGGAATCATACAGTTCCCCCCTCCATACCAGCTTATCCTCATTGTCCGGACGCAGCTGCGTGCTGTACCCGCCCGGCATAGTCACCTCCACCGTATCCGGCAACCCTGTAGTGTCCGCCAGGAAAACAAATTTCTCTCCCGCCCAAAACACGCTATAACCCCGCGGCTGCTCTCTGTCACCACTCTTCTTCAGATTATAATTCTGTCGATTCAAATTCCACTCTTCCGTATGCTTCACTCCGCCCTTAACGCTCAACAAATTCACCATGAGATATTTCCGAGCGGAAACATTACTCCAGTCAAATCCGTCAAACACCTCGACCTCTACGGCATACTTTTCATTCTCGATCAGAGCCCCGGCCGGAATCTGCCACTGCTTCGCAGATGAGACTTGGTCCCCGGACTGTACTTTTATCGCTCCAGTGGCCAGATTGACAATTCTCACACGGAAACGTTGCTGCAGATCTCCATCCTCATCCTGATAGTCCCACTTAATAATTGGAGTCAATGTACTGGCAATGGTCGGCTTATTCGGGTTGTCACTCGTTGGATACGTAATGTTGACCTTCGGCAACCGGTTCACTACGGTGATGTTTTGGGACAACTCTCTAAACAGCCCCAGTGAATCGGTAACAATCTGACGATACGTAAATGTACCATTAGATGTGAACTGTTTGGTGAGGTCCTTCTGTGAGCTGGCCAATGCTTCTGCTCCGCTGGAAGTTTTAAGGTAGTATTTATAGGATAGAACGTCTCCCTTCGGCTCGTCCGGATCAGAAGCTGTACTCTTGATGCTTAGCACATCTGTACGATAAATTGGTACCTTCGTAGCATCCTTGCCGGTATCCGTAGTCAGTGTAAACCCAGGTTTCGGCGGGTTATCGATGATGAACGACTTTTCATTAGAAACCTCAGACCACGAATTTTTGGAATAGGCTCGTCCTAAAACTGTGAAATATTCAAAGCGTTCGAATGTATTATTGGGAACTTGGTACTGCCTAAGTAGCCCAGTAGTATCCGGATTTTCAACACTTTTAGCTAGCAGTCCTTGCTTGGTGAAAAACTCTAGCCGGTACTTCTCTTGCGGATCATTTTCTGGATCGGAGTATGTCCATTGAATCAATGGATCCCCTTGTTTCTCGCTATCAAGAATGGTCGGATTGGCGACTGTTCCGACTGGAGATGTTATCGTCATGGATGGCGCCAGATTTTTGTAGACCGTGACCTTGAGTGAATCCACATTGGATTTGGCTCCTATTTGATCCACTGCCCAGTGCTCCAAGGTGTAGATTCCCGGTTCTGGAAAATTCACTTGGATATTTGGGGTGCGGTATAGCTTAGTTGTTCCGTCGCTGTCCGTTACCTTCCAGAAATATTGTAAGCTGGCTACATCCGATGAATCTTCATCAGTAGCAGCTGATGTAAACTGTTTAGAATCGTATTGATAAGCTGTCGATGGACCAACGATTGCCGCAGTAGGTACATGATTCAGAACAGTAAACCTTCTCGTTGCATTAGAACTAAGTGACCCATCTGAAGCCGTCAGACGCATTTCCCAACCATCTGAAATAGCTTGCTGCTGGGTAATGCCATTTTGAGCGATCAAATCCCGGATTGTCATGTTCTGGTTTCGATGATTACCCGCCCAATAATATGGACTGCTATTATTTCTTGCATACCAGAGATAGGTTAGACTATCTCCATCTTCATCCGGATCTGGTGTCATATTTTCCATCGTAATCAACGTATCTCTGTACACTTCTGTCGGCATATTAAAGGCTGCTACCGGTGGATGATTAATGACTTTCACAGTCTGACTGTATGGTTCTGACCAAAGGCCACGGTTATCATGCACCTTAAGAGTGATCTGATACGTCCCCACCCCAAATTGCGCAATATTCGGAGGGGTAGCTGCTCCTCCCCAATAAGGCCATACCTCTTGCCAACCATTTTTAATCACAGACCATTGATAAATATCCAATGGGTCATTATCAGGATCAAAAGACCTGTCTGTAATCGTCGTTGCCTTGCGATAAGAGACGATATTCGGATCAACCGTAAAGAGTGCTACCGGTGGTAAATTCGTAGGAGCTCCAACCGTCCGCTGGCACCAATCGCTCCAAACCCCTAATCCGTCCTCACCATCCACGTCCCTCACACGTAAGCGAATATCATATTGATCAGTAGATGGAAGATTCGAAGGCGGTGGACCATCAATCCAAACCCCCGATTCTGTTTTCTTATATTGCCACTGCCGGTCTACCAGACCTTTATTGACTGCACGGATGTGATCCAAGTCATAACTGCTATCTGTGATTTGTAGTGTGCCGCCCACCAATTTGGCCGAGAATAAAGCAATCGGCTTACGATGTACATGGAAGGTCATGGAGGATAAGTTATCACGGCTCCACTTCCGATAGACATCAAATCGGTCATCGTTTAACGGGTTATCGCGGCCCTGAAATGTCACCGTATATACCCCACTTAAAGGAAATGAGAGATAGGGAGTAGTTCGCCAAAGTCCGCTGTCTCCAATGATCCCCATAGAGTTGTCATAAAAGTTAGGATCATGATCGTATCTGTAACGCTCCGTGTACTTAGGATCGCCTTCAGAGTCAAAAAATTTCGTTCTGGTCTCGATTGTTGTATCTATTAAAATAAAGGATTTATTGCGCAGTTGCTGTTTAACGTTAATGGTTAAATTTGCAGTTTGTTTCAATCCTGAAGGATCTGACGCTGTGATCAGAACAGTGTATGTCCCGGGGGGAATGCCGTCCTGGATCGCATCGATTGGAATATAAAATGGTTTCGATGTTTTTGCTTGTGGTACTACCGTTTTTTTGTAAAACACATTCGGTATCTCTGCTGTTACCGTCACATCATCGTTATCAGGGTCACTGACATACCCTTCAATATTTATACCGCTCAAATTCGGGGCGTTAACCAACGTGATTCCGTTAGGTGTCCCTACCGATAATGTAGGGGGATGATTGGGTATGAGGCGTGCTACCTCCGTCATATAGGGAGTCCAGCCTCCCGGCCCATACCTAGTTGTTAAAGGCTCACCTAAATCTGTCCTGCGCCAAGCTGAGCGTACATTCATTCTCATTCTTACATATTCAGGGTCGCCAGCCTTGTAGCCAGTAAAGTAATTCCATCCTTCCAGGTATTCATTTGGGAGATAATTATTTTTTTCATTTGGATAATTATTATTTTTTTGACGATCTCTTAATTCAGACATATTGAAAGAAAAATTATAATTAATAATATCTGGATTGTTGAATTTCCACCATGTCCCGTAATCGGCAGACCAGGAATTAACATTGCCTGCCCATTCACCTATAGAGGGTCCAAAACACTGATAATCATTATTTCCATAAGCAATCTCAGATTGCAGGCCTCCCTCCGAATAAACCGATAAACAGGATTCCACCGTTATGGTTTGCGCCCATAAATTTGAACTCCCGCTAGGCATTTGCCAATTATAAATTCCGATCCCCACATCGGGGTTTCCGGGAGCAATGTCATACGATAGCTTTTTAGTAATCTTGTTGTAAGTAATATTCGTTAACTTGGTCGTAGGGAAATTTATATTGATCCAACCGTCATGTTGTCCAATACCCGGATTAAAAGTTATGTCTTTATAGCGTATGATCTCATCACTTTCTGCGGCAGAGACCGTTGCTGTCAATTCCTTTACCCCAAGGATCTGTTCGGAGAACGAGGTGATCAGAAGAACAAACACTAGGGTCATGATTATTTTTTTTGAAAATTTCATTTGTTCCTCCTTCTATAGATCCCAATCAACTTCGGGCGCCCGGTTATTTACTTCGACAATCCGCTCAATCACATTCTGAGTATTATCAGAGTTGTTTCGTTGCCTGTCATTATCCGTAACAAAATCTTCAATCGTTGCCTGTCCAAACTCTTCAATAACTGTGAGCCGGATCTCGTATCTCCCAACCTGATACAATTCCAAATTTAGACGGGATTTGTTCTCATCATTGAACGTTACCCATCCTTCATCTGTAAAACTTCCGTTGTTATTAGAATCATATCGATACTGCCAGATCCGACGGCCGATATTATCCTTGTCTGGAGAAAAGGACATATCATCGATGGAAACGACTGCTTTATTCCAGTTGCTCGGATCTCTGTACACCTTCCCAGGGATATTAAAATACGCAAAGGGGAGCTCATCGGGAGCGATATCGAAGGTGATCTCGCTATCAGCGCCATATCCTGCTGTGTTTTCTACATGGATGGTAGCCCGATATTTACCCGGCTTCTTAAAGAGCACATCCTTACTCTCCAGCTCAGCCAAGCTGCCCACGTATTTGATATCAGCATTGGTTCCCCCGCTAATTGCGCTGAGGGTTACCCGGGTCTTTTCCTTAATAATCGGGAACCTAGTTGGACTTTGACTGCTATTGATTAAGGTGGTTTTCCGGTTTTGTTTGAGCGATCCGTTTATTTGAAGACTAGCATCTGGAGTAGGCTCAATAACAGTCACTTCGGTGCTGGTACTGCCGATAAGGCCATCATTATCGACCACTGTAAGAGCAATCGGGAAGGTCTGACCAACCTGTTCTCTGGTGTACCATATGTATCCCCTCGAAGTATTACCAATTTCCCCCTGAGCTCCATGTGTTCCCCAAGCATAGTCAGTAATATAACCGTCCGGGTCGCTTGAAGCCCCGCCATTGACCAACATATCATTCCCTGCTTTGACAAACTTCGGTGCGCTGATTCGGGCAATTGGTGGCTTTCCTTCTGGTTTTGTTGGTGTACTCGGTACAGTTGGATAGGTTACAACAGGATCATGAACAATGTACGCCCGTGCCGTCACTTCCATATTCTGCTCCAAGGAGGTTATCGACCCGCTCTTTGTAGGTACTGGTTTTTTGAAGCGTACAACAACAGTCAGGGAGTAGTCCTGTCTGAAAAGATCGTTTTTTATCTTAACTGCCGGGATCTCGAAATCGAAACTCTTCGATGTTGCAAGAACCTTGTTATAGTCTTTCTTCATATCAGCGGAGGTCTTTCCTTTTTCCTTCGCATAGAAGACCCATTCCTCAATGTTAGAGGCGTCTGTATATCCTAGCAGATCTCCTTTGACATTAATTTTCACTTCAACTTTATTGCCTTCCAATTTGCTTGGGTTCGGGCTTGGTTTTTCTAGTGTAGCTGTCCCGTTTAATGTGGGTTCAGTAGGTAGGGAGTAGTCGAAGGTGATGTTTCCACCATAACTGTAAGTGGTAACATTGGCTTTAGCTTCATAATAATAGCTGACATTAGCAAAGTATTTTCTTCCTTCAGCCTTACCACTCAGCCCTTCTTTATCTTCAGGCTCATAAGGAACGCTATTCGGAATATAGTAATTGATAATAACTCTGCCGTTCTTAAATTTCGGCTCATCTTTCACGTAATCAGAATAGGAAGTGAGAACAGGTCTAATGGAAGAATTGATTATATCTTGTGAGTCAATTACTTCTGATACAGAACCGTTATACCATTTGAGATACGAACTATCTTGTAAAGGTCCCGCTGTTACTACCGTCAAGGGAGGATCATGAGATGGGTATCCGTCCTCAGCGGGTTTATCTTTGTGTTTCATAGCATTATTATTTTCATCGTATTCATTAATTTGCCAGCGTCTTCCGTCGGAATATAACCAGATTGAGTTGTAGATTTTAGTGTTATACTTCCGATCATAAGATGCATTAAAACCCTGCACATCATCGATAACCTTCTTATTAGCTGTTCCTTTCAAAGTCAGCTTTATCTTTCCATTTTCAATGGAAAGATTGCCAACCTTCTCGTTATTTCCGGTATACTTTAGAGTGTTTTGCAAAACAGTAGCACTTGCCACTCCACTAGGCAGATCTAATAAAAAGCTTTTTGCACTATTACTCGCCCCTGTTAACCCCGTTGTGATCGGAATAGCAAGGGAACCAGATTTGGTTCCCGCATCCGCAGCTTGGACATATTCATGATTTGGAAAGCCTGCCAGTAACAATGTAAAAATCAATACAAGATACGTGGTTTTCCTCATAATCTTCTACCTCTATTGATTTTCCATAATGTATTTTTCACTGAATTGACCATCATGGGCCAGCCCAATAGCGAAATAGTTAAAACTACCCTTATACATATAAGCCTGATAAGTTGACAATTGTTCTCCTGGTTTTAGAACAATTCTATTAAGGGCCAACTTATCATTGGTTTTGCCAATGCGCGACCAATTCGATACAGGATCAACAATGTCTTTACCGAATCTCAAATCCCAATATTCACCGTTAATATTATCTATTGTCTTCTTGCTATTGTTTTTGACGGTAATTTTGGTCCAAATAAAATATTTAGGGTTAGCAATCAAACCAGACTGATCACCGTATTTGTAAGTTTTACGCAAGTTAATTGCTTCTGTAGAGTTGAAATCATAAATCATAATTTTCTCCAGCGTGTAACTCAACCCCCCGGCAGTAACCGTCACCGGCAGTTCCACATCTTTCTTCAGCCCATACTTCGACAAGTTATCAGTCATGATCGGCTGGGCTTTTGTAGTAGGAGCTGCTGCTGCATCTACTTTCGAAACGTCCACTGCACCCTGCCCCAAAATTCCACCTACCAACATCGTTGCTGCTAGAGTTACCTTCATCATTGTGTTCTTCATTCAAAACATCTCCTTTAGGATATTTATTTGATGCGGCCACCTAAGGCCACGGATCAGGTTTACCCACTCCAACTATGCTCCAGTGATTCATCTCACCGGGTCGTTTTTACGCCATTCTTGAACAGGTTATCCGCCACAACGGGGGTATGTATTGCGACAACAGAGCCCAGGACATACACTCCTCTGGGGCTCCAATTGTCGCTCAAATTACTTATTGTACTTGTACTCCTGAACTGCCGGTACGGTAATGGCTTCTTGCGTTTTTGTTCTAGCAATCAATACCGGATGCTTAGTTTCTATGACCGCTATAACGGAAGGACCTTGTATATATTTGGTGATGCCGTATTTGCGGTCCTCGTAGAGTAATGGGAATCTTGCTCCTCTGGATTCATCTACGATATCGAACTTTACGATTTTGACCTTGTCTCGAAATCTACTTCCCACTTTGGGAGAAAGATCATTACCTAGACCAAGATTATGGCGAAGCGAATCCTCAAAGGTTGCATAAGCTTGGGCGGGGTCGATAATCAGTCGGCCTTGTGCGCGGGCAGCCTCATCCATTTCTTGTGCAGCGTCATGAACGGCGACGTTACCGGCATCCTTCAGCATGCTTCGCAGCGTGTCCCATTCCTGATTCTGAATTTGAAAGAACCAGGAATAAATAAAGATCAGTAGTACAAAAGCCAGTTTGATAATATAGTCCATCTGTTAACCCATCCCTATCTAATCCAAATACTCACTCATGATGGATCCATGCCCGTAATAACGTGTCGGCTGCGACATCCCGGAGAATTTGTAAGGAAACAAATTCAGTCGCGGTGCTGTTACATAGACGTCAATCCGCTGCTTACGCGCTTGTACGCTTTCCGTACTGCTGGTGATTGAGATCGAAGCTTCGGGAAAGCCGACCGCCTTCAGATTGGATATCACCTCGCTTCTCATTGCAGAGGTAACCATTCCCTCAGTAGCCGCCTTTTGAGTCAGAAATGAGGTGTTCGCCTTCACCTGCAAATCGAGCAAATAATCAAGATAAGTGAATATCGGCTGCAAAATAATAAAGAGGACGAGCCACATGAACAATGCCCTGAGGACAGTCGCCTTCACGGATTCTGCCCCCTTTAGTATTGCTCTACTTGCTTTGTGTAAGTAATGATGTCATCCTGACTGTCGCCAATGATGCCAGTAGCTGCGGTAATAAATATCCCAGCGATGACAAAGCCAATGGCTAGAAAAAGCGCAACAGAAATAGAGTCCTTTTTCATATCTGGTTACACTTGGCTGTCTGTCAACAAATGAGTTGCAGCACTTTGAATCTGTCCTGACGGTTGTACATTCATTACTTTAGGAATGTCTGGTTTACTGTCACGCGCATTGTTAACAACATCACGGACGACAGGAACCAGGATGGCGATAACGATAGCAACGCACAAAAATCCGATAGCGATAAACATACCTGTAGAAATAGCATCTTTTTTCATTGTTAATATCTCCCTTTTAATTGTATATTTTTATCCGATTCTTGAATATGACAATTTTTCACTGGAACATCCCTACACCACCAAAATTCCCTTTTATTAGCATGATGTACTGCATCGCAAGACAAACAATCATCAAAAACGTGGCGATCGACGGAATAACGTTCACAATCGTAGAAATATCCCCGATAAAGGACCATTTTCGCAAATACTGATCACTGGAGATTTTCGAGATAATTTTCCCCTGTTCCCGTAAATAGTTGGCGGCTTCCACATCGTCGTCCATGCTCTCGGTAGCCAGTAAAATGGAGCGAATATCGTTAATAAAGCTGTGGTTCGCCGGAAACCTTCCGCAAAACCATTCTATAGCCGGTTCCACCCCTTCATCGACCGCGCGCTCTGACAACTCTTGCAGATCCTGACGGATATACTGAAAATGATCGGCAGAACCTCCGCAAAAAGCAGACAGCTGGACATACCCATGCTTGCGTAGCCTATTATTCTCATAGAGACGAATGAAGGAGATTAGCTCGCCATCCTTTTGCACCATCGTTCTCTGGTGATACCATGACAGCAGCCAGCCGAATGGAAGATAACGTACAGGGCTGGTAACCACAAGAATGAGGCCTGCAATCAGTGGATCATAGAGTGAGAATGGAGAGGCTCGAATGAAATCCCCGATTACCTGAAGTAGCAGATAGATAAGCGCAGCAGAGTAACGAAACAGGGTGATTTTCCGGGCTGATACAGGTAACCCGCTATGGTCCAGCAGCTGCTGTAGACGGTCGTTTTGCACACGCTCACCAATCTTATTCCACTTTAGGCCAAGTCTTAGAAGATAGCGTTCCTGTTTACTGCTACTGCTCACAAAAACTAACAACGCAACGTACGCAACTCCCAAAGTGGCAAGCAATAAAAATAATCTATCCATAGTTCATCACCTTAATGGTAGTCCAGTTTAGGTCTGGCAAGAACCGTGCTGATGACAAAGGAAACAAAGAGTCCCGTAATAATAATCATCAGAAAGGTCAGGCCGATCGGAGTCTCGAACTGTAGTCGCAGGTACACATCAGGCTTCAGCATGTAGATAAAGGTTCCCACAGAAGAAAACAGCACCACCAGATTACCGTACAGCCCCAGGCTGATTGCGTCCCGACTATTTGCTTTTACCGAGATAATGGTCTCCCGCTGCTGCTCCATCGAACGGTTCAGCATCATGAGCGAGTTTTTCAGATAACGTGTGCCTTCCTTCTCCGAATACAGCAAATCTGACACAAACTCAACGGCGAAGGTTGTTCCAATCGCGGAAGAGAAGCGTGCAGCCTCCTCATTCAACTCTCTTTCATTACTGTAATTGGAAAAGGCGGCGCCAAGCAGCTTGAGCGGGGTCTTCAGCACATTTTCTTCTGTGAGAAAATCAGCTGTTTTGTTCAAAATCGAATCTACTGATAGATGTGTGAATTTAGTCGATATTTTCACCACGTCCAGCAGATCATAACTCCCGCGTACCTTGCGCTGTGCATGGACATACCTTAGCCGAAAGTAAGGAATCAGCGCAGAAATAATGGCTGCAAATAACGGAAACCGCCAGGCCCCTTGAATGGGCAACCCGTGCTTAAATGTGACCCCCTCCATAAAAGGGTTAGCGAAGCTCAATCGACCGGGAAGCTCGCTTAGTGTCAATAGACCGGATAAGAAAACAGCCGTAAAGACAATGCCAGAACCAAATATAAAACGCATCACACTAATCCCGGGCTCGTACTTACGCTGGGCAAAATAAAGCAGATGATCCAGATGGCGATAGATCCACAAGCTCTTTCGGAACCTGCTGACCTTTTGCCCGAACATGCTGGCTTTACGGTGCAGCTTCTGATCCAATTTCTGCCCAAACTGCCGCAAATGCTGCTCCACGAGCGGTTTAATCATCAGCCATAATGCCCATACCACGAGAACATGCAGGGCAAACCGTAATAAATACTGCAAAAGATTCATAGATTCACCGCCTTACTTGTTAAGAACAATCTTCGATTTCAAGCTTTCCTTCAGGGGTTGCGCCATCGGTTTGAGACGAGCCCGATGTCCAAGCTCTTTGAGCAGTATTTTAGCGGCGGTGGCGTTTTTCTTGACCATCTTGGTCATCAGCGCTTCTGTCAGCTTATCGTTGTATGTCCACTCTCTCCGCTCCTCGTCCCAGCGCATCAGATCATTGGCAAAAACCGAATTACAGGCCTCATCGTAAAATACCTCCGAGATACGGGACAAACGCTTCTTCCCATTCGGAACGCTCTCTAGAATAAAGACCAGTTCACAGGCCTTCAGGGCAGAAATCAAGTGTCCCTCCAGACTTCCGCCAATGCGAGTCGATACAGCAAAAGCCCCCTGATACGGAATATCTTCTGAATCAACTGTGTGAAACGTACCGGTGATGCCGTCATAGCCCTTTTCGCCGCTCCAAAGGTAGAACTCCCATTCGTTGTAACGCATTTCAGTCATGTAGACGATATTCGGGTCATGCCGCAGCGATTCCACGCCTACCTCCATCAATTCCTCATTGGCCGCCTGGATTGGAATAATCCGATGACCCTTGATCTGATACGGCAGAGTCGATTCCGGATGCTTCTCAATCATGACTACTCCCATACAAGAGGATGAACCGAGCAATTGCTCACCGACAATGGTATTAGCAAACGTTGTTTTACCCGAACCGACAGCGCCTGCGATGATTGTGTTGCGGAATGTCCCTGCCAGCGCCCGAATCAACTCCACAGCCTCTGCCGGGATACATTCCGTGCCCGCCTGATCATCCAGATCAAGGAACTCCACAACCTGCCGTCTGAGCGAAATTGTCGTAAATCCCTCCCAGACCCGCGGGGACACCCAAATTGCCAACCGGATGAAACGTCCGGGCCAGAGTGGATCGTCCATTTTAAACTCCACCGAAGGGTGATCCTTGTTCAGCTTTTTGTTAGGATCGCTCTTCAGCAAAGATCGCTTCAGCTGTTCCACCCGGTCCAGAGAAGGCATCTCGTACGGATAAGGTACGAACTGTCCCTTGTGGTTATAAAAGATCTGTTTTCCAATCATCTGCAGTCCTGTAGACTCGCTGTATGCCCGGTCGGTAAACCAGCGGTAGGCTGGGCCAAAGCCCTTCCATTCGTGAAAAAGTGCCTCCGCAGCAGTCCGGTATGCCTCTGGCACCTGGCCTGTAAACGGTGTCTTGCGCAAATACTTCTCAATTTCATTCATAAAATAGCTGACTGCCTGAGGATCGCCAATCAGCGCCTTGGCATTGAGCTGGAAATAGTAATCATCCTCCCGCTCTAATCCCGCATTCATATCATTTTTCATTTTTTGCAGGAAAGCGTAGAAATCTTCTTTCCCGGGTTTACTGCTGCGCATCACACTTCTTTTCAGAGAAAATGGCTCCTGAACACTAATCATGAGAACAGTCCCTTCTTGCGTGTCTCGGGTGCCAATCCAAGGGCCACCAATAAGAAGCGCACCTTGTCATCGATCTGCTGAAGCTCTCTTTTGCCAAGTGGAAGATTATCCTGAAACGGCTGAACATATGGGAGTTCCAACATAATCTCGCTGCCGATCCGGTGCGCCAGGTTCTTCGGTGTCGTAATCTCTTCCAGATTGCTTCTGTTAATGATCAGTTGAAAATCCTGTGGTCCCAGATCCATATGCCCAGCCAACTCCAGCAAAGGTTCCAGCCTGTATTCGTGCTTGGGATGAGTGACAATCAGCCGCAGCGTACTTTGATGCATCCCCACATACCAGGCGGCACTTTCCGGAATAGAGCCAAAATCAGCAATCACGATATCGGCATTCTCCGCTGCCCGGGCCAAAAGATACTCGATTTCCTCTTCCTGATAATCCTGAGCACTCAAGTAATCGTAATTCCCCGGCAGATAGACATAACCATCCTGCTTGATCAATTGCTCGAAATCCTCGGCGTGCAGCATCTTGCCGGTAATTCTTGGACGCAGCCTGTCCAGGCTGATTGTTGTTTTCCGCTCAAACCCTGGATCATACAAATCAAGACCTAGTAAAATCACGCGTAAGCCTGCAGTAGCAAGTCTCCAGGCAAACAGCTTAGCCGCACTTGTGCAGCCGATTCCGGGCCCAGACCCGAAAAAACCAACTAAATTACCGCGCTTCTCCCCGTCCTCTTCCAGAAGAAAACGAATTTTCTCAATGATCGCTGAGGAGGTTGAACGAGGGGGAATAAAATGAACCCCCAGGCTCTCGCATAACATATGCACCGGCTGATAGCCGTGAACCCCCTTCTGCATATACACATAAAGAATCGTCGTTCCCGGGTACCTGTGGCGCAGCTCACGCAAAGTCTGTACCGGCACCTGCTCGCTGGTTGCGAGAAGCATGTGCCCCTCCGTATGGGGCGGATCAGGCAGCACATTTTGTGTCACGACGGTAAAGCCTGAATTTTTAATATCATTGACAGTCAGTTGATCCATTCCAAAGCTAAAAATCTTCAAGTACGTTCTCCCCCTACTCTACCCGGACAATCCACAGCTTCTTGCCCTGCTCCAAATATTGGCCTAAGCGCCTGCCATCACTTTTCTTCAGTTTCAGTTCAGGTGACGCGACTTTCCCCGTCGATGTGAACCGATTATTCGTGTTGCCATGCTCTGAATCGAGCACATCATTGTTGTCCTCCGAGCGCACATAGTTCACTGTGGCTCCGGCTAGGAACAACGATGCTCCAGAATCAGGTAACTCCGTAGTCTCCCTACCGTCACTTGAGTTTCCTGGCGCGTTGTCTATACCATTGGCAGCGTTGCGATCTCTGACTGCACTAGTATTGCGAGAATCACCCTCGACCAGATAGATATCTACCTTGTCCCGGCTGCGCAACGAACCATTGATGGCATAAATCCCCTCCTTCGGAATAGGGAATATTCCTTCATCAGCCGTAGGTTCCAGCTCGCTGACATCAATCAAGTAATCCGTGAGAATACTTCCATTGGTTAAATTGACATTTGTGATTTTATGTTCAACTTTCCGGATATCTGTAATGACACCGGCGGGAATGTCCTTAGTCTGAACCGCATCCAGATACAGATCATTAGCGGTCAACTCATAATTTTTTGGTAAAAAATTTCCGTCTGCCACCTTTACCTTCACTACCGTCTGTGCCAGCACGTAAGGCTTGAAATATAGATCATAGCCAAGTAGACCGCCGAATCCTGTAATCAGAATAAGAAATGCGAAGAAATAATTTCGTTTTAGCAAATGCCTCCGCTGTAAAGACAAGCCTTCTGCCTCCTTCAAAATACTAATTTTGACCACGACAAAATGCACTTTGGCATGGATATCCAAAATGCTGGTAAAATGCTTTTTTACCTGTAGGGAATTTAGAAAGTTATAAGATTATCTAAGAGGAATTTCACTAGAGGATTCTGCGGAATGAGCATTCCGGCTGATGAAGAATCCGGTGAACGCCGGGGTTGCAAGAGTTGCACCCTCGCCGCGTCCACCGAAAAGTTAATTGTACTAGTTAAACACGACAGTCTTGTTGTTGTGCACAAGAATACGGTCTTCAATATGCCATTTAACGGCACGGGCCAGAACTACACGTTCGATCGTACGGCCAATTCGCTTCAGTTCATTCACATCGTCGCTGTGACTGACGCGCTGAACGTCCTGCTCAATAATCGGGCCTCCATCAAGCTCTTCAGTTACATAGTGAGCTGTAGCTCCGATAATTTTCACCCCGCGCTGATAAGCCTGTGCGTAAGGCTTGCCACCGACGAAGGCGGGCAGGAACGAATGGTGGATATTGATGATCTTGTGACGGAAATGCTCGATAAATGAAGGCGAAATGATCTGCATATAACGGGCCAGGATGATAACATCAATGTCGCCTCCGATGACTTCAAGCTGACGCTGCTCCGCTGCTGCCTTGGTCTCGGCAGTAACCGGAATATGATGGAATGGAATGCCGAAGGATTCCACATAAGACTGCATATCCGTGTGATTGCTGACCACGAGGGCAATTTCAGCATCCAGATCACCAGCCTGCCACTGCCAGAGCAACTCAACCAAACAGTGATCTTCTTTGGAAACAAAGATAGCCAGCCGTTTCTTGTGACTCACCTGGAAGATTTGCCAGTCCATTTTGAACTTTTCAGCTACTGTACTGAACTGTGTACGAAGTTCTTCCAGCCGCTCCCCTAGCTTCGGAAGATCAAATTCTACTCTCATGAAGAACATGCCGCCATCCGGGTCCATTGTATATTGATCGGACTGAACAATGTTGGCGCCGTGCTGGTGTAGAAAATGTGATACTGCCGCCACAATCCCAGGACCATCCGGACAGGAAATAAGCATCCGCGCACGGTTCGGATATTGATGACTGCTTGAAGAATGATCTCTTTTTACATGTAATTCCATGTTCTGTGTTCCACCCTCTCGTCTACTTGCGCATGTCTAAAGTTGTTGCTTAAGCGTTAACCAGAATTTGTTTGCCGGCAAGCCACGCGATCAAGCGTTGATTGATTCCTTCCTCACTGAGCGCAGGGAACAATCCGGCAGTCGTCACATGATCATACAAACGTTCCAGCGGTTCACGCGGGTCAGCCTTCTTGGCCTTGGCATCGTTCTTAAGCAGATTCCAGATATCGAGCACATACTGACGGGAGTCAATCTCCAGCTTGGCAAAGAAGCTATGCAGCTCCTCAACCTCTTGCAGGAACTCCGGTCCGAAACGCTCTGATACGTTGCCACGCAGCAGGGCAATCTCCACCTCATACATCGGCCGTTGTGTCTTGGCATCTTTGCCGATCCATGGTGTCTCCAGGATAAACGGAAGACCGGACAGCGCTTCATGATGTACCACCTTGTTGATGGTGTCGAAGCCAATAAAGCCCGAACCAATCGGTGTGTGACGGTCTTTGCGCGCGCCGCTAGGATTCTTACTGTCGTTGATATGAATAACGCCTAGGCGGTTCAAACCAACGATCTGATCGAACTGCTGCAGCACCCCATCCAGATCGCTAACGATATCATAACCGGCATCATGAATGTGGCACGTATCGAGACAGACAGTCAACCGTTCGTTGTGAACGACCTTGTCAATGATCGACGCAATCTCCTCGAAGCTGCGCCCGATCTCTGTACCCTTACCGGCCATGGTCTCCAGCGCAATATGAACTTCCGTCTCATTGGTACCGCTAAGCACCTCATTAAGACCGTCTGCAATCCGCTGAATACCATATTCCGGGTCCTTGTCTGTATAAGCACCCGGATGCAGTACAATATTCTTGACGTCGAATGCATGTGTACGGCGAATTTCCTCCTGTAAAAAATCTACAGCCAACTGATACGTATTGTCCTTATACGAGGCCAAATTGATAATGTATGGAGCATGGACAACAATCTCCTCTACCCCATTGGCCTTCATAGCCAATTTTCCTTCCTCAGGGTACATCGCTTCAATCGGCTTGCGGCGCGTATTCTGCGGCGCTCCAGTATATATCATGAACGAGCTAGAACCGTACTCGTTGGCTTCCTTAGCAGCAGTCAGGAGACCCTTGTCCGAGCTGGACACATGTGAACCTATTTTCAGCATGCCTTTTTCCCTCTTTCCATCACGAATTAAACTATATTCTACCGTGAACGGGGGAATAAATCTAGGCAATACCCGCTGGCATTCCGACTTCGCAAAACTTGGTAAATACGCTATACTTTAGACCATAGACAAATTTGTGATAATAATCATTGTTAAAGGTGGTTAGGACATGTTTATCAAATCAGGGCTTGGAACGTTATCGGTAGCACCGAGCAATTGGTTTATGAACTCCATCGCTTTCTGGACCTTTCTTCTACTTGGCTCCATGTGTATCGGCGGCTACTTTATGTTTCGCAAATTTTTGAAAGTGCTTCCCAAAGCCGACGGGAAGTCCAAACTTGATTGGCAGAACTATTGGGTAGAACGCAGCCGGCCACTATGGGGCAACGAATCTAAGGCCTTTCTGGATCAACTCGTTCAGCCGGTGCCCGGACCCTTTCGGGATATCGCCAAACACTCCATTGCTGCCGAGATCGGCAAGATAGCTGTGGAGAGCAATGCCTCTGAAGTTACACGTGATCATTGCATCAAGGGATATATCGTTGCTACCCCCCGGCGGGATAACCGTTTTCTCGTCAATTTTCTTGAAAAGAACGGAATCGATTACTCTCCCTATAAACATTTGTTCAAGTAGCCATCTACAGAATTCCCGTGCTATCCCGGACGGCCAAATGGAGGAATGCAGTATGAAGTACGTAATATGCGGCGGCACAGGCTTTATCGGAAGCAAGCTTAAGGATTACTGGCTTCAGGACGGTCATGAAGTATTGATCGTAGGCCGTAAGCTGCCTGAAGTGAAGTCATCTCACGCTAAGCTAAGTTATCATACCTGGGACGATCTTGCAGCCAACCCCCTCCCTGCTGAGAACAGCGACGCTCTCATCAATCTTGCCGGCTCCTCGCTGAGTCAGCGCTGGACCCCTAAAGGAAAGCAATCCATTATGCAGTCCCGTCTGGTCACCGTAGCTGCGGCAGCCGAGCTGCTAAAAGTGCTGAAGCATCGGCCATCTGTAATCGTTCAAGCCTCAGCCGTAGCCATCTACGGTACGTCCTTGAAGGATACTTTCGATGAGTCTTCTCCCGCCCATGTGATGGATTTCCCTTCAGAAGTCGTAAAGGCTTGGGAGGATGCTGCAGATGCAGCCTACCCTAATATCAGAACGGTCAAGCTCCGCACAGGAGTTGTACTCGGTAACGGAAGTGGTGCTTTTCCTATGATGAAACTCCCTTACCTTCTAGGCGTTGGCGGCAAAATCGGAAGCGGCAAACAGTGGCTGTCCTGGATTCATCATGATGACATCATCAAGTTAATCGACTTCTGTGTCCATACACCGGATATTTCCGGTCCAGTCAACGCTACAGCCCCACATCCGGTCACCAATGATCAATTCGGCCGAACCATTGGCAAGGTGTATAGACGGCCACACTGGTTGCCACTCCCGGCATTCCTCTTGAAGACAGCGGTAGGCGAACTTTCGGAAATTCTGCTGGAAGGCCAGCGGGTGCTCCCTTCTAAAGCGCTAGCGCACGGATTCAGCTTCATTCATCCTACACTTGAATCTGCATTGCAAGACCTCAAAACCCGATAGAAGCACCGCAAATCAAGCAATCTTGAATTCAGGGACTAAGCTGTGTGAAAGATATAATTGCCTTTGACAATAGTAAATACAGTTCCTTCCATCAGCGGATACTCTTTATATGGAATCATAGCTTCCCCCTGTAGCAATGTTCCGTTCCTGGAGTCAAGATCCTTAATGACATATCCGGTTGGACTTTTGAGTATTTCAGCATGAACTCGCGAGGTGCCCTCGGACTTTTCTACATACTGGGCTACCTCTTCCGAACGTCCAATAATAAAGCTTGCTCGATCCAATTCGATCCGTTCTGTCGGACCGCTATTATTGTGATCACATCGTTCCAAATACGGGGCAGCACGTCTGTGCTTATCCATCGCCGCATTCTTCTCAGGTGCATTGTCCGGTGATAGCAGAACGGTGGCCGAGGACGGTAACGAGCCTGAAGCAGGGAACTCATTAGCAGAACCCTTCTGGTTGAGCCCTGATTGGCTGTTGTCCATCACTTGCCTGATTCTCAACGGTTCTACCTTTGACACCGGTGGCGATAAACCAGCGTTCATAGATTCCTTTGCAAAGTTCCTTCCAGAAATCCTTCCAAAATCCCTGTCTGGTTCCTTGAAGCTCATCCCCCGTACAATCTCTTCTGCGTCCGGCTCATCCTCGTCTTCTTTCTTACCTAATTTGAGCTTTCCAGTCCACACCAGCCAGCATATAATCGCAAGAAACAACGTTAAGATTCCGCAAACTGCCAACCATAGTGTTGTAGGATCACTCATATAAAGAAATTTCCATAACAATGCATCACCTAGTAAACATCCAAGCACGATATATGTTCTGTATGGTGAGGAGGCCTGCTGTGTTTCCTCTTCTTCCGTAAACCCTGAGCTTGTAGCTTCCTGGCTCCGCTGAAAAGCGGTATAACCACCCGTCCATGGAGCCGAAATAGGTTCTGCCGTCGCCCTCATGGAATCTTGCAGGCCTGCTTTCTTATCAGGCCCCCGTATTGATGATGGTGACCTTAACGGCTCGTCAGATAGCCTGGAAGGCTCAGGGTCCTCAAGTCTCCGAAAAGACAGGATATTGCTCTCCCTATCGATTGTCGGATACGCCTTAACCACCTCCCCCTCAGTCAGAAGCTCAGCCAGCAGTTTTTTTAGACGGGCAGGTGAGAAGTCCTCTTCTCCGCAGCATTGCAATAATCGCTGTACACCATCGCCCTCAAGCTCCTTCACTGAAGCCATCAGCGTCATAATTAGGGATCTACAGCCTTGACCGGTTGAGATTACCTTCTCTGGACTTAGCAAAGGAACGTAGGTCAGATAGACTTTTCCGGACTGCAGCGAGCCTTCGACAAAAATATAATCCTCATGCAGCGCATACTGTTCAGCATTCAGCATATAAAGCCTGCCCTCTTCTATTGCTTGGGCCACCTGAAGCAGTAGGCCGAACAAGGTCGCCATACTCAGTTTCTCGCCTTTCAGTAGATGACTGAGCATTTTTTTGCGGGATAATCCATATTCCAGAGTAACTTTGAGGTCGATCTCCTTGAGCTGTAGCCGCAGGTGATGCGGGATATCAGAATTCATAAGCATCCGGACCTGTACCATATTGAGTCGTTCTGCACGCAGCCCTTCGGAAACACCCAGCATCATGCTGATGCCATCCTTTTGCATGAAATCACGGGTCAAACCAAACAACAATGATCACCTCCCAGCCTCAATAATATAAATAAGTACATACAACAGCGGGTAACACGGCCAGCATAAAAGGAAATTTCAGCAGATACCCGCCGCCTGACTTTGCTATACCCAGATTGCGCAGCACTACAACCCCCGCCACTGTTCCAAAAACTTTTCGCAACCGCATCCACGCTTCATCGCGCCGCAAGGCGATAATCCAGCCGATGACTGCTCCGAACAAGATCGAATACATAATCACCTGCGCTGTGAAAATAAAACCAGTCCAGGCCCCGATGCCGGCAAACAGCTTAACGTCCCCGGCTCCAACAGCCCCCATAAGATGCAGAAGCAACATTACTGCAAATCCCGCAGCAGCTCCGATGACTGAAAATAAAAGACCGTGCCAGCCATTCATGAGCGACTGAGCCAACAGGCCTCCAAGCCATGCAGACACTGTGATCCGGTTGGGTATCCGCATCGACCGTATATCTGTAACGAGTGCAGCCACCAGAAACGGCAGGCAGCCCCAAAAAGCCCAATCGGTCATTCCCTAGCCCCCTTTTTTACCATCCACAACTGTAAAATTAACCTCTATGGACTGCCCGTCATCTGTCTGAATAACAAGTGTCCAGGTACCTGGCGTTGTGTTAACTCCAATTTTCCATTCCCACTCGATATATCCGTCCTTATCAGCTTGCTTCCAACCCAAGTACTTTGCTTTGCTCAAGCCGCTCTTATAAATGACCGTCAAGTTTGCAGAAGCACCCGGTGGGATTTTCGCTCGAACCTTACCCTGCTTGTTCACAACACCGGGATCAGGCTTCTCCAGGATGATAATTAAATGCTCTTCTTTATCGCCCTCTCCCCCATCTCCATTACGTCCCTCGCCGGTATCACCGATCCACAGCCGCTCTACGGCACTGGCCTCCAGCACAATGTTTTGATTCAGAAAAGGAATCTTCATCGGCAGGTCATAACTTACCTCCACCCCAAAATAAGGCCGGGTCCCCTTCTTTAGATCGGGAATAATAACATTGGACACATGAATTCGTTCATACTCTAACATGTCACTGGCGAGATATGGCTTTATTAAAGGCTTTATGGCCAGGTCCAGTACACTCTGTGAGGCTTCCGACTGGAGCTTCTGCAATGGCCCTTCTCCCTTTTCTGCCGCGGCCAGGGCCCATTCATTCAGCGGAGGCGGCAGACCGTTCGCATAATCCTCACCCCATTCCATGAGCGAGAGACGAGGAATTCCCCAGGGTGAGCCTGTATCTTCTGGTTTGCCTCCCGAATTGCCTCCTTCAGGGTTTGTTTCACTTTCGCTGCCTTCGTCCCACTTTTGAGCAGCCAGAGCTGCGGGATAGATATGGGTGGATATGACCTTTACGGTGTCAGAGGCGGTGCTTTGTAAGGCGGTAGAGTATAGGCTCATCTGAATGATGAAGATCAGGAACAGAACGAATGACAAAAAAATAGGGAGAACCATTGCCGCTTCAACTACCATGCTACCCTCGTTCCTATCACTACTTCTCCTTTTGAGCCATCGTCTCATTCACTTCACTCCCTTCGCCTAGTAAGCTGAATCAGCCTGTATCTTCCTGTAATAGACCTTTCCTTCCACATCCCCCGCAAGCACTCCGCTGTAATTCAACAGCCGAACCATCCCCGGTAAAAACCACAGCCGCAGGCCAAACCGAATATTGGCGGAAGCATAAGTATTTCTCTCAGCAGGATTGATGCCTGTATTGAGCCGAATTACAGCCAGCATACGTGATAACTGTGATTCGCCGCTGCCATGCATCATCAGGAACAGCCGCAGGTAATCACGATAAGTTAATTGAGCCGGTATAAACTCTGATAATGGAATCGAACCGTCCTTGCACAGCCTCAGCATGTCTTGAACTGCCTGCTCAATACCGTACAATAGCGCGGCCGCAAGAACGGCCAGTGGATTGCCAATACCCGCCTTTTTGACAAACCCCTCCATCGTGCGAATGGCCAGCCGCATGGCAAATATCTCACCATAAGCGGCAGCAATGTTACCTGCAGGATTATGGAATCCGTACAGAATATACTCCAGTTCCTGGGCATGCGGGTCCATCTGTGCAGCAAGACGATCAACATCCGAGCCTCCCATACCGCTAGCCATAGAGGACAAAGCCGAGACATCAAAATGCGGAAAATAAAGTGCCGTATACTCAGTCTGAAAAAGCCTGTCTCTTGTACCTGTAAGGGCATTAGTCATAACATCGTATACCCCGTCCATATTCGTCATTGCAGAGCTTCCAGCAGTGTATGGATCGGATGAGGTTTGCCCCTCTTTTCCGGCTTCGTCCAGTCCTTTGTTCAGAGAAAGAATCTCTTCATAGTACTTCTGCAACGTTTCATACCGCTGCATTGCCTCTCCTGCCCGATCACTCAGCTCTCGGATTTTATCTATTATCTTCATAGCATCACCCAGCTTGACCTTGGCCTCTTTCTCCCACTGCTTCCGCTGTTTATCCGAACTCCGGTGTTCTTCAAGCGCAGCAAGCTCAGCCTCAATAAGGCTACCGCTAGCTCCATAGCTACCCAGATAGTCCCCAACAGATCCCGCAGCCGCTAAAACCGCCTCAATCATTCTTGAACCATTACTATATAATCCGGAAAATTCAGCAAGGACACCTGGTAATGCAGCAGTTAATGGTTCCAGACTTTCAAAGCCTCTCTTTTGAGCAGCAAGATGCTCCTCTATACCTGTAAAATCAGCTTGATCAAGAATCAGAGAATCCTCTTGCTCACGAAGCTTGTCCAGCGGATCGGAGTCTATTTCATCACTGCTGCTACCTGGAATATCCCAATCCCTGGCCCGGTCACGCTTACCGGAACCATTGCTTCTGGACTGCTCCAGCACCACCTTCATTTCATCATTCAGCTCCCTTGCCCGTAGCAAAGCACTTTGGGCCTGGTCAATGAAGACATTGTGCTGTTCACGGAAAGCATTCATGACTTGCGGAATTCGCTGAATAACTTGAGCCGATTCCTGCGAATACCGTGATAAAGGATATGTATATCTCGCAGGCTCCCGGCTGTCACGGTTCATATCCCACGTATACTTGTAAACAAAATCATCATATTGGGCTGCTATATCTGCTGCCGTAGATACCTCACCAAGCGTACTTTGCTGGAGGCTGTCTCCCGGCGGATTCATGATAAGCTGAAGCATCGCTCGGCCACTTTCTGCAGCCTGCTTCCGTCGTTCCATCATCAGATCCAGTGCTTCCTCGCGCTCATCGTATAGCGGCTGCAATGCACGGAGTACCTTGGTCACCTGCGAGGCCTCCGCCATCGCCCCGGATAAGGGCTTGAACTTGCCGCCCAATTCCAGGGCAAAATCGATCGGCGCCTTGTATTTCATTTCTTCAATAATCTGACGACGGAAAATATCATACTCCCCTAACGGCCTACTCCATGCCACAGTAGAGCTCTCAACACCCATCTGAATAAGATTAAAGGCGTCAGACCGACCGCTTTCATGCAGATTATCATTGAGTACGCTGGATAACAGCATGTTTCCATCCGTTCCGCCTGAAGCGAACAAGCCATATTTCTCCCTCAGCTCTACATCGTAAGCCGATAGCACGGAACGTATTCCGGCTCGGGCAAGACGTTCCCCCTGGGTAGTGGCCGCAGCGATTCGCGCATAATCTATCAGAACCGCATTGAACAGGAAGACAAAGGCCAACACCATAATCAAAAAGATGGATACCGAACCGTCTATTCGAAAAAACCACCCTCCTTTCCTGCGCCTCAAACCTCGATTAGAGCCGTTATACGCTCTCTTCATCCATGTCTTCCTTTCTTCATACCTGCTATTCTCCGGTCCAGATTCAGCCCCGTTCCCAGCCCATTCTCGTCACAGAACCTCAATATAATTGCTCAGCCTCACTTTTTGCCAAGCTTCATCATCATTGCAGAGGCATCCTGCTTGTTCATAGGCTGCTCAGTCTTCCCACCGCCTTGACGGCCTTTGAACTTGGCGCCGTAATAACGCATCAGATCTACAGTTCGAATAAACTCAGCCGGTTCAGATACGACAGATGTGGCCTGTATACTGGGACTGGCACCGTCCGATAACACATCGTCCAATACAGGCAAGTGGAGCAGACGCTTTAGATTCAGGCTCACTTTACGCCTAGTAAAGCCATATTTATAACCCATCTCCCCTGGCATATTGGCTGGGATCATGCGAGAAGCATTAGTCAACTTAAGGGCAGGCAGCGGGGCTGCATTTTCGCTTCCCCCCGGAAGCTCAATCTGTGTTCCGCCACTTCCCCCCTCACTACCAAATAATGATGACAGCAAACTGTCCTCCCCGATGCGCCAGTACAAAGAGTCATATTCACCGGCAGCAACCGCTCCAGTTTTCTCTTTATGGCTATTGTCCCAATTAAACGCCGCTCGTTCCGTAGAAGCCGAGGCCACCTGCAGCAGCATTGTCTTCTGATAGCTGTACAGGCCGAAAAACAGAAGCAGCATTGTAATGAACATAATAATGGGCAGCAGGAGGGAAGCCTCTATGGTGAAGCTGCCGCGTTCATCCCTGAGTAACATTAATCGAATACTTCCTGACTCTTCTTGCCGGCTGTACTGATCAGCGACTTCACAACCTCAACGATTTCTTTTCTAAACACCAGTACCACAGCAATCAATACCGCAATAATCAGAATCATCTCCAAGGTGCCAAGTCCTCCCTCGTCCTTCCAGAAGCTTTTCATTTTCCCCATAATTAACGACATCTTTTTTCCTCCTCTACATTTTGAGCATCATGATCGCCGGTGTTCCTACCAGCACAATAACGATTAAAAAGATCACTACCATTGGAAAGACCAATTTCGAGGAAGCCTGCTCCCCGCGTGTACGGCTGACCGCCTTCCGTTTATCCCACAGCATTCGTGACAGGTCACGGAGCGCCAGTACAAAATCGCTCCCACCCCTCCGATAGTTAAGTAATACGGTCGTGGTGAATAGCGACACTTCCTGCACAGCACAGCGTTTGCTAAAGTTCTCAAGCGACTGCTGAAAGGAATAGCCGCTCTCCCATTCCCCCGTCATCGCTACTAATTCTTTATATAACGGGTGTTTCGTATTCCCTTTGCGGCTCTCCACACAACGCTGGATGGCCCTTTGCACGGTCTCACCGGCGCCGACCAGAAGCACGATGCTGTTCAACAACTCAGGCAACTCCAGCAAAATATTCTGCTCCCGCAACCGCACCTTTTTATGCAAATCACTCGCTAGAGCAACCGGCAATACAAGTGCCAACAAAGAGCCCAGTATAATCCCCGTCTGTTCTCCAGTTAAAAGCGTCAGTGCGCTCCCACCTGCTGCCAGCAGCCAGCTATAGCTGAGCATTTCTCCCGCAAAGAGCAGCGTTCGCTCTGCGCTGTATCTGGTACCCTCAATCCGTTGAAGAGAACGCTGAATTTTGAACATCACTAATGGAAAACGACTACCAATGCCAAGCCTATCAATCAATAGCATCATTGGTTCGCCAAGCCGTCTCAGCCTCAGTCCCTCCATGGGTAACGTGCGCAATCCGGCATATCGGTTGCCACTTTGCACACGAAAGACACACCAGAACACTATCAATAGAAGCAAGACAACACCAGATACCCATCTCATCCTCATCCATCCTTCAAAGCGGGATATTCATTATCTTGGAAGTCCACAAATAGCAAAGGAACAATCCTCCCAGTGCCAATGTAGATATAACCATCCCTAGCCCGGTGTACATAGGCTCCATATAGTCACCAGCCGTCAGACTCATGAACATAATCATGGCCAGCGGAGAGATCAGTAGAGCCTTAGCCTCGAATTTCTTCTGGGCAATACTGACGGCAATATCCTGCTGGATATCCAGCTTCTCGCCAATGACTGTCGAGGTACGGCGGACCACCTCCACCAAGTCACCACCTGTCCGCTTGCATACCGTGAACACATCTGCGAAGCGTTCAACATCCTCCAAGCCTGCCCGTGCACTAAAATCATGCAGCGCTTCTTCCACCGGCTGACCATTCTCCATACGCGCGCAGATAATGTTCAGCTCGGCAATCATATCTCCGCCCCCTTCGGGATCAAGCATGTGCAGATCTTGCACCGCTTCCCGGAAGGCATTCTCTACGGAGCGGCCTGCCGAGAGGGAAGAGGATAATGAAAAGAGTGTCTGCTTGAACTGTAGCGTGAGTCCCATCCGGCGACGGTTATGCAAATAATCCCGCAGCAGCCGCGGAGCATAGCCCCCGCCCGGTACCAGCACCAGCGCTATCAGCCAATGATGATAAAAGAGATAGCCGACTCCATACAGGAGCAAGCTCCCGATTAGGATTGCCGTGTTCTTTTGCCAAGAAGATAAGATGTAGTCCTTGTAATCCGGCAGAACCGTCCTTCCCTCTACGCCAGATTTCCTGTTTTGTGACTTAGCAAGAGCCTGCTTGAAATTCCCGCTCTGAATCAAATCCTTTCTCACCCCTCCCTGATTCCCTCGGTATACTTCGATAGCGGATGCGTAGAGATACCCGACATTCTTAGCTTGCCGGTATGCAGAAGTGCATTGCCGCAGGCCGTCAGACCTCCCTCAACCCGTCCGTCACGCTCCCCCACCTCCCGGAATTCATAGAGTGGATTGAGCTGTACCTCCCCATTCTTTAATCCATCGACCTCACAGATTTCCATCACCCGGCGGGAACGGTCACGTAACCGGGAGAGATGCACGAAGATATCAATCGCTGAACTGATCTGCTGCCGGACCACCGTAACTGGCAGTTCCGCCGCGCTTAGCACCATAGTCTCCATACGGCTAACCATATCGCGGGCGCTGTTTGAATGCCCCGTGGACAAGCTGCCGTCATGCCCAGTGTTCATCGCTTGCAGCATATCCAAGCATTCCGCGCCCCGCACCTCGCCAACGACAATCCGGTTTGGCCGCATCCGCAGCGAAGAACGGATCAGATCGCGGATCGTAATCTCTCCCTTGCCTTCCGTGTTAGCATTTCGCGTCTCCAGGGAGACTAGATTCGGAACGGTGACAATCTGTAGTTCCGCTGAATCCTCAATCGTAATGACACGCTCCTGCGAGGGAATGAATTGAGATAATGCGTTCAGGAATGTGGTTTTACCCGAACCCGTCCCTCCGCTGATAAAAATATTGTATTTGGCCTCAACCAGAGTCTGCAGCAGCTCCGCCGCCTCTTCACTGAGTGCCTCGCGCCGGACCAGTTCGTTCATGGTCATAGGCTTTTCCGGAAATTTACGGATGGTCATCGCCGGACCTTTCAAGGCAACCGGTGGCAGAACAATATTGACGCGGGAACCATCCTTGAGTCTTGCATCCACAATAGGAGAAGAATCATTGACCACCCGGTTCACGCCGGAGACGATGCTCTGGATGATATCTTCCAGTCTGCTGTTGGATTCAAAAGCTAGCGGTAGACGGCGGATGACTCCCTCTTCTTCAATGAAAATATCATTGTGGCTATTGATCATAATTTCTGTAATCGCCGGATTATCTACCAGGGGCTGAAGTACATCCAGCCCGCGGAAGGAGTCGAACAGTCGCTTCACCAGTTCATGCTTTTCCTGTGCCGTTAAGTAGCGAAGACTCTCCCGCTCCAGAATGGTCTGTTCAATATAGGCTGTAAGCTCTCGATTCCCAACAGATGAAGTAACATCCAGTCCGGCCCGGATGTCACCGCGCAGCGCTCTGAACATTTCCTCATTCATAACCGGCATTCCCAGTAAAAACCTGCGGCAGAGAAGGCTCTATGATCCCCCGGCACAGTTCCATAATTACTTGCTGGAATTGGGGAGAATTGAGATACAGTTCCTCACGGTGCCGCAATGTCCAAGACGGAATATATGGAAGTACCGCATCCATGCTCAGCCCTTCAGGCAAGCCCCCTACTTCTATATCATCTGACCCAAAGTTTATGACAAATCGGCTCTTCTCAAGAATGCCCGGCGGCAGGCCGGAATGAGGTGCACTGCAATGCGACAGCCATCTGGCCGTCTTATGTATGCTCAGATCATCATTGCACATCACCCATAGCAGAATACCGCATCGCTGCAGCACCGCCTTGGCCCGCTCCTCTTCTATGCTCCCGGTATCGATGATGACAATATCATAGCTGCGAGTAGCAGTGAGTAGTTCAAGCAAGTCGAGCGTATCCTGTGAAGTCATCTGGAGCATTTCTTTGAGATTGCCCACGGGTCTAAACGCATCGCTCTGCAGCTCCTCATGCCGAATGACATAACGTCTCAGTTCAGGTGTTCCAGCCTCTTCATCGTTCCGGCCAGCCTGTAGATCATAGAGTAGCCTTTCCAGCCCAGGAACATTACCTTGCGGCGGGCGAAGAATGATACAGCTGCTATCCACACTTTCCAGATTGAGATAAAAGACCGACAACCCCTGTTCGCCCAGTACTTTCGCCATATTCAGGGCAATCGTCGTCTTGCCGCTGCTGCCACTACAGGAGACTACACCGAGCAGCAAAGTTTCTTCTTTGGCCGACAACAACATGTCTGAACGTCTGACATTACATAATTGCAGTATTGATTCCAGTAAGGAAGGTAACGACTGGTACTTGGCAATGACTTCCCCGCCGGCTAAACTCTTATTACTGGTCCCATGATAGCTTCCAGGCCCTCCATCTTCACTTAGAACCGCCCACCGCACAGTGCTTCGTCCGCTGACCAGCCAAGCTTCAATGAAGGCCGCGTCCCCGACAACAGCGTCTGGCACCTCATCGCCCTGTATAAATTCTGCAAAAGCCTCCATCCGGCTGAACGCCGTAATCCGCAGCAGCTCGCTATACCGGCTATGATGAAGATAGTGCAGCAACGGTTCGATGTATTGACTCTCCCGCACGGCCAGCACAATCCTTGCCGCCATGCCATCACTCTCCTTTCTCTAAAAAAAGACAGCAAAAAAGCACCGCCAAAAACCGTGAAATACGGTTAATGAACGGTGCTTCCGTTACTATCCTTTAATTTACAGCTATAGTAGCATATATATAAACAGGCGGCAATCCTTTTTTTTACACAACATACCCCGTTACAGAAATCTCTTTCGAATCTCCAGTGTCGGTAACAGGAAATATATAACATCAATGATCCAATTTACGTTACTGTTACCCTGGCGATCTTTTTTTCATTTCATCAATACCTTATTTTGGTTAATCAACAGGCGTGATAAGACATATCATAATTACACACAACTTCACAATACGCCTTACTTAAGCGATTCTAGTTATTTTGCTATCTATTGTGGTTGAAAAGCATAAAAGGACTCAAATTGGAGGGTAGGGTGGTATTTACGAAGAGATCAAAAGAGAGAGGCACCTTTTAGGTGCATTCTCTCATAAAATCAAATTCGTTCGACTCTGCGGTACAGATACGGTACGAAAACGAGAAATACCTTTTTAAACATAGTCCATTGTCGAAGCATCGCTTGGAGCAGACGCATCTAACCTGCTCAAAAATGAAGACCGTCCACATAGCCATTACATGGATTTTGGGACGGTCTCCTTGTCTTTAAGACGGTAGGGAAACCTCTCGACAGGCAGTCATACATTAAGATACTCTTCAACTTGAAGCGCTCGAACAGATCCATCCGACATATGTTGTCGGTGTGCTTCGAGCAACTCTATTGCGAGCATTCAGCATATTTTTAATAATCTCAGGGGAACACCACCTGTACCCCATTTCAAGATAATAATTTGTCATGGTAATTGGCTCATACGCGCTTGCTTTATGAAACAACCTGCAATAGAGGTCACTAGTAAATTGTACAATAGTTGAATAAGGAGACGATTATTATGAAACTTGAAAGGCTAATTGATTACGACTTCATTACTTATCTGGTAATTGGTGCGATCATTTTGTCCATCATTAGCCTGATCATCTTGGCTACAACCCTTTATAGACGAAAAACAAAGCATTACCGTATAAAAACATTCATTTCCACCGGGCTGTTTCTAATTTCACTATCATTAGTTTTTTATTATTATCGTCCAAATATTATAGAATTTCAAAAGCCCGTTTCTCAAGATTACGATATTTTTGTGTATAAATCACAACCTAATTCCACTGGCGGCATTACAGAGAAAAGGTATGAACTATCTTTTGAAGAGTTTTCACAAATAATTGATAATCTAGATACTGTTCCATTATCGCGGCAAATCATTGACTGGAATAAAAATAAGCGCGGTATGGTACAGTATAATATCTTTGTTATCCCGCTTATACACGAACTAAATGGTATCTATATCAGTGAAATATACCTTTATGCAGACATTGGTAATGTATTCAAATCATATATTGTAGCATCAAAGGATGGGCGAAAGCAGTCCTATCAGATAAAAGACAAAGCAAAAATAGAGAGTCTGATCGCGGAGTTAGAACGTTTCACGGATTTGAGTCATTAAGCAGTGTCATTTTTTCTTAGTGTTGCGAAGAATATGCTGTCGAATCGACAGAGTTAAAGTTACAAACTATAAATGAGCAAATTCGCTTCCAGTAAACATGTAAGATCAAAAAAATAAAGACAAAGTGATCTCCTTGTGGTAAAAATAGTCACCACAACGCATTTTTACTCGCACGGCCAGCACTCTCCTTTCTCTAAAAAAGACAGCAAAAAAGCACCGCAAAAAACCGTGAAAAACCGTTAATGAACGGCGCTTCCGTTAATATCCTTTAATTTTCATCTATAGTAGCATATATACAGGGAGCAATCTTTTTTTCGCACACCATAAATACAGCCTCTGACCGTTCTCAGCGTTTGCTCTCCCCCGGAATGGCTACAACGAACTGCTTGCGTGTATCCGGCCAGTCCGTCAGACGCCCTAATTCAGCGGAGGTTCCATCAATATTAGCTATGCCGTAGATGACCAGACCACCCCAGATACTGGTGTTAAAATACACATATTCCTGAGATAGTACAGGCCGCTTGCCATATTCCTTGTAGATCGGATTTCCAAACACAGATGTAATATCCTTGTTCGTCGCCTCCTGGACATTGTCCAGATTTGCTTCCCAGACCACTTGGCGAATATTATCCTTAATCTCGAAATAAGTCACGAAATGCCCGTACAACAAGTAGTAGCCATCCGACTTTCCTTTAGCAAAATAATAGGTTTCGGAAAAAACTTCACTATCACCAGCACTATTCTCATCTATTAGTTTGGAAGGCTTGCTCGCATCCAATGGGATTTGCATTGCTGCTATCCGTGAAGTCGCCAAGTCGCTGCTGTTATAATTCTTCAAAATCTTCGCGCTGGCCCGCTCTTGAATCCAGACCGTATTGGTAACTGCATCTACAGTGATCCTAGCGCCCAGTGCCTCAGCAATAAATCTCAGCGGGACCGTAACTCTTCCATCCACAATCCTGGCAGCCACCTCCAGCTGCACCGGATTATCGTTGATAGAAGCAGTTCTATCACCAACAGTAAGCTGAATAACCGTAGAATCGCGTTTAATCGTTATTTTCTTCGTTTGAGCCACCCACTGCATGGAGAGATTGGCAAAGCGTTCAAAAGACTTCAACGGAACCATCGTATGCCCGGATTCAGTTACAACTCCCGCCACGCTTGAATTATTTACCACAACCTGAAGCTTGGGGGCCGCAGACACCGTACCCGTAATCCATAAAGAAACCAACATGAAGACCAGCATGTGAATCCCCGCTTTTCGAGCCATTGCTCCATCCCACCCTGTAATTTATAGATAACAGATCAATATAATGAAATGATACAATAAATATACATTTTTCAAAAGCATTAGCAAGCGCATAAACCGCACTCTCTTTGCTCTTACAGAAATCTCTTTCGAATCTCCGGCGTAGGGAGCAGGCACTGCTCATCACGTCCGAACCAGCGGTAGCGGTTGCGTGCCACATAACGATAAAGGAGATCACGCAGAGGTCCCGGCACCAGGGTGAACACGTAAGCCAGCGGCCATGGAAAACGGAGCCCACGAGCAATCCGCAGCGCTGCAGCTGACTCTGTATAATACCTCCCGTTCTCCACGAGCACGACGGTATCCAATTGCTTTGGATCAAGGCCTCCATCACGGAGCAGCTGAGCAGCGACTTCACTTTGCAGGGGAGCGAATACAAATCTCGATTTCGGATCACGAGGAATAATAAAGCGGACCAGTCCCTGGCAGAGATGACATACACCATCCATAAGGACCACCGATTTATCGTGCAGCCTTGCATCAGTCAACTTTGTCGCAGGCCGACCTACAGAATTCTCTTGCTCACCCATAATCCACGCACCTCTCCCCCATTTTTTCCAATAAATTCTGCTAAAAGCAAACAAAAACGCGGAAAAAAAGCTTCCGCGCCATCTAAGTTCCGCTCATTCAATTATTCAGCAATAGCCTTCTCAATCCACTGATTATCGCCAATCATTTGCTCTTCGAAATCAGCGGTGAATGCTTCCATACATTTGCAGATGAAATCTTTGCGACAAATTGGACATGGCGTTTTCAACAGGCGGCTGATGTTCGTCATTTTCCATTCCGGAAACCGATGATAAAACGCGCGGCACTCCGTTCCGTCAGCAAGCTTGATAATGAACTCGTACAATCCTTCCTTATCATTGCTGCTGGCCTTGGTCACATTCGTAATATTCGGTCTGTAAGACATCTTCATCACCCATTATTTAAATTTTTGTTGGTTATTTGCACACGCGACATATTCAGATACTTAGACATATTAAAGAATTTTAAGGGGGATGTCAACCAAAGTACGCACCGCTGGATCTCTTTCACTATCCATAATCCCTATTTAGATAGGATTGCCATAAAAATCGCCCTTCACCCTCCTCTTAGAAAATAGCAAAAAAGACCCGCTGTGCAAGCCGGGCCTTAACTGCGCATAGGTTATATTCATAACGCTTTGCTCTATGTTTTATACCACATTTAGCTCCACTTCAATATTGCCTCTGGTAGCCTTGGAGTACGGACAGAAGTCATGGGCTTTCTTCGCCAGATCCTCCGCCTGAGCCTTATCGATACCGGGGATCTTCACATCCAGACGTACAGCCAGCTTGAAGCCGCCGTCACTATCATCCTTGCCAATCATTACATTGGAGGTCACTTCCACCTCTTGAAGCTTGACGCCTTCCTTGCGGGCGATATTCGCCAACGCACTCTCGTAACAGGCGCCGTAGCCTGCCGCGAATAATTGCTCCGGATTGGTGCCCGAGCCACCGGGACCACCCAATTCTTTTGGCATACTCAAGTTGTGTTTCAGCGCGCCGTCAGAGGATTCGAACGAGCCTTCCCGGCCGCCATGTACTGTTGCTGTTGCTGTATACAATGCTTTCATCACTCATCTTCTCCTTTAACCGCTGTATTTGTTGCAACCTTACACCCTAACTTTAAACCATGGGCATAATTTGAAACCATGTGTCACAAATCGCTTGCCGTCTACATTTGACTCTCAATATAAATAGTGTACAATTAAATTGACATAAATATTTATAGGTTTAAAATTAGGAGGCGCTATCCATGAGCATTTATGATTTTGAAGCCCAAACCCTGCGCGGAGAAGAAGAATCCCTCTCCAAGTACAAAGGCAAGGTACTGCTCGTCGTGAATACAGCCAGCAAGTGCGGATTTACCCCCCAGTTTAAAGGTCTCCAGGAAGTGTATGAAAAATACAAGGATCATGGATTTGAAATACTCGGTTTCCCAAGCAACCAGTTTGCAGGCCAAGAGCCGGGCGAGAGTGATGAAATTGCAGAGTTCTGTGAAATCAATTATGGTGTGACCTTCCCGATGTATGAGAAAGTGGATGTAAAGGGCGATGAAGCGCATCCGTTGTTCAAATATTTGTCCGCAGAAGCACCGGGAGTTCTGGGCTCGAAGAGCATCAAGTGGAATTTCACCAAGTTTCTTGTTGACCAGGATGGCCGCGTCCTGAAACGCTTTGCTCCGAAGACAACACCGGACCAGATCGAAGCAGAAATCAAGCAGTTGCTCAAATAATACTTTTTGCAGATAGCAAAAAAGGATACTCACCCCACTGCAGCTTTACACTGCGATGGAGGAGTATCCTTTTTTTTAGATGAAGCCCGTTCCCTACGTCTGGATTACCATTGGAACAGAACAGCTATGATCCCAAGCAATGCTGGCAATGCCTGCACATACAAAATCGTTTTCTTGGCAGTAAGGCTGCCGACAATCCCGGCAATTAGCACACAGGCCAGGAAGAACAATTGAATATGACGTCCTACTTCATCCCCTGGATACAACAGCCCCCAGATCAAACCGGCGGCCAGAAACCCGTTGTAGAAGCCCTGGTTAAACGCCAGCGATTTCGTAGCCTTAGCATCCTGCTCTGTCAGTCCGAAAGTCTTCATCCCCTTGGGCGTAGCCCACAGGAAGC
Organism: Paenibacillus agri; assembly: GCF_013359945.1. Lineage (GTDB taxonomy): Bacteria > Bacillota > Bacilli > Paenibacillales > Paenibacillaceae > Paenibacillus_AQ > Paenibacillus_AQ agri. The sequence goes on along the minus strand of NZ_JABWCS010000196.1, from coordinate 3,165 downwards.
ATTCCAGATATAAAATATAAATATGTATAACCGCAACCAGACCCACCAGAATCGTACTTATGATCACAACTTTCCACCTCCAAATTAATGCTACCTGATATTAACAAAAAAAAGCCTTGCTAAGCAAGGCTTTCTTCATCATACAATATATGCGGTAGAGAGGACTCGAACCTCCACGGGTATACACCCACTACCCCCTCAAGATAGCGTGTCTGCCATTCCACCACTACCGCGCGGTGTGTACAACGTAATGAATTGTTCTGAGGTCAACATTCAATATTATAATCTTTTTATCCTCAAATGTAAAGATGTTCACTCAAGAATTTTCTTCTGCTGCTTTGCGTCTCCGATATTCGGTAAAAGCAAGGTATTCCTTGATGAATATTTTCTCATCCGGCAGCAATTCAATGTGGCAATTCAATTGCCGTATTTGCTCAAAAAAATAATCCTCGCTGCTCTCACGCACCATCTCCGGTGCAGCTTTGCCAAGAATCAGCCAATCCAGGCTTACTTGAAAGTATGCCCCAATCTCGATAAGTTTATGAGTGCCAGGGGTAGACTTGCCACGCTTCCAGTCGCCCATATTTCCAGTGCTGATCCCCAGCTCCTCGCAAAATGACTTCTTCGTGATCCCTTTTTGTTTGATCAAGTACTCAATACGCTCGTATATGGACTGCATTTGCTGACCGCCTTCCACCTTGATAAATAATCACTTATTTAAGTTGTTTTTGTTGAAAATGACGTAAAAAAGTATATAATTAACTATTATTATGTCTTATTCCATTATATCATACAGCTGGAATATCGATAAAGAGGTGAGATAGATGAACAACAAGCATCCCATAACGCCTTATGGTTGGAGAATTAAGCAACGTCTGACGGAACTCAGACTTGACCAGAAGGATTTCTGCCGAATCAACGACATCCCTCCCTACCGCCTATCCAATTTGATCCACGGAACACGCAGGGCCGAGCGGTATCGGCGCCAGATTGAGAAGCTGCTAGACTTGCCGCCGTCCTAGTAACGGACCCATTCGGGATCACAAGGAGCGAAAACCTTTGTCACAACCCCCATCCCCTTTAGTTACACAATCCATTGATACCGTTCCCCACAATGCGCTGGTTATAGACCGGTATGGCACCATTCAGTCACTCAACAGCCGCTGGCACGCCTGCTGCAAGGAATACAGTCTCCCTTCTCAGCTTGCAAAGGTGGGAAGCAATTATTTGGAGCTGCTACCAGAATGGGTCGTGGAGCCTACTCTTTTGCACAACGTCTTAAAATCTACGCTGGGCGGAGAACGCCTTGTAGTCAGTACCGATTCTACTATACTATGTATTCCCAAAGGCAGACGGGTATTCCGGTTTGAGGCGTTCCCCCTTCTGCCAGTTCCTTCTCTCGAGAAACCTATGTGGGTCATCGCTCATCAGGATGCCGGATCAGTTATGGAAGGACGCCACATTCAGCCACTGGCCATACACCGTTCCACAACGAAGCAAGCATTCAAGTTCATCCCCATCTGCGCGTCCTGCAAGTCCATCCGCAACGAACAGGAGGAGTGGCTGACCATTGAGCGTTTTTTGCAGCTGCAGCTCCACGTACAATTCACTCACGATATCTGCCCAGGGTGCGTTCGGCAGCTATATCCGCAATACGCCGGTGCGTTTAAAGGGACCTCAGGACAAGTATAAATTCAAAAAAAGGTAAGAATCTCTCTGCGAAAGCAAAGAAGTTCTTACCTTTTATCTATGCGGTAGAGAGGACTCGAACCTCCACGGGTATACACCCACTACCCCCTCAAGATAGCGTGTCTGCCATTCCACCACTACCGCATATTGGTGACCCGTAGGGGATTCGAACCCCTGTTACCTCCGTGAAAGGGAGGTGTCTTAACCCCTTGACCAACGGGCCATGCTGTTCAGTTATGTTCTTTTCACAACAAAAATGAGTATATCAGACTCTAGCGATTTTGACAAGATATTTTTCAAAAAAAGTATAAGAGACGTTTTGCGACGCCAAAAGAACTTTTTCCTGCTGCCTTTCCTGGCGGAAAAATACAGTCAAGTCTCCTATCCCTTCCTCTGTAAAGACATACAATCAAGCATCTTCTTCCTTTCTCCGCAGAGACATACAATCAAGCATCCCTTTCCTTCCTCCGCAAAGACATACAATCAAGCATCCCTTTCCTTCCTCTGCAAAGACATACAATCAAGCATCCCTTTCCTTCCTCCGCAAAGACATACAATCAAGCATCCCTTTCCTTCCTCCGCAAAGACATACAATCAAGCATCCGATTGTTCATCTCAATCTTCACCTTCAGTACAAAAAAGAAGAGTCCTGAAGGACTCCTCTGTACGTTCATTATGTATGTTCGCTTCGTGAACCACAATATGTGGCGGAGAGAGAGGGATTCGAACCCTCGCACCGCTTACGCAGTCTAACCCCTTAGCAGAGGGTCCCCTTATAGCCACTTGGGTATCTCTCCATGAAAATGGCTCCCCGAACAGGACTCGAACCTGTGACAACTCGATTAACAGTCGAGTGCTCTACCAACTGAGCTATCAGGGAACATTAAAAGGTGTGAACAAGATATAATTTATCATGATTTCAGGGTTCAGTCAAGCGTTGATTTTAATTTTTTGTGATCGGTTTCATGTGGGGCGGGAGTATTGTTTGCTTAGCTGGGCCGCTTCGGGTTCGGGGAGTGTTATGATCAATAAAGCTGCTAGCGACTGGATGTCCTAGAACAAGCCGCTACGAATTCGGAGGGTTCTTGCGATCGCTGTTAAAAACCGATTTTTTAAGTGTAGAAAGAGTTAGAGGTTGAAATCGGTCTTTTAAGGCGAACACTATCGTTTTTCCAGAATCATCCTTCCTTTTCGCTCTACTGCTGCGCAAGGAAAACACTGGTTTTAATATTCTTTTATATAGAACACATTAAAATAACAAATAAAATCCGGAATTCGTTTCCAAAGTGGAATTAACGGCATTTTTGTACCTTAAATATTCTGTAGCTAAGAATAAATGACAATTAAGTGCAATATTGTACCTCTGTCAATAGAGTGGACACAGTAAATAGGGTCAATTCGCTAGTTTTAGATTGCTGTAGTACAGTGACTCGAAACGATCTGGAGACAGATATCCCAGTTTACTGTGAATTCGTT